>JALHPZ010000031.1 GCA_022842245.1 Gemmataceae bacterium
GCTGGCGGGGGCCGGGGCGGCCGCGGCCGGCGCGGCGGCGCTGAAGAAGCGGAAGAAGGCCGCCGCCGCGGACGACGAGGAGGAAGAGGACGCGAGCGAGGCGCTCGCCGGCGTGCGACGCCGCACCGACGACGACGAGGACGCGGTGCCGACCGGCGGCTACGCGCCCCCGGCCAAGTGGCCCGGCTGGATCATCGCCCCGCTGGCGCTGACCTTCCTGTTCACCTTCCTCGGCGGCATCATGTCCTACGAACTGCTCAAGGGGATGTGGGGCTACCACGACGGCCGCAGCACCACCGGCGGGATGGCGAACATGGTCGCCGGCACCCTCGGCATGGAGCCGGACAAGGCGAAGTGATTGCACGACAAATCCACGAACGGACCGGCGATCGCCGGTCTGTTTTCATTTGGCTGGCGCGGTTTTCATTCCGCTTATCCCCGGCGGCGCGCTCGGCTCCGAAGACTCCGCCTCGCCGCTAAACGGTCTTGGTTTTCATTCCGCATTCCGCATTCCGCATTCCGCACTCCGCACTTCCGGTCATTCGTCCTTCACCGTCCGGTTCGCCTTCCGTTTCGCGTCGTGCTTCTTCGCGACGAGGCGGCGCAGCTTCGAGCCTTTCGTCGGCTTCGTGGCGCGGCGGGGCGTCGGCCGCTCCGCCGCCTTGCGGATCAGCTCCACCAGCTTCGCCAGGCACGCCTCGCGGTTGCGCTCCCGATCGCGGTGTTCCTGCGAGCTGATGAGGAGGTCGCCATCCTCGGTCACGCGGCTGGGGAAGAGTTCGCGGATGCGGACCTTGATCCGCACGGGAACCGATTCGCTCGCCGCCATCGGCCAGCGCAACACCGCCTTCGATTCGACCTTGTTCACGTTCTGCCCGCCCGGGCCGCCGGAGCGCGCATAGCTCCACGCGAATTCCTCCGACGGGATCCGGATCGTTTCGTCGACTTCCAGCATGCTCGGCTCCGCGCCATTCCCGGCTTGACGGTTCGTTGGAATCTAGCCTACGATCCCGGACCATCCCGGGACGAGGAGAGTGCATGGACGCGCGCGTCGGGGCGAAACTCGAAGTCGTGGCCCCCCGCCGGATACTGACGCCGATCGACTACGGCTGCCT
The DNA here is from genome assembly GCA_022842245.1 of Gemmataceae bacterium. GTDB lineage: Bacteria > Planctomycetota > Planctomycetia > Gemmatales > Gemmataceae > Limnoglobus. Next base: position 1,116 of record JALHPZ010000031.1, read on the forward strand.
GCTGGCGCTGCTCGCGGTCTCGCTGGCGCTGCACGGCTGGCTCGTCGCGCGAACGAACGTGACGGCGCGCGACGGCCTCGAGTTCGCGCGCATCGCCATCAACCTCGGCGAATCCCGGCTGACCGAAAAGGGCGAAGGATCGACGGTCGCGGAAACCGTCCGCCGCTCCGTGCATCCCCCCGGATATCCGGTGGCGATTCTCGCCGTGGCGCAGGTCCTGCCGGCCGGTGAACCCCAATACCGCTACTTGAAGGCGGCCCAGCTCGCGAGCCTGCTCGCGGCGGCGCTCGCCGTCTTCCCCACCTACTGGCTCGGCCGGATGCTCTTCGCCAGCCGGTTCGTCGGCTTCGCCGGCGCGCTGATCTTCCAGACGCTGCCGACCATCGCGCACCTCACGTCGGACACGCTCTCGGAATCGACGTACCTGCTCTTCGCGACGACAGGGCTGCTGTTCGGTGCCCGGGGCTTGCGGCGGCGCAGTCCGGGGATGATGGTGCTCGCCGGCCTGTTCGCCGGGCTGACCTACCTCGTGCGGCCGGAAGGGATCATGCTGCCGCTGGCGCTGGGGCTGACGGCCGCCGGCGCGGGCATCCTCCGCACCTGGACGCGGAGCGAGGCGCTCGGCCATCTCGCGGCGCTCGGCGTCGGATTCGCCATCGTCGGCGGTCCGTATATGGCCATGATCGGCGGCGTCTCGAACAAATCGACCTTCAACGAGTTGATCGAACGGCTGAAGGGGAAGTCGCCGCGGCCGCTCTGGCAGGGCGAGGCGCAGGGTGAAGCGCAGGCACCGCGACCGGCCGGGCTGTTCGCCGACTTCTACCAGGGCGGAAACCAGACGTCGTGGGCCGTCGCGGCGATCGCGAAGGAAACCTCCAAGGCGGCGCATTACACCGCCTTCTTCCTCGGTCTGATCGGAGTCGTGGTCCATCGTCGGCGGATTGCAGCCGATCCGGGGCTGGCGGCGCTCCCCATGTTCGCGCTCATCAACGTCGCGGTGCTCGCCGCGCTGGCGTTCAAGATCGGCTACGTCTCGGAGCGGCATACGGTCGCGATCGTGCTGGTGCTGGCGATCTTCGCGGCGTCGGCGCTGGAACCGATCGGCAAGATCGTCGGGCTGGGCCATCGCGGCGGGATCCGCGGGCTGCTCGCCGCCATCGTGGTCGCGTCGGTGCCGTCGGCGGTGAAGATTCCGCACGCGGGCCGCGCCGGGCACCCCCACGCGGGGCGCTACCTCGCGGCGCACGTCGGGCCGAACGATGCGGTGATCGATCCGTATTGCTGGGCGGAATGGTATTCGGGCCGGAGCCTGCGCGCCGTGCCGCCGGACCCGGCGCAACCCGCGGCGCGCTGGGTGATCCTCGAAGGCGGCAAGTCCCCGCACTCGCGCCTGCCGCGCTTCCCGGACGCGATGAACGTGCTGAACGATACCGGCAACCCGGCGAAGCTCCTGTTCTGGTGGCCGGAAGACCTGCCGGAATCCGAGGCGCGCGACAAGGCGAAGGTATTGGTCTTCCGGCAAGCGGTGGAAGCGAAGAAGAATCCGGAATGAATACCACCCTCGTCGAATAACCGCGAGGCGGAGTCTTCGGAGCCGAGTGCGGCACCGAAGACTTCCGAACGGAAACGAATCAGAACCGTTCGTGACCGCCGCAGACGCGGAGGATGTTGCGGAAGGCCTGCACGGCCACGGGGAACAGGTCCGGCCCGGTGACGCCGCCGGTCGGGCCGCCGCCGCGGAGGTGCGGCTCCATGACGGCGAAGCCGTCGTAACTGCGCTTCACGGCGTCGTAGATGCTGCAGGCGATCTGGCCATCGCCGAAACCGGGCAGGCAGCCGGTGTGCGATTGCTCGCCGGTGCCCTTCCAGTCCTTGATGTGGAAGTGCTCGACGAAGTCCTTCGTCAGTTCCCAGCCGAGCTTCGGATCATAGCCGCAATAAACCCAGTTCGCCGCATCGTACGCCGAGCGCAGCGCGGGGTGGTTCACCGACTTCATCAGGTCGGCGACGCGTTCGGGCTTGTCGCCGAAGATCTTGTGCTCGTTCTCGTGGAATAGCTTGATCCGTTCCTTACCGGCCATCTCGGCCTTCACGCGCATGCGGCGGATGACCTCGTCCCGGTAGGGCGCCCAGTTGCCGTCGAAGGGTTTGTCCGCCGGCGGATAGTAGCTGAAGACGCGGATGTTGAACGTGCCGAGGCGGTGGCACAGTTCCATGGCGCGCTTGAACTTGTCGAGGTGCGGCTCGAAGGGGGAATCGATCGGCACCTTGCCGATGGGCGAGCCGATGGCGGAGAGCGCGACGCCTTCGCCGTCGATCAGCTTCTTGAATTCGGCGATCTGATCGTCGGAGAGCGCGAGCACGTTCGTCTGGTGGATCGAGCGGAACTCGATGTGCCGGACGTTCGCGGATTTGAGGACGGCGACCTGCTCGCGCGGGTCCGGGGAGATTTCGTCGGCGAAGGCGGAGAGCGTGAACATGGTGCGATCCAAGTATGAGGGAATCTATTCCTTGCACAGGCGCGTGATGTGCCGGAGCACGTCGCGCACCGAGACGACGCCGATGGGGCGGTCGTTCTCGCCGACGACGGGCAGGTGGCGGTAGCCGCCGGTGTCCATCTTCTGCATCGCGAAGGCGAGCGGGTCGAGGGGGGAGACGGTCTCCGGCGCGGCGGTCATGAACTCGCCGACGGGGAGCTGTTCGAATCCGGGCTGCCCGGCGACTTTGGTGAGGAAGTCGCGTTCGGTGAGGATGCCGACGAGTTGGTTCTGGGCGTTGACGACGAGGAGGGCGCCGACGCCGCGGTCCATCATGGTCTTCATGGCGTCCGCGAGGGACGCCAGCTCGCGGACGGTGACGGGCGGCTTGGGGCTGAGGCACGAGACCGGCTCGGACATCAGGCTGGCCTCGACCTTGTCGATGGGCGTGGGCCGGTCGAGCGCGGTGAGGTCCGCCTGGCACTTTTCGCAGTCCTCGGCGCCGGGGACATTCAAATGGTTGCAGGTAGGGCAATACATGGCCGCCTCCGGAGCGAGGACATCGGAACGCGGAATTCCAAGGAAATCCCGACCGCCAACAGGGCTTCTTCTATTCCGAATTCGGAATTCCGCAATCCGAATTCAAAAGGCGGGAACTTCCGCGCGGGGGGCGGCGTCGGAAAGGTCAGTGAGGGGAACCCGGCGAAACCTATTGCGGGGCGCGGGGTTTCATCCCATAATCACGGAAACCGTTCTCCGGCCCGCCGGGCCAATCAATCGAGGGATTACGCGATGTTCGGAATCACGGACCGCCGTCACTTCATGGCCCACGCCGCCGGCGCGGCCGCCGTCACCGTACCCGGAATGTCGTTCCTGGCGAACCTCCGCAGCCAGGCGGCGGAGATGAAGAAGAAGAACAAGAGCCTCATCATCCTGTGGATGGGCGGCGGCCCGGCGACGATCGACCTCTGGGACATGAAGCCCGGCAGCCCGAACGGCGGCGAACACAAGCCGGTCAGCACCACCGCCAGCGGCGTGCAGATCACCGAACACCTGCCGAACGTCGCCAAGCAGATGAAGCACCTGTCGATCGTCCGCTCCCTGCAGACGCGGGAAGGCGATCACCAGCGCGGCACGTTCCTCATGAACACCGGCCGCTCGCCGAACCCGCTCGTCGAGTTCCCGAGCATCGGCTCCATCATGTCCTACTACCAGGCCATGGACGTCGAAGCGATGAAGCAGGCCGACATCCCGAGCTTCATCAGCGTCGGCGGCGGCCGCGTCGGCCCCGGCTTCCTCGGCATGAAGTACGCCTCGTTCAACGTCCAGAACGCCGGCGCACCGCCCGAAAACGTCAATCCGCCCGTCAGCGGCGTGCAGATGGACCGCCGCAAGGTGCTCTTCGAATCGCTCGAAGGCAGCTTCAAGACGAACGTTCCGGCCGACGCCGCCAAGGCGCACAAGGAAGTCTACGACAAGGCGCTGAACCTCGTGACCAGCAGCCGCAAGGAAGTCTTCAGCCTCGACAAGGAACCGGCGTCGCTCCGCGAAGAGTACGGCCGCACCGGCTTCGGCAACGGCTGCCTCCTCGCCCGCAAGCTCGTGGAAGCCGGCGTCGCCGCCGTCGAAGTGAGCCTCGGCGGCTGGGACATGCACAACGGCATCTTCGCCGCCCTCCAGCGCCGCCTGCCGGAACTGGATAAAGGCATGTCGGCCCTGACCCGCGACCTCGCCGACCGCGGCCGACTCAAGGACACCGTCATCGTGTGGATGGGCGACTTCGGCCGCACCCCGAAGATCAACCAGAACGGCGGCCGCGACCACTGGCCCCGCTGCTGGTCCGTCGTCGTCGGCGGCGGCAACATCAAGGGCGGCGTCGCCTACGGTTCCACCGACGAGAACGGCACCAGCGTCAAGGACAACCCCACGGACATCCTCGACCTCTACGCCACCATCTACAAGGGCCTCGGCATCGACCCGACCCCGCAAGCCGTCGCCGACGTCCGCGACAACCTCGGCCGACCCTACTACATCGCCGGCGACAAGCCGAAGTGGATCAAGGAACTGGTCGGCTAACCCCGATCCGTCCCCGGTACGCCCAGGAATCGGCGGCTCCCCAGAGCCGCCGATTCTTTTTTTTGTTGGAACTTGAGAGAAAATCCGATCGTCAAGATGTTTTTTTGTTCGTGGCGCTTGACTTTGCCGGGTGGACGGAACTAGACTGGCAAGAGGAATTCGGAAAAATCGATGAAATCCGAGCTGTAAGACTTTCCGGCAAGCTCGGTAAAATCGTTAGAAACGTTGCAGGAAGCCGCACTTTTCCGCTGATGGCGGAAAATTATCATCAAGGAGGAACTCGCGATGCTCGTCCTTTCCCGCAAAATCGGCGAATCCATCATTATCGGCGATACCGTTCGCGTCACCGTCGTGGAAATCGGTCAGGGCCGCGTGAAGATCGGCGTGCATGCCCCCGACAACGTTTCGGTCGACCGGGAAGAAATCCACGCCCGCAAGTCGATGGAACGGGAACTTCGCACCATCGATTTGGGCGAAGATTTGCCGGTGACCGTTCACAACCGGTTGCTGCCCATCGTCGACCCGACCCCCGCGCCGCTGCCGTCGCCCAAGGCCCTGCCGGGCGGATTCCGCCGAAAGCCTCGCTAAACCGGATCATTCCGTCTTCCGAGCCTACCGACAACCGGTAGGCTCGTTGCATTTCCCCCAGTCGGCGTATTCCGCTCGGACCGACGGGGATTCGGCCGAAAGTCAAACCGTCCCGTCGGTCGATACGTCCTGACCGTAGCATCAACCCACACTCTCCAGCAAAGGCGCCCTGCGATGCAAGACATGATGTCCACCCCGCCGGCCGTGAACCCCGTCGCCCCCACCGCCACGAACAGCTACGACGAGGTGCCCTACGAGAGCCACCCGTTCAGCCAGACTCACCCGAGCCGGTTGTTCGTGATCGGTTCGCTCTTCGGCCTGCGCCCGGTGCCCGTGCAACGCTGCCGCGTGCTCGAACTCGGCTGCGCCGCCGGCGGGAACCTCATCCCGATGGCGGACATGTTCCCGGACAGCCAGTTCGTCGGCATCGACCTGTCGAAGCGCCAGATCGAGGACGGCCAGAAGAACGTCGCGGAACTCGGCCTGAAGAACCTCACCCTCCGCCACGCCAGCATCACCGACGTCGACGTCGGCTACGGGATGTTCGACTACATCATCTGCCACGGCGTCTTCTCCTGGGTGCCCAACCACGTCCAGGAAAAGATCTTCGACATCTTCGACAAGAACCTCACCGCCAACGGCATTGCCTACGTCAGCTACAACACCTACCCCGGCTGGCACATGCGCGGCATGATCCGCGACATGATGCGCTACCACTCTGGCCGCTTCAACACCCCGCAACTCCGCACCCAGCAGGCCCGCGCCCTGCTGGACTTCCTCGCGCAGTCCGTCAAGCAGGAAGGGCCGTACTCGCAGCTCCTCAAGACCGAACTCGAAACGCTGCGCCACCAGGCCGACCACTACCTGTACCACGAGCACCTCGAAGAGAACAACGAGCCGCTCTACTTCCACCAGTTCATGGCCCGCGCCGGCGCCCACGGCCTGCGCTACCTCGGCGAGTCGCGCGTCGGCACGATGGTGACGGGCAATTTCGGTCCGGACATTGAGAAGACGCTCAAGATCCTCGCCACCGACCAGATCCAGGCCGAGCAGTACATGGACTTCCTGCGGAACCGGATGTTCCGCGAGACGCTGCTGGTGCACAGCAAGGTGAACCCGAACTGGAGCGTGCAGCCCGACGTGCTGCGGACGCTGCACGTGGCGAGCGGCGCCCGGCCGGCCGCGCCCGTCACGAACCTGAACACCGACGAGAACATCCAGTACAAGTCGGCGAGCGGGATGCAGATGGCGACGAACCGCCCGCTGCTCAAGGCCGTGATGCAGGTACTCGGCGAGGCGTTCCCCGGCACGGTGCCGTTCGACGTGCTCCGCAAGACGGCGCGGGAACGGATCGGCGGCGACGCCAACGATCCGAAGCAGGTCGCCGAGGATACGAACGTGGTGGCGATCGGCCTCCTCAATTGCTACATGTCGAGCGACCTGATCGAGCTGCACGGCATGCCGATCGTGGTGCAGAAGAAGCCGGGCGAGAAGCCGCTGGCGCTCAAGTGGGCGCGGATGCAGGCCGGCCGCGCCGCGTCGGTCACGAACCGCCGCCACGAAGTGCTCCGCCTGAACGACCTGGACCGCCACCTGATCCCGCTGCTCAACGGCGAAAACACGAAGGAGCAGATCATCGACGGGCTGGCCGCCGTCTCCGCGTCGGGCCAGTTGAATGTCCAGAAGGACAACATCACCTTGAGCGATCCGAAGGAAATCCGCGCCGCGCTGGCGTCGGTCATCGATCAGGCGATCCAGAAGGTCGCCGATCAGGCACTGCTGCCCGCGTAATTTCAATTGGATTTCCGGACGCGGAAAGCGGAATTTCGGATAAATCAATCCGGGTTCCGTTTTCCGCGTTCGACGTTGGGAACCGACATGTTCTCCCAGACGGTCGAGTATGCTCTCCGGGCCGTCGTCTACCTCGCGCAGAACCGGGGCAGCGCGGCCACGGAACAGGTCGCCGAAGCGACGAAGGTGCCGCCGGCGTACCTCGCGAAGGTGATGCAGGGCCTCGTGCGCGGCGGCATCGTCGTGAGCCGGCGCGGCGTCGGCGGCGGAGTCGCCCTCGCCCGCAAGCCCGAAGAGCTGACCGTCCTCGAAGTCGTCAACGCCGTCGACCCCATCGTCCGCATCCGCACCTGCCCGCTCGAATTATCCTCGCACGGCGCGAACCTCTGCCCCCTGCACCGCCGGCTGGACAACGCCCTTGCGATGGTGGAGGACGCCTTCCGCGCCACCACGCTGGCGGAGGTGTTGAGCGCCCCCGGCGAAAGCGTGCCGCTGTGCGACTTCCCGCCCGTGCAGCCGCTGACGAAGCGGAAACGGTGAAGCCGCCACGACGAAGTGCGCGGGAGGCAACGCCCACCGTGCCACGCAAAACAGCGGTTCGCGAACCACCGGGTGGATGAGTTCGTTAGTTGTTTGGTCAGTGAGAACGATTAGACACGATCACCTCTCGCCCAGCGGCCACACACCGTGCCCGCGAGGAGGGCCACCGTGGCTGAGACCAGCGTACCGCCACACCACCACTGTGCGAACATCCCGTCCGCATACAGCGCATTGTAGACCTCGTCCCGCGCGAGGTCGCGGGTAGCCCATGAGGCCACGGCCGTGCTGGCCACCAGACAAAGCGCGAACGCGCCAACAAACGCCAGGCACCCGACGAGGCTGCCGCGCAGGTCGGATTTCCGGTCGGACGGTTGGCGCAACGGTGGTCTCTCAGCTCCGGCCATCTGCTACGCCCCCGGTGATCAAAAATCCCTGCATGCCGGATGCGTCGGCTACGTAAGCCGATGTCGCCTGCTTCTCCCAACCGGTGGCACGCGATGGATTCGACGCTCCCCATTCTGGCCGGCGATCCCGACGCATTCAACACAATACGCACGGCGAACCGGAACCTCCCGGCGTCAGCGGGACGTGTCTGTCCATCGAGACTTTAAGGATCAACGAAAACACGTCGGGCTTACGCCGCGACGCTCATGAAATTGAGTTCTCCACATCGTCATTCATTTTACTTGACTTTTGTTCACTCATCTCGAATGCTCCGGCTAACTGGACTTCCGGAGAATTCCCATGCTCGCGACCGCTCCTCAGCTTCACAACCGCATCGCCGGACAGTTCGCGCCGGCGCCGATCCCCGTGCCGGCCACGCCGGAGGGGAAGCAGGCCGCGTGGGGCGAAGCCGTCTTCGCGGCGGCGCTGTTCTACCAGTCGCAACTGGCACACCCGGACGAGCGCGTGGCCGAGCGGGCGGCGCGGGCGCTCTTCGATCTGGAGAAGACCCGCCTGCGCCACGGGCGCGATCTCGCGGGCGCCACGGAGCCGAAGGCGACGGACGACACGGTGCGCGCACGCGACGACGATCGCCCGAAGCTGCCGACCAAGGCCGATGTCGAACGGCTCGGCACGATCGCCAAGCTGGCGATGGACTGCGACGCATTCGATGGACTCGACGACGACGACGAGGACGAGTTCGACCTGGACTCCCTGCCGCCGCCACAGACGGAGGAGGAGGCGGTCGAGGCCTTCGCGGCGACGCCGCTGTTCGCCCCGATCGTCGCGGCGGCACGCGACGAGTTGATCCGCGCGGGTCGGGATGCGTCCGAACCGAAGGCCGTGGCGCATGCGAAGGCAACGCTGCTGGCGAATCTGAAGCGCAGCATGGGAGCGGCCGCGGGGGCGCCGAAATGAAAACGTGCCTGCCCCCGGCTCGCCCGTTATCGCGGGACGATTCCCCGGGCGACGAGGATGAGGATCGCGAGGCCCAGCACCAGCCGATAGCCGACGAAGACAGCGGTCGAGTAGCGTTGAAGGAAGCGCATCAGCCACGCGATCGAGACATAGCCGACGACGAACGACACCAGCGTGCCGACGAGCAGGTTCATCGCCTGGCGCTCGAAGTCGGCGTCGCCTTTCTTCAGCCAGTCGTAAAGGTCCTTCGCGCCGGCGGCGCCGATGGCGGGGATGGACATGAGGAACGAGAAGCGCGCCGCGGCGGGCCGGGCGAGGCCGAGGAACAGACATGCGGTGAGCGTGGTGCCGGAGCGCGAGCCGCCGGGCATGAGGGCGCACGCCTGGAACAGGCCCACAATCAGCGCGTCGAGCCAACTCAGATCGGTCTCGGTTCTCGGCGGGGCCGTGCGCCGTTTCGCCCACCATTCCGAGGCGGCCAGCACGAGCGCGAAGACGATGGAGACGAGGGCGATGGCGGTTGGGTTGTAGAACTGCGCCTTGATCTTCGAGCCGAACGCCGCGCCGACGACCAACGCGGGGATGGTCGCGACGAGGACGAGCTTCGCGAGCCGGCCGTCGGGCGTCGTCGAACCGACGATGCGACCGGTCCGCAGGTCGGCGCCGAGGCCCGCGATCATTCGCACGATTTCGGGCCGGAAGTACAGCACGACGGCGGCGAGCGTGCCGAGTTGGATGACGACCGTGATCGGATCGTTCGCCAATTCCTCGCGCGTGCGGCCGAACCATTCCTGGACGAGCACGAGGTGGGCCGTGCTGCTGATCGGCAGGAATTCGGTGAGGCCCTGCACGAGGCCGAGGACGGCGGCTTGCCAGAGCGGCATGAAGGCGATTCCTTTCCGGTGCGGCCCCGAACACTTTACGGGCCGAATCCTCTAAACTGTAGTATCCGGAGGATGACTCGATGGCGGCGCGCGTGGTGTTGGCGATGAGCGGCGGGGTGGACAGCTCCGCGTCGGCGGTCCTGCTGAAGCGGCAGGGCTACGACGTGCTGGGCCTGTTCATGCGCACCGGCTCGCACACCGACGAACAGGATGCCCGCCGCGACAACAAGAAGGGCTGTTGCTCGGCCATCGACGCCGGGGACGCCCGCCGCGTCGCGGACCGGCTGGACATTCCGTTCTACGCGCTCGATTTCGAGCACGAGTTCAATCAGATCATCGACTACTTCGCGGACGAGTACCTGAAGGGCCGCACGCCGAACCCGTGCGTGGTGTGCAACAACTGGCTGAAGTTCGGCCAGCTCTGGCAGTTCGGGAAGAAGCTCGGCGCGGACTTCATCGCGACGGGGCACTACGCGCAGGTGGTGAAGGGGCCGGACGGCCGCAACGAGCTGCACAAGGGTGCCGACCCGGACAAGGACCAGAGCTACGTTCTGCACGGCATCAAGCGGGAGGTCCTCGATCACCTGCTCTTCCCGGTCGGCGGTTATTTGAAGCCGCAAATTCGGGAGATCGCGGCCGAGGCCGGGTTGGCGGGCGTGGCGACGAAGCCGGACAGCGTGGAGATCTGCTTCGTGCCGAGCGGGAACCACGTGGATGTGGTGCGCGGCCGGCGGCCAAACGCGAACAAGGTCGGCGCGATCGTGGCATCGGATGGCACGGTGCTGGGCGAACACGACGGCATCGACCGGTTCACCGTCGGCCAGCGGAAGGGCCTCGGCGTCGGCGGCGGCGGGACGAAGCGGTTCGTGCTGGAACTGGTGCCGGAATCGAACACCGTCGTCGTCGGCGACGAATCGGAATTGCTGTCGGACGGCCTCGTCGCGTCGCGCATCAACTGGCTGATCGATCCGCCGACGGAGCCGATCGCAACGACGACCAAGATCCGCTATCGGCACGCCGGCAGCCCCGCGACGGTGACGGCGACCGCCGACGGCGGCGCGATCGTGCGCTTCGACGAACCGCAATCCGCCGTGACGCCGGGGCAGGCGGTTACCTTCTACGATGGCCCCCGCGTGCTGGGAGGCGGATGGATCGAACAGCCGATCGCCTGAGTTCCGCTTGACCGATCGCGCGAAATCCATCACGTTATGGCGTTATCGGACACGGAGGTCCCGCCATGCGCCGCTTGTTTCCATTCGTACTTCCCGTCCTGGCACTGCCCGCGTTCGCGCAGGAGCCGCCGGCGCTGCTGCCGCCGAGCATCACGGGGGCGACCGCGCCGGCACCGGTGATTCCCGCCGCCGCGAGCGTGGCGAAGCCGCCGGCGATCCAGCGATTTCAGAATCTCAAGAATCTGCCGCCCGAAACGGCCAGCGCCGTCCTCGGTCTGCGCGCCGGGGCCGACTGGCTCGCCCAGCGGCAGCAGCCGCACGGGCGCTTTCTGTTCGGCGTCAATCCGGCGCTGCGCGCGCCGCTTGAGGGCGACAGCGATTTCCGGCAGGCGCTCGCGACGTGGTCGGTCTGCCAGGCGGCCGCGTTCACCGGCGATGAGAAGCTGGCGGCGAGCGGCGCCCAGTCGGTTCTGGGCTTGCTGACGCAGACGAAGGAACCGCAAGGTCCACAGGCCATCGGCTTCGCCGCGGCGCTCGCCTTGGCGATCCAGGCGCTGCCGACGGCCGACGCCCGGCTCCGCGCCGAGGCGGACCGGTTGACGGGGTACCTGGCCGGGCAGCTCCGGGCCAACGGCTCCTTCGCGATCGACGCAACCGATGCCGAGAGCCTGCACGCCGTCCCTGGTCTGGCATTGCAGGCGATGGCGCAAGCGAACGCGCCGGCCGATGCGATCAACCGCTCGCTGGCGTATTACCGGACGAAGTTCAAGGAATCTCCGCACGCCGTGGCGGCCGGCACGCTGATCCCCGCGGCGGTCGAGTTCGTCCTGCGTACGAAGGACGCGAATGCGGCGGCCTTCGCCTTCGAAATGGCCGACTGGCTCTGCCACGCGCAATACGGCAAACTGGACGCGAAGCAGATCCTCTGGGCCGGCGGGTTTCGAACGGATTCCGGCAGTCTGCCGAAAGAACCGGGCTATGAATCGGCGCACGCGGCGCGCGGGCTGGCGGCGGCGTGCCAGCTCATCCGTCAGGCCGTGCCCGATCTCCAACGCTATCCGAAATACCGGACGGCGACCGTGGACGCCCTGGGCTTCGTTCGCGGTTTGCAATACACGCTGGAAAGCACTACGCACTTTTCCGCCGATTTCCGCACGCAATACCTGCTGGGCGGATGCCGGACCGCCCTGACCGACGGGAATCTCCGCATCGATGCCACGGCCCTGTCGACCCTCGCCTTTCAACGGTTTCTGGAAAGCGGCGCCGACCAGCCCTAATGCGGCGCAGGAAAAACCCCGGCCGTTTTCTATAATGGGTAGGCCGGTTTCCTTCCCTGGTTCCCATCCGAATTCCGCGGTCCGAATTCGCCCATGCACCATCCCCTGCCGCGGCCGAAGTGCAAATCCCTGATGGGAATCCGCATTGCCGGAACGGGCAAGTACCTGCCGGAAGTCGTCGTTACCAACGCGGACCTGTTCGATCGCCTGAATTTCGCCGCGCGCGGCTACAACGCCGAATGGATCGAGCAGCGCACCGGCATTCAGGAGCGCCGGCACTGTCGGCCCGAGCAGGCCACGTCCGACCTTTGCGTCGAAGCGGCGAACGATTGCTTCGCCAAGACCGGCTACGGCCCGAAGGACATCGACCTCCTCGTCCTCGGCACCTTTTCGCCGGACATGACCTTCCCGTCCACGGCGGCGATGGTGCAGGACCGGCTGAAGATCTCCGCGCCGGCGATCGAAGTCGAGGCCGCCTGCGCCGGCTTCGTGTACGCGCTGGTGACGGCGGCGGCGTATGTCGCCAGCGGCGCCAGCGACCGCGCGCTCGTCATCGGCGGCGACGCCAACTCGCGCATCGTGAACCCGACCGACCCGAAAATCTTCCCCCTGTTCGGCGATGGGGCCGGTGCCGTGATCCTCGAGAAAGGCGAGCCGCATCAGGGGATTCTTGCCTATAGCATGGGGGCCGACGGCAGCGGCGGCGGCATGCTCTGCCGGCCCGCCGGCGGCAGCGCGATGGAACTCACGCCCGAAGTCCTCGCCGCCGGCAAGCACTACATGCACATGGACGGTCAGGGGGTCTACCGCTGGGCCGTCGAGATCCTCCGCGATACCGTCCACGACGTGCTCGCCGCCGCGAAGAAGACCACCGACGACCTCGCCCTCATCATCCCGCACCAGGCGAACATCCGCATCATCGAGCAGTCGCTCAACAAGTTCCTGAAGATTCCGCACGAGAAGGTCTTCAACAACATGGACCGGTACGGCAACACGTCGGCCGGATCCATCCCCATCGCGCTCGACGAGGCGCTCGCCGCCGGCAAGCTGAACCGCGGCGAACTGCTGCTGGTCAGCGGCTTCGGCGCGGGTCTCGCCTGGGGCACCGCCCTCGTGCGCTGGTAGCCCCGTCAGGAGGACGACATGGCCGAACACCGACCGCTCCCGCCGGACGACGGCGACCCGTGGACGATCCCGCTGCACGGCGCCGTCGTGCCGCTCCCGCCGACCGCCGACGTGCCCGCGCCCGCCCCCGTCGCGGACACGCCGGACGGCGATGCGATCCTCGGCTTCCCCGGCGCCGACGACGTGCCGTCGGACGTCGGCTTCCACCCCCGCCTGCGCCGTTCGGCGTGATGAAATCGCTTTCACCGCGGAGATCGCGGAGGACGCGGAGACGAGAAAATGATCAGAATGAAAACAGTCTTTGGGTTTTCCCTCTGCGTTCTCTGCGTTCTCGGCGGTGAACTTGTTGCCGCACCGCCGACGCTGACCTCGCTGTTCCCCGCCGGCGGACAAGTCGGACAGACCGTCGAATTCACCGCGTCCGGGTCGTTCGACAAATGGCCGGTCTCCGCATGGGCGAGCGATCCGAACGTCGCGCTGTCACCCGGCAAGGACAAGGGAAAGTTCACGGCGACGATCGCGCCGAACGCGAAGCCCGGACCCGTCTGGATTCGCCTGCACGACGCCAGCGGTGCCAGCCCGTTGCGGCCGTTCGTGCTCGGCGTTCTGCCCGAAATCGCCGAAGCGGAGCCGAACGACGACGTGGCCAAGGCGCAAGCGATCGACCGCTCGTGCGTCGTCAACGGCAAGCTCGGCCGCTCCGGCGACGTCGACGTCTTCGCCGTCAAGCTTTCCAAGGGGCAGACGCTCGTCGCGACCCTCGTGGCGAACCACGTCCTCCGCTCGCCGATGGACGCGGTGATGCAAGTCGTCTCGCCCGACGGTTTCGTCCTCGATCAGAACCACGATCACCGCGGCCTCGACCCGCAACTCGCGTTCACCGCCCCGAAGGACGGCGCGTACCGCGTCCGCATCTTCGCCTTCCCCTCGCAGCCGGACAGCAGTATCCGCCACTTCGGTTCCGACCTCTGCGTGTACCGGCTGACGCTGTCGACCGCCGGTTACGAAGACTTCCCGATCCCGCTCGCGATCCAGAACGGATCGGGCGCGAAGCCCAAGGCCACCGGCTGGAACCTGGCGATCGCGCCGCTCGTGCCGAGCGCCGTCGCGGTACGCGAGGAATCGTTCGCGTGCTACGACTTCACGGCCGCGAAACCGGCGGCGGCGCTCGTGCCGCCCTTCGCAGCCACCGGCCGGATCGCCGAAGCGGGGGCGGTGAACGCGATCCCGGTGAAGCTGACGAAGGGCAAGCCGATCGCGGTGCAGATCGAGAGCCGGGCGCTGGAACTGCCGCTGACGCCGGTGCTGCGATTGCTGGACGAATCGGGGGCCGTTCTGGCGAAGGCGGAGCCGGCGCGGCCGAACGCCGATTGCGAATTGAACTACTCCCCCACGAAGGACCATACCGCGACGCTCGAAGTGCGCGATCTGTACCGCGCCGGCGGCGAGCGCTTCGTTTACCGCGTGCGGGTCGTCCACCCGGAACCCGACGCCGACCTGACGGTCGCGGCCGACCGCTTCGCGCTCGCGCCGGGCACGCCGCTGGAGATTCCCGTGACGGTCGCGCGCAAGGCCGGCTTCAAGGGCGTGCTGGAATTGAAGGCCGAGGGGCTGCCGCCCGAAGTGACGGCGACGAGCGTGCCGGGCAAGGACGACAAGACGCTGACGCTGAAACTGTCGACGGAAGCGAAGGCGATCTCGAAGCCGTTCCGCATCGTCGCCGTCGCAAAGGACGTGCCGACGTTCACGCGGCCCGTCCGCGCCGCGCTCGCCGACTTCGAGACCACCACCGCCGACCTCTGGCTGACCGTCGGCAGCGACGCCAAAGTCGCCCCGCCGACGCCGAAGAAGAAAAAGTGACGACGGCGACATAGAACGAACCGCATGACTCCGACGACGGAATTCCCCCAGCTGCTGGAACGCGCGCTCGCGGAAGCCCAGGCCGGCACGCGCGACCTCGTCGAGCGGTTCTCCCTCGCGACCTTCCCCGCCTACGAACTCGACCTCCCGAATGCCCGCCTCGGCTTCGCCGACGGCGACAAACGCCTGTACGTACCGATCCAGGTGCTCGGCATCCACCACGCCGATGCGAACGAATGGCAATGGGCGTGGGACGATGCCGCGGTGCCGGACCGCCTGACGCGCAGCGCCCGCGAAGCGCTCGCCTGGGGCCGCCTGAACGGCATCGCCCCGCTCCTGAACCCCCGCGTTCCCGCCAACCCCGACGACTGCTGGCGCTTCGCCGCTTTCGCCGCCCGCCTCACCGGCTGGCCCGCGCTCTACTCGGTTCCCACCCTCGGCCGCACGACCTACCTCGCCTTCGGAATCCCCGCATGACCGCCTACGCCGCCACGCTCGACGACATCCGCGCCGCCGCCGAACGGATCCGCCCCTTCGTCCACCGCACGCCGATCATGACCTGCGCGACGATCGACCGGCTCGCCGGGCGCTCCATTGTCTTCAAGTGCGAACACCTCCAGAAGACCGGCGCGTTCAAGTACCGGGGCGCGACCAACGCCGTGCTGAAGTTGGGGAAGGACGCCGAGAAGGGCGTCGTCACGCATTCGAGTGGCAACCACGGGCAGGCGCTGGCGATGGCGGCGAAGGTGCGCGGCGTGCCGGCGCACATCGTCATGCCCGCGAACGCGTCCGAAGTGAAGAAGGCCGCCATCCTCGGCTATGGCGGCATCGTGCATGTCAGCGGCCCGTCGCTCGCCGAGCGCGAGGCGATGACCGCGCAGATCGTGGCCGAGACCGGCGGACAGTCCGTGCCGCCGTTCGACCACCCGGACGTGATCGCCGGCCAGGGCACCGCCTGCCTCGAACTGCTGGAGGACGCGCCGGACCTCGATGCCGTCATCGCCCCCATCGGCGGCGGCGGCCTGCTCGCCGGCTGGTGCCTGACGGCGAAAGGGATCAACCCCGCGATCCGCGTCTTCGGCGCCGAGCCGATTCAGGCCAGCGCCGCGGCGCAGTCGAAGGCCGCCGGCATGATGGTCCGCATTCCCACGCCCAACAGCATCGCCGACGGCCTGCTCGCGAACCACCTCGGCCAGCACACCTGGCCCGTCATCCGCGATTCCGTGGAGAAGGTCTTCACCGTCAGCGAAGACCAGATCCGCACGGCGATGCGGCTCGTCTGGGAACGCATGAAGCAATGCATCGAACCGAGCGCCGCCGTCGGCGTCGCCGTCATCCTCTCCGACGAGTTCAAGGCCCTCGCCAACGTCCGCAAGGTCGGCGTCATCCTCTGCGGCGGCAACGTGAACCTCGACAAACTCTATTGGTGAAAACGGATTTCACCGCGGAGGACGCAGAGAACGCAGAGGGAGAATATCCAAAACAACGTTTTCTCTCCGCGTCCTCCGCGGCGAATCTTTCTTGGGAGCCATTTCATGCCGAATCGTCGCGAACTGATCGCCGCCGTGGCCGGCCTCGGTGTCGGCGGGGCCGTGTTCCAGCGCGCCGTCGTCGCGTCGGCGCAGGAGGCGGCGAAGAAGCCGACGGGCGTGACGGCGGAGATGGTCAAGAACGCCGAGTGGATCGCCGGCATCGAACTCACGGACGCCGAACGGACCCGCGTGGCGGCTACGCTCGCGCGCACGCTGGCCGGAATGAAGCGCGCCGAAGCGGTCACGCTCGGCAACGACACGCTCCCCGCGATCCAGTTCAACCCCGCGCCCGGGCTGCCGCCCCACGCGGGACCCGTGGGCACGGTGTCGGCCCCGGCCGGCGAGGCAAAGAAGCCCGAATCGCCAGACGACCTCGCCTTTGCCCCGCTCACGACGCTGCAAAAACTCCTCAAAACCAAGGCGATCTCCTCCGTCGAACTGACCAAGCTCTACCTCGAACGGCTCAAGAAATACGATCCGATCCTGAAATGCGTCGTCACGTTCACGGACGAACTCGCGCTGAAACAGGCCGAGGCGGCCGACAAGGAGATCGCCGCCGGAAAGTGGCGCGGCCCCCTCCACGGCATCCCGTGGGGGGCGAAGGACCTCATCGCTTATCCCGGCTACAAGACGACGTGGGGCGCCGCCCACTTCAAGGACCAGACGCTGGACGCCAAGGCGACCGTCGCGAAGAAGCTCGAGGACGCCGGTGCCCTCATGGTCGCCAAGACCACGCTCGGCGCGCTCGCCCTCGGCGACCAGTGGTTCGGCGGCATGACGCGCAACCCCTGGAACCCGAAGCAAGGCTCCAGCGGTTCGTCCGCCGGCTCCGCCAGCGCCGTCGCCGCCGGCCTCGTCGGCTTCGCCATCGGCAGCGAGACCCTCGGCAGCATCGTCTCCCCCAGCACGCGCTGCGGCGTCACGGGGCTGCGCCCGACCTTCGGCCGCGTCAGCCGCGCCGGCTGCATGGCGCTCTCGTGGACGATGGACAAGCTCGGCCCGATGGCGCGCTCCGTCGAGGACTGCGCGCTGGTCTTCGGCGCGATCCACGGAGCGGACCCCGCCGACCCGACGAGCGTGAGCCGGCCGTTCGAATGGCCGGGGAAGAAAACCGTCAAGGACCTGCGCGTCGGCGTTTTCAACGAGACATCCGACTCGGTCTTGAAGACGCTGGATCGCCTCGGCGTGAAGCTCGTGCCGATCGCGCTGCCGAACGAGGCCTATGCCGGCACGATCAGCAACGTCATCCTCGATTGCGAGTGCGCGGCGGCGTTCGACGACATCACCCGCGCCGGCGTTGGCGAGGAGGGTCACGGCCCGTTCTGGGCGAACACGTTCCGAGCCTATCGGTTTGTGTCCGCCGTCGATTACATCAAGGCCAACCGCCTGCGCACGAAGCTGATGCAGGCGATGGCGAAAGTGATGGAAGAAGTCGACGTGTACGTCGGCGGGAACGACCTGGTGCTGACGAACCTGACCGGTCACCCAACGGTGTGCCTGCCGAACGGCTTCACGAAGTTCGGTGACGCGAAGGTGCCGACGGCGATCACGTTCACGGGAAAGCTGTACGGCGAAACGGAACTTCTCACGCTCGCGAAGGCTTATCAGGACGCGACGGGCTTCCACACGGAACGTCCGCCGCTCGCTTAATTCGCTCCCTCGGAGTCCGACCGTGCCGTCCCCGATCCGTTGCGATGTCGATTTCTCGAAGCCCGGCAAACAGCTCGGCCACCTCTTCATTCCCTATTCGCACAACCTCGGCGGTTGGGCGAACCTCATGGTGCCGATTTGTACCATTGCGAACGGCACCGGTCCAACGGCGCTCGTGCTGGCCGGGAACCACGGCGACGAGTACCCGGGTCAGGTCGCCGTGATGAAGCTGCTCCGCGAGTTGAAGGCGGAGGATGTCGCCGGCCGACTGATCCTGATTCCCACGCTGACGATGCCGGGGGCCAAGGCGGCCACGCGCCTCTCGCCGCTGGACGGGAAGAACTTCAACCGGTCCTTCCCCGGCAACCCGACGGGAACCGTCAGCGAGATCCTCGCCCATTACCTGACGAAGGTGCTCTTTCCGCTCGCGGATCTCGTCATCGACATCCACACCGGCGGCCGCAGCGTGGACTTCGTGCCGTGCGCGCACATGCACCTCGTACCCGCCGGCCCGCAACGGCAGGCGATGCTCGCCGGTACCGAGGCGTGGAACTCGGAGTTCTGCTTTCTCTACGCCGACATCGCCGGCACGGGGCTGCTCCCGGTCGAGGCGGAGAATCAGGGGAAGATCGTCGTGACGACCGAAATGGGCGGCAGCGAGAACGTGACGGCGCAGGTGCACCACCTCACGCAGTCGGGCCTGCGGAACGTGCTGACGCATTCCGGCGTGTTGAAGGGGGTGGTGGTCCCGCGTCCCGCGCCGGCGCGCTGGGTGCAGGCGCTGCATGTGGACGACTATCGCTTTGCGCCGGAGTCCGGCGTGTACGAGAACGTCGTGCCGCTCGGCGACGCCGTGTCCGCGGGCCAGACCGTCGGCCGCATTCATTTTCTCGAGCGGCCCGACCGCGAGCCGCTCGACGTGAAGGCCCTGTCCGCCGGCATCCTGATCGCGACGCGCGCCCCTTCGATCGTCGGACAGGGGGATTGCGTGGCGTGTATCGCGCACGAAGTCGACCCGCGAAGGTTACCGTGAAATTCTTGCGCGGAATGAATTGTCGTTGCATTCCGCGCGGCGCCCGACTATAAGATTGTTTAATGGGTTACGGCGCCATGTCGGCGGCCGAACCCGTACACCGCCTCGGAGAATCCCCAATGCGTTCGCTGTTCGCACTGGCTATCGGTCTGACCGCCCTCTCGTTCGGCCTCGTCGCCGTCGCCGAAGAGAAGAAGGCCGACAAGAAGGCCGAAACCAAGAAGCTCGAAGGCAAGCTGACCTGCACGAAGTGCGCCCTCCAGGAAACCGACAAGTGCGGCCACGCGCTCAAGGTCAAGGACGGCGACAAGGAAGTGATCTACTACCTCGACGACAAGGGCGGCGCCGAGAAGTACCACGGCAAGGTCTGCAAGGAAGACAAGGACGCGACCGTCGAAGGCAAGGTCGTCGAGAAGGACAAGAAGAAGCACATCCAAAGCCCGAAGGTTACCATCAAGTAACTTCGGATCGTTGGAAATACGAACGCCGCCCGAACGGGCGGCGTTTTCGTTTTCCGGGCTTTTAGATCTCGATCTCCGGCCAGGCGGTCGGCACCACGAAGATCTTGCCGTCGCCGATGCGCCCGGTGCGGGCCACGCGGGCGATGCCTGCGGCGATTTCGTCCCGGCGTTCGGCCGGCACCCACGCGGCGATCTCCACCTTCGGCAGGTACGCGGTGCTGTACTCGCTGCCGCGATAGCGGTCGAGGTAGCCCTTCTGCCGGCCGTAGCCCTTCACCTCGCGCACGACGCACGCCGACACGCCGAACTCCGCGAGTGCCGCCAGCACGGCCTCGGCGCGGAACGGCTTCACGATCGCGATCAGTTCCACCATGCTCAACTCCCCGCCGACGACGCCGAACCGCCAAACCCGCCCCGGCTGACCGAACCGCCGAAGAAGCTGCCGGACGACTTCGACGGTGCCGAACTGCTGCCGGGCCGCGAACCGCCGAAGTAGGTCGAGCCGGTGTTCACCGGTCCGGACCGATACGAGGACGACGACCCGTAGCCGGAATAGCTGGAAGAGCGGCTGGAGAGCAGCCACGGCCACCAGCTCCCGCCGGAGCGGTAGTAGCGCGTGCCGGAGGACGACGAATAGACCGTGCCGGCCGGCGCGATGGCGTTGCCGTTCTCGTCGAACTGGATCGGCTTGCCGCTGGCGTCGTACACCGTCTGCACGGGGGAGCGTTTGCCGTTCTCGTCCATCTTCCATTCCTTGGCGATCGGCTTCCCCTGCGCGTCGTACCACGGCGGGTCGTACGGTAGGCGTGCCTCCGTGCCATCGCGCCGCCCGCAGCCGGCGCAGATGCACGTCGAGAAGGCGAGAATGCTCCCGCCCAGGAGCAGCAGGTTGATCGTTCGACTCTTGCGCATGGCAGTTATCCGGCGATGGCGCGGGAGACGATCAGCGCGATGCCGATCAGCAGCGCGCCGACGACGACGCCCACGGCCATGTTCTTCTCCGCGAGTTCCTTTTCGAGATCCACGCGCGGGGTGACCAGTTCGAAGATCTTGAAACCGATCACGAGCAGGGCGATGCCGAGCAGGCCGAACGCTGACGCCGCGCCGAGCGACATCTCGAACGTCTGGGCATGCCACGGCAAAAAGACCGGATCATTGGCGAATAGCATGGATCGGCTCCGAATGGGGATTCGTGCGAGGGTATCCGGGATTGCGGCGGAGTTCAACGCCGCCATCGGTTTTTTCCTGCCGTCCGGCTGTCAGTTTGACAGGGGAAACGTCGAATTTCCGCCGTTTTCCTCCGATTTTCGAATGGCACGCCTCTTGCTCTGTTTTGATTCGGAGGCCCACACCATGAACCTCGATCAATTCACCGAAAAGGCCCGCGAGGCGCTCGCCGGGTCGCAAAAGCTGGCGGCGAAGCTCGGCCACCAGCAGATCGATCTCGAACACGTCCTGCTCGCGCTGCTCGACCAGGACCGCGGCCTCGCGCCGGCGATCCTGAACAAAGCCGGCGTCGCCGCCGACGCGCTCACGCTCAAGATCCAGCGCGAACTGGAAAAGCGCCCGAAGGTCACGTCCGCCAGTGGCGCGCCCGAGAACCAGTACGGCAGCGGGCGCTTCAACAAGCTCATCGCCGACGCCGAGGACGAAGCCAAGCGCATGAAGGACGAGTACGTCTCCGTCGAGCACCTGCTGCTCGCGATGGCGGACGACCGCGGCCCGGCCGGGAACTTCCTCCGCGAACTCGGCCTCACCAAGAAACGGCTCGAAGCCGCCCTCAAGGAAGTCCGCGGCGCCCAGCGCGTCACCACGCAGAACCCCGAAGAAACGTATCAGTCGCTGGAGAAGTACGGCCGGGACCTCACGCAGTTCGCCGCCAAGGGGAAGCTCGACCCGGTCATCGGCCGGGACGAAGAGATCCGCCGGGTCACGCAAGTGCTCAGCCGGCGGACGAAGAACAACCCGGTGCTCATCGGCGAGCCGGGCGTCGGCAAGACGGCCGTCGTCGAGGGCCTCGCCCTGCGCATCTTCCGCGGCGACGTACCGGAAGGATTGAAGGACAAGAAGATCGTCGCACTGGACATGGGCGCGCTCATCGCCGGGGCGAAGTATCGCGGCGAATTCGAGGAACGCCTCAAGGCCGTGCTGAAGGAAGTCACGGAGTCCGAGGGGCAGATCATCCTCTTCATCGACGAACTGCACACGATCGTCGGGGCGGGCAAGGCGGACGGCGCGATGGACGCCGGCAACCTGCTCAAGCCGATGCTCGCGCGCGGCGAGCTGCACTGCATCGGTGCGACGACGCTCGACGAATACCGCCAGCACATCGAGAAGGACGCCGCCCTCGAGCGCCGCTTCCAGCCGGTGTTCGTCGACCAGCCGAGCGTCGAGGATACGATCTCGATCCTGCGCGGCCTGAACGACCGCTACCAGACGCACCACGGCGTGCGCATCAAGGACGCGGCACTCGTGGCTGCGGCCGTACTCTCGAACCGCTACATCACCGATCGATTCCTGCCGGACAAGGCAATCGACCTCGTGGACGAAGCCGCCGCGAAGATCCGCACCGAGATCGACTCGCTGCCGCAGGAACTGGACGAAGTCTCCCGGCGCGTGATGCAGCTGGAGATCGAGCGCGAAGCCCTGAAGAAGGAATCGGACCGCGCCTCCAAGGACCGCCTCGAAAAGCTGGAGAAGGAACTGGCGAACGCGAAGGCGGAGTCCGATTCCCTCAAGGCCGTCTGGCAGGAGGAGAAGGAGTCGGTCCGGCACCTGCAGCAGGCGCGCGAGGAGATCGAGAAGGTCAAGGGCGATATCGAGCGCGCGGAGCGGAGCTACGACCTGAACAAGGCCGCCGAACTGAAGTACGGCAAGCTGCCGGAGCTGGAAAAGAAGCTGGCGAACATGGAGGCGGGGCTTACCGCCAAGAGCAACAAGTTGTTGAAGGAGGAGGTTGGCGAGGAGGACATCGCCGCCGTCGTGAGCCGCTGGACCGGCGTGCCGGTGTCGAAGCTGCTCGAAGGCGAAAAGGCGAAACTGCTGCACCTGGAGGACGAGCTGCACAAGCGGGTGATCGGGCAGGACGAGGCGGTGAAGGCCGTCAGCGAGGCGGTCATCCGCGCGCGGTCCGGCCTCAACGACCCGCAGCGGCCGCTCGGCTCGTTCATCTTCCTCGGCCCCACCGGCGTCGGGAAGACCGAACTCGCCCGCGCCCTCGCCCAGTTCCTCTTCGACGATGACAAGGCGATGGTCCGCATCGACATGAGCGAGTACCAGGAGAAGCACACGGTCAGCCGGCTCGTCGGCGCTCCGCCGGGCTACGTCGGCTACGACGAGGGCGGCCAACTGACGGAGGCCGTGCGCCGCCGGCCCTACTGCGTCATCCTCTTCGACGAAATCGAAAAGGCGCATCCGGACGTCTTCAACGTGCTCCTGCAAGTCCTCGACGACGGCCGGCTGACCGACAGCCAGGGCCGCACCGTGGACTTCAAGAACACCATCGTCCTGATGACCTCGAACATCGGCAGCCAGAAGATCCTGCAGTTCAAGGGCACGCACATCGGCGAAGTGTACGACCGGATGAAGGATGCCGTGATGGAGGAACTCCGCAAGGCGTTCCGGCCCGAATTCCTCAACCGCGTGGACGAGACGATCGTCTTCCACGCCCTGACGACGAAGGATCTCGGCAAGATCATCGACATCCAGCTCGAACGCCTGAAACAGCGGCTGGCGGAGCGGAAGATTTCGCTCGCGCTCACCGACGCGGCTAAGGAGCACCTGGTGAAGATCGGCTACGATCCGAGCTACGGTGCCCGACCGTTGAAGCGGGTGCTTCAGAAGGAACTGGAGACGGCGCTCGGCAAGAAGCTGCTCACCGGCGAGGTGCGTGACGGTACCACGGTGACGGTCGATTACGATGAAAGCCGCGATGGGCTGGAATTCCGAACGGGTTAAGCGGTCAGGGTCGGCGGTTCGCCCTTTCGCGACGGGGTGGGTGGCCTGTCGATCGGTTCGATGCGGGAAATCAATCGGCAATCGATCTTGACCGTACGTTGGAATCCTTCGTCTTCGGAAACGCGTTCGAGGCCGACGACGACGGAAGTCAGCAGGACGATGCATTGGTCGGGATGAACGACGTCGTAACTCGTTCCATCAACGACATGCATTCGGAACGGTTCGAAAGGGATTTGCCGAATTTCGGCAACGATTTCGTTCGGAGCCATCGATGATCCTCCCTCTGCATCCTATCGAGGGTGATCGGAACTTTCTGCGCGCCTCCGGTTCGATTCCGATGCGGCTTGGTTCCCGGTAACCGGCCCGACGTTTTCATCGAAAGAGCGCCATGTTCTTTGCCGGGAACGATTGACCGGAGGCGGGCGATCCCTCATCGTGAGGGGTATCCCGCCTCCGGTCCGCTTCCATGAAACCGCTCGCGCTTCTGTTGTTCCTCGTTCCGTCACTCGGGGCCGCGGACCCGATCGCGCCGAAGTTCCTGCTCGAATGGGGCGAGCGGGGGACGAAGCCGGGGCAGTTCCACTCGCCGATCCATATCGCCATCGGGCCGAAGGACGAAGTCTTCGTCGCGGACCTGAACAACGCCCGTATCCAGCTGTTCACGACGGAGGGGAAGTTCGTCGCGGAGTTCGCGCTGCCGATCGATCAGCCGCCGCGGAAGTCGACGATGGTCGGCGGCTTCGCGGTGGACGGCGAACACCTGTATGTCGCATACATGATCCAGCACAAGGTCGGCGTCTTCACGCACGCCGGCAAGCCGGTGCGCGAGTGGGGGAAGAAGGGCACCGGCGACGGCGAATTCAACCAGCCCGGCGGGATTCTACTGCGGAAGGACGGGACGATCCTCGTCGTCGATCAGTGCAACCACCGGATCCAGGTGTTCGACGCGAACGGCAAGTTCCTTCGCAAGTGGGGGAGGCACGGTTCGCAACCGGGCGAGTTTGGCGGCCTCGAACCAGCCGGGTCGCGCTTTGCCGGGCCGCACTTCCTCGCCCAGGATTCGAAGCGCCGGCTGTACACGACGGAGGGTGTGCTCGGCCGCGTGCAGCAGTTCGACGCCGACGGCAAACCGCTGGCGGCGTGGGGCAGCAAGACGGCGGAGCCGGGGGCGTTCGGCGAGTACACCTTCGGCATGTTGAAGAACACCTTCGGCCCGATCGGTGTGTTTGTCGATGCGAAGGACCGTGTTTGGGTGAGCAGCCTGAATGACCGCGTGCAGGCCTTCACGACCGAGGGGACGTTTCTGCTGAAGCTGGAAGGGAACGGAACGAAGGACGACAAGTTCCTGCACCCGCACGGGATGGCGCAGGACAGCATGGGGCACTTCTACATCGCCGACGCCGGGCACCAGCGGATCGTGAAGTTCGCGATGGGGAAGTAAGGGAACGGTCATTTCTCTTTCAGCGCCGCGAAGATGGCGGTGCTGATCGCCGTCGGGCTGGCGTGGCGGCAGTTCGTGAGCACCACGACCGCCTGCTTCGACTTCGGGTAGAGGACCATCCGCGACGTCGCTTCGGGCTGCGAACCATTGTGCGAGACGCGCAGACCGCCCTGCTCGTCCACCGTGAAGCCGAGGCCCCAGGTGGTGAGCTTGCCGTCGGCGGTCCTCTGCCGTTCCCACATCGTTGCCTCGGTCGCTTTCGATACGAGCTTGCGGTCGAGCAGCCCATTGGCCCAGCGGGCGAAGTCGGCGACGTTCGACTTGTAACCGCCGGCACCGTGCTTCCAGTCGTTGGCCTCCTCGGGGGCCGGCACGACTTCGCCCTTCGCGCTCTTGAGATAACCTTTGGTCCAGTGCTTCTGACCGTTCGCCGTGACATCGCGTTCCAGCGACTGGAGGCTGAGCGGCTTCGCGATCCGGTTCACGAGCTGTTCGTGGTACGGCTCCTTCCCCGCCCGCTGGATCACGGCGCTCAACAGGATGTACGCGTACGACGAGTAGTCCACCTTCTCGCCGGGCTGGAAGATGAGCGCCGACCGGTTGAACTTGTCGAGCGAATGGATCGGGTCGAGGAACGGGTTCTTCTCCGAGTAGGCCCGCACCGTCGGTACGATCGTTCCGTTCGAGTAGTGCGGGATTCCGCTCTGGTGGCAGAGCAGGTGCCGCGTCGTGATCGTCGCTCCCTTGTCCGGGAACTCCGGCACATACGTCCGCACGTCGGCGTCGAGGTCGAGCTTCTTCGTTTCCACGAGTTGCATCGCCAGCACGGCCGCGAGCGGCTTCGAGTTGGACGCCCAGTTGAAGACGGAATCGACGGTAACGGGTGCCTTCCTCTCGCGGTCGGCGAGGCCGTACCCTTTCCGGTACACGATCTGGCCCTCGCGAATGATGCCGATGGCGGCACCGACGACCTGCTGCTTCTCCATCTCGGCCCGGACGGCCGCATCGACCGCGGTTGCGAGGTTCGCCGGCAAAGAATCCTGTGCGAACGCCGGGACCGCGAACAAAAAGCAAGCCGCAAGCATGCGAGGGATCATGGTCCGCTCCGGTGTTCGATGGCGATGGGTATTCTCGTTCGGGTCACGAGTCCGCCCGCGTCCGGCGGGGCAGTTCGATCCGGGCGCGCCAGCCGCAGCCCCGGCACGCCAGTCGGACCACGCGCGGAAAGCGGTACGCGACGACTCCGCAGCCGAGCGCGGGCAACAGCGCGATGGGGAACCAGACGACCGCGAGCCGCGCCATGGCGATGGGAAACTCGGCCCGGAGCAGGACCAATCCGAGGAGGAAGACGATCGCCGACAGGATGCTGCCGACCAGGACCAGCG
This sequence comes from Gemmataceae bacterium, assembly GCA_022842245.1. GTDB lineage: Bacteria > Planctomycetota > Planctomycetia > Gemmatales > Gemmataceae > Limnoglobus. Next base: position 27,727 of record JALHPZ010000031.1, read on the forward strand.
ACCGCGCCGGCCAGCCGAGCGCCGGCACGGGGCGCAGGTGGGCGACGGGATGCAGGGGCCGATCGCACGACGGACACGCTTCGGGCATGGCCGGGGTGTCGGCGGCGGTTGCCGGACGCGTCATCGCCGCCAGCGCCGGATCGATGCGCGGGCCGGCGGTGTCGGCCTCGGCCATCCGCCGCGCCAGCGCGGCCCGGGGATCGTGTCGACTGGTGCGCAGCGCCGACGCGACGAGTTCGCTCGCGTAGTCGGCGTCCATTCCCATGCCCGACAGTTCGTCCGCGATGGATTCGGGCGGCGTCTGATAGAAGCGCGCCATGATGAACAGACGGATGTCGTCGAGCAGTTCGAGCGCGGAGCCGTCGGCCTCGAAGTGCGCGCGGAGGCGGTCGCCGAGTTCGATGAGTGACGGATCGCCCGGCGGCGCGGGCGCCTGGAAATCCTCGTCCCGCATTCCGACGCGAGGGTCGATCACCGCATCCCCGTTTTGAAGTACGCTCGTTCCGCACAGGATACCGCGTCGGGATCGGAACATGCAAAAGCGAAATTCCGGCCGGCCGGTCATGCGCCCCGGTCGGTGATGTCGGGAAGGTTCAACTTGGCCAGGTATTCCCGTTCCTTCGCGCGCATCTGCCGGGCCGCCTTCGCCGTCGTGTCGTCGTAGCCGCACAGGTGCAGGCAGCCGTGCACCACGTACAGCAACAGTTCGCGGTCGACCGCGTGGCCGCGGTCGGCGGCGTACTCGGCCGCGACTTCGTAGCCGATCACCACTTCGCCCTCGAGCGTCTTCGCCTTCGCGTCCGAATAGGGGAAGGTGAGCACGTCGGTCGGCTCGTCGTGGTCGAGGAACTGCTTGTTGAGGCGGTGGATGTGGGCGTTGTCGACGAAGGCGAGTCCGACCTTCGCGGCGCGCACGCCCTCGCCTTCGAGCACGGCTTTGGCGGCGGCCTTGAGGGCGGCGAAATCGAGCGGCTGCTCGTAGGGGTTGGCGACCTTGACGGTGATCATCGAACTATTTTAGGGAACCACACGGCGGAACTCCGCGCCGGTCCATAAGATAAGTTCATCCTCTCCCGGACTCTTCCAGTAACGGCCGTACCCCCGGCCGCCGCGACCTTGCGCGGGGAAGGGGACCCACCATCGTTGGGGTGCCTCATCTCACCCGGAGACGTAGCCGAAATGTCCGCCACCGCTCGCCAGAGTGCGATTCAGACGATCGCCACGACCACGCACCAGCTGAACCGGATCTCGTTCAAGGAAAAGTCGCTCAAGGACCTGTTCGGCTCGAACGTCTTCAACGAAGCGGAACAGAAGGCCCGGCTGCCGAAGCCGATCTTCAAGGCGCTCCAGAAGACGATCAAGCAGGGCGCGCAACTCACCGACCCCGCCATCGCCGACGCCGTCGCCAGCGCCATGAAGGACTGGGCCATCGAACACGGCGCCACCCACTACACCCACCTCTTCCAACCGCTCACCGGGCTGACGGCCGAGAAGCACGACTCGTTCCTCTCGCCCTCCGGCGACGGCACCGCCATGGCCGAGTTCAGCGGCAAGGAACTCGTCAAGGGCGAACCGGACGCCAGCTCCTTCCCCAGCGGCGGCCTGCGCGCCACCTTCGAAGCCCGCGGCTACACCGGCTGGGACCCCACCAGCCCCGCCTACATCCGCGAGACGCCCAACGGCACCACGCTCGTCATCCCCACCGTGTTCGTCTCCTGGACCGGCGAGGCCCTCGACAAGAAGACCCCGCTCCTGCGCAGCATGGAGGCCATTTCCCCGCACGCCCTCCGCATCCTGCGGCTCTTCGGCAACACCGAAGCCAAAAAGGTCTTCACCACCGTCGGCCCGGAGCAGGAATACTTCCTGATCGACAAGAACTTCTACTACTCCCGCCCCGACCTCATCAACTGCGGCCGCACCCTCTTCGGCGCCAAGCCCCCGAAGGGCCAGGAACTCGAAGACCAGTACTTCGGCACCATCCCCGAGCGCGTCATCGCCTGCATGGCCGACTGCGAAACGGAGATGTTCAAGCTCGGCATCCCGGTGAAGACCCGCCACAACGAAGTGGCCCCGAGCCAGTATGAAATCGCGCCGATCTTCGAAGACAGCAACCTCGCGACCGACCACAACCAGCTTTGCATGGACGTGATGCGCCGCACCGCGGAGAAGTACGGCCTCGTCTGCCTGCTCCACGAGAAGCCGTTCGCCGGCATCAACGGTTCGGGCAAGCACAACAACTGGTCGATGTCCACCGACACCGGCGAGAACCTGCTCAACCCCGGCGACAACCCGCACGACAACGCCCAGTTCCTCGTCTTCTGCGTCGCCGTCATCCGCGCCGTCGCGAAGTATCCGGAACTGCTCCGCGTCAGCGTCGCGAGCGCCGGCAACGACCACCGGCTCGGCGCCAACGAGGCCCCGCCCGCCATCATCTCGATCTTCCTCGGCGACCAGCTCCAGGACATCATGGACCAGCTCGAGGCGAGCAACCTGAAGTCCACGAAGCAGGGCGGCTACATGGAGGTTGGCGTCAGCGTGCTGCCGAAGCTCCCGCGCGACGCCGGCGACCGCAACCGCACCTCGCCGTTCGCCTTCACCGGCAACAAGTTCGAGTTCCGCGCCGTCGGCAGCAGCTTCAGCATCGGCGGGCCGAACGTCGTCCTCAACACCATCGTTGCCGAATCGCTCGATTTCATCGCCACCAAGCTCGAAGCCGATGTCAAGGCCGGCAAGCCCCTCAACAAGGCCATCCAGGACCTGCTGCCCGGCATCCTCAAGGAATCGAAGAAGGTGATCTTCAACGGCAACGGCTACTCGGAAGAGTGGCACAAGGAAGCCGAGAAGCGCGGGCTGCCGAACCTCAAGTCCACCGTCGACGCCATCCCGCAGATCATCTCCAAGGCCAGCATCGAACTCTTCTCGAAGTACAAGGTGCTCACCGAGAAGGAACTGCACAGCCGCTACGAGATCTTCAGCGAGAAGTACGTCAAGGAGATCACCATCGAGGCCAACATGATGGTGCACATGGCCAAGACGATGATCCTGCCGGCCGCCGTGCGCTATCAGGGCGAAATCGCGGCTTCGGTGAACGCCGCCAAGGCCGCTGGCGTCGACGTCGCCGGCCAGCTCGACGAGCTGAAGACGCTCGCGAGCACCATCGCGAAGTTCCAGGCGGCGACGAAGTCGCTCGAACACGCCGTGGACCACCACGCCGGCGGCGACGCCTACAGCCACGCGAAGTACATGAAGGAGAAGGTTGTCAGCGGCATGGAATCGCTCCGCGTCCTCGGCGACGCGCTCGAGACCATCGTCTCCGACGACCTCTGGCCGCTGCCGACCTACCGCGAGATGCTGTTCATCAAGTAAGCCGTCCGGACAACGAAACAACCGGAGGGATTCCCTCCGGTTGTTGCTTTTGATGGATCGCGACGGTTGCACGAACCGATCGTCGACGTTCCGGTGCGTTACTTGGCTTTGCTCATTTCGCGGCACATCTTGGCGCAGGCCCGACAGGCTTTCGCGCAGGCCATGCAGGCCTTGTCGTCCTTGTGCTTCTCGCATTCCGCCGCACACTTGTCGCAGGCATCGGCACAGAGCGCCATCACCGCGGCCGCCATCGGTCCCTTCCGGGCCGAGACGCCGGAGCAGGCGGCGCAGATCTCCGCACAATCCAGGCACAGCTTGATGCAGTCCTTCCGGCCGGCCTCGTCCAGACATGCGACGACGCACGCCAGACATGCCTCCCGGCATTCGCAGCATTCCATGCAGCACGTTTCGGCGGCCTTCTTGTCCTCCGCCCGTGCCGCAGCACCCACTCCCGCGGCGCCCGCCAACAGGCCGGCCGCGCCACCGATCATCGTTCGACGGTCCATAACGTTCCCCCCGGGTTGAAGCGAATGCGGGCACGCCTAACCGGCGGACCGCTTCTTCGTTTCCTCGATCAAGCACAATCCCCGCTCGAGCAGGATCACCACGCAGCCGTCCACGATTCGATACAGGACGCTGTTGCCATTCCGACGGCCGGCGACGATCCCCTTGTCCTGCAGCCGTTGAAGCTGGTTCGAGATGGCTTGCGGTTTCATCTCCAACGCCTCCGCCAGTTCGGTCGTGCTGGCTTCGTCGCGGCGGGCGATCTCGTGCAACAGTCGCAACCGGGTATCGTTCGCCAGCACCTCGAACAGCGACTCCACGGCGCTGGCTTGTTCATAGGTCATTCGCGGACGTTGCTTCAGACCGGCCTTGACCGGGCATAGCCGAACAGTCTCTTGGGACATCCTTCGGATCACCTGGGCGGATCAATATACACTACGCGATGTATTTGTGTATGTCCAGTCGGATCCTCCACGGCCCGGCACGCCGAACAATGGCCCGATCACGCGGAACGTACCGACGAACCAGTGGTCGATTCAGGACGAATTATTGGAAAAGCCGCATTTTCTCGCTCTGACTGTCGACGAAAGCAGGATACCGGGAGAGTCGGCCATGCTGGCGGTCGTTTTCAAGCCTACGATCGCCCGGCCGCGTCTTCGCTGGCCCGCGCTCGGTTCCCGCTCCGCGCTCTTCGCCCTCGTCGTCGTGTCCACCGCCGTCCGGTTCGTCTGGGCGTACTGGCTCGAGGCCAGCAACGACGAAGCCTACAACTTCCTCTACACCGTCCACCCCGCGTGGAGCCAGTTCGACCACCCGCCCGCCACCATGCTCGTCGAGCGGCTCGGCCTCGCGCTCTTCGGCTCCGTGTCCCCTCTTGCCCTGCGCTTCGGCTTCGTCCTCTGCGGCGCCGCGTCGACCGTCCTTTTGGCACTCCTGACGACGCGACTCTTCGCCGATGCCCGCGCCGGCTTCCTCGCCGCGCTCGCGCTCAACGTCACCGGCTTCTTCGCCCTCAAGGCCGGCTCGTTCGCGCTCCCCGACGGTCCACTCACCGTCTTCGCCTTCGCCACCCTCTGGGCGCTCGCCGAGGCGTTCGCGCAGCCGCCGCGCGTGCGCCTATGGCTGGTCGTCGGCGCGTGCTGGGGCTGCGCGATCGCCAGCAAGTACCACGCGATCTTCCTGCCCGCCGGCGCGGTCGCGTTCGCGCTGCTGACGCCGTCGGCGCGCCGCCACCTCGCCTCGCCGGGGCCGTATCTCGCCGTCGCCATCGGCCTGCTCGGCTTCCTGCCCGCGCTCCTCTGGAACGCCGGGAACGGTTGGGCCTCGTTCGCCTACCAGGGCGGCCGCGCCGTCGGTCTCGGCTTCCGGCCCGACAAGCTTGCACAGTACGTCGGCGAACAAATGGCCGTCTGGTTCCCGTGGATGTGGCTCGTGCTCGCCGCCGTCCTCGTCCGCGGCCTGCGATCGTGGCACCGCGCGCCGGACGCCGAACGGCACCTCCTCGCGCAGGCGACGGTGCCGATCGCCTTCTTCCTCGCCATCGCCGCCAGCCGCGGCTCGATGGCGCACTGGGGCTGGATCGGCTTCCTGCCGCTCTACCCGCTCCTCGGCCGCGCCACATCGGACCTGCTGCGCGAACGGCCGGAGCGCCTGCGCCGGATCGCCATCCTGTACTCTCTCGCCGCGGCGGGCATCCTGCTCGCGATCCTGCTCTACGTGCGCTCGGGCTGGTTCCCGGCGTCGCCGCGCGGGCCGGCACGCGACTTCAGCGGCTGGGAATCGGTCGGCAAGGAACTCCGCGCGCGCGGCCTGCTCGCGCGGCCGAACACCTTCCTCGTCACCGATGACTGGCACGCCTCCGGCCATCTCGCCTTCGAGACCGGCGGAACCGTGCCCGTGCTCTGCTATCGCTCTGACGACGCGCGCGGCTTCGCGCACTGGAGCCGGCCCGAACAATGGATCGGCTGGGATGGCCTGTACATCGAGAAGAAGGAGGGCGGCGACCCGGCGGCGCAGTTCGCCCCGTTCTTCCGCCGGATCGACCGGCTGCCGGACATGGTGATGACGCGCGGCGGCCGCGCCATGCAGGCCGTGCGCGTCTACCTCTGCGTCGATCAGCTTCGCCCGTACCCGTTCCGCGGGCACGCGCCGTCGCGGTGAAGCCACTCCGTCACTCGGTCGCCACGCGGTCCGATCCGGCGAGCGGCAGCCGCGCCTCGAATTTCTTGTCGCGAATCCCGTTGTGGCACTTCAGGCACGAGAGCGTCATGTCGTTGAACGCCACGACGACGCCGTCCATGTTCCGCTCCTTCGCCTTCGTGCCGAGTGTCTCGGCGGCGCGGCGGAACGTCGAAATGTGGAACTCGTATTCCTTCCCCTTGTAGGAGTTCAGGAACGCGACGGCCTTGGCGATCTGGACGAGGTCCTCGGCCGACGCTTCGAGTTTCGGGAAGTCGTTCAGCGCGATATGCTCGAGGATCGATTGCGATCCCTTGAGCTTGGCCGCCATCAGCTCCTGCTTGGTGACGAACTTGAACTTCTGCGGCACATCCTTCCGCTCGACCTTGTCGGACTTCTCTTTTTCCTTTTCCTTGTCCGGTTTCGAGCCGAAGCTGAGACCGGCCGCCGCCAGCACGCCGGCGGCGATCAGGAAAAACGGGAGCTTGCGGTTCATCGCGCACCATCCGATCCGTGGGAAGGGAACCGCGGACGCGTCGGTCCGCCAGATGGTATTGTAATCGGAATTCGGGTACGGATGTCCTATTTATGTATCGTCTTGTAAACTCCGGTGGGAAACGTCACGCACGCGAGCCGAACACGGGAACCGGTATTCGGCCCCGGATGGGGCCGTTGGATGTAGCCACGGGTGGAGCGAAGCGGAACCCGTGGAAATCGTGACGCTCTTTTCGGCCCCGGATGGGGCCGAGGAACCTCGCGCGTCCCGTCGCCCCTGCCGGGGCGAAGGGCAGTCATCGCAACCACGGGTTGCGCTTCGCTCCACCCGTGGCTACAACCGGCGGCCCCTGCCGGGGCCAAGATTGCCAGCGTCGCGCGTCGCTTCTGTTTGGTCGAACGCAGTCGTTGAACGGGAAGCGCATTCGGGGACGAGCGACTCCGTGCTAGTCTTCCCTCACAGCGCCGCGGGGGCGGTCCCGTTCACGGCCGCCCGGCCGAAGCCCACGTGACGATTCTTCCCGCCGCCCGCCAGTTCCGCGCGGTTCTCGCGGTAGGTGCGCTTCGCACGGTCCCAGTCCCACCGATTCGATTTCAGGTAGTCCACGATCAGCAGGTTCCGCAGTTCGTCCAGTTCGGCGAAGCTGAACCCGTCCGAGTCGTCCACGATGCGCTCGACCGGGATCGCGGAGAGAATCTCGGCGTCCCAGCGCTCGATCAACCGGCGGCGGAGTTCGGCGGTCGGCTTGCCGAAGTGGAGCGTGAGGTCGATGCGGCCGGGGCGGCGGAACGCGGGGTCGATCAACCGGATGTCGCAGTTCGTGGTGAAGACGTACACGACCGCTTCGTTGCCGCTGACGCCGTCGAGGGCCGTGAGGAAGACCGACTGGTCATCGGTTTCCTTCACGGTTTCGCGGTCGCGCAGGGCGATGTCCATGTCGTCGAAGAAGATGACGCCCTGCTTCGAGACCTTGAAGAGCTGGCGGACGGCTTCGCCGGGGTCGTCGGCGCGTCGGGCGGCGGCGTAGTCGTCGGCCGTGATGAGCTTGCGGTCCCAGTTGCGGCGGACGCATTCCTGGTGGATCCAGCGGCAGGCGGAGGTCTTGCCGTTGCCCGGCGGTCCTGTGAGCAGGAGGCCGTGCTTGGCGCGTCCGCCGAAGCGCTTGATCCGGTCGAGGTTCTTCGGTTCGAGGTAGCCGATGGTGTTCTGCCAGAGTTTGGTTTCGATCTCCGGCGGCAGGACGGGCGGAGGGTTCGGCGGCGCGGTGCGCTTGCGCAGCTCGATCGCCCGGCGATAGAACGCGCGGTATTGCGAACGATCGCAGACGAGGAGGTCGTAGCCGGCGCCGTATCGGCCGGCGGCGCAGCCGGCGGTGGCGCGGACGATGGTGATCGCGTCGAGGTGGTAGAGTCGGAGGCCGAGGTTCATGCCGGACCAGATCCGTCGGAAGTCCGGATCCCAGTCGCGGATGAAGACGCCGTCGAGGGGCGTGAAGCGGCCGCGGCGGGCCGCCTTGATCAGGTGGGTTTCGAAGAGGTCGGCGTCGAACGCGACCGGATCGCGGAAGCCGCCCGCCTGGGCGGCCGCCGCGATGAGGAGGCGGTGATCGGCCGTGAATTCCTGCAAGGGTGCCATCGTCGGTCTGGCGGGACCGCCAGTTGTGAGTACGGAACGAATGGCGGAAGGGACGGGGACGGGCGGCGGGAGGTTCGCAGCTATATTTCAAGTAGAACGAGTTGCTATATTCCGCTCGGATATCACCGGTCTGCATGAAGCGATCGAAGATGGTTCTTAACTACCGGTGCGACCGACTGTCTTGTAATACCTCGGATTTTGCAATACTTCGATTCCAACCAAATCACCAGTAATTTGGAGCCTTTGCTCGAATTGCAGGACCTGCAACAGCGTGCGATATTCTCCCTATTGATAATTCGAATATCGTTAACGATGTGCTCCCACGAGGATCGTTCACCGGGCTTTGGATTGATTTTGTCGAATGTTATACCGCAGTAAACACAGCATTTGTCCCGTTCGAGAATCTCGATTTCCAAGTCTTTGGTTATGTTCCAACGGTTCATTCGATTCCCAAGTCGTGTCTCCATATGTCCATATTCCCTCTCTCCCATGAGTCTGGGAGAGAGGGAAAAAACCAGGACACGCAATCTCGATAAGTCACTTCTTCGTCGCCGTCACGAGCGGGAAGTCGTCGGTGCGGAACGGCGAGGCGGGGAGGTTCGCCTTGTTGAACAGGTTGCACACCGGGAAGTTGCTCCAGCCGAAACGTACGGCCACGGGCTTGGACACCTTCTCGCAGCTCACTTCGATCGTGTCGCCCTTGATGGTCGCCGTCGCGGGATAGAAGTACTTGTCTTCGCCGCAGATCGTGAAGCCGTAGAGCACGCGGCCGCGGGCGACGAGGCCGCCGCCAAGGTGATCGAAGCTCAGCACGACCTTGTCGCCTTCGATCTTGTGGGACTTGTAGGTCGGTCCGCTGTACTCGATCTTCTGGTCGTAGGCGAGGGCGCGGGCGGCGAGGGCGAGGCGCTGGCCGGCGGGTTCCTTGTGCTGCGGGTGGATGTCGAAGAGGTCGCCGACGTCGGTGATGACGGCCATGCCGACCTTCGGCAGCTTCGTCGTGGAATAGAGCTGGGCGTCGCGGAGTTCGGCGTAGTTCACGCCGTGGGCGTCGCCGTCGTGGAACGGGGCGAGCTGCACGAGCATGAACGGCAGGTCGGACTTCCACGCCTTGCGCCAGTCTTCGATCATCGTGGTGAAGAGCGTGCGGTACTCGGCGGCGCGGCCGGCGTTCGATTCGCCCTGGTACCAGATCGCGCCCTTCACGGAATAGTTCAGGATCGGATGGATCATGCCGTTGTACAGGCTCGATGGCGTATGCGGGTTCAGCCCCTTGCCGGCGGCGGCCTTGATCATCTGCTCCTTCTTGCCGAGGTAGTGCTTGATCTCGTCGTTGCCGGCAAGGGCTTCCTTCGAGGTCCACGCTTCCGCCGGCGTGCCGCCCCACGAGGTGTGGATGAGGCCGACGGGCACGTTCAGCGTCGGCTGGAGGTGCTTGCCGAAGTATGCCGCGACGGCGGAGAAGGTGAAGAGATTGTCCTTGTTCGATTCGAGCCACTTGGTTTCGTAGGGTGCTCCGGCGCGGACATGCGCCTGCGGTTCGGCGACGGCGGTCTTCGGCACGGTGAAGAGGCGGATGTTCTTGTTGACGGCCTTCTCGGCCATGTCGAGGCCGCCGCGGAGCAGGTTGAAGCGCCATTCCATGTTCGACTGGCCGGAGCAGACCCAGACCTCGCCGACGGCGACGTCGTTGATCGTGACCTTGTCGTTGCCGGCGGCGACGGTGAGCGTGTAGCCGGTGCCGGCGGCGGCGGGCGGGAGCTTCGCGAGGAACTTCCCCTTGTCGTCGGCCGTGGCGGTGGCGGCGTCGGACTTGTCCCCCTTCGTCAGCGTCACGGTGACTTTCGCGCCGGCGTCGGCGGTGCCCCAGACGGTGTTTTCGACCTTCTGTTGCAGCACCATGTGGTCGCCGAACAGCTCGTGCATCTTGATCTCGGCCCGCGCCGCCGGGGCGAGGGCGCCGACGGCCGCGGCAAGGAAAAGCAATCGCAGGAAACGCATGGAGAAAACTCCGAAGTTGGGAAAGGCGGGTCTGCACAGACTAAACCGCGAAGCGCGACGCGGCAACGGGCGGGATTATTTCTTCACGCTCACCAGGATCGGTTCGCTCGAGTAGCCGATCTTCACCACGAAGTTCACCGGTACGAACGCCTGCACGGCGATCGGCACGTCGGCGATCTCGGCGGCGTCCGGCGCGGCCTTCAACGTGATGTGCCCCACGCTACCCGTACCCAGCAACGTCTTGCTCTTCGCGTCCACCATCGTCACGCCCGGCGGCAGCGAATCGGCGAACTTCTGACCCAGGTGCCGCAAGATCACATCCAGCGTCAACGGCTTGTCGTAGTCGGCCCGGCGTTTCACCTCGACTTCGATCTTCGCCTCCGCGCCCGGCTTCAGCGTGATCCGGTTCGTCTTCACCTTCACCTCCAGTACGTCGGAGGCGTCCGTGACGGCGACGGCGGGCATCGTGGCCGGGAAACGACCGCGCCCGCCGCCGGGCAGATAGATCTCCTCGTCGGGAATCGCCGTGCGCGTCAGCCCTTCCGCCGTGCCGACGACCTCGACGACGCTCGCCTCGAGCTTCGCGTCGGCGGCGGCCGAGAGCACGAGGCAGCCCTGCGTCATGGTCGCCGGAATGGTGAGCGCGTTCACGGTCACGCCCTTCGGCAGGTTGCGGACCTCGACCTTCACCGGGGCCGTGAAGCCGTTCGTGCGCGCCACCGTGACGTACCACGCGGTGCGGCTGCCGGGGCCGATCATCGCCTTGGCCGGGTCGAGCTTGATCGTGAAGTCGGGCTTGGCGATCGAGGCGGCGAGGAAGTACGGAAACGCGTCGTCGCCCTTGTTATTCAGGTCGCGGACGCGAATGACGTAGTCGCCATCCGCCGGGGCGGTGAACGTGAGGGCCGCGTCCTTGCCGTTCGTGTCGTCGTTGCTGGCGAGGACGCGCCCGTCCGGCGCGAGGATGTCCAGCATCGAATCGAGCTGGGAGCGCAGCGGCGTGCCGAATCGCCGGGCGAAAATCTCGAATCGAATCGTTTCGGCCTTCCGGGCGGTGAAGGCGAAGTGGTCCAGGTCTCGCTTCGTTCCGATGCGGGCATTCATCCCGCCGGGGATGCTCAGACGGTTCGCGACCTTCGGCGCGTCGTTCGGCTCCGCTTCCGTGCCGAGCGGCAGGTCGGTCACGACGACCGGCACGGGGTTCGTCTCGTGCGTTCCGTTTCGCAAGGTGATCTGTTGGATGCCGAGCGCCGATGAAATGTTCGCATCCCAGAGCGGGGCGAGCGCCTTCGCGCTGCCGACCGGTTCGAGCTTCGCCTTCGCGCCCGGGTTCACCGCGAGGGGGAAGGCGTGCGCCGCGGCGGGCTTGTTGGTGATCGCAAGCGCGTACGTCCAGCGCGGGTCGCCGTCGTATTTGGCGTCGCGCACGAGCACGGTGTAGTCGCCATCCGCCGGCACGGTGAAGGTGAAGGCCGGGTCGGCGTAGTGCCCGTCGTCGTCCGCCGCCAGCTCGCGTCCGTTCGCGTCGAGAATCGCCACCAGCGGATCGATGTGCTTTTGCAGGTCGTGGATCTTGTCCTGGATGCGGGCGGCGAAGGTCTCGACGGTGATGCGTTGACCGGCCTTTGCGGCGAACTTGTAGGCGTCCACATTCTCCGCGATTTCGATCCGCCCACAGATGACACAGGGCAACGCGATCGCTTGTGGCCCCTTCGGCGTGTTCTTCCCCGGCTGCTCGACAAGGATCGGATCGGGCGTGATGAGGAGCTGCCCGAGCGACGAGACGCCGAGCGCCGTAGCGAGGCGGAAGTCGTGGACGCCGACGCGGGCGTCGGGCGCGACGGTGAGCTTCAGCTTCACGCTGCGCGTCGTCGCCTTCGGGTCCTTCGCGGGGACCACTTCGGCGGTCAGGCCCGGCTCGCGGAAGAGGACCTTGTACGCGCCGGCGAAGTTCATGAGGCCTTCGACCGAGACTTCCGCCGTCGTGCCGCGCTGCGCCGCCGTCGGCACCGTGTGCGTGATCATCGGGAACGAGGTCTGCGCGTGGACCGAGGCCGTGAGAACGACGAACGCGACGATAGCGAGCAAACGAGGCATGGCGGACTCCGAAATGCGGACCGGCGGTACTGACATCGTCGCGGAAACACGTTCGGAGTTCCAGAGGAAAGATTGGCTCGCTGATGACGCGGACCTTCGGACGCGGATGAAGATGATCAAGCGAATGCGTTGATCTTCTTTTTTCCGCGTCTTCCAATCCGTCATCAGCGGGCCATGAACCACCTCTCTCGTAAAACAGCCCCACCTCCCGGAGCGGCACCATGCTCACGTTGGCGAAATACTCCCTCGGCGTCGGCGACCGGTTCGCGCATCAGGCGAAGGCGCAGTTGCAGGCTTGCATCCTGGCGGCCGAGCAGGGCGTCGAAGTGATTCCCGTCTGGAACAAGTCGAACCGCGAGCACACGATCATCGGCACGGAGCCGAGCGCCACGCGCATCGCCGCGGATGCGGCCGTGCGGGAACTCGGGTGGACGAAGCCGTACCATCTCGACGCCGATCATATCCGGCTGGAGACGGTCGATCGCTTCCTCGCGCCGTGCGACTTCTTCACGATCGACGTGGCCGACTCGATCGGGCAGGAATGTGGCGAAGCGGCTGCCATCGCCTTCGCCGACCGGCACGCGAAGCTCGTCGGACAACTGGCGATTCCGGGGATCGAGCAACCGTTCGCCATTTCCCGCGCGACGATCCTCGGCGTGGCGAAGAAGTACCTGAAGGCCGCGCACGACGCCGGCGCGATCTATCGCAAGATCGAGGTCGCGAAGGGGGCCGGGAACTTCATCACCGAAGTCTCGATGGACGAGACCGACAGCCCGCAGACGCCGCCGGAACTGCTTCTGATCCTCGCGGCCCTGGCCGATGAGGGGATTCCGCTCCAGACGATCGCGCCGAAGTTCACGGGGCGGTTCAACAAGGGCGTCGATTACGTCGGCGACGTGCACCAGTTCGAAAAGGAGTTTCGCGACGACCTGGCCGTGATCGCGTTCGCCGTGAAGGAATTCGGCCTGCCGGCGAACCTGAAGCTCAGCGTGCATTCGGGCAGCGACAAGTTCTCGATCTACGCGCCGATCCGCAAGGCCATCCACGACACCGGCGCCGGGCTGCACGTGAAGACCGCCGGCACCACCTGGCTGGAGGAAGTGATCGGCCTCGCGGAGTCCGGCGGCGCCGGACTCGAGATGGCGAAGGCGATCTACGCGAAGGCGCTGGCGAAGAAGGCGGAGCTGTGCGCGCCGTACGCGTCCGTCATCGACATCGACGAGCACCGGCTGCCGAGCCTCGAGCGCGTCGGCGACTGGGGGCCGGAGCAGTTCATCGCGGCGCTGCAGCACGTGCCGACGCACCCGGCGTTCAACCCGCACTTCCGGCAACTGCTGCACGTCGCGTTCAAGGTCGCCGCCCAGATGGGCGACGAGTACCTGGCCATGCTGAAGGAGTGCGAGGAGACGATCGCGCAGAACGTGACCCACAACCTGTACGACCGGCACGTGAAGCCGCTATTCGTGTGATGCCGGGCCGTCAGCCCTCGCGGTTCACGAAGTCGATGAGTTGCCGCAGGCGGCCCATGCCGTGGCGGTTGAAGCGGAACTTCAACCGCGGGAACTTCGCGAGTTCCGGTTCGTTCGCCTCGGCCGGCAGGGCGTCGCACTGCTCGAAATCGCCATCCTTGAGGATGTCGGCGAATTCGCGCCGCAGTTTCGCCATCACGGTCTCCGACAACCGCGAATGCAATCGCAGGACGAGTTCGCCGCGGACGTAGCGCATCGAGTGGTAGACGCGGTAGAAGTCGATCACTTCCTTCACGGCGTCGTCGACCGAATCGGTGATCCGGTAGAACGCGCGGTCCTCCGGCGAAATATAGCCGCGTTTCACGAGCGCGTCGTCGACGAATTTCTGCCAGCTCGCCCAGTAGTCGCCGCCGGGTTCGTCCACGAGGACGAGCGGGAAGATGTGCGATTTGCCGGTCTGGATGAGCGTGAGCGTTTCGAAGGCTTCGTCGTGCGTGCCGAAGCCGCCGGGGAAGAGGGCGACGGCGTCGGACTCCTTCACGAAGGCGAGCTTGCGGGTGAAGAAGTACCGCATGTTCATCAGCTTCGGGTCGTCCTGGATGACGGGGTTGGCACCCGACTCGAAGGGGAGGAGGATGTTGAGGCCGAAGCTGTTGTCGCGGCCGGCGCCGACGTGCCCGGCCTCCATGATGCCGGCGGCGGCGCCGGTGATGACCATATAGCCGACCTCCGCCATCTGTCGGCCGAACTCGACGGCGGCCCGGTAGGCCGGGTGGTCCGGTTTGGTCCGCGCGGAGCCGAAGACCGTGACCTTGCGCCGGTCGTGGTACTGCGCGAAGACGCGGAAGCAGTGCCGCAGTTCCTTGAATGCGCTGGCGAGCAGCTTGGCGTCGCCGCGGCCGCAGCCGTCGAGCTTGAGCTTCTCCGCCGTCTGGCGGATCTGCTCGACGTACTCCTCGATGTCCTCGGCCGGCGGATCGGATTCGAGGATCGACTCGAACGGCGTGTGCGTAACGGGCACGTCGGGCATCGGCGGCTCCCGCGGGGGTGGGAGCTATTGTAAGCGCGACGTATGAAGTCAGCGCACGGGTTCGATGCGTTCCAACGCGAGATACTTCGGCGCGAGGCGTTCGAAGTCGCGGTCGGTGGAGAGGAGGACGGCGTCCGCGAGGCTGGCCGTGGCCGCGATCCAGAGGTCGTTCTTGCCCATCCGCTGCCCCGATCGCTGGACGTGGGCGTCGAGAGTCGCGTAGGCGCTGACGAGTTCGCGGGAATCGACGGGAAGCTCGATGAAATAACCGAGTGCGAATTCCATTCGATCCAGCTTCTCACTTCCCCAATCGAACTGCAACGATAGTGAGCGAAGCTCGGCAGCCGTGACGATGGAAATGAGCGGAATCGGTTCGATCAGCATCAATTGATACGATTCGCGAATCTCGGCCCAAAGATCATCGTCTCGCACGCAATGGACGAGGATATTCGTGTCGAGCAGGTATTGCGTATCGAAGGCCATCAGGAAAGTTCGTCCAGCGCCTTGAGGATTTGCTCGTCTGTTTCATCTCCCGGCCAAGTGCCTTGCACAACTTCGAAGAACGTCTTTCCCTCCGGCAGCGGGCGGGCTTTTCGGGCCGTCTTCATCAGTTTCTCGCGGTCGGCCTGCTTCTGCTCGGGGGTTCGGTTCGCGAGTCGATCCAATGCCGCGTCCAACGCTTCGTTCGGTCCCGTCGCTCGCGCTTCGTCCTGGATTTCGGTCGCCATGCTACGCCCTCCGCCGGTTCCCATTGTACCCGGTTCAGCCCTTCACGAGCTTCACGTATTCGCGCATCCAGGCCGGGTTGTCGTGCCAGGTGCGGGCCGTCACGAGGTTGCCGCTGACCACCACTTCGCGATCGACGTACGTGCCGCCGGAGAACTCGCAGTCGTACTTGCACTTCGCCACGGTCGTCGCCTCGCGGCCCGTCAGGCAGTCCGCCGCGGCGAGGATCTCGATCCCGTGGCACACGGAGGCGATCGGCTTCTTCGCCGCGAACATCGCCTGCGTCACGCGGATGAGATCGGCGTCGTAGCGGATGTACTCCGGTGCCCGGCCGCCGCTAATCACCATGCCGTCGTAGTCGTCCGGGTCGATGTCGGCGAAGGCGATGTCGGCCCGCATCTTGTACCCGGCCGATTCGACGGTGATGTCCCACTCGGGGTGCCGGTCGTGCAGCACGAGGTGGTACGTCCGCGCGGCCGGGGCGGCGATGTCCACGCGCCAGCCTTCCTCCTGGAGGCGGAAGAGCGGGTAGTAGGTGTCCAGTACCTCGGCGGCGTCGCCGATCACAAGCAGGAACTTCTTCATCGAGTTATCCCTTCTTGGCGGCCTTCTCGGCTTCGAGGGCGGGCACGATCGCCTTCGTCACGACGGCGCCGAGACCGGCCAGGCCCGCGGCCAGAACGAGCAGCAGCAACAGCCGCGACTTGCCGGTCCACATGTCCCAGAGGCTGCCGAAGATCTGAATGACGAGGCCCAGCGCGACGGCAGTACCGGTGAAGATGATCGCCGTGGCGAACATCGGACCGACGCCGTCGATCCGCGCCAGCCACCAGCACGAGACGTCCGCGACCTGCGCGAGTACGACCATCGGCGCGACGAGGCAGCGCATCTTCACGTTCCAGCTCGTGAAGGCGAAGGTCAGTCCGGTGAGGCTGAAGAGCATCGCGAAGCTGAGCAGGTGGGCGTGCGTCGATTGAGTGAGTTTCTCGATACCGATCTGCCGCTCGCTGCGGACCATGCCGTCGACGATCTCGATCGACTTCGGCACGAGGGCGTACTTGGCGATCTGATCCATCGTCTCGAGCGGGAAGCTCGCCGCGTCGCCGCCCTCTTTGTGGCAGCGAGTGCAGCGCGTGTCGAACAATTCTTGAACCTTGATCGCCTTCTTGTCTTCCGTCAGGAAATCTGCCGTGATCGGCTTGTCTTTGAGTGTCGACGGAAGGGGCAGCAGGTTCGTCTCGAAGGCTTTCTTCCGGTCGGCTTCGGGGAGCTTGAGCCACTCGTTGAGGGCGATTTGTTCGCCGTGTCGTTCCTTGTCGAGTGTTTCTTTCTGCGAGGGATCTTCCTTCAGGGCCGTCTTGTAGTCATTGTCCTTCGAGTAGAACGCCGCCGCCATGCTGCCGGAGCCGTTGAAGGGCGCCCCTTCGATCGGCCCCATGATGAGCGTTTGCAGCTTGCTCTTCGGCTCGGCGCGGTCGGCGTCCGTCGCCTTCTTCCAGCCGGAGAAGATCTCCACCACGTCCGCCTTGTTCGGCAGAGGATCGCCGTTGCGCGAGGAGTGCTGGAGGTGGAGCTGCACCATCGCGGAGAAGTAACCGAGGCCGACGGCGCAGAGGAAGCAGGAGATCACCAGCTTCGCGGGCGTGGGGAGGTCGCGCAGGCTGTACATGGAAGGCTCCGGCGAAAGCGTCTTTCTATCGGACAAAACGACGCGGGCACACGGCCGGCCCGCGAGGGGGTAGGTTTCTTCACACTAACCGCGCGCGGCCTCGTCCTGCAACAGCTTCTCCGCCGCCGCGATCACTTTCTCCCGCGCGATCGCCAGCGAATCCGGCAGGCGCGCCCCGGACGCCAGCTTGTGCCCGCCGCCCTGGAACTGCTCCGCCAGCTTCGATACGTCGGCCGAGCGCGAGCGGAAGCTCACCTTCGTGCCGCCGTCGGTCTGCTCGATGAAGATCATGGCGAGGTCCACGCCCTCGATGCTGCGCGGGTGGTTGATGAGTTCCTCGGTGTCGCCCGGCACGGCGCCGGTGGCCGCGTAGTCCGCGAGCTTCACTTCGGTGTAGGCGATCCGCCCGTTCGCCCGCGTCTGGAGCCGTTCGAGCGCGACGCCGGTCAGTTTCAGGCGCGCCAGCGGAGCGGCTTCGTAGAGCCGTTCGTACAGCGGGGTCGGGTTCGCGCCGGCTTTCACCAGCTCGCCCGCCAGCTCGAAGGTCGCCGCCGTCGTATTCGCGTGGCGGAACCAGCCGGTATCGGTCGCCAGCGCCATGAAGAGATGGTTCGCCGCGTTGGGCGAGAGGGGCGCGCCGAGGGCGCGGATGATCTCGAACGCCAGCCGGCCGGTCGCCTCCGCCGAGGTGTCCACGAAGGCGAGGCCGCCAAGGTCGTCCTGCGTGCGGTGATGGTCGACGACCGCCTTCGGCACCGTCATGCCCTTCATGAACTCGCCGAACTCGCCGAGCTGGTTCCACGTCCCGGTGTCCAGTACGAGGATGGCGTCGACGTTCCGGTGTATCGTTCCGGGTGGCTCGAAATTCCGGATGATGGTTCGGTCCGGGTCGAGGAACCGGTAACGCGGCGGCAGCGGGCTGGCGATGACGACGTGCGCCGTCTTCCCCATTCGCGTCAACGCATCTGCCAGACCGAGTTGGGACCCCATGCCGTCGGCGTCGGGCCGCACGTGCGTCATGAGTAGGAACGTCTGGTGGCGGCGGACGAGTTCGACGAGCGGCGACCAATCGAGCGGCATGACGGCTCCGGCGAAGGCAAACCGACATTATAGTTCCCGATGCGCTTCCCGACCTGTCGTGCGGGCGGCGGGGATCACCAATGCATCACGAAGCCGCCGTCGACATTGATCGTTTGCCCCGTGACGTGAGCCGCGCGGGCGCTCGAGAGGAACACGGCCATGTCCGCGATGTCCTCGGGCAGCTGCCACTGGCCCAGCGGCACCACGGTCTTGATCTTCTTCGCGCTCCACTCCTCGTAGCTCAGCCGCTCCTCCGGCGTCGCGGCGTCGTGCCACGCCTGCCAGACCGAGCGGTTCAGCGGCGTCTTCACCATGCCGGGGCAGATCGTGTTCACGCGCACGCCGTGCGGGGCGAGGTCCTTCGCCAGGCACTGGGCGAAGTTGATGTTCGCCGCCTTCGAGGCGCTGTAGGGCGGGTCGGTCTGCGAGCCGATCTGCCCGGCCACGGAGGCGAGGAAGACCATCGTGCCGGCATTCCGCTCCCGCAGGTGCGGGGCGACGGCATGGGCGACGTTCGTCATCCCCATCACGTTCACCTGTAGGACTCGCGACCAGTCCGCCGGCGTCAGGTTCGTGAAGGGAAAGCCGAACTTGCCGGAGCCGATGGCGGCGGCGTGGACGAGGTGGTCGACGCGGCCGAACTCCGCGAGCGTCCGCGCCATCGCGGCGTTCACCGCCGCTTCGTCGACGACGTCGACCGCGAGGGAGAAGAACCCCTCGGCCGGAACACGGTCCCAAACGGCGACCTTCGCGCCCTCGGCGGCGAAGAGCTTCGCGCTCGCCAGTCCGATGCCGCTCGCCCCGCCGACGATCACGGCGACGTGGTCCCGCAGTGCCAGATCCATGTTCGGTCTCCGTTAGGCGAACGCCGGGTCCGGCAGACCCGCCTCGGCGAAGCCCTTCTTCCGGAGCTGGCAGGAATCGCAGCGCCCGCACGGCCGGCCGGCGGCGTCCGGGTCGTAGCAACTGAGCGTCTGACCGTAATCCACGCCGAGCGACACGCCGAGCCGGATGATCTCCGCCTTCGTGAGCTTCAGGAGCGGCGAGTGGACGCGAAAGCACCCCGCGCCTTCGGTGCCGGCCTTTGTCGCCAGGTTCGCGAGCGCCTCGAACGCCGACAGGAATTCCGGGCGGCAGTCGGGATAGCCGGAGTAGTCGAGCACGTTCGCGCCGATGAAGAGGTCGAAGGCGCCGATCGTTTCGGCGTAGCCGAGCGCGAGGCCGAGGAGAATCGTGTTGCGGGCGGGCACGTAGGTGACGGGCACGCCGTGGGCGATGGCGTCGTCGGTGCGGTCCTTCGGCACGGCGAGGTCGGCGGTGAGCGCCGAGCCGCCGATGGCGCGCAGGTCGAGCCGGACGACGCGGTGGTCAACGGCGCCGAGTCGCTTCGCGACGATGGCGGCGCGGTCCAGTTCGACGCGGTGGCGCTGGCCGTAGTCGACGCTCAGCGCGTGCGCCGTGTACCCCTCGCGGATCGCGACCGCCAGCGCGGTCGTACTATCCAAACCCCCACTCAACAACACCACGGCGTTCGGCATGAGTTCGGCGTCCCAGCGACTTTCCTGTACTCTATCCAGCCGGCGAATCTAAAAAATGGCTATCCGAATCATCCTGATCCCACGAGGACGTCCCCCGACATGGACTTCACCGAGACGCCGTCCGCCGACCAGTTGGAAACCTTCCCGAACCCGCGGCCCGGCCGCGACTATTCCATCGAGATCGTCTGCCCCGAGTTCACCTCCGTCTGCCCGAAGACGGGCCAGCCGGATTACGGCACGATCGTGTACACCTATACGCCCGGCGACGTGTGCGTGGAGTTGAAAAGCTTGAAGCTGTACCTGCAGCGGTTCCGCAACCAAGGGATCTTCTACGAGCAGGTGACGAACCGGTTGCTGGACGATTTTGTGGCGGCGGCGAAGCCGGTGCGCTGCACGATCGTTTCGAAGTGGACGCCGCGCGGCGGCATCAGCACGAACGTGACGGTCAGTCATCCGTAGCGGACGAACTCGTCGGACGGGGAGCAGGGGGACAAGGATTCGAACCCTGTGGAGCGGTTTTGGAGGCCGCCGGCTCTCCCAGGAGCATCCCCCTATACCTTCAGGACGCTGGCGAACCCCATCGGGTTCGCGCGACGAACTTGGCGGTTTTCCCTTCCGCTAGGTCGTTTCGGTCCCACGGCCAGCCGGGCGGCGAAAGAGCGCCTGCTATTTCGAGAGAATCCGGGCGGCCTTGTCGTGGGCGGCGTTGCGGGCGTCGTTCGAGGGAAAGCCGGTGGGGAACGCGCTGAAGCTCCCCTTGTACGGCGTCGCCGCCCAGTCGAACGCCAGGCCGGTGTAGGTGCGGAATCCGTAATCGAGCGGTTTGGCCTTCTTCAGGTGCAGTGCGACCGCGACCGCGACGTCGCGCACCTCCGTCACGTGCTTCGCGCCGTTGATCTCGACCGTGTGGACGACGGTGCGGTCGTCGAAGAACTTCGCGACGGTTGCGCCGTCGTCCTTGTCGGTGCCGAAGCGCCCGAGCGCCGTGAGCGCGACGATCTTCAGTGGCAGGGGCGCCTTATCACGCGCGATCGTCTTGCGGGCGACCGGCAAGGCTTCGGAAATCATCCAGCCGAGCGAGCGTTCCAGCCCGTGGCGGAGCACGTCGTCCGATTCGCGGCGCACGAGCCAGGCACCGTAGAGCTTCTTGAGCGGCACGGCCGCTTCGCCCTTCAACCCCCTCGTATAGAACTCGGCACCGAGAAGCGCGAACCGTTCGGCCGGAGCGCGGCGGCCGCCGTTATCCGGCTCGACCTTCCCCGTCGATTCGATCGAACCGAGGAAGAGCGCGATGGCGATCTCCGGGATCGACGGCGCGGGCGGCGGGTCCTTGCCGTCCGGCTGCCAGTTCTTCCAGCCCCGTTCGCACAGCGCCTCGACGACGGCCTTGTAGTGCGCGGCGGCCTGTTTCGGGTCGGTGTCGCCGTCGTCCAGCACCGTGAAGCGCGCCGCGTCGGCGATCATCTCGGCGAAGAGCTTGCGGCTGGCGGCGTCGCTGCCGGCGATGGCCTTGAAATGCCTCCAGAGCGGATAGTCGATGTCCCCTTTCGCATCGGCCTGAAACGTCTTTACGAACGTATCGCGCAGCTCCTTGCGGAACCCGGCCGCGAGCGACTGGCAGCGCTCGGCGATCTCGGCGTCCTTGTCGGTCCGCGCCGCGTCCACGAGCGCGAGAATCGCCGGGCCCATCGCCTTGAGCTTCTTCTGCGCCGCGTCCCGGTCGGCGAACGCCGGCGCGCCGAGTTGCTGGATCAGCTTCTTGACGGCGGCTTCGTCGGGCTTCGCCGGCTTCTCCTCCGCGGCGACGGGCACCGACGTGCCGAGGCCGGGCAGCACGAGCAGCCCGCCGGCAAGCGCGGCGAACGCCAGACCCACGGCCGCGGTCGATTTGAGTTTCGCGAGAATCATGACGGTCATCACTCCCGAAGCGAGTTGAGTGGCGACGGCCGACGGGGTGCCGGCGATCGCCGCGGACGCCAGCGCGTCCGGAACTCGTGCCCCGGCCGATCCGGCCAAGGCCGCCGCAAGTCCCGTCGCGGCGAAGCCCCGCCTCCGCAGCCGGTCCGCCAGCCGCTTCCGCGCCGCCGCGAGCCGACTGGACAGCGTCCCTTCCGCGATCGCCAGTTCCCGCGCGACCGCGCGCCGGTTCCGCCCCTCCAACTCGCACAGCACCACCGCCAGCCGGTACGTTTCCGGCAGGCGGGCGATCTCCTCGTCCAGCACCGCGATCAGTTCGGAGTCCCGTTGCGGTTCGCGGTCGGCCGGGCGATCGGCGATGGGGTGGACGGGCCGGCGGCGGCGGCGGAGTTCGCCGGCGGTGCGCGTGGCGACCGCGTGGAGCCAGCCGGCAAGGCATTCGGGCCGCGCGATCCGGTCCACCCGCCGCGCGAGGATCAGGAACGTCGCCTGGAAGGCGTCCTCGGCGTCGGCGGCGTGGTTGAGCACGCGCCGGCAGCATCCCAGGACGAGCGGGCCGTAGCGGCGCACGAGTTCCGCGAAGGCGCGTTCGTCCCCGGCCGCGTAGGCCGCGAGCAGTTCGCGGTTCTCGCTCAGGCCGAGGGGTTGCGTGAAAAGCGGCGGAAACTTCATATCGCATTCCATGAGCCGCGCCGTCACTCCGATAGTGGGGTGCCGACGGCCGGCGCGTCGGTCGATTCTTCCATTTTGTCCGAACGGTCCCGGAGTACCTACGATGAAATGCCCGATGGTTCTCGCGTGCCTGCTGGCGATCGGCGTCGGGGCGTTTGGCCAGGACAAGCCGGCGGCCGCCAAGAAGCCGACGATCCTCGGCGAGTGGTTCCTCGCGAAGGAAACCACCGGCGGGGAGCTGGCCGCGAAGCTCAAGGAAAACGTCGCGCGCGTGACGATCGATTCCGAATCGATCGTGGCGGGCCGGACCGCCGGCTACAAACTGGACGAGGCGAAGAACCAGATCGACGTGACGATCGACGGCGGCCCGAAGGGCGAGCAGGGGACCTATTCCGGGCTGTACGAGTTGAAGGGCGACACATTGAAGATCCATCTCGCCCTGCCGGGCCAGCCTCGCCCGACGGGGTTCGAAGCGAAGGCGACGACGGTCTTGCTGGTGCTCGCGCGCGGGAAGTCGTAGGTCGTGCGTTGAAGTACGATTCGACGCTGAAGCATCTGCTGGACCGGTTCGCGGCCGACTGGATCGGTCTGCTCGCGCCGCTGGTCGACCTTCCGCCGGGCGTCCAGGTCGAAGCGCTCGATGCCGACCTCTCCACCGTGCAGGCGATGGCCGACAAGGTTTTTCGTCTCCATCAGCCGGAACTCGGATTACTCCATCTCGAACCACAGTCGTCTCACGATCTCGAACTGCCCGACCGTCTGCTCGTCTACAACTCGCTCCTGCATCGCCGGCACGGCGGACCGGTTCGCACGGTGGTGCTCCTCCTGCGTCGCGAGGCCGATAGCCCCGCGCTGAGCGGCTCGCTCCGTCGCGCGCGAGCCGACGGGCGGGAGTACCTTCGATTCGACTACGACGTGATCCGCGTCTGGCAGATGTCCGCCGACGCCTTGTTGACTGGCCCGATCGGCGCGATGCCGCTGGCCGTGCTCGCCGACGACGCGAAGGATCGACTGGAGGATGTGGTCGTGCGGCTGGACCATCGACTGCCGAACGACCCGACCCGCGACTTGTTGCTGGCTTCGAGTTTCATTCTCTGCGGCCTGCGGTATAATGAGAAAGAAATTCAAGCGGCATATCAGAGAGTCTTGGGCATGAAGGAATCGGTCACTTATCAAATGATCCTCCGCGAAGGTCGTTCGGAAGGCGTCGCATACGGCACGATCGCGGCCCGGCAATCCGACCTCCTCGACATTCTCGAAGAGCGATTTGGCGTCGTGACGCCGGAACTGGTCGCGATGATCCACGCGACATCCGATTCGGCGAAGCTCCAGGCCGCGATCCGCCGCGCCGTGCGCGTGGCGTCCCTCGACGAATTCCAACTCTAGCGGATCGACACGTGCCGCCGTGCCCCTGCTCATCGACGGCTACAACCTGATGCACGCGGCCGGGTACCTGACGACCCGGAAAACCGGCCGCATCGAACCCATCCGCCAGCGCTTCCTCGCGTGGCTGTCGAACGCCCTTCCCACGCGAAACGCCGACGCGGTCGCCATCTTTGATGGTCACGCCCCGCGAACCCGATCGTCATTCCCGCACGTCGCCGTCCGCTATTCCGGCCCGGTCACGGCCGACGATGCCATCGAAGCGATCCTGTGCTCGAGCGAACGTCCGGAAGCGGTCGTCTCGAACGATGCGCGCTTGCACGAGGCAGCCCGGCGGGCCAACGTGCCGGCCTGGCGCTGCGAACGGTTCCTCGACTGGCTGATCGAAGCGCCGAAACGGAACCCGTCCGCCGCGCCGATCGAAGAGAAGCCGACCGACGCCGTCGATGAGTCGGACCTGCTCCGGGCGTTCCAGACACCGCGGGGGCGCAAGCCATGACCTCGGCGGAATGGGACGCGTCGACCAAGCCGCACCAGATGCTGCGCGCGCTCGGCCCGAAGGCGGTCGGGCGCAAATTCCAGTTGTTCCTCTGCTCCGCCGGTCGGCGCCTGCTCGAACGCAAGCCGGACGCCACGCTCGAACGCGCCGTCGCCAATCTCGAGCGGTTCATGGACGGCGAAATCTCGACCGAAGAGTTCCGCGAACGGGAAGCCGAGATCATCGGCGCGGTCATCCGCGAACGACACCTGCGGCTGGAGTACGGCTCGGTCGACTTCGTCCTGCACGCGATCACCGCCGTGATCGCCTCGAACACGCAGCAGAGCCTCCGGTCCCTTCTGGACTACGGCCGACTCGCCGCGGACGAGGACGGGGGGCGCTACGACTTCGATCGGGAACTCTGCGCGATCCTGCGGGACGTGTTCCCGCCGCCGGACCGCGATTACGTCCATCGGGCCACGTTCGCCGGCGGCGGTCTGGTGCTGCCGGACGGGACGATCTACCGCGTGCCGGACGACGCCCGCGCGATCGCGCAGGGCATCCGTCGGGATCAGGCGTTCGACCGTCTGCCGATCCTCGCCGACGCGCTCGAAGACGCCGACTGCCCCGACCGCGCGTGGCTGGATCATCTTCGCTTCGGTCGGGATCACGGCCGCGGTTGTTGGGCGCTCGATCTGGCGCTGGGGAAGGGTTAACGCGCCTTCGCGATCCGCCTCGCCGTCAGCGCCGCCACGTATCCCGCTTTGAATCCCGCGTCGATGTTCACGACGGCGACCCCGGCCGAGCAACTGTTCAGCATCGTCAGCAGCGCCGCCAGCCCGCCGAAGGATGCCCCGTAGCCGATGCTCGTCGGCACCGCGATGACGGGGCAATCCACCAACCCGCCGACGACGCTCGGCAGCGCGCCGTCCATGCCGGCGCAGACGATGATCGCATCCGCCGCGGTCAGGCGCTCCCGGTGCTTGAGGATGCGGTGAATGCCGGCGACGCCGACGTCGGCGATGAGGCTCGCGGTCACGCCCATGACGCGCACGGTGTTGAGCGCCTCGTGCGCGACGGGCAGGTCGCCGGTGCCGGCAGTCACGACGAGCACGTCCCCGATGGGGGCGGGGCGCGCTCCCGGCAGGGGCAGCCAGAACGTGCGGGCGAGCCGATCGTTCTCACCCGTCGGGAACTTCGCGGCGAGCCGTTCCGCCTGGGCGTCGTCGACGCGCGTGACGAAGCAATCCTGCCCGGCGTCCGCCATCCGCCGGACCACGCCCTCGACCCAGTCAACGGTCTTCCCCAGCGCGAGGATCACTTCGGGGAAGCCGCAGCGGTCGCGGCGGTGAAAGTCCAGCGTGGCGAAGCCGAGATCGACTGCCGTCGGCGCGAGCCGTTTCGCCACGTCGTCCACACTCGCCGACCCGGCCTTCACGGCCTCCAGCAGGTTCCGCAATTCGTCCGCCGTCATCGGTTCCATTCCTCACGGGCAAGGTTCATTCATCATAGCTGAACGATGGAAATGGGAACGCACCGGGCCGGGCACCACTTCCCGTGAAGCGGCGCCCGGCCCGGTGCAATCGAAGACAAGGGTTACTGGCGCTGCAGGGGCACTTCCTCGATGGTGATGCCCAGTTTGCCGTCGACCACGGCCACATCCTTCTTCTCGATCTGGTTGTTCGAGCCGTCGATGTATTCGACGTTCGCGGTCTTCTTGCCGGCGGCCGTGAGGATCGCGCGGAGCGCCTCGTAGTTCTGGATGCGCTGACCGTCGACGGCGAGGATGACATCGCCCTGGCGAAGCCCCGCGGCCTTGGCGGTGCCCTCGGCTTTCAGTTCGGTGATGTACAGGCCGTGTTCCGTCGCGGTCGTCGTGGTCGTTTCGACGGGCGCGGCCGGCGTGACGGTCGTTACGGTCGGCGTGGCGGGCACGACGTAGGTCGTCTGCGGGACGTAATACGTCTGCGGCACGACGTAGGTGCGGGGCGCGATGTACGGCGCGGGGTAGATGCTGTTGAAGCCGTAACCGCCATAGCCGTAACCGCCATAGCCCCCGCCGTAGTAGGGCCGGTAGCCGGCGCCGCCGACGCCGAGGTTGTAGAAGTTGCCGAAGGGGGTGTTTCCGTAGCTGAAGCTCAGACCGGAGCGCGGGTTGCCGACGGTGACGCCGAAGCTGGTGCCGCCGCGATTGAAGTTATTGAAGTTGCTGGCCCCGCGGTTGAAGTTGTTGCCGCCGCGCGGGGGGCCGCCACGCTGGGCGAAGGCGGGGAGCGACGCGTACAGCACGAGCGCCGTCGCAAGCAGGTACCGGGTGCGGATCATGATGAAGACCTCGGAGAGGATTCGGTACGGCGGAGGGGCGAAGCGCCGAAAAGTGTCGCCTTGAAAGAATACCCGACGAACGGGTCATCCTTGCGCGAAAAGACTTCTCGATTGGCCGAAAATCGATCGGACGCGCCGCATCCGCAATTCGGGAATTCTGGCGAGGGCGAAACGGTTGCGGAGAATACCGGAACTTTAACCCCGGCCCCGAATGCCTATTCCTATCCCCATGATCCGACCTGCAACTCCGGCCGACGTGCCCACGATTGTGTCCCTGATCCGCGCACTCGCCGAGTACGAAAAACTCGCGCACGAAGTTGTAATGGACGAGGCCCGCCTGCGCGAGCACCTCTTCGGTCCGCGGCCCTTCGCGGAAGTCCTGATCGCGGACGAAGCCGGCCGCGCCGCCGGCTTCGCGCTCTTCTTTCACAACTACTCGACGTTCCTCGGCCGGCCGGGGATCTATCTCGAAGACCTGTTCGTGTTGCCGGAGTTCCGCGGGAAGGGGCTGGGCAAGGCGCTGCTGGCTGCACTCGCGAAGCTCGCCGTCGAGCGCGAGTGCGGCCGGCTCGAATGGGCCGTGCTGGACTGGAACGAACCGTCGATCCGCTTTTACGAATCGCTGGGCGCGGTGGCGAAGAAGGAATGGATCATCTACCGCACGACTGGGGAGGCGCTGGCGAAGCTGGCGGAGCGGAACTAGATTCCTTGGCGAATCGATTGTAGGTCGGGCCGAGTCTTCGAGGCCCGACACGAGTGCCGACAGCGAACGTGTCGGGCCTCCCAAAGCCTCGGCCCGACCTACAAGACTAGCCGCGTCGGCGTTCGACGAGGTATGCCGCGAGCGCGTCGCGCCAAGGGCGCGGCGGCGCGACGCCGACGGTCGCGAGCTTCGCCGTGTCCAGCACGCTGTAAGGTGGCCGCCGTGCCGGATCGTTCCGTTCGCGCGTCGGGATCGGGGTAAGGTCCGCGGCCACGCCCGCGAGGCGGAACGTCTCGGCGGCGAGGTCGTGCCAGGTCGTCGCGCCGGTATTCGTCGCGTGGAAGAGACCGTTCGCGTCCGCGGCGATCAGGCCGACGATCGCGGCGGCGACGTCCTTCGTGTAGCTCGGCGTGCAGTGTTGGTCGTTCACAACGCGCAGCGGCTTTCCCTGCCCCGCGACGCGCAGCATCGTCTCGACGAAGTTGCCGCCCTTCCCGCCGACGCCCCACGCGCCGTACAGCCCGCAGGTGCGCACCACCAAGTGCTTGGGTGCCAGCGCTCGCGCGAAGTATTCGCCGGCGAGCTTGCTCGATCCATAGACGCTCACGGGGCCGGGGGCGTCCGTCTCGGCGAACGGCGCGTCCCGCTTGGCGTCGAGGCCGAAGACGTAGTCGCTGCTCACATGGACGAACTTCGCGTCCGCGTCCCGGCACGCCATCGCCAGCTCGCGCACGGCCCACGCGTTCACGGCGAACGCCGCGTCCGGCTCGCTCTCCGCCTTGTCCACGAGGTTGTACGCGGCGCAGTTCACCACGAGCTTGGGCGCGTGCCGCCGCACGCAGTCCGCCAGGCTTCCGCGCACGGCGAAGTCGGCGTCGGCGCGCGTGGCACCGACGACCGCGCCGGTCAGCATCGGCACGAGATCGCGGCCGAGTTGGCCGGCGGACCCAAAGACGAGGGTGGTCATCGCGCGCCCATTTGACGATTGCTCGAGGATCGTTCCGTGGAGTAGAATACGGATGCGAGAGAAGGAGCGACCAATGGAAGACTTCGACGCGAACGTCTACATCATGAATTGCAACAACTATCCATTGGAAAAGCTACTCCCGTTCCGGGGTAAACATGTTGCGTGGTCGATGGACGGAAAAGAAATCGTCGCATCGGCCGATAGTCACGAGGAACTGGCCGAACGAATTCACGAGCTCGGTCGACGCGATGTCGTGCGGTCTTACATTGATCCCGAACCGGAGATCGCCTCTCAGAATACGATCGCGTTGGATTCGGCCGGGATGTTCGAAATGGACGCGACGGCTGCCATGACATGATTTTTCGCTTCAAACTCAACCCGACTCGGAATTCCCCGCCGTCCCTTCGGGGCCAACAGTTCCGGCCGAGACCATACGTCCCGATCGGGTTGAAGCAACTTGACGGGACGTTCGACTACACGGACTACCTGCTCGATACGGGCTCGGACGACATCATCCTTCCATTGAAATGCGCGCGTGAACTGAAAATCCGATTCCACAAGAGCGAGGTTTTCATCCATTCGCTCGCCGACATGAGTCGAATGTCGGTCGGCTATGGCGATGTCGAGTTTCGCCTCGCGATTTCGCCGTTCCATTATGTCCAATGGCGGACGTCGGTTGGATTCGCCCCGGTCGAGCGGCCGGTCTTCGGCTGGGCCGGCGGACTGGAGTTCTTCCACGTCAGCTTCGATTGGATGCTCGCCCGCGTCGCGCTGATACCGCTTGCGTCGTTGCCGTTGACCGCATCGGCATTTCCCCGCCCGGATCGTTCCCGCGAGACACCGATGTGAAACGAAAAAAGCCGGCGGATTCCTCCGCCGGCTTTCGCATTGAACCGTCGATCACTTCTTCTCCACGAAGCTCTTGTCCTGCGTCTTCACGGCCGTCACCTGCTCCTGGTACAGGTCGATCGTCGTGTCGGTGCCGCCGATCGTCACGTTGATCTTGCCGACGAGCTTGATGGAGATCGTCGACTTCTCGACGCGGCCGGTCTTCGGGTTGTACAGGATTTCGTTCGCCTTTTCGCCGGCCTTGTACGGCTCGGTCTTCAGTTCGCCGCCCTTGATCTTGAAGAGCAGGCCCTCGCCTTGGTCGGCGGCGGGCGCCTTGTACGTCATCGCCGTGGAGACGTCGATCTTGTCGAGTTCCTTGTCGACGGCGTTGGCGGCGGCCGTGTTCTTGCCGACGTACGTGAAGGTCGTGACGGTGTCGTAGGAGCCGATCGGGCCGAGGTTCATCGTGGCCTTCTTCTCCCACTTGCCGCCGACCGCCTGGTCCTTGTCCGCCGTCAGGCCGAACGAAGGGTCGGTCATCTGCTTCATCGCCTCGTCGGTGAGCATCTTGCGCAGCAGCGATTCGATCTGCTGGTTGACGCCGCCAAGCTTCTTGAGGAAGTCGTCCTTGCCGTCGACCTTCTCGACGACCATCCCCTTGCCGTAGGTGATGGTGAATTCGGTGCCGACGAGCTTCGAGAAGAAGTCGGCGAGGCCGGGGTTGCCCGCGGCGCCGGCGGCGTTGGTGTTGGTCGAATCGTATTCGACCTTGTTGCCGGCGATGTCGATCGACATCTTCACGCCTTCGATGGTTTGCTTGACGGTCCACTTGTCGGCGGCGAAGCTGGTCGGCAGCCACTTGAAGTAGAAGGTCTGCTTGTGGGTCTGGACGAGGTCCGAACCGCCCTGGACCTTGATGGTCTGGGTGACGGTGGTCTCCATCTCCTGGTAGAAGGCCTTGTCCTTTTCGAGCTTGGTCTCGAAGCGGGCGGTATTGGCGGCCGGGGTCGTCGGGGCCGGCGGCGTGGGTTCGGCCTTCTTCTCCTCCGGCTTCTTCTCTTCGGGCTTCTTCTCGGCCGGCTTGGTTTCGGCGGGCTTCGCCGGGTCCGCCTTCTTCTCGCCCGCCGGCGGGGTCTGGGCCGCGACGAACGTCGCGCCGGCGGCGAAGAGCACGGCGGTCAGGAGACGGTAACGCAACACGGTCGGTACTCCACTCTCGCGGCCGGTCGCCCGGCGGAATCGGAAACGGCTGTTTTTCTACCCCGAAGCCCGGGGGAAGCAAGTAGCCGCGCGAAAAACCCCGCCGCGCGAATTCCCCTGACTTCCCGCGCGATCCACGTTAAACTGAAGGCGTTCCCGCGAGGGCTTGCCGTGCGGCCGATCCTTCCGCTGTTCCTGATCCTGGTATCCGTTCCGTCGCTCGGCGCCGCGCCCCCGCGCGAACGGATGGACGACGCCATCGATCGCGGCCTCGTCTTCCTCCGCAACAGCCAGAACAACGACGGCAGCTGGTCCGGCGGCGGGGGACTGTTCGCGATGGGCGGCGGCCGGGGCGATCTCGCCGTCACCGCGCTCTCGGTGATGGCGTTCCTGTCGGCGGGGCACGTGCCGGGCGAAGGCAAGCACGGAGCCGCCATCGAGAAGGGCGTCCGCCACGTCATGGGCCAGCAGCAGCGCAACGGGTTGTTCGCGGGCAGCGGCGGCGGGTTCGGCGGCGGGCAGGAGATGTACACCCACGGCATCTGCACGCTCATGCTCGCCGAGGCCGCCGGCATGACCGACGGCAAACTCGCGGAGGAACTCCGCACGCGCCTCACCGCCGCCGTTACTTGCGTTCTCGCCGGCCAGCGCCAGCACAACGGACCCGACCGCGGCGGCTGGCGCTATCGCATGGTCGGCTCCGACGCCGACCTCAGTGTCACCGGCTGGCAGCTCATGGCCCTGCGCGGCGCCCGCAACCTCGGCTGCGATGTCCCCGCCGAGCGGATCAAGCAGGCCGTCGACTACGTCCGCCGCTGCCACGACCCCCTCAGCGGCGGCTTCCGCTATACGACGCAGAACCAGCTCACGGTCCCCTGCACCGGCACCGGCATCCTCGCCATGGAACTCTGCGGCAAGGAATACCACCGCTCGCCCGAAGTCCTCCGCGCCGGCGCGTTCATCCTCCAGCGCAACCTGAACCCGGGCCAGGCGCACTTCTTCTACGGCATCTACTACACCTCGCAGGGGATGTTCCAGTTGGGCGGCAACGAGTGGAAAGCCTTCCGGCCGCGGCTGCACGCCCTGCTGCTCCAGCAGAACCCGCCGCGTGCGGATGGGTCCTGGCAGGCCGGCGGACAGGCCGCGTACGACGACATGCAACAGGGGCCGAACTACTGCACCGCGATGGCGATTCTGGCGCTCACGGTCGAATATCGCTATCTGCCGATCTACCAGCGATTTGAAGAGCCGATCGAAAAGGATGCGAACGATCCGTGACGGGTTACTTGCCGTCGGGCTGGGTCGCAGTGGACTTGGGGACGTCGTAGTCCTTGTTCTTGCCTCGGTCGGAGCGCGTGGTGCACCCGGCGAGGGTGAACAGGCCGACGATGACGAGGAATTGGAAAATCGCGCGCATGGAGTGATCCGGGAAAAGCAACGTGCCGACCGGTCCCGGTCGGCACGCCGCGCGGGAAGCGGTCGAAGTTAGGACTTCTTCTCTTCCTTCTTTTCTTCCTTCTTCGGGGCGGCCGGGGCCGAGCTGCTGCCGCCGCAGCCGACGGTGGCGCTGAGGGCGAAAGCCGCGACGAGCAGAGCGAGGAACTTCTTCATGGATTCACTCCAAAGTGATGTTGGTCGATCGGGGGATCGCCCGTAATTCGCCGGCCGGAGCCGGCGACGCGTCGGGCGAAAACGCGAAAAGGTCCACGGGGCGAAAGCCCCGGCGGGTTACTTCTTCTCTTCCTTCTTGGGTTCTTCCTTCTTCGGCTCTTCCTTCTTGGGTTCTTCCTTCTTCGGCTCTTCCTTCTTGGGCTCTTCGGCCTTCTTGTCGTCGGCCTTCTTCTCTTCCTTCTTGTCGGCCGGCTTCGGGGCCGGAGCCGTGCTGCTGCTGCCGCCACAGCCGACCGTCATGCCGAGAGCGAACGCCACGGCGAGCATCATGAGGTACTTCTTCATCGGAACACTCCTGAGGTAGATACGGACCGAAACTCGGAGAACCGCCGGGAACCCGCTCCCCCGATGGAAGCGATCCGGCGGGCGAGGGCGGCTGAACGACCGCGTACCGTTTCGGCTCGTGAAAACTTACACGAACCGTACGGGCCGACAAGGGTCGCGCCGCCCCCGACTCCACACACACGATGCGCCGTCAAAGACTTTATTCCCGAAAATCCCGACGCCGAAACCGCGAACTCCGTATCGTCTCCGAATCGCGGAGAAATCTTCGGGAATAAATTCCCGCGCTTCGCATCTTCTCCATCGACGGGGGACCGTGGCATGGCGGCGGCGATCGATGCGAACGCGCTGATCGACGCCCACTACCGATCCCTGTACCGCTACGCGTACCGCCTCGGCGGCTCCGCCGCGGACGCCGACGACCTCGTGCAGGAAACCTTCGGCAAGGCCCTCCCGCGACTCGCAACCCTGCGGGAGCCGGCCCACGCCAAGGCCTGGCTCTTCCGCATCCTGCGGAACGCCTACCTGCACCGCGTCCGCGACGAGAAGCGGAACCGCTGCGTACCCGGCGAGAACCTCGACGGCTACGCGGCGCCCGAACCGGCTCCACCGCCGGCCGTGGACCCCGCCACCCTGCAGGCGGCCCTGGACGACCTCGACGAGACGTTCCGGACGCCGTTGATCTTGTTCTATTTCGAAGATTTCAGCTACCGTGAGATCGCGGACCAGATGGATCTGCCGATCGGCACGGTGATGTCCCGCCTGGCGCGGGCCAAGAACTACCTCCGGGCGAAACTCTCGCCGGGAAACGAGACCGATGGATTGCCCGCACGCTAACCTGTTGCTGCTGTTCCACCGGCCCGGTCGGCCGTCCGACCTCGCGCCGGCGGATGCCGCCGCGCTGGACGCGCACCTCGCCGCATGCCCGGCCTGCGCGGCGACGCTCGCCGCGCGCACCGCCCAGGACGCCGCCGTCGGTGCCGCGATGAATGCCGTGCCCGTGCCGGTCGACCTGCCCGACCGCCTGAAATCGAATCTCGCGTCGCAGCTTCGTTGGGCCTGGCGGCGCGCGGCCGTGAAGTACGCCCTCGCCGCCTCGCTGCTCGTCGCCGCGTACGGTGCCTTCGTGGCCTACACCCGGCCCGTGCTCGACCTCGCCGCCCTCGCCGACCACCAGGACCGACTCTGGCAGGCGCCGGGCCTCACCACCGCCGACTGGCTCACCGAACACCGCCTGACCGACGCGCTGCCCGAAGCCTTCGACCTCCGCCTCGCCACGTTCGCGGGCCGCCGCGACCTTCAGGGCGTGCCCACGCTGGCGCTCCGACTGGACGCGAACGGCCGGCAGACCGCCTGGGTCTATTTCCTCCGCCCCGCCGATCACAACCTGCGCGAAATCGCCACCGGCCAATACACCAGCAATGTCGCGGTCCGCGTCTACCGCGACCTGCCGGGAGGCTGGACCGTCGTCGTCGCCTACACGGGCAACCACTTCAACGCCTTCCTCCGCGGCCCCGGTTCCGACGCGTAACCCGGACTCGCGTTCATGAACCCGCCCGACAACCCCTACGGCGAATACCAGCCGAATCCGACTCCGACGCCCGCCCAGCGCGCCGCCGCCATCGAGGCAATCGCCGCCCTGCCTTATGAGCTGCGCGAAGCCCTCGACGGCCTCTCCGACGAGGAGATCGACGGCACCAAGTACCGCAACTGGACCATCCGCCAGATCGTCCATCACCTCGCCGACAGCCACGCCAACGGCCTGTTGCGCATGAAACTCGCGCTCACGGCCGATACGCCCCGCATCTTCGCCTACGATCCCGGCGCGTTCGTCGCCCTCCCGGATTCGTCCGAACTCCCCGCGGACATCGCGCTCGTCCAACTCGACGCGATCCACGCGCGCTGGAGCCACCTGTTGAAATCGCTGACGGATGATCAATTCGCGAAGTGCTACTTCCATCCGGAACCGAACCGGCCGGTCGCGCTGAACGAAGCCGTGGGCCTCTACGCCTGGCACGGCCGGCACCACACCGCGCAGATCCAGTGGATCCGCAAGAACCGGCTGAATGAGGTGGAAAGCCTTTAACCGAATCTCGGAACGGAGCGCGGCGGCGACCGCGCTCCGTTCCGAAGACTCCGCGTCGCGGCTAAACTGTGTTGGTCAAATCCCCAAGAGCTTCCGCGATTCCTCGTAGCCGGGCGCGCGGCCGTCGGGCTTGTCCTGCTGGCTGTAGCCGTAGGAACTGGCCGCGACCCGCGCCAGGCCCATGAGCTGCCGCCAGCGGAACGCCGGGCGCGTCGTCGCGAACTCCTCGACCACCGTCTGGTAGTACTTCTCGTTGTGCAGTCGGCCGTCCTCGCTGATCATGTACTGCCGGAGCATGGCGAACACCGGCTTCGCCTCGTAGCCCTTCACGGCGTACTGGTGGACGATGGCGCACGCGCGGACCTGCCGGTTCTCGCGGACCGCGCCGTCGAGTTCCTTGAGCAGTTCCTCGGGCGAAGTCCCCTTCACGTCGAGCGTGTGCTCCTTCCACGGATACGGGTCCTTCTGGTGGCCGGGGGTCGGCTTGCGGTTGGTCGAGTACTCCCAGTGGCGGGCGATGTCGACGGCGGCGAGGATGAGGCCGGCGGCGCGGTTGCGCGGGTTCGCCACGCGCGCCATGTTCCGCCAGGCGTTCGTCTCGTCGGACATGTGCACGCCGGCCGAGTCGCCGTGGGTGCGGAAGCCCATGTTCCCGCCCATGTTCTCGACCTGCCGCAACAGCAGCTGATTGGCCGCCAGCGAGATCGCCTCGCCGACGTGCTCGGGCGAGAACCCCTCGGCCAGCGCCGCGGCGACCGCGCCGCCCGACTGCTCCGGCTTCGCGGTCAGCACCGTCTCGCAAAGACCCGCCAGCCAGAGGTTGTCGCCCGTGCGCTTACCATTCGGCCCTTCGAGCAGCTTGTGCTGGTCCAGCAGCATCGGCAGCAGTTTCCGCGTCTGCGCCAGTTGCTCGGGCTTGGCGTGCGAATCGGCGCAGCGCTTCGCCGTCTGGCGCACCGACTGCCGCAGCATCGTGATCGCGTGGTCCTTGCCGACGAAATCGAGCATCACCCACGCGCGCCACGGCATGACGGCGCTGTGGACGTCGTGGTTGTCCTCGACACCGAGGATGGCGGCGTTCAGCGCGTCCTCCGGCGAGCCGAGCGCCGCAAGACGCTTCTCGGCCTCGCCGCCGTTGCCGGTGTTCACCGCCTCGCGCACCTTCTCGCCGGTCATCGGTTCCGGCTTCGGTTCGATCCTGCGTAGCACGTCCTTCGCCCGGCCGCCGTGGCTCTGCGTGTAGTGGGCGTTCCGGTACAGGACCTTCCAGATCGGCAACGGCTGCTCGGCCTTCGGAAGCTGCTGCGCCATCTGATACGCCGGCGCCAGCGCCATGAACGTGTGGAAGCCGAAGTAGTCCTCGCCGCCGAAGGTGCGGGCGTTGGCGAGCGCGCCGGCGGCCGTGAGCGTGCGCAGGTCGGTGCCGGCCTTGTGTTTCTCGGCGAGCGCCGGCAGCAGCTTCTCCTTCGGCGTTTCCTGCAGGAGCGCGACGAGCGGTTCGAGGTCGCCGAAGGTGAGGGGCTTGGATTCCTCGTCGGCGCGGGCCGTGGAGGCGAGGCCGAGTTCGAGCGCCAGCGGCGCGCCGACGCCGGCGAGGAGCATGCCGCGGCCGACGTCTTCGAGGAACTCGCGGCGGTGGGAGGGATTCATGACCGGCTCCGGGAGAGGGATGGGCCAACGCACATCGTAACGCGCGAACATCGCCGGAGCACCGTGCAAACTCGCGAATGCGAAGGCGGCGATTTTCGATCGAACCGTGGATCGACCGTGGCGACCGTCGACTCGTCGGAATTCGGGCGCGGCCCTATCCTTTCCCCATTCATTCCGAGAAGCTTCCGTGCCCACTTATCTCATCACCGGCGCCACCGGGTTCGTCGGCAGCCACGTCGCCGACCTCGCCACCCAGCGAGGCATCACCGTCCGCGCGCTCGCGCGGCCGACCGCGGACCTCTCGCACCTGAAATCGATCGGCGCCGAAATCGTGCCCGGCGACCTCTCCGACCCCGCCGCCGTCGCGAAGGCGGTTGAAGGCGTCGATGTGGTCATCCACGCCGCCGCCAAAGTCGGCGACTGGGGGCCGGCCGACGACTATCGCAAGGTGAACGTCGAGGGGCTTCGCAACTTGCTGGAAGCCGTGAAGGGGAAGAAGCTGAAGCGCTTCGTCCACGTTTCCAGCCTCGGGGTGTACGAAGCCCGGCACCACCACGGCACGGACGAAGCCGAACCGCTGCCCGACAACCACATCGACGGCTACACGCAATCGAAGGTGGAGAGCGAGAAGCTGGCGCTCGAGTACGTCCGCAAGCACAACCTGCCGATCGCGATCCTGCGGCCCGGCTTCGTCTACGGCCCGCGCGACCGCTCGATCCTGCCGCGCCTCGCGGAGCGGTTGAAGGAACGCTCGATCGTCTACATCGCCCGCGGGCAGTACGCCCTCAACACCACCTACGTCGGCAACATCGCCGAGGCGTGTTTCCTCGCCGTGGACAACGACCGGGCCGTCGGCGAGATCTTCAACATCACGGACGGCGAGTTCGTGTCGAAGCGCCGGTTCTTCGAGACGGTGGCGGACGGGTTGGGCCTGCCGCGCCCGAAGGCGTCGGTGCCCTTGTGGCTGGCGCGCCGGCTGGCGGCGTGGCGCGAGCGCGTCTTCCGCCGGAAGAACAAGCCGCACCCGCCGCGCATCACGCAGGCGACGCTGAAGTTCGCCGGCCTGAACCTCGACTTCAGCATCGCGAAGGCGCGCACCGTGCTGGGCTACGAGCCGAAGGTCCTGTTCGACGAAGGCATGGCCCGCGCGCTCGCCGACTACCGCGCGGCACGCGGCGGGTGAGGCCTAGGGGCCGATGTTGTGGTATCATGGCGGTTAACGGGGGATTCCATCATGACCGCCGCGCGAACGAAATCGACGACGAGCGAGGCCGCGATCCTCGCCCGCCTCTGGGAAGGCTCGACCGGCCGCCTCCCGGCCCCATTGGCCCGGCACATGTTGAAGATGAAGTTCGACGAGTCCGACGTGGCCCGCATGAAGGAGTTGGCCGCACGAAATCGCGCCGGCGGCGCGACTGCGGACGAGCTTGAGGAGCTGGACAATTTCATCCGCGTCGGCGACTTGCTGGCGACGCTGCAATCGAAGGCTCGAAAGGAGCGGTGAGCTGCGTCCCCTTTCGATTCACGTTAATTGCGCTACTTCGCGACCGGATCGGGCACTCCGCGCACGAGGCGAGCGCAGCGGGTCGCCACGTCGATCGCCTTCAACCCATCCCGGAGCGGGTTTGCGGCCGTCAATGGCGGAGAGATCGGGAGGGTGTGCGGCCGGGGCCGGATCGTCTCGGCGATTTCAAAGTACGTCGCGGCCGTGAAGGCGTAGTGCTTGTCGGTATCGGTATCGTGGATCAGCACGCGGATCGGGAGTTCGGTCGGGAGCAATTTCAACGCGCCGCCCGTGGGCTTGGCTCGTGGTGCCATGAATAGCCGCCCGGCGCTGGTCACGAAGAAGCGGTCGTCCTTAACACCGACCACTGTGAATCCCTCGGACCAATCGTTAGCCAACGGGGTTGCCCAATGACTAACGTCGCTTCGGTATTTTTGGTCTCCCAATGCGGGGAGTTTGATCCAGCGCATGACACCGAAGCGGCGAACGCCCTCGATTTCCTCGGACATCATGGCGCTGTAATACCATTCGAACTTTCCATTCTTGACCGGGAGATAGTCGAATTGCACGCGCGGGTCGCCGGGGCGCCCGCCGATCCCGTGAATCGGGGGTTCCTCGCCCTTGATAACCAAATCGGATACTGCTACGCGGGTTTTATCGGTTTGATCGCTGTCGGGCGAGTTGATATATCTGATAATATCGAGTGGCCTGTACCCGAGATACTGAGGGTTGGCGAATTGGTTATAGCTTTCGCTATCATCGAATGGGCCAAAAATGGTAGGGGGAAAACCCATTGAGTAAAAATTATGGCGGTCGATCCGCAAGCGGGTCGAACTGCGTATAAACCGTGGCAACGTGTCTTTCTGCCCGACCGATACCAAGAGTTGAGCCGGTGGACCCGCCCGATGTAGCGGTTGGTCTAAAATGAGATTCGGTCCGCCACGCACGAGTGTGAGTTTACCTTCGGAATAATAAGTCGGTAGCAGAACGCGGTCGTCAACGACCGTGGCCCGAACAACCGGATTGCGCACGTTGGGCGCGGTCCAACCCAAGAGTTGCAGGAGCTGGAGCGTCACTGATAAAGCGATTCCCATGGAAATGCTCCGTAGCGATGGGCGAATCTGGAGTCATTACGGTGTCGGAGGAGGAAGCGGCGTACCGGTGTATTCCCCGTCATCCTTTGTGACAGTTGGAATCTTTGCCGGTAGCTCTTCGGTGTCTGCCGGCATATTGGCTCCAGTCGGATTCTTTCGGAACAATAACTTGGTCCCATCGAACACCATGAATCCATCGACCGCGCCATCTTCCCATGCCTGCGCACTCGCCCATTTCAATCCATAACTCGGATCGTAATAGCTGCCGTTGACCTTGACCACAACGTGATTTCGGAATGTGGATCGCGGGTTCAAGGTGTTCTGTCCGGGGATGCCGTCATAATCGCCCATGGCGTTCTTGTTGTCCGTGACCTCCGGATTCGCGCCCCACACATATTTCCATGTGCCTGGGTTGACTTCTTTAAATATTACGTTCTCGTTGCTCGGAGCGTTCTGATACGGGTAGGTGTTATTGACACTGGTTCCATTCCCATCGAATTTCCAATTCTTGATCAGCAGTGTCTCGGGTAAAGCTGGATTGTTACTGCCCGGTGGCGCATACTTTGTTTTGGATTGGAAAACAACGATATGCTTTATGGCTTTGATCCCGGCATCGAACAGCGCGTCGGCGAAGAGGAACGACCATTCCACGCAGGTGCCATCGAGATCCTTCAGTAATTTCGCAGTTCTGTTAATTAGGTCAGGATCCATTTCCCATTTCTTGTAGTAGTGCAGTGCCCTGCCGCTGTACGCCGCCTTGATATGCGTGTTCTTGACCTGTGGTAGACCGGACTCTGGCTTCTTGAAGTTGTCCCAAATCTTCGCGATGGCCGCCGCCTCGGTGGATGCTCCCGCCAGCGCGGCGGCCGCCACGCCCAGATGAATCGGCGTGTGGTAGACCACGCTGAGGACCGGCTTGTCGAGCGGTACGTACAACTGGTTCTCGGACAGGCCCGCGGACGACCAACTCGTCCCACCGTTGTTCGAGAACTCCCACTGGATCACGATCGAACCGTAGTTCATCGTGCCGGGGAACGGATTCGCGATGGTCGTCTCGGGGAGGACCACATCGTTTCCCACCAGCGTCGCCGCCGTCGCGGGGATCGTGAAGTAGTACGGCTGCGCCGCCGACAGGAGGTTGGCACCCCGAATCATCAACTGGCCGGGCGGAATCGGATACGGGATCGTCGTGAAGTTGGCCTTGAACCGCGCCGACACGACCGCGTCTTTGTTCATCGGGTAACCGATCGGCAAGGCGCGATCGCTCGGCGTATCCGGGTCGTCGTTGGTCAGCCCGTCCAGATCGGAGTCCACCCACTGCGGCGGGTCGCCGTAGGCGGGCGTCTCCGGGTCGGCGACGATGGTGATGAGGTCGGCCCCGCCGAACGTAACCTCCCGGACTTTGGCGGACGAGACGATTTGCGTCGATCCGCCGTATATGGCGTAACTCCTCCCCATCGAAGAGTCCGTTAATAACTCGGCGAATGGGGGGTCAACGTTGCCACCGGAGATCGATAGCGTGGCGGGCACGGGCCGCGCCGGTCGTTCACCGGAGAGTGGATCGGAAGGGGCTTCGGCCGTGGTCGGCGCGGACTTCCCGTTCACCTCTACCGACTCCGAATCGAGTGTCCGGAACGAAATACCCTCGGTGAACGGGATCGACACCAAGTCCTCGAAGCCGAGGAACTGCCCGAAGATTCCTTCCGTCGTTGGCCCGAATGGTTCGCTCGTGTTCTCGGACCGTCGATGCGACTCATCGTCCGCGGAGACGATCATAAGCGTTTCCGCTTCCGGATACGAAGCGATGACGGGCGGAACGAACGATACGATTCCGAGCGCGGCATCGCGAGGGGCCGGAATCTCGGTTCCGAAAATGTCCATTTCAGCGATCAGCAAGTCGAGAAGGCTTCCCGGAGCGTTCCGATCTTCCAGAAGGAAAAGATCGAGTTTTACCCCCCGGCGATCTGGCTGCGCCGGGGCGGCCAGCGCCGTCGAGGGGGGGGGAACCGTCGTCGAGTCGTGGCCGCGAAAGGAAGAAGCATGGGTGGCCCCTAGTGAATGTGCTCGACGCTCACTTTTACCGCACTGCCCAAGGCGACACAAGAAGATAATGGAAAGCGGTGCGGCGTCTTATCCTGCCACGTAGGGCTAACGCCTCGACGCTCACATGCGTTGGCGCCGAATGCGGCGGCTCGTTGAATTCGCCGCAACTCTTTACCGGTCCAACATCATTCGGAATTTCTCAAAGTGGGTCCGCCGAAACGTGATGAGTCCGCCGGAGGGTGGCGCAGAGTCGGCGGACCCACGGCGACCATCCTACGGATGCGGCACCATCGCCGTGAACGGCGGGACGAAGGCTTGCACGGCGGTCATCGCGCCGACGATGCACGCCAGGAAGATGCTGTGCCAGATCACGGCCTTGAAGATGTCCGCCTCCTTGCCGATCTGGTTCGTGCCGGCCGTCGCCACGCAGATGCTCTGGGCGTCGATCATCTTGCCCATCACGCCTCCGGTGCTGTTGGACGTGCAGATGAGCAGTTCCGCCTGGTCGCGGGTCAGGTTCGGCAGGTGGTCGGCGAGCCAGACCTGGCCGGCCGTGATCTTTTGCAAGCTGCCGAAGAGGGCGTTGCTGCCGGCGTCGGTGCCGGTGAGGAAGACGCCGAGCCAGCCGAGCAGCGGGGCGAAGAACGGGTAGAAGACGCCGGTCTCGGCGAAGGCCACGCCGAGGGTCGCGTCCATGCCGGCGTACTTCGTCACGTAGCTCAAGCCGAGCATGCACGCGATCGTCGGGATCGGGATCTTCATCTGGATGAAGGTCTTCACGAACACGCGCTTCAAGACGCGCGGCGGCGTCCGCAGCACCAGGGCCGAGATCAGCACCGCGAGGATGCACGGCGTCCCGGCGGCCGTCAGCCAGACGATCTTGAACGTGGCATCCTCCCGCGGGTCCGCGCCCGGCTTCCGCAACCGCTCGGCCCGTTCGACCTCCTTATGCAAGCTCGGCACTTCGATCGAGTAGTACGATTGAATCGGGCCCATCTTCAACGGCGCGGCCTTCTTGACTTCCTTGCCCTCGGGGGTCTTCTCCGTCACCGTCTCCAGTTGCCGCACGACGCCGATGACGGCGAGGCATAGGGCCATGATGACAAACGGCGACCACGCCTTGATGACGAGCCCGGCGGTTAAGGGGCGGTTGTCCTCGGCCGACGGGGCGAGAAGTTCCTTCACCTTTTCTTGAGCTTTGATCGCGTGGGCGTCCGTCGCGACCGCGCCCGGCTCCGAAGACTTCGCCTCGCGGCTAAATGGGCGGCCGGTCAGCGGGTCGGTGGCCGTGTCGAACTTCCACTCGTTCTTCGGCTTCCAGACGAAGCGCAGGAAGAGCGCGAGCGAGATCATGCTGAAGATCGAGCCGCCGACGTCGGTGAGTGGCCAGAGGGCGAGGCCGGGAATCCAGTTGTGCATCGTCGCGAAGAAGTACTGGAAGATCGCGAACGAGCCGCCGCCGACGAGGAGTGCCGGCCAGATTTCGAGGGTCTGCTTCCAGGTACACATCACCTTGACCATGTAGAGCGGAATCAGGCACGACAGGATCGGCAGCTGGTGGCCGCACATCGTGCTGATGGCGTCGCCGGAGATGTCGGTGACGCCGGAGAGGACGAAGACCGGCGTGCCGAGACCGCCGTAGCAGACGGGCGAGGTGTTGGCGATGAGGCAGATGACGGCGGCGCGCAGCGGCGGCACGCCGAGGCCGGCGAGCATCGCGCCGCAGATGGCGACCGGCGAGCCGGAGCCGGCCGCGCCCTCCATGAGCGCGCCGAAGCAGAAGCCGATCAGCACGGCCTGCACGCGCGCGTCGCCGGAGAGGCCGCCGATGGAGCGGCGGATGATCGTGAAGAGGCCGGTCTCGACGGTCAGGTTGTAGATGAGCATCGCGCCGAAGACGGTCCAGCCGATGGGCAGCAGGCCGAAGGCCGCGCCGTAGAGGAACGACGCGCCGGCCTTATCGGCCGGCATCTTGAAGACGCCGACGGCGAGCGCGATGGCGACGATCGAGCCGGCCAGGCCGGCCCAACTCGCGAGCCAGCGGCGTTTCACCAGCAGGTAGAAGAGCACGAGTACCGGCAGCGCGGCCACGAAGGTGGAGGCGAAGCGATTGCCGAGCGGGTTGAGGTCTTGGGTGTAGAGGTCGGCGAAGAGCATGGGAGGGGAACATCCGGGGAGGGAGGTCGCTCCGACGATGCTATCAATCGCTTCGACCGACGCAAGCCGGAAGATCGAAACCGGAGAAAGCTTGCCGGTCGCGGATAGTGGGCAAATCGGTGAAGCCGGGCGATCCCGGTAGTCGAGTGAAAGAGGAGAAAAGGTTTTGATCACGGGCAACGCGGGAGATCGGCCGATGGTCCGGCCGCCGAACCCCGGCCCAACCGATTTTCGCGGAGTTTTCCTCATGATCCGCACCTACAAAGTGCTGCTCGTGGTCGGGTTGACGATCTTCGGCATCTGGGGGTGCGGCAAGAGCGGCACCGCCGAGGGTTCGCCGGCGGCACGCATTGCCAAGCTCGAGGAGGAACTGAAAGCGGCCACCGCCGCCCGCGATACCTTCCGCCAGCGGTTGGCCGATAGCGAGAAGCGCACGCAGGACGGTCTGGCGCGCTACGAAGCCGTCGTGCGCGAACGGGACGACCTGCAGGGCAAGCTCGCCCGCAAGGTCGACGAGCACAAGGAACTGCAGGTGCAGTACGACGGCTTCCGCAAGAACCTGAAGGAGCTGATCGGCCAGGCCGAGGTGGCCCTCGCACCTAAGCCCGCGACACCCGCCGCCGTCGGCACGCTCATCGTCACGCCCGTGAGCCTTACGAAGGGCGAAGGGAAATAACGGACAAGATCATCGCCGGACCGGACCGTTGCACGACGAGCACGGTCCGGCTACACCAAGACGGCATGACCGTCGTCGTGAAGTTCCACGGGCAGGCATCGCCGTCGTTGATCGCGTGGCGACAGCGCCTGCTCGCGCAGCCACCGCACGATCCACGCTTGGCGCATGTCTTGATCGAAGAAATGATCCGCTGGTTTCAGCAATTCAATGGAATGCCGCCCGGCACCCGGCATATCACCGTTCCCGATCCGCGCCATGTCGCGAAGTTCTCGGCCGATACCTGGGTTCACTTCCAGATCAAGAACTTCAACGGTCGGATCCGAACCGTTATCGTGATTGGAGTGTCGGACTCTCCCCCTTGAGAAGGGCGTTCAGTTGTCCGTCGGTCAGCACGTTATCCCAGTCAAACGATGTATACGGTTCCATCGCGGCGATCCGAGTCTCGGGAACGAGTTGCGCATACATCGCGTCGGCTTCGGCAGCGGCCGTGTCGGCCGGGAGAAACATGCCGAGGCGCTCGCCGTCGACCGATTCGATCGGGACCAGATCGCTTCCCGGCTCCTCGGCCCGCAGCTCGCGCAGCAGCTGGCAGAGCACCTCGCGCTTCGTCGCCGGCGCGAGCAGTTTCACGAACTCCTGCACGGGGAACGGCGGCAGCTCGGACAGCGATTTCGCGGCGGCGGTCATGGCGGGTTCTCCGTTCCGATGGTTTCATTGTAAACCGAAGTTCGATCCGCATCAATTCGGCTCGAACCGCGCCTGGAAGAATCGCAGGTACTTGGGCTCGTACACCATCCTCAGCCCGCGAATCTTCGCGCGCTCGTCGTTGACGGCGGCCACGGACTCGGCCACCACGTCCATGTGGGCCTGGGTATAGACGCGCCGCGGAATCGTCAGTCGGACCAACTCCAGCTTCGGGTAGTAGTGGTCGCCGGTGTCCTTGTTGCGGCCGGCGCTGACGATGCCGCGTTCCATCGCGCGTACGCCACTGTCGGCGTACAGCTCGGCCGCCAGCGTCTGCGCCGGGAAGGCGTCCTGTGGCAGGTGCGGGCAGAACTTCTT
Source organism: Gemmataceae bacterium (assembly GCA_022842245.1). Taxonomy (GTDB): domain Bacteria; phylum Planctomycetota; class Planctomycetia; order Gemmatales; family Gemmataceae; genus Limnoglobus. The sequence continues at coordinate 72,217 of JALHPZ010000031.1, forward strand.
CGCATCCAGATAGATCGCGTGGCCGCCGACCGGGCGCACGATCGGGATGCCCCACTCGATCAACTTGTTTCCGAGGTACTCGACCTGCCCGATGCGGGCGCGGATGTGGTCGTCCTGCACACTCTCGACGATGCCGCGGGCCATCGCTTCCATGTCGCGGCCGGCCATGCCGCCGTAGGTTTGCAACCCCTCGTAGATCACGACGAGGTTCGTCGCGTCCTCGAAGATCCGGTCGTCGTTGACGGCCAGCCAGCCGCCGATGTTCACGAGCGCGTCCTTCTTGCCGCTCATCGTGCAACCGTCCGAGTGCGAGCAGAACTCGAGCAGAATCTCGGCCACGCTCTTCGTCGAATAGCCGACCTCGCGCTGCTGAATGAAGTAGGCGTTCTCGACGGCGCGTGTCGCATCCAGGAAGACCTTGATGCCGTGCGTCTTCGCGAGGTCGCTGACGGCCTTCACGTTGGCCATGCTCACCGGCTGCCCGCCGGCCATGTTCACCGTTGCGTGGACCGTGATGTACGGGATCTTCTCCGCGCCGACCTTGCGAATGAGCGCCTCGAACTTGTCGAGGTCGACGTTCCCCTTGAACGGCAGCTCGATCTCCGGGTCGTGGGCCTCGTCGATGATAACGTCGACGAAGGTGCCGCCGGCGAGTTCCTGGTGGACGCGCGTCGTGGTGAAGTACATGTTTCCGGGGATGAAGTCGCCGGGCTTAATCGTTACTTTGCTGAGGAGATGTTCGGCGCCGCGGCCCTGGTGCGTGGGCACGATGTGCTTGTAGCCGTAGTGCTTTCGGATGGCGGCTTCGAGGTTGTAGAAGTTCTTGCTGCCGGCGTAGGCCTCGTCGCCGAGCATCATGCCGGCCCATTGCCAGTCGGACATGGCGCTCGTGCCGCTGTCGGTGAGCAGGTCGATGTAGACCTCTTCGCTCTTGAGGAGGAAGGTGTTGTAGCCGGCCGTTCGGATGGCGCGCTCGCGCTGGTCGCGCGTGAGCATGGCGATCGGCTCGACCATCTTGACCTTCCACGGCTCCGCCCACGATCGGCGCGCCGGGCGCTGGGATGCGTCCATCGAGTGAATCCTGTCGGAACGAGTTGACTTTACTGTTCTGGCTAACGATCGGGTGCCATGCCCACGGCTTTGTGTGGGCATGGTTTCACTTCGAATGTCATCACCATGCCCACGCAAAGCCGTGGGCATGGCACCCAGCTTTGCACTTGTAAGAGTAACGTTCAGAACTGTTGCGAATGTAGGTTCGAGTTTCGTTCATCGCATGTCCCGAACCTGGGCCCATGGGATCAAGACCGACGAATCGCGGCGGGCTTCGCCCTGTCGGCGTTCCAGCTCGGCGATGAAGTCCGCATCGGGATCTCGATCGTCGAAACTCTCCAGCAACCGTTCCACGAACGCGATCCGTTCGGATTCCGGAAGTTGCAGGACTTCGTCGAGTATGATCGTCGTTCGTTGTGTCATGGCTTTGAAGACTGGTGGACTGTGTCTCATCTTGAACGTACTACGGGACCAAAAGCTATGAGGTATTCTTATTCGGCCACTTCCCTACCAGTACCGTTCCAGCGGGAACTTGAGTGGACGGAGGAATTGCTCACGGTATTCGTCATCCGTGGCGATCTTGGTGAATCGGGATTTGATCTGCGTGATGTGGAGCCGTTGGTCACCGCGAAGTTCGACCAATCCGGTCTCGCTTCGTGAATCGTTCCAGAAGAAGAGACGAAGGAGATTGTCGCCATCCTCTTCGCCATGCCACACACGAAAGTGCCACAACTCCCCATTCTTTCCGGGGAGCGGCTTGTCGATATTTTGGCCGTTCCACCACACGTTACTTCCCCTTCACCCACCCTTGCGGCACGATCGCGAACGCGATCTCGTCGTAGGCGCTCTTCGAGCCGCGCTCGTAGAGGCAGCCGATGTCGCCGTTGGGCAGCACCGTCAGGCACGAATAGGCCGACGGTCCCGCGAAAAGCTCACGCGAGTGCTTCCACGTCGCACCTTCGTCCTCGCTCAATCGCAACGTCATCTTCTCGCGCTTCGTGCTGGCGGGATTGCTAAACAGAATCCCCTCGCCCGGCAGCCGCAGGATGCTCGCCTGGCAGACCGGCTCGATCAAGGCCGAGTCTTCCTTCGGCTCCGTGAAGGTCTTGCCGCCGTCCTTGCTGATCGAAACGAGCCGGCGGTTGTTGTTGCGATACGTCCGTATGTTCAGCATCACGCGGCCGTCGGCCAGCTCGACGGCCTGGCACTCGTTGCAGTGCGGGCCGACCACGCCGCCGAGCTGCCACGTCTTCCCACCGTCGTCGCTGAAGATGACGTGCGACTCGCGGACCTTGCCGAGGTCCGACTTGCTGTCGCACGGGATCAGCAGCCGGCCCGATTTCAATTGAATGCCGACGCCCGGCCCGGTGGCGTACCAGGTCCAGCCGGGTTTCGTCACATCCTTGCTGATCTCGCGCGGTTTCGTCCAGGTCTGGCCGTCGTCGGCGCTCGTGCTGATCCAGACGGTGCGAGGCTTCTCGCTCGTCCCCGCCACGATCTTCGCCTCCGTGTCCTTGCCGAGGTTGTGGGTCAGCAACAAATGAATGATGCCGGTCTTCGCGTCGATCACCGGGCACGGGTTGCCGCAGGTGTTGGCCGCATCGTCCCAGACGGTTTCGAGCGGACCCCACGACTTGCCGCCGTCGGTGCTGCGCTTCAGCACGAGGTCGATATTCCCGGCGTCGCCGCGGCCGTTCTTGCGCGCTTCGGCGAACGCGAGTACCGTCCCCTTCGGCGTGACGATCACCGACGGGATGCGGAACGTGTGGTAGCCGTCCTGCCCGGCGACGAAGACGGGGATTTGAGTTGGCGCGGCGGCGGCCGATACCGAGAGGAGCATGAGGAGGAACAAGGCTCGCATGACGGCGGCTCCAGAGTGTGTGCCGTCCGTCTTATGTTTTTCTCACTCCCCCTCGAAGGGGGAGGGCCGGGGTGGGGGTGAAGGGGAGCGCAGTCAGTCAGGCGGTTGCAACTTCCGTCACCCCCACCCTAACCCTCCCCCTTCGAGGGGGAGGGGACAAAACCGAGATGCCTCTACAATCCCCTCCATGCCGCCGCTCGAAATCCTGCTCGTCGCGCTCCTCTTCGTCGTCGCATTGCTGTATTCGTCCGTCGGGCACGCCGGGGCCTCCGGCTACCTTGCCGTGATGGCGTTCTTCGGACTCCAGCAGGCCGTCGCCAAGCCGACGGCGCTCGCGCTCAACATCCTCGTCGCCACTATCACCGTGGCGCAGTTCGCGCGGGCCGGGCACTTCTCCTGGCGAATCCTCTGGCCGTTCCTCCTCGGCTCGATCCCGTTCGCGTTCTACGGCGGTTCTATCACGCTGCCCGACTACGGGTACAAGCTCGTCGTCGCGTTCGCGCTCCTGATCGCGTCGGTCCGGCTGATGATGCGGACGGTGGCGAAGGACGAAACCGCCTCACCGCCGCGCACGATCGTCGCGATTCCGACCGGCGCCGGCGTCGGCCTGCTCGCCGGCCTCACCGGCACGGGCGGGGGCGTCTTCCTCACGCCGCTCATCATCTTCTTCCGCTGGGCCGACACGAAGTCCGCCGCCGGCGTCTCGGCCGCGTTCATCCTCGGCAACTCGCTCGCCGGACTGGCGGGCATCTATTCGAAGGGAACCCTGCTGCCGTGGATCGAATGGAAGTGGCTCGCCGCCGCCGGCGTCGGCGGGCTGATCGGCAGCTATCTTGGTTCAAAGAAATTCGATGTGGGACTCTTGCGGAAGTTGCTCGGCGCGGCTCTACTCGTGGCCGTGGTGAAGTTGGTGAAGGAGAGCGTGCCGGAGATCGGATAAACTCCACATCGAACCGAATCGCCGCGCGGAGGCGAACGCATGAACGAGGCCTTCGACGGATTGCCGCCCGAGCCTTCCAAGTATCGTACGGGCGGCGATCCTCGCCCAGATCGCTCGCGCCGAGTCGCGTTCGCGATCGTCGGCGTCTTCCTCAGCCTCGCTGCGACGCTAGCGATCCTCGAGGCCGTCGGCGTCCACGTCTGGCCGCGGAACGAAACCGGCTGGGAACGCCACACCGTCCGCACCTTGCCGGGCGGTCGCGGCACCTGCGACGTCTTCCACAGCCGCCGCATCCCGCGGGACGACGCCGTGCGGCTGGGCGCGGCGCTCGAACGCGAAGGGTTTTTCGACGTCGATCACGTCGTTTCGGTGTTTGTCACGCGCGATGGGGGCGAATACGCCGTGTCGTTCTTTATCGACTGGCAACGGTTCGACGAAGCCGGCGCGGTGCCGGCGTTCGAGGCGCTGCGCGCCAAGTTGCGGTGGGAGGTATTCGACGGGCAGCCGTTGGTCGTCAACCTCTGCGATCAAGAAGTACGGGGCGGCTTGGACCCCGGGCTGACGATCCGCCGGCAACTGCGATGATCGAGGTGGCGGAACTCGAGTCAAGCCGTCGCGCTCGGCTCCGAAGACTCCGCCTCGCCGCTAAACGGGATTTTCCATGGACGACAATCGCACGTCCATCGGCCCCGGAAACGAACAAGACCGGCCATTCAATCCGAATGGCCGGTCTTGGTTTTCAACTCCGCATTCCACATTCCACAGTGGGCTCAGTGGTTGAACATGAACTCCCGCGAGTTCAGCACCGCCCAGAAGGTGTCTTCCAGGGCCACGCGCGGATCCTTGCCCGCGGCGATGAGCTGCTCCAGTTTCGCACGCTCCTCGTTCGTCGGCGACCGGCTCAGACAGCGCAGGTAGATCGCCTCGATGATCTGCGAGTTCGTCTTCTTCTCCTGCAGCATCTTCGCGATCAGCCCGCCCTGCACGACCTTCGGGCCGACGGTGTCGCCGTTGAGCAGGTGCAGGCTCTGGCTGAGCGTCGGTTCGAGGCGCACCTCGCACGAGCAGACCGATTCCCGGGTCGCACGGCCGAAGGTGCTGAGGAAGTAGGTGCTCGTGCTGCCGTCGGCGATCTGCACCGCCCGCGCGCCTTGCGGCAGGCCCGGGAACTTGTTCTTCGTCTCCGTCACGAGGCTGATGCAGTCGAGCAGCGTCTCGGCCCGGATGCGCCGGATGGCGGCGCGGGCGAAGTTCCGCATATCGCCGGCGTTCGTCGGCGTCGGCTGCGTGCTGCGCTGGTACGCGGCGCTCGTGCAGATGTCCTTCACCAGTTTCTTGAAGTCGTAGTTGTAGGCGGTGAATTTCTTGCCGAGTTCGTCCAGCAGTTCCTGGTTGCTCGCCGGGTTGCTGATGCGGACGTCGTCCACCTCGTTGATGATCCCCTGGCCGAAGAAGTGCGCCCAGACGACGTTCGCGAGGTTCTTGGCGAAGTACGGATTCTGCGGCGATGCCAGCCACTCGGCGAGCACGATGCGCCGGTCCTTGCCGTTCACATCGGGTTCTTCGCCGCCGAGGAACTTCGGCTTCATCGGCCGGCCGAGTACGGGATGGTTGATCTCGCCCCCGCCGGCGTTGAAGATCACCAGCTCGCGCTGGTCGTCGGTCCCCTTGCGGCCGATCTGGCTGAAGAACGAGGCGAAGCCGTAGTAGTCGTTCATCGTCCAGCGGTCGAACGGGTGGTTGTGGCACTGGGCGCACTGGATGCGCATCCCCATGAACACTTGCGCGACGTTCTCCGTCACCTTGATGATGTCGCGCTCGACCTGGTAATAGTTCGTCGGCGGGTTCTTGAAGGTGCCGCCGTTCGCGCCGAGCAGTTCCTTCACCCATTCGTTCGTCGGCGTGTTCCGGGCGATCTTGTCCTGCAGCCAGGTGTAGTAGAGCAGCATCGACTTCCGGCTGATGACTTGGTCGCCGCCGCTGCGGATCTGCAGCAGTTCGGCCCACTTGAGTACCCACAGCTCGGCGAACTCCTTGCGGTCCAGCAGTTCGTCGACGAGCAGCTCGCGCTTGTTCGGCAGCGTGCTCACCATGAAGCGGGCGTGTTCCTCCGGCGTCGGCAGCACGCCGACGACGTCGAGGTACACGCGGCGAAGGAACGTGGCGTCGTCGCACAGGCCGGAGGGTTCGATGCGCAGCTTCTTGAGCTTCGCGTTCACGAGCTGGTCGACGTAGTTGTGCTCGGCGTGGTTGCCCCAGGTGAACTGGAGGCCCTTCGGAAGGGTGATGAACGGCACGCCGATGGTGTAGGTGTGGAAGCGCGCCATGACGAAGGCTTCGCCCCGCTCGCCGGCAGTGACGGCGCCGTCGCCGTCGATCTTGGCGGCCGTCTCGTTGTTGGTGAGGAAGAGCGCGAGGCTGGTGACGTCGCGGTCGGTGCCGTCGGAGTACTTGGCGCGGACGACGAGGCGTTGCTTCTCGCCCTTGCCGTCGAGCACGGCGGACGGCGGGAAGACCTCCATGCTCACGGGCGTCGCCTGCGTGGGCGGGTCGAGCGGGGCGTCGGCTTCGAGCCAGCGCATGATGGAGGTGTAGTACTCGTCGCCTTCGGCGAACTTCTTGCCGCCGGTGTGCGGCACCTTGCCGATCGATTTCTCGATGAGCATCGATTCGGCCGGCATGGCGAGGTTGATGCGGCGGCCGTTGAGTTCGCGGGTGAGGCGGTAGTGGTCGCCGTCGGGGTCGAATCCGAAGAGGGAGAGTCGGAAGCCGTCCTTGCCGCGGGCCGCGCCGTGGCAGCCGCCGACGTTGCAGCCGGTGCGCATGAAGACGGGCATGACGTCGAGCTTGAAACTGATGGGGCGCTCGGTCTTCGCACCGACGACCTTCACGGGCACCTTGATGGTCTGGCCGGCGAAGGCGACGAGCATGTCCGTCGCGCCGTCGGCGAGGGGCGTGATCGTGAAGTTGTCGCGCTTGACGAGCGCCGGGTTGGCGAAGGTGATCTGCGCCTGGGCCGTGACGTCGCGGGTGATGCCGGACGGTTCGGTGGCCTGCACGACGAAGGTCTGCTTGTCGCGGGAGGTTTCGAGGTTGATGTCCGGCGGGTAGACCGCGACCTTGAGCGCGGGCGCGGCGGGAGCGGCAGGAGCCGCAGCGGCAGGAGCCGCAGCGGCGGGTGCCGGGGCCGCGGGAGCCGGGGCCGCGG
>JALHPZ010000032.1 GCA_022842245.1 Gemmataceae bacterium
TCGTGGGGTCGAATCCGTGAAGGATTCGACCCCACGACGCCGTTCATGCCGGACGATCAAACCTTTTCGATCTTCGTGTTTTCGTCCAGTGCGATCGACGCGAGCTCGCCGTTGTCCTTGGTGAAGTGGACCGTCGGCACGATGATGTCGTCTTCCGGTACGCGCTCGACCGTGACGCCGGTCGAAAGATATTGGAGGCCACGGAAGACGCCGGCGGTTTCGGCCAGCCAGGTCCGCGCGCCGACGCGCACGGTCTGCACGAGCTTGATCCGGTCGCCGGGCTTCAGCCCTTTCAGCAGTTCGACGAGCGCGGGAGCGAGCCGGCGCGTCGGGAGAACGATGCTCGCGGTCATTCGTCGTCCCTCGGCTTGGGCACGCCGCGCACGAGGGCGATCCGACCGGTGCGTGCCAGTTCGATGATCCCGTAAGGCCGCATCAGGTCGATGAACGCCTCGACTTTACCCTCGGTGCCGCTCACCTCGATCATCACGTTTTCGTGTTGGATGTCGACGACGCGGCCGCGGAACGATTCGACCAGTTGAAACACCTCGGCCCGTTTCGGTCCGTCGCACGCCACCTTGATGAGCATCAGGTCGCGTTCGACGAAGTTCTCGGAGGAGATGTCGTCGACTCGGACGACGGTGACGATCTTGTCGAGCTGTTTGCGAACCTGATCGACGACGTTGTCGGCCGCATTGATGACGAACGTCATGCGGGACATGTCGTGTTGTTCGGTTTCGCCGACCGCGAGGCTGTCGATATTGAAGCCCCGCGAAGCCAACATACCGGAGATGTGCGCGAGCACGCCCGGCTGGTTCTGAACGAGTGCGGTGAGCACGTGGCGCATCGAAGTTCCGAGTGGAGGAGGATGAAAGGATTCTACGGTTCGGCTCGCGGTGGAACAGAGTCCGGCGCGGCGGGGGAGGTTCGGCCGAACGCGGCGAGCAGGAACAACCCCGTCAGGGCGTAGTTTGGCAGGGACATGATCGCGAGATTCTGACCGGGTGTGACGGTCGATGTACCCATGAGGAATCCGACGACGGCGGAAGGTCCGCCAAGCGCGAGCGACGGCACGTAGTAGTTCGGCAGCCAGATGACGGCGAAGGCGAGCCAGAATGCGAGTCGCGCCAAGCGCCCGGCGAGGTTCATCCAGAGCCAGGCGAGGGGGACGGCCGCAATGAGGAAATAGTGCGGCCAGGCGACGGGCGAGACGAGCAGCATGCCAAGGACGGCGAGGGCGAAGGCTCGCTCGCGGTCGACCTGCGATTGCGCGCGCGTGGCCGTCCAAAAGCAAATCAGAACCACCGCGAACCGCGTACCGTAGGAAAAGGTGTTGCCCGCGAAGGGTGACGCGATGAGCGCCACGACCCGTTCGTTCGGGTGCGGGTCGAAGATCCGCAACCAGAAGCCGGCGAGCGAAACGTTCTGCCGGCTCGACTGATAGTTCGCCACGCTCGGAACGACTTCGCGAAGGTAGGTTTCGAATTCCGTTGGTCCGATCACGGCGAGGGCGACGACGTTGAGTGCGAGAAATGCCGTCCCTCCCACGACGATCGCGCGGATGTTGCGAGTCGAGACGAAGTAGACTAAGAGGAACGCCGGGAACAATTTGATGGCCGCCGCGGTGCCGACCGCCAGCCCGGCCCCGACGGATCGAGTGCGCTGTTCAAGCAGGAACGCGGCGGCAACGAGCGCCATGATCACGATGTTGAGCTGACCGTGCTGGATCTGCGAGTACAGCGCGAACCAGCCGACGAGGACCACGCCGAGCGGGAAGACCGAGGGCGGCGCGAACGGCAAGCGCGTCGCACGTATGATCGCGACGACGGCGAACGCCAGCAACGGAAGGTTCGCGAGGTTCCAAACCAGCTGCGCCTGCGGATAGGGAAATCGGCCGAGCGGCAGCGCGAGCATCGCCGCGACTGGCGGGTGTGCGTTCCAGGGAAGCATTTTGGCCGCACGTTCCGGTGGAGCGTCCAGGAAGCGGCTCGCGAGTTCGCGCTGGTCGGCGTAGACCGGCCCGCCCTCGGCGAAGTTGCGGGCGGAGAGCCATTCCTGATGGAAGTCGCCAACGGTCCCGTCGGGCGGTCGAAACGCACCGAGATAGGGCGGACCGAAAATCACGAGTACGAGTGCGAACAGGACGAACCAGAAGATGATCCGCCCCTCGCTCCAGCGACGGGGGGCGGACGGGTTCGTTTCGGTCATCGGTTCACTTGCGGACCTGGAGGATGACGCGGACGCCCTTCTTGTTGGACGACACGAAGTCGAGCTTGCCGTCGCCGTCGACGTCCTCGATGGCGAACTGGGTGCCAACGCCGGAGTCGTCGTCGATGAGTTGCGGCAGGAACGAGGTGAAGCCGTCCTTCTCCTTGGTCGCCTTGAACCAGTAGACGCGGGCGTCCCAGCTCGATCCCGGTTCGCTGCGGCCGTGGGACCACCAACGCTTGCCGGTGACGAGGTCCTTGAGGCCGTCGCCGTCGATGTCGACGAAGTGTGCGGCATGGGTTTCGGAGACGAGCCGACCGTAGAGTTCCACTTTCTCGAACGGTTGTTGTCCGGGCTTCGGCTTGGCGTTCTGCTTGTGGAACCAGATGCCGAACTTGTGGGCCGAGGTGCTGAGGATGTCGTTGACGCCGTCGCCGTCGACGTCGTGGGCGAACATGTCGGCGCAGGCGTCGCCGAGGTTGGCGGCGTGCCACGTCCACGGCGTCTTGCCGTCAGCACCCGCCGGTTGCTCCCACCAGCCGGCATTGCAGATCACGTCGTTCCGGCCGTCCTTGTTCACGTCGCCGACGCCGAGGCCATGCGCGTAGCGCATCGTGCCGGGGATCGCCTTGCCCGGCGAGCTCGGTTCGCTGATCGGGTGCATCTCCCACTCGTCGCTCGGATCGCCCTTCTTCGGAGTGAAGTACGCCATCTGTCCTTCGTTCCCGTCCGGCTTCTTCCCCTTTGGCTGGAACGCCATCACGAGCACTTTCTGTCCGTTGCCCAGCAGGTCCACATATAAGGGCGTCTCGTTGCAGGCGCTGTGCCAGAGGACGTGTTTCTTCCAGTGCCCCGGCTTCCCCTTCGGATTCTCCAGCCAGAAGCACGGCTCACCGGGGAAGTCGATGCTGATTGCGTCCGGGTAGCCGTCGCCGTTGATGTCGTCCGCGAAGACCGCGAAGACGTGGCTGTAACCCCGCTCGCCCGTACCGTAATCGCCCGGCTTCTGCATCTCGTGGGGCGTCCAGTCCGGGGCTTCGTACCAGATTTCGCCGGTGATGATGTCTTTCTTGCCGTCCTTGTTCACGTCCGCGACCGAGACGCCCTCAGATCGGAACGCGCGGTCGAGCACGGTCTTCTTCCACGTGATCGAAATCGGATCGGCCGCGACGGCCGGCATCGCCAATCCGGCGAGCAGGAGCGAGAAGAGAAATCGACGCATGGGAGAGGACCCTGGAGGCGGGACGAAAGCGGTTGAAGGGATTATCGCCAGTCCAACGTGAGAAGCAAGACAACGGTAGTGTTCCAAAATACCTCGATCGCGTCGTCGCCTCGCGCAAGGTCGGCCGGCCCGGCCGTACAATCTCCAGCATCACCGAGGATCGACACCATGCGCGCACTTCCGACGTTCCTCGTACTGGCGTTCTCCAGTGCGTCGCTTGCGGCGCAACCCGTCCGCCCCGGAATCCCGTACAAGCCGATCGGCGGATTCGGCGGCATCTCCACCGATCAATTCTTCCAATCGCAGGTGCAGCACGCCGCCGGCCAACTTCACACGGAACTCGGAAACCTGCGGAACGAGACGGCACGACTCAAGGCACCGCTGCCCGTGAAGGTGGAACTGAGCCGACTCGCCGATCGCGCCGTGAAGGAGGCCGACGACCTGCGCCGCCTCGCCGCCGTCACGGCTGACCGTCGCCGGTTGCTTGCAGCCGACCGACAACTGGACGAAGTCGTCGATGCGTTCGTCGCCCGCGCCCAGCAACTTGGTGCCGGTTCGCCCGGCCTCAACACCGCCATCGCCCGCGCGCAATACGCCGACCAGCAGTTGCATGCCCTCTTCGGCTCGGTCGATCCAAACCCCGGCCTTGGCCGCATCCTCCGCACGGCCAACGCGGTCGTCGATCAGGTTGGGAACCTTCGCGAAGAAGCTCGCGACGAATTTCCCGGCAACGTCTACACACCGCAACTCGACCGTTCCATTCGCTCCTTCGGGTTCCGGAATGGTTCGCTGGCGCGCGGGCTGGAGACCGGTGGTACCATCGCGGCCGCCCAGATCGAGTACGAGGCGGCATCGCAGCGATGGCGGGCGCTCGCGCCGGGCTTGAATGCTCTCACAGGGAATGCCTCCGTCCGCCTTCAGATCGCACGCGTCGAGGGCTTGTTCCGCCAACTTGGCGATCAACTCGGCATCGCCGGCGGGCCAAACCCGCCGGATTTCGGCTTCCTCAATAAGGGAATGTTCGCGTGCGGTGCCGGCGAGGGCGGCGGGCCGAGAGTCAGCGTTTTCGCCCAGATTAGCGGCCGCCCGATTTTTGACTTCTATGCGTTCGATCCCCTTTTTCGGGGCGGCGTTCGTGTTGCGGTGGCCGACCTGAACGGCGACGGATTCCCGGAACTCGTGGCCGCGCCCGGTGGGCCGCTGCCCGGGCAGATCGGCCTGCCGCCCATCGTTCGCGTCTTCGATGGTCGCACCATGATGCTCACCAGCGAATTCCTCGCGTACGACCGTACCTGGACCGGCGGCGTGCAGGTGGCAGCGGCGAACCTCACGCGCCAGGGCAAGGCGATCATCGTCACCGGTGCCGACGTCGGAGCCGGGCCGCATGTCAAGGCCTTCGACCTCGCCACCGGCCGCGAGGTCGCCAGCTTCTACGCCTACGATCAGAACTTCCGCGGGGGCGTCCGCGTCGCGCTCGGCGACGTCGATGGGGACGGTCTGCCCGATATCGTCACCGCTCCCGGCCCGCAGCACCCACCGCAAATCAAGGTCTTCTCCGGGTTGAACTCCCGCCTGCTCGCGAACTGGCTGGCGTACGACGCCACCCACGTCGTGGGAGCCTACGTCGCCACGGCGGACATTACCAAGAACGGCCGCGCGGATGTGATCGTCGGGCCGGACGTGAACGGCAGCGGTGTCGTGCGCGTCTTCGATCCGCTCCGCGGCACGCGGCTCGGCGACGTGACGCCATACCCGTCGAAGTTCCGCGGCGGTATTCGCGTCGCCGGCCACGACGTGAATAACGACGGCGTATTGGATATCGTCTGCGCCCCCGGTCCCGACCTGCCCGCACCAGTGCGCGTCTTCGACGGCCGGAACTCCAAACCGCTCGTGGAGTTCTACCCCTTCGAGCGCACCTTCGCCGGCGGCGTCTTCATCGGGGCGAAGTGATCCGAAGCCGGTTCAACATACGGGAAAGCACGGCGAGAGATCCAACTCCGCGAGCCGGCGCACCAACCCCGCGCTCGCCGTTCGCACAGCCGCCACTGCTTCCCCCGGCGAGCCGACGCGGATCTCGCCCGAGTGCCAGAAGTCGACGGAATCGTTGGCGCCGCGACCGAGATAAGTCCACACGGCCACCCGCGCGGAGACAAAGGGGCCTTCGGTGTCGTCGAGGAGTAGCACTTCGCACGACATCGCATCGTGAGGGTCCGCGAGGTTTAGCCACCATTCGATCCAACGGCTGATCGACTCGTTTGGGTTTGTGCCGTGGAGTGGCTCGCGCGGGACGACGCCGAACGGTTGAACGGCCCGCGCAAACGCCGACCCGACCGCCCGTTCCGCCTCGGCGAACGCCGCGTCCAGTTCGGCTTGTTCCTCGACTCGCGGTTCCCAAGTCATGCACGCCTCGGAACTCATTAAAGTTGAAGGTGAACCTCGCTGTATCCAGTTCCCGTGCGCGATAGCCGATACTATAATGCCAATAAGACCTCCCCCGCCGGTTCGCTTCCGCGAACGATGAATTCCGCCATGATTCGACTGTACGGTATCGCCGTCCTGCTTCTTGTCGCCAATGGCGTGCGCGCCGACACCGGCGAACAGCTCTATGCCGCGCAATGCGCCCGCTGTCACGGCAAGGCCGGTGAAGGCTCGAAGAAATATCCCAAGGCGCTCGCCGGCGAACGCTCCGTCGCGCAACTCGCCGAGCAGATCCAGAAAACGATGCCGGAAAACGACCCCGGCTCGCTTTCCAAGGAAGACTCTCTCAAAATCGCCCAATACTGCTTCGACGGGTTCTATTCCCAGGCGGCGCGCGACAGGAACAAACCGGTCCGCGTCGAACTCGCCCGCCTCACCGTGCCGCAATATAAGAACGCCCTCGCCGACATCGTCGGCAGCTTCCGGTCCACGAACACGAAGTGGGACGACAAGCGCGGCCTCAAGGGCGAGTATTTCAAGAATCGCAACCACGGCCAGCGCGTCTTCGAACGCCTTGACCCCGGCGTGAAGTTCGACTTCCAGACCGAAGCCCCCGGCGGGAAGGAGTTCGACCCGAAGGAGTTCTCCATCCGCTGGTCCGGCAGCGTGTTCATCCCGGAAACCGGTGACTACACGTTCATCGTCAAATCCGATCAATCGGTACGATTGTGGGTGAACGACCCGAAGAATCCGGTGGCGGACGGGTACGTGAAGTCCGGGAGCGACAACGAGTACAAGGCGACGCTGTTCCTGCTCGGCGGCCGGGCGTACCACCTGCGTGTCGATTTTTCGAAGGCGCTGCAAGGGGTGAAAGACAAGAACCCGAAGCCGAAGCCGGCGATGGTCGAGCTGCTCTGGCAGCCGCCGCACGGCGTCGTCGAGACGATCCCCGCCCGTGTCCTGTCGCCGCAGTTTTCCACGGAAGTCTACATCGACGAAACGAAGTTTCCGCCGGACGATCGCAGCTACGGCTGGGAGCGCGGGACGACCGTCTCGAAGGCGTGGGACCAGGCGACGACCGACGGCGCGCTCGACGCGGCCAACTACATCTCCACCCGCATCGAGGAGTTCGCCAAGACGAAACTGACCGACGAGAAGCGAACGGACAAATTGAAGGTCTTCCTCCGGCAGTTCGCAAAACTCGCCTTCCGCCGGCCGGTCACGGAGGATGTCGAGAAGCTCTATATTTCCCGGCCAATCGAATCAACGGCCAACGACATCCAGGCGGCGGCGAAGCGGGCCGTCCTGCTGATTCTCAAGTCGCCGCGGTTCCTGTACCGCGAACCGGCCAAGGACGCGAACCCGTACGACGTGGCCGCGCGGCTGGCGTTCGCGCTTTGGGATTCGATCCCGAACCAGGACCTGCACGACCTCGCGGCGGCCGGAAAGCTGAAGACGGCAGATGACGTGCGTAAGCAGGCCGAGAAGATGCTGGCCGACACGCGGGCGAAGGCACGCATTCGCGGCTTCCTGCACCACTGGCTCAAAACCGATCACGCCCGCGACGCCGTGAAGGACGCGAAGAAGTTCCCCGGCTTCGATTCCACGATCGTCGCCGACCTGCGGACGTCGCTCGATTTGTTCCTCGACGATGTCGTTTGGAGCGAGAAGTCCGACTTCCGCCGGCTCCTGCAATCGGACGAAATCTACCTCAACGGCCGGCTCGCGAAGTTCTACGGGGCGAACCTGCCGGAGGACGCGCCGTTCCAGAAGGTGGCATTCGAGAAGGGCCGGCGGCAGGGTGTGCTGACGCACCCGTTCCTCATGGCGACTTTTGCCTACACCGGCGAGACATCGCCGATCCACCGGGGCGTGTTCGTGGCGCGGGGCCTCCTGGGCGTCGGCCTGAAGCCGCCCAACGAGGCGTTCACGCCGCTGGCGCCGGACCTGCACCCGACGCTGACAACACGCGAGCGTGTCGAGTTGCAGACGAAGGGCGTGAACTGTCAATCGTGCCACCTGGTCATCAACCCCGTCGGCTTCGCGCTCGAGAACTTCGACGCCGTCGGCCGCTACCGCGATACCGACAACAAGAAGCCGGTAAACGCTCAGGGCACCTACACGACCCGCGCCGGCGAGACGAAGACCTTCAACGGGCCGGTGGAACTGGCGAAGTTCGTCGCCGGCAGCGAGGACGCCCACCGTGCCTTCGCCGAGCAGATGTTTCACCATCTGGTGCAGCAGTCGATCCGCGCCTATGGGCCGAACACCGGGGAGGAACTCCGGGAAAAGTTTGCCAGGAATGGCTTCCATGTGCGACAATTAGCCGTCGAGATTGCCACGACGGCGGCTTTACTGGAACGAAAGAAATCACCATAAATCGGAGCGAAATCCGTGCATCAGAATCGTCGCGAGTTCGTCCGCAATCTCGGTCTTTCCGCGGCCGCTGTTCCGTTCGTGCTGAACCTGCCGAGCCTCGGGTTCGCCAACCAGACGAAGCGCAAGCAGCGACTCGTGATCATGTTCACGCCCAACGGCGTCTGCCCGTGGAACTTCTGGCCGAAGGAAACCGGGGCCGAGTTCACGCTGCCGAAGTCCGTGGCGTCGCTCGAGCCGTTCAAGAAGCAGACGCTCTTCCTGCACGGCGTCGCCGACAAGATTCGCGGCGACGGCGACGGCCACATGCGCGGCATTGGCTGCCTGCTCACCGGCATCGAACTGTTCCCCGGCAACATCCAGGGCGGTTCCGATACGCCGGCCGGATGGGCGAAGGGCCTGTCGATCGATCAAGAAATCAAGAACTTCCTCCAGAAGGACCCGGCCACGAAGACCCGTTTCGGCAGCCTCGAGTTCGGCGTCATGGTGCCGGACCGGGCCGACACCTGGACTCGCATGATCTACACCGGCCCGAACAAGCCGGTCGCGCCGATCGACGACCCGTATCAGATGTTCAAGAAGCTCTACGGCCGCACGACGGACAACAAGGTGCTGGCGAGCGTGCTGGACGACCTGAACGCGGACCTGAAGAAGGTAGCCGGCGCCGTCAGCGCCGAGGACCGCAAGCTGCTGGACGAGCACGCGACCTTCGTGCGCGAGCTGGAGCAGGAACTGAAGAGCGCGAAGGCGCACGGCGAGATCGGCCACAAGGTGCCGGAGATCGAGCAAGGCGTGCGCGAGGATAACGACAACATCCCGAAGATCAGCAAGATGCAGATCGAGATGATGGTGAATTCGTTCGCGAACGACTTCAATCGCGTGGCGTCGATCCAGTTCACGAACAGCGTGGGCATGGCGCGAATGAAGTGGCTCGGCATCACCGAAGGCCACCACGAACTGTCGCACGAGCCGAACGCGAACGAGAAGGCGCAGGCGAAGATCACGCAGATCGACACATGGTTCTGCGAGCAGCTCGCCTACCTCGCGAAGCGCCTGTCCGAAACGCCGGAACCGGGCGGTGGCGGGAGCCTGTTGGACAACACCACGATCGTCTGGACGAACGAGCTGGGCCAGGGGAACTCGCACACGCACAACGACACGCCGTTCCTGCTGGTCGGCGGCGGCTTGAACTTCAAGATGGGCCGTTCGCTGAAGTACAAGCAGGTCCCGCACAACCGCCTGCTGATGTCGATGGCCCACGCCTTCGGCCACCGCGTGCCGAGCTTCGGGAACAAGAATTATTGCGGCGATGGACCTTTGAACGATCTGACGTGATGTTGGGATCGGTCGGGATTTGGTTTTCGACCCTGAAAGGGTTGTTCCAACAGCCCAGGGCGAGGAGGTTTGCGACGACGCCCTGGGTAGGCGGCACCCATAACAGTTGGTTTTCGACCCTGAAAGGGTCGTTCGGCCCCGGAGGACGTGGAGCGGCGATGCCGTTTGACATCGAAGGGTGGATCGAGGTCGCCCGCAACCCGGACACGACAGACACACACGCTTGGTTCGGTATCGTCCGGCTGAGTTCGCTGGTTGACGTGGCTGACGACGACACCGAGCGACTGTTCGGGCTCTCGAAGCTGTGCGTGACAGGCAAGAAATCGGTAGATTCCGTAGCTGCCGGTCGCGGGGTGCCGCAGAACCCCTAGGAGCAGGTCCGCCGTGAGCTGGCGAACATCGCGGCCCACGAGGTGAAGTACGGCCCGGGCGAAGTGGGCGGATACACCTTCGCGCTGTGGAGCGAGATCCGGGCGGTGGAGCTGACCGACTCTCCGGAAGGGAGCCAATGGAAGCTGGCCTTCGCTCTCGCCCGAGTACTGGAAGCAACCTTCGGCCCGGATCGGGTCCGCTTCGTGGTCTGGTTCAGCTGGTAGGCCGAACCAGGGTTTCGTCGCAGAGCCTTCTCAACCCTGGGCTGTAAGAACGACCCTTTAAGGTCGAACATCGAGTTGTGCGACGAAGCGGTTGATCGGAGAAAGGCGATTCGCTGTCGAAGTCGGTGTCTTCACTCCGCATTCCGCACTCACCCGGATCCTCCCCCATGCTCCTCCTCGGCCAGCAGACCCAGCGAACCTGCCAGACGCTCGACCGACGGGCGTTCGTGCAGGTCGGCGCGTCGTCGGTGCTCGGCCTCTCGCTCGCGGACCTCCTGCGCGCCCGCGAATCGGGGCTGAACCCCGGCTCCGCGAAGGCCGTCATCCTCGTCTGGCTCTGGGGCGGGCCGAGCCAGCTCGATACCTTCGACCCGAAGCCGAACGCACCGCTCGAATTCCGCGGGCCGTTCGCCACCATCCCCACGCGCATCCCCGGCGTGCGGTTCACCGAACTCTTCCCCAAGCTCGCCGGCATCACGGACAAGCTCGCCGTCCTCCGCACGCTCACCACGCAGTCGAACGACCACGGCATCGCCGGCACCATCGGCCTCACGGGCAGCGCCGCCGGCGGCACCGGCCTCGACGGCAAACCGCTCCCCGGCTCGCCCCGCCCCGCCACCGGCTCCATCGTCGCCAAGTCGCTCGCGAACAAGTCTCGCGGCATCGCCTCGCCCTTCCTCGTGATCGGCGGCAAGCTGCACCAGGGGAAGAAGCCGATCATCGGCGAGGGCGGCGGCCCGCTCGGCCCGGCCTACGATCCGTTCCGCCTCGAGTACGACCCCGCGAAGGGGACGAAGGTGCCGGCCCTGCAACTGCCGCCGGAGCTGACGCCCGAGCGCCTCGCGGACCGGCAGAAGCTGATGGAATCGCTCGCGATCACGGAGCGGAAGCTGGAGTCGTCGCTCGCCGTCGCCACGCTCGACGACTACCGCTCGCGCGCGATCAGCATGCTGACGAGCACGAAGATGCAGGCGATGTTCGACCTCTCGAAGGAATCGCCGAAGAGCGCGAACGCCTACGGCCGGACGCGCTTCGGACAGTCTTGCCTGCTCGCGCGGCGTCTCGTGGAGGCGGGCGTGCCGTTCGTGCAGGTGAACTGGAGCGACCACGTCGAGGCCGAGGAGGACTCGGGCGACGGCGGCTGGGACCACCACTACCGGAACTTCCAGATCATGCAGGACCGCCACGCGATGTGGCTGGACCAGACGCTCTCGGTGCTCATCAACGACCTCGCCGAGCGGGGCCTGCTGGCGAGCACGCTGGTGCTGGCGGTGGGCGAGTTCGGCCGCGATCCGAAGGTGAACGACAAGGCCGGCCGCGAGCACTGGCCGGGTTGCTACAGCGCGCTCGCCGCCGGCGGGGGCGTGCAGGGCGGCCGGGTCCTCGGAACGAGCGACGCGAAGGCGGGCAAACCGGCCGACACGCCGCTGACGCCCGGCGACCTGTGCGCGACGATCCAACATGCCGTCGGCCTGACGAGCGAGCAGGTGGCCGGCATGGGCCTGGCGACGCCCGGCCGCGTGATCGAGGAGCTGTTCGCGAAGTAGTTGAAAAGAATGACTCAGTTCGTTGGCAATCGTCCAACGAAAATGGCGTAGCCGGATTGGATGCCCCGGAGGGGCATCGGGCTGTAGCCACGGGTGGAGCGAAGCGGAACCCGTGGTAGAATCGAATATTCGACTCGCCCCGAAGGGGCGAAGGAACGAAGGATGTGAACGTCCCTCGACCCCTGCCGGGTTCGCGTTGTTCGCGATAACCACCACGGGTTGCGCTGCGCTCCACCCGTGGCTACACTCCGCGGCCCCTCGGGGCCAAAACCCACGGCATTGAATGGCATCACGAGTTGGCCGATAGACCTCGAAATGCCCTGCGAAACATGCTTCGATCACAACTGCTATTCTCCGTCCTTCTGTTCTTCTCCCCGGCCGCCGCCCGGGCCGCGGAGCCGTCCGTTTCTTTCGAGCGGGACGTCTCCGCCGTGCTGTCGCGCGCCGGGTGCAACATGGGGGCCTGCCACGGGAACCTCAACGGCAAAGGCGGACTCAAGCTCTCGCTGCGCGGCGAAGACCCGGCCTTCGACCACGCCGCCCTCACGCGCGGCGCGCTCGGCCGGCGGATCGATGTCTCTTCCCCGGACGAAAGCCTGCTGTTGCAGAAAGCCGTCGGCCGCGTGCCCCACGAGGGCGGCGTCCGATTCAGCACTTCAAGCACCGAATACGCCACGCTCCGGAACTGGATTGCCGCCGGCGGCCGGTCCGACGCCGGAGCGAACCCGAAACTCGTGGCGCTGGAGGTCACGCCGAAGTCGGCAATCCTCACGGCACCGAAGGATTCGTTCCATCTGAAGGCCGTCGCCCGCTTCGCCGACGGCAGCACGCGCGACGTGACGCCGTTCGTCGCCGTGGAGACGACGACCGTCGGCATCGCCACCATTCACTCCGACGGCACGGTCGAAAAGGAGCAGGAGGGCGAGACGACGGTGCTCGTACGCTACCTCGGCCGGCAGGTGCCGGTGCGGGTCGCCTTCCTGCCCGACGTTCCGCTGCCGGATGTGAGCGTGCTAAACTCCGCGAACAAAATCGATTCATTGGTGGCGAAGCAGCTGAAGGAACTGCGCATCCCGCCCTCGACGCTCGCGGACGACGCCACGTTCCTCCGCCGCGCATCCCTCGACGCCACCGGCACGCTGCCGACAGCGAAAGAGGCACGGGCCTTCCTCGCCGACCGCTCGCCGGACAAACGCGAGAAGATGATTAACGCACTACTCGCGAAGCCGGAGTTCGCCGAGTATTGGGCGCTCAAGTGGAGCGATCTACTGCGCAACGAGGAGAAATCGCTCGACCGGAAGGGCGTGCAGGTCTACCACCGATGGATCAAAGCCTGGTTCGCCGAGGACCGGCCGCTCAACGAGTTCGCCCGCGAGATTCTTTCGGCGCGTGGCAGCACCTACGCGAACCCGCCGGCGAACTTCTACCGGGCCGTGCGCGATCCGCAGGCGCGGGCGGAGGCGGTGGCGCAGGTCTTCCTTGGCGTGCGGGTCAACTGCGCGAAGTGCCACAACCACCCGTTCGACGTCTGGACGCAGGACGACTATCACCGCTTCGCCGCGTTCTTCCCGCAGGTGCAGTACCGCGTGCTGTCGAACGAGCGCAAGGACGACCTCGACAAACACGAGTTCGTCGGCGAGCAGGTCGTCTTCGCGGCCCGCAAGGGGGAGTCGACGCTGCCGCGCACGGGCGAGACGGCCGTGCCGAAGACGCTCGGCGATGACCGTTCACCGGCGCAGGACGCCGATCGACTCGGCATGCTCGCGGACTGGATCGCGGACCCGGCCAACCCGTTCTTCGCGAAGGCGCAGGCAAACCGCGTCTGGTACCACCTGTTCGGCCGCGGCATCGTGGACCCAAACGACGACTTCAAGGCCGCCAACCCGCCGTCGAATCCGGAGTTGCTGGACCACCTCGCCGTGGAGTTCAAGGCCGGGGGCTTCCGGCTCAAACCGCTAGTGAAGTCGATTCTCCTGTCGCGGACGTACCAGCTTTCGAGTTCGACGAACGAACAGAACGCCCACGATGCCACGCACTTCTCGCATGCGCTCGTGCAGCCGCTGGAGGCGGAGCAACTGCTGGACGCGATGAGCCGCGTGCTGGAGGTGGAGCCGCGGTTCAACGGCTACCCGGCCGGCCTGCGTGCCGGGGCCGTGCCGGCGATGTCGCAAGCGGGCACCGGCAATCGGCGCGGCGGCGCGGCGATGGGCGAGCGGTTCCTGCGCGTCTTCGGCAAGCCCGAGCGGCTGCTGACGTGCGATTGCGAACGCAGCGAGGAAGCGGGCCTCTTGCAGGCATTCCAGATGATCAATGGCGAGCAGGTGAACGCGATGTTGCGGAGGTCTGACAACCGCCTTGGCCGGATGCTCGACGCCGGCGTAGCGGACGCGGAACTGCTGGACGAGCTTTATCTCTCGGCGCTCGGTCGTTTCCCGAACCCGACTGAGAATTCGAAACTGGGCAACTACATCAAGGCCGCCCCCGACCGCCGCAAAGCGTGGGAGGACGTGGCCTGGGGCGTGCTGAACTCGAAGGAATTCCTGCTGCGGCGGTGAACCCTCACTCCCCCGCGTCGGCTCCGCGGACCATGCGGAACTGCGGGCTGGCCACGATCACCCGCACGGCGGCCGATACCCGGCCGTCCGCCTTTTTCAATTCCGCCACCATTTCGTCCAGCACCGATGTATCCGAAAGCGTGACGGATCGGCCAAGGGCGAAGCCAAGCAGGCGCTTGCAGAAGAGCCGCACGATCACATCCTGCTTCTTCGAGAGAAGGTAGTTCCGCAGGCCGTCGATGCCGTCGAACTCCGAACCGTCGCGGAGTTTCGCCTTCGAGTCCAGCGCTAAGCCGCCGAAGTCCTTGTCGCGACGGCGGCCGATCGGATCGTATTTCTCGAGCGCGAAGCCGAACGGGTCGATGCGCACGTGGCAGGTCGCACAACTCGCCTCCGAGACATGGCGCTCCGTCAGTTGCCGCGTCGTCAGCTTCTCCGTCCCCTCCTCCTCCGGCAGCTTCGGCACGTTCGGCGGCGGCTTCGGCAGCTTCTCTCCGAGCAGCGTCTCGACCACCCAGTTCCCGCGCAGGACGGGGCTGGTCCGGGAGGCGCCCGATTGCTTCGCCTGCACGCTGGCGAAGCCGAGGATGCCGCCGCGGCCATAGCGATTCACGCCCTCGACGCGCCGCCATTCGGGGCCGGCGACGCCGGGGATTCCATAGTGTTTCGCCAGCGTCTCGTTGAGGAACGTCGCGTCCGAATCGAGCAGGTCGGTCACCTTGCGGTCGGCTTGGAAAAGGTCCTGGAAGAAGCGGATGCCCTCCTCGTTCATCGCCGAGCGCAGGTCCGGAGTGAAGGCGGGGAAGAGCTTCTCGTTCTTTTCGTTGTGTTCGTCGAAACCGCGGACGTGGATCCATTGCGTGCCGAATTCGATGGCGAGGGACCGCGTGCGCCCGTCGGCGAGCATGCGGCGGGTCTGCGCTTCGAGCACCTTCGGATCGCTCAACTTCCCCTCGGCCGCGAGGCGGCGCAGCTCGTTGTCGGGCATCGACGACCAGAGGAAGTAGCTGAGGCGGGAGGCCAGTTCCCAGTCGCTGACAGGCTTGGGGTCCTTGCCGGGCGGCGCGGCCTCGATGCGGAACAGGAACGACGGCGAGACGAAGACCCGCATCAACGCACCGCGGAACGCCTCGTCGTGGGTCGCCCCGGTCGCGCGTACCGAGCGTACGAGTTTGCGGAGTTCCTCCGCTTCCCCGGGTTTCAAGGGCCGGCGGTACGCCTTCGCCGCGAACGCGACGAGTGCGTCCAGCTGTTTCGGTTCCGCCGCCACTTCGGACGCGAGTAGTTCATCGGCACGCTTCTGGAACACCGGCTTCTGGCCGAGGAAATACAGCTCCATCGCCTTCGGCTGGTCTTGCGTCACGAAGCCGATGAACTGCGGCAGGTGCTCGTTTTCCAGCCGATACTGCTTGCTGACGAACTGGTGCTCGGCCCAGAGGTGGTCGAGTTCCTTCGCCTGTGCATCATTCAAGAAGAGTCGGATCAGCGGTTCGTCCTCGCGGTGGAACATCTTCAGCGACACGACTTCGTCCGTCGGGATCACCGGCGGGAAGGCGAGGAAGAGCGGGAAGAGCTTGCGGAACGACTCGAATCCCGACTTCATTTTCACGAGGCCGTCGCGCGCCACCAACAACGGCGCCTTGCCGTCCCAGCGGGCGTCTTCGCGCGCACGGGTCGCGGCGGAAACGAACGCGGCGCGCGGTTCCGGCGTCGCGGAAAACTCGGCCTCGGCCGCGAACGTGCGCCCGACGAAGAGCGCCGCCGGCAGGCGCAGTTGCATCGGAGTATTCGCATTGACGACGAGATGCCCGTCCGCGTCGAACCGGTCTTTCGAAACGCCGTAAGGGATCGCCTGCGGCTTGCGGAACGGTGTGGCGTCGAGGCCTTTCAGGAGGGAACTATCCACCGCGGCGAGGTTGTCGTAAAGCGTACGATCCGGAGATTTCGCATCGGCCGGTCGCGGACCGGTCAGGAGTTTCTTCAACTCGACTGCGAGCTTCGGCAGTTCGTCCCGTTTCGTCACATCGACCGCCGCGGCCTTCCATCGGCCGAGGATGGAGTCAGGCGGAATCGGCAGCGCGCCGGCCGCGACGGCGCGGGCCGGCCCTTTCCCGAAGCTCCAGACCGCCTTGTTCCCGTGCCCGTCCGCGTGCGGGTTCCCGGCATGGATCGAACCGGAAATGTCCTTCGCTAGATCCCAGACGCGACCGGGCTTCGCCGGCTCCGTGATCGTGAACGCAACACCCGTGAGGTCGCAGACATGATCCGCGTTCTTCGCATCGACGGCGAGGATGAACTGATCGCCGACCTGTACGGCCCGCGTGAGTTCGTGCTTCGCGTCCTTGCCGAGCGCGATGCCGCCACCGGCGATCTCGGTCGCCTTCTGGCCGCGACGGGCTTCGAGCCACCACGCGACTCCATTGCCGCACGCCGGGTGCGCGTGTGACACTTTTGTCGTGATCTTCACTATACCGGCGATCGGGCTGGTCCACGCGATGCCGACGTACTCCTGCGGCATCGGGTGCACCACCACCGACTTCGCCTTCGCAAGACCCGGGATGCGCTCGTCCTGATCGGAGGAATTCGCCATCACGACGGGCAGACCGGCCGTGCGCGAATGCCAGCCGTTGATCCAAGCCTTGCCGTCGATCCGCTCCGCCTTCGTGTCGAACAGTTTGAACTCGGCATAGGGCACCGGCTTGCCGTCGACCGGCTTCGCGCCCGTCAGATCGAGGTCCACGAAGTCGATCCAGCGTTTCAGAAACTCCTCGTTCAACCCCTTCGGCTCATGCTTCGGATTCTTCGCGCGTTCGAAGACGGCCGCGAGGTACTGGTCCGTGTCGGCGAAGACGGTGGGGATGTCGAATTCAAACTTCGCGCCGTACTCGGCGTAGTCGGCGAGGCGCAACGTCGGCCCGTTCCCCTCTAACCGCGGATTTCGGAAGATGACTTTCGCACCGGCACCGACCGGTAGGAACTCGTCCGATTGCAGAAAGAGTGCCGCGCCGTTGTTTCCCGGCTCCGGCTTCACGGCGATGCGGATCGCCTGCGATTCCACACCCGTCGGCTCGGTCGGGAACTGCCGGATCAGGTTCTCGGTGTAGCTCGCGCCGAGCGGGCGGAAGTAATTGCCGATGCGCGCCGTCTGCCAGAGCGCGGTCTGCCAGCTCACGATCTCGGCGGTGAGTGATGGCACCTCGTTCGCGGCCGCGGTCTTCCACTTCCTGCGGATCGTGTCGAGCGGTTCCGATGGCGCCGCGTCGGTCAGCGCGGCATGCAAGGCCCGCAGATACTTCTCGTTCAGCTTCTCCTTCGCGGCGATCTCGGCGAACTTCCCCTCCGCGAGCGCGGTCCGGTGGCTCACCGTCGCAGCGAGGTACGGTTGGAACGGCAGCCGACCTTCGGGGCCGACGTGCTTTGAGTAGAACGCCCGGAGCTTCGCCACGCCCTCGTCGCTCCAGTCGCGGCGGGTCTTCGCCGGCGAGAAACGGAAGCCGTCGGGTAGCAGCACGGCCCGGTCGGCGATCTCCTTTGCGGCTGCCAGGTATTTGGTGAAGAGCGCCGGCGAGATGTCGGTGAGCGCCTCGGCCGCGTTCGTGAACCCTTCGCCGGCCGCGCCATCGGCCGGGAACTCGCGCGTCGGCCGCAGGTCCACGCCCGTCAGGTCGCGTACCGTCGCGTCGTACTCGGCATTGCTCAGCCGGCGGAGCGGCACGCGCCCGGGGTCGCCCTTGCGCGCCTTCGCCTCCGACTCGAGGAACTGCCGCACCCACGATACGAGCTGCTTCTTCTCGTCGGCCGTCGGCTGCGGCTTGTCCTTCGGCGGCATCTCGCCCGTTTCGATCTGCTCAATCATCGCCTGCCACGGCTTCGCGTCCTTGCGGATGTCATCAAGCGTCGCGAACCGTTCGAGGTCGAGCTCGCCCTTCATCGCCTTGGTCGAGTGGCAGTTCAGGCAATGTGTCTTGAGCAGCGGCCGGATAGTCTTGGTGAACGCCTCGGCCTGCGCGTCCTGCGCCGCGGCGGGGCGGGGCGGCTGGAAGTACGCGACCGCGACGAGTGCAACGCCGACGAGGGAGAGCGGAAGCCAGCGGGACATTGCCAATCCTCGGAGAGCGACGACGGGCCAACCGGCGGAGAGTCATCCTATTCAGAAAGCGTCTTCGCAGGGTGGGCAGAGTCTTCGAGACCCACCGGTGAGCAATGCCATCTAGTTGTCAATCGTCTTCAGCGTTCTCGTCGTAAATACGAGAGAAGTCGGCGAATTCCGTTCCCGCGAGATCGGCTTCGATGACGCGTTTGGCGATCTCGAAATCAACAACGAAGCAGCAGACCTCCATCGTGCCGGAGCCGATGCTACCTCCATCGCAATTGCCAAGCCCCGTCCAGCCGAGCAATTCGTTCATGCGATCTTCGAGTGCGCTGCGCTTCTCCAAGTCTTCAGAGTTGCCGAAACCGTCTACTTCGTACTCGATCAATAACGTCGTCTCGCCGATCTCCTCCGCCGAAACGTAGTCATTGGCGACAGACTTTTCGAGAATGTCGGCGATTTTCGCCTCGGGATCCGCGCCATTAGGGAGTTTATGCCCGATGGTTTGTCCACGCTCGCCAACCAATCCCCAATGCTCGATGATTTTGCCGCCCGATTCCCATGCTTCGTGGTAGTGCAGGGCGTCATCGATTCGCTTGTAGAGCTTGTCCACTTGGATCCTCCTTTACCTGAATGCGGCGTTGAAAGTTTGGGCGGCGGATCTCGCATATCCTCGGCTCACCCAGCGAAAAGCTTCCTACTCCCGCGCGAATAGCGATTCCTTCGGGGCCGTGTACTTCACGGCCAGGTGCGGCGTCTCCAGTCGCTGCCGGTCCTTCGTCAGCGATTGCATACCGGCTTCGACGAGGCCGGCGGTCAGCAGCGTGCGTTCGACCGGATACGGGGCCACGCCAGTGAGGAACATTTCCTCCGCCTTCGACATGAGCGAGGCCGAGTAGGTGACGTTCGGGTTCGGCGGCAGGTAGAAGAGCGTCGAGAGCGGTTCGGCCTTGTCCTTCAGCTTCGCGGCGAAAGTGAAATCGCCGACGAGGCCGTTCATCAGCAGCATCGTCGCCTTCAGGCCGTCGGCGTACTCGAAGCGATAGCAGATCGGGCTTTTCACCATTGCCTTCATCTGCGCGAGCGTCGGCATCCGGTGGCTGTAGGTCGGCGCCTGCGCGAGCGTCTGGCTGCGGGCGAGGCAGGCGTCGAAGAGCTTGGCGCTCCACTCGCCGGTCTCCATCGCCTTCCAGACGGAATCACCGCGCAGGGCCTGCAACGACTTCACGCCGGTCTCGCCGCCCTTACGGCGCTCGGCCATGCACTGGATGACTTCGAGGGCGTGGAAGTCGTAACTGTCCACGCCGCCCATCGCCACGCACATCACTTCGTCCAGCTCGGCGCCGTAGGGCATATCGATCGCCGGCATCCGCCACGTCACGGGCAAACTCGACCCGGCGAGGAACGGGAACTTCATCGTTCGCGAGAGGTCCACCATCTCCTTCGCCCACTCCCACTTCCAAGAGAGGTGCTTGTCGTTGAAGACCGGCACCGTGCGGCCGTCCTTCTGGAAGACGTCGACGACCTGCTTGAAGAACTCGTAGCGCGGGTACTTCTTCTGGCCGAACTCGTTGTCCGGGTAGTTGCCGTGTTCGCCGATGATCAGCACGGCATCAACGGCGAGTTTGTCGGTGCCGTTCCGCAGCGCCTCGGCGACGGTCTTGTAAATGGTGAATCCCGATTCCTTCGCCCGCCCGCGGCTGAGGTCGTTCTTGGGGAACTGATCGACGTAGGCGGAGACGACGTCGATCGGCGGCCGGTGCCATTTGCCGTTCTTCGGGTAGCCGCCGAGGAAGCGCTCGGCCATGTGCCAGGCGTGCGAGCGCTCGCGCCATTCGGTGGTGACGACGGCGAGTTTCTTGCGGGCGAGTGGCTCGGCAAAGGCGGGGGCGGCGATGCCGGCGGCGAGGGTGCCAAGGAACGTGCGGCGGGTGAGCATGGCGAGATACCGAAAGGAGTCGGGGCGGGTTTTCTCGTTTTATCCGAGATCGGCTTGCATTACCTTACACCTGTTCCGAAATCCTCACCCCGAGTCGCACATGACATCCGCCAGAATGTTGATCGCGCTCGCTCTGCTCGGCGGCGCGCCGCTCGTCGCGCAGGACCGCGCGGCCACACTCGAATACGCGCACGCCGTCTATCGGGCACATACGGAGTTCCGCAACGGCCAGTCGGCGCGGGCGCTCGCGCTGCTGGAATCCTGCCGCGAAGACCTGCGCGGTTGGGAATGGCACTACGTGAATCGCCTCTGTCGTCCCGAACAACTGATGTTGAGTGCGGCGAAACCGGACGGAACAAAGCGCAACTTCCAGACAGCGAGCTACAGCCCCGACGGCAAACTCATCCTCACCGCCGACGGCGACGCGAACGCGAGCCTCTGGGACGCCGGTACAGGCTCGCTGGTAAGGACGTTCACCGAACAGAGTTTCAAAGTCCGCCACGCGCACTTCAGCCCTGACGGCAAGCAGGTCCTGACCAGTGGCGACTCGATCACCGCGACGATCTGGGATACGGCCACCGGTAACCCTGTCCGCAAGCTCGAACGCAAGCAGCGCGCCATCGGCGCGGCGAACTGGAGCCCCGACGGCACGCGGATCGTGACCAGCGGCAACCGCGACCTGACAATCTGGGACGCCGAGACCGGCAAGGAACTCCGCTCCTTTCCCAGCATCGCCTTTTATTCCTGCCGGCCAAGTTTCAACAAGGACGGCACGCGCATCGTCTCCAATGGCTTCGGCGCCTCCGGCACCTTCGATCCTGAAAACGGCAAGCAACTCGTCCGTGTGCCCCCGGGTGGCAACGGCACCACGAACATCGCCCGCTTCCACCTCGACGGCACGCGCTTCGTCGCTTCCGCGACCGACGGCATCGCCCGCGTCCACAAGACCGACGATGGTTCCATCGTTCTCGAAATCAAAGGCCACAAGACCGGCGTCGGCTCGTCCGCGTATAGTGCCGACGGCAAACGGATCGTCACCACGTCGGACCGGACCATTCGCCTATGGGACGCCGATACCGGTAAGGAGTTGAAGAGCTGGCTGACCACCGGCGGCCTGCTCGACGCGACGTTCCACCCGAACGGCGACCGGATCCTGAGCGTCGAGGCCGGCGCGGTCAAGGCGTGGAGGATCGACGCCGAGCCGGTGCAGGTCCTGCCCGTCGAACCGGGGAGCTGGATCATCGACGCCGCGTTCAGCCCCGATGGCAAGGAAGTGGCCGCCGGCAGCACCGGCAAGGTCGGCTGGTACGCCGACGTCTGGGACCTCGCGACAAACAAAACCCGACTGCAACTCGGCAACCACGACTATGTCGTCCATCAGGTGGTTTACAGCCCCGACGGATCGCGCATTCTCACGCGCACCGGCACCGGGCGCAGCACGATCTGGGATGCAAAGTCCGGCAAGGAGCTGCTCGATCCCGACACCCAGAAGGATCAAAAGGACTGGTCCAACATCGCCGGATTCAACCGCGACGGCACAAAGCTCGTTTCGCTTAAGGGCGGCTCGCTCCAGCTTCGGGACCTCCAGACCGGCGCGGTGCTGCGTGAGATGAAAGGCGACGGGGCGTTCCGATCGTACTGGCCCGGGCCGGGCGATGGCGAGCTGACGACCTACTCGGAGGGTAAGCTGAGCCGATGGAACGAGGCCACGGGGGAGGTCAAGTCCGCCGTCGTATTCGACGGCGCGCCAAAGGGCATCGAGTACCTCTGGCTGTCCCCGGATGCCAAGCGGCTGATCGTCTCGGAACGCAACGGGCCGGCGACGCTGTGGAACGCGACGAACGGCCGGAAGATCGGCCCGCTTCCGGCGCTGACGGTGTACTCGAAGTCGAAGATCGCGTTCACGCCCGACGGCTCGCGGATCGCCGTGGCGACGGTCGGCGATGCGAACGTCCACATTCTTGACGCGGCCACGGGGATCGAACTGCTCGCGTTCCCGGCCCTGCCGAAGAACGTCGGCTGCGTCGCGTTCAGCCCCGACGGCTCGCGCCTGCTCGCGGGCACGTCCAACGACGATCCGCTGCGCATCCACACCGGCGGTCCGGGGCCAAAGGCCGAACGGAAGTGATCCCGCACGGGGAACTCCGGGAACTTCTGTCCGACTTGCGGTACCGTCCTAGACTAATCGCTTTCGCACACCCCGCACCGGAGCCTCCCCGTGGCCAAGATCAAGGTGAAGTACCCCGTCGTCGAGATGGACGGCGACGAGATGACCCGCATCATCTGGCAGAAGATCCGCGAGAAGCTCATCCTCCCGTACCTCGACATCGACCTCAAGTACTTCGACCTCGGCATCGAACACCGCGACGCCACCGACGACAAGGTTACGTTCGAATCGGCCGAGGCCACCAAGAAGTACGGCGTCGCCGTGAAGTGCGCCACCATCACGCCGGACGAAGCCCGCGTCAAGGAATTCAACCTCAAGCGGATGTACCCCTCGCCGAACGGCACGATCCGGAACATCCTCGACGGCACCATCTTCCGCGAACCGATCGTCTGCAAGAACGTGCCCCGGCTCGTCGGCCACTGGGACAAGCCCGTCGTCGTCGCCCGCCACGGCTTCGGCGACCAGTACAAGGCCAGCGAGATCCTCTTCCCGGGCGCCGGCACGGTGAAGCTCACCTACACCCCCGCCGACGGCGGACCGGCCATCGAGAAGGAAGTCTTCAAGGCCCCGAGCGCCGGAGTCACGCTCGCCATGTACAACCTCGACAGCTCCATCAAGGGCTTCGCCCGCGCCTGCTTCAACTACGGCCTCGGCCGCGACTACTCCGTCTACCTCAGCACCAAGAACACCATCCTCAAGATCTACGACGGCCGCTTCAAGAACCTCTTCCAGGAAGTCTTCGACACCGAGTTCAAGGCCGCGTTCGAAGCCAAAAAGCTCACCTACGAGCACCGCCTCATCGACGACATGGTGGCGGCGAACATGAAATGGACCGGCGGCTACCTCTGGGCCTGCAAGAACTACGACGGCGACGTGCAGTCCGACACGGTGGCGCAGGGCTACGGCTCGCTCGGTCTTATGACCAGCGTCCTCACCACGCCCGACGGCAAGACCGTCGAAGCCGAGGCCGCCCACGGTACGGTGACGCGCCACTACCGCGAACACCAGAAGGGGAAGCCCACCAGCACGAACCCGATCGCCAGCATCTACGCCTGGACCCGCGGCCTCATCTACCGCGGCAAGATGGATGGCACGCCGGACGTCGTGAAGTTCGCCGAGACGCTGGAAAAGGTCTGCGTTGACATGGTCGAGTCCGGCAAGATGACGAAGGACTTGGCGATTCTGATCAGCGACAAGACGCCGTACCTGACGACTGACGGCTACCTCGACGCCGTGGACGCGGAGTTGAAGAAGCGGATGGGGTGACGCCCCGGGTGGGAGAGACATGGTCGAAACATCAACGGCGTCGGAACTCTCATCTGTCGAGGCAGAAAGGGTTCCGACGCCGTTGATCCGCGCCGCGGCGATTCAAACCCGCAGTAGTCCGCGGAAGCCGCGAGCGGCGTAATAGGACTGTGCGCCGTTGTGATAGATGAAGACGGTCGCGTAGCGGCGGTCGCCGAACAGCGCGCCGCCGAGTTCGCGGATGGCGGGCGGCGTTTGCACCCAACTCGACGTCGCCCGGTCGAATTCGCCCAGTTCCTGCAAGTCGCGATATTGGGATTCGGTCAGCAGTTCGATGCCCATCTCCTCGGCCCACTCGACGGCGGAATGCGCTGGTTTGTGCTCCTTGCGAGATTCGAGGGCGGCGCGGTCGTAGCAGACGCTTCGGCGGCCTTTGGGGCTTTCCGCGGAACAATCGACGAAGTGGAATTCCCCCGCCTCCCGGTCGAAACCGATCACGTCCGGTTCGCCGCCCGTGCGTTCCATTTCGTGCAGTGAAGCGAGTTTCTCCGGCCGCGCTTCCAAGCGGGCCACGACCTTCGCCCAGACCACGCCCTCGTGTCGGTGCGGGTTCTTCTCGAATCGGATTTGCAACAGGTCCAGCAGCGCAGCGCGTTCCGCGGATGACACGTTCGGTTTCCTGGACTTTCGGTTCATGGGAATTTTCCGAAGGAGTGGAGCGAAGACGTGAACAACCGGATCCCGCCGTTCACGCGCGAATGCGTTCCTTCCATGCCTGGCGGAGAGCGCATTCCAGTCGGGTCGTGTAAGCCTTTCCATCGGCGATCGTCTTCGCCACCTGCGAGCGCAGGTCGATGCGGATGTCGGCGAGCATCTCGCGATTCTCGGCCCATGTCTTCGCGAGTTCCACCAGTTGCTCCGGCGACTCGGCCGCGAACTCCGGCAGCCCGACGTGTGTGAGAACGGCCACGCCCTGCCGCGAGACGTAGCTGCGGCCCGCGACGGCGAGAACCGGCACGCCCATCCAGAGCGCGTCGCCAGTCGTCACGCCGCCGTTGTACGGAAACGGATCGAGCGAGAGGTCGCAGCGCGAATACGCTTCGAAATAGTCCCGCTTGGGCTGGCGCATCACTAGCTCCAACCGATCGGGCGGAAGTCCGGCGACGGCGAATCGCTCCTTCAGGATCGCCGCCCCCTCCGTCGACTGGCCGGCGAGCAAGACCAGCTTCGCATTCGGCACAGCGGCGACCAGTTTCGCCCAGGCCAGCACGCAGGCTTCGGAAATCTTGGCGGAGTTGTTCAGGCAGCCGAAGGTGAACGGCCGACCTGCCAGGGACGGAAGCGGCGTCACGGGCGGCGCGTCCGCCGGCGGCTGATACGCCCATGCGAGGCACTCGAGCCGGAGCAACTTCTCCACGTTGAACGCCTCGGTTTCCCCGGGCGGGTCGGAGACGGCATCGGTAATGCGATAGTCGATCGCCGCGACGCCGGTCGTGTTCGGGTAGCCGAAGAGCAGGCACTGAATCGGGGCGGGCCGTCGCGCGAGGGCGAACAGCCGGTTGCCGGCGGTATGGCCGGCGAGGTCGATGAGGATGTCGATCTTATCCGCGCGGATCGTCGCGGCGATGGCGTCGTCGACCTGCCCGTTGATGAAGCGCCAGCGATCGGCGAGCTTTTGCAGTCGGGCCGTCATGTCGTCCGGCCGCGGGACATTGGCGTAGCACGAGACATGCACGCGATCGCGGTCGTGCTTCGCGAGCAGCAACTCGATGAACCCGGCGACGGTGTGGTGCCGGAAATCGGCGGAGAGGTAGCCGATCCGCAAGCGGCGTTCGGGGTCCGGGTCCAGCGGTGCCGGGGATTCGGGCACGTTCGGCACGAACCGCGCGGCGAACGATCGGTGCTCGGCCGCCACCTGTTCCGGCGAGAGGTTCGACGGGTAGTTCAGGGTCAGCAACAGATTGCTGTGGATCGGCGGAGCGTTCGGGCGGATCTCCAGCGATCGCCGAAGCGCGCCGATCGCCTCGTCGACGCGCCCCTGCTCCGTCAGGTTCGTGCCGAGGTTGCTCCAGGCGTCCGCGAAGTTCGGGTTCAGCCGCACGGCCTCGCGGTAGTGGCGGCAGGCATCGTCCTTCTGCCCAAGCGCCTCGTACGCGAGGGCCAGCGTGTTGTTCGCGTCCGGGTAGCTCGGATTCAAGGCGAGCGCCTTCTTCAACAGCTCGACGGCTTCCGCGGGGCGGCCGGCGTTGGCGATCGCGAGGCCGAGATTGTTGTACCCGCGGGCGTCGTCCGGCTTGATCGCCACGTATTTGCGGAATTGTTCGATAGCGTCGTTCAGGTGACCGGTTCGCAGCATGACATCGCCGAGCCGGTTGAAGGCGTCCGCGTGATTCGGATCGATGCCGACAGTCTGTCGGAAGCACTCGGCCGCGGCGGTCAGTTCCCCGAGCGAGACGAAGGCCAGCCCCATGTTGAAGTAGGCGCTCGCGTGGGTGGGGTTGCCCTTCACGCAATCCTGGTACTGGGCGACGGCATCACGGTACCGTCCGACGCGGCGGAGCAGGTTGCCGAAATTGAAGTGCGCATCCGGGTAGCCAGGATTCGCCGCGAGGCACAGGGAGTAGCAGTGCGCGGCCTCGTCGAGCTTCTCCGCACGCACGAGAAGGACGCCCAGATTGCACAAGGACGGGGCATGGCCGGGCAGTTTGTGCAGGATGGAGCGGTAGAGCCGTTCGGCCTCGGCGAGGTCCCCGGCGTGGTGGCGATCGACCGCGGCGGCGAAGATCTGCGTGACGTCGGCCATTCCAGCACCTGCACGGGCGTAAAAAAACCCGGCACGCAACGGCCGGGTTGAATCCGGTACGAGCCGGCCGTTACTCGCCCACGTACGGCAGCAATGCCATGAACCGGGCTCGCTTGACCGCCGCCGACACGGCCCGCTGGTACGTCGCGCACAGGCCGCTGCGCTTGCGGCTGAAGAGTTTCCCCTGTCCGGAAACCAGCTTCTTTAGGCTGGTAACGTCCTTATAATCGACGAACGTGGGGCGGGGGCAGCCTTCCTTCGTGCAGAACCGGCAGCGCGTCTTGCCTTTGCGTCGCGAGACTTTCCGAATCGTCGTTTCCATCGGGGTCAATCCACCTGATATTTGGGAATCGGTAGAGTAGTAAGTACAGCAAACGACGGCAACGGAAAAAGCGACCCGGGAATTCGAAGCGACTTCCGTTGTTCCAGATGTTGGAAATTTGCCCCTGCAATCCACCCGACAACCGAGCACCGCGTACCCGATGCGCCATCCACAGATTGTCATTCTCGGCTTTGACGATTGGCTCGGTAAACAACTCGCCGATTGCGCGGCGGAACACCGCTGGCTGGTCAAGGAAGTCCGCCAGACCGGTGCCGCCCTCGCCCTGCTCCGCCCTCCCCGGCCGACCGTGCTCTTCGTGCAGTTCGATCCGCTGGCGGATTCGGTGCCAGCGACTCTCGAATTCCTTCAGGAGTTGCAAGCACGGCACGCCTCGGTGAGCACGGTTGCCGTCAGTGACGTGAAAATGAACGAAGCCGATCGCGCCGCCTGGACCGCGACGATCCTCGATCTGGGCGCGCGGTTCGTGCTCTTCCCACCGCTCACGCGGCCGGTCCTCGAAGACCTGGCTGGCGGCCTGATGGGGGTGCAACTCGAACGCGCCGGCCGCGAGGCGCCGGCCCCGCGTCCGGCCGATCCGGTGATCGACCTCGCCGAAGAGGGAATCGCCGAATGAACCGGTTGCCCGTGGTCGACGAACGAACGTGCATCGGCTGTGCCGAGTGTGTGGAGATCTGCCCGACGGCCTGTCTGGCGATGGCGGGACCGCGACCGTGGCTGCCGCGGCCACGTGATTGCACGGCATGCACCGCTTGCGAACTGGTCTGCCCGACTCAAGCGATCGAAATGCGCGATCCAAATCCGAACGAATGAGGCGGGCCGGCATCGCGCCGACCCGCCCCGTTACATTAGACGAACTTTGACTTGCCGGGTTGCGGCACCGGGCCGATCTTGTGTTCGGCCTTCAGGTCGAGGCTCTTCGGCATCGTGTCCTCCTGGCTCGCCAACGCCTGCTCCCACGTCAGCGTCGGCTTCACGGAGTAGTAGCACGCCATGCGGCCCATGATGGCGGACATGGTGCTCTCGGTCACGTTCTGCAATTCGTTGATGAGCTTGCCGCCGGCCTTGATGCTCGCGACGAGGTCGATGTGCTCCTGCACGTACGGGTCCTTGCCGCCGCCCAGTTCGACGCGCTTGCCGTTGATGACCACGTTGTCGCCGCCGGAGGTTCGGATGGTGCCCTTGGTGCCGACGACCATTTCGGACACGTCTTCGGGGCCGGGGTAGTGGCGGCAATAGCTGGCGATCTTCACGCCGTTGGCGTATTCGAATTCCACGGCGAAGTGGTCGAAGATGTGCCCAACTTCGTTCGGGTCGCCGTCCGGCCGCGCGGCGGAACCCCCGATGCGGCCGCCCATGCCGACCGCCTTAAGTGGGTGGCCGCCGGTGAACCAGTTGATGACGTCGATGTTGTGGACGTGCTGCTCGACGATGTGGTCGCCGCAGACCCAGAGGAAGTGGTACCAGTTGCGAAGTTGGTATTCGATGTCGGATTCGCCGGCCTTGCGCTTGTTGAACCAGATGCCGTTACCATTCCAGGAACAACGGCCACCAACGATTTCACCGATGACGCCATCCTGGATGCGCTTGGCGACTTCCAGGTAAGGCCGCTGGTGACGGCGCTGGGTGCCGGCGACGATGGCGAGGTTCTTCTTCTTGGCGACTTCCACGAGTTCGAGGCACTTGCGGATTCCGGGGGCGTCGACGGCGACGGGCTTTTCGCAGAAGACATGCTTGCCGGCGTTGATGGCGTATTCGAGGTGCATGGGGCGGAAGCCGGGGGGCGTCGCCAGCAGCACGAGGTTCACGCCGGAGTCGATGACCTTCTTGTAGGCGTCCAGGCCGCTGAACGTGCGGTCCACCACGTCGACGCGTTCTTTGAACTGTTTCTTGATGTCGGCTTCGAGGTACGTGACCTTCGGCTCGAAAACGTCGCCGAGGGCGTGGACGACCACCGAGGGATCGGAGGCCAGACTCTGCCGGATGGCACCGCTGCCGCGGCCACCGCAGCCGATCAGGCCGACCTTGATCTTGTCGTCGCCGGCTGCGTGAACGGCGGGCGCGGCGGCGGCCAAGGCAGCGACGCCGCCCGCCTTGAGGAAATCGCGGCGATTCGATTCGGCCATGGGAGAAGCTCCATTCGAAAGGAAATCAACGGGAGGGTTCAATCGTCGGTCACGGGATCGTGTTCCGATTTCTTCACCACCATCGGCTTGAGGCCGATGAGTTCCTTCTGTTCCTCGACCGGCAACACGACGCGGAAGCCGATCTCGTCGCGCTTCGTCAGCCACCAGATGCTGCGGGGCGACTGCGGGTCGTTCCGCATCCAGGTGTGGTCCGAGACGCGCCGCGCGGCGCTGCGCAGCTTGTCGGCACCGTCCTTGAACGAACCGCCCCGGACGATGTGGCCCCACTTCGCGTCCGTCGGCACGTTCACCGGTTGCACCGCCAGCGCCTTCTTGTAGAACTCCGCGTCGTACTTGTCGAGGACCCACTCGGCGACGTTACCGTGCAGATCGTGCAGGCCGAACGCGTTCGGCTTCTTGCTCCCGCACTTCGTCGTCGTTCCCTTCGGGCGCTCGTCGTCCTTTTCGGTATTCTCCTGGTAGTTCGCGATCTCGACGAGTTTCGCCTCATCGCAGGCGAACGGACCGCTGGTGCCGGCGCGGCAGGCGTATTCCCACTCGGCTTCCGTCGGGAGGCGGTAGCCCTTCTTCGTCGTCAGCCGCAGCCAGTGGCAATACATCATCGCGGCGTGGTGGCTCATGCAGATGGCCGGGTAGCCGTCGTGGCCATGGTTATAGTCTTCCGGCACGAACGGCGGTGTCGGCCGCGACAGGGCGTCGGCCGTTTTCGGGAACGGAGCATCTTTCGGATACACGATGATCGACTCGTTCTTCACCCATCGATCGAAGGCTTCCCAGGTCGTTTCCGTCTTCGCGACCCACATCGGTTTAATGGTGACCTTGCGACGCGGGCCTTCGTCCGCGTTGCGGCCGGCCTCGCCGTCCGGGCTGCCCATCTCGAACTCGCCCCCGGGCACGTAGACCATCTCGAACTTGATGCCGCCGGGCAATTCCTCGACGTAGTTCTTCGGCGGCAGGTCCACCTTCGCGGGCACCTTCACGGGTGCCGGCGTTTCGAGCGCCTTCGCGTCGTCCTGGGCCGGTACAATCGAGGTGAGTGCCGCGAGCGACGTGCCGGCCGCGACCGCGAAAAGTTGGAATCGGCGGATCATGGAGTGTGTCCCGATGCGGAGCTTATCGCTGACATTCGTTATAGCACTTCTCGTGGCGGCAAACCAAATCCCGGCGGCCGAACCCGCCCGCTTCGAATTTGAAGAACCGCACATGGGCACGAGGTTCCGCATCGTCCTGCACGCGCCGGACAAGGACGCGGCCATCACCGCCGCGACGGCGGCATTTAAGCGCGTCCGCGAACTCGAATCGGTCCTCAGCGACTACAAGGCATCCAGCGAGACGATGAAGCTCTGCGCCGCCAACGACCGCGAGCCGGGGAAGGTGTTCGCGATCGGCGACGACCTCGCCTCCGTACTCGGCCATGCCCTTGATCTGTCCAAACAATCCGACGGCGCGTTCGACGTGACCGTCGGCCCACTCTCAAAATTGTGGCGCGAGGCGCGCAAGGCGAACCAACTCCCCGCCGAAGCGGACCGCACGGCGTCGCTCGGAAAGGTCGGCTGGAAGAACATCGAATTGGACCGCGAGCGCAAGACGGTGCAGTTCAAGCTCCCCGGCATGCGGCTCGACTTCGGCGGGATCGGCAAGGGCTACGCCGCCGACGCGGCGCTCGCGGTGTTGAAATCGCACGGCTGCACGCGCGCCCTCGTCGCTGCGGCCGGAGACATCACCGTCGGCGATCCGCCGCCCGATCGCGACGCCTGGCTCGTGGACATTGAACCGCTTGGTGCCGGAATGCCCAAGAAACAAGTGCGGCTCGTGAACGCGTCCGTCTCCACCTCAGGCGACCTGTACCAGTTCGTGGAGATCGGCGGCACGCGCTATTCGCACCTGTTGAACCCGAAGACCGGCCTCGGGCTGACGGGATTCATTCGCGCAACCGTTGTGGCGAAACGTGGCTGGCAGGCGGACGCGCTCACGAAGGCCGCGTGCCTCATGCCGGCGGAACAAGCGGTGCGGTTGATCGATTCGCTCGATGGAACCGCGATGCATCTCGCCACGAAGGCAAACGCCGACGCGAAGGAAGTGGTCGTCCAGTCGAAACGCTTCGAAGGTTTCGTCGGAAAGTGATCAATCCAATCGCGCTAGCGCCGCGTCCCGCTCCGGCGCCGTCGCGGCGTTCAGCGTCACGTGCCCGATCTTCCGCCGCGCCCGTGGTTCCTTCCCGTACCAGTGCAGCTTCGCCAGCGGCTCCCGTAACACCGTCGCGAACGGCGGATGCGTGCCGATCCAGTTGAGCATGCCCGAATGCCCCTTCGCGGCCGGGGAGCCGAGCGGCCATCCGCAGACGGCACGAACGTGATTCTCGAACTGGCTGGTCACCGCGCCGTCGATGGTCCAGTGGCCGGAATTGTGCACACGCGGCGCCATCTCGTTCGCCACCGCCCGGCCGCCCACGTCGAACCACTCGATCGCCAGCACGCCGACGTAGTCCAGTTCCTCGAGCACGCGTCGGTGGTGGTCTTCGACCTCCGGCAACGGCGCCGCCGGAGCGAGCGACCGGTGCAGCATCCCTTCGCGGTGCTCGTTCTCGGTGAGGGGATAGACTGCGAGGGAGCCGTCGCGGCCGCGCGCGGCGATCGTCGACACTTCCCGCCGGAACGGCACGAAGCCTTCGAGGATCAACGGCCGACCGCCGAGCGATTCCCACGCCGCCTCCGCCTCCGCCGGCGTCCGCAGCACGGCCTGGCCCTTCCCGTCGTACCCGAACCGCCGGGTCTTCAACACCGCCGGCAGCCCGACCTCCGCAATCGCGCGGTCGAAGTCCGCGCGGGATTCGATGGCGGCGAACGGCGGCGTCGGGATGCCGAGGCTTCGGAAAAACGACTTCTCGACGAACCTGTCTTGAGAAACCTCGAGCGCCCGGGGCGGCGGGAACACCGGCACGCGCTCCGCCAGCCAGCGTGCGGTCTCGACCGGCACGTTCTCGAACTCAAAGGTGACGACGTCCGAGGCCTGCACGAGCCGGAACAGCGATTGGTGATCGTCAAATTCACCGCGGATGGTGTCGCAGACCTGGCCGGCGCACGGGTCGGGCGCGGGGTCGTACACGGTGCAGGGGATACCGAGAGGATGCGCCGCGAGGGCGATCATGCGGCCAAGCTGGCCGCCGCCGAGGATGCCGAGCTTCACGAATTCACGCGCGGGTCGGGATGGTCGAAGACGTCTTGGGTCTGAGTCCGGCGGTATTCCTTCAGCTTGTCGCACAGGGCCGGATACTTGCGGGCGAGAATCGCGATGGCGAGCAGGGCGGCGTTCTTCGCGCCGCTTTTGCCGATGGCGAGCGTACCGACCGGGATGCCGCCAGGCATCTGCACGATGGACAGGAGCGAATCGACGCCACGGAGCATCGCCGACTCCACCGGCACGCCAAGCACGGGCAGGATCGTCTTGGCCGCGCACATGCCCGGCAGGTGCGCCGCCCCGCCCGCACCGGCGATGATAACTTCCAGCCCGCGAGTCTCGGCGCTCTCGGCGTAGTCGAAGAGCTTGTCGGGCGTGCGATGCGCGGAGACGACCTCGACTTCGTACGGGACGGCGAAGTCGTCGAGGAGGCCGGCGGCGGCCTCCATGGTCGGCCAGTCGGACCGTGACCCCATGATGACACCGACGATCGGCCGCGCGGGCAAAGGAAGGCTTTCACTCATGGTGTCACTGGATCGGCTGCCAGGTCTTGCCGTTGTCCGCGAGGAGCCGTTCCGCCGACGCGGGGCCTTGCGAACCGATCGGGTAGGTCTCGGGCACGAGGTCCGGGTGTTCCTGCGTCGCGGCGATGATCGGGTCCATGATCGCCCACGCCCGTTCGATCTCGTCGCTGCGGATGAACAACGAGGCCTCCCCCTGAATCGCGTCCAGCAAAAGCCGCTCGTAGGCCTCGGGCAGCGCGTGCGTGTCGTACGCTTCGCGGTAGTTGAACTTCAGGTCCCGCGGTTTCAGGCGCACGCCGTCCACGTCCGGCACCTTCGTCTGGAAGTTAAGGTGGATCGCCTCGTTCGGCTGGAGCACCAGCGTCATCCGGTTGCACTGGAGCACCTCGTCCTTCGGCAGCGGGAACATCAGGTGCGACGGGCAGCGGAACTGGATCATCACTTCGCTGTACCGCGCCTTCAGCCCCTTGCCGGAGCGCACGAAGAACGGCACGTTCTTCCAGCGGGAATTGTCCACGTACAGTTTGAGCGCCGCGAAGGTCGGGGTGCGGCTGGCTCGCGAACCGGTCGCCTTATCGAGTTCGTCCAGGTAGCCGGCATACTGACCGACAGCGACGTGGTTCGCGATCTCGTCCGGTTCCGGGATGCGGATGCTGTCCAGCACCTTCATCTTCTCGTTGCGGAGCTGGTCGGCGCTGAACTTGTTCGGCCCTTCCATCGCCACGAGCGCCATCACCTGCAGCAGGTGGTTCTGGAACATGTCCCGCAGCACGCCCGACTTGTTGTAATAGTCCAGCCGGTCCTTCACCGTCACCTGCTCGGCCACGGTAATCTGTACGTGGTCGATGTACTGGTAGTTCCAGAGCGGTTCGAAGAGCGTGTTGGCGAAGCGGAAGATCAGGATGTTCTGCACCGTCTCCTTACCGAGGTAGTGGTCGATGCGGTAGATCTGGTTTTCCTGGAAGTGCTCGTGCAGGCACTCGTTGAGTTTCTTGCCCGATTCGAGGTTCTTGCCGAAGGGCTTCTCGACGACGAGCCGCTTGAAACCGCCCTTCTCCTTCTGGAAGCCGGCCTCGCCGAGCGCCTTCACGACAGGGGGATAATACTCCGGCGAGATCGAGAGGTAATAGACGCGCTGGCCGCCGTCCGGCCCTTCGTTCGCCTCGAACCAGGCGGAGAGTGGTGCCAGCCCGCCCGCCTGGGTGCCGTCGGCGGCGACGTACTTCACGCGCTTCGCGAACGCGGTCCACTCGGCGTCGTCCCATTTCTCCTTGGCCGCGACCATGATCTCCTTGACCTTGGGCGCGATCTTCTCGAGGAACGATTCGTCCGTGTGCGGCGAGCGCGCGGTGCAGACGATCTTGGCGTGTTCGGGCAGCCGGCCGCGGCGCGCGAGGTTGAACAGCGCCGGCACGAGTTTGCGGAACGTGAGGTCGCCGGTCGCACCGAAGATGACCACCGTGAGCGGAGCGGACATGGGTCCACCGGAGTTGGAGGAGAAAGCGATGGGGGAATCGTATCGGACGCCGCGCGACCTGCAAGAAACCGACCCGCGAGGAACCGGAAAATCCGGTCGGCCCCGACCGGAAACGCGAAAGCGTCGGCACGCCCCGCGGCGCGCCGACGCTTCGGAATCCATCGGAATTACTTCTTCTCGCCGTAGCTCATCAGATACTTCCGCCGCTGGTCGGCAAAGGCCCGAAGAGGCATTTCGCGACCGCCGCGAGCACCCGCTTCCGACGTGTCCGCCGTCGTGCTCAGGAATGCCTCGTGCGATTCCAGCTTTCGCGTGTCGATCTTCAATTCGTCACTGACGAGATTGCGATAACCGGCCACCACCGGGCCGAGGGTCTTCCAGTCGAGCGACTTCTCGGCGATCGTCTTCACGTTCTTCAGGTACTGTTCCTTCAGCTTCGGCACGGCGAGGAGCTTGCTCCGCAGCGGCATCCGCGTGCTCGTGAGGCCGACGAACGGATCGATTTCCACGCCGTTCCCGCCACCGGGGCCACCCGGCCCGCCAAAGCCGCCGGGACCACCTCGCCCACCGCCCGGTCCGCCAAAGCCGCCGGGACCACCCGGAGGAGGACCACCGGGGCCACCCGGAGGAGGTCCACCGGGGAAGCCACCGGGACCGCCCGGAGGTGGACCGCCCGGGAAGCCGCCACCCGGCGGGCCGCCGAAGCCGGGCCGCACGACGTTGTCGCGCATCTCCTTCAGTTGCTTCCGCTGTTCCGGCGTCAGCAGTTTCTCGAGCGCCTCATCCGTTTCCTTTTGAATCGTCGCGAGTTCCTTCTTCTGTTTCTCCGTGAGTCGAAGCATGTCCTGAAGCGGCTCGGGCATCACTTCGCCTGGGCGAGGCATCACAAACATGCGACCGCCCCCCGGGCCGCCGCCGGGGTGAAATGATTCGTTCATGTCGCCGGGGAGGATGTGGAACTTGCCCTTCTCATCAAGGTAGATGCTGTAGTCGCTGGCGCGAACCCAGTAGCCGTCGTTGTTGATGAGCGCCACGTCGAGCGCGAGGAACCAGAGGAGTTCGTCGAGGTCGATCATCGGCCGGAGGGCTTCTTCGAGCTTGTCCGGCGGCGTCGTGTTCAGCGTCTTGCAAAGCTTGATGAGCGCTTCCCACGACTTCTTCTCGTCCTTGCTCTTGATCGTGTAGCGGCGCTTGTAGTCCTCGACGTTGTCGCCGGTGTATTCGAGGCCGGACTGGGCACCGGGGTTGCCGCGAACCTTCCAGCGGGCACCTTTCTCGCTGCCGTAGAACTCCTTCGTGAATTCCTTGTTGAACTGCTGGAGGTTCGTGTAGATGCCCCAGCTCTCGCCGTTGATGACGACCTTGACGAAGTTCGCCTTCGGCGCCGGCATGTACTGCCGGGCGATGTGCGAATAGAGGATCGCGCTGAGCTGCGTGGCGTCCTCGTGGTTGTTGAGCAGGTTGAGGGTCTTGTAGCCGGCGATGCGCTGCTTGTCGTCGGCCATGTCGACGGCGAGATTCATGGATCGCTTGCTGCCGGCGCGGACGCCCATGTAGGAGGACATGCC
The DNA here is from genome assembly GCA_022842245.1 of Gemmataceae bacterium. GTDB lineage: Bacteria > Planctomycetota > Planctomycetia > Gemmatales > Gemmataceae > Limnoglobus. The sequence goes on from JALHPZ010000032.1 coordinate 35,735, forward strand.
GCGAAAGTGGATGCCGACGTTGGTGTAGGTCTTGCCGTCGACGGTGACGGTCGCGGGCACGTCGACGTCGGTGCCGTGGAAGTCTTCCAGTTCCTGCTCCCAGTCCTTGTTCTCGAACTCGATGAAGAATGTGCGCAGCACGTTCGGGTCATAGAGCTTGGCGTCGGGGTAGGACTTCACGTCTTTAGGTTCGACGTGCGGGCCGGGCTTGCCCGGTTCGCCGCGTCCACTGCCCGGTCCGCCGAATCCGCTGCGCCGGCCGCCTCCGGGGCCATCGCGTTTGATCGCCGCACGCGCGACTTTGCGCTCCTCGGCGTTGAGCCAGCCGTCCTTATTTTTGTCATAGTCCTTCAGGATCTTCCGCTCCTGCCCGCCGGGCGGACCGAACCCGCCGCCGGGAGGCGGACCGAACCCTCCACCGGGAGGTTGGGCGAATACGGTCGCGGCGGACAGCAGCAATCCGGCGACGCCAAATCCACGCGGAATCATCGTTGAACCTTCATGAATGGGGGAAAAGAAACGCGGCACGGTGGGCGATCCGCGCCGCGCGAAGGGAACGCATGATCGTTACTTCTTTTCAGGCGGCCGCTCGACGCCCGGACGCCGCTCGCCTTCCGGGCGATCGCCACCCGGGCGCCGTTCGCCGGGCCGATCGCCGCCGGGACGGCCTTCGGCTCCGGGGCGACCGCGATCACCGCCGGGGCCGCGCTCGCGCATGTCCTTAAGTTGCTTCTTCTGGTCGTCGGTGAGCAACTTGTCGAGTTTCTCCTCCGTCTCCTTCTGAATCTTGGCGAGTTCCTTTTTCTGGTCTTCGCTGAGCTTGAGTATCTCGACGAGGAACGGCGGTAGGACCTGACCCGGCTGCATCATGCCGCCGCGGCCGAACCCGCCCGGCGCGCCCGGGCGACCTTCACCGGGCCGGCCTTCGGGGCGGGCGCCGGGGCGGCCCTCCGGGCGCTCGCCCGGGCGTCCTTCGGGGCGGACACCGGGACGACCTTCCTTGGGTTGTTCCTTTTCGCGAGGCGGCTGCGCGTTGCCGACGGTCGCGAGTGCGAGGAAGCCGGCGGCCATCATCAGTTTCGCGGAGAAACGCATGGAATGCTCCAGTAGCGGGGATTGGTCCACCAGAAGAGAAACGGAGCGCCCACACGGCCGCGACCGCCCGCGGATCGGAGATCGTGAATTTTTGGATGAAAAGTTCAGGACTGCAACGGGAGCCGACGCTGGCGCATCCAGGCGGGGGCGAGTGGCGGGAAGAGCTGGCCGCCGAGCCAGGCACCGGCGGTGACGAGAACGAGGACCACCGTCGCAGTGATCGCCGCGGATGCGGGATCGAGTAACGATTCGAACGGCTGGTCAATGTAGGCGAACAAGCCCGCGATCGGCGGATCGATCGGATGGCCGCGTACGATCGCGGAGATGAACAGGTTTACGCAGGTCAGCAGGGCTGCGAAGAGACCGTGGCGGAATCCGGCACCCGTGTTCGCCCCGGCGATCATGCCGCCAACCACCAGCAGGATCGCGGCGAGTTGGGCACCGACGGCGGCGGCCCGGGACGAGCCACCGGTGTTGAAGATGCCGATCGAGGCCTTGGCAAGGAAAAGGCGGATCTGGTCCGAGGCCACGATGGCGGCGAAGGCGATCAGCGAGCCGGCGAAAATTCTCAACCAGACAGTCGGGCGATGGCCCTGTCGGGTAGACATGCCATCGCCGACGCGGGAATAGAAGCTGGCGCGGGAGGCGGACACGGCGGCGGGAGCAGCCACGTTGGGTAGTTCGATCGGTCCGGGCCAGATCCGCGAGCCGATCCAGCCGCCGGCACCGGCGACGAGCGGATACCCGGCCGCAATACCGATCGGCCACCACATCGCCAATCCGCCTGAGAGCAGAATGTCGTTGACCGTCAACAATCCGCCGACCCCCACTCCGACGAGCAATCCGGGCTGCGAGCCATTCGCTCGGCCGGCACCGGTCAGGAGGGAGCCGCCGAACACGGCGAGGAAGCGGAGCAGGCAAACCGTCGTGGCGTCCAAGTCCCGCGGCCCCAGGATGGCCAGACCGAGTTCCCGAAACGCCAGCAGGAAACCGAGGGAACAGATCGAACCGACGAAGACACGGCCGGAGAACGTACCGGGTACCGCTTCCGGTTCGTCTGTTTGGGCGGAATAATCGGCTTCGAAAATGGTTTCTTGAGGGGCAATCAGGCGCAGACCGCACTTGGGGCAGTTCTGGGTGCCCGCGTACGCCAGTTGACAGTCTGAGCAGAATAGTTGCATTCGATCGTAAACCGCCCGTCGGGATACACGACCCCAAGGGAACCATAGTTCACGGAACGCGGGCAAGCCAATCGGCGCGAGGAATCGCGGGCGCTTACATGACGAGGCGGCGTCGACCGGCCTGCTCGCTCGCCAGGCACGCCGAACAGGTCCCCCGCACAACCAGAGTATGTTCGGTTGCCCGAAAGCCGTGCTGGGCCGCGATCTCCTTCAAGGCGTCGTCGATGCCGGGATGCTGAAACTCGACAATTTCCTTGCAACGATCGCAGACCAAGTGTTCGTGCCAGGGGTAGCCGTAGTCATGGTCGAAGATGGTGCGGGCGCCGATTTCGACTTTTCGGAGCAGGCCGGCGTCCACGAGTTTCGCCAGCGTGCGGTACACGGTGGCGCGGCTGGCGAGCTTGCCGGCGCGGTGCAGTTCGTCCACGAGCTGCTCCGCCTCGAAATGCGAATGCTTGCGGAACACATGTTCGACGAGTTCGCGCTGCTGTTCCGTGAACCGTTGTGGTTTCGGCCGACTGGCCAGATATTCGCGGAAGCGTTCTTCGGGTGATTGCGACACCGCGATCGACGGCAATGACACGAGGAAACTCCAAAACGCCGGACGGCCGGGAACCTCGCGGTTCCCGGCCGTCGGTTCGGTCCGGTCGGGGAGGCTCTCCCCGACAGTATACGGTTCATCCACCTCCGGCGACGCGATCGATCAGGCGGTGTTCGGCCATCGCCCACTTCTCGCCGTCGTCGTAGGTGCCGGCCGCGATTTCCGCACGGATCCGATTCACCAGTCCCCAGCGGATCCCGTCCGGTCCCGGTTCCTCGTCGGCGGGAACCGGATAGCCGGCGCGATCGGCGGATTCGGTCGATTCCGTCGACCGGTCGCCGGGCTGCCATGCGAAACGTCGGGCGAAATTCGGCATGTCCATAGGCCTCCCCTGACGCCGCGGCCGCCCGGACGGGACGGGGACGCAACGGCAGAGCCGGAAAATCGGTCGCGGATCGAACCTCGATCCGCCGCGGACCGCGCGACCCGGTGGACAGCGGGGGTCGAGTGCGGCGGTCCTGTGTTCACGGTTCGGCCCGAAATTCCCTTCTCGTTGCCGCTTCCGCACCGACGGAACGCGAACGTCCCTCGGCCGGGAAATTGTACGCACGGACAGCGGTAGGGCGTGTCCTCGACAACGGGAAAATCGGATAACCGATTTCCCCGGTTCCTTCGGTAGCCGTTGTTGATTCGATTCGCGTCGCCGGCGAGGGCCGGCGGAAAGCTGCGCGGGTGGATTGCGTCGTGTTCGATAGGTTCAGTTTATGGTTTCGATAGGAAAGCGAAACTGCGCAATGGCCGTATTTTGCGGGAACTGTCCGACCGCCGACCGCATTCCCGGCAATCCCGCCGCACCCGCTCCGCCTTGCGGAACCCCGACGCTTTCACTCGAAAAGTTGGCCGACCGACTTGCGAATCCGCGCGGCGTCGGTTTGAGTCAGCTCCCCCGCGCGGAACGCCGCGTTCACGACGACCTTCTCCTTGACGAACAGCAGCACGGTCACGTCGGCGTCCTTGTTCAGCCGGTAGGCCGGCGGTCCGTCCGCGTCCTCGAACGCGCCCACCGGCACGTTCTTCAACCCTTGTTTCTGGCTCCATTTCGCCAGCGCGTCCAGGTCCGCCGTCGTTGCCAGTTGCGTCATCCACACCTTGAAACCCTTGTCCTTGCGCGCCACCGCTTCCGCGTCCAGCTCGTTCAGGAGTTTGCCGAGCGGCTCGGAGAGGGTCCGGGCGAAGACGACGGCGGTGGGCTTCTTTTCCTGTTCGCAGATGTAGCAGGTCTGCTGCCCGCGCTGCGCGCCGGTCGCCACGAGGAAGCTGTACGGGCCGGGCCGTTTGCCGACGGGCACGCCCGACACGATCGGATCGGCGGCGAGAGTGGAGGATGTCAGCAGGATGAGCAAGACGAGTGCGCGCATGGTGCGATCCCGGAATCAGAAACAATTATTGTACGAGGGCAAAAGCGAAACCGGGGCCGCGCGGCCCCGGTTCGTGTCTTCCTTCTCGGACGTCGATCACGACTCTGGCACGGCCGGGCCTTGCGGCGCCGGGGGTTCGAGGCCGGCGGCTTTCCGTTGCGCGGCCCGCAAGCGTTCGAACTCCGCCTGAAGATCGTTCTTCTGGCTGGACGCGTCGTTGAAGTGCTGCTGTACTTCAGGGAGGGTGCGCAGGCCGAGGTGCAGCGGCGGACCGATCAGCATCAGTCCCGCCGCCGTCACAAGGCACAGAACGGTCGGGAAGATCAGATAGAAGTTCGTGCGGTTCGCGGCCGCTTCCGCGCGGTGGCGGGCGTTGGTGCGATAGTTCGTCGAGAGTTCGTGCAGACCTTGAACCACGCTGTTGCCGTAGCGGTCCGACGAAGAGAGCAGGAAGACGAGGCCGGCGACTTCCGGCAGCGGGATGCGCTTCTTCCACTGCATCAGGGCATGGTCGAGGCTGCGGAGTTCGGCCTGGCGCTTCACGATGCGCACTTCGTTCGACACGTCGGGGTGCCCGCGGCGGATCGCCTCGCCGGCGCGGCCGAGGGAATCGACCAACCCATTCCCCGACGACACGCACATGCCGAGGGCATCGATCAGGACCGGCAGGCCGCGTTCGAGGCGTTCCTTCCGGGCCTTCGCCTGCGAGCGGAGCACGAGGCGGGGAATCGAAAAGCCGAGAATGCCGAAGATGATGCCGAGGAACGCGTAGACCAGACCTTCCGGCGGGCGATAGAGGCTCCCGCGGAGGTTCAATTCGTAGCGGTAGTCGCTGGCCATGACTGCCGAGGCGAGACCGAGCAGGACCGGCACGATCGCAAACAGATTGCGGATGACAAGAAAGTTGTTCAAGGCCGCCGGCTGGTGGTAGCCGGCCATCCAGAGGTCCTGCTGGATGGCGGCGCGGCCGGAGTCGGTGGAGGGCAGCAGGCCGGCGAGCGCGCCGTTGGCGGGGCCGAACAGCGGGCGTGCCGGTTCTTCACTCGTATCTTCGCCCGGATCGCGCAAGCCCAGCAGGGCCATGCCGAGGAAGACGACAAGCGCCGTCGCAACGCCGATCAGGATGAGTGCGGTGGTCGGGTCCATGGTCGGGGGCCGTGGGGTGGTTCGGTTAGTAATCTTCGCGGCGGCGGAGCAGCCAGAAGATCCAGAGCAGGCCGAGGATCTCGAGGACGACGGCGACGGCGATCATCGTGATGCCGAAGGCCGAGGTCGCGAACGGCATGAACAGATCGGGGTGGAACCAGAAGTAGATCAGCGCGGCGACGGGCGCGGCGGCGGCGATGAACATCGCGGACAATCGGGCCAGTGCCGTCACCGAGCGGAAGAAACCGCGATAGTGGTTCCGTTCGCGAATGTTCGTGCCGAGTCGTTCGAGCAGGGTCGGCAGGTCGCCACCGGTCTCGGCGTTGAGGGCGACGGCGGCGGCGAACTGATCGAAGTCGGTCAGGCGGATCTCCTCGGCCGCTCGGTTCAGAACCGCCGGTGCCGACAGACCCAGTGCGATATTCTTGCCGGTCGTTTCAAAGATCCCGCCGAGGGGTGCCGGTGTAAATTCGGCCGATTGCTGGAGCGCGCCGGGCAGGGCCAGGCCGGCGCGCAAGCTGCGGGCGAGTTGGAAGCAGCCGTCCGGGAGTTGCTCCTGGACGGCGCGGCGACGGCGGTCCTGGCAGATGATGAAGTAGAGGTAGGTCAGCGCCATGCCGACGAGGAAGCCCGTGACCGTCGGCATCCAGTCGGCGGACAGGGCGAACGACAGAGTTCCGACAATTGCGCCGACGAGGAGCATCCACAGGATGGCGCCCTCGGTCGTGAGGCCGAGGTGGGCATCGCGGACGGTGCGGGCGAAGGCGCGGTCGGTCTCGCCCAAGAACGTGCGCGGCGGGAGGAACTCCTCGGCACGCTCCGCGAGCGATTGTTCCTTCGCTTCCGGGGCGCGCTCGGGCAGGAACGCCGCGACGAGGGCATAGAGCAAGAGCACGCCGAAGACGACGGCCAACACGATTCCGACGAGAATCAGTTCAGGGGACAACATCACTTGTCCTCGAGGAAGATGTTGCTGTTCGAGTCGAATTCGCGGGCGCGGAAGGTGTCGTTGGGCACCAGGATCCCCGCGGATTCGAGCTGGGCGAGCAGTTTTTCCGGCTTGTGGCCGAAGACCTGGAAGGCCCCGTAGGCCCGGCCTTCGTCCACGCCGCGCTGTTCGAAGGAGAAGAGATCGCGAACGATGTAGCGATGCCGCCGGCTGAGGCCGCGGAGTTCCGAGATGCGCGTGATCTTCCGCTCGCCACCGGCGAGCCGCGACACGTGAACGATCAGTTGGACGGCCGAGGCGATGTAGGCCCGCATCACGTGCACGGGGACTTCGAACCCCGCCAGCCCCAACATCATTTCCAGTCTCTTTAGGGCGTCGCGCGTATCGTTGGCGTGGACCGTCGTCAGCGAACCTTCATGCCCCGTATTCATGGCCTGAAGCATGTCGATGACTTCCGGCCCGCGGCATTCGCCGACGATGATCCGGTCGGGCCGCATCCGTAGGCTGTTGCGGAGCAACTCCCGCGTGCCGACGCCGCCCTTGCCTTCGAGGTTCACGTTCCGGGACTCCATCCGCACCACGTGCGGCTGTTGGAGTTTCAGTTCGGCCGTGTCTTCGATCGTGACAACCCGCTCGTTCGCCGGGATGGACGCGGAGAGGATGTTGAGGAGCGTGGTCTTGCCGGCCCCCGTACCGCCGGAGACGACGATGTTCACCTTGCCGGCGACGCACTGCTGTAGGAACTTGAGCACCGGTCCCGGCACGCTGTTGAGTTTCACCAACTCGTCGGCCGTCATTCCCGCGCCGAACCGCCGGATGGCGAGCGTGGGGGCGTCCGGCGTCAGCGGAGGCAACACGGCGTTGACGCGCGAACCGTCGGGGAGGCGGGCATCGACCATCGGCGACGATTCGTCGATCCGCCGGCCGACGCGCGACGCGATCCGCTGGATCACGCGCGTCAGGTGCCCGGCATCGACGAAACGCGCGTCCACTTTCTGGAGTCGGCCGAATCGTTCCACGTAAACCTGGTCGGGGCCGTTCACCAGGATTTCCGTGACCTTCGGATCCTGCAGGTACGGCTCGATCGGACCGAGGCCGAAGACTTCGTCGATCACTTCGTTCGTGGCGCCGTCCACCGAGGACTTCGACAGCGACCGATCGACGCGCGGAGCCATCTTCTCCGCGAGCGCCTTCACTTCCGTGCGGACGCGTTCGGGGCTCCAGCGATCGATCCGGGAGAGGTCCAGCGATTCGACGACGGTGCGGTGCAACTCGTCGCGGAAGCGCGCGGCGCGGGGATCGGTGGTGTCGGGGGTAGCGGCCATGGTGATGTTCGGTGAAGGAGGACGTCCGCGGTAGGGTCACCGCGGACGACGAAAGTCACTTGCCCTTTTCGGCGGCGGCCGGAGCGGCCGGCTTCGAGAAGACGTATTCGCCCGGCTTCGGCGGTGCCGGTTGCTGCACCACGATGATCGGCGTGGGCGGGGGCACGGGTTGCGGGGCCGGTTGCGGCGGCACTTTCGCGGGGAAGATCGCCGAAGGTTGCTTCGTCGTGCCCGAGAAGACTTCGATGGTGGTCGGCGGCGGGGGCGGCGTCGGGGCCGGGGGCAGCGGCTGCGGCGGGGGAATCATCGGCGCCGGCGGGGGCGGGGGAACCGGGATCGGCTTCAGCGCCAGCACCCGCATCAGGTCGTCGGTGCCGATCGCCAGGGTGCCGTCCTCGTACTTCTTCACGCGTTCCAGTTCGGCGTTGCCTTCGGAGGTGTCGGTATTACCGACCGTCAGGGCGGCCGCCTTGGCCGGGTCCTTCATCGCGGTGTCGCGGAGGCCGTCGAGCTTCTTCTTTTCTTCGGCGGAAACCGGAACGAGCGAGAGTGAACCGATGGTGCGGGCATACTCGATGAGGGCGATGCGGTAGGGGTTCGCCGCCAGCGTGAACTGCACGCTATCCGACGGCAGGCCGGAATAGATCTTGTGGAGGGTGTCCCGCTTGGCGACGACTTGCGCGGCCTTGGCGACGAGACCGGTGTGCGGGGACTTCACGGCCGAATCGGTCCGCGAGACTTCCGTCGTCACGTACACGTCCACCCAGTCGCCGACCTGGATCAGGCCGCCGGCGGATTGCGTCTTGAGGATCGTCACCCCCATCGCCCGCGTGCCCGGCGTCAGCCGCGCGTTCAGCGCCTCCGGCTTCGCCATCTCCAGCAGGTCCGCCTTTTTCAGGGGCGTATCGGCTTCGATGTTCCGCGTCGGCGTGCGGAACAGCGCGATCGCCTCGTTCGGCGGCAGGTACTCGGCCTTGTTCGCCTCGTACTCCTTCTTCTCCTCGTCCTTAAGGGGACGGGAGCGGACGTCCGTGTACTCGATCGTATCGCCGGCGAAGACGTTCCGCACGGTCGCGAGCACGCGCGGCACCGGCGGCGGCGCCGGCTTCGGCTCCGGCTTCGGCTCGGGCTTCTCGACCAACGGTTGCGGCGCCGGCGGCGGGTTCAACAACCCGGAATACCGAACGCCCATCGCCACCAGCAGGCCGACCACCACGGCCACGACCAGCACGAGGAGGAAACTGGCTCTCATGGAAGACACCTCGAAGAAGCACGTGAATCAGGAGTTCGATAGCCCCAGCGGGACCCGGAAGATCAACAGGAAGAGGATCAAGGTCGCCACCGCCAGGGGCAGCGAGAAGGACATCAGTCGCCGCTTGCCCGGCTTCGCCGCCGTCGGCGCCATCGGCGCGTCGCCCTTCGGTTTGCCCTTCGCCAGCCCGGAGAGCAGCGAGACGACGGTGAGGGCCGCGACCACGAGCATCGAGAAGAACAGGATGCCGAGGAAGAACCACGGTCCGACCCACGCGCCGAGCGCGGTGGCATGTTTCACATCGCCGCCGCCCGCCACGCCCATGATCCAGAAGCCGAAGAAGATCGCGAATCCGGTGATCGCGCCGGCGAGGCTGAACAACAGGCCGTCGACCAGTCCGAGCGCCGTGCCGCCATCGAGCAGCCAGCCGGGTCGCCCTTGCGAGCCCAGCCAGGCTCCGCCGATCAGTTGCATGATCACGCCGAGGGCGAACATGCCGACGGTCAGCCGCTTGGGGATGCGCCAGGTCTTCCAGTCGATCCAGGCGGCCGCGCCCATCAGGCCCGTCAGCAGGATCGCGACGGCGATCAGGTACTCGGCCGCGGGCATCGGAAAATACGGGGGCGCGATCGGCATTCGTCTCGTCCTGCAATGCGGTCTTGAGTCTCATTCTGACGGCCAGCGCGAATTCCCGGAAGAATGCACCGGCGGAATCGGTCGGGAATTCTCCGGCGGTCCCGTCGGCTTTGCCGGTCCCAACGGATCACGGGGCCGGCGGCACGATCGCCTCCGGCGGAATCGGAATCGGCGCGGTCTGGTCCACGCTGAGCGTCGAGACGTTCGGCGTGAACTGGAACCCGTCCACTTGCAGGATCGTGACCGGGTTGCCCATGCCGTCCTGACCGGTGACGGCGAAGCCCGAGAACGTGAAGCTGGGGATCAGCGTCACGATCAGGTTGCCGAGCGAAACCATCGCCGCGTTGAGGCTGTTCCGCATCGCGACGAGGCCGGGGATCAGGCCGAAGATCAGGATGCTGACGATGAGCAGGATCTCGACGGAGACGACGGCACCGCTGTCGTCGTTCCAAAGTCGGGTCAGGAGGTCGCGCATGGTATCGTCCCGTGGAGTGTGTGCGAGTCCCGGCAGCGGCCGCGAGGGGGGAAACGGATGCGACCGCCACCGGGATGGCGATTTCACTCTGGAACGATTTCGGGATTTGCAAAAGTTGCAAAAAAGGATTCGGTCGGAAAAGCCTGTTAAGCTGTAGCGGGAAAATGTGGGGCAACGATTGACGGGGGTAACGACAACGGGCACGGCGATGCCGTGCCCGTCGGAGAATCCGTAGGATCCGTTCTCACGGAGCCGGCGGAATCAGGATGATCGTCGGGAGCAGGACCGGCGTGGTCTGGTCGGCGGTCAGGTAGGTCGTCTGGTCGAAGTCGCGCTGGTAGCCGTTGACTTGCGCGACGTTCTGTTCCGGCGGGCCACCGCTCGGGCCGACGAGCCAACCGGAGAACGTGAAGCTCGGCAACAGAGCGTTCAGCAGGTTTCCGGTCGAGGTCAGGGCGGCGTTGATGCTGTTGCGCAGCGCCACCAGGCCGGGGATGATCCCGAAGATCAGGATGCTCACCACCAGGATGAACTCGACGGAGATGATGGCCCCATCATCGTCCGCCCACAACTTCCGCAAAAGACTCGCCATGTTGCGACACCTCACGTGCACCGGGTGGATGACTGTTGGTCTCGGCGCGTTAACCCGGCGGAACATCACGCGCAGACCGCATGTTCGGCCGGGAAAGAGTAATCGGGAGAATTGACGGATTCAACCTAAAAAGACGATTCTTCCTATTTTGCCCAATTCCGGCGGTTTGAAACTCCGATTTTTCCGACTGTAACGCCAAAAACGAAAGCGAACCCGGCTGCCGCCAGGCTCGCTTCGCACTTGAGATGTTCGCAATCCGACTTACGGAGCCGGCGGAACGATGATCACCGCGGGCAGGACCACCGGGGTCGTCTGATCGGCGGTCAGGGCGTTCGTCGTGTTTGCATCACGCTGATAACCAGCCACTTCTGCCACGTTATTGGTCGGATCGTTGATATCCCCGACCAGCCACCCGGAGAAGGTGAAGCTCGGCAACAGAGTGTTGAGCAGGTTGCCGGTCGAGGTCAGGGCGGCGTTCACGCTGTTGCGCAGCGCGACCAAGCCGGGGATGATCCCGAAGATCAAGATGCTCACCACAAGGATGAACTCGATGGAGATGACGGCTCCGTCATCGTCCGCCCACAGCTTCTGGAACAGATTCGTCATTGAGCGACTCCTCGGCGTGACCGGGTGGAAGGGGTAGGTTTGACCGGCCTGCGCACGTCATCCCGGTGGTCCCTGTCGTGCGTGGCGTTCAGTCGTCCCCCTCAGAGTAATTGCCAGAGTTTCGCCAATCAATTCATATTGCCCACTTTAGCCATGTTATCCATTTTGCCATGATTGCCCAAATAAAAAAAACGGAACAAGCCACACATTCGGCATAACGCGCATTCCACCGAAAAAAACCGTTGTGTCGATTCGCCGGAGCACGGCGGTTCGAACGCTGCGCAAGCGGCGGAAACTCCATCGGTCTTGCCGGTTCTGCTTGCGGGAACAGGGCGATCGGTAAAATGACGGCACCGCGAGACGTTTGAAATGTCTGATGCAGAACCGCCCAAAATCGAGCCCGAAGCCCCGAACCAGGTGGGGGCGGGGTTCGATTTCGCCGATCCGAACTCCCCGCTGGCACCCTATTACCTGCGCACGACGCACGTCGTCGCCATCGCGTTCCTCGCGTTGATCTTTGTCGTGAACACGATGTTCCCGCTCTGGCACACCGATGTGTGGGGCCACGTGCGCTACGGGCAGTGGATGGTGGAGAACCGCGCGATCCCGGACCGCGAGCCGTTCTGCCCGTGGTGGGACGGTCGACAGCGTTTCACGCAGTTTTACACGATCAGCCATCTGATCATGTACGGCGTCTATGCGGTCGGCGCGGCGCTCGCCGCCGGAGATGACCTCGCCAAATTTACCGGCGGGGTCGAATCTCTCCGCGGCTTGCACGCGCTGCTCGTCGCGCTCCGATATGCCCTGCTCTACCTCGCGTTCGGTCGGCTCGCGCGGAACTGGTCGGTCGCATTCGTCGGCATCGTGGCCGTCGTGTTGCTGGACCTCTCGAACATGGCCGTGTTCCGGCCCCAAAGTTTCGGGCAGGTCTTCTTCGCCCTCGCGCTCATCCCGCTCTCCGCGCCGATCTTGAGCCGGCGGGCGATCGTCGGCCTGTCGATTCTCACGGCGATCTGGGCGAATACCCACGGTAGCTATCTCGTCGTGCACGGATTGCTGTTCGCGTTCCTGGCGGGCCGGATCGCGGAGTGCCTCTTCCCCGCCGAAGGCCGCGCCGTCGCGCCGTGGCGGGACCTGACGGCACGCCGCCTGGCGATCGCACTCGCGGCGGTGACGGTCGGTGCGTGCCTGAACCCGTACGGTGCCGGTCTGTATTCCCGCACCTTCGAGATGACGCGCCATCCCAGCCTTGTCACCGCGGTTGGCGAATGGCAACCGCTCTCCTTCACGATGGGGCCGGGCTGGCACTGGCCGTTCCTCGCCTCGATCGCGATCCTCGCGGGCCTCGCGCTGGCGTCGCGCCGGCCAATCCCTTACGGCACCTTGTTCGCCGTGCTCCTCTTCGGCGTCGGCGCGTGCATCCAGAACCGCATGGTGATCTGGTGGGCGATGGTACTGCCCTGGGCGCTCGTGCCGCTGCTCGCCGACGTGGCCGAGAGGATTCCGGAGCGGTTCGCGCCGACGAGCGTGCCGAGCTTGCGCAAGACGATGTTGGCGGTCGTGCTCGCGCTCGCGATCCTCAACTGGTCCGGCCTCGCGGAAACGCTGCGCAGCGGCCTGCCGAAACTGCAGGACGCCGTCTCCGGCGGGACCCCGTGGCCGGTCGCCCGGCAGATCGCCCATCCCGATAAGCCGCCCGTCGCCGACTGGCAGACCGAGTTCCAGACGATTCTGGATCGGAATTACGGCGGACGGTTCCGCGGCGCCATCCTCGCCACGCCGATGCAGGGCGACTACCTCATGTGGTCGCTCGCGCCGGACGTACCCGTGACCTACGCACACATCCACCTCTTCCACCCCGACTTTTGGGACGAACTCGGCGTCGTCGGCCAGGGGAACGCCGGCTGGTGGGACATCGTGGACAAGTACGGCGTCAACCTGATGGTCATGGAGGCCGAGTACTGCGTGAAACTGCTCGCGGAGATCCGCAAGCGGCCGGACGTCTGGAAGGTCCTGCTCGATGAGACGGGCAGCACGGACAAGGTGCAGAAACTGAACCGGCAACTGATCGTCGTGCGCATCCACCCCATCGGAACGCGATGAATTCCTCCCCCGCGATCTCCGGCCCCTCGCTTCGCCAGGCCATCGTCGTGTTCGCGTTGGCGGGCCTGGCCGCGTACTTTAACTCCTTCCAAGGCGTCTTCGTCTTCGACGACAAGGGGATGATCGTCGACCCCGACATCGGCAAGCCACTCGCCGGCCGCCTCGCCGGGCGGCCCGTCGTGTCGCTGACCTTCACGCTGAACTACTGGCTCGACGGTTTCAACACGCGAGGCTACCACCTCGCGAACCTCATCATCCACGTCCTCGCCGCGCTCACGCTCTTCGACCTCATCCGCCGCACGCTGACCCTCCCGCGCTTCGGCGACCGCTACGCCAACTCCGCCGGCTGGCTCGCCTTCGCCATCGCGATCGTCTGGCTCGTCCATCCGCTCAACACGCAAGCGGTGACGTACCTCGTGCAGCGCTGCGAATCGCTCATGGGCATGCTGGTGCTCGTTTCGCTCTGGTGCTATCTGCGCGGCGTCCAGACCGCAGGAAATCGCTGGTACTGGCTCGGCGGACTGGCGTGCGTGCTCGCGTCCGGCTGCAAGGAGCTGACGCTGGCCGTGCCCGTCCTCGCCGCCCTCTACGATCGCCTCTTCCTTGCCGAGTCGTGGCGCGAGACGTTGTCCCGCTGGAAGCCGCTGGCGATCCTCGCGATCGGGCCGGCACTGGGCATCGCGCTGCTGCTCGCCCGCGGCGTCCTCGCCGACACCGGCGGCACCGTTGGGTTCGGCGTTCCGCGCTTCACGCCCCTGACCTACGCCCTCACGCAGATGGAAGTCGTCCCATATTACGTTCGGCTGGCGTTGTGGCCGAAGGATCTCTGCATCGACTACATCGACTGGCCGGTGCGGAAGCATATCGCGGAAGTCTGGCCGTACGCGCTCGGCCTCGTGGCCGTGCTCGGCGCGACCGCGTGGGGCGTACTGCGCTATCGCCCGTGGGCGTTCCTGCTCGCTTGGTTTTTCGTCATCCTCGCGCCCACGTCGAGCATCGTGCCGATCCAGGACCCGGCGTTCGAACACCGCATGTACCTCTCGCTGATCGCGGTCGTCGCCGGCCTGGCGTTCGCCGCCGAATCGATCCTGCGTCCGCTCCCGGCCACCCTGCGTTCGACCCTTGCGGCGCTCGCCCTCCTCGGATTGTTCGTCGCGCTGACGGGGCGGACGATCCTGCGGAACGAGGACTATTCGAGCGAGGCGAAGCTGATCGCCTCCAACCTGGCGCTCCGTCCCGAGAACGCCCGGAGCCGCGTGGTCCACGCCGGGTACCTGCTTCGTTATGGTCGCGCACAAGACGCGCTCGATCAGGTCAAGAAGGCGCTCGAACGGGCCGACCTTGTCGGCGATTTCACGATCCTTGCGAGTTGCTATCAGGAATTGGGAAAGACGGCCGAAGCGGAAGCGGTGTTGCGATCGTTGTTGGAAACCCGCCCCGACGATGGGAAGCGGAACTACGCGTTCGCCTTGTTGCTGCTCCAGAATGGCAAGCCCGCCGAGGCCGAAGCCCCGGCCCGCATTGCGATGAAATCCATCGGCGACGTCCGCACCCGTCTGCTCCTGGCGGTGATCCTCGAAGAGCAAGGGAAATCCACCGAGGCCGAAGTAGTCTACGCCGAAACGCGCCGGCTCGCGCCGGAGGGCTTCCGTCACGCAATGGCGACCTCCGCCCGGCGCACGGCACTCGCCGAGGACGCGACGGCGTACCGGCTTCGACAGGCCTACCTCGACGCCGTCGCGGTCGTGCGGCTGAATCCCGCCATCGACTGGGAGGAGTGGGACACGTACGCCATCGTGCTGGCGCGGCTCGGCCGCTACCCCGACGCCGTCTCCGCCGGCGAGAAGGCGCTCGCCGCCGCCCCGGGCGAGTACGAACGCGGTTGGATCGCGAAGCGCGTGGCGCTGTACCGGGCCGGGAAGCCGTACTCCCAGCCCGGTCCGTCGTCATGAGCGCGCCCGCGTGCCTGTATTGCGTCGGAACGGAGTTCGATCCGCTCCACGAGGGCGTGCGCGACCGGCTGGGGCACGTGCCGGGCAAGCGCCGGTTCCTCCGCTGCCGCGCCTGCGGCGCCGGCCTGCTGGACCCGCTCCCCGCCGAAGCGGAACTGCCGGGCTTCTATCCGCCGGTCTACAGTTTCACGACCGAACACGCCGGCGGACTCAAGAGCCTGCTGGCGAAGATCGAGCATCGCGTCTTCTTCGGCCCGCAATACCGCGAGCAGGTCCGCCGCGTGCTGGACGCCTGCGGACGTTCCCCGCGCGGCCGTCGGCTCCTCGACGTCGGTTGCGGCAAGGGCATGCGGCTGACGGAACTGAAGCGCGCCGGCTTCCGCGTGACCGGCCTCGACTTCCAACCCGAAGCCGTGCGCTACGTCCACGAAACGTTGCACGTCGAAGCCGAAATCGGCGGCACCGACGACCTGCCGAAGCTCTTCCCGCCGGAATCATTCGACGTCGTGACGGCGTTCTACCTACTCGAGCACGTGCGGGACGTCCGGCGCGTGCTCGCGGATTGCTTCGCCGCACTCAAGCCCGGCGGCTGGTTCCTCGGCGCCGTCCCGCTCGCCGATTCGATCCAGGCGAAGCTCTTCGGCAAGCGCTGGATCCACGTGACGGAAGCGCCGCGACACCTCTCGCTGCCGACGCGCAAGGGGCTGCGCATCGCCGCCGAAGCCGCCGGCTACGAGGCGATCCACTTCCGGCCGGACGCGATGCTGAACGCGGCCGGGCCGGCGGCGTCCTCGATCGTCTCCGGGGCGACGCTCACGCACGTCTACGGCGGCGGAAAATGGCTCGCCATCGCCAAGCGCCTGCTCGGCGGCGCGCTCACCTTCGCCGCCCTGCCGCTGTGCCACCTCGAACATGCCGCCTGCGACCGGATGTCCCACGGCATCCTCTGCGCGCGCAAGCCGGGAGGCGACCATGCTGCCGCGTGAGGCCCGCTGGTTCGAAGCCCAGGCCGCCGCGCTCGGCGAAGCCATCTTCCCCACCCTGAACGTCGGCAGCCACACCGCCGAGTTCCGCGCGCAGACGCAGCCCTGGATCGACCGCCACGTCTTCGGTCCGTTCGCCACGTGCGGCGGCGAAGTCGTGCATACCGACATCCAGGCCGCCCCCGGCGTCGACCTCGTCGGCGACCTCACCGATCCGGCGTTCCAGGACGAACTCCGCAAGCGGAAGTTCCGCTCGGCCTTCTGCAACAACCTCCTCGAGCACATCGAGAACCCGGAACGGATCTGCCGAGCCGTCGTCGCCGCCGTCGAGCCGGGCGGGTACCTGTTCGTGTCGGTGCCACATAAGTTTCCGTACCACGCCGACCCGATCGACACGATGTTCCGCCCGTCGCCGGCGGAGTTGGCCGCGCTGTTCCCCGGCACGGTGATCGTCGCGGGCGAAACGCTCCGCTGCGGGAACCTGACGACCTACGCCGCGATGCGCCTATTGCGTAACTCCGGCGCGATGCTGCGCACGCTCGGCGAGCGCCTGCGTGGCCGCAGCGGCGCAGACCGTGCGAAGCCGCACCAGTCGAACGCACGCGCCGGCAGCCCGCTCCGCTTCCTTCCGTGGCTCGTGCGGCCGTTCGTCATCACCTGCCTCGTCCTGCGGGTGAAGCCGTGAACGTGCTCGTCGTCTCGCACCTGGCATTGCCCCACGTCGGCGGAGTCGAAAATCTCGTCGACCTAGAACTCCGCGCCCTCGCGCAGGCCGGGCACACGGCCACGCTCGTGACCAGCGACGGCACCGGCCGCGGCCTCGACCCGGATTACGGACCACGAGTGCGCGTCGAGCGCATCCGCGCCTGGCACGGCCTCGAACGCCGCGCCGGCATCCCCTACCCGCTCTTCTCGCCGCGCCTCCTCTCCGTCCTCGACCGCGAAGTCCGCCGCGCCGACGTCGTCCACGCCCACGGCTTCCTCTTCCCAGGCACCGTCGCCGCCCTCGCCCTCGCGGGCCTGATGGGAAAGCCGAGCATCCTCACCGACCACGGCGGCATCCAGACCTTCGGCTCGACCCTCACGACCACGATCGCGCGACTCGCCGCCGAGACCGTCGGACGATTCAGCGCGCTGCTGGCGGACCGCGCCGTCGTCTACAACGCCCGCATCGGCGCCACGCTCGCGAAGTTCCGCCGGCGGAATGATGTCGAATTCCTGTTCAATCCGGTCGATGCGAATCTCTTCCATCCGCCGTCGCCGGAGCAACGCGCCGCCGCCCGGAAAGCGCTCGGCTGGTGCGAGCGCCCGCGCGTCCTCTTCGTCGGCCGGCTCATCGCCACCAAAGGCGTGCCGCTCGTGCTGGGCCTTGCGAATCCGAATGGGGAACTGGTCTTCTGCGGCCCCGGCGACCCCGCGATCCTCGGCCCGCTGCCGCGCCCCGGAGTCGAGTACCTACCCCCTCGGCCGCAATCGGAATTGAAAACGCTCTACCACGCCGCCGACGTGTTCGTGCTCCCCGCCGCTGTCCGCGAGGGCTTCCCGCTCGTCGTTCAGGAAGCGCTCGCGTGCGGGCTGCCCGTCGTCCTCGGCGACGACCCCGGCTTCGGCCCCTATCGCGGCATCGCCGGGCTGACCTTCACCGATCGCTCGCCCGAAGACTTCCGCGCGAAGGTCGAACTCGCCCTCGCCGCCGGGCGGATTGTCGGCGAACGCCCGTTCCCCGCCCTGCTAGACTGGATTGCCACGCTCTTCCCGGAGGTGCCCGGTGCCCGGCCCTGACCCGCGCGTGCCCGAGTCCGTCTGGACCGTCATCGCCGCCTACAACGAAGGCGAACGACTCGCCGTCACGCTCGCCGGGCTGATGCCCGTCTGCCGGAACGTCGTCGTCGTCGACGACGGCTCGCGGGACGACACCGCCGCCGTCGCGCGCCGCTTCCCCGTCTGGGTGCTGCGCCACCCGATCAATCGCGGTCAGGGAGCGGCGCTCCAGACCGGCCTCGACTTCGCCCGCGCGAAGGGGGCCGAAGTCCTCGTCACCTTCGACGCCGACAACCAGCACGACCCCGCCGACCTGTCCGCCATCGTCGCGCCGGTCCTCGCCGGAACGGCCGACGTCGCCCTCGGCTCGCGCTTCCTCGGCCGCGCCGAGAACATCCCCGCGTCCCGCCGAATCGTGCTCAAGCTTGGCGTCCTCTTTACCCGCTTCGTCTCCCGCATCGCCGTCACCGACACGCACAACGGCTTCCGCGCCTTCTCCCGGAGCGCCGCCGCGCGCATCCGCATCACGCAGGACCGCATGGCGCACGCCTCGGAGATATTGGACGAAATCCGCGCCCTCGGCCTGCGCCACGTCGAAGTCCCCGTCACCATCCGCTATTCCGACGCGACGCTCGCGAAGGGCCAGAGTTCGTGGAACGCCGTCCGCGTCGCGTGGCAGTTCCTGATCGGCAAGGTGATCCGATGAGTACGTTTCAGGTGGTCGCGGTCGCGGTGCTGGGCAGCCTCACGCTGCGGGAATTGATCGTGTCGTTCACGCGCGCCCGGGGCCGCGGCATGCGCCTCGCGCGCATGGTGGTGTGGGGCACGGCCACGGCCGCGATCCTGAACCCCGGCCTGCCGCAGGCCCTCGCCAACCTCCTCGGAATCGGCCGCGGTGCGGACGTCGTCCTGTATCTCTTCGTGCTGGCGTTCCTGTGGGTGTCGTTCTTCCTCTACTCGTGCCACCTCCGCGTGCAGCGCCAGGTCACGCAACTCGCCCGCCACATCGCCATCCAGGAGGCGACGCGGGGCGGGGAGTGAGGGGGGCTCAGCTCAATTGTGACTTGGTGAACGGCGCGACGTGAGTCCACCGGTGGTCGGTTGCAACCACCGGCGGACTGACGTCGCGCCGTTCGCCGGAGACTTCCTTCCGTGTCGGACGCCGAGGCGAACGATCGTCATAAGCCTTAGAGTCCGTGTGAACGAACCGGTTCTGACTCGCTGAACGCAGACGCAACAGCCGTGCGGCCGAATAATAAATTGAGTGAGTTGAAAATGTTCATACGTGTTCTGCCAGCACGGCTTCCTCGCCATCGACCAGCACACCCCAAAACCGTTGGGTAAGCACCACGACGACGCGGACCTCTTCTTCTTCCGGCCCGACTACGCCAACAACGCTTTCTGCTTGGGATACTCGGTCCCCCGCAGCGGTCGGGTCTTTGCTTCGCAACAGACCAGACTCGACTGCGGCGACGCACCCGAGGATTTGCTTGGACACGAAGTCTCCTCCGCAGGTCCAATACAGGCAGGTGACACGGCACGCTCCGACCAGAAACACATCTTCATCTTCGCCGCCGGACACGCGCTCGGCGTCAGGGAGTACATCCGCGACCGTGAGGGCCGCGCGAGGCGTAGGCGTGAAGAGGGTTTTTGGCAAAGCAGCCTCCGTCGTTAAACAAGTGATTATCCCAATCGCGTCAAATGGGAGGAAACGAAATCCATTGCGATAATCTACCCGCAATTCCTCGCCGGAAGCGAATTCAACTCCCCGCGCGGGTTTACGGGTCAGCGTCCTGAAAGCATGTGAAATCTTGCCCATCACCCGCGTCTTCAGTCCGAAGGACTGGGAGTGCTTAGCCCAGGGCGAGGAGGCTCGGCGACGACGCCCTGGGTTCCACGGGAATGAAACGGTCAGCCCGAAGGGCTGAGACAGAGTGGCGATCGACGTGGCTCGTGTCGCAGTCCTTCGGACTGCCGCTTCATGGACACGATCACCCTGGGCGTTGCCCTGGGCTAAGCACTCCCAGTCCTTCGGACTGAAGAGAACCGTAGGTCGGGCCGGGCTTTGGGGGGCCCGACACGTTCGCCAATGACGTTCGGATTCCGAGCCTAGTCTTGGCCCCGGCAGGGGCCGCGGAATGTAGCCATGGGTGGAGCGAAGCGAAACCCGTGGAAGCCTTGTCACACAAAACGACCCCGGAAGGGGTCGAGGGACAATGCATCGTCCCGTCGCCCCTGCCGGGGCGAGAGTCTCCGCATCGTTGCCATGGGTTCCGCTGCGCTCCACCAGTGGCAACAACCCGTTGCCCCATTCGGGGCAAAAAATCAAGAAGGAGATCGTGGACGTCGGACCGGCCATCGCGACGAACATTGCCGGGAAGTTCGTCTATTCCGCCCCAGTCGGGCCTCGAGGACTCGGCCCGACCTTCCATTCGACCGTCACCCTCGGCCCGGTTCACGCTTTCGACTTTAATAATCTGTCGACTTGAACTCATACGCCGCCAGCAGCAGCACCACCGGGGCGAACAGGGCGCTCGCGAGCGCCGACAACTCCGGCCGGAAGAGGCCCTTCCGCTGCACGGCGTCCAGTTCCGGCACCGGGGCCGCGAAGCCGGTCGCGCGCATCGAATCGTAGAAGATGCCGCCGAGGTCCAAAGGCTTCGGTAGGATCCAGTAGATCGCATCCAGCAACACGCCGGACATCGGGCCGAGGCCTTCGACCGGCTGCGCGAGTAGGCGGAGGTGCGTGTAGTTCACTGTCCAGCAGAGCAGCCAGAAGAGCAGCGTGCCGAAGATGCAGACGACGGTGCTGCGGCTGACGACGGCGAGGAACGCCGACACGGAATAGAAGATGCCGAAATTCAGGACGAGCAGCGGCACGGCGAGCCAGTAGGTGCCGTTCCAGACACCGGTCTTGAAGCCGAGGGCGAGCCAGGTGGCGCCGACGAAGAACGTGGCCTGCACGGCGACGAACAGGACGACGCCGAGATACTTGCCGAGCAGGATCGCCCAGCGCGGCGCGGGCTTCGCGAGCAGCACCGTGGCCGACTGCGGTTCGAGAAACGTCGGCAGGAAGCCCGCCGTCCAGAGCAGCGCGAGCAGCACGCCGGCGGTGTCGGCGAGGATCGCCGCGAGCCAGATCTGGACGTAGCGCACGGCGTCGTCCTTGAAGCGCGCCACTGGCACGGTCATGAGGCCGAAGCCGAACGAGACTTCGCCCGAAACGACCTTCAACTTCTCCTTCTTGACCTTCTCCTCGCCGAGTTCCTTCGCCTGCGCCGGCGTGATGAACCCGCCGGCGTCGTAGTCCTTCCCGCTCGACGGCGTGTCGCCCGTCACGGTCATGCTCAGGCAGAAGAGCGTGCAGAGGAGGGTGATGGCGAGCATCGCCCAGAAGAGCTTCGTCGCGACGGACTGCCGGAAGGTGTCGCGCACCATCCAGCGCAGCGTGCGGATCGCAAAGGCGAGGTTCATGCCGCGGCCCCCGATTCGTAGAGGCCTTGCAGGGCCGCTTCCAGCGAACGATCTTTCTTCAACTCGGCGATCGTGCCCCGGAATGCGAGCGTTCCGCCCACGATCACCGCCGCCTCGTCGCACAACTCCTCGACCTCCGGCAGCACGTGCGACACGAGCAGCACCGTCTTCCCGGCCGCCTTCATGCCGCGCACGACTTCCCGCAGCAGTTTCCGACCGGTCAGGTCGAGGCCTTCGGTCGGTTCGTCGAGTATCAGCAGATCCGGTTCGTTCAGGATCGCCTGGGCCAACCCCAGCCGCTGGACCATGCCCTTGCTGAAGCGGGCGATGGTGTCGTGCCGGCGGTCGGCGAGGCCGACGCGCTCGAGCATCCGGTCGACTTTGCCCGGCAACTCCTCGGAGGATAGCCCGGAGAGGCCGCCGTAGAAGTGCAGCACGTCCGCGGCCGAGAGATAGCGCGGGAAGGCGTGGTTCTCGTGCATGTAGCCGACGCGCCCGAGCGTGCTGCGCTCCGCGATCGGTTGGCCGAGCCGTTGGATGGTGCCGGCGGTCGGTTTCGTCAGCGAGAGCAGCATTTTCACGAGCGTCGTCTTGCCCGCCCGGTTCGGCCCGAGCAGCGCGAAGACGGACCCCTGCGGAATGGCGAGGCTGACGCCGCGCACGGCCAGGAGCTTCGTGCGCCCCAGCGCGCCGAGCGGGTAGTCCTTGCGGACATTTTCAAACGACACCGCAGGATTCATGCTGGCAGTGTAGCTCACGCCGGAGCGAAATGCCGTTCGGGAAGATTTGAAAGACGGAGATCGCCGTCTAAAGGCAGGTCTGGAAACTTCGCCCAAATAACAAACGATTATATGATTGTCTAATCAAAGAGCCGGGAGCGAACGGATTCGCCCGTTCCACCGATGCAACGCAGGTTCAAGGTAATGACTCGAAATCGACGTAAGTCCTTATCGGGCCAGTATGGTTCCGAAAATCGGGAATGATTCCGCCGGAGGG
This sequence comes from Gemmataceae bacterium, assembly GCA_022842245.1. Classification (GTDB taxonomy): domain Bacteria; phylum Planctomycetota; class Planctomycetia; order Gemmatales; family Gemmataceae; genus Limnoglobus. The sequence goes on from JALHPZ010000032.1 coordinate 58,220, forward strand.
TGGCGCGGAAGCGGCGGAATCATTCCCCGGCGACCCGACCCCATTGTGGCCCTCGCCGCTACTCCACGAGCGTCACCTGGACGCCGCTCTGGAGGATGCGTTCGAAGGTGTAGCGCAGGTTGTCGATGCGGGTCTGGAAGGGGCCGGTGATGATCTGGTTGGTCGGTAACGGATCGGTGGGCCGTTCGGCCGTTTGGCCGTGGTGGGCCAGCGTGCCGAGGAATCCAAGGGCGGAGTTTTTGAATGAGCTGTTCGAGCTGAACAGGTCGCCGAAGGCGATGGGATACAGCCGCGCCGGGGCGTTAGGAAGCGAGTGGCCGCCCTGGTCGGTTTCGCGAGCGAACTGGATGGCCACGTCGTAGGCGCGCTGAAGGACGTCGGGGTCGCCGTTGGGGCGCGTAGCACCGGTGCCGTCGTGCGAGTAGGAGGTGTTCTCGCCCGATCCGCCGAGGAGGAAGTTCAGGTAGGCGTTCGGCACGCCGTCGGTTTCGAAGAGGACGAGTTTGGCCGCGCCGTGGCGCCCGGTGCCGCCGGCGGCGGAGCGGCGCAGGGCGTTGAAAGCGAGCGCGAGGCCGGTGTTCGGATCGGTCTGGCCGTTGGCGTTCGGCAGGTTGCCGGCGAGCGCCGAGCCGAAGCCGGTGTTGAAGGGGCGCAACTCCGCCGCGGGGTTCGTCGGTAGTTGATTCAACAACGTGCGCGGGAAGAAGAGCGAGTTCCGCAGGGCGAGCCAGTCCTGGCCGACCGGCACGCGCGGGGCGGTGTAGTGCGGGTAGCCGAAGAACACGAGGCCGACGTGGTCGTTCGGGTGGTTGTTCTTGATGTCTTCGAGGGCCGATTGCACGCCGACCTTGAGCTGCCAGTTCTGGGCTTCGTGCGCCGTGCCGGGCAGCCAGTTCTTTGCCGGGGCGCGCGTCGCCAGGAACGCGACCATCGTGGCCGGGCCGAACCAGAAGTGCATGCGCGGCCGGTTGGGGTTGTCCGAGTAGTTCAGGTACGGCAGCGGGTTCGGCGGGAGCGGCCCGCTGCCGTCCGGGTCGAACGCCGACGTCGCGCCGATGGAGATCGTTTGTCCTTCCGGCCACGGGATCTGTTCGACGCCGGCGAGATTGAAGCGCGGATCGTACGTCGACGTGTTCGCCGTATAGCCCAGCACGAAGTCGATGTAGTGCCGCCAGAAGCGCTGGTCCGGGTCGGCGGCCGCGTCGTCCACGTGGTCCGGGATCGCGGCGTAGTACAGCACGCGGCCGGCGCGCAGGTTCGGCGGCAACACCTGCGGCCCGGTCTTTAGCCACGCGAGCACGGCGCGATAGTTGATACGGTAGTTGCGGTTCGTACCTGTTCCCGCATCGCGCAGGACGTGGCCGACGGTCGAACGCAGCAGCGCCTGGTTGATGTTCTGCGTTCCGCTCGCGGTCGCGTCGTTGTCGACCTGCGGATCGAAGTGCAGGTAGTTCGCCGGCGAGCCGGTGTCGGGGCTTGTCCCGCGCAGGAAGAACCGTCGGCGCCAATCGGCGATCCAGTTGCCGGCCGTGTCCTTCGCCGGATTCGTCGCCAACGGCATGTCGGGTCGGACGGCACCACTGCCGCCGCCCCAGCGCGGGTCGGGTGGCCATTGGAAAAACGTCTTCCCCCAGTACCCCGGCCCCATCGAGTAGCCGAGGAACTGTGCGCCGTTCAGCGTCGTGAAGGCGTAGCCGTTGGCGCGATACGCGGCCACGTCGAGGTCGTAGCCGTGGCGCTCCCAGCCGTCGTCGCGATATTTCGACCAGTCGGTGCCGCCCTCCACGCGGTTGCCGTTGGCGAGCGCGGGCCGAGAGGCGAGGATGGCGCGCGGAGTCGCCGACGCCAGCAGAAGGTCGGCGGCGTGCCGGGCGACGCCCGACGTTCCACCGATGCGCGGATGGCGGTCGCCGAGATACGGCACCGGGTCGTTCGTCTGTTCGGCGAAGTTCGGCGGCGCCGGCACTGGTTCGCTCGCGGAATACCCGCTCCAGTCGTAAGTCGGTGGAATGTATGCGAACGCGTTCCCCGGCGACACGACCGGCGGGTCCCAACGCTGGAATGCGTTTCGCAGCGAGTCGGCCGAGGTGATCGTACCGGACGGTGCGTACAGGAAATCGCGCACGAGCGGCGGACCGGAGGGGGTATCGATCGTGTGGTTGTTCGGGGCGAAAACTTCGCCCGTGCCACCGATGAACGGTGCGGTGGTGCGCAGCGGATGCGGTCGATTGTCGGGGTTGGGGTTCATCGCGAGCGACTTGTTCGGGTTTGTGGTCTGGTAGAGCACGTATCGGGAGTAGTGCCCGAACCGGGGATGGTTCGGGTCGGGATTGAGCAGACCATGGACGACATCATTCGAGCCGGCGGTGCCCGGTTCCCAGTGCGTCCAGCTGGAGAACTGCATCGAACCGGAGAGGTCGAGTACGAGCGCGATATCGCGCGGCCGGTGGGCCGCGACGGCCCGCGCCGACGTCGGCAGCGTCGCAATGCCGAGGACGTGCGCGAAGTACGCCGGCTGTTCGCCGTCGACCTCGACCTCGATCGCCGTCCACGATTTGCCGGTGGGCTTGGTGGTGGGAAAATACGCCCCGAATCGTTCGGTCGCGGGGTCGAAATCGTAGAGGCCGGCCCGCGCGACGCGGACGCGCGTGGCCGCGAAGCGGTCGTTCAGAAACTGGTTCGCGGCCACGACGGCGCGGGCGTTCGCCTCTGCGTCGCCGCGTCGGTTATCGTACGCCGTCGGGTCGCTCCCGGTCGGATAGCGGTTGTCGAGCATGCGCGCCCCGGCGAGCGCTGCAGCGTCGGCGGCGTTCTGGCATTGGCTCCGCGCGACCAACAACATGCCGATGTCGATCGCGAGCGCCACGAAGGTGAACAACACCACGCAACAGACCGCGAGCATCGGTACGATCGTGCCGGCACGGCCGGCGCGGGACTGCAACGTCATGGCGGAAGGCTCGAGGGGGAACCGCTACCGTTCCCCTAGTTCACCCCGCCCGTCCGCGCGGCAAAGTCCCGCCAAACTCCCGCCCCTTCGCGATCCGATCGCCCGCACCGTTCCCCCGACCGCCCTAACCGCTCCGCTGACCATTTTCGCTACCGTGCATACGTTGATTGCCATCCCTCTCATCCGTACCGTCCCGCGAGAGACCCATGTCGCCCCGCATCCCGATCGCGCTCGGCCTCGCCGCCGTGCTCGCCTTCGTCTCGTTCGCCCCGGACGCCCTCGACGCTCGGACGCGCGCCATCCTCGGCGTGCCGTTCTTCCTCGGCGTCGCCATGTTCTTCTCGTCGAACTTGCGTGCCATCAACTGGCGCACTGTCGGCGCGGGTTTCCTTCTTCAAATCGTCCTGGCCGCGCTCATCCTTCAAAACAACGCCGTCTACGAAGGATTCCGCGCCGTCAGCGAAGCGATCCAGAAGTTCATCGACTTCACCGACGAGGGCGCGAAGTTCGTCTTCGGCAGCCTCGCGGACGGTTCCAAACCCACCGGCTTCATCTTCGCCTTCAAGGCCCTGCCCGCAGTCATTTTCGTGTCGTCCTTCTTCACCGTGCTCTATTTCCTTGGCGTGTTGCAGTTCATCGTCACCGTGTTCGCAAAGCTCATGGTGAAGGTGATGGGCACGAGCGGAGCCGAGACGCTCTCCGGCGTCGCCAACGTCTTCATGGGCCAGACGGAGGCGCCGCTCATCGTGAAGCCGTACGTCGCCCGCATGACCAAGTCCGAATTGCTCGCGCTCATGGTCGGCGGCATGGCCACGATCTCCGGCGGGGTCATGGTCGCCTACGTCGGCATGCTGAACTCCATCGGCATGGCGGAGCAGGCCACCGCCATCCTCGCCACCAGCGTCATGGCCGCGCCCTGCGGACTCTACATCGCCAAGATCCTCCTGCCCGAAACCGAGATCCCCGAGACGCGCGGCGTCGTGAAAACCCCCGTCGAACGCGTCCACGCGAACGTCTTCGACGCCGCCGCCGACGGTGCCGGCGAGGGGATGAAGCTCGTCCTCAACATCGCGGCCATGCTCATCGCCTTCATCGCCTTCATCGCGTTGTTCAACCACCTGCTTGGGAAACTGGACGGATCGCTCGGCCTGCAAGGCCACTTCGGCTGGAACGCCCCTCTCTCGCTGCAAATGATATTTGCCTGGCTTTTCTCCCCGATCGCGAGCCTCATGGGCGTGCCGGGCGCGGACGTTTCCAAAGTTGGCGAACTGCTCGGCACCAAGCTCGTCCTCAACGAATTCGTCGCCTACACCGTGCTCTCCGAGAAATTCAAGGGCACGATGGACCCGCGCTCCGTAGCCCTCACCGCGTACGCCCTCACCGGGTTCGCCAACTTCGCATCCATCGGTATCCAACTCGGCGGCATCGGCGCAATGGCGCCGGAACGCCGCGGCGATCTCGCCCGCCTCGGGATGAAGGCGCTGCTTGGCGGATTCCTCGCCACGCTCGTCAACGCCGCCGTCGCCGGTGTTTTGATGGCGCCCTGAACCTCTCCGCCCCGACGCGCGGTCCATAGCATGAACGGATTCGAAGCGCCAAGGAACCGAAGATGCTCGTGCCTCTCGCGTGGCTCAGGGACTACGTCGATCTGCCCCCCAACCCCGCCGAACTCGTCGAACGACTCACCCTCGCCGGACTCGAATCGGCTGGCGTGTTCGTCTACGGTTTGCCCGTGCCCGACGGCTTGCGAGTGAAGCCGGAGAACGCCGGCCTCCCTTGGGATCGCGATAAAGTCGTCGTCGCGAAAGTACTGAAGATCGAGAAGCACCCCGACGCCGACAAGCTGAAACTCGTCACCGTCGACTACGGTGCCGCCGCTCCCAAGACCGTCGTCACCGGCGCACCCAACATCGCGCCCGGCGAGAGCGGCATGAAGGTCGTTCTTGGCCTCAAAGGCTCGCGCTACTTCTACACCGACAAAGACGGCAAGAAGACCGTCTTCACGCTCGAGCCAAAGAAACTCCGCGGCATCGACAACGACGCGATGTGCATGTCGAACTTCGAGCTCGGCATCGCCGAGGACCACGACGGCATCATCATTCTCGACGACGCCGACCCGGCCCCCGGCACACCGCTCCAGGATCTACTCGGCGACATCGTCGTCGAACTGGACGTGCTGCCGAACATGGCCCGCTGCCTCTCGCTGCTCGGCATCGCCCGCGAAGTCGCCGCCCTCACCGGCGCGACCGTCCGCGAGCCGGACCTGACCGTGCCGACGTTCGACGTCCCGGCCTCTGTCACGGTCGAGATCGAGAACCCGACACTCTGCGCCCGCTACTCCGCCACCATCATCCGTGACGTGACCATCGGCCCGGCCCCCCGCTGGCTCGGCTCGCGCCTCCGCTACGCCGGCATGCGGCCCATCAGTAACGCCGTCGACATCACGAACTACGTCATGCTCGAGTACGGCCAGCCGCTGCACGCGTTCGACTACGATGCGTTGGTGAAGCGAGCCGGCGGCAAAACACCGACGATCATCGTTCGATCGGCGAAGCCGGGCGAGACGCTCAAGACGCTCGACGGCCAGGACCGCGAACTTTCACCGGACGACCTCGTGATCGCCGACACCACCGGCGCGATCGCCCTCGCCGGCGTCATGGGCGGCCTCGAAACCGAAGTGACCCCCTCGACCAAAACCATCCTTCTCGAATCGGCCAGCTTCGATTTCGTTTCCGTCCGCAAAACGGCTCGCAAGTTCAACCTCTTCAGCGAGGCGAGCACCCGATTCAGCAAGGGCGTGCATCCCGAGGTCGTCGGACCCGCGGCGCGGCGCGCGGCACAACTCTTCCATCGTCTTGCCGGCGGACAGGTCCTTGCGGATATCGTGGACAACTATCCCGCGCCGATTCCGCCACGCGTCATCGAATTGAACAAGACCGAGATCCACCGAGTCCTCGGCTTTGAACTTCCCGGCGAGGAGGTCGAACGCGTTCTGACGGCGTTGCAGTTCCGCGTCGAGCCGACGCTTTGGGGTTGGACCGTGACCGTCCCACCGACGCGGTTGGACATCCAGGCCGGCGCGGCCGACATAATCGAGGAACTGGCGCGGGTGAGCGGGTATGACAAATTGCCGGAATCGCGACTCGCGCAGGAGATGCCCGCGCCGACTGGCAATCGCACTCTCGAACTCGAAGACCGCGTCCGCGATGTCCTGGTCGAACTCGGCCTGTTCGAGGCGATCACCTATTCGCTGTCCTCGATTGAGGCCGAGGCGAAGTTGGGGATCGATGGCGAGGCGGTGGTCCTGAAGAATCCGATCTCGCCGGAACGGTCGACGATGCGGCGGACGCTGCTGCCGGGTCTGCTTGCCGTGGCGAAGCACAACCTCGAATCGACCGACCGTGTCGCATTCTTCGAACTCGGCCCGGTCTTTTTGCCAATGGCCGACGCCCTGCCCGACGAACCGACGCGGCTGGCGATCGTGATGACGGGTCCGCTGGCGGGGTCCGCGTGGGACCGGCCGACCGAGGGCGCGCCCCGCGCCGACTTCTTCGACCTGAAAGGCGTGGTCGAGCAACTCGTAGCCGACCTGCACCTGTCGAAGCCGTCGTATCGCAAAATCGCGACGGTGCCGTATCTCCATCCGGGCCGGGCGGCGGAACTGCTGATCGCGGGCGAAGTCGTCGGCCGGTTCGGCGAGTTGCACCCAAAGGCCGCGAAGGCATTCGACTTCAAGGACCGTGCCGTCCTAGTGGCGGAGTTGCACCTGGATGCGATGCTGGCGCGCGTGCCGCAACGCTACGGCTACCGGCCGTTCTCCACGTTCCCGCCGGCGAAGCGGGACCTCGCGGTCGTCGTCGAAGCCGACGTATCCACCGAGACGGTGGCCGCGGAGTTGCGTGCGGCCGGGGGCGAACTCCTGGCCGGCGTCGAACTCTTCGACGTCTACACCGGGCCGAATATCCCCGCCGGTACGAAATCACTCGCGTTCGCCCTCGCCTATCAGGCGCCGGACCGCACGCTCGGCGAGAAGGAAATCCAGAAGGCGCACGAGAAGGTCGAAAACCGCCTCAAACATGTCCTCAAGGCCCGGATTCGCGGGAAGGACCTGGCGTGATCCCCATCGAAACCGAAGTCGTCCGCCTCCAGAATTCGCTCGCGCACGACCTGCTGCGGTTCGTGCCGGAACTGCTGCTCGTGCTGGGCATCGCCGGCTCGTTGTTCGCGAAGTTCTTCCCGGTATTTGCCCGCGTCCAAATGGTGCGACTGGCGATCCCACTCGTCCTGGCCGCGTTCGGCATCACCCTCTCCGACTGGATGACCACCGATCTCTTTCGCGGGCTTCTTCGATTCGATGGGTTCGCGAACCTGCTCCGGGCGTTCTTGCTGCTGACGGCGATGCTGGCGCTCGTGCTCGCACGGATCGCTGGTCGCCCGGATGTCGACGATTCCTCGGACTTCGTAGCGCTCGTCCTCGGCGCCACGCTGGGCATGATGCTGATGGTTTCGGCCAATCACTTGTTGATGGTCTTCCTGGCGATCGAGATGGCCAGCCTGCCGAGTTACGTGCTCGCGGGGTTCCGCAAAGGCCATGCACGGGCGAGCGAGGCGGCCCTCAAATACGTGGTCTACGGCGCCGCCGCGAGCGGCTCGCTGCTCTACGGCATCAGCCTGCTGGTCGGCCGGCTGGGGACCGCGTCGCTGTCCGATTTGGCGACTAATGCGTCCATCGCGATCATCGCGGAGACTTTCGACCTGCCGTTCGCGGCCGCTCTGTTCCTGATTCTCGTCGGGCTGGGATACAAGCTCGCCGTCGTTCCTTTCCAATTCTGGCTTCCGGACGTGTTCGAGGGCGCATCAGCTGCGGTGGCCGCCATCCTGGCCGTGGCCTCGAAGGCCGCCGCGTTCGGGCTGGTGGTCCGCCTGACATTCTGCTTCACCGCCGTGCAGCCGAACCCGCCGCTGCGCGAAGGGTTCGCGGCGGTCTTCGCCACACTCGCCTTGCTGAGCATGACCTTCGGGAACCTGGCGGCCTATGGACAGTCGAACTTGCATCGCCTGCTGGCGTATTCAACGATCGCCCACGCCGGCGTCATGCTCCTCGCGGTCGCCTGTCTGCAACCCTACGCCGTCACCGCCCTGCTCTACTATCTGCTCGGCTATCTCCCGATGACAATCGGTTTTTTCACGATCGCGGCGATTCTCCGCGATCAAACCGGTGAAGCGACCCTTGAGTCCAGCCGCGGCCTCCTGCGCCGCTCGCCGGCTCTCGGCATCGCCGCGATCGTCTTCCTCTTCGGCCTGCTCGGACTGCCGCCGCTCGCCGGATTCGCCGGTAAGTTCCAAGTCTTCGCATCCCTTTTCCACACCGCCGACGAGGCGATTCGAACGCCCTGGCTTGCCACGTTTCTCCGCGTGGCATTCGTCATCGGCATCCTCAACACCGTCGTCGCGGCGGGATACTATCTCAAGCTGATTAAGGCGATCGCACTCGACGAACCGGTCTCGGATCGCCCGATCGCCGTCGGCTTCGCCGCGAATGCCTTCGCGATCGTACTGGCGGCCGCCGTGCTCGCTGTCGGCCTGGCGTGGGATCCGTTGTTGGCGCTGATCAACGTTTCGACCGTCAATTTGGAACGGTGAGTCCCTCGCTCAATCGTCGCGACGCCAGGCCACGAGAAGGTTGGAAAAGTCATCGGTCCAGATCGGTCCGACGGTGGACGGTAACTGCTGCCATCGCAGATCAAGTTTCCAATTCCCGTCTTTCGGAAAAACCCCGATCCACGTCGATGCCGTCTGACCGCTGCGTGTGCCCTCGTCCGTCGGCAGATCGTCGTCGACGACGATCGTGCGATTCGGGTTCGTCGCGACGATTGTGCGGGCCACCAGCGGCGGTAGATCCAGATAGCGGTTGGAGACGTGCAACGCGACGACGCCGCCGGGCCGGAGTTTGGCGAATACGAGATCGAACGCCTCGCGCGTGAGCAGGTGCACCGGCACGGCGTCGGAACTGAACGCGTCGAGGACGATCAGATCGAACTCGCCGTCGGGAGCGCGACGCAGTTGCCTCCGGGCGTCTCCGAGGACGATCTCGGTTTCGGCCGGACAGGATTTCAGGAAGGTGAAATACCTCTCGTCCCGGGCCACGCGCGCGACCGCGGGGTCGATCTCGTAGAAGGTCCAACGCTGGCCCGCCTCGGCATAGGCGGCGGTGGCCCCGCAGCCCAGCCCGACGACCGCGACCCGCGTGCGACGGTCCGGCGGCAGCATTGCCATCAACCGGCCAAACGGCCCCTTGCGATGGTAATAGGTCGCCGGTTCGGGCGGCGACTCGAAGGGCCATTTCTGCTGGCCGTGGAGCGTCGTGCCGTGGACGATCCGGTGGAAGCTGCCGTCGGCGCTGCGGGCGACGCGCAGGGTGCCGAAGTAATCGCGGTGCGTTTCGAGGATTGTCCCGTGCGGGTTCGGCGCGAGGGAACCGACAGCCAGAAGAACAGCGAGGCAGAGGGCGAAGCGCACAGGTCGCCAAACGAGTGCGAAGGCGAACGCCGCCGGGAGGCCGAAGGAAAGCCCGCCGCGGACGAGCCGGTCGAGGGGATCGTCGGGATCGGTGCCGGGCTGGACGGGAAGGAGCGCGGGGACGCCGACGACGAGCAGGGCCGTCAGAGCGCCGAGGGCGAAGGGCCAGATTCCATCGGCCGTCTTCCATCGCACGCCGACGGCGGCGGAGGGAGGGCGCACAAGGCCCGCAAGAACGATGGCGAGGGGATATTCGACATTGCCGGCGTGCGCGAAGAGCCATGGCGCGAGAAACGCATTGGCCAGGCCTCCCAAGACGCCGCCAGTCGAGAGCCAGAAGTAGAAACCGGTCAGATGCGCGGGGGCGGGCCGGTCGGCGGCGAGTTCGCCATGGCAGAGCAGCGCGACCAGGAAGAACGCCCCGAGGTGGACTCCACCGACGAGGATCATCGGTGTGTTGGCCCGAGTGAGCAAGGCCACAGCCAGAAAGCAGAGCGCCATGGGTGTCAACCGGCCGACGATGCGACGCATCGCGGGGGTCCATCGCGCGAACACAATCGAAAAGCTCAAGAGATACAGCCCCAGCGGCACGACCCAGAGCAGCGGCACCGGCGCAATGTCGGTCGTGAGATGCGTCGTCACGCTCATCAGCAGACTGGAGGGGAGCGCGGCGAGCGCGATCCATTTGAGGATGCGGCCGCAGGTCGGCCCCGGTTCGGAAGTGACCGCCGCCACGGCGACCGTGTGGCCGCGCATCGCCAATGCTCCACACGCGAGGACGAGTGCGGCCGCGACGGCGAAGGCAGCGATCCACCACTCCCGCTGCGCCGCAAGCGGGAGTGCAGGCTCGACGAGGAACGGGTAGCTGAGCAAACCGGCGAAACTGCCGAGGTTGCTGGCCGCGTAAAGCGGATACGGGTCTCGACCCAGTCGCGCGTACCAAGCTTGCACGAGGGGTGCCGTCATCGCGAGCACGAGATAAGGCGCCCCGACGCAGGCCGCGAGCACCGCAAGCACCGCGATCGTCGGCGTCTCGCTGTCGGTGGGCAGCCAGGACTCGTTCGGCACGAGCCGGCCGCCGAAGAGAATCGCACCGCCGGCGCCGGCGAGCATGAGTGCGTGGATCGCCAGCCGGGCGCGGAAACCGATCCGCGACAGCCCGTACACAAGGCCGTACCCCACAAGCAACGCGGCTTGGAAGAAAACCAGGCAACTGTTCCACACGCCCGGCGTGCCACCCAACGCCGGAAGCAAGTGCTTGCCGACCATCGGTTGCACGAGGAACGATAGCGCCGCTGCGGCGAACAATGTCAGGGCGAAAAGCGTCGGCACCATCCGCGAGCGACCTCGACGGGAACGGATAGCGGGTAGGAATAGGCAGCCCGCACCGGCGTCGCCAGCGAAAAAGTTCGCGGTTCCGCCCGTTCCCACCCGTTCCCACCCGTCGCCGGGCTGGTAATATCTCAACGCGTCCCCGCTTCCACCGGAGCCGGCCATGTCCACGCCCACGGTCTTCGATCCCGAACCGCTGCTGGCACCCATCAGCGATGACGAACCCGCCGGCAAGCGGCCCAGCATTCTCGACCGGAACAAACTCAAGGAGTACCGCGAAGACTTCGACCCTGAACGCGACCTCTCGGAAGAGGACCGGCGCAACCCCGCCATGGCCGAGAAACCGAAAATCACGCCCCAATGGGACAAGGTCATCGGTTTCGCGAAAGAGTACTTTTCCAAGACGGGCAAGGACCTCACCGTCGCCATGCCGCTGATCGAGGCCCTGACGAAGCGCCACGGCTTCGCCGGCCTGCGCGACGGTCTGCGGTTCACCCGCCGGCTCTGCGAGGAATGTTGGGATCGGATGCATCCGGTCATCGAAAGCCCCGACGACCCGGACGAGATGGAGGGCCGCATCGCGCCGTTCGTGTTCATCGACGACGAAATCAACCAACCCCGATTTCCTAACACCGTGCGCTCGATTCCTCTGATCGATACGGCGGAAGGCGCGGAGGTGTCGTTTGCCAGCTGCCAGTCGTATGATTCGATCCCCGCTCAAGTTCCGCCGGAAGTGTTTCGTGCCGCGGTGACCGCCGCATCCGATGCGCAGATCGAAGCGATCCGCGAAATCGAGTCCGACATCGGCGAGGCGTTAGATGAGCTCCGAGTGCTTGGCGAGACACTGGACGCCAAGGCCGGTTCGTATTCGCCTGGTTTCAACGGCCTAAAGAAAGCAATTGACGACTGCCGCTCAATGGCACTCGAAGTGCTCCGCCTCCGCGGCGGCGGAGCGCCGCCGCCGGGCGACGATACGGCGGAGAGTGCCGACGGCACCCCCGCGCGATCCGGTGGGCACACGGGTGGCGGTTCGGGAACTGCACTCGGCGCCATTCGATCCCGCGATGATGTGTATGCCCGCCTGTACGAACTGACTCAAATGCTCGAACAGTTCGACCCCCACAGCCCGGTGCCGTTCCTGATCCGACGGGCGATCGAGATGCGCGACTTGCGGTTCCCCGAACTGGTCGACACACTGACACTGTCGCGACCTGTACTGGATTTTCTCCGCGCCCCCATCATCGGCGAGGCTCCACCGGCGGGAGCGGAGTGATCCGGGACTCGCGTTCCTTGGTATATTCCGCTATCCTGAAGGCATGTTCGATCCCACGATCCGCCGACGCGAACTCCTTCGCGCCGGAGCATTGAGTCTCTTTGGTCTTGGCTTGCCGAGCCTCTTGGCCAGCCCGGCGCGGCGACGGCCGCGGTCCTGCATCGTGCTATTCATGTGGGGCGGCCCGGCACAGCAAGACACTTGGGATCTGAAACCCGACGCCCCCGATGTCTTTCGAGGCGAGTTCAAGCCGATCGCCACCAGCGTGCCCGGCCTGCAGATTAGCGAACATTTGCCGATGCTGGCCAAGCGTGCCCACGAGTTGTGCCTCATACGCTCCATGACGCACAACGACGTCAATCACACCACGGCCACGCACCACCTGCTCACCGGCAAACCGGCCCCACCCGGACCGTTGTCGGACGACTGGCCCAATTACGGTGCGATTCTCTCCAAGATCGGTCGCGGTACCGGACCATTGCCGCCTTATGTCTCGATGATGCCGATCGTCCCCGACGGCGCGCCGCGGTTTGTCGAATCGAGCCACGGCCAGGGGGCTGGCTGGCTGGGACCGCTCCACAACCCCATGCGAATCGATGCGGACGCATCGAAGCCCGATTACCGCGTCGGCGAATTCGCGCTGTCCAGCGATACGCCAATGGACCGCATGGACGAGCGAGCCGCCTTGCTGGAACGGCTCGACAAGCAAGTTCTCGGTATGGAATCACAGCTGGAAATCGGCGCGATGGCGTCGCACTACCAGCGGGCCTTCTCCCTGCTTGCGAGGCCGGAAGTGACGCGAGCCTTCGATCTCGCCCGCGAACCCATCAAGGTGCGCGAACGCTACGGCATGAACCGGCACGGGCAATCCGTCCTTCAGGCGCGCAGACTCGTCGAAGCCGGTGTGCCGCTTGTCACCGTCTTCTGGCCCAACGATGGGATCACCAATGTCAGCGTCTACTGGGATACCCACAACCGCAATTTCGTCGACCTCAAGACCCGCCTCTGCCCCGTTACCGATCAGGCGACCTCCGCGCTGCTCGACGACCTGAAGGATCGAGGAATGCTGGACGATACGCTTGTCGTCTGGACCGGTGAAATGGGGCGTACGCCAAAGGTCGGACAGTCCGTCGTGGGCGGCGCGGGTGCGGGCCGCGATGGACGCGACCACTGGGGCCAACTCTTCACGACCGTCCTCGCGGGCGGAGGCGTTCGAGGCGGCACGATCCACGGTTCCAGCGACAAGTATGCCGCGGAACCCGCCACGCATCCGACGTCGCCGGCCGACCTCGCGGCCACGATCTACCACCTGCTTGGCGTCGACCCGCACCTGGAAATCCGCGACAAGCTCAACCGCCCCGTCTCCCTTTGCGATGGGCGCGTCATCGATGCCATCGTCGCGTGAGCGCCCCGAATCCGAATGCCGCATACCATCCTCATCATTGACGACGAAGAGGCGATCGCCTGGGCCCTCCGACGGGCATTCGAAAAAGCCGGTTACACCGTTCACGTCGCGGCGACCTCGGAAGACGGCCTCAGGATCGCCGCGGCCAAGTCGCCCGACGTGATATTTCTGGATGTCCGCTTGCCCGGACAAGACGGATTGTCGGCGATGCCCCGGCTGATGGCCGCCGCGCCGCGAGTTCGCGTCATCGTCATGACCGCGCATGGAAACCTTGCAACGGCGGTCAAGGCCGTCGAAGGCGGCGCGTTCGACTACCTCGCCAAGCCCTTCGATCTGGATCAGGCACTCGAGGCCGCAGCCCGTGCCACCACCGTGGCACCGGCTGCGACCGTCCCCGACGACGACGCCGGCGCGGGCGAAATGCTCGGCCGCAGCGCGGCGATTCAGTCCGTCTTCAAGCGGATCGCACTGGTCGCGCCAACGGAGGCGTGCGTACTCGTGACCGGCGAGAGCGGCACGGGCAAGGAACTCGTGGCCCGCGCCATCCACGCGAATAGTTCGCGACGCGACAAACCGTTTCTACCGGTCCACGTCGCGGCTCTGAATCCCAATCTCGTCGAGAGCGAACTTTTCGGCCACGTCCGCGGCTCCTTCACCGGTGCCGACCGCGCCCGCGAGGGACTGTTCGTCCTGGCCGACGGCGGCACCGTTTTCCTCGACGAGATCGCCGATATCCCGCTCGAAGTACAGGCCAAACTGTTACGGGTTCTTGAACGACAGGAGGTGCTACCCGTCGGCGGGACCGCGATGCGCTCCGTGAATGTCCGGGTCGTGTCGGCGACCCACGTCGACCTCGCGGCCGCCGTGGCGAACGGCAAGTTCCGCCATGATCTCTACTTCCGATTGAACGTCTTCCCAATTCACGTCCCCGCGCTGCGAGATCGCGCGGGCGATACGGCTCTGCTCGCGTCCGTCTTCCTGGCCCGATTCGCGCCGTCTGCCAGTCTCGCTGCCGAGACGATCGCCGCGCTGGAACGGAGGACCTGGCCCGGCAATGTCCGCGAACTCCGGAACGCCATCGAGCGCGCCGCCATCGAAGCCCGCGGCGGGCTGATCCTGCCGCGACACCTGCCCAATGCCGTGGACTCGCTTGGTTTGCCAACTATCGACGATCGACTTGCCGACATCGTACGCGAATGGACGAACGGGCGAATGGCCAACCGCGCGGAACACGAACCGGCCGATCTCTACCAGCAATTACTCGAACAAGTCGAACCCTCGCTCGTTGGAGAAGTGCTGAAGCAACTGAATGGCAACCGACTCGCGGCTGCGCGATGCTTGGGACTCGCCCGCGCCACCGTCCGCAAACTCGTCCGAAAGTATCAACTCGCCCCCGACTCCTCTGCGGACGAGGATTAGCCCGGATCTTTCACGTTGGTTGAGCGAGACAGAATAGCGCGACGGCTCAAGTGTTGGTACAAGGGGAGGTTACCACACCAAAACCCATTCCCACGCCGGAGCCGTCGCGATGACAG
>JALHPZ010000033.1 GCA_022842245.1 Gemmataceae bacterium
TCGTTCGGGCAGGCCCGCGCCCCGTCCAGGCAGATCGGGTATTCGCAGTCGAAGATCCACTCCGGCATCGCCTCGAGCGTGACCGCGTGCCGCCAGAGCGCAAGGTGGTCGTAGACATAACCGAACTGCCGGGGCCGGAACCAGTCGGGCACGATCGCACACGATACGATGGGGCCGGGAAACAACTGGTGAAGGTAGACCGCCCGCTCGTTGCGCCAACGGTCGTCGCGGTCGTTGCCGAAGGAGAACTGGGGCGGCCCGTAGGTCTCGCCGTCGATCTCGAACCAGTGCATGCGGATGTCCCAGGTCCAGCCCATGGCACGGTTGAGCATGGACTGAAACATCCGCAACGTGCAGTCCTCGACCTGGAGCCGGCGCCAGATCGGCGGGTCGACTCCCTCCAATTCGACCCGGAACTGGTAGAGCCGGCCCGGCACGCGATCCGGGGCCGGCCCCTGACCGCGGCCGAGCCAGCCTCCGTTCGCGGTCTGGTCCCGCGCCCACCGCAGCGAGTCCCGCTCCTCACGCAGCGCGGTTTCGGCGTCGCGAACGCGCAGGATCCGGCGCAGTCGGACCTGGATCGCCTCCAGCCGCCGGGTGTGCGGGAACTTCGATTCCTCCGTCATCCACTCCAGACGACGAGCCAGATTCCGGAGTTCGTATTCCGACAGCCGCAGCCGGACGGGACCGGGCGCGGCGTCGCGCAGCATCCGGCTGATGGAAACGGGCATGCTCGAACAGAGCGACAGGGACAAACGCTGCCTTTCCGTCAGCGGCAACTCGAAGATATCCGAGTCCCGCTCCGGGCGGTCACGCGGGTCGTGGGACATGCGTTGCCTCGACATCATGTGAGTCGGCCGGACGGCGATCGATTCACGGGCACGCGGCCCGGGCCGAAGTACCGATCGGATCGCTCATTCGCGTCCACGGGGTTCCGGCTGTGTCTCGACCACGGCCGGATCGGAATCCGGGGATGACCGTAATGGATTGGCATCCCGGTCGATCGGCTCGCCGCTCGTTTCGGTCGCGAATGCCGAGTCCCGGTCCCGGAGCCACGCCATCGCCTCCTCGTAGGCCTGTTCGTTCTTCTTCGGGTCGAGCAAGGGATCGCCCTCGACCGGTTTCCGCCTGGGTCTTCGGTTCGGGTTCTTTCGCGTCCGGCGAACTTCGCGCTGCAATTCCTCGAGTCGGAGTTTCCTCATTTCCCATTCCGTTCGGCGGATTCGCGCCTCTTCCAAGTTTCGGAGGAACCGCGCGATCAAGCGATTCGCGTCGTCCGTCATCGCCCGGTAGCGGGCGAGCATCTCGGGCGGCCCGTGGGCGGCGACGGCGGCCGTCCGCAGTACCAGGTATTCGCGCTGCAGCCACACGGTGACGAGCGCGTCGACCATCAACCGCAGAACCGGCGGGTCGTCCGGCTCGGACCAGGCGGCGCGCTGCAGTTCCCATTCCTCGCGCAGTGCGGCTTCGGTCTGAAGCCTGGAGTCGACCGGCGGGGCCGAATCGCCCGATGGCGGCGGAACTGGGGCCGCTGGGGCGCCCGTCGCATCCACGACGAGTCGAAACCAGGCTTCGCGCGCGGTCTGGCCGAGGTCGGTGACCCCGACATGGTCGTCGTGGCCAGCCGTTCGGGCGTTCTGGTGGACCAACCGATGATACTGTTCGACCGACATGCGACGTTTCCTCCATGTGCGGCGCGGCCGGTGATAGCCGATCGTCTGCATGAACGCGGAGTATCGCGCCTGAACGGCGCGGAGATAAGCCTTCAACGTGGTCACGACGGGGCGGAACTCGTCGTCCAGATCCCGTAGCGATTGCTGCAGGGCCGCGTCCGCGAGCCGGGCACGCTCCGCGTCCGCGTGCAGGGCGTCCGCGAGCGGGCCGGCAGGGGTGTAGTCCCGGACGGCCCGGCCGGCGCGGCGGACCACCCGGGTGTACGGACGGCTGGGCGGGCCGAATTCCGGCTCGCTGTTCGGGTTCCGGGCGGACTTGCGCATCCGATCGAATCGTCTTTCGGCCTGCCGCCCCGATGAGGAGGTTGGGGCATTGCCGGCCCTACGGCATTGGAAAAGGAGTCCGTTCCGTACTTGCGCAGATCCTGTTGCGCACGGGTGCGTCCGTCACTTCGTTGTCGCGGATTCGACCCGGGAACGAACGTAAACCGAACGAGGGAAAATGGATAGTCGAGAATCGTGGAAAAATTTCCTGCGCAGGATCGCGCACCGGCGAATGGGCGGAAAAAGTCTCGATTCCTCGTGGAATTCGCGAAAATCTCTCGGCGAATGGAAGTGTTACGCGGCTTGGGAATCGCCGATGGTCGAACGGGCTGGCGCGGTGTCGGCTACGGCCGGGTTGCGAAGAATTGGTTCCCTGGCGGGACCGATCATGATCGGAATCGTGACGGAATCTCGGGCGTACCGGTACCGGGATCGCCGGCCCTTGACCGACTTGAGGAGAGCCGGTTGTTTTTCGCAGTTGATCGGACTGATTGGGGACAGCTGTTGAAGGGCGAACCAGCGACGCCATTCGGCCCGGTCGATCGCCGCCTCCCACTCGGCCAGGGTCGCCGACTCGCACTTCGGGATCGGTCTCGGGTCGGCAAGGGCGTCGAGAATCTCGCCCAGGAACGCCATACCGCGAAAGTAGGCCACACGCCGCAGCACGACCGCGCGGGACGGGGTGAGATTGCCGCTCTCGAGAAAGGTGTTCATGATGAACGATCGGACGTGCAGACGGTCCCGGCAGTGGAAATGCAGCAATTCGTGAAACCGGATCACGTCCGGGGGGAGACCGACGTGGTCCGCGATGACGGCATCGGACTCGCCGGCGAGCAGTCGGGTCTCCACCGCGAACCGGGCATGCGGGGATGCCGTCGCGTGCCAGCGCAGGGCCGCTTCGATTGCCGGCAACTCCTCGGGCCGGGGCGGCACCCACTTCCAGCCATGACAGAGCACCAGAAGCTGGATGACGAGATCATCGCCGACGATCCGGCGCGGGACGCCAAGCTTCGACTGCCGCCGACGGTGGAGTCGTCGGGCCTCCCGGATCCGCCAGTCGGGTCGTCGTACCGGACTGCCCGCACGGAGGCTGAACAGACAGTCATTGCGAGGATCGGACGGCATCGTTTTCCTTAGAGTCGTTCGAACAAGAAGCTTCACTGCCTCTGATTATGCCCTTTGGCGATCACGTTGGCGAGCGAAGTCACGGTCGAAGGACATCGTTCCGAAGTCGACCGATGCGAGGGTTTGCAGGAGCATGTCGAAAACTCATGCTCAATCAGCACGAACAGATCGGCGAGTGACAACTCCAGAGCCACTTCAAGACGTTCGATGTTCACGTGCGAAAGGTTGCGGGTCCCGCGATCAGCGTCGCTGAGATAGGTGCGGTGGATCCGGGGTCTTTACTGATCCGTGCGGGAGAAAAGCTATCAATACCATGCCTGGCCCTGTGCCAAGTTGCCTGGAAAATCAAGCAAAACCGCATCAATCCCCGACGATCTCAATAGCTTTTCTTTCGACCGAGTCAGTAGGTCAAATCCTCCTGGATGAGTCCGGAGTGTTTGTAAACGCCGATTGTAAACTATCACCGAGCGCCACACTTCACAATCGGCGTTCCTCCTCCCGATAATACCGATGAGGGCGATCGGCCAAGAATGGTCCTTGAAAGTATGAGCGATCGTGTCCGATCACGCGAGAGCATGTTCAAGGGCCGGGTTCCGGTGGCAGTCGCCGCGCGGCGACTGAATCCAAGCGTGCGCGGACGCTCACGGATGCGGATTGCGAGTCGCCGCGTCCATTTCCGCCTTGGTCCTGTAGCGCAGCGGCGCCTCGCTGCAAGTACCATATTGGAGGAACGCTTTGATTAACAGTCTCGCGCGTCTGCGCGTCAACTTGTTGATCCTTCTACGAAACTCCTGCAGCTCTTCGTCAGTGACCGGCGGGCGATCCAATTTCAACATATACAGGATGCATTTCGTAACTCCTGAAGCACGGAGGCAGCCCGTCAATCGCAACCAGTCGGACGGCGGCCTCGCATCTTTGCGGAAGTCGCCGAAAGGTACGACTTGCCGCTTACTGCACCTGACAGTGAGTTGTGACAGCACCGCCAGCAACCTGGCCGCTTCATCCGGGTCGCAGTCCAGCAGCGGCAGCCTCAGATTGCGGAAAACACGGGTTCCAAACGAAGTCTGCGTCTTGATCCGCTGACTCCAGCTATTCCGCTGCGTCACGCCCGTAAGCGGCGACAGCCGACCCGTTCCATAACGAATGATGCCGTCTTCCAGCGACGTCACGCGGCGTACCCTTACCTGACACTGAAAGTTCCCCGGCTCACCTTCCGGCGTGTAGTTACCGGCGTCCTGGGAGTGCTTGATCCGTGCATTATGCAGATCGTTCTTGAGCTGTTCAGGTGTGAATTCCCGCTCCCATCCGAGAGCGTGAGCAAGATATTCTCGCAGGTAGCTGGCGCTGACCCGAAACGCCAATCTTAACAGCATCACGACTTTCGGAGCCCAGCCGCGGTTCTGTATGGCCGTCGTCTCGATTGGAAACCGCATCTTGTGAACATGCTCTTCAAACTTCGAATGCCGAGGAAACCGAACCGGATACCAGTACGCCATGCCGCCGAAGATGACGCCGCCGTCGCGGAAAACCGGCATGTTCACAAGTCGACGAAACCAGTCCTGAGAGAATCGGACAAGTCGAACCGCCCCGTCGAGGGTCTGAAGACTGTGGGAAGCCAGCCCAGTGAATGTCACGACGTACAGATTGTCCTCTTCAATCGGTCGCTTGGGTTTGTAGTCGCTCGTGAAGAGCTGCTCGACCGCCGGCATGACTATGGTTTTGTGCCAGCATCCCTCACAGATCATGCGAAGACGACAATTTGCACCACCTCGACATCGCGAGTAACGTTTACCGTTACTGGGCATCACCTTTTCAAGATCAGGAAAATGACGTACGAGTTCGGCCATTCGACGCTCGCGACCATCGACGAATGCGCGACTCAGTGCTTTTGACTTTTGAATTCCTGTCACGCGATAACGAAGTCGCTCCATCTGTGCCTCGTTCGGGTTCTTCTTGCCCATCGGAAGCCTCTCATTCTGATGTTGATCATTTCTTGTTTAAGACGTCTAGCGTCGACAATAGTCAACTTTCGTACTGCATCTGTCTTTGGGGTCGACCTTGGGGGTAGATCGTGGCCATTTGACGGCAAAATGCTGGGTTACTGTTGAGCTGTCTAAGCTGTCTCATCGTAGGTCTGGACGGTGTCGCTACCAAGTCATCGTCATTCTTATATGCGTCTAAGTCTGAAAAGAAAGCGAAGCGCAGCCCCCGCAGTCCTGCGGGAGCTACGCTTCGCCATCATAACCATTCTAATCACCGTGCGATTGAGTTAGCGCTTGTACAGTAAGTTCACTAACTTGATAATGATGCCTCAAATCTTAGTACTCTTGTTCGATTCACCTGTGTCGATCTATCTGACAGACGAATATCCATCTCGAGTGTCGATGGCTCTGATCCGTCGTCTCCCTCACAGTGGGAGTAGATTCTCACTTACATGATAACGATGTACTAAGACATGCTATACGATGCGCTCCTGTGTCGACCTGGAGTTCCTCCTGTGTCGAGCTATCTGACAGACGAATATCCATCTCGAGTGTCGATGGCTCTGGTCCGTCTTCTCCCTCACAGTGGGAGTGTTGAAAAACTAAACGAAAAAGGAGTCGCCGCGCGGCGACTCCTTTCCTGCCGCGTCGAGAAGAGGTCATCCAGTGAGAACGATCAGTCGTCGACCCTCCTCGTGTACTTCCTCACATGACATTCCCTGCGTCTCCGCGTATCGAGACGCCATGTCGAAGAGGTACTCGTGGTTCAGGTCGAGTAGCCGATTTCGTGTCTCCTCCTCGTCGGTGTGATTGCTGCTTTCGGTGATCAGTTCCCCGTTCTTGTCGACCACGAAAGGGTAGGGGAGCTTGTCGAGTTTGAACGCGGTTTTCATGGCTATCCCCCCGTATCGGTGGTGAAATCCCAAGCCGTGAGAAATCCCAAATCGAGTGCTCCAAGATTCGAATGCAATGGTTCTTGCGGTTGAGGGACATGAGCGTACTCGCATTTCCGACGCAAAATGATTCGCGTCTTGGCCGATGACCGTTCGTAACCTGTCGCCAGTGCTCCGGGAAGTCGATGTGGGTGTCGCCAAAGTCGGGATCGGCACGGGGATGGTCGGATCGAACGTTCCGTCGGGTGTTGGGGATCTTTGTGTCACTCCGCCGCGTGAGCCGGTCGTGGAGCCGGAAATCTAACGGAGTAGCTCCCCAATCACGCCCATCGAGTGGAGGAGCCTTTCCGCTTCCGTCATCTCCCGATCGTCTTCGTGCGATCCAGCAGTTGATCGAGCGTGACCGACCAGGCCTTCGCCGTGCCGTCGTCGCTGACCGCCGACCTGGATTCGCTCGATGGAAGGTCGAATTCGGAGTATGGAGGACGAGAGACGCCAACCCAACGGAAGTCGCTCCGCGGTTGAACAGCTTCAAATTGCCTCCGTGTGACTGCACGATCCCGACTGCGATTTCTATAGCCTCGAGGCGAGTCGCGACGACGTGGTTGAGCACGACGAGAACGGGCCGTCGTCGCGCGATACTTCCCATCGTTCTAGATCGAGGGCGAGGACATCACCTGGCGGTTGAGGGGATACTGATAGGCAAGTTGGATTGCGATCGCTCTCGCTTGGCCTTCGCGAGCCCTTTCTTGACGACTTCATAGTTGACTTTGTCATGTCGGTTCTCTCGATTCCAACGATCACGAATAGCCGCAATGCTCCCGTAACCCTCTTCGCTTTCATTTTCGAACCAAGCGAGGAACAGAGCATCCCGAACGTATTTCCGGCGTGGGGCGCGTGTCGATATCAATTGGCGAAGTTGGCTGAGGCCAACTTCCAGAACGACCCAAGCCGGCGCGTGATCTGATTCGATCAGCGTCTCCTCGAACTCCGCGACGCTACGCGAGTCGGCATCCTCGGGAAATATCTGCCGCTTCGCGACTCCCAATCGATCGAGCAACGCGGCGCATTCTTTCGGCCATTGCCAGTTCGAGCGGGTTTCGGGACGCTCGTCGATCTTTGGCGAGCGGTTGGACCGAGGTGCGAACGACTTCAAGGATTTTGGCGGGTCGGAATAGATCCGGCCGACATGCCAGCCGAGTTGGAACCATGACAGGTCGTATCCGGTCTCAAAGCCGTCAGGCCCGATCGACAACGAACAGGAATCCGCGAACCCCGTCAATTCCCGTGAGAATTCGGTATTGTTTGCGATCCAAGTTGGCCGATTGATCGCCGCCACCAATCCCTGCAATACCGCTTGGAGCACGCCTTCTCCACGGATCATTTGGTCTTCAATCGGTGGATATTGTAAACACGACCGAAAACTGATTTTCAGCCGGTCGAGAGCGGCCATGGCTTCGAGAGTCGTGTGGTAACGCCGCTCGACGGCACGTTGTGTGAGGACAGCTTGTTGCAACCTAAGTCCCAGTACATAGAGATCGATAGCACGTGTGTTCAACTTGATCGAAATCCCAGGATGTTCAGGTTTCCCCGGTTTTCCCCTATCGTTGTCATGCATTTTCCCCATTGTTCGTTCCCCGTCACCTCGAAGTAGTATGCCATGGCCACAGGAATTGCGTGAATCGCAGGCATCGCACGCACGTGACTGTGGTTCGTTGCGAATGATTGATGGCGATACCTGCCATCTCATGTATTGATGTTTCGAGGTTGATCGATGTCGACTCCAGCCAAATTGACGACGAAGCAGGCCGCAACCCGCACGGGGCTGTCGCAGAGTTTGCTTTACCAACTCTGCAAGGAACGGCGGCTTCCGCACTTTCGGATAGGCGGTCGAGGCCGACGCGGGAGGCTGCTGATCGACGAAGCTGACCTGTTGGCCTTCATGAACGCCCACCGGATCGATTCATCGGTTGTTCGCCAAGACGGCCTGAAGCACATTAAGACCTGAAGGGAAGCACGGGTGGGCCGCAAGGCTTGCTCGACCGTCCCCCGCCTGTTGCCGCAGGCGGGGGATTCTTCCGTCTCCCAGAGACCGCAATCGGAATTTCGCATCATTTCGGGCATACGGTTGGTGGACGGCACAGACTACGAGGACACCGCCTTGGCGGCGGCTTCACGCATGTGGTCCACATGGGCCCCGAGTTTTGCGTAGTGCCGCATCACCATGTCCGTGGACGTATGCCCGAGCAGTTCGGCCACTTGAGCCACTCCCACACCATTCACGAGGGCGTCAGTGGCAAACGAGTGGCGGTAGAGGTAGCTCGTCACCGGTCCTAAGTCCGGGAGTCTCTCCCGCAATCGACGGAACCGACAGCGAATCGCGTTCCGTTGCCACGGCCTCTTGCCGCGATGGGTGCGGAAGATTGGACCTTCGGGGTGCTCCGCCGCAAGGCGCCGGGACAGTTCGAGCATCGTGGGGGTGAGGTAGACGACCCGCGGCCGGCCGGTCTTCTTCGCCGTCTTGTGGGCGGCCAGCACCCACAGCCCGGCGACGAGATCCAGATCGGCGGCGGTCACTCGCGCCACCTCGCTCGGCCGGCAGCCGGTCTCCTGCAACGCGGTGAGGAATTCCCGGAACGCCCGGTCCGGCACGGCGGCCAGGATCCGTTCCCGGTCCTCTTTCGAGAGCAGATGCTCGCGACGGTTCGCCCGCCCCACCTTGACCCCGGGGAACGGGCTCTTGGCGAGCAGCCCCTGAGCGACAGCCCAGGCGAACGCCCGCTTGACACAGTAGGTGGCGTGCCTCCGTCCGGCCTTCCACGCCGGGTGGGCATCCAGCCACGTGGTCAGGTGGTGCGGGATGACCGCCGTCGCCGGCTTATCGCCATGGGTCGAACAGAATTCCTGCAGGAACGTTCGGTGCCACTCAAACGTCTCGCGGGCGTTGTGCTTCTCGCTCCAGTCGAGTAACAGGTCGCACAACTTGGCCACGGTGATGTTGTCCGGCTCGACCGGCTTGGTCTCGGCCATCAGGCGGTGGTACAGTTCGTAGGCGGCCTTCTCGCTGCTTTTGCCCTTGGCAAGTAAATGTTGCTTGGGACCGATCTGGACGTACCAGGAGTCGGTTTGCTTGCGGTACCAAGGTTTGGGCTGACGCATGGCAAGTCTCCGGGGCACGGGTGGGCCGGAGTGCTTGCGAATCGGTCCCGGACCGTTGCCGCGGTACAGGACTTTGTTTCTCTGCACGAAACTCTGCACACCGTGCAGGGGTCGTTCAGAGGCGTCGTCGGAAGTGCTTCTCTTTCAAGGACTTCTACAGTCGGGGCGACAAGACGGCTATTGAACTTTTTATCGCCGGAATTGCTGGCTGGGACACCGGCTTGCGGCGGCGGATGGAGGACGGAAAGCCTGTCTCAGAATGACCTTGCGTCCTCACCCACTCAGTATCCCATGATTGCGCCTCACTGGGACGGCGCGTCGGCCTCGAGCGGCGGTTGAGCGCACTAGCTACCTGGCCTCGGCAGGCATGGCATGATGCGCATGCCCCGCACCCGGCCGGATTACGCCGTCTTCCATCTCGTAAATGGTGTCGAACACTTCCAGCGTGCGCTCGTCGTGCGTGACGACGATGACGCCCGCGTTCTGTTCGTGGGCGACCTTTGCGAACAGCTCCATGACCTGCCGGCCGCGACTCCGGTCCAGGGCCGCGGTCGGCTCGTCGGCGAGGATGATACTTGGCTGGTTGGCAAGGGCGCGAGCGACGGCGACCCGCTGCTGCTGGCCACCCGACAGGGCCGCGGGCATGTTGCCGGCACGGTCGGCCACACCGAGGTAATCGAGCAGCTCCAGGGCGCGTTGCCGGGCCTTTCCGGGACGCCAGCCCGCCAGTTCAAGGGCCACCTGCACGTTCTCGCGCGCGGAGAGGAAGGGGATCAAGTTCGACTTCTGGAAGATGTAGCCGATGTGCTCCCGCCGGAACGCGGTCGGGTCCACGACGGCGCGCGGGCCGTCCATGACGAGTTGCCCATTGATGAGGATCTGGCCGGAAGTAGGCGGGTTGATCAACCCCACGGCCGTCAGGAACGTAGACTTTCCGGACCCGCTCGGCCCCAGCAGGGCGACCACCTCGCCGCGACGGACGGCCAGCGACACGTCGCGCATGGCCACGACCTCGGTATTGCCGCTGCCGTAGATCTTTGTGAGTAGCTTGGTCTCGATGGCCAGTGAGTTGCTCACAAGTCCTCCTCAGCCCGACAGGGCCTCGTTGGGGCTGACTCGCGCGGCCTTCCACATTCCCAGCAGGCTCGAAAGGATCGAGATGCCCAGGACGATCACCGCCAGTTCGATCAAGTCGCTGTCCGTCAGAATGACCCGCCGCGGAAAACGGGGGAAGATCCGCTGGCCGAGCAGGTAGGCGATGCCGTAGCCGAGCGTGCCGAGGACGAGGGCTTGCTGCAAGATCATTCCCAGGATAACTCGATTCTGGGCGCCGATCAGCTTCAGGAGGGCGATCGATTGCAGCTTGTCCAGGGTCATCGTGTACAGAATCAGTGCCATGACGATGGCGGAGATGATTGTCAAAAGAACGCGGAACAAACCGATTTGGAGTTTTGCCTTTTCCACGGGGCCGGCTAACATGAGCTGGCGTTCGTCTTCCCGCGTATGGACCGAGACATCGGCCCACCCGGAGATTGTGGAGGCCACTGCGCCGGGATCAACGCCGGGCTGCACGCGCACGAGAACGGCGCTCAGCGCAGGCGGTGGGATGGCTGGTATGGCTGCCGACTCGCCTTCTGCACGGTCGAGCAAGGGCGGCTGGGTGCGGCTCAGGTCGATACGGTCCGCCCGGCCACGGCGCGCGGCGCGCTCCAGGCGGATGGCTTCGCCGGGTAGGTCGAATTGAACTGCCTGAGCGTCCAACGCGGTGAAGAACGCAAGGCCATTTCCCCCGGAGTCGATCATCCCACTGGTCAGGCCGACCACCGCGAACGTGTCATTCCCAAGAGGGATGCGTTCGCCGAGTTCCAGGCCCAGCGTGCGGTCGGCAATCATCTCGTAGTGATTTTGGGCCAGCGGCCTCCCGGCCATCAACGGCAACCATTCTCCCCGGTCGGTGGGCCAATCCAGGCCAAGCACGGCCATGCGAAGCGGCTTACCGCCGTGCTCACGCTGGATGGTGTGAAACACGAACTTCCGAGAGTCGGCGACACCAGAGACAGCGGCGACCCGGTCCACCAGGTTGGGCGGCAAGCGCGAGACCTCGGCGAACGGTCCGCGCGTGCCGCGTTGCACTACCCACAGGTCGGCGCCGGCCTTGTCCACCAACAGCGTGGCGTCCTCGATGATGCCGCGGTAGATACCGCCCATGCCCATGACGATCATGAGCAACATGCCGATGCCCAGGGCCGTTAGTGCAAATCGGCCCAGGTTGTGCCGAATGTCTTTGACCGCGAGGTTCATGGCTCCACCACCCTCTGGCCGTTGGCCACCTTGGCCGCGTTCGCCCCAGCCGGCGCCAGGACGACCTCGCCGGACTTCAGGCCGTCCACCACTTCCGCCATGTCCCGGCCCCGCAGACCCAAAGTCAAGGAACGCCACTCCGCACGACCGTTCCCTTCCACGAACACACCGGGCTGGCCTTCACGCCAGACGAGGAAGCGAAGGGGGACGATCGCTTCGGCGTGCTTGCGGGCGGTTTCGATGTAGACCTCGGCTCGCTGGCCCACCGACCAGTTCGCCGGTAGCTGCCGCGGGGCCACGTCCACGCGCGTCTCGCGGGTCTCCCGGTCGGTCTCCCTGCCCAGCCGGACGACCTTGCCGGCGTAGGAGCGATCCGGTTCGGAGCGGAACACGACCCGCGCCGGCTGGCCCGGTTGCAGCCGGGCCATCTGCGTCTCGTCCACCCAGGCGCCGATCCACAGCTCCTCGGTCGAAACCACGGCCAGGATGGAGCTTCCAGGAACCACGACGTCGCCCGCGTTGCGGTCCCGGCGGATCACGACCCCCGCGAACGGGGCCTTGATGATCGCATCTTCCAGCCGGGCTTGGCGGAACTCCAGGGCCTTTTCCGTGGCCACCAGCTGCTTTCGCCCCTCGGCCAGGGC
This sequence comes from Gemmataceae bacterium, assembly GCA_022842245.1. Classification (GTDB taxonomy): domain Bacteria; phylum Planctomycetota; class Planctomycetia; order Gemmatales; family Gemmataceae; genus Limnoglobus. The sequence goes on from JALHPZ010000033.1 coordinate 12,102, forward strand.
AGCCTCGGCACGAGATTGAGCGGCCCGGGCAACGGCAAGGGCTTCGACTGCTTGGTCAAACTCCTCCTGGGAGACGGCCTTGGCCGCAATTAGCCGCCGTTTGCGTCCCTCGGTGGCCGTCGCCAGTTCCAGGGTTGCCTTGGCGTGAACGATGTCGGCTTGCAACCGCTCGACGGTGGCCTTCCTTGCGGCTACGTTGGCCTCTTCGATCTCGACTTCGTGTTTCAGGTCATCGTCAGCCAGCCTTCCTACAATCTGCTCGCCTTTCACCTGATCCCCCTGGTCCACGTCTACCTTCGCCAGGCGACCGGGGATTTTGGTGCTGATGGTTGCCTTGACGTGCGCCTCCAGCGTGCCTGTGCCCATCACTTCAGCGACAACCTCGCCGGACGCGACCGGGTATTTTTCAATCGCAACCGGGGCGAACTTGAACCACCAGACCGCCGCACCGATCAGAGCCAGCACTAGCGCGAGCTTGCCGGCCGTCCAGAGGCGGCGACGCCAAGTCCCAGATCGTTCAGCGCCCATCGGCGATCTCCTTCACCATGTGCTTCACTTCGGGTTGTCCTCGGAAAGGCGGAGTTTCGTAACCACGATTCCGAACCACGCAACGCTGGCCACCATGCACACACCCCCAAGCAGTACGAGGACGGGCGGTAGACCGAAGAGGAACTCCGACAAAATGCCCAGCGGCATCAACATCCCCGTCAGCGCCAGCCAGGAAATCCACTTTGCCGACACGGTGCCAACCGACAGTTTAAGCAACAAGTAACCGATGACAATGTTCAGGAGGGCGAAGAGGTTACCGTGGACATGGGCGAGTCGTGCCTCGAAATGCTTGCCGACCCCGTAGTCGGCGATCCATTGCTCCTTACCGGGAGCAAAATCCCGAAGGTAGATCAAGATGAACCGTAGATCATGAACCCGGCAAGGAACAGAAAACCCGCTGAGATGTTACGTTTCCCTTGCATCGACTGCTCCTTATTTCTTGGCCGGCAACTCGTGGTTCTTCATCACCTCAACGTGACCGTTCTTGAGGAAGAGGTTGAGGACCTCCGCGTGCGACTGAGCCAACTTCGCCACATAGGCATCTTCCGATGTTTCGACGACCCTAACTCCTTTCTTGGTCTTTTCCAACTTCATTTTGATCTTATCTGCGTTGCGGAAGATCTCCGCGAAGAGCGGATCGCGGGCATGAATCGGCCGCTTTTCCTCGACGCGCTGGTACATCGACGCGACGTGGGCCTGGAGCTTCTCCACGACTTTCGGGTTCTCGCATTCGGTGACCGTCTCGATGCCGTTGGGCAGGTTGGTCACCTTGCGGGTGATCTCCTTGCGGTGATCGAGCAGGAAGTGGAACAACTCCATGTCGGCCTATTGCGCACCGTCCTTGCCGAACCCACCGCCCTTGCCTTGCTGGCCTTTGCCTTGCTGTCCCTTCGGGCCTTTCCCCTGCGAGCCTGGCTGCGCCCATAGAAGCCCGGAGACAGTCACGACTGACAGCACGCCGATCAGCCACGTTATCACTCGTTGCTTGTTCATGGCAAACTCCTTCAAAAGAGACAGACTCGGGTAGGCAGATGGCACGGCTACGGCCACCGCCGCTGTTGTTCTTGCCCCAAAAGGACTGATCCACAGGCCGCCCGAAAGTTACGGAAACACCCTTGCATGCCATCTCAGGAGGTTCGTCCAGTGGGAGATTATACAGAAGTGGCTTTTGAACTGTGAGAAGACCAACGAGGGAAAGCAGTTACGGCTTTTGTCGAAAAGAACCCTGGCGGAAAACGAAGCAATTTGAACCAGATAAGAGCGTCCAGAAACGGCTGAATCTCAAGCAAACAAGCCCACCGCCGGGAACGACGATGGGCTCTCTGGGAAATCAAGTCGGGCTGACAGGATTCGAACCTGCGACCTCTTGGTCCCGAACCAAGCGCTCTACCAAGCTGAGCTACAGCCCGTACTACTCGAAACGTCAGAATAGCGATTCACGCCGCGCTTTCCAGTGCATTTTTCCCGCGCGGCGCCGGTCGGCTCGCCGCGCGGCAACTTGACGCCCGGCGCGGATTCGGCATCCTTAACAGCACCCCCGAGGATCGCGACGTGAACCCCAAAATGATCGCCGCCCTGGCGCTCGCGATCCCCCTCGTCGTCGTCGGACTCCTTTCCACTTGGCAGCAACTCCGAGGCCTGCGCGACCTGCGGGCGCGCAAGCTCGTACCCAGCGACGAAGCGGCCTACCTGCGCGGGCGGCATCGGCGGCGGTTCGTCGTCGGCCTGCTCGTCGTCGTCATCGGCGGCCTCATCGCCGGGGCGTTCCTCTCCGGCATGGAGGCGCGGGCCGACGAACTCGGCGAGAAGAAGCCGACCGACGCCAGCGGCGAGAAGAAGGAGATGACCGATGAGGAGCGGCAGTTCGTCTGGCGCTGGGGCGCGTACTGGGCGGGCGTCATGGCGCTCACGTTCGTGCTCATTGGTCTGGCGGTCGCCGACGGGCTTGCCTCGCGCCGGTACTGGCTGAAGCTGTACCGCGAGATGCGGGACGAGCACAACAGCCAGCTCCGCCGCGACCTCGCCGTCTACATGCAGCAGAAGGACCAAGGGCGCGGCGGCGGGGGCGGGTTCGGCGGCCGCATGGGCGGCGGAAACTGAGCGGTCACTTCTTCGGCTTGAGCACGGCGAAGATGGCATAGTGGTCCGAGGGTGTGCGGCCGTTGCGGGCGGCGCGGTCGATGCCGGCGCTGCGCGGCTCCCACTCCTTCGTGCAGCCGATCCAGTCGATGCGGGCGCCGGTGGTGCGCGTCGCGTCGAAGCCGTTGGAAGTGCCCTCCTCCTTCGTCGGCGTCGGATGCGCGGCTCGGAACGTGTCGGTCAGCGGCGACGGCTTGCCGTCGAACTCGCCGAACACGATCTTGTACGGCTCGCTCCCCTCGCCGGAGTTGAAATCGCCGGTGAGAATCACGCGGCAGCCGGCGCCCAGTTCGGCGATCTTGCGGCGGATCACCTTCGCCGACTCCACGCGGGCGACCTTGCCCATGTGGTCGAAGTGCGTGTTGACGAAGAAGACCGGCGCAGCGTCGGGGGCTTTCTTATCTTTCAGCTTCACCCACGTCGCCATGCGCGGCAGCGAGCTGTCCCAGCTCTTCGAGCCGGGCGTGTCGGGCGTTTCGCTGAGCCAGAAATGCCCGCCGGCAAGTTTCTCGAAGCGCTCGGTCCGCCACCAGAGTGCCATCATCTCGCCCTTCTCCTTGCCGTCGTCTCGGCCAGCCCAGAGGCCGGCATAGCCCGTGAGCTTCTTCGCGAGGAAGTCCCGCTGGTCGGCGAGCGTCTCCTGCGTGCCGAGGAGGTCCGGGTCGAAGTCGGCGATGCGTTCGAAGAGAAACTCCTTGCGGTTGTCCCAGGCGTTGATGCCGTCCTTCGCGGCCGAGTAGCGGATGTTGTAGCTCATCACGCGCAGGTCGTTCGGATCGTCCGCGAGGCGGGAGCGTAGCCACGCGGGGCGGTCGGTCGTGATGCCGACGACACCGCGTTCGATCATCTTCCGCGCGAGCGAGACGTCGTTGACGGTCCAGACGAGCAGGGGCAGCCCGGCGTCGCGAATCTCCTTCGCGTACTCGGCCGTCAGAATCTCCGGCGTCGCGGAGAGGTCGAGTCCGTCGGCGGCGATCCGCTTCGCCGTGGCAATCAGTTCGGATGCCTTCGGTGCGGGCGTGTCGGGCTGGCCGTTCTTCCCTTTCTTTGGTGCGATGCCGACGACCCAGTACGCCTTCAGGTCGGGCCGGGCTTTCTTGGAAGCGGCGATGACATCGGACGAGAACGAGATGATCGCCGTCTGTTCGGGTTGCAGCTTGCTGGCCTTCAGCACGCGGTCGAGTTCCGTCACGATCTCCGGGCCGCACTTCACCTCGATGAAGACGCGCTTCCCGGCCGGCACGGTGGCCAGCACGTCCTCGAGCATCGGCAGCCGTTCGCCGGCGAACCGGTCGCCCTTCCAGCGGCCGACCTCCATCATGCCGAGTTCGCTCGCGGTCAGTTCCGTCACGGCCTTGTCGATGCCGGCGGTGCGTTTGAGCGTCTTGTCGTGGAGGACGACGATCTTGCCGTCCTTGCTGAGGTAGACGTCGAACTCGGCGGCGTCGGCCTTCTGCTCCCACGCGAGCCTGACGCTGGCGACGGTGTTCTCGGGCGCGTCCCACGATGCGCCGCGATGGCCGACGATCTCGACGGCGGGCGGCGCGGAGAGGGTCATGGTGAGCACGAGGAGAGGAACGGACATGGCGGCTCCGGGTTAACCGTATTCTTTGGTACCACGACACGAAACGAATTATTTGAAGCTTTTCTCCGCAAGCGGGACGCCTGCGTCGGCGAGAATCCTATCAAACAAGGGTTCCGGATCGCCCGCGATGGCAGGCGTCATCATCGCCCCCTCCGGCTCGACCCCGTGATAGACGAAATAGGTGTGGCACTCGAAACACACGACGAAGTCCCGCGTCTGGTCTCCCTTGACTGTCCGGACAGCGTGCCGTGGCCAGAAACATTTTGAAGGAGCCGGCGGATTCTTTAGCGAGTGATTGATCGCCGAGAGGATTTCCCGTTTCTGATTCTCGTCGGTCACGATGACCTTCCCCAAGACCGGGAACGTGTAAAGGAACTCTCCCTTCATCTTGGCCTTGGCGAGTTTCTCATTGTCGATCACCTCATTGGTCCCGTCAAGCGAGTAGAGAATGAGTTGATCGGGATCGTCCGGGAGTGGGCCTTGTTGCCCCGCACACCCACCTACGATCATGCAGGAGATTAGAACGACGAAGCCGAGCGATTGGCGAGGCATGATTGGCTCCCGTGGGTATTCACATCGTAGCGACGATCTCGACAGCGGTCGGTGCGGCGTGGGTCTCGAAGACTCGGCCCACCCAGCCAATCAAACCGCTTCCGGCATACGGATCGACCACTTTTCGGCGAGTGGTTTCAGCGCTTCGAAGATTCCGGGATAAAGCTCGACGCCGTCGGCGAGGGCTTTTCGTTTCCGTTCCAACCCCCGCTGGCCGGGGAGGCGCACGGCGTCCACGCCCGGCGCCGGCGGGCAGGCGCGACAGGCGTCGGCGAGCCAGGTCGATTGTCGAAGGAACGCGTCCGCTCCTCCAAATGCGGCGGGGTCGAAACACTGGACGAAGACGGAGGCCCCCCAGCCGCCGGGCGCATCCGCGCGGCCGTGGCCGCCGAGGCCCTGCGTGAGCGCTTCGATGAGCAGCGCGAGGCCGTAGCCCTTGTGACCGTGGTCGGCGCCGCCGGTGGGCAGGAGCGTGCCGGGCGGGTTCGTGAAGAGCGCTTCGGGGTCGTCGGTGACGGTGCCCGCCGCATCAAGCGCCCAGGGGCCGGGGAAGCGCTTCCCCTCTTTGCGTAGCCGTGCGGCCATGCCGTTCGTGGTGATGGACGCGCTGATGTCGATGAGGATCGGATCGCCGGCGGTCGGGATGCCGATGGCGATCGGGTCCGGCGTGTAAACCGGCGCCTTCCCGCCGAAGGGCGCGACGCTGGCAACGGCGGGGTCGGAGCTGGCGATCGTCACCATCAGTCCGCGGCTCGTCGCGCGTTCGAGGAAAGCGGCGAGGCAGGCGATGTGGTGGCTGCGACGGATCGCGACGGCACAGAGGCCGAACCTCAAGGCGCGCTCGGCAGCGAGGTCGACGGCCTTCGCGGCGAGCCAGACACCGGGGAGCGCGCGGCCGTCCCACGCGATCGTGGGCCCGCGATCCTGCAAGATGCTTGGGTCGCCGGTCGGCGACATTTTTCCGGCGGCGAGTTCGTTCAAGTACGCCGGCGCGAGTTGCAGGCCGTGGGTCGTGTGGCCGAGCAGGTCCGCCTCGACGAGGCCGGCGGCGATGGTCGCGGGCTTGTCCGCATCGCAGCCGGCGGCGGCGAAGAGGTCGGCGGCGAACGCGATCAGGTCGGCGGCGCGATGCCGTTGCATCCGGCTACTCCAGCGCCTTGCGGACGATGTCGGACCAGGCCTTGTAGCCAGCCTCGCTCAGGTGCAGGCCGTCCTTGACGAAGAACTCCGGCTTCGGCTTCCCGTCCGCGCCGAGCGTGGCCGGCACGAGGTCCACGTAAGTCAATCGCGGGTCGGCCTCACAGGCCGATTTCACGAGCGCATTCGCTTCCTTCTGCACGTCGTAAAGCTTCCACCGCGCGAGGCTCGGCTTCACGGGCAGGTAGAGGATGCGCGTCTTCGGCAGCTTCGCGTGCACGGCCTTCGCGAAGGCGTTGAAATCGTCCCGCACCTGCGCCGGCGTCCGCTTCTTCGCGATGTCGTTGTCGCCAGCATAGAAGACGATCGCCTTCGGCTCGAGCGGCAGCAGGATGCGGGCGGCGAAGTGGGTGGTGTCGCGGATCTCGGAGCCGCCGAAGCCGACGTTCACGTAGCCCTTGCCCGGAAACGATTTTTCGAGGTTCCAGAGCCGGATGCTGGAGCTGCCGGCGAAGACGACGCCTCCCTTCGCGGGCGGTGCGGCGGCGAGGCGCTTCTCGATGCCGGCGATCTCCTTCTCCCAGCGCTCGAACGATTCGGGATCGGCGGCGAGCACGGCCGCGGAGAGGAGTAGCGACAGGGGAATCATGGCGTCACCAGGAAGAGGAAACTACTTCGTATTCAGCGCGATTTCGGGGTTCTCGGCCCAGCCTTTCGGCGGCACGTCGTTCGATTTCGCCATGTGGGCGAGCAGCAGCTTGGCGGTGGCGTCGCCGGAGAAGAACTGTTCGAAGCGGTTGCGCGCCTGGCTCCACTCGCCGGCGAGGAACCAGCCGATCGCCTCTTCCCAGCTGCGGCGCTGGGGTTCCCGCAAGTTGCCCTGCACGATCTCCATCTCGCTCGGCAGCAGTTCGCTGACGAACAGGCCCTTGGTCATGCCGGCCGGGACGAAGCGCCCCAGGCGGCGGATGCGCATCTGGTTGGAGCGTCGTTCGGCGATCTGCTTGGCGACGGTTTCGTCGACGAGCATGCGGACGCCGAACTGCTTGGTCATCGACTCGAGCCGGGAGGCGAGGTTGACGGTCGGCCCGAAGACGTCGATCTTGGCGAGGTCGGAGGCGCCCATGCGTCCGGCCATGACCTTGCCGTGCGCGATGCCGATGCCGCAGGAGAGGGAGTTCCAGCGTCCGTCCTTGTCGAAGCGTCGCCGGATGCGGAGGGCGGCGCGGCAGGCGCGTTCGATCTGGTCGGGCTGGCTGTCGGGCCAGCCCCAGAAGGCCATGACGGCATCACCCTGGAAGCCGGCGACGACGCCGTCTTCGCTGGAGATGTCGTTGGTCATGTCGTCGATGGCGGTGGAGAGGTCGAACCAGGCGCTTTCGAGGTCGCCCTCGCCGTCCTCGGCGAAGCGGCAGGAGCCGCGGATGTCGCAGAACATCACGGTCGCGGTGGTGAGGCGCGGGTGGAGGATCTCGTCGAGCTGCTCGGCGGAGGAATCGTTCCAGAGCCGGCGCGGCACGAAGCGGCGGTACATCGTCAGCTGCCGGTCCAACTGGTGCGCCTTGCGGGTCGATTCGATCAACCCGGCGATCAATTCGATCACCTTCTGGTAGTCCTGGAGTTCCTTGTCGCGGATCTGGCCGTTGACGATCTGCGGTTCCTTGGGCATGCGGCCGTCGGCGTAGAGGCCCCAGCCGGAGTCGTCCTTGAAGGGGGTGCAGATGGCCCAGGGCACGCCCGGCATGTGCGAATCCAGGCGCATCGTCACGTTCTCGTTCTTCTCGCCGATCCAGACATACAGCACGCTCTTGCGCTCGGTGCGGATCGCCTTGAAGGCGAGGCGGCGGGAGGGCATGAAGATCTCGGCCTTGCCGGCCATGCGCTGGAGGTGGTTGCGCACGAGTACGCGCTTCTCGGCGTCGGTGGCTTCGGGCGGGATCTGGACGATGGCGACGGCGTCCGCCTGCGGGAGCGCGTCGAGGCCCACCTTCACCATGTTGCGGAAGAGCATGTCCTCGTCGCTGGCGAGCCGCAGGACTTCCGGGATCTGCTCGAGCGCGCGGAGGAAGGTGGCGGAGGTGTCGAAGGGGACCTGCCGGAGCTGCGCGCGGGTGAAACTGGCCTCGGCGAGCGTCATGTCGGGGCGGTCGTTCGCCATCGCGCCGGAATTGCCGCCGTGCAGCATGAAGACGGTGTTGCCGATCACGAAGGAATCGGGCGGCTTGATGCTGAAGGTCGCCTGCGGGCGGGACTGGTAGTAGATGCGGTTGGTCGGCGGCGGATCGGTGCGTTCCGCCACGGCGAGCGATTCGCCGTCCCACACGATGGTGGCGTGGAAAGAGGAGATCAGCCCATCGTTCATCCACCAGTCGGACTGCCCGAAGACGCGGCCGAGCTTGATCGGCTGGTTGAGGGGAAGCTCGTTGCGCCAGCCGTTGCGGATGCCGAGGTCCTTGTTCTCGTGGAGGGCTTCCAGTTCAGCCATGATTCGCGAACTCCTGACGGCGCAACAGCCGAATCAGCCAGACCCAGAGCGTGACGGTCAGGCCGAGCAGGCCGAGGAACAGGATCGAACCGGCCCACTGCATCTTCTGTTTTAGGTCTTCGACCGGTTTCAGCGCCGTCTCGGCGTCCAATTTCACGACGAGGTGCCAGTCGCGCTCGCGCAACCGGTCATAGCGGCTTCGGAAATACGGTTTGAGTTCCTCGTACGCGGCCAGATAGGTGCGGTTTTTGTTCTCGTCGGAGGCGGCGGAATCGCGGTGCAGGGAGGAGATGCCGCGGGCGAGCGGATCGCCGGGGCCGTCCGTCGTGGGGAATCGCAAGCCGTCGGGCGTGTCCACGAGGTACGGCTCGGGGTCCCGCGGCGTGTCGGACTGGCCCAGCCGGTCCATGCCGTCTTCATGCCACACCCAGGTGCCGCGGTCGTTGACCATCACCGAGCGCACTTCGCTGGCGATCGTCATTTCCTTCGGGAAGGCGTGCTTGGGGGTCTCGATCCAGCGGCGCAGGTCGTCGTTGACGTTGAAGCCGGAGACGAGCAGCGCCACCACCTCGCCGTCGGGCCGGTCGAAGATCGGCGTGGAGATGTCCACCAGCCATGGGTTGTGGTCGGCCCGCGAGCGGTAGGCGTGGCTGATGTGCGTATGGCGCACCGGATCGTGAGGCTGGTTTTCGCCGGCGAAGTCGTTCGATCGCCCGTTGAAGTAGTCGCGAAAGGACCAGTCCTTGCTGTACACGTGGCGGACTTCGGGCACGTCGCGGTTGTCGATCGACCCGTCGGTCTTGACGCGATTGAGGTAATAGCCCCGTCGGTTGGCCACGAGGATCAGGCCGAGCGCCTTCCACCCGCCGACGTCCTCGCGCAGCAGCATTTCGTTGTGCCGCTCCTTCATCCAGCGATCGAAGGGAACGCGGTCCAGGTCCCGCAGGACGGCGGCCGGATCGGCGTTGTCCCCGACCCGTTTCGCCGCGTCGGCGAGCGCCTGGCGGATTGCGGCCGGACATTCCTCCGCCGCCGAGTCCTCCAGGAAGTCGATCCGCTCGTGGAACCGGGAATCGACCGCCTGCTTGCCGAACCAGGCGTCCCGCAGCAGACTGCCCTGGATCTCGCGCGTAATATCCGCCTTCGATCGCCGGAGCACGAAGTTCCCGGCCGCGATGCTCAGCCCGATCAAGAGCGCGATCGCCACCGCCGTCGCCACCGTGCCGACGGTCACCACCGGCTTCGTGCGATTCCACCAGTCCCGCCGGTTCAAGAGCCGCAACAGGTCGCCGGCGTCGTCGGGGCGCTTCTCCGGGTCCAGGTCCAGCGAGCGATCGATCAATTGCGCCAGCAGCGGATCGACGAGCTTCTTGTGGTTCTCCGGCTTCGGCAAATCCTTGAGACCCTGCCGGTACTGCTCCAGCGTTTCGTCCACATCGGTTTGTTCGCGCAGCTTCGCGAGGAACGCCTCGTCGTGCCGCGGGGGCTTGCCCGTCAGCATCGTGTAGAGGATCGCGCCGAGGGCGTAGACGTCCGACTGGGTGCAGGGGTTGCGGGGCTGGCGCGTCGCCTGCTCCGGCGCCATGTAGAAGAAGGTGCCGAGCGCCGCCACCGTGGAACTGGCGCGCTGCGCCTGGCCGAAGTCGGCGACGACCGGCTCGCCGGCGCGGTTCAGCAGCACGTTCGCGGGCTTCAAGTCGCAGTGCAGCAGGCCGCGCGAATGCACGAACGACATCGCGCGCAGCAGTTGCCGGAAGATCCGCACCGATTCCTCGATGGTTAACTGGCCGGATTCGATCTTCTTGTGCAGCGAACCGCCCGCCTCCAGCGACATCACGTAATTCGGGATATGGTGCGGCGCGATCCCGTGCCGGTTGACCTGCTTGACCGTGATGATGCCGTAGCAGCCCTCGGCGTCGCGCAGGTTCGTCACCTCTTCGAGGACGTCGCCGGTGTTGTGGCGGGAGAAGAGGAAGAACTTGATGGCGACGCGCTCGCCGGTGTCGGTGTTCTCGGCCTCCCAGACGGTGCCGTACGCCCCGGAGCCGAGTTCGCGGATCGGCTTGTACCCGGAGACGAGCGGCGGTTCGAGGCCTTCCTTGCTGCGATGGATGAGCGCGATCAGCTCCATGCGGGACTGCACCGCGGGCTGCGGTCCGGAGTCGACCCGGGCAAACGTGAGCGTCGCGTCGCGCCCCGGCTGCGGGGGTACGAATTGCTGGAATGTTCCGGTCGGGCCTTTCATCGGGTCATCGGCGGATGACATGGCAAGGCGTCCCGAAACGTGGCCGACGTGGGTGTGTCCCTCACTTTAAGGCGCAGCCGGGCCGGGGCAACGACAAAGCCCCCGGACGTTCGTCCGGGGGCTTTGCGGGTCCGATTCGATATCAATACTGCACGGCGAACTGGACGAAGAGGCCTTCCATCGAGAGGTCCGATTGCCGCGTGGTGAGCTTACCTTCGGCCAGGTCGTTGGTGAAGCGGATCTGGTCGATGAGGTTGAACCAGTTGGTCATTTCGTAACCGACGCGGATGGCGACGCCGCGGCGTTCCCACCCGAGGCCGAGGCCCGTGCCGAAGACCGGCAGCACGCGGCGGGTGCGGTAGTTGACATCGGCGAAGGTGGTGAGCCCGCCGTTGTTCGTTTCCTGATACGGGTTGGTTGTGGTGCCGGTGAGCAGGGCCGCGGAGGTCTTGCCGAACAGGTGGAAGCCGCCGACGGTCTTGAGGCTGGCTTCCGCGCCGAGCAGGGGGCCGAAGCCGTCGAAGTTGGACTTCGTCGCGACGCGGGCGAGGTTGGCGTCGCGGAGGTCGTACATCGCGTCGAAGTCCTGGCGGATGGTGGCGAAGCGGACGCCGCCGTAGAGCCGCATGTTGAGGCGGTCGTCGACGTGGACCTGTCGGCTGATTTCGACGTCGAAGACGTTGTATTCGAGGCTGGCGGTGGCCTCGGCGAAGCCGACGTTGTCGATGAGTCCGGGGCGCGAGAGCGTGGGGTAGATCAGGCCGTTCGGGTCCGCGGTGAGCGCGTTGTCGGAGCTGCTGCGGAGGTAGGTGTAGTTGAATCCGGCGGACCAGGCGGTGTCCTTGAACCGGTATCCGATGCCGGCGCGGACGCCGCTGCGGAGTTCGTAGTTGAGCGATTCGAGGGAGCCGTTGGGCGCGAGGTTCTTGGTGGGGTCGACGAGGGCGTAGTCGAAGGCGCCGCGGCGGGGGCGGAGCAGGAGGTATTCGGCGGTGCCGTAGAAGCCGGGGCCGGCGTGGTGGTCGGCGTGTCCGCCGCCGTGCATGTCGCCGTGGCCGGCGCCGCCGTGGGCGTCCGCGCCATGCGCCTCGCCGTGGCCGGCGCCGCCGGCACCGGGCGATTCGAACAGCCCCGGCAGGATGTTCGGAGTGAGGTCCTTGACCGGCGACTCGGCCGCGGCCGGCAGCACGCCCGTGAGCGGCGGCGGAGTGATCGGTGCGGCATTCATGCCGCCCGACACGCGGCTGACGCCGGGAGTCGATTGGGCATTCGCCGATAGGGTACACAAGCCCGCGACCGCAGTGGCGGCGAGCCATCGCCGTAAGACCGACGCCATCGGAATCCCCCCGCTCTCGAACCGCCTACCGTGGGCGATAGTTCGGCAGCCAATAGCGTGGCCATTCTCCGTTGACAAGACAAATTTCCCGAATCGAACGGTTTTTTCGGTTGCTCCGATTTTCCGGCCTGCGGTCGGCGATCCCGATTCGACCAACGCCCGACCCGCCGGTCGCGTTGGAACTACGGCCGCCGATCGCCGATAATGCCGTGAAGCCCCGCGCCGGAGTCCGACCATGACCGTCCGCACCCTCGCCGTCTCCGCCCTTCTGGCCGCGACCCTGCCGATTCCGCTGATGGCGCAGGCACCGGTGTCGGAGCAGGCGAAGCTCGCGCAGGCGCTCGCCGAGCAGAAGGCCGCCGGGGACGTCGACGCCGCGATCGCCAGCGCCGACAACTACGCGAAGGTCTCCACCTCCAAGGCGGTCGATATCCTCAAGGCCGCGCAGACGAACCTCGCGCTCGCGGCGAACCTCGGCTCGACCAAGCGCACGGAGCTGGACAGGAAGCTCGAAGCGAAGATCGCCGCCCTCTCGCCGAAGGCCGCGAGCACGCGATCCGATACCGATCCCCGCATGGCGGAAGTGAAGCTGAGCGTCCGCCAGAAATACGAGAACGACCTGACCGAGGCGCAGGAAGTGGCGGTCGGTTTGAAGAAATACGCGGACCTCAAGGACACCGGCCGGCCGGAGGAAGCCCGCCGCACGCTCGCGCTGCTCGCGGCGAAGTACCCGCGCAACCCGTTCGTCGACGCCGCCGGCATGCAGAGCTACACGGCCGAGCAGGTGCGGGCGGATGCGAACTTCCAGAAGCGCTTCGCCGACGCGATGCTCAAGAACCACCGCGACGTGATCGCCAGCGCCACGCCCGCGATCGGCGACATCCAGTTCATGAATCGCGACGAGTGGAAGAAGCTGACCGAACTCCGCGGCAAGCAGGACAAGATCCAGATGACGGAGAAGGAGGAGCAGATCCTCAAGTCGCTGGAGACCGCCGTCAGCCTGAACCTGCAGGACCGCCCGTTCGAGGAAGCGCTGCAGGACCTCTCGAACAAGATGAACCAGGAACTGTTCATCGACAAGCAATCGCTGAAGGACGCCGGGCTGGACCTCACGCGGCCGATCAGCTTCAAGGGGAACGTGAGCGCCCGCACGGCTCTGCGGGCGATCCTGCAGAGCAATCAACTCACCTTCCTCGTGAAGGGCGAGATGATCCAGGTCGTCACGCTCGAGCGCGCCGAACGGGAGCTCTCGACCCGCTCGTACTACCTCGGCGACCTCGTGATGGGCACCGGTCCGTTCGGCAACGCGATCCAGTTCGGCCCCGTCGCCAGTTACCAGCAGGCGGTGCAGAACGCCGAGAACATCGTGAAGGCGATCAAGGATTCTATCGACCCGCGGGCGTGGAAGGACAACGGCGGTGCGTGCAGCGTCACGTTCCACATGGCGAGCCTGAGCGTGGTGGTGAAGGCCTCGACGGAAGTGCACGCCCTGATGGGCAGCAGCCTCAGCGCGTCCCCGCCGAAGAAGTGAGCCGAGCGATTTAACCGATCGGGGCGAAGTCCATTTGCCCCCGCACGTCGCGGTCGCGGTCCACGCCGGGCGCGACTTCCACAAGCTTCAATCCGTTCTCGGTCAGCGCGAACACGGCTCGCTCCGTCACGTACAGCACGCGCTGGCCCTTCCTCAACGCGTTCGCGCCGCTGAACGACACCTGCTCCACCGCGCGCACGAACTTCCGCACGCGGCCCTCGCGGACGATGCGCACGCGGCCGTCCTCGACCGCAATCTCCAACCCATCCGACGTGAAGGTGCCGCAGAAGACGACCGTGCGCGCCGTCTGACTGATGTTCACGAAGCCGCCGACGCCGGCGAGGCGGTCGCCGAAGCGCGAGACGTTCACGTTCCCGGCCGCGTCGATCTGCGCGGCACCGAGGGCGGCGAAGTCGAGGCCGCCGCCGTCGTAGAAGTCGAACATCGCGGGTTGATCGAGGATCGCCTCCGGGTGGGCGGACGCGCCGAAGCTCAGCCCACCGGCGGGCACGCCGCCGATCGGGCCGCTCTCGACGGTGAGCGTGATGTCGGCGAGCAGGCCGCGCTCGGCCGCGACGCGGGCGATCCCCTCCGGCATGCCGATGCCGAGGTTCGCGATCATCCCCGGCCGCAGTTCGTCGCAGGCACGGGCGGCGATCAGCCGGCGCTCGCTCATCGGCATCGGCACCAGTTCGCGGAGTGAACCCGCTTCGCAGTAGGCCGGGTTGAACGTCTCCGCGAAGGTCTGGTCGTGTTCGTTCTCACCCGCGACGACGATGCGATCGACGAGGATGCCGGGCACGCGGACATGCTGCGGGTTCGCCGGCCGATCCAGCAAGCGCTTCACCTGCGCGAGGACGATGCCGCCGCTGTTCCGCGCCGCCTGCGCGATCGGGAGCATTTCGCCGAGGATCGCTTCGTCGTCCATGACGATGTTGCCGTGCGGGTCGGCGGCGCTGCCGCGGATGAGGGCGACGTGGATCGGGAACGCCTTGTAGAGGAGCCACGGCTGGCCGGCGAGTTCGATCCGTTCGACGAGGGGCTCGACCGCCCGCGCGTTCAGCCGGCCGCCGCGGAGGGCGGGGTCGATGAAAGTGCCGAGGCCGACGTGCGTGATGCAGCCCGGCCGCTTCGCAGCGATATCGCGGAAGAGCTGGCAAACGACCCCCTGCGGGAAGTTGTACGCCTCGATCTTCTCCTCGACGGCGAGCCGGCCGATGCGCGGCACCAGCCCCCAGTGCCCGCCGACGACGCGCTTCAGCAGCCCTTCGTGCCCGAGGTGGTTGAGGCCCCGCGACTTCCCGTCCCCCTGCCCGGCGGCGTAGACGAGCGTGAGGTCGCGCGGCTGTCCCGTCGCGAGGAACCGCCGTTCGAGCGCGGCCGTGAGCGCTTCGGGATGCGCCGCGCCGACGAACCCGCCGGACGCGACCGTGGCGCCATCGGCAATGAGCGCGACGGCATCGTCGGCGGTTGTGAGAAGGCGATCGCGACGCGACATGAGGTTATGCAATGAGAAAGCCCACGGACGAGCGTCCGTGGGCTAAGCCGTTCGGCATTCGAAAGAGTGGGGGTGCCCTGAGCCGCACCCTCCGGAGCTTATGGCTGCTGCTTCCGCCCTGACCAGGTTCACGCCTTCAGGTCGGTCAGGCCCCCACCCTTTCGAACGCCGCGCGGCGGTGTTCGATGCCAGCATTCTACGCGATCCCGCGCCGGAGTCCAGCGCCGCGCGGTCGAACCCGGCCGCGGAGCCTTCGTCGTCCCCGATCCGACTATGCTAGTTCCATGACCCCGCTGCCCCCCTTCACCGTCATCGATCCCGAAATCGGGCACACGCTCGCGAAGGTCCTGCGCTCGCGGCTGCACGAATCCCTGCCATCGTGGGCCGACGTGAAGGCGACGATCGAACGCCGGCGCGTGACGATCAACGGTTCCGTTTGCGCCGATCCGGCCCGGCGGCTGAAGGAGGGCGACGTCGTCGAACTGCTGGCGAAGCCGGCGGCGCTGCCGCGGAACGCGACCGTCGATTCGCTCGTCATCCGCCACCTGGATGATCATGTGGTGGTGATCGAGAAGCCGTCGGGCGTCAGCAGCGTGCGGCACCCGGCCGAGCTGGAGTGGAGCGAGGAGCGCAAGCGCCTCGAGCCGACGCTGCACGACCTCGCGCAGTGGGCCATCGCGGCGAAGCTGAACCGCTCGGCGAAGGGGCTGCCGCCGCTGCGCATCGTGCATCGGCTGGACAAGGAGACGAGCGGCCTGCTCGTGTTCGCGCGCTCCGTGCTGGCGGAGCGCGAACTCGGCCGGCAGTTCCGGCAGCACACGGTCGTGCGGCGCTACCTCGCCGTCATTACCGGGCATGTCACGCCGCGGACCATCCGCAGCACGCTGATCCGCGATCGCGGCGACGGCCGGCGCGGCAGCACGCGCCAGCCGGACAACACGGGCAAAGACGCCATCACGCACGTCGCCATCGAGGAGCGCCTGCCGAAGCACACGCTCCTCTCGTGCAAGTTGGAAACCGGCCGCACGCACCAGATCCGCATCCACCTCGCCGAGGCCGGCCACCCGGTCTGCGGCGAGAAGGTGTACACGAAGAACTCCGCCGGCGAGACCCTGCCGAACACGCCCGCCCCGCGCCTGGCGCTGCACGCGACCGAACTCGGCTTCGAGCACCCCGTCACGGGCGAACACCTGCACTGGACGATGCCGCTGCCGCCGGACCTGGCGAAGTTCGTGGAGAGACTGAAGACCTCATAAGCACAAAGGACACGAAGAGCACAAAGATCAGAATGGATTTCTTTGTGCTCTTCGTGTCCTTTGTGGTTCAAACTCTTCACATGTACTGGTGTGCGCTCGGCTTGATGATCAGCTCCGGGATCGACACGTGCTTCGGCAGCGCCGCCACGAACAGCACCGCGTCGGCCACGTCCTCCGGCTTCAGGATGATCGCCCGCGCCTCGGCGCTCACCGGCTTCGGGCGGTGCTCCAGGATCGGCGTGTCGATCTCGCCGGGGTAGACGTTGCTCACGCGAATCCCGCTCTCGCGCTCCTCGTTCGACAGGCACATCCCGAGGCCGCCCTGGCCGAACTTCGACGCCACATACGCCGCGCCGCCCAACGGGTTACCCCGCTTGCCGCTGATCGACACGACGTTCACGATGACGCCGTCCTTGCGTTCGAGCATCCCCGGCAGGGCGTAGTGCATGCAGTAGAAGGTGCCGTCGAGGTTCGCCCGGATCATCTTGTCCCACGTCTCCGGTGTCAGCTCGCGCATCGTACGCTCTTTCAGGTTCGTCCCGGCGTTGTTGACGAGGATGTCGACCTTGCCGTAATGCTTGATCGCCGCATCGATCAGCTTCTGGCATTGGTCGGCGTGCGCTACGTCGCACTCGACCGTCAGCATCGTGTGGCCGATCTCCTTCGCGGCCGCGTCCAGCTTTGCCTTGTCGCGCCCCGCGATGACGACGCTCGCCCCCGCCTCCACGAACGCCTTCGCGACGGCCTTGCCGACGCCCGACCCGCCGCCCGTGATGACCGCCACTTTGCCCGATAGCTTGCCCATCGCTCCGCCCTCGATCTCGTATAATGCCGAAGTCTCACACTATTCTGTAGGCCGGAGATTTCGAGATGCTGTCCGCCGAAGCCCGTCGCAAGACCGAAGAACTCACCGCCGGACTGGCCCAACTCCGGAGGTCACTTTGACATCGCTGGCAAACTGAAACAGCGCGAAGAATACGAAGCCAAGATGGGCGAAGGCAACTTCTGGGACAACCCGGACGCCGCCCAGAAGACCATCCAGAAGGTCAAGGTGCTCAACGCACTCCTCAAGCCCTACGAGGAGCTGTCCAAGAGCGCCGACGACCTGAACGCGATGCTCGAACTCGCGGCCGACGACCCGTCGTTCGAATCGGAAATCGAAGGCGAACTCGCGAAGGCCTCCAAGAAATACGAGGCCTTCGAACTCCAGGCCATGATGAGCGGCAAGCAGGACGCCTGCAGCGCCATCGTCACGATCAAGCCCGGCGCCGGCGGCACCGAGGCGTGCGACTGGGCCGAAATGCTCTACCGCATGTACGTCCGCTGGGCGCAGAAGCACGGCTTCGCCGTCGAGGAGTTGGACAAGGAACCGAACCTCGAAGCCGGCATCCAAAGTGTGCAGTTCCGCGTCGCCGGCGAATACGCCTACGGCTACCTGCAAAGCGAAATCGGCGTCCACCGCCTGGTGCGCATCAGCCCCTTCGGCGACGGCGGCACGCGGCAGACCTCCTTCGCAGCCGTGGACGTTACCCCCGAACTCGACGACACGATCGAGATCGAGATTCCCGAAAAGCTCCTCGAAATGCAGACGTTCTGCTCCGGCGGCCCCGGCGGCCAGCACCAGAACAAGACGCAGTCCGGCGTGCGGCTGATCTACAACTACAAGGGCCAGGAGGTCCGCGGCGAGAGCCGCACCGAGCGCAGCCAGCCGAAGAACTACGCGAACGCGCTCGCGCTCCTGAAGGCGCGCGTCTACCAGATCGAGGAGCAGAAGCGCCTCGGCGACCTGGCGAACCGCTACGACGCGAAGGGCGAAATCGCCTTCGGCAGCCAAATCCGCAGCTACGTGATGCAGCCGTACACGCTGGTGCGGGACGAGCGGGATGGCATCGAGTTGAAGACCCCCGCCGTTCAGTCCGTACTCGACGGCGACTTGGACGAGTTCATGTACGCGTACCTGAGGCACCGCACCGCGAAGGCGCACAAGGCGGCGAAGGCGTCGTAATGCCGTCTCAATTTCGGCCCCAACGGGGCCACCGACAATAGCCAGGGGTGGAGCGCAGCGCAACCCCTGGATAGACCGTTTGGTTTTTTCGTAGCCCCAACGGGGCGACCTAGTCCAAGGGGTCGCCCCGTTGGGGCTACAACTCCTTTTTGCACGAATCCAGGGGTTGCGCTGTGCTCCACCCCTGGCTATTGCCGCACGCCCCGTTGGGGCGAAAGACTTCCTCGGCCACCGTTCGACCGGCGAACAGCGCTTCGCGATCGGCTTGTCGGCGGCGGTGCTGGTGTGTTCCTCGCGCCGAACAGAATGGGTTGCGTCTCCGATTTCATACGCTGTGCCGATTGCCGTTTCGCGATCGAAATCGACGTAAGTCCTTTCGCGGCCTGTGTGGACCGGAGTGGGTCCGGAAAACGCGAGTGGGTCCGCCGGAGGGTGGCGCGGGCGCGGCGGAATCACTCGTGTCGGGCGTGGCGGCCTACTCGATCGGGATCGGCTCTTGCGGGGGCTTGCGGGGCGTGCGTTCGCGGGTCATGAGCCAGGCGGTCGGGCCGAGGATCAACAGGGTGCCGAGGAGGTTCATGGGCGTGAAGGACTTCCAGCCGAAGGCGGCCTCGACGGCCATGACCATGGCGACCTGCGAGAGGCCGACGACGGCGATCTTGGTGGCGGTGCCGCGCGAGAAGGCGAGCGTGAGGAAGACCTGGCCGACCATGGCCGTCACGCCGATGCCGAGGAGGCGGGCGGTCATTTCGATGTTCTGGAACGGGTCGGGTCCGTCGCGCAGGGGGAAGAGGAGGAACGCGGCCGAGCAGAAGACGGTGGAGACGGCGGAGAAGTGGACGACGATGGCGAGCGGGGCGATGGCCTTGAGGCGGTTCAGGCCGAGCATGGCGAGCGCGGTGAAGACGGAGGCGGCGACGGCGGAGAGGGCCGGCGCGAGGCGGAACGCCTGCGGCCCGTCCGGGGCGCCCTCGCGGGGGTAGACGGCAAGGGCCACGCCGCAGACGGCGACGACGACGGCGATCCAGACGCCGCGGCTGGGCTTCTCGCCCACCATGGGCCACGACAGGAGCGCCACCCAGACGGGGAAGGTGTTCGTGAGCGTGAGCACTTCGGAGGCGTGCAGGTTCGCAAGGGCGTAGAAGGTGGAGAGCATGCTGCAACTGCCGGCGATGCTGCGCAGCCAGAGGGCGCGCGGGCCGACGGCGACGAGCGTGACGCCCATGGCAAGCGCGGCGGCGAGGGCGAGCAGGAAGGCGACGCCGCTGCGCACGGTGGCGAGCGTCTGCCACGGCACGCCTTCCTTGCCGAGGCCGCTGCTGAGCAGGGACATCGCCGAGAACCAGGCGCAGCCGCAGAGCATCCAGACGAACGGGCGAATTCCACCAGTGTTCATCGGGAAACGATAGGGAAATGCGCGGGGCGATTCTGCGCCGGTTCGGCTTGTCGCCCGAATCACGTCGGGGCTACACTCGCCGGCCATGCGGCCAACCCTTCACAACCTGCAAGCCCTGCGCGGCCTCGCCTGCCTGATCGTGGTGCTCTACCACATCGCCGGGTACGAGAACACCTTCTGGACGAAGTGGCGCACCTTCCATTTCGTGCGATGGTTCGGCTACGCCGGTGTCGACGTTTTCTTTGCCCTTTCCGGCTTCATCATCACGTGGGCGCACCGCGAGCAGCTGGGGCAGGCGAAGCACCTGCCGCGCTATCTCGTGCGGCGCTTCCGGCGCATCTATCCGGTGCTGTGGGCGGCGGCCCTCGCCACGATGATCCTGATCGGCGCCTTGGGAACCGCCGTCGTCTTCCGGCCCGGCTGGCAGCGCGACTATCTCGAATGGCTGCTGCTGGTGCCGCGATACGATCCGTTCCAGTTCATCGCGGCGACCTGGAGCCTGCAATACGAGATCGTGTTCTATCTCGCGTTCGGCCTTTTGTTCCTCGTTCCGAAGCGCTGGGCGCTGCCGCTGGCGATCGGCTGGGTCGCCGTCATCGTGGCCGCGCGGGTGGTCCGGTTTACGCCGCAACCGTTCTGGGCCAACATGCTGATCTCGCCGTACGTGCTGGAGTTCCTCGGCGGCACCGGCGTGGCGGCGGTCGTCGCGCGCGGCTTCGTCCGTGGGCCGCGGATCGCCCTCGGCTTCGCCCTCGCGTGGACGGTCGCACTCGTGATCCTGTTGCGCGGTGCCACGCCCGACGAACTCGGCGGCTGGACGTGGGGCCGATTCTTCGCCTTCGGCCCGCCCAGCGTGCTGCTCGTTTACGCCGTCGTGGCCGGCGAACTCACCGGCCGCGTCCACCTGCCCGCCCGGCTGCGACCCCTCGGCGACGCCTCGTATTCGATCTACCTCATGCACGGCCCCGTCACGCTCTCGCTCGTCCACCTGATGTGGGGGATGAACACAAACCTGCCCAAGCACCTCGTCTGGATCGCGGTCCAGCTCGCGGCTGCGTTCGCTTCCGGCTGGCTCCTCTACGTTCTCGTCGAGCGGCCGATCTTGAGTCGTAGGTCAAAGCCAAAGGGCGTTCCCGCTTCGGTGGCGACTTCGCAATTAACTTTGCACTCGTGATTGGTTAGAATGGCCTCGCCCGCCACGCCAATCATGGGTTCCCCATGCGTCTCGCCTTGCTCCCTGTGCTGCTGATCGCGTTCGTCCCCGGCTTCGCCGCCGATCCGCCGAAGGAAGTCGACTACTCCAAGGAACTGCCGCGCATCCCGCCGACGGAGCCGAAGGACGCGCTGAAGACGTTCGTCCTGAAGCCCGGTTATAAACTTGAACTGGTCGCCAGCGAGCCGTTGATCGCCAGCCCGGTGGCCGTGGCGTGGGACGAGAACTCGCGGCTCTACGTCGTCGAGATGCGCGGCTACAGCGAGAACCGCGACGAGAAGCTCAGCCGCGTGAAGCTGCTGGAGAGCACGAAGGGCGACGGCATCTACGACAAGGCGACCGTCTTCGCGGATGGATTACTGTGGCCGACGGCCGTCGCGTGCTGGGACGGCGGCGTCTTCGTCGGCGATGCCCCGCACATCTACTACATGAAGGACACCGACGGCGACGGGAAGGCCGACGTAAAGAAGATCGTCTTCAACGGCTTCGGCACGCAGAACGTCCAGGGCCTCTTGAACACGTTCCTCTGGACCTTCGACAACCGCATCCACGGCACGGCCAGTAGCAACGGCGGCACCATCTCGAAGCCCGACGACAAGTCCTTCAAACCGCTGACCATCAACGGCCGGGACTTCGACTTCGATCCGCGCACGCTCGACCTGCGGCCAACGAGCGGCGGGGCGCAGCACGGCATGACCTTCGACGACTGGGGCCACAAGTTCGTCTCGTCCAACAGCGACCATATTCAACAGGTGATGTACGAGGACCGCTACATCGCCCGGAACCCGTACCTGATCGCTCCGCCGCCGCGCGTGAGCATCGCCAGCGATGGGCCGCAGGCGGAGGTCTTCCCGGCGGCGGCGCCCGAGCCGTGGCGGGTCGTGCGGACGCGGCTGCGCGTGCAGGGGATCACGCCCGGCATCGTCGAGGGCGGCGGCCGGACGGCCGGCTACTTCACCGGCGCGACCGGCGTGACGATCTTTCGCGGCGACGCCGCCCCGGACCTGAAGGGCCTCGCCTTCGTCGGCGACGCGTGCAGCAGCCTCGTCCACCGCAAGAAGCTGACGCTCCCCGAAGGCAGCGTGCAGTACCGGGCCGACCGGATCGACAAGGAGTCGGAGTTCCTGGCGTCGACGGACAACTGGTTCCGGCCGGTGCAGTTCGCGAACGGCCCGGACGGCTGCCTGACGGTGATCGACATGTACCGCGAGACGATCGAGCACCCGGCGAGTCTGCCGCCGCCGATCAAGAAGCACCTGGACCTGACGAGCGGCCGCGACCGCGGGCGGCTCTGGCGCGTGTTTGCGGAGGGGGTCACGCCGCGGTCGCTGCCGAAACTCGGCGGGCTGAAGACGGAGGAGTTGGTGAAGCTGCTGGACCACCCGAACGCGTGGCACCGCGAGACGGCGAGCCGGCTGCTGTATGAGCGGCAGGACAAGGCGGCGGTGGAGCCGTTGCGGGCGATACTGAAGAGTGGCGGGGCGTATGGGAAGGTGCATGCGATGTATGCTTTGCGTGGAATTAAGGCTTTGGAAGTAACTCACATAGGCCAGGCCATGTCGTCGAGTGAACATCCCGTTCAATATCACGCTGCAAGGCTTATGGATGATTGTGATGACAGTACACCAATCAGTGATTCGATTAATGACTTATCACGCATAGCTACATTTCAAGTCCGATATCAACTTGCATTCTCCACTACTGCCCGTTTGATTCCGAGCGAGCATCTGAAGGATCGCTATCAACGATTGGCAATCGTCAGTTGGATGATTAATGAACGGGCGGCCGATGATCTAAGACGTTTCATAGATCAGAAGCGCCATCGGCTAAGTCCCGAAATCCGAACATTGATGCTTGAAATCTGCTCGGTAGTCGTTCGTCGTGACGACTTAACCCAGACGAACTCCATTGCAGAATCGATCGGGAAACTCCCGACAACTGACGGCGAGTTCGTTCTATCGATGGTAAAAGTATTCAGTGAGACGGGAGGTAGGAATTCGCGGGCGGCCATCGAAAAGGCCGTCAAACCTGACGCGATTCAACATCTCCTTCTCGGCGCGCTGAAGTCGATCCACGACGACAAACTACCCGCTGCCGCCCGCATCGACGCTATCCGCTCGCTCTCGCTCGGCAAGCTCGCCGACGTGCGCGGGCCGCTCGTCAAGCTGCTCGACCTCCGGCAGCCCGGCGAAGTGCAGCTCGCGGCCCTCGGGGTGCTCGACCGCTTCAACGATCCCGAACTGCCGGCCGTGCTCCTCAAGAACTGGGAGACGCTCTCGCCGCGACTCCGCGCCGCGGCCGGGGATGCCTTGTTGTCCCGGCCGGAGCGATCGAAGGCGCTGCTCGACGCCGTCGAGACGAAGACGTTCGCACCGCAGAACCTCGACGCCACGCAGATCAAGCGACTGACGACCCACAAGGACGCCGCAATCCAAAAGCGAGCTTCCATATTGCTCGCCGCGTTCAAGCCGGCCCGGCGGACGGAGGTCGTCGAGAAGTACCGCAAGGCCCTGGAGCTGACCGGCGACGCGGCGAAGGGGAAGGCGATCTTCACCAAGACCTGCGCCGCCTGCCACAAGCTGGAGGGCACCGGCCACGAACTCGGGCCGAACCTCTCCGCGATGAAGAACCGCGGCATGGACGCGATCCTGACGAACGTGCTCGACCCGAACGCCGAGGTGAACCCGCAGTACCTCAGCTACAACGCGAATCTCGACGACGGCCGGCATGTGACGGGCATGATCCAGGCCGAGACCGCCAACAGCGTCACCTTCATCCGCGGCGAAGGGCTGAAGGATATTGTGAGCCGGGCGAATATTGAGACTTTGAAGAGTACGGGACTATCATTGATGCCCGAAGGTCTCGAAAAGGATATCACGGTCGAAGCGATGGCCGACCTGATCGCGTATTTGATGAATGTAAAATGAATTATTAGCCGCAGATGAACACAGATAGTCAAAGATAAAACTGAGTTCAGTTTGAAATCATTCTTTATCTGTGTTCATCCGTGTTGATCTGTGGCTATTCCTCTTCCTCGGAGAATTCCATGTTCACCCGTCGTCGATTCATCGGTGCGGCCCTGGCATTGCCGGCACTTTCCTACAGCCGCATCTACGGCGCGAATGACAAACTCAACATCGCCGGGATCGGCGTCGGCGGGCGCGGCGGCGCGAACATGAACGGCGTGAAGGGCGAGAACATCGTCGCCGTCTGCGATGTGGATGCGAACGCGATGGGCAAGGCCGCGGAGGCACACAATCGCCAGGCCCGGAAGACCAACGACTTCCGCAAGCTCTTCGACCACGCCAACGAATTCGATGCCGTCGTCGTGTCCACCTGCGAGCACACGCACGCCTTCGCCACGCTCGCGGCCCTGAAGCTCGGCAAGCACGTCTACTGCGAGAAGCCGCTGACGCACAACGTCTACGAGGCCCGCGTCATCCGCGAGGCGGCTGCGAAGACGAAGGTTGCCACGCAGATGGGCACGCAGATCCACGCGACCGACAACTACCGCCGCGTCGTCGAGCTGGTGCAGGCCGGCGCGGTCGGCGGCGTCACGGAGTGCCATGTCTGGGTCGGCCGCACCTGGGGCCGTCAGTCGGCGGAGGACGCGAAGAAGTACAAGGACATCGTCCATGTCGAGGAACGGCCGACCGAAGATATCGTCCCGCCCGCCACGTTGGATTGGGACCTGTGGATTGGCCCGGCCCCGATGCGGAAGTTCAACCCCGTCTACGTGCCGGGGCCGAAGTGGTACCGCTGGTGGGACTTCGGCAACGGCACCATGTCCGACCTCGGCAGCCACTGGAACGACCTGCCGTTCTGGGCGCTCAAGCTGAAGGCCCCGCTGACGGTCGAAGGCTCCGGCCCGCCGCCACATGCGGAGATCGCGCCGGCGACGATGAGCGCGACCTACACCTACGGCCCGCGCGAGAATATGCCGGCGCTAACGCTGACCTGGCACCAGGGCCAGAGCAAGCCGCCGCAGATCGCCGACGGCACGATCCCGAAGTGGGACAGCGGCGTGCTGTTCGTCGGCGACAAGGGAATGCTGCTCTCCGATTACGGCAAGCACATGCTGCTGCCGGAGACGAAGTACAAGGACTACAAGCGACCGGAACCGAGCATTCCGAAGTCGTTGGGCCATTACGCCGAGTGGATCCACGCCTGCAAGACCGGCTCGCCGACGACCTGCAATTTCGAGTACGCCGGCTGGCTGACGGAGGCGAACCACCTCGGCAACGTCGCCTACCGGGCCGGGAAGAAACTGGAGTGGGACGCCGCCGCGATGAAGGCGACGAACTGCCCCGCCGCCGACCAGTACCTCAAGCGCGAGTACCGCAAGGGCTGGTCGCTGGGGTGATGGGATGGCGGGCGATGTGAAAAGATGGCCCGCGTCGTCGAGGGTGTATCATGCCGGTACACGATTGGACCCGCGTGGATGTCGGGGTCTTCCACGCTTTTCACCACGGCTGGATATCCGAGATTTCTCGGGAGTTAAACCGAATCATTCCGGCAGATAAATACTATGCGCTGCCGGTACTAATCTTTGGGGATACAGTTCCGCCAAGTAGCGTTTCAAAAATCGTAGACGTGATTGAATGGTATGCGAACAAGAAGAAGTCGGTCGCGGTTTTCCGGCGCACCGACCACCTCACCGTGGCTGTGCTGGATATCGTTACGCCGGGGAATAAATGCTCGCGCGGTACGATTGAACTGTTTGGTAAACAATACCGAGGCGTTCTCGAACCCGGATGTAACTTGGATGTTATCGACCTCTACCCGCCGACATCGCGCGATCCCGAGGGTATTCACCCCGTCATCTGGGGCGAGGACGACGCCGGCGAATACAAGTTCGATCCCGCGCACCCGCTCACCTGCGCCGCCTACGTCGGCGGGGCCGACGCGCAAGCGTTCGTCGAACCGGTCGCCGTCGGCGACGTTCTCCCGAATCTGCCGCTCTTCCTGCTGTCGGACGTCTACGTCAACGTGCCGCTGGAAGCGACATACCGCTCCGCGTTCGAGGCGTTGCCAAAGTTTCTTCAAGACGATTTGAACGCGACGATTTCCGTTTGAACTCTCATCTTCCGGCCCTCATTCGAGGGCGTCTCGCATCCGTTGCCACGTGGCGGCTTCGCCCTCCGCGCGAAGCCGCTGCAGCCACGGCCAGTCGGCGAAGCCGTCGAGGAGCACGCGGCGGCGCGCGGGGTCGGGCACGCGCTCGTGAACCAGTGGCCGAATCGCATCGAGAAGGCGGACCCACGTTGCGAACGCGTCGTCGTACTCGGCTTCGATCTTTTCGCGAATGCGGCGCGCGAGGGCCGGGGCCGCACCGCCGGTGTTGACGGCGATCGTCAGCCCGCCGCGGCGGACGACGGCGGGTAGGGCGAAATCCCCGTCGGCCGGATCGGTCGCGGAGTTCACCCAAAGGCCTCGCTGCCGGGCATCGCGCACGACTCGCCCATTCACTTCGGCGGTCGCGGCCGCGACGACGAGCGCGACGCCATCGAGGTGCTCGACGCGATACGGTTCGTGGAGCCACTCGCCCGCCGTCCAACCGTCGGGCCGCGGTTCGAGGGCGACGACACGCACGGTCGCACCGCCGTCAATGGAGGCCCGCGCCTTCCGACGACCGACGGAACCGCCCCCGACGACAAGCACGCATCTCCCGGTCATGTTCAGCAGGATCGGCAACACCGGTGGTCTCCGCGACGTGCCGTCATTATGCGGCCAACGGAATTGAATTGCCATTCGCTGGCCCGCCGGACATACTGACGACATCACCAGTCCGGTTTTCCCGCCCGGCCGCGATCCGACGGCTCCGCCCTTCCGGTCCTCGCCCGTCGCCCGGCCCCAGCTTCGGTTTCGGCCCATGAACTATCTTCCCCTCCGTAGGAACTCGCTGCTCCGCGAACTCAAGAAAGAGTCCCTCGAAGTCGCCCTCGTGACGAATCCCACCAACGTCACGTACCTCTCCGGATTCCACGGAGACAGCTCGTATCTGGTGCTTTCCCCCAAACATGCGATCCTCGTCACAGACGACCGCTTCGCCCAGCAGGCGGCCGAGGAGTGCCCGGACCTGGAAGTCCACATCCGTCCGCACAACGAGACGACGCCAAAGGCCGCCGGCGACGTGCTGGGCAAGGTCGGCGCGAAGTCGGTCGCGGTCGAGGCGGACCACGTCACGCTCAGCCTGCTGGAATCGTTGAAGGAGTCCGCGCCGAAGTGCGTGTTCGCGCCGACGCGAGGGAAGATCGAGGCGCTGCGCGCGGTGAAGGATGCTTCGGAGGTGGAGGCGATCCGGGCGGCGATCAAGGTGGCCGAGCGCGCCTATGTGATGTTCAAGACGACGCTGCGCGAGAGCGACACCGAGAAGGACCTGGCGGCGGCGATGGAAGCGGCGGTGCGGCGCGCCGGCGGCGATGGCACACCGTTCCCGCCGATCCTCGCCGTGGGCGAGCGGGGCGCGCTGCCGCACGCCCCGCCGACGATGAAGACGCTCGGCGAAGCGAGCAAGCTGCTCGTCGATTGGGGCGCGGTTCTCAACGGTTATCGCAGCGACCTCACGCGAACGTTTCGCTCGCCGTTCGAGGTGGCGCCGATGCGGCGAAACAAAGCCGAGCGCGTCGGCTACGACTTCGAGGAGATTTACCGCGTCGTGCTGAAAGCGCAGGAGGCCGCCATCGCCACGGTGCGCGAGGGGGTGCCGGGCAAGGAGGTCGACGCCGCCGCCCGGAAGGTGATCGCCGACGCCGGCTACGGGCAGTACTTCACGCACGGCCTCGGCCACGGCATCGGACTCGACACCCACGAACTCCCCCGCGTCCGCGAGAATTCCACCTGCACGCTCGAAACCGGCAACGTCATCACCATCGAGCCGGGCATCTACATCCCCGGCTGGGGCGGCGTGCGCATCGAGGACGACCTGCTGGTCCGCCGCGACGGCGCCCTCGTCCTTTCGACGCTTCCGAAAGACGGCAGCGCGACGGTGTGAGGCTCACGGCGCGGCCCAGTCGCGGGCGCGGTCGATGGCGCGCGCCCAGTGGGCGGCCGCGGCGCGGTCCGGGCTTCCGGCGGGTTCAAATCGCTTTTCCACCCGGTACTGGCGTGCCAGTTCGTCCGTCGAGGTCCAGACACCGGTGGCAAGGCCGGCGAGGTACGCCGCGCCAAGCGCCGTCGATTCGGTGATGATGGGCCGCGCCACTGGCACGCCGAGCAGGTTGGCCTGCGTCTGCATGAGCAGGTCGCTTTTCGCCGCGCCGCCGTCGACGCGGAGTTCGAGGGGCGGGCGGCCCGTATCGGCCGCCATCGCGTTCAGCAGGTCCGCCGACTGGAAGGCGATCGCTTCGAGGGCGGCGCGGGCGAGGTGGCCGGCGGTGCTGCCGCGTGTCAGGCCGACGATGGTGCCGCGCGCGTGCGGGTCCCAATACGGCGCGCCGAGTCCGGTGAAGGCCGGCACGAAATAGACTCCGCCGTTGTCCGGCACCGTGGCGGCGAGGGCATTGATCTCCTCGGCGGTACGGATGATCTTCAACCCGTCCCGCAGCCACTGGATGGCAGCACCGGCCACGAAGACCGCGCCTTCGAGAGCGTAGGTCGTCCGCCCGCCGATCGTCCAGCCCACCGTCGTGATAAGCTGGTTCCGCGACGCGACCGGCGCGTCGCCGACGTTCTGGAGCATGAAGCAGCCGGTGCCGTAGGTGTTCTTCGTCAGGCCCGGGGCGAAGCACATCTGGCCAAAGAGCGCCGCCTGCTGGTCCCCGGCGATGCCCGCGATCGGTACGCCCGCGAGGCCCGGTGCCGTCGCCACGCCGTACACCTCGCTCGACGAGCGCACCGCCGGCAGGATGTCCCGCGGCACGTTCAGAATCCGCAACAGTTCGTCGTCCCAATCGAGCGCATGGATGTCGAAGAGCATCGTACGGGACGCATTGCTGGTATCGGTGACGTGCGCGGTACCCCCGGTCAGCTTCCACGCGAGCCAAGTGTCGATGGTGCCGAAGGCGAGTTGCCCGGCCTCGGCTTTCGCCCGCGCGCCGGGCACATGGTCGAGTAGCCAGGCGATCTTGCTGCCGGAGAAGTAGGCGTCGATCGGCAGGCCGGTGCGGCCGCGCACGAAATCGGTGCGACCGTCGGCGCGCAGGCGTTCACAGTGTTCGGCCGTGCGGCGGTCCTGCCAGACAATGGCGGGGCCGACCGGCGTGCCGGTCGCGCGGTCCCAGAGCACCGTCGTCTCGCGCTGGTTGGCGATGCCGATGGCGGCGAGGTCCTTCGCGGCCAACTTCGCCCGGTTGAGCGCCTCGACGGCCACGCCGATCTGCGCCGCCCAGATTTCCTCGGCGTCGTGCTCGACCCAACCGGGCTGCGGGAAATGCTGCGGGAATTCCTTCTGAGCGATGGCAACGGGGCGGCCGTCGGAATCGAAGACGATGGCGCGGGCGCTGGTGGTGCCTTCGTCGAGCGAGAGGACGTACTTCATTGAGGGAACCCGGAAGAGGTGCCGTCCAGTATGCGGGGTGTGCGGCGGCGCGGCCATCGAATTGCGTGCGGCGGATCGGGCCGCCGATCCTATCATGGCGGAGTTCCCTCCTTGTTCGCGGAGTCGATCGATGAACGGACTACGTGCGTGGGTCGCATGGCTCGCTCTCGCGGGCGCGGCATCGGCCGTCTCGGCCGCCGATCCGGACGTGGACGCGGCGGCGCGGATCAAGGCGGATGTGGCCGTGCTCGCCAGCGACCGCTTCGAGGGCCGCGGGCCGGGCACGCGCGGCGAGGAACTGACAACCGACTTCCTGTCCGCGGGCTTTGCCAAGGCCGGCCTTGCCCCCGCCGGCGCGCGTGGCTCATTCCTCCAACCCGTGCCGCTCTTCAAGATCACCACCGACTCCAAGGCCACCCTTGCTGCCGCGAAGGGGGACCAACGGTTGAACTTCGTGATCGAGGAGGAGTTCGCCGGCATCGTCCACACGCAGTCGGAACTCGAAACGATCGACGCGGAGGCGGTGTTCGTCGGCCACGGCATCGACGCGCCCGCCTACGGTTGGGACGACTATGCCGGTCTCGACGTGAAGGGCAAGATCGTCGTCGCCTTCACCAACGAACCGCCGTCGGACGATCCGAAGTTCTTCGGCGGTACGGCGCTGACGTACTTCGGCCGCTGGTCGTACAAGTACGAGGAGGCTGCCCGCCGCGGCGCGAAGGCCTGCTTCCTCATCCACACCAACGAAACCGCCGGCTACCCGTACTCCGTGGTCAAGCGCCTCGACGGCGCGCAGCTCAAGCGCGATCCGGCGCAGCCCGCGCTCGCCTTCGCCGGCTGGCTCTCGCGCGGCGCCGGCGAGAAACTCCTCGGCCTCGCCGGCCAGACCGTCGACGGTGCCCTCAAGGCGTCCGATACGAAGGGGTTCAAGGCATTCCCGCTCGGCGTCAAATTGAGCGGCCGCTTTCCGACCAAGGTCGAATCGCTCGTGAGCCACAACGTCGTCGGCCGCGTCGAGGGGAGCGACCCGAAGCTCAAGGATGAGACGATCGTCTTCACCGCCCATTGGGACCACCTCGGCGTCGGCAAGGCGACGCTCGGCGACGCGATCCACAACGGCGCCGCCGACAACGCCACCGGCTGTGCGCTCCTGCTCGAACTCGCGCGCACCTGGGCGAAGCAATCCCCGAAGCCGAAGCGCTCGGCGCTGTTCCTCGCCGTCACGGCCGAGGAGAAGGGATTGCTCGGCTCGAAGTACTACGCGCAGAACCCGCTCGTCCCGCTTGGAAAGACGGCGCTGAACCTCAACTTCGACATGATCCTGCCGCTCGGCCCGCTGGAGTCGATCGTGCTCAACGGCGCGGAGCGCACGACGGTGTGGTCGACAATGAACGAGATCGCGCAAAGCCAGGGCCTCACGATCGAACCGGACCCGCGCGCGGCCGCGGGCACGTACTATCGGTCGGACCACTTCTCACTGGCGCGCGCGGGCGTGCCGGCGTTCTCGGTCGCGGCCGGGACCAAGATCAAGGGTAAACCGGCCGACTTCGCCCGCGCCGCCATGAAGGAATTCAACGAGAAGGCGTACCACACGCCGCAGGACGAGCTGCGCGACGACTGGGACTTCTCCGGTTTCCCGACTCTGGTGCGGTTCGCGGTGGAGGCGGGCCGCCGTGCCGCCAACGCCGACGGGCTGCCGACGTGGGTGGCCGGCGACGAGTTCCTCCCGGCCCGCGAGAAGAGCGGCGTGAAGTGATGGTTAACGAACACGTCCCTCCCGGTGTTGCTGAATGATCGTTTCGCTCGCCCTCATCGCGCTCGGGATCGCCCTGCTCGTGGGCGGAGGCGAGGCGCTCGTGCGCGGCGCGGTCGGCCTCGCCACCATCGCCCGCCTCACGCCCGCGGTCATCGGCCTCACCGTCGTCGCCGCCGGCACCTCCGTGCCCGAACTCGCCGTCAGCGGCATCGCGGCGTATCAGGGCAAGACCGAACTCGCGGTTGCCAACGTTTTCGGTTCCAACATCTTCAACGTACTCGTCATCGTCGGCCTCTGCGCCGTCGTGCGCCCCATCGCCTTCACGGGCAACACCGTCCGCCTCGAATATCCCGTGCTCGCGATCGTCACGCTGCTCTGCCTCGCCATCACGCAGGACGGCTCGTTCAACCGGCTCGACGCGGTATTGTGCCTAGCGATCTACATCGGCTTCACGGCATACCTGGTGAGCCTGGTGCGCGAACAGGTGAGTGCATCCGAGGCGAAGGAACTGAAGGCGGAAGTGCGCGAACTGGAAACCGGGAACAAACCACCGCGACTGGTCTTCAGCCTCGCGCTGGTTCTTGCCGGGGTCGTGTTACTCGCCGGGGGCGCACAAGCAACCGTGACGGGGGCGTCGGACCTTGCGCGGATGTTCGGCTGGTCCGAGCGGTTGATCGGGCTGACGATCGTGTCCGCGGGGACCGGGCTGCCGGAAGTGGTGGCATCCCTCGTTTCAAGTATCCGCGGCCGAAGCGACTTGGCGGTCGGAAACGTCATTGGCTCGAACCTCTTCAACACGCTCATCATTCCCGGCGTCAGCGCCCTGTTCGCGCCGCTGGCCGTGGCGCCGGGGCTGATCGCGAGCGACGGCTGGTGGATGCTCGGCGCGACGCTCGTGCTCGTGCCGTTCATGCTCACCGGCCGCCGCGTCAGCCGTCTCGAAGGCGCGGTGCTGCTGGCGATCTACGGCGCGTATCTGGGATTGCTGATCGCGACACCGGAATAAACCTCAGCGTTTCCAGCGGGCGGCGGCCTCGGCGACGCGCTTCCCGAGATGGACGCAGGTCTTGCGGTCGCCGGGGTTCACTTCGGTCTGGTTGCCGTCGGTCTGCGCCATCGCGCCGAGATAGGCACCGATGCGATTGGCGTGCTCCGGGCCGGTGCCCTCGGCGAGCAGGCCGAGGCCGACCCAGACCATGCCGTGTTGCATGGCGTTGACGAGCAGACTCTGGAGGGTGTTGAGCTTGTCGCCGGAAAGGCCCATCGAGTGGGTGAACGCGGCGGCGATTTTGTCCTTCCAGCCTTGCTGGAACCAGACACCGGCGCAGCCGTCGATGAACGCCTTCATTTGGGCCGAGTAGCCGCCCATGTAGGTCGGCGTGCCGAAGACGATGGCGTCGGCGGCGGCGAGTTTGGCGACGGCGGCATCGTTCTTCCAGCGGCCTTCGGCGATGTCGGTACCGACGAGCCGGATCAGCTCGACAGTCGTGCCGGCGATGCCCTTCGCCCCCTCGGCGACGGCCTCGGCGAGCTGGTGCGTGTGCCCTTGGGCGGAGAAGTAGACAATCGCGACGGACGGCATGTTGAAGGCTCCTTAGTGTGGCTTCCGCTTCGCGCGGACGCTGTGCGGGAAGAGGCTTTCCTGATTCAACCGGCCGGCGGAATCAAACGGGAACTCCCGCGGTTCGCCGACGATTTCGAGGTGCGGGTTCGCCTGCGCTTCCGTCAGGAGTGCTGGCGACACCCAGAGTTCCGCGACTTCGAGCGTGTTCGGGACGACGGCGAGCTTCACGTTCGCCTCTTCCGGGTTCCAGCAGGTGTCGACACAGGCTTGAATGCACTCGCGGTCGGTCTCGAAGCCGATGGGCAGCTTGCTGCGCCAGAGGAAACGGGCCGTGAGGTTATTCATGCGGAACGGTTTCTGGTCGATGGACGCGAGCGCCCGGTTGGTGACGAGGTCGGCGATGCCGATGCCGGTCGCGTTGCCGTGGCTCTCCGGGGATACGTCGAGCAGGCCGATGCGCGTGATGCGAGGCTTGGCGGCGGCGAGTTCCATCTCCGGCGAGGCTTCGATCAAGAGGCGCCCGACGACGTTCGGGTCGAGGCCCGCGCCGGAGTAGTTCTTCCCGCACTCGCCGACGATGAGCACATCGAGCTTGTCGAAGGGGATCTTCCCCATCAACTCGCGGGCCTTTTCCAGTAATGGCGGTTCTTCGTCGAAGAGGTCGTCCTTGTCGATCACCTTCAGGATGGCCGTCTCTTCGTTGGTGTTCTCGACGATGGCGAGGCCGCCGAGGAACGGGGTCTTGGCCATCAGCACCTTGGCGGACTCGGGCATCATCTCGGCGAGGCCGCGAACACCCCAGGAGTGGACTTGATCGGCCCCGTGGCGCTTGCCGAGGCCGATGGTGAGCATCTTCATGATGCCGCTTTCGATCTTGCCCCGGAAGTCGGTGTGCGGCTTGACGCGCGAGACGGTGACGACGCCATCGGCGGCGAGGGCGTTCCTGTCCCACCAGACCGGCAGCCCCCAGGAGTTCGTGCCGACGTTCACGGCGTCCATGTCGGTCTTCACGGGCACGCCAAGGTTCGCTTCGTCGATGCCGTAGCTGGCGAGGAGTTCGCGCTGGCCTTCGGGGGTGGCGCCGCCGTGCGACCCCATCGCCGACACGACGAACGGCTTCGCGCCGAGTTCCTTCAGCGCGTCGATGGTCGCTTTGGCGATGGCGAGGTAGTTCTTGATCCCCCGGCTGCCGCACCCGACGGCGATGGACATGCCCGGCTTGATGCGCTTGGCGAGCTTGGACGTGAGCCACGCGCGGCGGGTTTCGCCGGGTACGTCGGCGACGGTCGGCTGCGGGGCGGTCTGGCGGACGCGCTGGAGGGTCGGGAGCTTCATGAATTTTTCGGGGTAGGCTGGAGCGCGGAATCCGAACGAAGTCGGCGAGCGTAGTTTATCAAAACACTCTGACCAAAGGTGCGGCGATGGCGGCGATCGACCCAAAACTGAAGTTGGAAACGCTGCGAATCGAAAAGGAACTGTTCGCCGCCTCGGAGAAATTCGAAAAGGACGGCGATTTCCGGTGGTTCTTCTCGTACGCCCACGCGAAGATCACCGAGCAGATCAACAAGAACCTGAACTTGTTCCGAGATCCGAACGCCGTCATCCGGTTGAATGCGCATTTCGCGAGCGAATACCTGAAGGCCGCCAGAGGGCAACCTCACGAGGCCTGGTCCAAAGCGTTCAAGATCTGCAAGGCGCTCGAGAAAAATGCCCCCAATAACCCCGCATTGATCGGCGAAGTCGAACTCTGCGGTGCCCAGATGGCGAACGTGCACATCCATGTCGATCTGGCCAACGCACTGCGCGAAGTCGGCTGCATCGATCGGAACGACTACGGCAACATTCTCACATTCGTGCTCCGGGGGAATCTGGCTGCGGAGAACAAGCTACGCGGCAAATTCGGCGGTGCCACGATGTTCCTGCTGAGTGCCCTGGTCGGGCCGAAGCTCAATATGGACGTGAAGAAGTGGCGGAACGCGGCCTATACGGAGGTCTGCGGCGGCACGGTGCCCGACCCGGAGAAGAGCTTCCAATCGCAGATCCAGTACTGACGATCAGGGGGCATCTGGATCGACGCCGAGTTGGCGCAGGCGTGCGGCGAGGAGGTCGGCGCGTCGCTTTTCGACCTCGGCGCGTTGCTTCTCCGCCTCGGCGCGGACTCGTTCCCGCGCCAGCCATTCTTCGGCTTCGTCGCGTTGTTCGGCGATCTCGTCGGGCTTTTTCAACTGCCGGCCGTCCGGGCCGTAGACCGTCAGGCTGCCGCGCTCCAAGAGGAATCGTAATCCAAGCCGCGGACTGACGAATCCGTTCGGCTCCGCGACCTCGACGAGCTTGCCTTCGCTGCGGACGCGGATTTCGAGATGGCTCGGATGTTCGGGGTAAACGATGTAGTATTCTTCCGCTCCGAACTTCTCGTAGAACGCGAGCTTCTTCTGCATCTGCTCGAAGCGGTTGTTGGGCGACCAGACTTCGAAGACGACTTGCGGGAAGATTCCCTTTTCTTCCCAGACGCGGTAACTGCCGCGGTATTTCTTCTCGGCTCCGAAGGCGACGTACACGTCCGGCGCCTGCCGCGTTTCCGGGTCGCCTTCCACCGGATAGATGAGATGATCCCCGGTGACGAACACATCGGGGCGCGACCGAAGATAGGCCTCGATGTTCCACTTGAGCATCGCGATCCAGTCGAACTGCAGGGTATTGTCCGCTATCGGCTGCCCATCCGAATCGGGATAGTAAACCCGTGGAATAGCCGGTGTCATCCCAGCGACTCCGTTCGGCCCGTGAAGAGTTGACTGATCGCGCGGCCCCGATTCAACTGGGACGGACGGCTCGTGCGGTCCAGCACTTCCGCATCCGCCGGTACGCCCAGCACCTGATAAACCGTCGCACCGAAATCGTCCGGCGCGAACGGTGTCGTGCTCGGATACGCGCCGAGCGCGTCCGAGGCGCCGATCACCTGCCCCGGGCGCACGCCGCCGCCGAAGAACAAGCCGCTGAAGCACGCCGCCCAGTGGTCGCGGCCGATCTTCGCGTTCTTGTCCTGGAAGCTCAGCTTGGGCGTGCGGCCGAACTCGCCGATGACGGCAACGAATACGTCGTCGAGCATCCCCGACTGCGCGAGGTCGTCGTACAGGGCCGACACGGCGTTATCGAGCGGCGGCAGCAGATCCTTCTTCATCCGGTCGAAGATGTTCGAGTGCGAATCCCAGTTCTGCACGCGGCCCATGTTCGCCTGGACGACGGAGACGCCCGCCTGGAGTAGTCGCCGGGATAAGAGCAGCGACTGGCCGAACTGGTGCCGGCCGTACTGGTCGCGCACCGCCGCCGGCTCCTGCGACAGGTCGAACGCCTTCGACACCTTGCCGGAGGTCAGCAGCTTGAAGGCGGTGTCTTGCGTGTCGGTGAGCTTCTTCGCCTCGGCCGATTCGGCGAGGCGGACCTGCTGCTGGTTGATCGCGGCGAGCAGCGCCTGGCGGTTGTTCAGTTCGTCCGCGTCGAGGCCGGGCGCGATGCGCAGGTTGTCGACCTTGAAGTCTCGCTTGTTCGGGTCGGCGTTGAGCTGCCACGGATCGTGGCGCGGGCCGAGGAAGCCGCCGTGCTGGCCGGGCCAATGCAGGTTGCCATCCGAGAGGAAGAA
Organism: Gemmataceae bacterium; assembly: GCA_022842245.1. Taxonomy (GTDB): domain Bacteria; phylum Planctomycetota; class Planctomycetia; order Gemmatales; family Gemmataceae; genus Limnoglobus. Next base: position 48,465 of record JALHPZ010000033.1, read on the forward strand.
CGGCAGGCTCACGCCTGTCGGCACGCCGTCGGTTCGCGGCCGCAGGTAGTTCAGCCCCGCGGCGTAGCACGGCCAGTCCTCGCGTGAGATCGGCTTGTCGAAACGGACGCCCGGCTGGATCGTCCCCGTGATGACGTGGTGCGTCGCGGCGGTGTGGTTGTTGTCCTTGTGGGTGAAGGTTCGCACGAGGGAGAACTTGTCGGCGCGGGCCGCGAGTTTCGGCAGGTGCTCGCAGTAGCGCACGCCGGCAAGCTTCGTCGGAATGCTATTGAACTCGCCGCGCACCTCGGCCGGGGCGTCCGGCTTCGGGTCGAACGTCTCGAACTGGCTGGCGGCGCCGGTGAGGAAGACGATCAGCACCGACTTGGGCTTGCGCGCCGGTGCCGCACGGCCGATCCCGGCGAGGCTCAGACCCAGCAGGCCCGAATAGCCGACCTGCAATAGTTCCCGGCGGTGGATGCCGATTCCGCGTGTCATCGATTGCGTCCAAACGTGCGGTGGGGGTAGGAATGGGAATTCTACCCGCGCCGGGCCGTTTTCGCAATCGACTTCGGGATCACGCGTTCGGTCGCACGATCAGCACCGGCCCCTGCGCGCCGCGGATCACCCGATCCGCCACGCTGCCGAACATCGCGCGCGACAATCCGCTCCGCCCGTGCGTCGCCATCGCCACGGCCACCGTCGGCTGACATGCTTCCTTCAGGATCACCTCCGCCGCATCGCCGTGTTCGACCACCCGTGCCGAGACGCGACCGGAATACGGCTTCAGCCGGCCCGCCCAGTCGTTCAAATACAGGTCCACGATCGCTCGGACCGGTCGGGTCTGTTCGTGCGGAACCGGCGGACGGTCCACGCGCGACAGGAACGCCACGATGTCGTCCACCGCGTCGATCACCGTCAATAGTTCGATCTCGCAGCCAAACCATTCGAACATCCGCACGGCCGGCTCCAAGGCCTGCTCGGAGAACGTCGATCCGTCGAGCGGGACGACGACTTTGTCGATTCGAGGGCGTTCGGTCTTCGCCGGTGGCTTGTCCGAGACGGTCCGCAACAGCAGCGTGGGGCTCGGGGCCGCTCGAAGATATTCGTCGGTCACGCTGCCGAACAGCGTGCGGGACCACGGTCCGCGGCCGTGCGTCGTCATCACCGTCAGGTCGACCGACTGCGCGCGTGCGAAATCGGCCAGCGTCGCCGCGGCCGTACCGATCGGTTGCAACAACGTCGTCGTCACGGCGATCTGCGCTTCCTCATCCCGCCAATCCGAGGCGACTCGCGCCAGGGACTCGGTTTCGTCCTTTTCCAGTTGGGCGATCAGCGCGCTTTCGTTCGGAATCAGTCCGTCGCCGGTGGCCGGGACCGCCAACACCTCGTGAACGCGAACCAGGTGCACGGCCGCGCCGGTATTTCGAGCCAGGGCGAATGCCCACGGAAGGGCGTGTTCCCCCGCGGGCGAACCATCGAGTGGAACCAGAAGATTACGGAGCATGGCGGTTCTCCCAGGGTCGTTGCACCATTTATGATACGCTTATCCGCTTTGAGTGGAATCAAAAGGAAACCGCGGGGAATCGAAACTCGCGCGTTGTCCCGTTCGGGCCGGGCCGCTACCAGTAATCGCGGGGCGCGCCGCCCCCCTTTCCACTGGAGAATCGAATCATGTTCCGCCTCGCACTCGGATTGCTCGCGATCACCGCCGGCCTCGCCCTCGCCGAAGAGAAGAAGGACAAGAAGGACGCCCCCAAGCTCGCCGGCAGCTGGGTCCGCGACGCCGACGGCACCGAGATCAAGTTCACCTTCAAGGACAAGACCCTCGACGTCGGCGCGAAGAACGGCGACAACGGCATGACCGCCACCTGCGACTACACCTTCAAGGACGGCGTCGTGAAGGCCAAGGTCACCAAGGTGGTCGAGAAGGGCGAGTTCCCCGCCAAGCCGAACGAAGGGTTCGAGTTCAGCTTCAAGATCACCGTGAAGGAGAAGAAGGCGACCATCGACGACTTCAAGAGCGAGCTGGAAGGCGCGAAGGCGGTCGTCGAAGGCGAGTACGAGAAGAAGGACGACTGACCGACCCGCCGGATTCGGTACGACCGGGCGAGCTCATCGCCCGGTCTTCGTTTTGGGAATGGAATTTGCAAACACCGCCGGATCGGGTACGTTGGAGGATGAGGAACAGCCGTCCTCACCCGTCGGGAGTCGAGCCATGTTGACCGGAGCACCGCCCAGCACGACGACCGAAGAGCCGATCGAGAATCCCGGCTTCCGCGACCTCGACCCGAACGGCGTCATCGAACAGCCGTTCTGGGAACGCTACAACCGGCAGCTGGAATTTCCCATCAGCGTCGCCATCGCGGCGCTCGTCCTCTCGGCCACGATCGCCCTCTACTACGCCATCTCGAACTTCGGCCCGCCGGACAAGGCCGCGATGCCGTTGAACTTCGCCGGCGGCGACGACGATGAGGGCGACGGCAGCCCCGGCGACGGCGGCGCGCAGGACCAGGTCGTCGGCAAGCCGCTTTCCGCCGCCGAGCGCGACCTGCTGCTCAAGGAAATGCAGCTTAACGAACCGAAGGATTTGCAGGAGAAGCTCGACTTCGGCGGCGATGTGGAAATCCCGGAAAACGAACAGATCGCTCTCGCCCAACTCGACGAGGCGCTCCGCAAGAAACTGCTCGGCGCCAAGACCGGCACCGGGGCGGGTACCAGCGGGGGCGACCCGCTCGGCGGGAAAGGCCCCGGCGGCTTCGGCGCCAGCTCCACCTACGCCCGCGCCCTCCGCTGGATCCTCCGCTTCGACACCTCGTCCGGCGACGACTACGTCGCGCAGATGTCCGGCATCGGCGGCGTCGTCATGGTCCCCGTTCCGCCCGACAACAAGAACTTCCTGATCTTCAAGAACCCGCGTTCCGGACAGTCGGCCCCGGCCACCGACGACGACATCCAGAAATACACGAAGATGATCCAGTTCGCCGAAGTGCGCCGCGATTCCGTCGAATCCGTCGCGAAGGCGCTCAAGCTGACCTTCACGCCGAAGTCGTTCTTCGCCTACTTCCCGAGGGAACTCGAAGAGAAGCTCGCGGCCCTGGAGAAGAACTACCAGAATAAGAACCCCGAGCAGATCCGCTCGACGGCGTTCAAGGTGATCGTCCGCGGTGGGAATTACGACTTCATCGTCGTCGAACAGAAACTGCGATGACATGGAAGCCCGCGGACGATCGTCCGCGGGCTTCGCCCTATCCCGGTTTCTTCCGTTTCAAACTCACGTTCACCACGTCCGCCGCCTTCGCCGAGTCGATCACCTTCGCCACCACGCCCCACGGCACGCGGCCCTCGAACTCCAGCAGCATCTCCCGCTTCCCCGTCGCCTTCACCACGTCCGTCAGCGTCTTCTCCGTTTCCTCCATCTCGATGATCTTGTCGTTCACGCGCAGCCGCGGCCGGTCGTCCACCATCCACAACTCCACCTTGAACATCTGCTCCTGCATCTCCTTGTTCGGCTTCGCCTTTTCCCCCTTCTCCTTCGAGTCGGGTTCGCCCGGCACGTCGATCGTGCGCCGCAGGATCGAGTACGACGTCGTCAGGATGAAGAAGACGAGCAGAACCAGCGCCACGTCGATGAGCGGGTTCATGTCCAACCGGGATTCGTCGACCTCCTCGGCCGGCGGCGGACCCATCTCCGAGATGACGTCGGCGAACTGCGCGTGCTCTTCGATCGGCACCCAGTCGCGGTCGATCGGCCCGCGCACGTCGTCCGACGGCTCCCACTCGCCCTCGCGGATGCCTTCGAGCACCTTTTGCGCCGTCGGCAACTCCACGATGTTCCCGGACCCTTCCATCCGCACGCGCCAGCTCATTGGGGTGCCTCGTTCACGATCGTGGAGTAGACGCGGATCTTGTTGTCGCGCTTCCGCTTTTCCAGTTCGCCCACCAGTTCCAGCAGCTTCTCGCTCGGCAGCTCCTTGTGGCAGGCCACGTGCACCGACGGCGCCGGTTCCCGGCGGCTCAGGAGTTCGTTCAGCTTCGCGTCCAGCACCTTGAGCAGGTCCGTCAGTTCCGGCAGGCTGTCGGCGCTCGGGTCGGGCGACGCCTGGCCGATGCGCAGCGTGTACTTCGGCTGGTCCCGCAGGTCCTTGTCGATCTCGATGGTGAACGCCTCCGGGTCTTCGACGAGGTTCGCGGCGTTGGCCATGTCCGGGTTCGGGAACGGCGACGTCGACGCCACCGACGCCGTCATCATGAAGAACACCAGCAGCACGAGGCTGATGTCGATCAGCGGAATCATGTCCGGGTCGTCGTCGTCGTCGCCGTGGGATTTCTTCCAGCCGACGTCCATCTCGATCGGCTCGATGGCTTCGGTCGGCTTCGAGGGGATGGTCGGGTTGTCGGCGGTTCGGACGAAGAGGTAATCGCCGACGACGGGGTGGTCGGCGACGCGCGTCCAGTTCTCGCCGGGTCCGGCGTCCTTCACCTTGTCGTCGGGCGACAGGCGGCCCTGCTGCGCCCAGTCGGTGATGGCGCCGAACGGAACGCCCCGGTAGATGGTGTTCGTGGAAACCAGCCAGACATCGAACGCCGCGACGGGCATGGGTTATCTCCTCGCCCGTTCGCGGCGGGACGAGCGGCGGTCGTCGTCGTCCTCGTCTTCCTCATCGTCCTCGTCATCCGCGTCGGCGGGGCGACGGCCGCGGGCCGGCTTCTCGCCGCGGGAGCGAGCCGGAGCCGCGTCGGCCTTGCCTTCGAGCGGATCTTCGAGCGTGCCCGCCTTCGCGTTCTGCACCAGCACGATGAGCTTCTGAGCCGATGCCTTCATCTTCGTCTCGAAGCGGGCGATCCAGTCCTTGAACAGGACGTGCATGAAGACGAGCGGAATCGCCGTCAACAATCCGAGCGCGGTGGCGAAGAGGGCGAGGCCGATCGACTCGGCCTGAGCGCCGACGTTGCCGCCGCCGCCCGCACCCGCGCCCTTCGCGGTCGCCTCGCCGATCTTCGAGAAGGTGCCGATCATCGAGATGACCGTGCCGAGCAGGCCGACCATCGTGGAGATCTTGGCGATGGCGAGGATGGGCGCGAGCAGGAAGTTCAGGCGGGGAACAATCTCGAGTTCGACGGCGCTGGCCATGCTGCGGCGCATGGCGGCGACGCCTTGTTCGGAGGCTTCGAGTCCGGCGACGTAGAGGACGTTGGGGATAAGCCCGCGTTCGTTCCGGCAGAGGGCGACGGCGCCCTTGGTGCCGTTGCGCTTCAGTTGCGATTGGAGTTCGGGGAGGAACTTGTCCATCCGCGTCTTGGCGCTGACGTTGAGCAGGTGCCGCCAGGCGACGAGGAGGAAGGCGACGAGGGTCATCACGGTCATGGGGACCGCGAAGAACCATTCGTTGGTGTAGAAGTTGAGAAGCGCTTTCATGCCGCGGTACCGAGCGTCGGGGACGTGTCGAGTCTTCCTCTAGCATTACAGAAGGGGAACGGGGGAGCAAGCACGGCGTTGGACGACGCGCGGCCCGGCCGGACCGATGCGCGGCGCCCGGTGCGGCCCGTCCCGGACAACCGGCAAAGTCGAACGGGCGATCGGGATTTCCCTTGCGGGACCGGCGCACATCGCGTGAACTGGAACCATGACCGCTTCACTCGCCTTCGCGTTTCTCGTCGCTACGCACGATCCATCCCCGGAGGCGCTGCGAGCCGCCGTCGGCCGCGCGCTCCCGCCGTTGCAGCGCGCCGCGACGGTTCACGCCGAAGAGCGCACCTGCTTCGGCTGCCACAACCAGGCCTACCCGATGCTCGCGTTCGCGGCGGCGAAGCGGCTCGGCTTCGACCTCGACCCGGCGTTCACCCAGGACCAGGTGAAGCACCTCCGCGGCTTCATCGCGGACCACCGCAAGGACTGGGCGGAGAAGAAAGGGACCGGCGGGCAGGTGGATACGGCCGGCTGGCTGCTGGCGACGCTCGGCGCGGCCGGCGAAAAACCGGACGCCGACACGCGGTCCATCGCCGGCTACGTGCTGGCGCGCCACGCCGACAAGCCGAGTTGGACGGTATCCTCGAACCGGCCGCCGACGCAGGCGAGTTCGTTCACCACGAGCTGGCTGGCGGTGCGGTCGTTGAAGGAATGGGGCGCCGATGGCGCGAAGGACGCGATCGCGAAGCGGATCGACTCGGCCCGCGACTGGGCGCTCCAGACTCCGGCGAAGGACACCGAGGACCGCGTCTACCGCCTGCGCATCTTGAAGGACGCCGGCGCGTCGAATGCGGACGTAGCGGCGGCCGCGAAAGACCTGCTGGGTTTGCAGCGCGCCGACGGCGGCTGGGCGCAGCTGCCGAAAATGGCGAGCGACCCGTACGCGACGGCGACGGCGCTCGCGGCGCTGGGGGAGGCGGGCGGACTGTCGCCAAAATCGAGCGAATACCGCAACGGAGTCCGCTACCTACTGCGCACCCAGCGGAGCGACGGCACCTGGCACGTGACCGCCCGCGCCAAGCCGATCCAGCCCTACTACGAGGGCGGCTATCCGTACGAAAAGGACCAATTCCTGTCGTCGACGGCGGCGTCGTGGGCCGTGATCGCGCTCGCGGCGGCGGTGGAGAAGTGAATCAGGGGAGCAGGTCCGCGACGCGGACCGACGCCGTTGGCGCGGCCAGCGGCGACACCGATTGCGAAGCGTCGAACGCGAGTCGCGTGCGGTACTCCGCGGCACCGTCGGGCCGCGTCGCCGGATCGCGGAAGACCAGCAACTCACGATGATTCAGATCGAGCACCCAATACTCGGCGATGCCCGCGCCGGCGTACAGGCAGGCTTTCACCATCGTGTCCCGTGCCAGCGTCGTGTCGGCCACCTCGACGATCAACAGCGCATGCGTCGGGTGGTCGGCGTAATCCTCGATCCGTCCCGGCACGACCATCACATCCGGCTGGGGGTCCGAGTCGTCCGTCGGGATCGGGTTTCCCTGATTGATCCAAGCCCGACCGGCGAAGATGGCGTTCAGCGCGTCGGCGGTCTTGGTGGTGCCGACAACGTGCGGCCAGCCGATGGGGCTCATTTCGACGATCTCCCCGTGGATGCGCTCGACGCGCTTGCCGTCGAAGAAGCCGAGTTCGCCGAGCCGGTAGTATTGCTCGCGGCTGAAGCGGAACGGCCGGTTGCCGGTGCGGGCGGCGGTCATGGTTCCCACTCCGAATCGCAATCGGAAACGAATTCTTCCCGATCGTCAGTGTACCCCGTCGCGGCCCGCGCCGTCAGTACGTATCCAGGTTCGCGCGCTGGTCGGTGAAGCGTTCGGGCGTGATGACGTCGATCACTTCCTTGAGCACCTGGAACTGCATGACCCAGGCGAAGGCGCACCAGAGGAAGTAGCCGTTCATGAGCATCATGGACGGCAGGCTGAGGAAGATGAATCCGAAGCCGAGGTGCGAGACGCCGATGATGATCATTTCGCCGACGAAGCCGACGATGACGACCCAGAACAGCCGGTAGACGAAGCGGATGGATTGATGCCCGAGTTCCGGGGACTTGCCCTCGACGGCGTAGTGGTTGGCGAGGGTGCCGACGAGGGAGAGCTTGGCGAACTCCAGACCGCCGGCGAAGAGGAGTACCGCGAAGGCGAGTCCGCCGATGGTGTTGTAGAGGCCGAAGTGGACGAGGAGCGGGATGTTGGTGACGCCGCTGAGGTTGTTGAACAGGTTGGCGAACAGGACGGCGCCGACGAGGCCGGGTTCCTCGTTCATGCCGCCGAACCCGGCGGTGGAGAGCGAAATCGATTTCACGGTGAGTTCGACCAGGCCGAGCATGGCGACGGCGTGGACGAGCATGACGATGACCCCGCCGATGGCCATGTGGCGCATCGCCTTCGGTCCGAAGCAGCAGAATCCGAACCCGGCGAGGGTGAGCAGCCAGTGGGAAGCGACGCCGAGGATGGGGAACCAGATGAAGGGGTTGTCGGGCGCCTGCCAGAAGAGGGTGGAGACGAAGAAGAGGGCGACGCCGAGGGGCGCGACGCAGGAGGCGAGCGCGCCGTAGGCGAGCAGCGTGATGCCGACGCGCGCCGGCCGCGTGACCTCGGCCACGAGGTCCAGCTTCCGTTCCAGCTTCTCCTCGTCGCTCAGTTCGCGGCGCGGCCGGCGGCGGGGTTCGTCCGAAAGTTCATCCGCGTCGACGTCTTCGTGCTCTTCGACGAACTTCGCGCGGACCGTCTTGGCTCGTACCGGGGGTTCCGGCGGCTTGGCAATCGCGAGCGCCGGCGCGGGGTTCGCCGGCGGGCGCGCGAACGGCAACGGTACCGCCGGCTTCACCGGTTCCGGAGCCGGGGGCGGCGCGGCTGGCGCTTGCAACGCCAGCACCGTCTTGCACTGCGGGCACCGGATGGTCTCGGCCCCCGGCGGCACGCGCAGCATCGCCTGACAGGTTGGACAGGTCACCATCAGCGACATTCGCGAAGCCTCAAATATCCGATGGAGCGGTAGACCATTCCTGAAGTTTAGTTTCCTTTTCGTTACGACACAATCGAAGCGCGCTCATCCGTCACGCCGATTCCAGCGCCCGGCGCGGATTTTCCTGTCGCAAGGCGCGGAGGCTGGGCAAAAAAACGGGAAATTTCCGGCACGACCGGTTGCGTAAACTATTTTGCATTCAACTCCCACAGGTCGATTCCCCCCCTCGCGACCGACCTCCGCCCAACGAACGGTCGATCACCATGGAACAGCTCTCGCCCCAAGTCATGCATCGGCTGGTGTTCACCGTGCTGATGCAGCACCTGCCGGAAACCCAGTGCGCTCCGGCCCTGCACCTGCTGACGGACGCGCTGTCGCATTCTCAAAGCCAGATGCGCGAACTGGCGGTCGTGGCCATTTCGGAACTGCCGATCCCGGAGTCGCGGCGAGTGGAAGCGCTCGCCCCGGCTCTTCGGGACGTTTCGCCGCGGGTGCGCCGCCGCGCGGCCCGCGCCATCGGCGATCAGGGCACGCACGCCACCGGCGCGCTGCCGCTGCTCATGACCGGGTTGAAGGACCACGACCCCAGCGTCCGCCGCGATTGCATCGGGGCGCTCGGCCGGCTCGGCGCCGCGGCCCACGCCTCCGTGCCCCTCATGATGCCCGCGCTCTCCGACCCGGACGTCCGCACCCGCGTCGTCACCGCCGTGGCGCTCAAGCGCATCGGCCGCGCGTCCGTGCCCGCCCTGCTCAACGGCCTGCTCTCGATCGACCCCGAACTTCGCGGCCGCTGCGTCACGCTGCTGGGGCAGATCGCCCCGGACGATGAACGCGTGGCGCTCGCTCTCGCCGCGGTCAACCACGACGAGGACGACGACGTGCAAACCCGCATCGACGAGGCGATGCTCGCCGTGCGCACGCCGCCCCCGACGCCGATGCCCTTGCGGCACCAGTTGGGCCTCCAGGAAACGACGACCACGACGCGCACGCCGATCCAGGCCCCGGCGCTCGAACGCTTCGTCGCCCTGCGATGAACCGTTAGCCGAACCGATCACCTCGACGCGGGCGAATCTTCGCCCGCGTCTTCGTTTGCGGAATCGACGTAAATCTTTTTTGGTTATGGAATATCTGAAGTGGGTCCGGAAAACGGGAGTGGGTCCGCCGGGGGGTGGCGCGATGGCGGCGGAATCACTTGGGTGCGGGCGTCCTGACCGACCGCGTGGACGTGGCGACGGCGCGGCCGCGCGCGGTCATCCGCTGACCAGTGCCAGGATCGATTCTCGAAGGATTTCGCCGGTCGAACGTCCGGCATTCGATTTGCACGGATAGGATGGCATTAGCTCACCGGAGTCTCCCTCGATGTTGCGCCGTATCCTCGCCGTTGCCATCGTGGCGGTCCTGCCCTCGTTCTCCTACGCCGGGCCGACGAAGGCGGAGTGGCAGGCCGTCGTGGACAAGGCCGTCGCGTTTCTCAAGGCGAACCAGAAGCCGGATGGAAGCTGGGGCGGCGGTCCGCAGGCGATGGGCGTATCGGGCATCGTCGTCACCGGTTTGCTCCAGACCGGCACGCTGCCGGACGCCGAGCCGGCCGCGAAGGGCCTGACGTACATCGAGGGCCTGGTGAACCCGAAGGCGGGGCACATCGCCGGAGCCGACCCGCGCGTGGGGTTGCAGAACTACGTGACCAGCGTGAACCTGATGGCGCTCGTTGCCGCGAAACGGGATGCGAAGTACAAGGCCGTCGTCGGCAGCGCCGCCGACTTCCTGCGCAAGCTGCAATGGGACGACGGCGAAGGGAAGACGGAGAAGGACGACTTCTACGGCGGCGCGGGCTACGACAGCAAGAGCCGACCGGACCTCTCGAATACGCACTTCTTCCTCGACGCGCTGAAGGCCGCCGGGGCGGGGAAAGACGATCCGGCCATCAAGAAGGCGATGGTGTTCGTGAGCCGCTGCCAGAACCTGAAAGGCGAACACAACGACCAACCGTGGGCGGGGGCGATCAACGACGGCAGCTTCATCTACTCCGCGGCGGGCGGCGGTTCCACGAAGACGAGCGACGAACCCGGCGCGCCCCTCTCCGGCTACGGCAGCATGACCTACGCCGGCATCAAGAGCATGATCTACGCCGGCATCGGCAAAGACGACCCGCGCTTCAAGGCCGCCCTCGGCTGGGCGAAGAAGAACTACACCCTCGACAAGAACCCCGGCATGCCCAACCAGCTGGCGAGCCGTGGCCTCTACTACTACTACACCACCTTCGCCAAGACGATGGACGTGCTCGGAGAGGACACCTTCGAGGACGACAAGGGCGTCAAGCACGACTGGCGCGCCGATCTCTTCGCCGCGCTGGCCAAGCGCCAGAAGGCCGACGGAAGCTGGACGAACGAAAACGATCGCTGGATGGAAGGCGACCCGGCGCTCGTGACCGGCTACTGCCTCATCGCGCTCGGGTACTGCCAGCCGAAGTGAATCGCGAATCGCCTCACAGCGGCGCCGGCAAATCCCGCCGCGTGAAGATGCGCAGAGCCACGAGGTAGCCGATCACGCCGACGCGCCTTCTCCAATTGCGCACAGCGGAAGCCAATATGCTCCGCTCGCCGCTTGAATTTCAGATCAATTCCTTCGGATATCATTGACTGAATCGCATCTACAACCTAGCCTTTGACATTGCTCAATTTCGGGAGATCTACAGTAGTATTAAGTTGATAAATTTCAACAGATTACGGCATTTCTATATCTCGGAATCTTGCATTGAATCAGTATAAACTGAAATTGAAATCGCATTATGGCAACGAAAAAACGTATACTTTACACTTGTAAACGCTGCGACGCGATATTGCGCCAGAGCAAAATTCCTAATCATTACAAACATTGCAAGGTAAAAACTGTGTTGCAGTTGCGCCCAGCCCCACTTACATCAGTAAATAATAATCCACAATTGTTTATCCTACTTGCACAACACAGAAATTCACTGGCAAAAAAGCTGAAGACCAAGGCGGTACACGATAACAAGCGGAACGCAAAACATCCACAAAAAACAATTAATGATACGGCATCGCACAACACGAATCTTACTTCAAGTATAGAAGATTGGTGGCGTGTGAAAGGGCAATAGTTTTCATAGTCGACCGGCAATTGCCTCACAGCGGCGCCGGCAAATCCCGCCGCGTGAAGATGCGCAGAGCCACGAGGTAGCCGATCACGCCGACGGCGAACAGCACGGCCAGGAGCGGCACGCCCGGCGCACCGGGCCACGACTCGCCGAGGTTCGCCAGCCAGTCGTTCTTCAGCCAGATGCGCTGCGGTGTGTAATAATAGAAGACGCTCGCGGGGCGCAACGGGGCGACGGCGTCCCAGAGCTGGCCCAGCACATTCACGATGAACATCGACATCGCCACCAGCACCGCGAAGCCGACGGCGCGCCAGCGGTTCCGGTTCGCCGACGAGATCGCCAGCGTCAGCCCGCTGAGCGCGAACATCAGCGCCGCGAGGTTCAGGATCGCCCACGGCTGCCCGGCCGCGTCGACTGGCAGTTCGTCGGGCCCCTTCGGCAGCGCCATGCCCCCCGGCATCTTCGGTAGTTTTTCCAAAATCGAATAATCGACGGTGAACGGACCAACCATCGCCAGCCCCGCGCGTGTGCCTGCGAGGATGCTCAGGCAGATGATCGGGATCACGATCGCGTCGACGATGAGATGCGCGAAGATGAGCCGGTTGCGCGGCACCGGCTGCGAGAGCAGCAATTCCATCGTGCCGCGGTCGAGTTCTCCGGCCACGGCGCCGCCGGCGCGGCCGATCGCCCAGATGCCCGTGAGCATCAACACCACCGGATGCAGCAGTTCCACCGCGAGGAAGTCCGTCGGCTTCTCGAACTGCACGTCCGCCCCGCCAAGCACCGATTGCGAGACCTTGCCGGGGCCCTTGAAAATCACTTCGTCGAAGAGCTTCGGGTTGATCTTGCTGACGGCGGCGAGGCCGTTGAAGAACGGCGCGATCTCCGTCGTCACGCGCTGGGCGATCTTCACCCAGAGCAGGGAGAAGAAGAAGAGCAGCAGCGACACGACCAGCAGCGGCCAGCGCACGTCGTGGAGGAGCTTGCGAACGAGGGTGAGCGTCATGGGGCTATGTTAGGATGCCAGCGTGTCGCGAAGTCGATGGAGGAACCGCGCGACCTCTTGTGGGGAATCGACGCGATAGCGCGCGGCGGTCGGGCGCGGGTCGCCGACGCGGATCGTGATGCCGTCGGGGAGCGCTTGGAACGCATCTTCGTCGGTGCGTTCGTCGCCGAGAAAGATCGGCAGGGCGTCCGGCCCGGACTGGTGCTCGCGGAGGCGGAGGGCGGCCGTGCCCTTGTGGCCGGCGCCGACGGGGCGCACCTCGCTGCCGTGGACGCCGTGGCGGGCGAAGAGTTCCGGTACGCCGCCGATCGCGGCATCGATGGCGGACACGGCGATCCGGCGGATTTCCATTGGCGAAGCATAATAATCGACGGCGAGCGAGAGGCGCTTGTCCTGCACTGTGATGCCGGGCAGACCGACGAGTTCGTCCGCCAATCGCAGGGCCGCGCGCTCCAGCGGCTCGCGTGCAAGCACCGCCGCCGCGTCGCGATGGTCCAGCCCGTTCGCCTGGATTTCGAGGCCGTGATTGCCGGCATAGGCGATCTCGTTCACGGCGACGAGCCGGCGGATGTCCGCGAGGGAACGCCCTGTGACGACCGCGACCCGGCAGCGCGGTCGGGTGGCGAGGTCGCGCAGCAATTCCTTGGTTCCCGCATCGAGCGCGACATCGCCGGGGTCCGCCGCGTGCGGGACGAGCGTGCCGTCGAAGTCCGTGCCGAGCCAGACCGTCGGCGCGGATCGAATCCGTTCGAGGACCGCGTCGAGATGGTGGAAGAGGTCCGCCGTCATTCCTGGAACTCGAACTTGAGCAACTCGGAGAGGACCTTTCCGCCCCAGCGGTAGACGTTGTACTTCTGCACCTGTTCGCGGAGCTTCTTCATGCGGCGCTGGCGTTCGGCGTCGGGCATGATGATCGCCTGGTGCATCGCGTCGGCGATCTCGTGGACCGCGAACGGATTCACGAGCAGCGCCTCGGGTAGTTCGCGGGCGCTGCCGGTGAAACGGCTGAGGATCAGCACGCCATCGTCGTCGGTGCGGCTGGCGATGAATTCCTTCGCGACGAGGTTCATGCCGTCGTGCAGGCTGCTGATGACGCAGAAGCGGCCGAGGCGGTGCAGCGCCGTCATGTCGGTCGGCCCCTGATACTCCTTGACGTAGACGATCGGCTCCCAGCCGCGGTCGCGCCAGCGGAAGTTGATCTGTTCGACGAGCGAATCGACTTCCTGCGCGAGCCTCTGGTAGGCGGGCACGCGCAGCCGGCTGGGCACGGCCACTTGCACGAACGCCATCCTGCGTCGGTATTCCGGGTAGTGCTCGAAGAGGTAGTCGATGGCCTGGAGCCGTTGCGGAATCCCTTTCGTGTAGTCGAGCCGTTCGATGCCGACGCCGATGAACTCGACGCGCCGGTCGATGCGCTTGCGCCACTTGGCCATCGCGGCCTTCACCGCCGGAGAATCGGCGACGGCCGTGAGTTCCTCGTAGTCGACGCCGATGGGAAACGGCCGCACGAGCGTGGTGTGCCCGGCGCGCTCGATGTTGAAATGTTCGGGGTCGACGCGCGCCTCGATCATCCGATCGATCGTGTCGAGGAAGTTCTGGCAATGGTAGCGGATGTGGAAGCCGAGCAGGTCGTTGCCGAGCAGGCCTTCGATCAACTCCTCCTTCCACGGGAAGACGCGGAAGACTTCGCGGTTCGGCCAGGGGATGTGCCAGAACTGCGCGACGATGAGCTTCGGGTTCGCCTCCTTGAGCATGCGGGGGAGCAGGCCGAAGTGGTAGTCCTGGATGAACACGAACGCGGGATCCCCACCGGTCTCCTGCAGCACGGCGTCGGCGTAGAGCCGGTTGACGGCCTTGTATTGCTCCCAGTCGGAGGGGCGGAAGTGCGGCGGCGTGAAGGTGACGAGGCAGAGCGGATAGATGCCGTCGTTGGCCATGCCGTCGTAGAAGCCGCGTTCCTGTTCCTTCGTTAGCCAGATGCGCCGGAGTGTGTACTTGGGGTCTTCGGGCGGTACGCGGATGCGGTCGAACTCGTCGACGACTTCGCGGTCAGCTCCACCACTGCCGTGCGCGATCCAGGTGCCCTCGCTCGCGTCCATGATCGGGTCGAGCGCGCTGGCCATCCCGCTCGCGGGCCGCACCACTTCGATCGTGTCGTCCTTGTACTGGTGGATGAACGGTTCCCGATTCGCGACCACGATGAACTTATGGCCCTGCAGCTTCGACTGGATCAAATCATGAAGGGATTGGCGGTTCCACATTCAGAATTCTCTCCGCGGACGGGGGGGCGAACACGACGAACGATCGACCGCATAACGGGCGGAGAAGGATCGAACAATCGCAATGCGGACCTGGCGAACGGAGCAAATCGTTATTCTACCCCAACGTCCATGGTTTGCGGTAGGAATAGGTCAGCAATTTATTCGCATCTTCATCGTTCAACACGCGCTCGGCCCTCGCGTCCCAGTCGAGGCTGCGACGGCGCTCGAGCGCGAGTTTTGCCAGCAGGGTCGCCGTCGTCGAACGGTGGCCGGTCTCGATCGGGCAGTGTGTCTCGGCGCGGGACTTCACGCAATCGAGGAAGTTCCGGGCATGCGCCGCCGTGTCGGACGGGCCCTTCTTCGCGAGCGCCGCCCGTGCGGCCTTGGTGGCGCGCCCCTGCTTCGTATTCCCGGCGCGGTCGATCGGGCTGAGCGCGGGGAGTTCTTCCAGTCGAACGTTTTCCGGGATGATCTCGTAGCCCTGGCTGCCGTCGGAAACGAGCATCGTGCCGAGCGTGCCGCGGAACTCCATGTTCCAGCCGCGGAGGTTCGCTCCGGCGCCGTTCGCGTTCACCTGCGTGAAGGTCGCGAGGCAGCCGTCGTATTCCCACACCGCTTCCAGCGTATCCGGGATGTCGCGGTTATCGGTGACGGCGTACTTGCCGCCGAGGCACGCCACCGTCTTCGGCGCGTTCTGGCCGAGCGCCCACTGGATCACATCCAGGTAGTGCGTGCCCATGTTCGTGATCTGGCCGCCGGAGTAGTGCGAGAACCAGCGGAACTTGTAGAGCGCCTTGTTGCGGTTGTAGGCCGCCTTCGGCGCCGGGCCGAGCCAGCGATCCCAGTCGAGTCCGGCGGGCGGATCGCCGTCGGCCGGGTTGCCGATGCCCATCGGCGATTCGTTCCGGTGCATGTAGCTCTTCGCGAGCGTCACCTTGCCGATGGCCCCCTCGCGGATCAGCTTCACCGCCTCCATCACGTACGGCGTGCTGCGGCGGTGCAGGCCGACTTGCGTGACGCGCTTCGTCTCGGCCGCTACCTGGCACATCCGCCGGCCTTCGCCGATCGTCAGGCTGAGCGGCTTTTCGACATACACGTCCTTCCCCGCCTTGCAGGCGTCGACGCATTGCAGCGCGTGCCAGTGGTCCGGCGTCGCGATCACCGCCGCGTCGATCGACTTCTCGTCCAGCAGCTTCCGATAATCGGCAAACGTCTTCGCTTCGCCGCCCGCCTTCGTGTTCGCCGCCGGCAGGTACGGCTCGTACACGTCGCAAAGTGCCGCGACCGAACAATCCTTGTGCACGAGGAACGCATCCAGCAGTTGATCCCCGCGGTTGCCGACGCCGATGAAGCCGAGGCAGATCGTCTCATTCGCCCCGAGGACGCGGGAGTAGCTCGCGGCCGTCAGCGCGGTGGCGGCGACGAACGTGCGGCGGTTGGCGGTCGGCATGGCACGGCCTCGAAGGAAGAATGGCGGCATTGTAGCCGATTTCCTCACGGGTGTCGCGAAAGACTGGCCGCGCGAAACCCCGCGCCCTATCATGCGCCGTTCACCGCCGTCCCGGCATACAACCCGACTGGTGCGTCGTCGCAGTCCGACGGAACGCAGGTCGGCCGGGCCGCCAAACAATTTAGGAGGGGCACCATGGCCCTCGGACTCCTCGGCCAGAAGGTCGGGATGACGCAAGTATTCACCGAAAAGGGCGACGCCGAACCGGTCACGGTCATCGAACTGGGACCGTGCCGCGTGCTGCAAATCAAGGACAAGGATCCGAAGAAGGACGGCTACTCGGCCGTGCAGCTCGGCTTCAAGGACAAGCCGAGGAAGAACGCGATCCGCGCCGAGCAGGGCCACGTCGCTGCCGGGCTGAAGTCGAAGCGGAAGGAAGGCCGGCTGAAGGCTGGCGTGCAACTGCCGCCGAAGGCCGACTGCGAACCCCAGCGTTACGTCCGCGAGTTCCGCGTCGAAACGACCGATGCCAAGGTCGGCGACGTGCTGAACGTCGGCAAGGTCTTCGAAGGCGTCGCGTCCGTGGACGTGATCGGTACCTCGAAGGGCCGCGGCTACCAGGGCGTCATGAAGCGGCACAACTTCGACGGCCTCCCCGCCGCGCACGGTGCCAAGAAGGTCCACCGGCAAGCGGGTTCGACGTCGTCGCTCGCCAGCAACCGGGGTAGCGGCCGCCCGAAGAAGGGTCTGAAGCGCGCCGGCCAATACGGCAACACGCGCGTCACCATCCGCAACCTGAAGGTCATCAAGATCGACGCCGAGAACAACCTCATCCTGGTCCGCGGCGCCGTCCCCGGCCATAACGGCGCGCTCGTGATGGTGCGCCCGACGAACATGAAGTAACACCCTTCGACCGGTCGGGACGCGCCGGCGTCCCGACTTCTTTGATCACTTCGTCTATATCAACGGGAATCGACCTCGCAGGCCGCTCCCGCCGTGATGAATCAACCACTGATGATCGACACGTTGTGGTGTCGACGAATGCCCTGTCCTTACGACGATGTCATCGACGTCCGGTCTCCCGTCGAGTACGCCGAGGATCATGTTCCCGGCGCGGTGAACCTACCCGTCCTCAGCGACGCCGAACGGGTCGAAGTGGGAACGATCTACCGTATGGACGGGGCGTTCGCGGCCCGCAAACTCGGAGCCGCGTACGTCTCCGCCAATATCGGCCGACACCTACGTGACTACTTCGCATTGAAGCCCAAGGATTACAAACCGCTGATCTATTGCTGGCGCGGCGGCCAGCGCTCCGCTAGCCTTGCGATCGTTCTCGCGCAAGTTGGCTGGCGGGTCACGGTCCTGCGGGGCGGCTACAAGACCTACCGGGAGCATGTCCGCCGCGAATTGGACCTGCTGCCGAAGCAATTCACCTATCGGTTGATTGCCGGCGCGACGGGGACGGGGAAAACGCGGCTGCTCCACGCCCTCGCACGGCAGGGCGCGCAGACTCTCGACCTCGAGGCGCTGGCGCGGCATCGCGGATCGCTATTGGGTGACGACGGGCCGCAGCCATCGCAGAAATTCTTCGAATCGCAACTGCTGGCCGAACTCGAGCGCTACGATTCCGACCGTGCCGTCTGGGTCGAGGCCGAGAGCAACCGGATCGGCAACCTCCATCTGCCGGCTTCCCTTTGGCAAACGATGCGGCGCGCCGAGGGGGTCGAACTCCGCGTACCGATCAACGAACGCGTCCGCCATCTCCTGGCCGACTACGCCCATTTCGTTACCGATTCAGGTCCTCTTCGCTCTCGACTCGTGCGGATCGCGCGTCGGCACGGCCCGCGGCGGCTCCACGAGTGGAACCGGCTGATCGACGCCGGCGCGTGGGAGGGGTTCGTCACGTCCCTGCTCGCGGTGCATTACGATCCCGCGTACGAACAATCGGCCCGCAAGTGTTTTCCCAACCTGTCGCGGTACCGGGAAATCATCGATGCGAATTCCGCCACGATCGAGGCTCTGGCGGGGGAATTGCTGCTCGAATCGGCTGACGGGATTGCGCTTACTTCCCGGGCGTGAACGATTTCAACTCCGATAACACCGCGCCATCGGCGGCGTCCTTCCGCACCAGGCCGACGCCGGCAGCGTACCAGCGAGTCTCTTTGCCCGTCCGCGAATTGTCCGAGACCACCGGCAGCGCCGTGAACTCCCCGGCCGGCGTCTTGATCGCCTTCGCCGCCCCAACCTTGTATTTAATGGTCCACAGTTCGCCCCCCTTCCACTGGTGCTCCGTGTTCCAAGTCTGGTCCGGACGGACGACCGACTTCATGATGAGCGCGGGTTTCTCCGCCTCCGAGTTCTCCGTCTTCAGCGAGAACACGTCGCCATCGACGACCTTGAACACGCGTCGCAGCGTCGGTGGCGGGGTCTTCTCGCCCTTGTACGCCAGCGTCACGTAAGTGCCGTCCTTCTGCACGTCCACGCCGACGACTTCGGTCGTCTTGACGTCGTCCCCTTCGACGTACTCCCATTTGGTCCCGAGCGCGAGGGGGAAGTAGTCGGTCTTTTTGGCGGCCTTCGGCACCGGTGCGGCGGACGCGAACGAGACGGCCACCAGCGCCACCAACGGAACGAATCGCATGACCCATCTCCCGGAAGCGGGGCACCGCTATCGTACCGAACCGTCATACCGTCTGCACTTCGTTTCTTCTCATAAACCCTACCCGACCAGTCAGGCTTCGCTACCTTACCCAACACTACACGGGTGGCGGGCCGCAGGAACGTGGCCCGCCGCCCGTGTGAACCTTTCCCGGAGCCTCCCGCATGATTTTCGCCCTCCTGCGACGGGCGGTGCCGATCCTGGCACTTCTCGCCCTCCTCGCGTCGCCGGTCGCGGCATCCGCCAGCGAAGCCAACCTCAAACTCCCGGACCTGAACTCCGCCGAATTCCTCGGCGGCATCGGTGGCAAGACGCTGCTCTTCAGCGGCATCGCGGTGTCGATCGGCGGCCTACTCTTCGGCCTGATGATCTACTCGCAACTGAAGAACCTGCCCGTCCACCAATCGATGAAGGACGTCAGCGAACTCATTTACGAAACGTGCAAGACGTACCTGTTCACCCAGGGGAAGTTCCTGTTCGTGCTCTGGCTGTTCATCGGCGCGATCATGACGGTGTACTTCGGCCAGCTCGCCACCTTCACGAACGACAAGGGCGAACAGGTCCACGGCTATCCGGCCGATCGCATCGCGATCATCCTCGTGTTCAGCGTCATCGGCATTCTGGGCAGCTACGGCGTGGCGTGGTTCGGCATCCGCGTGAACACCTTCGCCAACAGCCGCACGGCGTTCGCCGCCCTCGGTGGTAAGGCCTACCCGTGCTATGCCATTCCGCTCAAGGCCGGCATCAGCATCGGCATGCTTCTCATCTCGGTCGAACTGCTCCTGATGCTCATCATCCTGATGTTCATCCCGGGCGAACTGGCCGGGCCGTGCTTCATCGGCTTCGCCATCGGCGAATCGCTCGGCGCGGCCGCCCTGCGGGTCGCCGGGGGGATCTTCACGAAGATCGCCGACATCGGCGCTGACCTCATGAAGATCGTCTTTAAGATCAAGGAAGACGACGCCCGCAACCCCGGCGTCATCGCCGACTGCACCGGCGACAACGCCGGCGACTCCGTCGGCCCCAGCGCCGACGGGTTCGAGACCTACGGCGTGACGGGCGTGGCGCTCATCACGTTCATCCTGCTCGCCGTCGTGCCGGACCTGTACATTCCGGCGGGCGGCGATCCGTTGCGGCCCAGCCCGGAGCAGAAGCTCGAAGCCGCCAAAGCGGCCGGCGCCGTGCAGGTCCAGCTGCTGGTCTGGATCTTCATGATGCGCGTCATGATGGTGGTCGCCTCCGGCGTCTCGTACTTCATCAACGAAGCGATGGCGAAGGCGCAATACTCCGACAAGAAGGACTTCAACTACGAGGCCCCGCTCACCAAGCTCGTCTGGCTGACGTCCCTCGTCTCCGTGGCGGCCACCTATGCCGTGTCATATCTGCTGATTCCGAACCTCGCCGGCGATTCCACACTCTGGTGGAAGCTCTCCACGATCATCACTTGCGGCACGTTGGCCGGCGCGATCATCCCGGAACTCGTGAAGATCTTCACCTCGACCGAATCGAAGCACGTGCGGGAAGTGGTCGTATCGTCCGAACAGGGCGGAGCGTCGTTGAACATCCTCTCCGGCCTCGTGGCGGGGAACTTCAGCGCCTACTGGCTCGGCATGGTCCTCGTTGGCCTGATGGCGATCGCCTACGCGATCAGCCTCATCATGCCCGTCAACCTCATGCTCGCCCCGGCCGTGTTCGCCTTCGGCCTCGTCGCGTTCGGCTTCCTCGGCATGGGGCCGGTCACGATCGCCGTCGACAGCTACGGCCCCGTGACCGACAACGCGCAGAGCGTGTACGAACTCTCGCAGATCGAGACGCTGCCGAACATCGAGAGCGACATTCAGACGACCTACGGCTTCAAGCCCGATTTCCACGTTGCCAAGGACAATCTGGAGAAGAACGACGGCGCGGGGAACACCTTCAAGGCGACCGCGAAGCCGGTGCTGATCGGCACCGCCGTCGTCGGCGCGGCGACGATGATCTTCAGCATCATCATGGGCCTGACCGATGGCCTGAAGCCGGAACTGATCACGAACCTGTCGATCCTGCACGCTCCGTTCCTGCTCGGCCTGATCACCGGCGGCGCCGTGATCTACTGGTTCACCGGCGCGAGCATGCAGGCCGTGACCACGGGCGCCTACCGTGCCGTCGAGTTCATCAAGGCGAACATCAAGCTGGACGACACGGTGAAGAAGGCCAGCACCGAGGACAGCAAGAAGGTGGTCGAGATTTGCACGAAGTACGCCCAGGCGGGGATGTTCAACATCTTCCTGACGGTGTTCTTCGCCACCCTCGGCTTCGCCTTCGTCGAGAGCTGGTTCTTCATCGGCTACCTCATCAGCATCGCGCTCTTCGGCCTGTACCAGGCGATCTTCATGGCGAACGCCGGCGGCGCCTGGGACAACGCGAAGAAGATCGTCGAGACCGAACTGAAGGCGAAGGGCACGCCGCTGCACGATGCGACCGTCGTGGGCGATACGGTCGGCGACCCGTTCAAGGACACCAGTTCCGTCGCCCTGAACCCGATCATCAAGTTCACGACGCTCTTCGGCCTACTGGCCGTCGAACTGGCGGAAGAGCTGAAGCACCGCAAGCAGAACGTGCCCGTGCTGGGCGACGTGCCGCTGCGGGCGCTGCTGGCGGTGGTGTTCGTGGTGATCTCGATGTTCTTCGTGTACCGCAGCTTCTATGGCATGCGGATCGGCGGCAAGGGCGGCCACGCGACGAAGTGATCGAGTCGGAATGAAAATCGACTCGGCCCGGTTCTTCGGAACCGGGCCGTTTTCGTTGAGTGGCACCCGGGCCGTTCACCGGAGTGGTTCCGCCGCTCCCGCGCCACCCCTCGGCGGACCCACTCCCAATTCCGGACCCATGTTGGTAACATACATTCCCGACAACAACTTACGACGATTCCGGCGCAGCGAGCCAATCGACGGCGTCCGCCTTCGAGAATTGCAATTCGCGCCGGATCTTAAAGATTCCTCTGCCCCTGCGGGCCAGCTCCCGGTCGTATAGGCTCACGGACCACGGGTTCCGCTCGCTGCGCTCGCTTGACCCGTGGCTACAGCCGGCGGCCCCGGCCGGGGCCGAAGAATGAGAAGAAAACCGAGAATTCAAACAGTCCACGGATTCCCTACACCAGGCCCGGATTCGACCGCGAACATACTGTCGGGCGTCGAGATGCGAAATCACCCAATGATAACCGATTCCCCCGCTTCGGGCACGCGGACGTCGGGGAAGCCGGCGGCGCGGAGCGTGTCGGCCATCGCATCGGCCTGCTCGTGCTCGCCGTGGATCAGACGCATCTTGCCGACCTTGCCCACCAGTGGCGACAGGTACGCGAGGAAGTCGTCGCGGTCGGCGTGGCCGCTGAAACCGTTCAGGTGCACCACGTCGATCCATTTGTTCCAGTCGCGGCCCTGGAAGCGGATCGTCGGCTTGTTCTCGAGCAGCCGCCGGCCGGTGGTGCCGTGCGCCTGGTAGCTGACGAGGCAGACGGTGCAGCGCGGGTCGTCGATGTTCTGTTTGAGGTGGGCGACGATGCGGCCGGCGTCGCACATGCCGGCGGAGGCGATGATGATCGCGGGGCCGGGCTTCGTCACGAGGACCATGCTCTCTTCGAATTCGCGGACGTACTTCACGCCGTCGCCGCCGAGGATGCCGTGGCCCTCCTCGACGGCCTGCGCCACGTCGGCGGAGAGGCTGTTCGGGTGCGACCGGTACACATCCGCAATGTCGGCGGCGAGCGGGCTGTCGACGTAGATCGGCACCTTCGGGAACGCCCCGTCGCGCAGGCCTTTCTGGAGCAGGTGAATGATCAGCTGCGTCCGGCCGAGGGCGAACGCCGGGATGAGCACCTTGCCGCGCCGCGCGATGGTCGCCTTCACCACGTCGTAGAGCTTGCGGACGGTGTCCGCCATCGGTTCATGGATGCGGTTGCCGTAGGTCGATTCGCAGACGAGCACGTCGGCGGGCGGAATCGGGTGCGCCGGCTTGAGGATCGGGCTGCCGCGCCGGCCGAGGTCCCCGGTGAATGTCAGCGTGCGCGGGCGGTCGGGCGCCTGCACGGTCACGTGCACCGCCGCCGAGCCGAGGATGTGCCCCGCCTCCACGAAATGGAACTTCACCGACCGGCCGATCTCCACGTCCTTCTCGAACGGCACCATCACGAGCTGGTCGAACACCCGGTGCACGTCGTTGTGCGTGTACAGCGGCTGCACCCACGGCTCGGCGTAGTTCCGGGCGATGTTGATGTGGGCCGCGTCCTCCTCCTGGATCTTCGCCGAGTCCCGCAGCATCACGCGCAGCAGGTCCCGCGTCGGCGGCGTGCAGTAGATCGGCCCCGTGTAACCGCGGCGCGTCAGCGTTGGCAGGTTGCCGCAGTGGTCGATGTGCGCGTGGCTGACGATGACGGCGTCGAGCTGCTCCGGATGGAACGGGAAGTGGCTGTTCCGTTCGCGGGCCTCTTCGCGCTTCCCCTGGTGCAGGCCGCAGTCAAGGAGGATCTTCCGGTTGGCGGCTTCGAGGAGGTGCATGGAGCCGCCGACCGACGCGGCAGCGCCCCAGAAGGTCATTCGCGGTTCGTCGGTCGGTCCCGTCGTGGTGGATTTCATTACTCCATTATAGGCCCCACAATCCGCGCGGCGGATTCGGTGCCGAACCAGTCGATAAGCTACTGGGGAACGCAAACCCTCCCTGCGAGAACGAGCCATGTTCATCTACGAAAAGGCCCCGTTCCCCTCCTGCCACGCGTCGACGGTGGTCGAACACCGGCCGGGGAAGCTGATGGCCGCGTGGTTCGGCGGGACGGACGAAGGGGCGAAGGACGTGCAGATCTGGGGCAGCGAATACGACGGGACGGCGTGGAGCGCGCCGGCGGTGCTGGGCACGCAGCCGGGGCAGCCGTGCTGGAATCCGGTGCTGTTCAAGCTGGCGTCCGGCGCGCTGGTGCTCTGGTACAAGGCCGGGCCGAGTCCGTCGACGTGGGTGGGGTTCGAGCGCCGTTCGACCGACGACGGCCAGACCTGGACGAAACCGCTCGTGATGCCGGCGGGGTTCTTCGGGCCGGTGCGGGCGAAGCCGATCCAGTTGAAGGACGGCACGCTGCTGGCGGGGACGTCGGTCGAGGCCGGCGCGGGCGCGACGCGCACCTGGACGCCGTTCGTCGATCGCTCGACCGACGACGGCGCGACCTGGATCCGCTCGAACGCCTACCAGACGGCCGGCAAGCACGCGCAGATCCAGCCGGCGCTCGTGGAGACGAACGGGAAGATCGTCGCGCTCCTGCGCTCGTTCGCGCCGTACAAGGTCTGCCGGTCGGAATCGACGGACGGCGGGAAGACGTTTTCGCCGGCGGTGGCAGTGGACGTGCCGAACCCGAGCGCCGGCATCGACGCGGTGGCGACGAAGGACGGGGACATCTTCATGGTGTGCAATCCGGTGCCGCTGGGGCGCACGCCGCTCTCGCTGCTGCGCTCGACGGACGACGGGAAGACGTGGGCGAAGGTTCACGACCTGGAGACGGAGCCGGGCGAGTATTCGTATCCGGCGATGATCGTGGCGAGCAATGGCATGCTGTGGCTGACGTACACCTGGCGGCGGACGCACATCAAGACGGTGTCGGTGGACCCGGCGAAGCTGCGGGGGTGAGCGCGATTCTCTCTTGGCCCCGGCAGGGGCCGCGGGGTGTCGCCACGGGTGAAGCGCAGCGGAACCCGTGGAAGTCGAACATTTCCATACGACCCCGGCAGGGGTCGCGGGACGAGCGATCGTCCCGTCGCCCCATCCGGGGCGAGTGTTCTCGTTAACGCATCCACGGG
>JALHPZ010000034.1 GCA_022842245.1 Gemmataceae bacterium
GTAGCGACCAAAAACGCGATGTAATCTTCGGCGGTGGCGCGGGGCGGGTTCATGGCGCATCAACTTACCCGCCCACACCACCGAACGTCACCACCAAACCACCAACTGCGTAACTCCTAAAGCCGTTTCCAAGCTCGCCGAGGCGCCCTTCGACCCGGTCGAATTCCCCTACGCCTTCCTCGAAGCCTTCGGCAACAAGGAGACCACGCTCAAGCGGCTGCGCAGCGGCAACTCCAACAAGTCCGACTGCGGCGGCGTGCTCCAGCGCGGGAACATCCACATCACGGTCTGCGACGAAGGCCACGTCCCCGAAGCGCTGGCGACCCTCCGGCACAGTCCCTCCACCGCCAGCCAGAAGGCCAAGTTCATTCTCGCCACCGACGGGAAGACCTTCGAGGCCGAGAACCTCGTCGATGGCGGCACCGTCGCCTGCCCCTACTCCGACTTCCCGGACCACTTCGGCTTCTTCCTGCCGCTCGCCGGCATCACCGTCGTCCGGCAGATCGCCGAGAACGCCTTCGACATCAAGGCCACCGGCCGTCTCAACCGCCTCTACGTCGAACTCCTGAAGCACAACCCCGACTGGGACACGGACGCCCGCCGCGAAGACCTCAACCATTTCTTCGCCCGCATCATCTTCTGCTTTTTCGCCGAGGACACGCAGATCTTCGCCGACGCCGGGCTGTTCACCGACACCGTCAACCGGATGAGCGAGCGCGACGGATCGAACGTGCACGACGTCCTCGCCGAGCTTTTCCGCGCGATGAACACGCCGCACCCGGACCGGCCGGACGCCAAGCTGCGCAGCTGGGCGGAACCGTTCCCGTACGTCAACGGCAACCTCTTCTCCGGCAATCTGGAATCGCCGCGGTTCAACCGGGCCGCGCGGTCGTACCTCATCCACGTCGGCAGCCTGGATTGGAAGAAGATCAACCCGGACATCTTCGGCTCGATGATCCAGGCTGTCGCCGACGACGAGGAGCGCGGCGCCCTCGGCATGCACTACACCAGCGTGCCGAACATCCTGAAGGTGCTGAACCCGCTCTTCCTCGACGACCTGCGGCAGAAGCTCCAAGAAGCCGGCGACGGCTCCACGCCCGCCAGCAAGGGCCAACTCAAGCGCCTGCGCGACCGCCTCGCCCGCATCCGCGTCTTTGACCCCGCCTGCGGCAGCGGCAACTTCCTCGTCATCGCCTACAAGGAGATGCGGCAGATCGAGGCCGCCATCAACGAGCGCCGCGGCGAGCGCGACCTGCCATCGGTCATCCCGATGACCAACTTCCGCGGCATCGAGATCCGCCACTTCGCCGCCGAGATCGCCCGGCTGGCGCTGATCATCGCCAAGTTCCAGTGCGACGCCCTGCACATCAGCTAGCAGTTCGCCCGCTCGCAGGTCATCCCGCTGGACAAGGAGAACTGGATCACCTGCGGCAACGCTCTACGCCTTGACTGGTTGAAGATCTGCCCGCCCACCGGCACGGGCGTGAAGTTGCATGCCGACGACCTGTTTAGCACGCCGCTCGACCAGCCAGAGATCGACTTCGAGAACGCTGGCGGGGAGACGTACATCTGCGGAAATCCGCCATACAAGGGCAGTCAGTGGCAAGGGGACGAACAGAAGAATGATCTTGAAGCGATTTTCGACGGGAAGACGCGCAACTGGGGCTCGCTCGATTACGTCTCTGGTTGGCTAATGAAGGCCGCCGACTACGGCACATGCACCAAATGCACTGCCGCATTCGTGTGTACCAAGACGGTGTGCCAAGGACGCCACATCGAAAACTTGTGGCCGGCAATCATCGCTACTTCCAGCGAAATCGACTTCGCCTACGCCAGCTTCGAGTGGTCGAACCTCGCAAGCCACAATGCCGGCGTAACGGTCGCGATTGTCGGGATTACGCGAGAACCGGGCCGGCTTCGAAGGCTCTTCGGCGTCGACAATGCAGGGCAATCGACAGTCAAGGAAGTCGCGAACATCAACGCTTATCTCGTCCCCGCTCCGAACGTCGTTGTAAAGAAGGCTTCTACGCCAATCTCTGAAGTCAACGAAATGACCTTCGGGAACATGCCGAACGATGGCGGATTCCTACTCGTCGAATCGTCGGAGGCAGGTCGCTTACTGCGTGCAGGCGAAGTTCCTGCGAAGTTCGTTCGGCCGTTCGTGGGCTCTTACGAGTACATTCATGGCCTTGATAAACGATGCATTTGGGTTCACGAGAACGACTTCACGGAAGCATCTGACAACAAGTGGTTGCGGTTTCGCTTTGAGGCAGTGAAACGAAAAAGGTCAGAATCGGATCGCGCGACGACGATCGCCCTTGCAGAATTGCCGTACCGCTTTGGTGAGGTTCGTCAAACGGGTAGTGAGCGAACGATAGTTATTCCGGGCGTCAGTTCGCAATCGCGCGAGTACCTGCCCTGCGGCTTGCTTCCTTCCGGCACGATCATCAGCAACAAGAACTTCGCGATCTTCGACGGGCCGCTCTGGAACCTGGCGCTTCTGACGTCGAAGCTTCACATTGTGTGGATCGCCACGGTCTGCGTGCGCTTGAGAACCGACTACTCCTACTCCAACACGCTCGGCTGGAACACGTTCCCCGTGCCGCCGTTGTCGGAGCAGAACAAGGCGGACCTGACGCGGTGTGCGGAGGAGATCCTGCTGGCCCGCGAGGCGCACTTCCCGGCGACGATCGCCGATCTGTACGACCCCGAGGCGATGCCCGCCGACCTGCGGGCCGCCCACGACCGCAACGACGAGACGCTCGAACGCATCTACATCGGCCGCCGGTTCAAAAACGACACCGAACGGCTGGAGAAGCTCTTCGAGCTGTACACGCAGATGATCGAGAAGCAGAAGAAGATTGAGAAACCCGCGTCGAAACGAACTCAAACTCGCCAATCCCGCAAGCGTGGCGGAGCGGGCGGACAACCGACCTGATGGTCTGCGTCGGACCTTGTTAAAATCCGGGTAAAGTCCATGGCTTTCGATTTCATCCTCTGGGACCTCGACGACGATCCCGACGGGAATGTCCGTCATTGCCTGGATCACGATGTGACGAAGGAAGAAGTCGAAGATGTCGTGCAAGACCCCTCGTCCCGTGCGGGGGTCAGCCGTTCGTCCGGAATGCCTGTGATCTTCGGAAATACCCGTACTGGTCGGCATCTGATCGTCGTCTATGAGAAGATCGACGATGCCACCATTTACCCGATCACCGCTTACGACGTCGATCGGAAGGCTCGATCATGAAACGAATCGTCCGCGACCGACGGCTGACTCCGGAAGAGTCGGCCAAGTACCAACGGATTCGAGAGCAAGTCGAGACTGATTTGCCCGATCTCGTTGCTCAGTTTCAACAATCACGGGACGTGAAAGGGTCGACTCACTCGATCCCTTCCGTCTCCGTCCGCTATGCCCACGATGGCAGTTCGACGAAGGCGAACGCGGCCGGCATGCGGCCGATGCAGGAGCGCGTCTGGCTGCGGCGCGGCGAGCAGTACCTGCTGATCAAGTCGCCGCCAGCGTCGGGCAAGAGCCGGGCGCTGATGTTCGTCGCCCTGGACAAGCTGGCGAATCAGAAGCTCAAGCAGGCGATCATTGTCGTGCCGGAGAAGTCGATCGGTTCCAGCTTCCACGACGAGCCGCTCAGCCAGTTCGGCTTTTGGGCGGACTGGAAAGTCGAGCCGAAGTGGAACCTCTGCGACGCGCCCGGTGGCGACAACGGCGGCAAGGTGGACGCGGTGAAGAAGTTCCTTGACGGCGGCGACAAAGTGCTCGTCTGCACGCATGCCACCTTCCGCTTCGCGGTCGAACGATTCGGCGTGGAGGCGTTCGACGACCGGTTGATTGCGATCGACGAGTTCCACCACGTCTCGGCGAACCCGGACAGCCGGCTCGGCGACCATGTCAAGAGGTTCATCGCTCGCGACAAGGTGCACATCGTCGCAATGACGGGTTCGTACTTCCGCGGCGACGCCGAGGCCGTGCTGCACCCGGACGACGAAGCGAAGTTCGACACCGTCACGTATACGTACTACGAGCAGCTCAACGGCTATTCGCACCTGAAACAACTCGACATCGGCTACTACTTCTACACGGGCAGCTACACGGACGAAATCCTGAAGGTGCTCAACCCGGCCGAGAAGACGATCCTGCACATCCCGAACGTGAACTCGCGCGAGAGCACGAAGGACAAGATCAAGGAAGTCGAGCACATTATCGAGGAACTCGGCGACTGGCAGGGCGTCGATCCGAAGACCGGCTTCCAATTGGTCAAGGCTGCCGGCGGCCGGGTAATCAGAATCGCAGACCTCGTGGACGACGATCCGGCGAAGCGGGAAAAGGTGTCCGCGGCCCTGAAGGATGCTGCGCAGAAGAACAACCGCGACCACGTGGACATCATCATCGCGCTGGGGATGGCGAAGGAGGGCTTTGACTGGATCTGGTGCGAGCATGCGCTGACGGTGGGGTATCGGTCGAGCCTGACGGAGATCGTGCAGATCATCGGCCGGGCGACCCGGGATGCGCCCGGCAAGACGCGGGCGCGGTTCACGAATTTGATCGCCGAGCCGGACGCGAGCGAGGAATCGGTCACGGAAGCGGTCAACGATACGCTGAAGGCCATCGCCGCGAGCCTGTTGATGGAGCAGGTGTTGGCTCCGCGGTTCGAGTTCCGCCCGAAGCACGCGAACAATGAAGCGATCCCCGGCCTCGACTACGGGGCCGATGGCTACGATCCGAACAAGTGCAATGTCGGCATCGATCCGACGACGGGTGTCGTCCAGATGGAGATCAAGGGACTCGCCGAGCCGAAAAGTCCGGAAGCGACGCGCATCTGTCGCGAGGATTTGACGGAGTTGGTCACGGCGTTCGTGCAGGAAAAACAAGTGCTGGAGAAGGGTCTATTCGATACGGAGATGCCCCCGGAAGAATTGACGCAGGTTCGGATGGGAAAGATCGTACAGGAGAAGTTCCCGGCACTCGACGCGGAGGATCAGGAAGCGGTCCGACAACATGCGGTGGCAGCGCTGACGGTCGTGCAGCAGGCGAAGAAGGCGTCGATGGAGGGCGGCGATGCCAACAAGAACACGGCACTGATCGACGGCGTGAGGAGCTTCGCGTTGTCAGTGCGGGAACTGGACATCGACCTGATCGATCGCATCAATCCCTTCGGCGAAGCGTACGCGATCCTGGCGAAGTCGATGGGCGAGGAGCGGCTGAAGGCGGTGGCAGCGGTGATTGCAGCCAAGAAAGCAAGCATGACGCTGGACGAAGCCCGCGATCTGGCGAAGCGAGCAAGGCGGTTCAAAGAGGAGAAGGGGCGACTACCGTCGCTGACAGCCGCGGACCCCTGGGAAAAGCGTATGGCTGAAGGCATCGCCTTCCTGCAACGCAAGGTCAAGGAGAGCGGCAATGCCTGAGCAAGTCACGGACGAAGACCTCGAACTCCTCGGCGATCTGGGCGTCGACACGGCACCGGAGACGAAGGGAGGCCGTTCTGCCCGCGAGCAGCGCATCATCGCGGGATTCGAGGAGATCGAACGTTTCGTCGAGCAGAACGGACGACTCCCCCGGCATGGCGAAGGATTGGATATCTTCGAACGTTTGTACGCTGTGCGGCTGGATCGAATCCGGGAATCGGCCGAATGTCGCGAAGTGTTGAAGGGATTGGACCCCCGCGGCTTGTTGGAAGCCGATGTAACACTCTCTCCGGTCAACGAAAACGAAAGCGACGAAGAACTACTCGCAGCGCTCGGCGCCGATGATGTGGCGCATGACGATGTCACGAAGTTGGTGCACGTCCGATCGCGCGAGGAGATCCAGGCTGCCGAGGAGATTGCCCGCCGGACCCGCTGCGAAGACTTCGATCAGTTCCGGCCGATATTCGAACGTGTCCAACAGGAGTTGGATTCCGGAGTGAGAAAGACAGTCAAGTACAAGGAATACGCCGATATCAAGAAGGACGACCTGTTCATTCTCGAAGGACAGAAAGTGATCGTTGCGGATCGGGGTACGAGCTTCGTGACCGACTACGACCGCACGAACCGGCGCCTTCGCGTCATCTACGACAATGGCACCGAAAGCGATCTCCTGCTTCGATCGCTGCAACGTGCGTTGTACAAGGACCCATCCAGCCGTCGCATCACGGATTTGGAATCCGGGACTCTCTTTTCCGAAGTCGAAACCGACGACGATCAGGCGGCCGGCTACATCTACGTGCTCCGTAGCCTTTCCGATCATCCGTTCGTCGTTCAGAATCGGGCAGTAATGCACAAGATCGGAGTGACGGGCGGGTCGGTCAAGAGCCGCATTGCCGGCGCGAAGAAGGATCCGACGTACTTGTTGGCCGATGTCGAAGTCGTCGCGGAGTATCGGCTCGCGAACGTCAATCGCAAGAAGCTCGAAACGCTTCTCCATAAGTTTTTCGCGACCGCCCGATTCGATATGGAACTGAAGGATCGGTTCGGAGCGAATGTGGAACCGCGAGAATGGTTCCTCGTACCCTTGTCGGCGATCGAAGAGGCGATCCGGAGAATCAAGGATGGAACGTTGGGTGACCACCGATACGACCGTGAAACAGCCCGGCTCGTACCTTCGGAGTAAGAATCGCGTGTGGTATTTTTTGCACGTTGACTCTCATCTCCAGCCTCTGGTTGGCCCTCCGACAATTCTAGATTCGCCTCAATAAAAACGTGACACGCCGCCAAGCGGAACCCCTCTACGTCGCTACCGACCTCGCTGCCTCGTCGGTCTTAGCCGAAGGCATCGAACCGCGCCGACTCGTCTTCCTCGACGAGGCCTTCGGCACTACGGATATGACCCGCCTATGCTGTAGGGGGGGGGCGTGGTGCACAACGGAACGTGCCGTCGCAACGGCGGAATTTCCGCAGTTGGACGCGGGGAGGTTAACGGAAAGCCGCCAACTTCTTTTCGTGTTACTACGGCATATCCGCCCGCGTAGCAAAATCGTAGCAATTTGATTTCTAGAGCAGCCGACGACTTGCGCTTTTTATCTTGAATTCCCAGTGAAGCCGGTGGGGATCGAACCCACGACCCGCAGATTAAAAGTCTGCTGCTCTACCATCTGAGCTACGGCTCCGGAACCTTCAGTCTACAAAGACTACCTTTGCCGCCAAGAGTTCGCGCGCGATCCGAATTGCACGGACTGCGAGCTTGACCGGCCCAGCGGTGGGTCGCTATCGTATTGGCATGATCGCTCGGATCATCATTGCCGTTTTGCTCGTGGCGGGTCCGCTCCCGTTCCGCGTCTGCGCCTGCGAAGCCGACTACCACGCGACCGGTCCGACGACTGGCGATACGACGGAACCCGTCCACCACGAACCCGATTGCCCGCTGGCGAAGCCGCCGCATCCGAAGCCGGCCGTGCTCTCGCCCCATTCATCATTTGATCCCGCCGACGCACCCACCATCGTCGAACCAATCGCCGTTCCGTTGATCTTCAAAATACTGATCGTCGAACGGAGCGCGTTCGATTCTCCCGATCCGTCCTGTCCTCGCTGGCTCGTTCATCTCGCGATTCAAATCTAGGCGTTGCTGCGCGCCATTCTTCGCATCAAACACCGCTAATTCGTTTTTCCGAGTCTGAAATGAGCATCCGTCGTTGGTTGGCCACGGCCGGCGCGGTCGCGTTGGCGTCCGCCGGTGCCTTTGCGGCTTATCGGCACCAGGACCGCTGGGTGCCGCATTTGTTCCCGGGAACCAGCGCGCCGGGCGACGCGGTGCCGGAGCCGGACGGGCACGATCATGGGGGTGCAGATCGCGTGAAACTGTCGCCCCAGGCGCAGAAGAATCTTGGCCTTCTGGTGGATACGATCGAACCGCGCGAGTATTGGCGGACAATCGCAATTCCCGGTTCGGTCGTGGATCGGCCGGGTGAAAGCGATCGCTCGGTGCCGTCGCGCGTGGCGGGGATCGTCGCGGAGATTCTGGCGAAGCCGGGCGACACCGTGAAGGCGGGCGACGCGCTCTTCGTGCTGCACTTGGCCAGCGAATACCTGCAGGGCACGCAGACGGATCTCGTGAAGAGCGCGCGCGAACTGGAGATCGCGACCGCGCGGCGCGACCGCGTGGCCGAGGCCGTCAAGAAGGGCACCCAATCCGGCACGGCGCTCATCGATGAGGAGAGCCAGGTCAAGCGGTTCACCACGCAGGTGCAGGCGTACCGTCGGCAGCTCGCGCTCTTCGGTTTTACGGCCGAACAGGTCGATCGGGCGGAAAAGGGGGAGATCGTCACACAGGTGACGGTGTCTGCGCCGGGATCGCCCGGCCAGGTGTTCGAAGTGCAGGACCTGAAGGCGAGTTTGGGCGAATCGGTGCCGGCGGGGCAGTCGCTCTCGACGCTCGCGAATCACCAGAAACTCTACGTCGAGGGGCGGGCATTCAAGACGGAGGCGGAGGCGTTGGCGCGGGCGATCCGGGATCGCTTGCCGATCCGCGCGGAGTTCGCGGATGAGACACCGGGAGCGTGGAAGCCGCAGGAGCCGCTGGCAATCCGGCACCTGTCGAACCAAGTGGACCCGGTCACGCGCACGTTCGCGTTCTATCTGCCACTGGAGAACGAGCCGAAGATGATCGAGCGGGACGGTGCGCGGCATTTCCTGTGGCGGTACCGTCCCGGTCAGCGTGTCCGCCTGCGCGTGCCGGTCGAGAAGTTGTCCACGCCGTCGCAGGACGGTGCGACCGCGATTCTGCCGTTCGTGCTCCCGGCTGATGGCGTCGTCCGCGAGGGGGCGGAGACGTACGTCTTCGTGCAGAGCGGGGACATCTTCCTCCGCAAGCCGGTCCACGTCCTCCACGAGGAACGGGACGAAGTCGTGGTGGCGAACGATGGCAGCGTGAGCGAGGCCGACTTCGTGGTGCTGAACCGCGCGGCGGCACTCAATCGGGCATTGAAGGCTTCCGCGGCCGAAGGCGGCGGTCACGGGCACGATCACGGCCACGAGCACTAACGGGATATCCATGCTGAACGCGATCATCCGATTCTCGCTGCGCCACCGCGCATTCGTGGTACTCGTCTGCCTGTTCCTCCTCGGCTACGGGGCGTTCACGGCCGCGCAGATGCCCATCGACGTCTTCCCGGACCTCGACCGGCCCCGCGTCACGATCATGACCGAGAGCCACGGCCTTGCCCCGGAGGAAGTCGAAACCCTCGTGACCTATCCGGTCGAATCGGCGATGCTCGGCGCGAGCGGCGTGCAGGATGTGCGCACGCAATCGGGGTTCGGCCTCTCCGTGGTCATTGTCGAATTCGGTTGGGGCACCGACATCAAGCAGGCGCGGCAAACGGTGCAGGAGCGACTGTCGGTCGTCGCGGCCGACCTGCCCCCGGAAATCCGCCCGCAGATGTCGCCGGTGAGTTCGATCCTCGGGCAATTCCTGATCGCGGGTCTACGACCGCGACTGGGGCCGAACGGCGGGGACCTCGCGGCCGTACCGAATTCGGACCTGTGCCTGGAGCGGGTTGGTGATACTGAACCGAGCTTGTTCGCGTGGAAGGTGACCAATCGACGTCGCCCCGACCAGTGGGTCTCGGTTGCGGTCGCCGATGTACGCTGGAGCGAAACCGAACCCGGCGGCGACCGGCGCGTACGGGCGATGGTCGATGGTCGGGAGCGGACCGTCGTCTTCACGGGTGCCGAACGCCGGGATATCCACCTGCGCACGCTCGCCGACTGGGTCGTGCGCCCACGGCTGTTGAAGATTACGGGTTTGTCGCAGGTGATCGTGCTCGGCGGCGGCCGGAAGCAGTATCAGGTGCTGGTCGATCCGACGGCGCTGCACGAATACGGCGTGAGCCTTCAGGACGTGGAGCGGGCGCTGCAGGCGAACAACGTGAACTATACCGGCGGCTTCTCCGACCGGGACGGCCTGGAACGACCGATCCGCGTGATCGGGCGGCTCGGCCCGCAACCGGAGCGCGTGATCGCCGACCTCCGGCGCATCCCGGTGAAGGCGTACGCCAAGCGGACCATCCTGCTGGACAACGTCGCCCGCGTCGTCGAGGCGGCGGCGGTGCGCCGGGGCGAAGCCGGCATCAATGGCGCGGCCGGCGTCGCGCTCACCGTCATCAAACAGCCCCACCACGACACACGCGCCCTCAGCGAGGCGGTGCAGGCGGCGCTCGCCGAAATCGAGCCGACACTGCCCGTCGAGGCGGCGATCGAAACGTCTCTCTACGAACAGCGGGACTTCATCGATCGCGGCATCGCCAACGTCGGCGAGGCACTTGCGCTCGGCGCCGGCCTCGTGCTCGTCATCCTGTTCCTCTTCCTCCTGAACGTCCGCACGACGTTCATCTCGCTCGCGGCCATTCCGCTCTCGCTGGCGATCACGGCGCTCGTCTTCCAGTGGATCGGCCTGCTCACCGGCACGGCGCTCTCGATCAACATCATGACACTCGGCGGCATCGCCGTCGCGATGGGCGAACTGGTGGACGACGCCATCGTGGACGTCGAGAACATCTACCGCCGGCTGCGCGAGAACGCCCACATACCCAAGCCGCTACCCGCCCTGCGCGTCGTCTACGAGGCGAGCGCCGAGATCCGCTCGTCGATCGTCTTCGGCACGGCCGTCGTCATCCTCGTCTTCCTCCCGCTCTTCGCTCTCTCCGGGATGGAGGGCCGGCTTTTCACGCCGCTCGGCATCGCCTACATCGTCTCCATCCTCGCGTCGCTCGTCGTCTCGCTTACCGTCACGCCGGTGCTCGCGTATTACCTCCTTGCCCGCTCCCGCGCCGTCCACACCGAGCGCGACGGCTGGCTCTTGCGGGCGCTCAAATGGGCGATGGGCCACGTGATCCGGTTCAGCATGAAACGAGCCGGCCTGCTCCTCCTCGCCACCTGGCTCGCCGTCGGCTACAGCGCCTGGCGATTGACCCAACTCGGCGGCGACTTCCTCCCGCCATTCGACGAAGGCACCGTCCAGCTCAGCACGTCGCTCCCCGCCGGCAGTTCGCTCGGCGCGAATCGGGAGATGATGAAACTCGTCGACGCCAAGCTCCGCTCATGGTTGCGGACGCCGGAAAACCCGAACGGGATGATCCGCTCCTTCATCCGCAAGACGGGCCGCGCCGAGATGGACGAGCACGTCGACCCGCCGAACGCCAGCGACATCATCATCCAAATCAACCCGGACTGCGGGCTGGACCGGGCCGAGGTACTGGAGACGATCCAGCGGGAAGTCGCGGCCGAAGTACCCGGAGTCGAGGCCGAGATCGAGCAACCGCTCGCCCACCTTATCAGCGAGAACCTGACCGGAAGCAAGGCACAGATCGCGATCAAGGTGTTCGGCGACGACCTGGACGAATTGGAGCGGCTCACCAAGCGGATTCGCGCCGTCGCGGCCGGCGTGCCCGGCGTCGGTTCTCTGGCCGTCGAGCAGATCCGCAAGGTTGACGAGATCCACATCCGGCTGCGGCCGGACGACCTCGCCCTCTTCGGCCTGGATCGTGCGTTCGTTGGCCAGTTCGTCCAGACCGCCCTCAACGGCGAAGTCGTTTCGCAAGTGATCGAGGGGCAGCGGCGTTTCGATCTACTCGTTCGGCTGGACGAACCGTACCGGGCCGAGATCGGCAACCTGAAGGACCTGCGGCTCGAGTTGCCCGACGGCCGCGGTGCGGTGCGCCTCGGCGAAATCGCGGATGTGACCCCGCCGACCGGCGGCGACTCGGGCGCGAAC
Organism: Gemmataceae bacterium; assembly: GCA_022842245.1. Classification (GTDB taxonomy): domain Bacteria; phylum Planctomycetota; class Planctomycetia; order Gemmatales; family Gemmataceae; genus Limnoglobus. The sequence goes on from JALHPZ010000034.1 coordinate 11,696, forward strand.
CAGTTGAAGCGCGAAAACGTGCGCCGGCGCATCGTGGTGCGCTGCAACGCCGTGGGGCGCGATCTGGTCTCCGTCGTGGCCGACATCCGCGCCGCCGTGGCGCGGGACGTGCCCCTGCCGGAAGGCTATTTCGTGGAATACGGAGGCCTGTTCGAGAACCAGCGGCGCGCCACGCGGCTCATCGCCGTGCTTGCCCTCGTCTCGTTCGTCGGCATGTTCTTCACCCTGCTGGTGCTCGTGCCGTCGGTCCGCATCGTCCTGCAAATCCTGAACGCCATCCCGACGGCGTTCATCGGCGGCGTGCTCGCGCTCGTCCTTACGGGGCAGACGCTCACGGTCGCCAGCCTGGTCGGGTTCATCTCGCTCGGCGGCATCGCCGTGCGCAACGGCATCCTGCTCGTCACCCACTACACGCACCTGATGCGCCGCGAAGGCGAACCGTTCAGCCAGGCAATGGTCCTGCGTGGCAGCCTCGAACGGCTCGCCCCCGTGCTGATGACCGCCCTCACCGCCGGCATCGCGCTCGTGCCCCTCGTCGTCGCCGGCCACCAGCCCGGCCGCGAGATCCTCTACCCCGTCGCCACCGTCATCCTTGGCGGTCTCGTGACGTCGACCTTTTGCGAATTCCTGATCCATCCCGGCCTGTTCTGGCGGTTCAGCGGCGCCTCCGCCGTCCGCCTCGCGGCCCATTCCGAACCGGACGGCCTGGACGAACCGGCCGAACCGATCCCGTTGCAAGTCGCAACGGGACACTTACGTGAACCCGAAGGAGAACGATGATGCGCGCTCTGCTCGCCGTGGCCCTGCTCGCCGGCGTCTCGATGGCCCGGGAGGACGACGACCACCTCGGCCCCCACAAGGGGCCCGTCGCCGAATGGGGCGAGGAGGAGTACCACCTCGAAGTCGTCGCCGACCGCAAGACCGGCGACGTGACCGTCTACGTCTATGGCGATCACAAAGACCTGCACAAGGGCAAGACCGCCGCGATCGATTCGAAATCGTTGATCCTCTCCCTCAAAACGACCAACCCCGCCACGACCGTGAAGTTGGAACCGAAACCGGCGAAGGACGATCCGAGCGGTCGGTCGTCGGTGTTCGTCGGCAAGAACGCCGCGTTCAAAACCGACAAGAAGCTGACCGGCACCGTCGGCGGCAAGGTCGGCTCGAAGCCGTACACGGGCGACTTCAAGGAGAAGTGAGCGGAACCCGAGTTGATGTTTTTGCATTGGTAGTTCGCCTCGGTTCCATGCACAATGGGATGGTCGATCCCTCCCCGAGGCATTTCCGATGCGATTCCTGGTTTGCGTGTTCCTGTTCGCGGGTTCGGTGTCGGCCGCCGAACCGATCCTTCGCTCCGCGAAGAGCGGCAGCTGGTCCGACCCGGCCACCTGGACCGAGGGCAAAGTCCCTGGCGCGGGAGCGAAAGTCCTGATCCGGCCCGGTCATCGCGTCGAGTACGATGCGAAGTCCGACGCCGTCATTCGCGCCATCAACATCGGCGGCTCGCTGGTGTTCGATCCATCCACCGACACGCTGCTGAACGTCGGCCTCGTCAAGATCCAACCGGGCGACACGTACAGCGAGGACGGCTTCGACTGCGACGCCCACGGCGAACTCGCCGACCCGAAGGGGCCGATGCCGGAGCTGATCGTTGGCACGCCGCAGCGACCGATCGCGAACGGGAAAACCGCAACCATTCGTTTGCATTACGTCGAGGGGATGAACAAGGAGACCTGCCCGGCGATCGTCTGCTGCGGAGGTCGGATGGACCTGCACGGCCAGCCGATGGCGCGCACGTGGCTGAAACTCGGCGCGACCGCGAAGGCCGGATCCGCGTCGATCGTGCTCGCGGAGCCGGCAGCGGGTTGGAAGGCCGGCGACAAGATTATCGTGACCGCGACGCAGACCCACGGCGCGAAAAAGACCGAATCGAAGACGGAAGAGGCGACGATCGCGAAGGTCGACGGCAAGGCGATCGAACTCGCCGCGGCGCTCGCGATGGACCACGCCGGCGAGGGGAACTATCGCGGAGAAGTCGCGAACCTCTCGCGGAATGTGATTGTCGAATCGGCCGACCCGGCCGGCGTCCGCGGCCACACGATGTACCACCGGAACAGCGCCGGTTCGATCTCCTACGCCGAGTTCCGCCACCTCGGCAAGAAGAACGTCCTCGGCAAATACGCCATCCACTTCCACCTCTGCCGCGACACGATGCGCGGCAGCTTCCTCGTCGGCAACTCCGTCTGGGACAGCGACAATCGCTGGATCACCATCCACGGCACCGACTACCTCGTCGTCCGTGACAACGTCGGCTATAAGAGCATCGGCCACGGCTTCTTCCTCGAAGACGGCACCGAGGTCTACAACCTGCTCGACCGCAACCTCGCCGTCGGCGCCAAACGCGGCAAGCCGCTGCCGAAGCAGGCACTGCCGTTCGACCAGAACGAAGGCGCCGGCTTCTGGTGGACGTGCAGCCTGAACTCGTTCACCCGTAATATCGCGGCCGAGTGCGGCAACTACGGCTTTCGCTACGAGGCCACGCCGACGAGTGCCCTGAAATTGAACTTCCCGATCCGGCAGCCCGATGGCACCAAGAAGACCCTCGACCCGCGCACGCTGCCGTTCGTGCGGTTCGACGACAACGAGGTCCATAGCAGCACCGGCCTCTACGGCGTCAACCTCGGCGAGGGCGTCAATCGCGTCGGGCCGGACGAACATCATCCGTTCGTCGTGCGAAACCTGAAGGTGTGGGACATCCATTACGCCTTCCGACCGCAGGTGCCGAACCTTATCGTTGAGAACCTCGACATCCACGGGGCCGCATACGGCGTTTATCACCCGAATTTCGACAACCACTACTACAGGAACGTCTTGATCGCGCAGACGAACACGGAACCGTTCAACCGCGGGCACGACGACCTGAGCGTGCAGTACGGCAAGCTCGTCGTCGACGGCCTGACGTTCGACGGTTGCCGGTCCGGCGGGATGCCGCTGATCCAAATCTCGGACGACAACCCGACCGGCCGCGCCGAGACGCACTTCCGCAACGTGAAGACAGTGAACTGGCAGGACGGCAGCAAGCAGAAGGCGATCGTGAACCTCGGTGGCGGCCCGCGACCGAAGCCGAAGACCGAGAAGGGCGTGCCGGTCTACCTGCACGATTGGTTCGGGCCGGGACGGATCGCGATGGTGGCGAGCACGCGATCGCCGGAGTACAAGGCGAAGCCTGAAGAATTCCGGGCCGAGGCACCGCTGACCGGGAACGAATCGCGCGTGGCGGAAGTGTCGGGCGTGCCGTTCCCGGCGTTCCCGGAGATTGCGGACGACCTGCCGCCAATGACCGTCATGACACAAACGATGCGCCGGGACGGCAAACTCGTCGTTCGCGGCACCTGCATCGACAACGGGGTCGTGAAGCGCGTGACGGTGAACGGCATGGAGGCGAAGTTTGACGGAGGGAGTTCGACCGAGTGGACCGTCACGCTGGAGATGACGGCGACGCGGATCGAGGCGAAAGCCGAGGACGCCGCCGGCAACGTCGAGAAAACGCCCGCCATCGTGGTCGTCCGATAATATCAACCGCCGCCGGGATCACGGGAAGCCCGGCGGCGGGTCCTCGTTGGTGCGACCGCCTTCGGGGGCATAGAACTTCACGGTCTTGGCTCGAAACTGACCATCGGGATCGCGTACGAACCGCCCCTTCATGAAGTACATGCGGAACCCCTGCGGCGACTCCCCCTTGGCGTAGAAGCCGATCTCGATTTCGTTCTCGCCGATCTCCTCGAACTCGCCTTTGCCGAAGCCCCAGACGGCGACGCGGGCGTTGAAGTTCCGCAGGGTCGTCCAGAGGCCGGAAGTGCGCATCTGCTGTTTGGTCGCGCCCCGGTAACTGAATGTGTCGGAGAGTTGTTCGACGAAGCGGTCCGGGTCGCGGGCGGTGGCGGCGTCGGCCATGAGTTGCACGCGGCGGTTCGCCTGTTCGCGCGGGCTTTCGAACGAGCGGTCGACGAGAACGAGGGCGAGGAGCAACAGACCGAAGGCCAACGCGGCCAACAGCGACTTGCGATCCCGTTTCCGTGACCAGACGGCGAAAGCGATCACGAAAGCGACGGCCAGCACCAGATAAAGCGATAGCGACGGATCGGAGAAGAACGTCGGCATGCGGGCCTCGCTTACTTCAGTTTCCGTCGGAAATCCCAGCGACCGACGCCGCGCCAGCTTCCATCGATCCGCTCGTCGTCCACCACCTTGAAAACGCACGGACCCGTGTCGGCTTCATGGGTGATGCACCGGTACCGTCCGGCCATCGTCTTCGTCTTTTTGTCGTACTTGAGATCCATCAGAAACTGCCCGTTCGACGACTCGATCAGCAGGTAGACGCGGTCGGCGACGGTCTTGATCTTCGTCGTACTCTTACCGTTGTTCCAGCCGGCCTGCCCGTTGTGGTTCCAACGTTCGAACCATTCGCCGTCGAGCGAGCCTCTCGTCCCCTCGGTGCCGTCCGTCACCCACTGTTCGGCGTTGGCGTCCTTGGCGTCGCCCTTCAAGTCGAATGTCTTCAGGAGATCGAAGACATCCTCGCCGTCCGGGTCCTCGATGTCCTTGAGGCCATAGGGGTTGCGGGTCTTTGGCTTGTCATTCTTCGCCGGTTTGTCGGCAAGGACGAGTGTCGCCGCGAGGACGATTATGGTAAGGACGAGAAGCGATCGCATGGCCGTTCTCCGGGAGGGAAAACGGATCGTAATGCAAAAAGTAACGCGGGGGTAACCATCGTTACCCCCGCGTGACGTTTACTTCCGCAATTCGGCTCCGTACACGGCCGCGGCGCCCAGTTCCTCCTCGATGCGCAGGAGTTGGTTGTACTTCGCGATGCGGTCGGTCCGGCTGGCGGAACCGGTCTTGATCTGGCCGCAGTTCGTCGCCACCGCGAGGTCGGCGATCGTCGTGTCCTCCGTCTCGCCGGAGCGGTGCGAGAGGATCGCGGTGAACTTGTTCCGCTTTGCCATCTCGACGGCTTCCAGCGTTTCCGTCAGCGTGCCGATCTGGTTGACCTTTACGAGAATGCTGTTGCCGCAGCCTTCGGCGATGCCGCGCTTCAGGCGCTCGGTGTTGGTCACGAAGAGGTCGTCGCCGACGAGTTGCAGCTTGCCGCCGAGTTTCGCGGTGATCTTCTTCCAGCCGGCCCAATCGTCTTCGGAGAGGCCGTCCTCGATGGACACGATCGGGTACTTGGCTGCAAGGGTCGCCCAGAGGTCGATCATTTCATCGCTGGAGACGATCTTGTCGGGGTTGCTCTTGTAGAAGCAGTAGCCTTCCTTGCCCTTGTGTTTGGCTTCCTCAAAGAGTTCCGTGCAGGCCGGATCGAGGGCGAACGCGACCTGATCGCCGAGCTTGTAACCGGCCTTTTCGATGGCCTGCGAAATGATGGCCAGCGCCTCGTCCGCGCTGGCGACGTTCGGGGCGAAGCCGCCCTCGTCGCCGACGGCGGTGTTCAGGCCCTTGTCGTGCAGAACCTTCTTGAGGCTGTGGAAGCATTCCGCGCCCATCCGCAAGGCCTCGCGGAACGTCTTTGCCCCCACCGGCACGATCATGAATTCCTGGAAGTCGACGGTGCTGTCGGCATGCTTGCCGCCGTTGAGCACGTTCATCAAGGGGACGGGCAGCGTGACCGCGTTCGTGCCGCCGATGTAGCGGTAGAGGGGTAGACCCGCGGCCTTGGCGGCCGCGTGCGCCACGGCCATCGAGGCGCCGAGGATCGCGTTGGCGCCGAGGATCGCCTTGTTCGGCGTGCCGTCGAGCGCGAGCATTTTCCGGTCGACGGCGACCTGATCGAAGGCGTTCATCCCTTTGAGACCGGGAGCGATGGTCGACTTCACGTTTTCGACGGCCTTCGTGGTTCCCTTGCCGAGATAGCGCTTCTTGTCGCCGTCGCGGAGTTCGACCGCCTCGTACGCGCCGGTGCTGGCGCCGCTCGGCACGGCGGCGCGGCCGACCGTGCCGCACGCCAGGGTCACATCCACTTCGACGGTCGGGTTGCCGCGGCTGTCGAGGATTTCACGGGCGGAAACGGCCGCAATCGTCGCGCTCTTCATCGCACTCTCACGCTGGGAAACGGATACGAATCGTCGGGGATGGGATACGGTCGGCGACGGAAAGGGCAAGCGCGAAGGAATGCAGCAGTCGGCAACACGCTTGCGGAGTTCGTCCCACGTCGCTTCGAAAGGTGTCATCTCGCCGATCGACCGCGGGAAGGGCCGGGATCGCCTGCCGTCGGGGGCCGGCGGCGCTCAACCGGTCTGTGCAACGGTCGTGTCGGCGAGCGAGTCGGAACGTCTCGCAAGCTACCGGTACCGGGCACCCTTCCCGCAGTTCACGGTCGCCAGGACGCGATTGCGACTGGCTACGGAAGTCTCATCGGCAACGGTGCGGTTAGACTTGACCGAAGCCGGACACAACCCGGCACGAAAAGCGATTCCGGTTGACCCGGACCGATCCGAGGGCGATACTATTAACGCATACCCCCCGCCGCCGACCGTTTCCACTCGGTCGGCCCCCGCCGGTTTCGATCTCGACGTTTTGACACGGAGCCGATTCGTGGCGCTCATTTCCAAAGACATCGTCCGTTGTTTCGCGCTTGCGTGGGTGATCGCGGTTGTTCCGGGACTTGGCGCGGCGGAAAAACCAATCACGTTCGTCAACGACATCGTCCCGGTACTAACCAAGGCGGGGTGCAATAGCGGAGCTTGCCACGCCAAGGCGGGTGGCGGGCAGAATGGATTCGAACTTTCGCTGCTGGGTTTCGAATCGGCCGACGATTACGAACACATCGTTCTCGAAGCTCGTGGCCGGCGGCTGAACTACGGGAATCCGGAACAAAGCCTGTTTCTATTGAAAGCTTCCGGTCAGGTTCCGCACGGCGGCGGGACGCGACTACCCGCTACCAGCGCGGGCTATGGGGCCATTCGCGAATGGATTCGCGCCGGTGCGCCGAAGGACCCCGCGGGCGTGCCGGGTCTGGCAGCCTTGGAGGTTATTCCGAGCAAGGCCGTTCTGGCGCGCGGCGCGAAACAACCCCTCAAGGCGGTGGCCCGGTTCACCGATGGCAGCGTTCGCGATGTCACCGAGGTTGCCCTCTTTGAGTCGAACGACCGCGCCATGGCCGAGGTCTCCGACGCCGGCGTTGTGGCCGTGGCGGACCTGCCGGGCAAGGTGTCGGTGATGGTGCGCTACCGGGGCCGTGTCGCGGTCTTCAACGCCGCGGTACCGCTCGGCGCGCCGGTCGGTACGTTGCCGCCCGCGAAGAACTTCATCGATACCGCCGTATTTATGAACTTGAAGGAGTTGGGGATTCCGCCGTCGCCAGTGTGCGACGACGCGACGTTCCTCCGGCGCGTCTCGCTCGACATCGCCGGCCGCCTACCGACCGAAGCCGAAACGAAGGCGTTTCTCGCCGACACGGCCGCCGACAAGCGAGACCGTTGGATCGATGAGTTGTTGCGTAGTCCGGACTATGCCGATTTCTTCGCGGGAAAGTGGACGGCGGTCCTCAAGAACCGCCGCGACGACGCGAGTGACCTGGCAGCCAACTTCGCCTTCCACGCCTGGGTCCGCGACAGCTTGTTGGCGAACAAACCCTACGACCAGTTCGTTCGCGAACTCCTGGCCGCGACCGGTACCGTCCTCGGCAATCCGCCCGTCGCATGGTACAAGCGCGTGAAGGAACCGAAGGATCAGATCGAAGACGTGGCACAGCTGTTCCTCGGCGTGCGGATGCAATGCGCCCAGTGCCACCACCACCCGTTCGAACGATGGAGCCAGGACGACTATTACTCGCTCGCGGCGTTCTTCGCACAGGTCGGCCGCAAGCCGTCGGGCACGCGGGACGAAGACCTGATCTTCCACAAGCGCGGCGTGGCGACGGCCACGAACATGAAGTCGCGCGCGGCACTGAAACCCGCGGCGTTCGGCGACCCGATGCCCGCCATCGCTCCGGACGAAGACCCGCGCCTGCGGCTCGCCGACTGGATGAAATCCCCAACCAACCCGTTCTTCGCCAAAGCACTCGTGAACCGGTACTGGAAGCATTTCTTCCAGCGCGGGCTGATCGAGCCTGAGGATGACATTCGCGATTCCAACCCGCCGTCGAATCCGGAGCTCCTCGCGGCCCTGGAATCGCACTTCGTGAAAAGCGGCTTCGACTTGAAGGACTTGGTGCGGACGATCGCGCGGTCGAACGCCTACCAGTTGAGCGCGACGCCGAACTCGCACAATGTCGGGGACCGTCAGAACTATTCGCGCTATTATCCCCGGCGGCTGCCGGCGGAAGTGCTGCTCGACGCGATCGACCAGTTGGCGGAGACACGGACCGATTTCGCGAATTTGCCAGCCGGCACGCGCGCCGTCGCCCTCCCGGACAACAGTTACAACCGGTCCTCGCCGTTCCTGCGCGTGTTCGGCCGGCCCGAAGGGCAGAGCGTGTGCGAATGCGAGCGCGTGCAATCGTCGAGCCTCGCGCAGAGCTTGCACCTGGTCAACGCCCCGGACATCAAGGGGAAACTCGCGAGCGCCGGCGGCCGTGCCGAGCGACTGGCGAAGGACGCCCGGCCGGCCGAGGAACGCGTGAAGGAACTGTACCGGGCCGCGTTCGCCCGCGAACCGAAGGCCGAAGAACTCAAGACCGCGCTCGCGTACCTCGCCGAAACGCGGCTGACCGCCGCCGGCAAACCGGTCGACCCGCAGCGTGCGGCCCGCGAAAACTGGCAGGACCTGATGTGGGCGTTGATCTCCGCAAAGGAATTCCTCTTCAACCACTGATGCGAATCATGGCGAACCTATTCTCGAAGACCGCTCGCGTCGTTCTGGCCGGTGCGTTCCTGCTTGCGGGGGCCGCGCTGGCCACGGCGCAATCGGTTGGCCTGCCGGCCCCCCGACTACTTTCGCTGGTGCCGATGGGCGGCAAGGCGGGCACGGATTTCGATGTCACGATCTCCGGCGAAAACCTCGAGGAGTTGGGCGAACTGGTTTTCTCGGATCCGCGGATTTCGGCCCGGCGGAAGATGGATGCGGCCGGCCAGCCCCTCGATAGCCAGTTCCACGTCACGATCGCGGCCGATTGTCCCGTCGGCCTCTATGAGGCTCGCGCGACGACCCGGCTCGGAGCGTCCTCCTCCCGGATCTTCGCCGTCGGAAGCCTCACCGAGGTGCACCAGACGAAACCGAACCGCTCGCTGGCGACCGCTCTGGACCTGCCGATGAATTCAGTCTGCAATGGCACCGTCGCGGATCGGTCGGTCGACTATTACAAGTTTCCAGCGAAACTTGGCCAACGGGTGATCGTCGACTGTGCGACGCGCGGAATCGATTCCAAATTGAACGCGACCGTGATCATTGCCGACGCCACCGGTCGTGACCTGCTCGTCGAACGGCGGGGCGGGGTGCTCGACTTCGCCGTACCTGCGGACGGCACCTACGTCATCAAGATCCACGAATTGACCTACAAGGGCGGCCCGGCATTCTACTACCGCCTCGGCCTGTGGGAGCAGGCACCTGGGACGCCGATCGTGCGACAACCGGGTACGAAACCGGTGAACGCCTTCTCCTGGCCGCCCACCGGACTGCCCGCGGCGGCGGCGGGGCAGGAAGTCGAACCGAACGACGCACCCGAGAAGGCCCAACGTATCACGCTCCCCTGCGACATCGCCGGCCGGTTCTTCCCCGCCGCCGACGTCGACCGCTTCGAGTTCACCGCCAAGAAGGGCGAGGAATGGTGGATCGAGGTGGCCTCCGAACGGCTCGGCCTGCCGACCGATCCGGCCGTGCTCGTGCAACGAGTCGTAAAAGGGGCTAATGGTGCACCGGATTCGCTGGTGGATGTTCTGGAACTGTCCGACATCCCCAGCCCCGTGAAGGTGTCCAGCAACGGCTACGCCTACGACGGCCCGCCGTACAACGCCGGCAGCGCCGATGTCCTCGGCAAGTTCGTCGCGCCCGATGACGGCGTGTATCGCCTGCAACTCACCGACCTTTTCGGCGGCACGCGCAGCGAACCCGGTCACGTTTACCGGTTGATCGTCCGCAAAGCCCAGCCCGATTTCGCGTTGGTCGCCTGGGCGCTCCATATGGAACTGCGCAACGGCGACCGGAACGCGCTTTCGAAGCCGCTAGCGCTGCGAGGCGGTGCCACGATGGCATTGGAAGTAGTGGCCGTGCGACGCGACGGCTTTACGGGTCCGATCGAACTGTCGCTCGAAGGATTGCCGGAGGGCGTGACGGCCAAAGGACTGACGATCCCGGCGGGCCAATCGCGGGGCATGATGCTCGTGACCGCGAAATCGAACGCGCCGCGGGGCTACGCGAATGCGCGGTTCGTCGGCCGCGCGGTCGTGGCCGGCCAACCGGTCGAACGCCCATGTCGTCTCGCATCGGTGGCCTGGCCGATTCCCGACTCGTGGGGCGAAATTCCCAGCCCGCGCCTGCTCGCCGACGTGCCGGTGAGTGTGAACAATCAGGATCTCGCCCCGCTGACGATCGCCGCGAAGAAACCGGTGATCGAGGCGAAGGCCGGTACCAAAGTCGTCGTGCCGCTGGTTCATACGCGCACGAGCGATTTCTCCGGTGACAAGATTTCGATGCGCGCCGTCGGCGCGGGATTCGAGCGGGCACCGGCGTTCAGTCTTCCCGTGCAGGCGGCCGAGTCGGAAATCACGTTCGACCTGGCCTCGCTCAAGGTGCCGCCGGGCGAATATACCGTGTCGATCCTCGGAGGCGGAGTCGTGAAGTACCGCCATCGCCCGGATGCGATCGAAGCGGCCGAGTCGACCTCGAAAAAGATGCGGGCCGAAGTGCAGTCGCTGGAGTTGGAAGTCAAGAAGCTGGCGACGGAAGCCGGTCAGGCGCCGGTTGGCAAAAAGGAGCAGATGGTGAAAATGCTGGAAGCCGTCAACGCGAAGATGAAGGCGGCGACGACCGCGCTGAGCGCGGCGCAGCAGCAACTGGACCGCGCGAAGCAGGCGGCGCAGCCTCGCGACATTGCCGATATTCTCGTATGCGAACCGTTCACGATTCGCGTCCTCCCGGCGGAGACGAAATGAGTCATTCTCCCGAACGTTGTCGTGGTCCGGTGCCGTTCGGCGCGACGGGCCGCCGCGCGTTTCTCCAGGCCGGGTTGGCCGGATTCGGAACGCTGAGCCTGCCGGGGTTGTTCAAACTCCGTGCTCGTGCGGCCGAGCCCGCGACCGCGGCCAGTGAGCGTAAGGCCGTCATCATGGTCTGGCAGCCCGGCGGACTGTCCCACATCGATTCCTACGATCCGAAGCCCGATTCCGGTAGCGAATACGCCGGTCCCTTCCAGCCGATCGCCACGCGCGTGCCCGGCCTGCGCTTCACCGAACTGCTGCCGCGACAGGCCGCCCTTGCCGACAAACTCGTGGTGCTGCGCTCGATGCGGCAGAGCGCCGGCGGCCACCCCGCCGGTTCCATGCAGTTGCTCTCCGGCGACCCCGACACGCGCGACAAGCCCAAGCCCAAATACCCCGACTGGATGACCGTCTCGAACTACCTGCTCGCGAAGAAGGGGCCCCGCGGGAACCCGCTCCCGGCCTACGTCGGCATCAACCCGCCGCTCGAATACAACGGCCCCGCCTATCTCGGCGACGCCTACAACCCCTTCGTCGTCTCCGGCGACCCGAACGCGCCCACCTTCAGCGTGCCGAACATCGGATTGTCGGACGCCGACGAGGCCCGCCGACTCGACCGCCGCGCGACTCTGCGGCAGAAACTCGATACGCTCGACCGGAGTTTCGACCGGGCTCGCGAACTCGGCGCCCTCGACGATTTCGAATCGCAAGCGCTCGGCCTGCTGACCGACCCGAAGACGAAGATCGCGTTCGACCTCAGCCGTGAACCGGCGGTCGTCCGCGACCGTTACGGCCGCAACGCCTGGGGCCAGCAGTTGCTGCTCGCGCGGCGTCTGGTCGAGGCGGGTGTGGACGTGCTCACGACCAGCCTGAGCGGCCCGCTGTGCGGGCGCGTCGGCAACTGGGACGACCACGCGGTGAACCACCACGTCTTCGATGCGATGAAGTTCCGGGCCGAAGTGTACGATCGGGCCGTCTCGGCGCTGGTGGAGGACATTTATCAGCGCGGTCTGGACAAGCGCGTACTCGTGGTCGTGACCGGGGAATTCGGCCGCACTCCAAAGATCAGCTACGCTCCGAGCACGGGCGCCGGCAACGCGAGCGCCGCGGCGGGCACGACGCAGCCGGGACGGGATCACTGGCCTCGCGGCTTCTCGAATATCTGGTTCGGAGGCGGGATCGCCCCCGGCCGTTTCGTTGGAGCCACGGATCGCCGCGGCGAGGATTCCATCGAACGCGTCTGTGGCCCGGGCGACTTCCTCGCCACGATCTACCATCACTTGGGCATCGACTACGCCAAGACGTTCATCCACGACTTTAACGGGCGCCCCACGGCCATCGTCGACCGCGGAAAAGCGATTCCCGAACTAATGGGCTGAATGGATCGTCGTCGAGACCTGCGTGAAGCGCCGACTTCAAGCTATTCGATTGCGTTTCCAATAAGGCTCGGTTATTGATCGTATACCCGCCGTCCGTGTCTTCTCGCCGCGACCTATCCCATCGGAGAGCCTCCATGTTCCCCTCCCGCCGCGGCTTCCTGCAAATTGGCGGCCTCGGCCTTGGCGGGCTGTGCCTCCCCCAACTCTTGCGAGCCGAGTCCAAAGCCGGGCGCGCGTCGTCCCCGAAATCGGTGATCCTTATTTATCTGGTCGGTGGCCCGCCGCACCAGGACATGTTCGATCTGAAGCCGGACGCGCCCAAGGAAATTGCCGGTCCCTGGAAGCCGATCGCGACGAACGTGACCGGCATCCGGATTTGCGAGGCGTTCCCACGCATTGCGAAGATGATGGACAAATTCACGATCATCCGTTCGCTGGTCGGCAACCAGGCGGATCACGATGCGATTCAGGTCTTCAATGGCCGTCACGTCCGCACGCCAAAGCCAAGCGGCGGATGGCCGCAATTCGGATCGGTGGTCGCCAAACTGCAAGGGCCGGCGGATCGTGCCGTCCCGCCGTACATCAGCCTGTGCTACACCTGCACTCACGGGCCGTACAACGAGCCGGGACCGGGATTCCTCGGCCCATCGCTAGCGCCGTTCCAACCGTCCGGTCCGTCCCGTGAAAACATGTTGCTTCGCGGCATCTCCGTGAACCGGTTGGCCGACCGCCAGGCGATCCTGCGATCGTTCGACGACGCCCGCCGCGAGACCGATGCCACCGGCACAATGTCCGCGCTCGATTCGTTCAACGGGCAGGCGTTCGGCCTGCTGACGTCCTCGAAACTCGCAACGGCGCTCGACCTCTCGAAGGAAGACCCGAAGGTCGTCGCCCGGTACGGCACGGGGGACCCGAAGATCCACATGGATGGCAACGGCGCGCCGCGGGTGCCGCAAAGCATGCTCATGGCTCGCCGCCTGATCGAAGCCGGCGCACGGGTGGTCACGCTGAACTACAGCAAGTGGGACTGGCACGGCGGCCGAAACACGGAAGGGCGGGCCGATAACAACATTTTCCTCCGCGAGAAGGAGGACTTCCCCGTCTTCGATCAGTGTGTGAGCGCGTTGGTCGAAGACTTGCACCAGCGAGGGCTGTCCGACGATTGCACGGTGGCGATCCTGGGTGAGTTCGGCCGGACGCCGAAGATCAGCGCGCAGGTCGGCCGTGACCACTGGCCGCAAGTGAACTGCGTGCTGCTGGCAGGCGGGGGAATGAAGCACGGGCAGGTGATCGGTTCCACCGACCGCATCGCCGGGGAAGCGGCGTCGCGCCCCGTGGCCTTCGGTGAACTCTATGCAACCCTGTACCAGAACCTCGGCATCGACGTCAGCCGGACGACCGTCACGGACATCGAAGGCCGCCCGCAGTTCCTGGTCGACGACAACGCACGTCCGATCACCGAACTGGCATGAGACTGATCGAAGCATCCACCCTTTCGCACCTCGCACGGGTGGTGTGCATCATTGCCCCCCATTCGAAATGGCGACGATTCCGGGGCACCCGAAGGTCGACAAGTCGTACAGCCCCATCGGTCATTCCCGTCGGGACCAAGGCACGAACGGAAACGGAATCCCTCTCAACCGTGGGAATGGCGGAGGGGGCGAAGAGGGCCGTCACGCCGGGAGGTCGAACGTCAGGAGCGGTTCGGGCTTGAGTTCGGCGGCGACAGTGACGGTGAAGGTACTGCCGCGGCCGAGTTCGCTTTTGAGGGCGACATCGCCGCCGAGGAGCTTGGCGAGTTCTCGAACGATGGAAAGGCCGAGACCGGTGCCACCCTGCTCGCGGGTGAGGGGGTTGGCGCTCTGACGGAACTTGTCGAAGACCGTGTCCTGCTCGTCGAGCGCGATCCCGACGCCGGTGTCTTCAACGGCGAGGGCGAGCGTGCCGTCCACGACCGACGCCGCGAGCGTAACGCGGCCACCCTCGGGCGTAAACTTGATCGCGTTCGAGATCAGGTTCGCGAGGATCTGTCGCAGCTTGCCCGCGTCCTGTTTCACGGGGGGCAGATTGGCTGGCACGGCGAGTCGCAGCTCGACGTTTTTTTTCTCGGCCGCCTGTTTGTGAGTCGCGAGGATCGCCTCGCACAATGCGGCCGCGTGGATCGGTTCAGGATGCAGCCGCATCTTGCCCGACTCGGCCTTGGCGAGGTCCAGCACGTCGTTGATGAGCGCGAGGAGTTGCTGGCCGCTGGTCATGATGTTTGCGGCGTAGCGGTGTTGCTTCTCGGTCAGGTTCTCCGCGTTCAGCAGCACCTCGCTGAAACCGATGATGCTGTTCAAGGGTGTGCGAAGTTCGTGGCTCATGGTGGAGAGGAAGTCGCCCTTGAGGCGGTTCGATTCGTACAGGGCCATGTTGACGCGGGCGAGTTCGTCGACTTTGCGGTCGAGGTCGGCGATTAGGCCGCGGTTGCGGTCCTGCATGCTGGTCAGGTTGCGGAGCATGCGGTTGAAAGCGATGGAAAGGTCTTCGAATTCGTCGCCGGTCTGGATTTCGGAGCGAACGTTGAGTTCGCCGGCGGCGATGGCTTCGCTCACGTCCTTGAGGTGCTTGACCGGCTTGACGATGACATAGCGGATGATGAGGTAGCTGCCGGCGAGGATGAGGACGGTGGTGCCGAAGGCGAAGGCAATGAGCAGGGCGCGGTTCTGGTGGAAGCCGGTCTCGATCATTTCGGTGGACATGCGGACGGAGACCATGCCGAGAAGGTCGCCTTCCTTGAGGTCGGGCAAGGGGTTGGCGACTTCTGCGCCCTTGCGGTGGCAGTCGACGCACGAACGGCCGGCGCGGACGGGGGCGTAATATTGGTAAAGTTTCTCGGCGGGCATCAGGAAGGACTGTTCGGACTTGGTGGCGTCCTGCTGGAAGGCCTGGAGGATCGTCTGCTCCTCGGCGGACGGTTGGAGGTCGGCGTGGCCGCCGGGGATGGCGGAAAGAAGCTTGGACTTGTAGCTGCGCAAGTGGGCCGGGAGGTCGTCCTCGGCGAGTTTCTGGAAGCGGTCGAGGGACTCCCGGAGATCGGGCTTGGCGTGGACCCGGGCGATGACCGTGGGCACCAGCGTCTGGCCGGTGTTCTGAAGTTGATCGTAGGCCAGGGCCTCGGTCTGGCGGGCGTAGACGACGAAGCTGACGGACATGAGCAGGACGACGCCGGCACCGAGCAGGTAGCGGCATTTGCGCTCGAGGCCGGATTCGCCGATCAACCGTTTGAAGCCGCGATAGGACATGCAGGCTCACTTCTGGCAGCGCGGGCAATGGTGGGAGGATCGGCCCGCATGGCGGGCAACGGCGATCGGCGTCCGGCAAGCCGGGCACGGCTGGCCCGTGCGGCCGTAGACGGCGAATTCTTCTTGAAAGCCGCCCTTCAGGCCGGAACCGCCGATGTAGTCGCGGATCGTCGATCCGCGACCGTCGATCGCGCGCCGCAGCACCACCTCGACGGCGCAGCGTAGCGATTCGGCTTGTGTTCGGGTCATCGTATTCGCCCGCCGGCCGGGGTGAACGCCCGCGCGGAACAGGGATTCGTCCGCATAGATGTTCCCGACGCCTGCCAATACGGTTTGGTCGAGCAGCACGGCTTTCACGCAGCGAGTGGTTCCCCTCAGCGCGGCGAACCAGTATTCGGGCTCGAGGGCGAACGGTTCCGGTCCGAGCCGCGCGTTCAAATGTTCGGCGAGGGCGCCGGGCGATGCGAACAGCGTGGCGGAGCCGAATCGGCGAACGTCGCGGAAACGGAGTTCGCGGCCGTCGTCGAGCGGGAATCGCAAATGTGTATGGTCGGCCAGCGGTTCCGGCTCGGGGTGCACGGTCAGTTGGCCGGTCATGCCCAGGTGGAGCACGAGCGTGGCGTCGCCGGCGAGCCGGACGAGGATCCACTTGCCGCGGCGGTCAATGGCGTCGATGCGTCGGCCGGCGACGCGGGGCGTCCAGGCAGGCTTCCACGGCGATCGGAGCTTGTGCCGCCCAACGCGAACCGCACCAATCGTGCGGCCGACGAGGAGCGGGCGAAGATCGCGCACGACGGTTTCGACTTCCGGCAGTTCAGGCATGCCTACAATGGCCCCACGAGCGAACTTGGAGTGATGATATGCCCACCGCCACTGAAGACCGCGTTTCGACCCTGCCCGATGCCCGCGGACGATTCGGCCGCTATGGCGGTAAGTTCGTGCCCGAAACGCTGATGTTCGCTTTGGAACAGTTGGAACAGGCGTATCTGGACGCGAAGCACGATCCGGCGTTCCAGGAACAGTTCCATCGTATTTTGAACGAGTATGTCGGCCGGCCGAGCCGACTGTACTTCGCGGAGCGGCTGACGCGGGAAGCGGGCGGTGCCCGGATCTACTTGAAGCGCGAGGATTTGAACCACACCGGAGCGCACAAGATCAACAACGCGATCGGTCAGGCGTTGCTGACGAAGCGGATGGGTAAGAACCGGATCATCGCGGAGACCGGCGCCGGCCAGCACGGCGTGGCCAGTGCCACGGCGGGAGCGCTTTTCGGAATACCGTGCCGCGTCTACATGGGGGAAGAGGATATTCGCCGGCAGGAGCTGAACGTGTTCCGCATGCGGGCGATGGGGACGGAAGTGTTTCCGGTGACCAGCGGCAGCCGCACATTGCGGGACGCCGTGAACGAGGCGATGCGCGAGTGGATGAGTACCGTGGAAGGCACGCATTACATCATCGGCAGCGCGATCGGGCCGCACCCGTTCCCGATGATCGTGCGGGATTTCCAGAGCGTGATCGGCCAGGAAATCAAGCAGCAATCGCTCGAACAGATCGGCGGGCTGCCGGACGTGGTCGTGGCGTGCGTGGGGGGAGGGTCGAACGCGGCCGGTACGTTCCACCCCTTCGTGGACGACACGACGGTGGAACTGGTCGGTGTCGAGGCCGGCGGGCACGGGCCGAAACTCGGTGGCCATGCCGCGACGCTTAACTACGGCCATCCCGGCGTGCTCCACGGTACGTTCACGTACGTCCTCCAGGACAACGACGGCCAGACCGCCGACGTCCATAGCGTTTCGGCCGGTCTCGATTATCCAGCCGTCGGCCCGGAACATGCCTACTGGAAGGACACCGAACGGGTCCGCTACTGCAATGTGACCGATGCCGAAGCCCTTGATGCGTTCTACCTGTGCAGTCGGCTGGAAGGGATCCTTCCCGCGCTGGAAACGGCTCATGCGGTGGTGGAAACCATGCGGATCGCGGCGAAGCGGCCGAAAGACGATATCGTTGTGCTCTGCTTCAGCGGTCGGGGAGACAAGGACTGCGCCGAGGTGGCGCGTGTAATGGCTTCGAGGGGAACGTAACGGATCAGACTGCGGCTTTGGCGGGATCGGTCGATTCGGCGACAAACGTGAGTTTGCGGGTGCAGAGAGTCAACTGATCGCCGAGCCGCAGGCGCGTGGGGCCGGCGATCTTCTTGCCGTTGAGCAAGGTGCCGTTCTTGGACGCGATGTCGTGGACTTCGCACTGTCCATTCGTGTGGACCACGACGGCGCAGTGTCGCCGGGAGACGTGCTCGTCGCGAATGCTCACGTTATTATCGGGAAGGCGGCCGACGGTATTGACTCCGACCGTCAGAGGATAAAGCGTTTCGCCGTCCTTCAACATGAACTGGCAAGGACCGCCGGGCGTCATGGGGGGGAGCGTGCGGGTCACGCTATCCATGGCGGCTTCCGCGCCGGGCGGAGGAACCACACCCAGCAATGTCGGAAGTCCACAAGCCCCTTCCAATTGAAGGCGGGCTTGACGGAACAACTCGCGGCGCGGGTTGTCCGTCAGGTGGATGCTCTGGAGATGCGCTTCGCTCATGCCCGGCCCCGATGACCGACGCCAGATGGGATATCTTTAGCGTTTTCTATCCGATACTTTACGTCAATACCCGATCGGATCAGAAAGTCCACAACATTCCGGCAGACCGCCCGAATTTTCCCAGTTTAACGAAGTTTCCCTCTGACAGCTTAATCGATCTGCGCCGATGCGATCTCCAGGATCTGGAACCGGAGCGTACCGCTCGGCACCTCGATCTCGGCGATTTCGCCCTTCTTTTTACCCAATAGCCCCTGCCCGATCGGGCTGGTCGTGAGGATTCGGCCCGATTCGGGTTTCTCCTGCCCCGGCCCCACCAGTTCGTAGGTTTCTTCTTCGTTGTATTCGAGGTCCTTGACCGTGACTTTGCTGCCAAAGACCACCGTGTCTTTCGGCAGGGCGGACGGATCGACGATGATGGCGCGGCCCAGCCGGTCGGCCAGTTCGTTGATCCGGGCTTGGAGCTGGCCCTGATCCTCGCGCGCGGCGTGATACTCGGCATTTTCCGAGAGGTCGCCCATTTCACGGGCGGAGGCGACACGCTTGGTGATCTCGATCATCATCGGCCCGCGGAACTTCTCCAACTCCGCACGGAGCTTGTCGTAGCCTTCGCGGGTCATCGGGATGCGGTCGTCCATCGGAACCTCTCCGTCCTTCGTCGGACATATCGGCAAGTCGGCCGGAGGATGCTCCCCCGGCCGCAATCACCTAATGGAAAAAACCCCGGCGGCGGGCGTCGCTGCCCAGCCGCCGGGATGGTGAATACAGCATTATATCCCATCCGGGACCGCTCGCACAATGATCCGTCGGAACGGAATGCCGGAAACCGGCCAGGCGGTCGCGGTCCAATCGTCGCGGCGGGCGCGGGCGGGATCCTTCGTCGCGGCCGCACGGCGCACCGCTTCGGTTTCCGCTTCGGTCAGTGTCTTCGTGACGGGGAAGCGGTTGCCCCGCCGCGCCGTCACGCTGCCGTCGTCCACGATCGCCACGACGCTCGCCTCGTCGTCAACGTCGAGCAGTCGCCAGGCGATCGTCTCGAAGCCGGCGGTCCCGAAGATCGCCTTGAGTGCGAACAAGTCGTAGCCGGCCTTGCGCGCCTCGGGCGCGAACCGGCGGGTCGGCAGCAACAGTCGGGGAAGAATCGTCGCGATCAATGGTTTCTCGGCACCGCGATGTTCGGTACCCGTGACGATGCCCAGTTTGGCAAGAATGCCGGGAACGAGCCGGCGGGCGATGGCGCGCGCGGCGAGGGTCTGATGGGTTTCCTCCGACTGTTCCATTTTCAGGACGATCGTGTCCGGCGGCGGACGCCGGCGGGGAGCGTCGCCGTAACGACGCGGCTCCTCGTCTTCGGGTTCGGCCATCTGCACGGGGATGCGGAAGTGGGCCTGGGCCAGTTCGAGCGCATCCACGGCCGGCCCCTCGGCTCCGCTGCGCTCGAGCAGGTCGCGCACGGCCGCGTCGATGGCGTCCCACAAATCGTCCTGCGAAAAATCCATGTTCCGAGCATTCCCGAATTGCGAATCGAATGCAATCTCGGATTCCGGCGAATCGGGATGTCAAAATCCGAGTACGCCAGACCGGTCACGGCAGGTTCGCATTTTCAACCAACTGGACTTTCCGGGATCGCTTCCGCTTCGAACCGAAGGACGATACGATCCGGGTGGGCTACAACAGTCGGACCGGTGCAACTTGGGAAATCGAGGTTCCGTATGTCCGCAGCGCTCTACGTCGGTCTGGATGTCGGCGGTACGACGATGAAAGCCGCCGTCGTGGACGACACGGGAACGCCGCTGTCCAAGCCCGTGGTGATGGACACGCTGCCGGAGCGGGGGCAGGAGGCCGGACTCGAGACGATGTGCGAGACGATCCGCCGGGCGGCTTCCGCGGCCGGGAAGACGCTGAAGGACATCGCCGCGATCGGCGTCGCCACGCCCGGCCTCATGGATATCAAAGCCGGCCTCATACTCGATCCGCCGAATCTCAAGCCCTGGAAAAACGTCCCCGTCCGCGATCACATCAAGGGCGTTTTCAAGATCCCGACGATCTATCAGAACGACGCCAACGCCGCCGCCTACGGCGAGTTCTGGGTCGGCGCCGGCCAAACGGCCGCCAGCATGGTCCTCTTCACCCTCGGCACCGGGGTCGGCGGGGGAATCGTCCTCGGCGATTACATTCTCGAGGGCGAGCACAGCCACGGCGGCGAACTCGGCCACCTCCGCATCGAATCGCCCCGTCACGGCCGCCGTTGCGGCTGCGGTGCCCGCGGCTGCCTCGAAGCCTACGGCAGCGCAACCTCGGTTGTCGCTCGGGCCCGCGACGAACTCGCCGTCTGGCGCGGACCCTCCCGATTGAAGGAATACTACACCGCCAACAACGACGTTCTCACCGCCAAGCTCATCTTCGACCTCGCCGACGGCGGCGACGAACTCGCCCGGCAGATCGTCGACGACACGGCTTACTATCTCGGCCTCGGCGCCTGTGCCGCCATTGCGACCGTCGATCCGGAAATGATCGTCTTCGGCGGCGGCATGGCGAAGGACGAAGCGTTCCGCGCGAAGATCCACGAATACGTCGTCCGTTTCGGGCTGCCGCATCCGGTCAGGAAGGTGAAGGTCGAATTCGCGAAACTGGGTTCAGATGCCGGATTCATAGGTGCCGCCGGCGGCGCTCGCCTGGCCCTCAAAAAGGGCGGCTGATCCTGCGACGACTGTCACTTCGCCTGTCGACCAAAGGCGTTCGCAAGGTTCGTGTAGCTCTTCGTGGCCGCGGCCACGGGATCGTAGCCGGGCTTGTTGCTGATCATCCCGCTCACTTCCACGACGACCGGACCGGCGTACTGCGCTGCGGACAGTCGCTTCACGTATTCGGCGTAGTCAATGCCGTGCTCGCCAGGCAAGAGGAACTCGAACTTCTCGGGCGTGCCCTTCGCGTCCTTGATGTGAACAAACGCGGTATGGGGAACGAGGGTGTCGATAGCGTGTGCGAGCTTGGCGCCGCGAAGGACGAGATGGCTGAAATCGAACCCGAGTCGGAAATGAGGGTTGGCGACCCGCTTGACGAGCCACAGTGCGCCGTCGATCGTATGAAGCGCGTTTCCAATGTGGAGCTTGATCGCGAGGATTCCGTTCGACGCCTTCGCGACGGCACTCCAACTTTGCATCCTCTCGGCGATCGCCTCCTTCCGGCTCTCCCATTCCGCGGGTTTGCCGCCGAGAATCGTTTCGACGACCGGCTTGCCATCGGCGAGGGCATGGCCGAGTTCGAACGCGGCCTTGAGGCGATCGAGGTTCGCTTTGTGTACGGCGTCGGCGGCCGGTTCCGGTAGGTTTTCCATCAGACCGTGCAGGGCCAGTTTGTGATCGGCCAGACGCGATCGCAAATCCTTGCGGGCGTTGGCAGAGAGGAGTTTCGGTTCGGCCGGGTAGCCGGGCATCAGTGCCAACTCGACGCCGTCGTAGCCGATCTTCGAACTGGCCGATAAGGCATCGGCGAGTTTCATCGTCTTCATGCCATAAAGGCTGAAACCGAGCGGAATCCGCGGCGGAGTCGCCGCAACGGCGGTCCCCGCGAGGAGAGGAACCGCGGCCAGCCATTCCCGGCGCGTGAGTCGGTTCATTCCGAAATCTCCGAATTATCGATAGCGACGTCCCGTTATTGATCGCGACCGTGGATCCCGCTTGTTCCGTTACATCCTATCGTTTGGATCGGTCGATTCATTTGACCCTATCGGAAACGTCTTCTAGGCTTGCGAGGCGAAATTTCGCCCGCGCCGGAGAGGCCAGCCGATAACCGCGATGAGCGATCACGCACGATCCCCGATCGCCCGATTGATCCACTACGGGATTTTGGCGGGCCCCGCCGCGCTCCTGGGCAGCCTGGCACTTCGCTACGACTCCCGTTTGCTGGCGATCGGCGCGGTGGCTGAGTTGTTGGGCGCGGTCCTGTTCTTGCGGCGGGGGTTGGCCTGGCGGCCGCCGACCAGTGCTTCCGTCATACTCCTCTACCTGATGGGCTTGGGTTGGTGCTGGTTCCATACCCGGGAACTCCAAGAGCCGCCGGCGGCCTTTGCCCGCGGGATGCTCTTGTTGGTGCCCGTGGGGTTGCTGTTCGCCCATGACTTGGCCCGAACTGGGGCGGAGGCTCGCCGACAGGCGCGTCGTAACGTTCAACGTCTTCGTCGGCGTCGCGATTGGCCGGCCGATCCCGCACAGATCCCCCGATTGCACGAGGTCCGTGCTCTCCGGGATGTCCTGAAGAAAGACGCCTCGCCCCTGTTCGGGTTGTTCAACGATCCACGGGCCGAGGTCCGTATGGCCGCCTTTGCGGCGCTCGAAGGTTATAAACACTGGCGACCATCCGAGATCGCGGTTGTCTTGCACAAATTGCATCAGATGTCCGAACCGGCGGTTCGCGCCATGGCGATCACCGCGCTGGCCCCGGCGAACGAGCCTAACACGGCGCTCGAACTGGCCCGCTTCCTTCGCGATCCCGAGCCTTCGGTCCGTCTCGCGGCGATTCGAGCCGCGATCACGAACCCCGGTCAACGCTGGGCCATTGTTCGCGAGAGCGTTCGGGCGTATCTCGCCGATCCGCGATTCGCCAACGACGGCGGCCTGCCCGGCGCCGCGAGCCGCTTGCCCGCCGTCGCCGTTTGCGACCTGACCGCCTGGGCGATGGAGCCCGAACCGCTCGGCAGCCGTTCCATCCGCGCCCTCATCGAACACTTCGCTCATCGCTTGCACGGGGAGATCGACTACGACCTCGTATCGGACCTCTCCGGCCAGATCATCGACCCGAACACGCCTGCGGGCCTGCGCGTCGAAATCGCCCACCTGATGCGGACCTTCCGGCTCCTCACGCCGGACCTGCTGGACCGCATGACGAACCTGGATCAGCCCGGCCCCATCCGCCTGCTGGCCGCGGAAGCCATGCTCGCGCAGAATCCGACCGACTCGGACGCGCTGGATGTCCTGCGCGGCCTCGGCCGACAACCGAACCGCGAACTCGCGCTGGGGGTCGCCAAGGTGCTTCAGGAACAACTCGGCTTCGACATGGGCCTGCCCGCCGACCGACTCTCGCTTCAGAGCCGTGCGGCCGGCGACATCGTCAAACGCGTTCAGCAATGGGCTACAGCCCGCAGCACCAGCAACTCGGCGAACCCGACGCCGGGCTACCCGATGCCGGGCTTGCCCCCGGAAACCCCGCCGCCGCTCGGCCTCGTCAAGACCGGTCCGCCCGGCGCCACCGCCCCCGGTGCCCGCCAGTCGTGGCGGAAGTGACCATCAGTTCAACAAGTCCCACAACGCGTTCGCCGTCACTTTCGAAATCCCGTCATCCACCGGCAGCGATGCCACGTAGTTGATCGAACCCACCGAGAAGACACGCCCACCGCCCGGCGTATCGAACACCACCATCTCCGCACCGCCATCGTCGGCGTTCGCCCCCTTCGCCAGCAGTTGCATTCCCAAAGGGGAACTCACGCTGCGCTTGTCCGTCTCGTGGCCGGACGCGCCGCCGGGACAGCGCCGGTGCAGGCTCGCGGTACCGAAGGAGTCCCCGGTCTTCAGCTTCGTATCCGCGAAGTACGGGTGCGCCGCGTCGACGACGCGATATGGAGCACCGGTCATCGCACCGGCAGGGGTGAAGACGACGCCGAGCAGGCCCGCCTCCGATTCGTGCGACAGGTGCATGCGGCTCTCCCGGCCGTCCATGCCCGCCGGCCACAAACTCGTGAGACGGCCATTCACGCAGGTCATCGCGTCGCCGTCGATCGCCACCTCGCAGTTCAGCCCGTTCCCGCCGAGATACGCGAGCCGTCCGCCTTCCTCGAAGACCCACGTCTTGAGGCGGTCGAACATCCGCTTCGTCCAGTACTCGGGGTGCACGGTGATGGCGAGCGCCTTGTACTTCGCGAGGTCGAGAGTCCCGTCGTCGAGCTGCGTCTCGGCGTAGTAGTCGTAGGCGATGTTCTGCCGTTCGAGCCAGCCGAGGAAGCGCCACTCGGCCGGCGCGAGATGGCACGCCTGCCGGCCCTCAATTGGGTCTTCGAGACGCTCATCGAAGTCGATATCGTTGAACGGCTCCGGGCGATCGAACGAGAGCGGCGGATAGTGTGGCGCGTTCCAGGTGAAGAATCCGGCGTCCGAATAGCGCTTCAACTCCTGCCGCGAGTTGACCGTCGGCGTCGGCGGCAGCCCGTCGGCGTGGATGTAGTTGCTGCGGCCGCCGAACGAGTTGTACGCGTTCCACGTGAGGTTCGACGCCAGCACCGCCAGCGGCGCGGTCGGCTGCGCCGGCGCGACGATCCACGGGAACGCGAAGCGCCGGCCGGACTTCGTCGCGGCGCGGAAGTAGTACAGGCCCGACCGCGCCGGCGCCGGCACGTGCTGCGAGTGGACGGAATTCGCGTAGCCCGTCTTGTTCCACCCGACGCCTGTGCGCGTGTAGTCGCCGTCCGGCGTGATCTGCATCGTGGCGCGCGGGCCGTGCTCGTCGTGCCAGCCCAGCGCGGTCACGTACTCCGGCTCGGCCCCATAGCGCCACAGCTCAAGCTGATACGGCTCGGTGGAGTGGACGCGGAACTCGGACGCCTCGCCGCCGCGCACCCACTTCGGCCAGGCGTAGCCGAGAAGGCCGTCGGCGAGCAGGCGGAACTGATGCGGCGACAGCGACGGGAGCTTGACCCGCGACCGCTTCGACCCGTAGCCGGGCTTCTGCAGGATGGCGACATACTCGCCCGGCGGCAGGTCGGCGTGGACCGACCCGCCGGCGCGGGAGCGGGCCTCCCACGACTGGCCCTTCGCATCCAAGAACTCGATCGCGACATCGGCGAGGGCGACGTAGCGTTCATCCGAGACGTAGCCGACGAGCATGGGCGACTCCGTGTTTGGGGTTAGGGGTCGGAATCGCGAGGGGAAACGACAAGCGGAAATCCCGAAGTCCGGCCGACCGATCCAACGGGCCGCATCGTGGCGAGTGATTCCGCCGCCCCCGCGCCACCCCCCGGCAGACCCACTCTTTTTTCCGGACCCACTCCGGCACGATCAGGACTTGCGGCGAATCCAACGCGACCGACGCCGGAACCGAATCGGCGATCCCGACCTTCCTATGCTCTTTTGGGCGTAAATCTTCCACGCTGGCAATCGCCCGCGCGCCCCGGTACACTCCTTCCCATGACGCCCCAGCAATTCATCGCCAAGTGGAAGGCCGCCGAGCTGAACGAACGTGCGGCGAGCCAACCACACTTCTCGGACCTGTGCAAAGTCCTCGGCCAGCCCGAGCCGTCGGATGTCGATGCCGACGGTTCGTGGTACACCTTTGAAAAACGGGTCGATAAAAGCGACGGTGGACAGGGGTTTGCTGATGTCTGGCTCAAAGGCCACTTCGCTTGGGAATACAAGGGGAAGCGAAAAGACCTCAAGGAAGCGTACAACCAGCTCCTCCGCTACAAGGATGCCCTCGCGAACCCGCCGCTGCTCATCGTCTGCGACCTGAACCGCTTCGAAATCCACACCAACTTCACCGGCACGGTGAAGGAAGTCCACGCCTTCGACCTCGACGGCCTCACGGAGCCGGCGAACCTCGCCAAGCTGCGCGCCGCCTTCACGAACCCGGAGGAACTCAAGCCGGGCCGGACGCAGGCGCAGGTGACGGAGGACGTGGCCGGGAAGTTCGTCGAGCTGGCCGACGGGCTGCGGAAGCGCCAGATCGAGCCGCACGCGGCCGCGCACTTCCTGATGAAGCTGGTGTTCTGCACCGGACTATTTTCCGCTATGTATTCGTGGCGATGGCTACCTCGAAACCTCGATGCAGCCTGCCGATAAGGGTTCGGAATAACAAAAGAGCGAGATCGTCCTTCTTTGACTGGCTAGGAGCGAGAGGGAAGGCTTCATTTCGGTGCCGAATAGGCTGGCGCGCCGAAGTCCGCCTGAATGCGCTCGCAGCTCCGGCAGGTCGCGAGTCACGAACAATGCGAGCTAGACGCTGTGTCCCATTCCTGCAAGATGTCAAGACGTGAGCTAGGGTGTCTACATGGTCGCTGTCAAGAAGTCGCACTTGGGCAAGGGTATGTATTCCGTCGCGGAAGCGGCGATGTACGCTCGCGTCAACAACCAGACCTTTGGCCGGTGGGTGTTCGGAAATTCAAAGGGACTGCCGGTCATCGAACCGCAGTTTGGACTCGGCCCAGAGAAGACAGTCAGCTTTATCGACTTCATCCAAACACTTGCGATCCGCGAGATTAGACGGCAGCAAGTTGTTTCCGTTCAGAAGATCCGTGAAGCCATCGCGACTGCGCGAAGCTCCTACGGGATTGAGTACCCGTTCGCGATGAGGCACGCGACTTACCTATCCCAAATAAACGGCGAGATTTTGATTCGGCTCAAAGAAACACACGACGAATTCGTTCAGGTGACAGGCAAGGGCAAGCACCAGATGCACTTCCGTTTCGTCGAAGACTATCTACGCAAGATAGAGTTCGACGACGAGAACGGTTTAGCGCGACGATACAAAATCTTCTCCAGCAGCCACGACAAGCCGGTGCCGATCATCATGGACCCAGCCATTCGATTCGGTGAGCCAATGCTACCGAGCGGCTACAGTGCCATGAGCATCAAAGAGGCCATTGAAGTCGAAGGCGGAATCAACGAGGTGGCGGACATCTACGGCTTGCCAATAGCCGAAGTCGAAACTGCCTACGAGTTCTTCGACTATCTCGCACCACCCAAAAAAGAAGCCACTTGAACAAGAAAAAGTTCTTTTTTGATGAATGCCTGGGAGCGGCCCTTCTCCCGAAGCTGAAGGCCATCGCTTCAGATGGAAGCATTTTCGACCACGTCCACTTGAAATATTTCCAAGGCATCAAGGACGAAGTGTGGATTCCCCAGCTTGGAGCCGAAGGCGGATGGTTGGTCATCACTACGGACAAGGGCAGGCAATCGAAGTCTGGCAGTAAGTTACCGGAATTGTGCCTACAGTTCGGCGTAACTCATTTACTTGTTAGCCAAGGCGTGCATCGAAAGAAGTCCACTGAGAAGTTGGAGGCGTTCGTTGGACTCTGGACCGAGATAGAATCGCTCACCGACGGAAAGGCAGGAAGGCGGTTTCACCTCAAAATCAAATCTTTGAAGGGTGGCAAAACGCACATGTACGAAATCGTCGACGACGAGAGCCACCGACCGAAGAAGTCGAGGAAGAAGCCGCCGGGACCAATGTGAAGCTAGGAAAGTACCGAAACCTTCCCCTTCCCCGAGCCGACCGACGCGCAGCGGGCGGCCATCGCGGCGGCGGCGAAGGAACTCGATACGCTCCGCAAGAACTGGCTCAACCCGCCGGAGTGGACGAAGACGGAAACACTGGAGTTCCCCGGCTCCGTCGATGGGCCGTGGAAGCGGTACGTCGTGCGGCCGAACGCGCAGGGGATCGGCACCGTGAAGTACCCGCGCACCGTACCGAAGGACGCCGCCACGGTCGCGATGCTCAAGAAGCGGACGCTCACGAACCTCTACAACGAACGGCCGACCTGGCTGGCCAACGTTCACCGCAAGCTCGACGAGGCCGTCTTCGCGGCCTACGGCTGGTCGCCCGGGATGACGGACGACGAACTGCTGGCAAAGCTGCTGGAGCTGAACCTGAGCCGGGCGGGGGGCGAATAGGGTTGAAGGTTTGAGGCGAGCGGGGGGCGTCAGCCCCCTGTTTCTCGCGTGCGTGGAACGAGAAACAGGGGGCTGACGCCCCCCGCTCGCCAAATCGCCAAAAGTGAAGAGAGAATCCGGGGGCCGCCCGCCCCGTCAATCGCGAGTTCCTACCAAAGGGCGGTCAATAGACACGCGTTTCCTCACTCCCTCGCCTATCCGTGCCCACCTGTGCGATGCCGGTTCTTTGCGGGGGGTGGCTTCGTCCTCGGTGCGGAGTTGCGGCTCAACGATGACGAAGAAGCCGTTTTCCCGATAATTCTGCCCACTCCCCGCGTGATGCCCTTTCGTGAACGAGGTGGGTGACATGGGTCCGGCAAAGATGACATCGCCTGCCGAAGCGAGCCGTTCGATCCGCAGCGGGATGAACGTGTTCGTTCAGGGGGCGGCGGCCACGCCGACGCCGCTGCTGGAAGCGATCGCCGCCCGCACGGACCTCGAGAACGTCACCTTCTACCACATGCACACCGACGGCCCGGCGCCGCACGTCGCGCCCGGCGTGCAGGGCCGCTTCCGGGCGGTGTCGCTGTTCACCGGCGGGCCGCTCCGCGAAGCCGTGGCCGCCGGCCGGGCCGACTTCGTTCCCGTGTTTCTGTCCGATATTCCCGGCCTGTTCACCTCCGGTTCAATCAAACTCGATGCGGCGCTGCTGACCCTTTCCCCGCCCGACCGGCACGGCAATTGTTCCCTCGGCACGAGCGTCGATTGCACCCGCGCCGCCGCCGACACCGCCCCGCTGCTCATCGCCGAGATCACTTCGCGGATGCCCCGGACGCACGGCAACACCGTCGTTCCGCTGAGCCGACTGGCCGCGTACTACCTTTCCGACCGGCCGCCGCACGAGCACGTTTCCGAACCGACCACACCAGTGGAGGACGCCATCGGCGAACGGGTGGCCAACCTGGTCCCCGACCGGGCTTGCCTGCAGTTGGGCATCGGCGGCATCCCGAACGCCGTGCTGGCGCGGCTGAAGGACAAACGGGATCTGGGTGTTCACTCGGAAATGCTGGCCGACGGATTCGTGGATCTGGTCGCGTGCGGTGCGGTGACGAACCGGTTCAAGGCGATCCACCCTGGCCGCAGCGTGACGAGTTTCGTGAACGGCAGCCGACGGCTGTACGACTTCATCGACGACAACCCGCTCGTCGAGTTCCACTCGTGCGACCGCACCAACGATACCGCCCTGATCCGGAAGAACGATCGGGTGGTGGCGATCAACTCGGCATTGCAGATCGACCTGACCGGGCAGGTGTGCGCCGACTCCCTCGGCCACCGGATCTACTCGGGCATCGGCGGGCAGATGGATTTCATCCGCGGGGCGGCCCTGTCGAAGGGCGGCCTGCCGATCATCGCGCTGCCGAGCACGGCGAAGGGGGGCGCGATCTCCCGCATCGTGCCGGAACTGGATGCCGGGGCCGGCGTGGTGACGAGCCGCGGGCACGTCCACTGGGTGGTGACCGAGCATGGCGCGGTGAACCTGCACGGGAAGAGCCTGCGGGAACGGGCTGCGCTGCTCATCTCGATCGCCCACCCCGACTTCCGCGAGGAACTGCGGCAGCGAGTCCGGGCGCTGCGTCATTTCGTGATGTGACCTTCCAGCAATCGCACGGCCTCCTCGACCGCACCGGCGGCCGCCCGGCTCAGACCGATGCCGAAGCCCAGGTCGGCGGCGGGAATGGTGAGCAGCCACGCTTCGGGCGAGCGCCCGTGCAACGATTCGCACAGCGCCAACAGCCAGCCAGGGTCGCCGGCGTGCCCGAGGCCGGGAGCGCGAGACGACGGGGCGAGCGGAGCGAGTCGCACGTCCGTCGTGTCGATCGCGGCGTCGGCGAAGACCACGCGAGCGCATCGCGCCAGGTCGTCGACGTGTTCGGGCAGGAGTTGGTGAACAACCAAAACTCGACAGTCCGTGCGGTTCGAGAATCGCTCCACGAGGGCCGCCCCCGCGCCGTCGTCGCGGCGGAGTGTGTTGCCGATGCCGACGAGGAGCAGGCTCACCGCTTCACCTCGGCGATCACGCCGCCGTCCGCGCCGATCAGTTGTACGTGCAGGGGCATCTGGCCGTGGGCGTGCGTCGAGCAACTGAGGCACGGATCGTAGCAGCGGATGCCGTGCTCGACGCGGTTCAGGAAGCCTTCGGGGATGGCCGACGTGTCGCGGATGTAGTGCTGGGCGATCTGGGTGATGGTGCGGTTCATCGGCAGGTTGTTCTGCCCGGTGGCGATGATCAGGTTCACGGACGTCAGAAGTCCGTGCTCGTCCACCGTGTAGTGGTGGAAGAGCGTGCCGCGGGGGGCTTCGCTGCAGCCGACCGCTTCCAGATTGTTCACCCCGGCCTCGGCGCGATGGCGCGGCGAGCGGATCTCCGGGTCGGTCAGGTGTCGCTCCAGCCACTCGGTGCAGGCAAGCATTTCGATCGCCCGCGCGAGGTGGTAAAGGAAAGCCGAGTTGGCCACTCCGCCGGCCCGCTGACGGAACTCGACCAGTTCCGCGTCGGCGAGCGGGGTGCCGATGGTGGTGCACACGTTCAGCCGGGCGAGCGGGCCGACGCGATACGCGCCGCCGGGGTAACCGAGCGGACGGTAGTACGGCGACTTCAGGTACGAATCGCGTTCCACTTCCTCGGCGATGTGCGTGCGGTAGTCGGCCGGGTCGATGTCGTCGGCGACCACTTTTCCGGTGTGGTCGGTGATACGCAGCACGCCGTCGTGATGTTCCCAACCGTGGTCGGCCGGCCGCACCAGCGCCATGTACAGGCTCGGGTGGTTGCCGAAGACTTCTACCTCTTCCGTGTGCGCGTCGAGGTATTTTTTGATGAACCCGAGGGCAGTTTGCACCGTCGCGCGGGCTTCGGGCAGCCGGTCGAGCAGTTCGCGGCACGTCTCTTCGCTGGCCGCCTCCCGCACCCCGCCGGGCACCGCCCACGCCGGGTGGATCTTGCGCCCGCCCAGCCGTTCGATCACGTCCTGACCGAACTGCCTTAGGCGGATACCGGCGCGGGCGAGGTCGGGGTGCGACTGGATGACGCCGAAGACGTTCCGTTTGGCCGGGCCGCTGTCAAACCCGAGCAGGAGGTCCGGGCTGCTCAGGTGGAAGAAGCTGAGGGCGTGCGACTGCAGGATCTGCCCGAGGTTCATGGCGCGGCGGAGTTTCACGGCGGCCGCAGGCGGGCGGACGCCGAGAATGGCGTCGCCGGTTTTCGCCGAGCAAAGCAGATGGCTGACGGGACAGATGCCGCACACGCGGGCGGTCAGGCTGGGCATCTCGCCGAACGGCCGGCCGACGCAGAACCGCTCGAACCCGCGGAACTCGACGACGTGGAATCTGGCGTCGGCGATCCGGCCGTCGTCGCCGACGAACAGGCTGATCTTGGCGTGCCCCTCGATCCGCGTCACGGGGTCGATGATGATCCGCTTCATGGCAGTCTCCCGGATTACCCGAAACGAATCTGGTCCGCGGTTCGAATCGGCGTTCTCGCCGCGAGGAGGTCTTCGACGATCGCCCGGATGCGCGCCGCCGGCGGCGGGCAACCGGGCAAATGATGGTCGACGGGAATCACCGCGTGCAGTGGAAGCACCTTGTCGAGCAGCACGGGCACGATCTCGCGGTCGTCCGGCAATCGCGGGTTGGTCCCGGCCGATTCGAGCAGGTACGACGTGCGGAGAACCTCCAGGCTCTTGCCCAGCGGGTTCCGCATGGCGGTCACGTTCCCGCTCACCGCGCAGTCGCCGAACGACACTACCACCTTCGACCGCCGGCGGATCACCTTCGCCATGTGGCGGTTCTCCTCGTTCGCCACCGCCCCTTCCACCAGCGCCACGTCCACCCCGTCCGGATACTCCTTCACGTCGGCGAGCGGACTGTAGACCAAGTCGATGCGCGGGGCGAGGTCGATTAACCACTCGTCCATGTCGAGGAACGACATGTGGCAGCCGGAACACCCGCCGAGCCAGACGGTGGCGAGCTTCACACGGTCCATTTCTTGTCCCTCCGGGCGGTGACGAGGTCGCCGAGCTTCTCGCGGTCCTTGGTCATCTCGGCCACCGTGCTGCCCTGGCGGAACAGTGCCCCGGTCGGGCACGCCTGCACGCACTTGCCGCACGAAGTACACGTCACCGACTCGCCCCACGGCTGGCCCATGTCGGCAACGATGTGCGACAGGGTGCCGCGGCCGGCCACGTCCCAGGTGTGCGCCCCTTCGATTTCGTCGCACGTCCGCACGCATCGGGTGCACAAGATGCACCGGTTGTGGTCGATGGCGTACTGCTTGTGGGTCACGTCCACCGGGCGGGCCGGGTTCAGGTACGGGTAGCGCACGTGGTCCATGCCCAGCTCGGCGGCGAGCGATTGCAGCTCGCAATTGCCGTTGGCCACGCACACCGCACAGACGTGGTTCCCCTCGGTGAAGAGGAGTTCGAGAATCATCCGTCGGTATTCGCGGAGGGTGTCGGTCTGGGTGCGGACGATCATTCCCTCGGCGGTCTCGGTGACGCACGCGGCTTGCAACCGCCCGCGGCCTTCCACCTGAACCAGGCACAACCGACAGGCCGCCGCCTCGGAGACGCCATCCAGGTGGCAGAGCGTGGGAATGCGGATGCCGGCTTCCCGCGCGGCAGCGAGGACCGAGTCCCCCGCCCGCGCCGACACCGGCTTGTCATCGATGGTCAGAGTGACGACGGCCATGGAGCCTCCGGATTGATCAAAGCACGGTCAGCGGGATGGCCGACCGCCGCGGCGGGCGGGCGAACTCCTCGGGCTGCAGCAGCGCCTCGTACTCGCCGGCGAAGTACCGCAAGGTGCTCAGCACTGGGTTCGGGGCCGACTGGCCCAGTCCGCACAGGCTCGTGTCCTTCACAAAATGGCACAACTCGATCAGCAGGTCCAGGTCGTGCCGGGTGGCTCGCTTCTCCACGAGTTTGGTCAGCAAGCCGTGCAGTTGCACCGTCCCCACGCGACACGGCACGCACTTGCCGCACGATTCGTCGGCGCAGAACTCCATGAAGAAGCGAGCCACCTCCGGCATGCGGTCGGTGTCGTCCATCACGATCATCCCGCCCGACCCCATGATCGAACCGATCCGGCCCAGCGACTCGTAATCGATCGGCGTATCCAGCAGGTCGGCCGGGATGCACCCGCCGGACGGCCCGCCGGTCTGCACCGCCTTCACCGCCCGGCCATCGGCCGTGCCGCCGCCCAGTTGCTCCACCACTTCCCGCAGGGTCGTGCCCATCGGCACTTCGACCAGCCCGGCGTTCTTCACCTTGCCGGTGAGCGAGAAGATCTTCGTCCCCTTGCTGGTCGCGGTGCCGATGCCGGCGAACCAGTTCGCCCCGTTCCGCAGGATGGCCGGAATGGTGGCGAACGTCTCGACGTTGTTGATGAGCGTCGGCCGGTCCCACAGCCCACTCTCGGCCGGGTACGGCGGCCGCGGCCGCGGGGTGCCGCGAAGCCCTTGCACCGAGGCGATAAGGGCGGTCTCTTCTCCGCACACGAATGCCCCCGCCCCGATTCGGATCTCCACCTTGAACTCGAAGGGCGTCTGAAAGATGTTTCCGCCGAGCACCCCGGCCTTGGTCGCCTGATGGATGGCCGCCTGCAACCGCTCGATGGCCAACGGGTACTCGGCCCGCACGTAGACGTACCCCTGGTTCGCCCCCACGGCATAGGCGGCGATAGCCATGCCTTCGAGCACCTGGTGCGGGGCGTCCTCCATCACCGAGCGGTCCATGAACGCCCCGGGGTCCCCCTCGTCGCCGTTGCAGATGACATACTTTTGACCGGGCGGCATCTTCGCCACCGTCGCCCACTTCAGCCCGGTCGGGTAGCCGGCCCCGCCGCGGCCTCGCAACCCGCTCGCGGTCACGTTCGCGACAATCTCGTCCGGGCGCTGCTGCAAAGCCTGGTACAGCCCCGCGTAGCCGTCGGCGGCGATGTACGACTCGATCCGCTCCGGGTCGATCTGACCGACGGTCGCCCGCACGATGCGGAATTGTTTGGCAAAGAACGGCTGGTTCGGGTCGATGCGAACCGCATCGGTCGATCCGCCGGACAGGGTGGATACGATGCCGTCGGCGTGGCCGCTTGTGACCTTACCGAATACGGCCCCGCCCGGGTGCGTGCTCACCACCGGGCCGGCGCTGCACAGGCCGGGGCAGCCGACGCCGACGGCCGCCACGCGGTCGCTCAGTCCCTTCGCCTGGACGGCCGCCTTGAGTTGTTTCAGCACATCCGCCGAACCGGACGCCCGGCACCCGCTGGACGTGCAACAGCGGATCTCCGCCGGCTTCGCGGCCGTGCGTTCCGCCCCGGCGATGCGTTCCAGTTCGTCATGATTCATGCGTCCACTCCTCCAACCGAGCCGTCAGTTGGTCGGGGCCGACGTGTCCATGCGTGGTGCCGTCCAGCACCACCGCCGGGGCGATGCCGCACGCCCCGATGCAGCGGGCGACCAGCAACGACACCTTGCCATCGGCGGTCGTCTGACCCGGCTTCACGTCGGCGTGCGCGGCCACCGTGTCCAGCAGTTTTTGGCCCCCCTTCACGAAGCACGCGGTGCCCAGGCACACCACGCACGAATGTTCGCCGCGCGGCTTGAGGCTGAACAGGTGGTAAAAGGTGGCGGTGCCATACACGCGGCTGGGTGGCAGCCGGAGCGCGCGGGCGATGTGCCACAAGATCGGCGTATCCAGGTAGCCGTAGAGTTCTTGGGCCTTGTGGAGGATGGCAATCAAGGTGTCGGGCCGGTTCTGCTGCTTGCGAATGGCGGCATCGAGAATTTTCAGACGTTTATCGACCGGGGCAGTCGTGGCAGGCATGGCGGAGTCCCCCCGCGAGAGCCTCGTTGCTTCTGTCCGCGGATAGCATATGGTGCCAGTGGTGGAAATACGACTCCGATATCCACTTTCATGTTCCTCCATTCTCATAGGAACGGGTCATGGCCGACGACCGCGTCACGATCGAGGGGAACGAGGCGGCCGCCCGAGTGGCCTATGCCTGCAGCGAGGTGATCGCCATCTACCCGATCACCCCGTCGTCGGGCATGGGTGAGTTGTCCGATCAATGGGCCTCCGAAGGGAAACCGAATTTGTGGGGCAGCGTGCCCCGGGTCGTCGAAATGCAGTCGGAAGGCGGGGCGGCCGGGGCGCTGCACGGGGCGTTGCAGGCCGGGGCGCTGGGTACGACGTTCACCGCGTCGCAAGGCCTGCTGCTGATGATCCCGAACATGTACAAGATCGCCGGCGAACTGACGCCGACGGTGTTCCACATCGCCGCCCGCTCGATCGCCGCGCAAGGACTATCCATCTTCGGCGACCACCAGGACGTGATGGCGTGCCGGCAGACCGGCTGGGCAATGCTCGCGTCCAACTCGGTGCAAGAGGCCGGCGACCTGGCCCTGATTGCCCACGCCGCCACCCTTGAAACCCGCTTGCCCTTCCTGCACTTCTTCGACGGCTTCCGCACCTCCCACGAAGTCGCGACCGTGACTCCGCCAACCATTGAACAGATCCGCGGCATGATTCGGGATGATCTCGTGACCGCGTTCCGCCAGCGGGCGCTCTCGCCGGACCATCCCGTGCTGCGCGGCACCGCCCAGAACCCGGATGTCTACTTTCAGGCCCGCGAGACGGTGAATCCGTACTACCTCGCGTGCCCGGCCATCGTGCAGAACGCGATGGACCGCTTCGCGGAGTTGAGCGGCCGGCGGTACAAGCTATACGAGTACGTCGGCCACCCGCAGGCCGAGCGGGCGATCGTCATGATGGGCTCGGGATGCGGGGCTGCGGAGGAGGCGGTTGAGGCGCTGAACGCGGCCGGTCAGAAGGTGGGGCTGTTGAAAGTCCGGCTGTTCCGTCCCTTCGACCTGATCGCGTTCGCGGCGGCCTTGCCGGAGTCGGTGAAGGCGGTGGCCGTGCTCGACCGCACCAAGGAACCGGGCGCCCTCGGCGAACCACTGTATCAGGATGTGCTGACCGCCCTGCACGAAGCCGGCCGCTCGGGAATGTCCCTCGTCGGCGGGCGCTATGGTCTGTCGTCGAAAGAATTCACCCCCGCGATGGCGAAGGCGGTGTTCGACAATCTGATCGCCACCCGCCCGCGGAACCACTTCACCGTCGGCATCGTGGACGACGTGACACACCTGAGCCTGGACCACGACCCGGCGTTCAGCACCGAAGACCCGGCGAGCGTGCGGGCGGTGTTCTTCGGCCTCGGAGCGGATGGCACCGTCGGGGCGAACAAGAACACCATCAAGATCATCGGCGAGGATACCCCGCTGCACGCGCAGGGGTATTTCGTCTACGACTCGAAGAAGTCGGGGTCGGTGACGGTCTCCCACTTGCGGTTCGGCCCGAACCCGATCCGCTCGACTTATCTCATCTCGCGGGCGTCGTTCGTGGCGTGCCACCAGTTCCACTTCCTCGAACGGTTCGACATGCTCGGGCTGGCCGAGGCGGGCGGCACGTTCCTGCTGAACAGCCCCCACGGCCCCGACGAAGTGTGGAGTCACCTGCCGCGATCGGTTCAGGAAACCATCCTGGCGAAGCGCTTGCGGTTGTTCGTCATCGACGCGCTGGCGGTGGCGAAGGAAAACGGCATGGGCGGCCGGATCAACACCGTCATGCAGACCTGTTTCTTCGCGCTCAGCGGGGTACTGCCGCGGGACGAGGCGATCGCGGCCATCAAGAAGTCGATCCAGAAGACATATGCCAAGCGTGGCCTGCCGGTGGTCGAACGGAACTGGGCCGCGGTGGACGCCACGCTGGACCGCCTGTTCGAAGTGAAGGTCCCCGCCGAGGCCACCGCGCCGACCCGCCGCCGACCCCTGGTGTCGGCCGACGCGCCGGAGTTCGTGCAGTCCGTCACGGCCCGGATGATGGCCGGCGAGGGAAACGCCCTCCCCGTGAGCGCCCTGCCGGTCGACGGCACCTGGCCGACCGGCACCAGCCAATGGGAAAAGCGAAATATCGCCCTCGAAATCCCGGTCTGGGACGAGTCCATCTGCATCCAGTGCGGCAAGTGCGTGCTGGTCTGCCCGCACGCCGTCATCCGCGGCAAGGTGTTCGACCCGGCGTTGCTCGACAAGGCCCCGGAGACGTTCAAGCACGCCGACGCCCGCTGGCCGGACCGCAAGGGCCAGGCGTTCACCCTGCAAGTCGCGCACGAAGATTGCACCGGCTGCCGGCTCTGCGTCGAGGCATGCCCGGTGAAGAACAAGAGCGAGCCGCGGCTCAAAGCGATCAACATGGCCCCCCAGCCGCCCCTCCGGGATGCCGAAGCGAAGAACTGGGATTTCTTTCGGGCGCTGCCGGAACCCGATCGGGCCACACTTCGCGCCGACTCGGTGAAGGACGTGCAACTGATGCGGCCGCTGTTCGAGTTCTCCGGGGCCTGTGCCGGTTGCGGCGAAACGCCTTATCTGAAAATGATCTCGCAGCTCTTCGGCGACCACGCCCTGATCGCCAACGCCACCGGCTGCTCGTCCATCTACGGCGGCAACCTGCCGACCACCCCCTGGGCGAAGGGCGACGACGGGTGCGGGCCGGCGTGGTCGAATTCGCTGTTCGAGGATAACGCCGAGTTCGGTCTGGGCCTGCGGCTAGCGGTGGACAAACAGGCCGAGTACGCCCGCGAGCTGCTGGCGAGGTTGCGGGACGACGTGGGTG
The DNA here is from genome assembly GCA_022842245.1 of Gemmataceae bacterium. Taxonomy (GTDB): domain Bacteria; phylum Planctomycetota; class Planctomycetia; order Gemmatales; family Gemmataceae; genus Limnoglobus. Next base: position 49,434 of record JALHPZ010000034.1, read on the forward strand.
CCGAGTTGGCGGACGGCCTGCTGAACGCGAAGCCAACGTCCGCCGACGTCAGGCCGCAACGGGAGCGGGTCAAGCAGCTCAAGGAGAAACTCGCCGGCCGCACCGACGCCGTGGCCAGGGATCTGATCGCCGTGGCAGACAGCCTGATCCCCCGCAGCGTCTGGATCGTCGGTGGCGACGGCTGGGCGTACGACATCGGCTACGGCGGACTCGATCACGTGCTGAACACGACCGCCAACGTGAACGTGCTGGTGCTCGACACCGAAGTGTATTCGAATACGGGCGGGCAGATGTCCAAGGCCACGCCGCGGGCGGCAGTCGCCAAGTTCGCCGCCGCCGGAAAGCGCACGGCGAAGAAGGACCTCGCCCTGTTGGCGGCGGTGCAGGGCCAATGCTACGTCGCCCGCGTGGCCTTCGGGGCGAACGACACGCACACCCTGACGGCGCTACGGGAGGCGGAGTCGTTCCCCGGCCCGTCGCTGGTGATCGCGTACAGCCCGTGCATCGCCCACGGGTTCGACCTGAGCAAGCAACTCGAGCAACAGAAGGCCGCGGTGCAGAGCGGGCATTGGCCGCTGTTCCGGTACGACCCGCGGCGGAAGGCGGCCGGATTGAACCCGATGCAACTGGACAGCAAGCCACCAAGCCTGCCCTTGAAAAACTACCTGTACAACGAGACTCGCTTTACGGTGCTGGTGCAGAACGATCCGGCCTCCGCCGAAATGTTGTTGCGGGAAGCCGAGGCGGAAGTCGCGGACCGCTGGAAACTGTACGAGCGGTTGGCCGCCACCGCGAACGGAGGTGCGTCGTGACTGACCTGACCGCCTGCTACCTGGGCCATAACTTGCCAAACCCGCTGATCGTGTCGTCCTCACCGATCACGCGCGACCTCGATCAGGTCCGCATGGCCGAGGACAGCGGGGCGGCGGCGTTCGTCATGCACTCGCTGTTCGAGGAGCAGATCGAATCCGAGTCGCTGGACCTGCACCATCACCTGGAGGCCGGCAGCGAGTCGTACGCCGAGTCGCTGTCGTACTTCCCGAACATGCAGACGTACAACACCGGCCCCGACGGCTATCTGGAGCAGTTGCGGAGAGTGAAGGCGGCGGTACGCGGTCCGGTGTTCGCCAGCCTGAACGGCACGAGCGCCGGTGGGTGGGTGCATTATGCGCGGCTGGTCGAAGAGGCCGGCGCCGACGGCCTCGAACTCAACGTCTACGACATCCCGACCGATCCGAACCTGACATCCCAGCAGATCGAAGACCGGCTGATGGAACTGGTGCGGGCGATCCGGCAACAGATCCGCATTCCGCTCGCGGTGAAACTCGGTCCGTTCTACACCGCCCCGGTCAACCTGCTCACCCGCCTTCACGGGGCCGGCGCGACCGCCGCCGTGCTCTTCAACCGCTTCTACCAGCCCGATCTGAACATTGACGACCTGGACGCGGTGCCGCACCTGAAGCTGAGCCACTCCGACGAGTTGCTCACACGATTGCACTGGGTCGGCGTAGCCTACGGGCGGGTGCCGATCGAACTGGCGGTCACCGGCGGCGTCCACTCGGCCCGCGATGTGATCAAGTGCATCATGGCCGGGGCGAGCGGGGTGATGCTCACCTCCGCTCTTCTCCGCCACGGTGTCGGCCATCTCCGACAACTCCTCGCCGACCTGCGGCACTGGATGGAGGAAAAGGAGTACGAGTCGATCGCGCAGATGCGGGGATCCCTGAGTCTGAACAAAGTCCCCGACCCGACGGCCTTCGAGCGGGGGAACTACATGCGGGTCCTCCGGCAAGGCGTCGGCCCCACGTGGTGAGGCGTCGGCTGACCGTGCGGGGCGTCGTGCAGGGGGTCGGATTCCGCCCGTTCGTCTACCAGCTTGCCGTGCGGCACGGCCTCACCGGCTACGTCGGCAACGATACCGCCGGTGTGATCGTCGAAGTCCAAGGCGAGGCCGAACAAGTCGAACGGTTCCTGGAGGACCTGTCAGCCCACCCGCCGCCGCTCGCCCGCGTCCATCGTGTCGAATCCCTCGAACGGCCCGCGATCCCGGAATCCGTTTTCACCATTCGCCCGAGCCAGACGACCACCGATCGAAGCAGTTCGATCCCGGCCGACGTCGCCACCTGCGCCGACTGCCTGCGGGAGTTGTTCGACCCGTCCGACCGCCGCTACCGCTATCCGTTCATCAATTGTTGCCACTGCGGCCCGCGGTTCACCATCATTCGCAGCCTGCCCTACGACCGGCCGGCGACGACGATGGCCGGATTCGCCCCGTGTGCGGACTGCGAGCAGGAATACCACGACCCGGCCAACCGCCGATTCCACGCCCAACCGGTCGCCTGTCCAGTCTGTGGGCCGATGGTCTGGCTGGAATCCGATGATGCCACGCGGATCGAACGCGACGACGCGATCCGTACTGCGGTCCGGGTGCTGGACGGCGGCGGCATTCTCGCCGTGAAAGGTGTCGGCGGGTTTCATCTGGCGTGCGATGCGACCAACGCCGACGCGGTGGCGAGGCTGCGGGAACGCAAAGGACGCATGGACAAACCATTCGCGGTCATGGTGAAAGACGTCGAGTGGGCGAAACGGGTCGCCGCGATCAACGATGACCATGCAGCGGTGCTGATCGGTCCGGAGCGGCCGATCGTCATGCTGGAACGGCACCCGGGCCAAGGCGGCAGGATGGACGGCGTCGCCCCCGGACTGCACACCATCGGCCTGATGCTGCCGTACTCGCCGCTCCACCATTTGTTGCTCGGTGATCGTCCACTGGTGATGACCTCCGGCAACAGCGGGAACGAACCGATCGCGAGGGACAACACCGAGGCCCGCGAGCGGTTGGGCGAACTCGCCGATGCGTTCCTCATGCACGACCGGGACATCCATTCGGTGTGCGACGATTCCGTGATCAGGGTCTTCGCCGGCCACGAGTACCCGATCCGCAGGTCCCGCGGGTATGCCCCGCTGCCCGTCAAGCTGCCACGCGCCGGCAAGACTGTACTTGCCGTCGGCGGGGAGATGAAGGCGACGCTCTGCGTGACATCCGGCGATCACGCCTACCTGAGTCCGCACCTCGGCGACGTGGAAAACCCGGACACGCTGGCCGCGCTCGACCGTACCGCCGATCACCTGCTCGAACTCTTCCGTCTCGAGCCGGATCGGATCGCCTGCGACCTGCACCCCGGATACCTTTCCGCGGACTGGGCGGCCCGATTCGCCGAACGCCGTGGCATCCCGCTGGTCCGCGTCCAACACCACCACGCCCACGTGGCCTCGCTGTTGGTCGACGCGGGTGGGAATGGTGGTCCCATGCTCGTCGCCTGCTTCGACGGGACCGGGTATGGCACTGATGGGTCGATCTGGGGCGGCGAGTTCTTCCTCGCGGACGGCGACCGCATCGATCGGGTCGGAAACTTGAAGTCCATTCCACTCCCCGGCGGGGATGCCGCCATCCGGAGGCCATACCGTGTGGCACTCGCTCATCTGTGGGCGGCCGGCCTGCCGTGGTGCGACGACCTGCCGTGCGTCGCGGCCTGCCCGCCAGCCGAGCGGAAGATCCTGCGGCAGCAGCTCGATCGGAACGTGAACTGCGTGCCGACGAGCAGCATGGGCCGGCTGTTCGACGCCATCGCTTCGCTCGTCGGCGTCCGCCACGAGGTGAGCTATGAGGGACAAGCGGCGATGGAGTTGGAAGCCCTTGCGGGTGAAGGGGCGGAGCCGTACCCGTTCGCGATCTCGGGAGCCGACCCCGTCGTCCTCGACCCCGGTCCCCTGCTCTCTTCCATCGTCGCCGACCTTCGCGCCCACGTATCGGTGCAATTAATCGCGTCCCGCTTTCACGCCGCCATCGCCGAGATGATCCGGGTCGTCGCCTCCAGACGGAACGTACCGGTGGTCGGTCTAACCGGCGGAGTGTTTCAAAACATCGCACTGCTCAACCTCGTTTCGCATCGCCTGCGGGCCGACGGACGAACGGTTCTGACCCACCGGCAGGTGCCGTGCAACGACGGCGGGCTGTCCCTTGGTCAGGCGGCGATCGCCGGCGGGATAAGATGACCGCACGGGAGATGTGTGAATGCACGAACTATCGTTGGCCGTGCAACTCGTGCAGATCGCCGACGAGGCCGCCCGCGCCGCCGATGCGAAGCGGGTGACGGCGGTGGTCGTGAAGATCGGCGCGCTGTCCGGCGTGGCCGAAGACGCCCTGCGGTTCGCGTTCGACGTGGCCGTCGCCGACACGTTGCTGGCCCAGGCAAGACTCGAGATCCATCCGGTGTCGGTGAAGGTCGTCTGTCCCCGATGTGGGATTGTCGAACTGCCGAGCCTGCAGCGGTTCTGTTGCCCCCAGTGCGATACGTCGACCGCCGATGTCCGTACCGGTCGCGAAATTGAACTCGAATCCATCGAGGTGGAGTGACATGCCCCCTCGCATCGTGCAGGTCCGCCAGGGCCTGTTGAAGAAGAACGACGCGATCGCCGCCGCGCTGCGGGCCGACTTCGCCGCCGCCGGCACCTTCGTGGTCAATCTGGTGTCCGGTCCCGGCACCGGAAAGACGCTCCTGCTGGAGCGAACCCTTTCCGCCCTTCGGGATCGCGGCCGCCGTCCGGCTGCACTGGTCGGCGACCTCGCGACCGACAACGACGCCGTCCGACTCGCCCGCAGCGGCGCGCCGGTTCGGCAGATCAACACCCACGGCCTTTGCCACCTGGAGGCCGACATGGTCGGCCGGCATTTGCAGGGATGGAACCTGGCCGAACACAACTACTTGTTTGTGGAAAACGTGGGCAACCTCGTGTGTACGGCCAGCTACGATCTGGGCGAGTCGCTGCGCGTGGTGCTGCTCTCCGTCACCGAGGGGGAAGATAAGCCGCTCAAGTATCCGACGCTGTTCAACACCGCCGACGCCGCCATCATCACCAAGTGCGACCTCGCCACCGCGTGTGAGTTCGATTCCGCCGAGGCCGAGAGGAACCTCCGCGCCGTACGGCCGGGGCTTCCGATCGTCTCCCTCTCGGCCAAGACGGGCGACGGCATGGACGAGTGGCTGGCGTTCCTCGAATCCCGCCGCGGCTCGGAGGGTTAAACATGTGCCTCGCGATTCCCGGTCGAGTCCAAACGGTTTACGAGTCCGACGGCGTGCGGATGGGCAAGCTCAACTTTGGCGGCGTGGTGAAAGATGTTTGTCTGGCGTATCTGCCAGAGGTCCAGGAAGGCGAATATGCCGTGGTTCATGCCGGCTTCGCCATCAGCAAAGTCGACGAAGCCACCGCGGCCGAGACGCTGCGCGCGTTTGCCGCGATGGGCGCGCTGGCCGACGAACTCGGGGAGGAAATGGGGTGAAATACCTCAACGAGTTCCGCGACGGGGACCTGGCGCAGCGCCTATCGGCCGAGATCCGGGCCGCCGTCACACGCCCATGGGCAATCATGGAAGTGTGCGGCGGGCAGACACACTCGATCCTCCGCCACGGCATCGATCAACTGCTGCCGGCCGAAGTCGAACTCATCCACGGCCCCGGCTGCCCGGTGTGCGTCACGCCGGTCTCGCTCATCGACAAGGCCCTCGCCATCGCCGCCACGCCGGGCGTCATCTTCTGCAGCTTCGGCGACATGCTCCGCGTCCCCGGCACACGGGAAGACCTGTTCGCGGTGAAAGCCCGCGGTGCCGACGTGCGAGTCGTCTACTCGCCCCTGGACTCGGTCCGGCTGGCGAAGGAAAACCCGGACCGACAAGTGGTATTCTTCGCCATCGGGTTCGAGACCACCGCCCCGGCGAACGCGATGGCCGTGCATCAGGCGAAGCGACTCGGGCTGATCAATTTCTCGCTGCTGGTGTCGCACGTGCTCGTCCCTCCGGCCATCGAAGCGATTCTTTCGTCGCCCACCAACCGCGTGCAGGCGATCCTGGCCGCCGGGCACGTCTGCAGCGTGATGGGCTATCACCAGTACCCGCCGCTGGCAGAGCGGTACCGTGTGCCGATTGTCGTCACCGGGTTCGAGCCGCTGGACTTGCTCGACGGCATCCGCCGGGCGGTGCTGCAACTCGAAGCCGGCACGCACATCGTGGAAAACGCCTACCCCCGCGCGGTCGCGTTCGCAGGCAACCGGCCGGCGCAGGCGATGCTCGCCGAAGTGTTCGAAACGTGCGACCGCGAGTGGCGGGGGATCGGCACCATCCCGGCCAGCGGCTGGAGGCTGAAGGACGAGTATCGCCGATTCGACGCCGAGGACCGATTCGCCGGCCCGGATTTCCGTTCGGTCGAGTCGCCCCACTGCCACAGTGGCGAAGTTCTCCGCGGCACGCTCAAGCCGAACCAGTGCCCGGCGTTCGGTACCGCCTGCACGCCGCGAACGCCGCTCGGAGCGACGATGGTTTCGAGCGAAGGAGCGTGCGCCGCCTATTTCCACTATGGCCGATTGATCGACCTCGGCACGGAGCGTGCGACGTGCCCGACCTGAACCCCGACGTCTGGACCTGTCCGCTGCCGTTGCGGGATTACCCGCACATCGTGATGGGGCACGGCGGCGGTGGCAAGCTGTCGACCGAACTGGTCGAACATCTCTTCCTGCCCGCATTCCGCAACTCGGCGCTGGCACCCCTCGGTGATGCCGCCGTCCTCCCGCCCGTAGCCGGCCGGCTGGCAGTCACCACCGATTGCTATGTGGTTCGCCCGCTGTTCTTCCCCGGCGGGTGCGTCGGCGACCTCGCGGTCAACGGCACCGTCAACGACCTGGCCATGAGCGGGGCGACCCCCCTGTACCTGTCCGCCGGGTTCATCCTGGAAGAAGGCTTGCCGCTTGCCGACCTGGGGCGGATCGTCGATCGCATGGCGGCAGCGGCACGTGCGGCGGGCGTGGCGATCGTCTGCGGGGATACGAAAGTCGTGGATCGCGGGCACGGCGATGGTTGCTACATCACCACCGCCGGCGTCGGCGTGGTGCCCGACGGCGTGAACGTTGGCGTCCAACAGGCGAAGCCGGGCGATGCCATCGTGGTGTCCGGGCCGGTGGGCAACCATGGGATCGCCATCCTGAGCATCCGGGAGGGCTTGGAATTCGAGTCGCGAATCGCGAGCGATACGGCCGCTCTCAACGGGTTGGTCACGGAGATGCTGGCAGCGTGCCCCGACCTCCGGGCAATGCGGGATCCGACGCGCGGCGGTCTGGCCGCCACGCTGAACGAGATCGCTGCGGCTTCGCATGTCGGCATCGAGATCGACGAGCCGGCCGTGCCGGTGGACGACGAGGTGCGGGCGGCGTGCGACCTGCTCGGCCTCGACCCGCTTCTCGTCGCGAACGAAGGGAAGCTCGTCGTCGTAGTACCGGCCGGCTTGGCCGAGAAACTTCTAGCGACTATGCACCGGCATCCGCTCGGCACCCGCGCCGCCATCATCGGCACCATTACCGACCGGCACCCAAACCTCGTGGTCGCCCGCACGGCGATCGGCGGTCGGAGAGTCGTCTCGACACCTTTGGGCGAGCAACTCCCCCGGATTTGTTGAACCGGCCTGAGCCGCGGAATTCAATCCGCTCACGGCTGGGCGGCACCGGTTGGTTGGTCGACCAGTTCGATGATCTTGAGTTCGGACTCTTTGACGCCGAGGATCATCGCAATCTCCCGGATCCAGAATTTGCGGCGGACGCCCCAGGCCGTCCGCGTCGATTCGCTCGTGCCCGGGTGCCCGGCCAGGACCCAGACGGTGCTGATGCCACCCTCCTCCGGTTTCGCCCCGGCCGGCCGTTTCGCCTTGGCGCCGAGCGAATTCAACGCCGCGACGCGCGCCTCAAGCTCTTCCTTGGCTTCCTGAACCGCGTCGGGCGCGACCGTACGCGGCACGCGCGGCGGCGCGAGTTTCTCGATCTCGGCCTTCGGCACTTCGACCTCGGCTTGTTTCGCGCTGGCTTCCGGGATGGGAATCTTTCGAGACCGGTTCAGCTTGTCGAAATCGAGCTTGGGAATCGTCACCGTCGGCCTCGATCTCGGCAGGTTCGGAGAGCGTCCCGTGGTTCCGGTGGCATCCGGGGCCGTCGGGCGCGGCGTCGGCGCTTCGGCCGCATCACGATAAAACCGAAAAAGGTTCTCGTCGGAGACGTTTGATGGCAGCTTGGTGCTCACGTCCAGATCATCGATGATGACGCATTCCAGTCGGTCGGCATCGACGTCCAGAAGCGTTTCCGGGCGTTCGAGCGCCCCGACGGCCGTCAGGTACATCACTCGCAGGGCTTGCGCATTGTCGACATACCGCCGGTTATCCCTCAGTTTGAACGCGAATTCGCAGCCCATCGCGACGGCGAGTTTCGAACGTAGGACCGGCGTGCCGCCGAAGATGACATAGTGCGCCTGCGGCGGTCGAGCCGAACCAGGTGCCTCCACGATCGCCTTGCGGTACGCTTCCAGCTCCGGCCACTTCGTCGGCGACGTTTCCGCGAAGTGGACTTCGTTCCGGCCCGGCAGCACCGCGAGTCGCGTGTAGTTGAACGGCATGCCGGAGACATCGAACGTTTGCTTCTGGTTCTGCCAGACACCGCCGGCCACGTAGACCCAGAACAAAGCGCACGCCGCCAGACCCGCCACGGGAATCGCGACGCGCAAGCCGCGTTCCTCCTTCGTGAACAGCGCCAGCACCGCGGCGGCCAGAAACATCCCGGACCACCAGAACGACGTGTCGGTCACCGAATCGAACAGGAGGCTCGACTGGTTCGGCTGGACCGGGGATCGGGCGAAGAGGCCGCGATCCAGCACGATGTCGACGACTTCCTTGGCGGGGATCGTGGCGAACAGCGCGACGACGTAGGAGTCCATCGGCAGTTCCCGGAACCAACGGCGCACGCGCCCGAGCAGCGACAACGGAGCCGTCGTGCGCTCGGCCATGCGGAAGCGGCCGGGGCGCCACGAAATGACGAACGTCAGCCAGCAGACGGCCAGACAGAACCCCATCATGGCGTGCGCCATCTGGTTGGAGTTCCAGGTGTACTGGGCCGAGTAGGGCGTGAGGTCGTCCGACCCGAACGCCATGCTCACGAGGTATTCCAACGACGACGCGATCGCGAACATCGGAAGGCTCCGGCGGGAACGGGGAACGGCGCGGCCGGTTTATTTATTCCGACCGCCTGGGAAGGGACAATCGCCTGAAGAGGTGATACGTATTTCCGCACGAACTCCGGTTTCCGCGCGGGTCCTCCATGAAGCCAATCGCCCGCCTCGTCCTTCGCACCGGCGGCGAGGGCCTGTTGTTCCTCCGCCCCGGCCGCTACGTGATCGGCCGCGGCAGCGATTGCGACTTGATCCTGCCAAGCGAACGAGCGTCGCGCCGGCACGCTGCCCTCGAAGTCGCCGACGGAACCGCGACGCTCGTGGACCTCGCCAGCCGCAACGGCACCCTCGTCGACGGAGAATCGGCGGAGCGCACGGCGCTGCGGCACGGAGCGATCATCGAAATCGGCGATTCCGTCTGCGTGTTCGAGTGGCTGGGCGCGGCGGCGTTCGGCGATGATATCCCGACGCCGTCCGTTCCCTCGATCGCGGCGAGCGAACCGCCGGCGCTGACGCCCGCCGAGCGCCGCGTGCTGACAGGTCTCCTGGGAGGGCTGGCCGAAAAAGCCATCGGGTCGAAGCTCGCCATCAGCCAGCACACGGTCCACAGCCACGTGAAGCGCATCTACGCCGCGTACGGGATCAACTCCCGTTCGGAGCTGCTGGCGAAGTTCATCGCGCGCCCGAGCGAGTGGCAATAGCCGGGGCTACCGCGCCACGTCCACGCTGCGGGTTTCGCGAATGACGGTCACCTTCACCTCGCCGGGGTAGTCGAGCTGCTGCTCGATGGCGCGGGCGATCTCGCGGCAGACGCGCAGGGCGTCGGCGTCGCTCGTGCGATGGGAATTTGCGATCACGCGCAGCTCGCGGCCGGCCTGGATGGCGAAGGCGGCCTCCACCTCCGGGAACCCACACGCCACCGCTTCCAGGTTTTCGAGGCGCTTGACGTACTTCTCCAGCGACTCGCGGCGGGCGCCGGGGCGGCTGGCGCTGATGGCGTCGGCAGACGCCACCAGCACCGTGTACGGGTGGTCGATCGTGATGTCGTCGTGGTGGCCGATGATCGCGTGGAGCACGTCCTTGTTCGATTCGCCATAACGCTTGGCGAGTTCGGCACCGACCTTCGGGTGGCCACCTTCCATCTCGTGGTCGGCGGCCTTGCCGACGTCGTGCAGGAGTCCGCAGCGACGGGCGAGCTTCGGGTCGAGGCCGAGTTCGGCCGCCATCAAGCCGCAGAGGTGCGCCACTTCGATGCTGTGGTTCAGCACGTTCTGGCTGTAGCTGGTCCGGTATTTCAATCGTCCGAGGAGGTAGACCAACTTCTCACCCGGCATGGGAACGTCGGCGTCCAGCACCGCTTGCTTACCCGCCTCGTAGATGTGCTGTTCCATCTCTTTCTGGGTCTCGGCCACGACCTCCTCGATGCGGGAAGGGTGGATGCGGCCGTCGGCGATCAGCTTGGCGAGCGCGAGGCGCGCCGTCTCGCGGCGGACGTTGTCGAACGCCGACACGATCACGACGCCAGGCGTGTCGTCGACGATGACATCGACGCCGGTGCACTTCTCAAAGGTTCGGATGTTCCGCCCTTCGCGGCCGATGATGCGGCCCTTCACATCGTCGCTGGGAATGTCGACCGTGCTCACGGTGGCATGTGCCGTGTATTCCGAGGCGTTCCGCTGAATCGCGGTCAGCACGATCTCGCGCGCCTTCGCTTCGGCCGATTGTTTGATGGTTCGCTCGTGCTGCTGCAGCCGCGCCGCCACCTCGTCGGCGAGCTGACGTTCCAGCCGGTCCATTAACAGCTTTTCGGCATTCTCGCGGCTGAGGCCGACGATGTGCTGAAGCTTTTTCGTTTCCTCTTCGATCAGCAAGTCCAGTTCCTTGCCCTTTTTGTCGAGCACCGCCTGCTTTTCCGCGGTCTTCTTCTGAATCGTTTCGAGTTGCTGCTCCTTCCGGGTCAGCTCCTTCTGCTTGTCCGTTAGAAGGTCCTCGCGTTTCTCGAGCCGGCGTTCGTTCTCGCGCAGTTCCGCCCGGGAGCGTTCGAGTTCCTGGACGACCTCCTCGCGCCGTTTGAAGGCGTCCTCTTTGGCGCGCAGTTCGCCATCCTTGACGATCCGTTCCGATTCGCGGCGCGCAGTGTCCAAAATGGTGCGGGCTTCGGCCTCGGCGGACCGAACACCCGGATCACTGGCGACGCCGCCGCGGTTCAGGAGCCGCGTGAGGAAGAAACCACCCCCGACGCCAAGTGCGACGGCGACGAGGAGGAGCAGGAGAGTCTGTACGTCGGGCATTCGGGCCAGTCCTTTCGGCGGTCCGAAGCGCTCGGAAAACGGCGCGCATCCGCAACGATCGCCCCGCCAGAAGGGACGGCGCGTCGGTACGTCGATCGACGGGACGAGAGCATTCATCGGCGGAGCGAGTCCGCCGGCAAGCATCCGGTGTCAATCCCGCCGCGGGGCGGGTCCGAGCGTCAACGGTCAGCCATTTATGGTTTCCGGCCCGGTCGGGGCCGGCGTCGCGGTTATTATGCGGAGCGCAGGACGCGGGCACAACCGAAAAAGCCATGCGCCCGCCGACGCGCCGACCCGTTGCTATATTGGCACTTTCGCCGGAGACGCTGCGATGTCGGCCGTGAACCTCGACGATCCCTCGCTCTACATCAACCGCGAGCTGAGCTGGCTGGAGTTCAACCGTCGGGTTCTCGAAGAGGCGCAAGACCCCGGCGTGCCGCTGCTGGAACGATTGAAATTCCATGCGATCTTCGGAAGCAATCTGGACGAATTCTACATGGTCCGCGTCGGCGGGCTGCAGCAGAAAGTGCAGGCCGGCATCGCACGCGGGTCCGGCGGCGACAAAATGCCCCCCCACGTCCAGCTCGCCAAAATCAATGAAACGGTGAAGTCGCTCGTCGAATCGCAGTACGCCAGCCTCCTGAACGATCTCCTGCCCGCCCTGCGCGATAAAGGAATCGTCATCCGTCGCATCCCCGACCTGACGGAGGCGGACCGGAAGCAACTGAAGGACGTCTTCCGCGATCAGTTCTTCCCGGTGCTCACACCGCTGGCGATCGACCAGGGGCACCCGTTCCCGCACCTGCTGAACAAGTCCTTGAACATCGCGGTGACATTGCGCCGGCCAGACGACGCCGAACCGCTCTACGCCGTGGTGCAAGTGCCCGGGATGCTCGCCCGCTTCGTCACCCTTCAGGTCAATCGCACTGCGTCCAGCGAATCGAGCACGACCATTCCCGTATTGAGAGAACCCGATCCGACATCCAGCCAGGAATTGCGGCTACCGGATTACGGTATTGTGCTCAGTCCGCTCGAGGATGTGATCCGCCTGCACCTCGACGAGCTTTTCCCCGGCATGGAGTTGGCCGGGGCGCACGTCTTCCGCGTCACGCGCGACAGCGAATTCGAAATCGACGACGAAGTGGACGACCTGCTTCGCGCCATCGAGGACAGCGTGAAGAAACGCCGGCGCGGGCACGCCTCGCGGCTGGAGATCGAAGCCGGTGCGCCGGCGGAACTGGAGGGTTTCCTCATTTCCGCGCTGGATCTGCACCCCGAAGACGTGGTGCGCGTGCCGAGCCTGCTGGATCTCACGGGGCTGTTCCAGATCTACGGCCTGCCCGGGTTCGCGGAATTGCGGGATCCGCCGTTCGTGCCGACACCCGTTCGGGAGTTCGCCCAGGCGACGACGCCCTGGACCGCCATCCGCGCCAAGGACATCCTGGTCCATCATCCGTACGAATCGTTCAAGCACGTGGTGGATTTCATCGAGGCGGCGGCGGCGGACGACCGGGTCCAAGCCATCAAGCAGACGCTCTATCGCACGAGTTCCGATTCCCCCGTGGTGCGGGCGCTGCAGCGGGCCGCCGACCGCGGCAAGCAGGTCACGGCCGTGATCGAACTGAAGGCGCGCCTGGACGAGGAGCGGAACATCCTCTGGGCGCGCGAACTGGAGAAGGCCGGCGTGCACGTCGTGTTCGGGTTCGTCGGTCTGAAGACGCACTGTAAGGTCGCCCTTGTCGTCCGGCGCGACGAGGACAACCAACTCCGGCGATACGTTCACCTCGGCACCGGCAACTACAACCCGACCACCGCCCGCACGTACACCGACCTCGGCATCTTCACCTGCAACCCCGACTTCGCCGCCGATGTCGCGCTACTCTTCAACTACCTCACCGGCTACGCTGCGCTGCCGCAATGGAAGAAGCTGATCGTCGCGCCGTCGCGGCTGATGGACTTCATGTTGGAGAAGATCGGCCAGGAGGCGGCCAACGCGAAGGCGGGGAAGAAGGCGGGCATCCGCGCGAAGGTCAACGGCATCCTCGAACCCGCGATCGTGAAGGCGCTCTACCTCGCCAGCCAGGCCGGCGTGAAGATCGACCTCGCCTGCCGCGGAGTCTGCGCCTTGCGACCCGGCATCCCCGGCGTCAGCGAGACCATCCGCGTCACCTCCGTCGTCGACCGCTTCCTCGAACACAGCCGCGTCTTTTACTTCGAGAACGACGGCGACCCCGAAGTGTACGTCGGCAGCGCCGACTGGATGGACCGCAACCTCACGCGCCGCGTTGAGGTCGTCTTCCCGATCGAGCAGGCGGACCTCAAGGCACGCGTGATCGACGAAGTGCTCAAGACGACCCTCGCCGACAACCAGAAGTCGCGATTGTTGCTGCCCGACGGTTCGTACCGTCGCGTGGAGGTCAAGACCGGCGAGGAACCGGTGCGCAGCCAGGCGCGGTTCCTCGAGATGGCCAAGAAATCGGCCGATCGGGCGCTGACGGCACCGGCGACGTCCTCGCAGCCCGTGCCGACCAGCGCGACCTCGAAACCCAAGCTCGCGTCTCGCACCCGCAAGGCGAAATGAGCGCGCAGTCGCTGGCCGATCACCGCGCCAGCAGTTCCACGATGCGGCGCCCCATCTCGCGGGCGGAAATGTCGTCTTCGCCCGTGACGATCTTTCCGTCCACGACCACATCGTCCTCGGCCGTGTTCGGCCGACCGATGCTCCCCGCCGGCACCAGCCGCGCGCCGTTCTGCTCCGGGTGCCAGCGGCACGACGGCTGCGCCTGCTGTCCGTTGTAGATGCCCGCGGCCGCCTGCCGCGTCGGGGCGCAGACGCGCTTGCCCTTCAAGGGACTTTGCCCGTCGATGCGCGCCCACGCCAGCACCGAGACGGCATTGCACAGGGCGCAGACGTACTTGTCCTGTTTGAGGAAGTCGCCGATGAGACGGTTGGCCTCTCGCTTGATCGCGGCGTTGCCGTTGTAGACGGCGTTCGCGTACCGACCTTGGAACGCAAACTGGTACATGGACGAACCCCAGCCGCCGGAGAAGAGGATCGCGTCGTAGTCGTCCGCCTTCACATCGGCGAGGGCGAGATCGGCCTGCACGATGCCTCCGTCGGCGCCCTGGCCCGAGTTGGCGTGCGGCCGGCAGAGGCCCCGCGCCCCGGCCGCAACCGTCACGCGCACACCCGCCTTCTCCAGTTCAGCCCGCGGGTCGCCGTATTCCCGGTAGAAGAAATCCTGATTGGCGAGCACGATGAGCACGCGCTTGCCGGCGGCGGTCCGTGCGGGCATCGGTGCCGGGGTCGGCGCGGGCGGCGTCGGTCGCACCGCCGGCGGGGGTGCGTTCGTCGCCGGCGCGGCTTGCGCGATCGTATTGGATCCGGAACCCATCCGCCGCAGCTCGAACGTGTGAAACGTCGTTTCGCTTTCCCACGCGCCGAGGCCGAGCGACTTCCCGCCCGGAAGGGTCCACAGGTCCGAGAGTGCGAAGTTGTTCCCGTCGCCGTCGAAGGACACGATCTGCTGGTCGTCGAGAAACCCACGGACGCGACCGGCGCGGACTTCGAGCGCCATCGTATGGCGGCGGCCGTTCTCCAGTTGCACGTTGGGTCGGCGCGTCGGGTTGTCGCGGATCGTGCGTCCGGCAATGTTTTGGATGCCGCCGAGGTGCTCGCCCCAGGCGTCGGCTTCGAAGGCGGCGCGACCGGTGCCGTGCGGGAAGAACAACGCGATCGAGTGCTGTCCGGTATGCCGCGTGAAACTGGTTCGCAGGTCGTACTCGCCACCCGGCGCCACTGGAAGCGCGAGCCGAGCCCCCGTACCGGCGGCCACGTGCAACTCGCCGCCCCGCTTCGTCCATGTCCCGGCGACGGCATCGCGAGCCGGGTCGATCGCGTCCAGCAGCGATTCCCAACGGCCCGCCGGTGCCGCGCTGGTCGTCGCGGCCGGAGCGGCCGGTTGTGGCGGCGCGGTCGGCACGACCGTCGGTTCCGGGCCGTTCGTCGGCGTCGGTGCCGGGACGGGCTTGCTCGTGTTCCGGTTGCAGCCCAACATCGCAATCAGCACGACGGAAAGGATCAGGCTTCTGGACATGGCGGATCTCGCGAGAGAGGTCTCCTTCGAGCATACTCCGCGTCGCGGACTGCCGGGAGAAAAACCTCACTGTTTTGCTTCGCGACGGCTGATCGCGTCGGCCCAGTGGATCGGTTCCGGCGACCGCCGGTCGCGCCAGACGGCGCGAACGATCGCGACGGCGCTTGCAGCATCGAGTCCCGAACCGGGTGAAACGTACATCGTTCTTCTCTTCGAGCCGCCGTCGAGCCGAAAACCAAGCATCTCGTCGCCGTCCCACAGAGCGTTGGTGTCGTCTCCTCGCGGTCTTCCGCACAACCGGTGTTTCGACACGCCCACGGTGCGCAGTCCGGCGAGGACGCCCAGCGCGACGGCGACGCCGGATCGGCGCGGGTGCAATCGGCCGCTGCCGTCGACGAGGGTCACCGGCGCGATCCGATCGCGAACTCGCTCGACGAGCGCGACCAGCGCCGGCAGTTCGCGGAAGGTCAAATAGCCGGGGATGTACGGAAACGGCACCGGTACCCGGATGAAGTCCGAATCGACAAGTTGCAAGGACTTGGCATCGACGGCGGCATAGGCCGCGATGGCCTCGGTATCCGAGACGTACGACAGATCGACCGCGCCGACGCGATCGGGCAACGGCAATGCCACGTGGAACGTCGCGAGCCGGGATGTTCGTGATTGCCAGTCGGCGAGCGCTCGCAACGGCCGGGTCGAATCGAACGCGGTCCAGAGCGGCTCCCGGACGGCGTACTCGGCGTCCAGGCGTTGCCGTTGCCATCGTTGGCGATCGGCGTCGCCGGGCAGTTCACCGGTTCGCTTCACCACGCGATGCCAGGGGATCGTCCCGTCGCGGATCGCAGCGATTTCGGTCGCCACCCAGCGAGCGGCCCCGACATCGCCGAGCGCCTCCGCCAGATCGCCGAAGCTCGTGACGCGGCCCGGCGGAACCTGCGCGAGCAGCTGGCGCAGTTCGCCGGGCAGGTCCGGGATTGGGGGCATTCGCACCGCAGCGGCCACCGCGGACTCCGGGTTCGACTTGCCGCACCGGGGGGGCATCGGTTATCCGCCCGAAGCCCGTAGTCGGTGGTACCGAATGAAATACGCATACGCTCTGTTCGCGGCCTTGGTCGGCGTCTTCCTCGCACCGGTGTGCGCGCAGGAACCGGCTCCGGTCGCCTTCGCGTCCGAACCGGCTCCGGCCCCGGCAGCCACCGCCACGCAGGTGCTGCTCGACCCTGCTCCCGTGGACCCGCCGAAGAAATACCCGACGGTCGAACTCGGCGGCGCGCTCCAACTCGACACCGGCTGGTTCTCGCAGGATACCCGCAACCGCCGGCAGGTCGGCAACGCCCGCGACGGCACGTCCTTCCGCACCGCCCGACTCTGGGGCAAAGGCCAGCTTCAGGAGAATGTCGGCTACATGATCGAAATGGATTTCGGCACGCTCGCGTCCGGGTCGCCCGGCCGACCAAACTTCCAGAACGCCTACGTCGAACTCCAGCAACTCCCGACGCTCGGCACGCTGCGCCTCGGCCGCTGGAAGCAACCCGTCTCGCTCGAAACCGTCTCCAGCATCCGCTTCCTGCCGTTCATCGAACGCGCATCCCTCTTCGCCTTCGTCCCGTTCCGGCGCACCGGCATCGGTTTCTTCGACGCCACCCCGGACGAACGCTGGACCTATGCCGCCTCGGTCTTCCGCGCCGGCGACGACGGATACGGCGACCTTACCACCGACGCCGGCGGCTGGGCCACCGCCGCCCGCATGACGCACCTGCTCTGGAACGAATGCGACGGCGCCAGCCTGCTCCACCTCGGCGTCTCGCACAGCTACAACGACGCCGTCAACGACACCGTCCGCTTCGCCCGTTTCGGCGAGTTCGCCATCAACCAGACCCCGGTGAACAACCTCAGCACGAGCACCCCGAACCAGTTCGACACCGGGATCATCCACGCCAACAATTACAACGTCATCGCCGCCGAGTTCGCTTGGGTGAACGGCCCGTTCTCCGTGCAGGGCGAAGCGCTCGTCACGATCGTGGACCGCATCAATGGCACGAACCCGGTCTTTACCGGCTGGTACGTGTTCGGCAGTTGGTTCGCGACGGGGGAACACCGGAACTACATTCCGGGGATGGGCGCGTTCGACCGGGTGAAGCCGCATCGGAACTTCGTTACCAGCCGCCACAACGGTATCGAAGGGCCGGGCGCGTGGGAGTTCCTCGCACGGCTCTCAGGGGTGGACGTGAACGACGGGGGCGTGGACGGCGGCCAGTTGACGGCGCTGACGCTCGGGGTGAACTGGCACTGGAACCCAAACGCGAAGTTGCAGTTCAATTTCATCCAGAACGTTCGCCGTGTCCCCGGTCTCGACCGGAGCGAGTTCCAGGTCTACGGCTTCCGCATGGCATACGACTTTTAAGAACTCATCGCGGGCACGATCAATACTTGAGTTCGTTCTTGACGACCTTCACACCAGGGGTCAGGCGGATGACGCCTTCGGCAGTCGCGGCTTCCTCTTCGTCCCGGACCGTACCCCGCAGGACGACGACGGCGCCGTCGGTCTGAATCTCGATCCCCTTGGGATTGGCGATTCGCGTCGAGCGGTCGATCAGGCCGCGGAGTTCGGTCTGCATGGTGGCCGCGGCCTGTTGGGGCGTGGTCTTGGGCATCGGCATACGGATCGTCATGGTATAGGTGATATCCCGAGGCAGTTGAACAATGGCGTTGCCCTGTTGTTGTTGTTGACCGCCCAGACCGCCGCCCAACAGTCCGCCAAGGCCGCCAGTCCGGCCGCCCTGCCCACCGAAACCCGTGGTGCCCGTTCGGCCGCCGCCTAATCCGCTACCCAGACCCCCGCCCAAGCCGCCGCCGACGCCGCTCAGGCCACCCGTTCCGCCGGTGCCGCCCAGCGTCGTCGAGACTTGCGTCAGACCTGTACCAGTCGTTCCGGTCCGGCCGCCCGTCGCACCGGTCCCCCCGGTGCGGCCGGCGTTCAAACCCGTGGTACCAACCGCGCGGCCGGTGCCGCCGCCGCCCGACAGCGCCGATCCAAATCCACCGGGGTTGTCCTGTCCGGTCGAACCGGCACGGCCTTGGTAGTACGGATTCGCATAGTACTGGCTGAAGGCATTCGTCGAATTCAGGCTGGAACCGGTTGTGGTGCCGCCGGAGATCTGTTGTGCCTGCTGCATTTGTTGGATCTGGAAATTGCTGCCGCTAGTCGTCTGAAGGCCGGAAATTCCCCCACCACCGCCGGTGTTGCCGCCCCCACCGGTCGTTTGAGCTGAAGCCGCCGAAGCAAACAGGACCGTGAACACGGACCCGACGAGCAGGTTGCGAATGCGCATAGCCGATCCCCCGGAGGCGGTCTCTCCCGATATTATCGACCGTGCGGGCGGTCGAGTTCAGAAAGTTCGATGAGACTTCAGGAGTTTCTCATGAAATCGTTCGGCGTGGCGGTGGCGGGCACCGGGTTCATCGGGCCGGTCCACGTCGAGGCGTTGCGGCGGGCGGGGCAGCGCGTGGTGGGCCTGCTCGGTTCGACGCCGGAGAAGTCGCGGGCCGCCGCCGCGGCGCTCGGCGTGCCGCGGGGCTACGCCGATTTCGAGGAACTGCTGGCCGATCCGGCCGTCGAGGCCGTCCACCTTGCGACGCCCAACGCGGCGCACTTCGACCAGTGTCGCCGCGCCCTTGCCGCCGGTAAGCACGTCGTTTGCGAGAAGCCGCTCGCGATGAATTCGGAGCAGACGGCGGAACTCGTCCTGCGAGCCAGCCAGTCTTCGCTCGTCGCGGCCGTCAATTACAACATCCGCTTTTACCCGCTCGTTCTGGAGGCGCGCGAGCGCGTCCGCAGCGGGCAAGTGGGAGAGACCCTGCACGTCGCGGGCAGCTACTTCCAGGACTGGCTGTTGTTCCCGACCGATTACAACTGGCGCGTGCGCGCCGCGGACGGCGGGCCATTGCGCGCGCTCGCAGACATCGGCACCCACTGGATCGATACGGTCTGTTTCATCACAGGCCTGGAGATCGAGAGTGTCTGCGCCGACCTGCAAACCGTCCACGCGACCCGCTGGGTGCCGCAGGGTGGCCGCGAAACCTTCTCAAATGCCACGAGGACCGACGGCGAACCGGTTGCGATCGACACGGAGGACGCCGGTCACATTCTGATCCGGTTTCATGGCGGCGCACGGGGTTGTCTGGCGGTTTCCCAGACAATGGCGGGCCGAAAGAATGCGCTTCGCTTCGACCTCGCCGGTTCGAGGACGTCACTGAGTTGGGATTCGGAAGAACCCAACGTGCTTGGGATCGGCCATCGCGACCGGCCGAACGAACGGCTGATCCGCGACCCCGCGCTGCTCACCCCCGGCGCAGCCGCATTCGCCAGCTACCCCGGCGGACATGCCGAGGGGTTTCCCGATACCTTCAAGCAGCTCTATCGTGCGATCTACGCGGATGTGGAAGCCGGCCGATCGATCGAACCGCTCTACGCAACCTTCGCCGACGGCCATCGTGAAGTGTGCATCGGCGAGGCGATCCTGACCAGCCACCGGGAGCGACGCTGGGTCGAGGTCTGACGGATCAGTGCTCCGGCGCGACTCCGGCCGGCAGTTGCACCGGCGGCGCGACCGGCGCGGAGACGACCGGAACCGGTTTCGGCAGGGTTCGCGGAGCTTCCTTCGGCTGGCCGAACACCGCCACGCCCACCACGGCCAGAATCCCGGCCACCAGGCCCAGTTTCGCTTCGTCGGTCATGGGTGAACCTCCCGCGCCACGAACCGATTATCCTGCGTGGATTCGAGATCCACAGCCCGACTTGAATCCAACCTCGAAGTTTCCCGCAATCGCCGTCCGGCGGGAACCCGAAAACGGGCACGCTCGGCATCGCCGGACGTTCCGATATATCGTGAAGACCTTTCCTGATCGGAATCCGCCATGTCCGCGATCCAGTGGCTCTCCCTCGCGGTCGTCGGCCTGGCCGTCGCCGCCATCGTCCGCGGCCGCGAAGTCCGCCTCGTCCTGATCCTCGCGGCGATGACCCTCGGCACGCTCGGCGGCGACCCCGCCGCCATCGTTCGCGAGTTCCTGTCCACCTTCAGCAGCGAGAAGTTCGTCGTCCCCATCTGCTGCGCGATGGGCTTCGCGTACATCCTCCGACACACCGGCTGCGACGCGCATCTCGTCCGGCTGCTCATGAAGCCCGTTCGCCGCGTCCGGTTCCTGCTGATTCCCGGCGTGTTGCTCGTGGCCTTCACCGTGAACATCCCGGTCATCAGCCAGACGAGCGTGGCGGTGTGCGTCGGTCCGGTAGTGATTCCGCTGCTCAAGGCCGCCGGGTATGGACCGATGACGATCGCGGCATGCCTGGCGCTCGGGGCTTCCATCGGAGGGGAGTTGCTGAACCCCGGCGCGCCGGAACTGCTCACGGTTCGCGGCAAGACCGGAGTGGAAACGATGATCCTGGCGCGGCAGTACATTCCGCCGCTACTGATCCCGTACGTGCTGGTCGCGGGGCTGGTGTTCTGGGTCCAGTCCGTTCGCGAGAACCGGACCACGACCGCGACGGAGCCGGAACCGGCCGCGGGCAGCGAACGCATCAACGTGCTCAAGGCCGCCGTCCCGCTCGTTCCGCTGGCGCTGCTGTTCCTCACGGGTCCACCGCTGAACCTGCTCGCGATCCCGCAGGACTGGCTGGCGAACACGCCCGAGTCGTTCGGCAGCCGGCTGATCGGTGCCGCGATGCTCGTCGGCGTCCTTTGTGCGCTGCTCGTATCGCCGGGCCAGGCGAAGGACGGAGCGAAGCAATTCTTCGAAGGCGCGGGCTACGGCTTCACGAACGTCATCAGCCTGATCGTCACCGGGGCGTGTTTCGCGGAAGGGATGAAACTCTGCGGCCTCGCGGCGGCACTGGGTCATGCGATCGCCGGCTCGCCGGAACTGATGCTGCCGCTCGCGGCGGTCGTGCCGATGCTCTTCGCGTTCGTGTCCGGCTCCGGCATCGCAAGCACGAAGGGGCTATACGAATTCTTCCACGATCCGGCGGTCGCGCTGGGGCACGATCCAAATGCGGTCGGCGCGGTGGTGTCGATGGGGGCCGCGGCGGGGCGCACCATGTCGCCGGTGGCAGCGGTGGTGCTGATGAGCGGCACGCTGACGGGGGCAAAGCCGTTCGACATCGTGAAGCGCGTGGCACCGCCGCTGGTGGCCGGGCTGGCCGCGAGCGTGGCCCTGCGGATGCTAGGCGTGGTGTGATTCAGCCGGCGAGGTCGTCTTCGGTGAAGAGCGTAAAGCCTTGATTCTGAAGGGTCGCCGCCGCGGCTTCGATGTCGTCCACGTGGATCGCGAGGGCGGTACTGCCCATAGGGCCGACGCCGATCAGGAGCGGATACGCGTAGTGAAGGTTGATCTCGCCGGCGAGCAACGCCTTGGTGATGGTAAGGAGCGGGCGGTCGTCGTCGGGCAGTTTCACGACGAGCAAGTCGCTCTCGGTGAAGGGGAACTTGCCAGTCGTCAGAAGTTCGAAGGCGCGTTCGTAGTCACTCGGGACCAAACGAATGATCGCGCAGTCGGTGGTCTCGACCACGTTTAAGGAGACGACGCGGACGTCGGTGGTCTCGAATTGCTTGACGAGCTTGAGCAGCGCACCCATGCGGTTGGCGAGGAAGACGTTGAACTGCCGGACGCTGGGCCATTCTCGCCCGCGCGCCGTGGCGTAGTCGAGTCCGACACCGCCGCCTTCGCCTTCGCCGAGATCGTCGTCGTTGAGGGTCATTCCCGCCTCCGGTCGGTGGTGCCATCCTACCTGCGAATGACGGGGGAAACCAGCGGAAACAAAAAACCCCGGCGAGACATCGCCGGGGTCGTGATTGTTAATCGAAAGGATCAATACCGGCCGCCGCCACCGCCGCCGTAGCCGCCCCGGCCGCCGCCACCGCCGCCGCCGTAGCC
>JALHPZ010000035.1 GCA_022842245.1 Gemmataceae bacterium
ATGGAAGGTGTGAGAACCCCCACTCTGGCCGGACGTCGCCACTTTCGCCAGCCCAACTCCCTGACAGGTCAACAAGTTAAGGATTCACGCAACGGCATTCAGCTGCGTCCCCTTTTCTTGCCCCCTTTTCTTCCCGTCCCCTTTTCTTCCCCTGGCTCACGGCGGGTCCGTCCAAATCTTCGCTATGGTTTCCCGGTCAGAGCTTTTTGTTTGTTACTCGTCGTGTTGAGCGGAATCGTTTCCAGTAGGAATTCGCAATTCTTGACGATTTCCGGATTGCGGACCCGATGCCAATTCGCCGCTTTCAACTCTATTGCCAGTCGCCGGATCGCGGTCAATTGTTCGACATCGGTCGGGTTCGCTTGGCGATAGTGCTTGGCGAGATAATCGTTGGCCGCTACAAGCATGTCTTCTCGGGTGCGAAACGACCAAATCACCGAGCCGAAAGCGTTGCCGTTGGGATAGGATCGGACGAGATCGACGCAGACGTCCATGAAGGCGGGCACGAATTTGGCCGGGTATTCCGCGATGACTCTTTGGAAGGGAAAGTCGGTTGTTCCCATGTATCTCAATATGCTGCCTTGTAAATCGTCGGGGTCGGGGTACGCCGTGCACCTTAGATCGGCCATAATGGCTAACGGATGAACGAAAGATTCGCGACGTTGAGTATACAGGAAATGGAGAGTGTCCTCGAGAGACTTAAGGTCCGTAGGTTTTTGATTTTCAGTATATTCATATTCCACGCGCTCATATTTTGCACGGATTTTCATGTGCAAATCGTAGACGCGCACGATGAGGATACGGTCGCTATAACGTGCATAATGTCTTAATATCGCGCTACTAAACAGATCGCCAGTTGCTAAATTAATAAACAGCGCCGTAGGCCGATGGATCGACGGCATCGGCATCGTCCCGGTGAAACTCAAAGTCGCGGCGACAAATATGCTAAACATGAGCGTTCCTTACGGCGGTAATTCGGGTGCTTCGGGTGGATCTTGTGCGACTTCGTTGGAATTCGCAACAGCAGATCGCTCCCAAGCCGTAGCATTCGCGTTTGGTACGCCGTGGATATTGGAATGCCATTTATACAAAGGTGAAGCGCGTGAGCCTTGCAGGTCTGGTGTCGGTGCCGGATTAAGACCCGCGGGCATAGGGAGATCGCTTATTTTTGCCCCGGGTGCGATAAGCGCACGCATGAATTCATATGCTTTAAGCTTAATGAACATCCAATTGATTTGTGCTAGTTGGCCAAGAGTTGCCCTGAAGCCGGGTGCATCAAGGCTGTAGTACTTATCGCCAATTTGCACTTCGTCTACAACACCCGTTATCTTGGCATCGTCGTTGCCGCGATCGCGATTATTCTGCATCGCTCTGCTAACCCGATCGACGCCTCCGGTGCGATTTCTTTCGTATTCGAGTTCGACCTGACGAGAGGCGTCGAAAGCAACTCTTGGAATCTTGCTTATTCCCGCTGGCTTTAACGTAAACTCGAATTCGACTGGATTTGTGAGGTGACGATAACCGCCTCGTGCGAACGGAGTATTATCCATACCCATCTTCCGGTTCGGCGAATTGGCGACCAATGCCGCGTCATAAGCTCTTTCCGCAGCAGTGCTTTGTGCGTTGACGGTAAGTAGGTTGGTGTCGTTCGCGGCACCACCCTTGAATTGCGACAGCTCCGCCCAGATTGCCGTCGCCTTTACTTTATCGGTCGCACCACCATAACTCAACTCGATCGTGTAATCCCGAAGCGCGGTCGACGCGGCCCTCAGTTCCGCCCACACGGTGATGGAATCTTTGTAGGTGTTGTCGGCATTTCGGAAGTTTGCATCGTTGAACGTAATATGCGATCGTGCATATTCATTAGCCGGATCGAGCACATAGGTCAGCTTCGACTTCGACTCGGTGAGATCGGGATTTGAACTGCTGTAGAAGGACCCGGCCGACGTGGATCCAGGTTGTGTGAATTTCAGCGTCATCTCGCCGATATTGCCTTCGACCTTCGGTCGAATGATCACGAGTTTCATCGTGTCCACTTCGTCGACGCCGTCCTTGGGATCGTTTCGATCAGGAATTGGGTCTTTCGAGATTACCGGATCGAGGTCGTCACGAACGCGGTCGCTGTCGGTGTCGTTCCGATTCGCCACCGTGAAGGCACCGACGTTTAGCTCGTTCAGTTCACTCACCGACTTGGAACCGTTTTGACCATCGTAGATGTCCAACTGAAGCGCCGGAAGCTTCGCGCTCACGAACGAGTAGTTCGAGCCGTCCGGCACGATGACCTTGTAGCCGAAGATGCCGTCGTTGCGCTCGTAGCGCGGAGCGTAGCTAAAGTCGCCGTTCATGTCGAACTGCGTGAAGCGGCCGTACGCCGGGTGCGAGGCGATGAAGCGGAACTCCGACCCCGGCGCGTTCGCCTGGACGACATCGTCGCCGACGATGAACTCCGGTTGCGTCGGGCTCGTCGTCGGATTGAAGTCGTTCCCCTTCTTGATCCACATCGTCACCGTGGCCGTGTTGCTCTTGGCGTCGGCGTTGTCGCGGACGAAGTACGTGAACGAGGTCTTGAACGGTTGGAAATTGGAATTCAGATAACTCTGCGGGTACATGTAGTAGAAGACACCGTTCGGATACATGACCACGCTGCCGACCGAGGGTTGCGCATCTACGAACGGGCGCAAGACATCCTTGGAACTGCCGGCCGGGGGCGAGGGCGGCGGATAGCCGGGAGGCGGGGGCGGGTAGCCGGGCGGCGGCGAGGTCGGCGTCGGGGGCACGTAGTCCTGCCAATCCCAGTCGATGTCGTTCTCGAGGACGTTGCCGGCGAAGTAGCCGGGTCCGTGGCCGAAGCCGGTCGGCAGGTTCACGAAATTGTTATTCCCGTCGACGGCGAGGCCCCACGCGTAGCCGTCGTTGAACGCAGCCGGCGCGTCGTTCACGGAATTCACCGTGATCGAGACCGTGACCATCGAACTCGACGCCACGCCGTCGGTGGCCTGGTACGTGAACGAATCCGGCCCGTGATAGTCCGGGAACGGCGTGTAGCGCAGCTTGCCGTCTTCCTCTTGTATCAATGTGCCGTGCGGGGTTTCGTAGTCCCAATCGCCCAGCATGAGTAGATCATTGTCGGGATCGTTATCGTTCGCCAAAACATCGATCAATACCGATTCGTCTTCGTTGACGACGACGCTTTCCGGAGACGCGCTCGGCGGTGTATTCGAGGGCGGCGTTGATAAGGTATACTCCCGCATTGTTCGCTGCTCGACGACCATCTCCGACGTATTCGGATTGGATTGTCCCGAACCATTGACAGCCTGAAACGTGGAAGCAGACGTACCGTGATGAACGTCGGATGGATTGGATTCGCGAATTCGATTCTGTTCGACATCGAAACCGTACGGGATGCTGAACACGAGCGGAAGGTTTACTTGGTTCACCGAGTGGAATATGTCGGAGTCGTTCGACCGAAAAGAAATTCCTTCTTCGTTGAATCGTGCGTCCGAAGTATTTGATCGCTCGTGTCCAATCGGGGTAACAGCAACTCGAGGTTCAATCGTTTCGATTCCATCCGGAAGAACCTCCGAAGTTATCGCGGTTCTCGCTTGGACTTTAGCGGGAATCGTCGGCATGGCGAGATCGCCGGTGAGGGGCAGCAGGTCCGCGAGCGTGAGGGCCAGCGGGTCGCCGAGCAGGTTGCCGGCGGCGTTGCGGTTTTCCAGGTGGAGCAGGTCGAGCCAGCGTCGGCGAAGCGCCCGGTCGGGCAAATCACGGCAGGTTCCGGAACGGGGGGGGGTATTTGCCGGTCATGCCGAATCTCCGGGACGGGTTCGGGTCGACGCCACACTTTCCAACGGGGATTGGAACCGCCCGTTGGCCCCCGGTCAAGCGGATTCGGGGAAAGTCATGGGATATCCGCCGTGCGGCTCGTTGATTCAATCCGCGAGGGAAATCGGCGCGGTGGTCGATAATCGCCGCAACTCCTTGCCGGGCCATCATCAATCGAAAATTCACAAAGTGGGTCCGGAAAACGTGAGTGGGTCCGCCGGGGGGTGGCGCGGGGGCGGCGGACCCACTCCGGGCCGTCAGCGCACCCAGCGGAGGCGGTCCCAGTCGACGGTCTGATAGGTCTTCGCGCCGCCGTTCACCGTCACGCGGCCGGCCTTCAGAGGCTGATGGATCAGGAACGGCTTGCCGATGAAGTCCCGCTCCGGCACGCCGGGGATCGCCCACGCGCGGCTGTCCTGCGAGTTGGCGCTGTTGTCGCCGCAGGCGAAATACTCGTCCGCCGCCAACTGGTACGGCGCCTTCGTGCCGTGGGATCCGTCGGCGCGGTAGTGGACGTCGCGGGCGAGCTTGACGTTGTGCAGCACGACGGCGGCACCGCGGACGCCCATCTGCACCGGCCGGCTGACGCCGCCGCGGCGCGGGTACAGTTCCGGCTCGGCGGGCAGGTCCATGGGCGGGAAGGGGGAGACGCCGTCGATCGCGAGGTGCACGCGCCGGTCGACGAAGGCGAACTCGAGCCGGTAGGTCCTGCCGGGGGCGAGGGCGAAGCCGGCCTGGAGCGCGGGGGGGTCGGCGTTGACGCCGAGTCGGAGGCCGTCGGCGCCGCCGATTGGGAACTCGGCGCGGACGGTGTCGAGGCCGTCGGAGAGCCGCAGCGCGAAGCTGCCGGTTCCGGCCGTCACGTCGAGATCGCAGGCGAAGAGGAAGTCGTGGACGGGCACGCGCTTCTCGCGGTGGGGCGGTCCGTTGTAGGCGAGCCAGTCGTCGAGGGGCATCTCCTGGCGGCGGTCGAGGTTCCAGTGGACGTAGGTGAGTCCGAGGGCGGGGCGGTCGCCGGTGGCATCGAGGTGGAGGGCGGCGTCGCGCAGGACGGTTTCGTCGGCGGGCTTGGCGGTGCCGTCGAGGGGTCCGACGTGCCACCGGGAGCGCCAGGTGTCGGGGGGGGCGTAGGCGAGGTCGAAGACGGGGATGCGCATCTCGCGGACTTGGGCGAAGGTCTTGCGCTGGAGGACGCCATCGGCGAAGACGTCGCCGCCGACGAGCTGGATCGCCTCGCCGGGCAGGCCGACCATGCGCTTGACGTAGGGCTTGCTGAGGTCGACGGGGCAGCGGAAGACGGCGACTTCCCAGCGTCGCGGGGAGCGGGCGTTGAAGACGTTCTTGTCGACGAGGAGGCGGTCGCCGGGGATCTCCCAGGTGGCGTCGAGGTCGATGCCGCGCTGGCCGCAGTTCGGGCAGCAGGCGTCCGGGGTGCGGTCGCCGTTGCTCGGCTCGCCGACGATCACCGGGTGGCTGCAGCGGGGGCAGGCGGTCTCGCGGTGGTTGCCGACGAGCGCGGGCGCCATGCTGCCGGTGGGCACGCCGAACGGCTCAACGAGCATGGTGCGGACGAAGAGGAACGCGCAGACGAATAGCACCGCGGCGGAGGCGACGCGGCGCACGGCGGTGCCGGGCGATTCGAGGCGCGGCGGCGGCACGGGAACTGGCGGTTCGGATGGCGGCACGGGTCGATCCGGGGGCACGGCGGCGTGCCCCCATGCTACGCGATCGGATTCCGAAGGGCGAGCCGAACCCGGCGTCACTCGATCAGCGTCACCTGCACGCCGCTCTGGAGGATGCGCTCGAAGCTGGTGCGCAGCGCATCGACGCGTTCGTCGGCGGTTCCGATGATGGTCTGGTACGCGGGCAACGGCGTGGAGGCGCTTTCGCTGGACTTACCGCGATAGGCGACGTCCTGGAGGAAGTTGATCGCCATCGTTTTGAGGGTGCTGTTCGTGCTGAACAGGTCGCCGAAGGCGATCGGGTAGACGCGGGCGTCGGAGTTTTCGAGGCTGTAACCGTTGGCCGACGTCGACGCGACGATCTGATCGACGATAGCCAAGGCCTTGTTGATGGAGTTGGCGTCGCCGTTCGATCCGCTGCCGGTGGTGGTGGTGCTGGTGTAGTAGGAGTTCGGTCCGGCCGGCGTGAAGGAGTAGTTGCGCCAGGTATTGGGCACGCCGTCGGTTTCGAAGATGACGATCTTGGTGGCTCCGCGGCGTCCGGTACCGTTGATGGCGCTGGCGCTGCTGAGGAGGTTGTAGGCGAGGGCGAAGCCGGCGACGGGGTCGGTACCGCCGTTGCCGTTGGGCAGGTCGCCGACGAGGTCGTTGTCGAAGTTGCTGTTGTAAGGTCGGAGTTCGGCGTTCAGCCCCGCGCCGCCGGCCTTGATCCCCGCGAGCAGGCTCTTGGGGTAGTAGAGGGCGTTCTTGAGGTTGTCCCAGTCCTGTCCCATTTCGGCGCGGGTGGTGGTGTAGTAGTTGCCGGCGAAATAGGCGGAGCCGACCTGGTCGTTCGGGTGGTTGTTGCGGATGTCGTCGAGGGCGGAGCGGACACCGGCCTTGAGCTGCCAGGTCTGCGCCTCGGCGACGGTGCCGGGGTTCCAGTTCCGGTAGCCGCTCGAGCCGTTGCGGCCGTTGATGAACATGAGCATGGTCACGGGGCCGAACCAGAAGTGCAGCCGCGGGCGCGCCGGCACGTCGGTGTAGTTCATGTAGGGCTTCACGACGGTCTTGGTGACCGAATCGGTGTAGGTGAGGTTAGCGGTGGCGCCGATGGAGACGTTGGTGCCGCCCCACTGGGTGGTTTCGGTGCCGGCGAGCGTGTAACGCGGATCGTAAGTGCTTTCGTTGGCCGTGTAGCCGAGGACGAAGTCGATGTACTCGCGCCAGAATCGCTGGTCGAGGGCCGCCTCGTTAGTGCCGGGGGAGCCGGCGCTATCGACGTGGTCGGGGATGGAGCTGTAGAACTTGATGCGGCCGGCGCGGAGGTTGGGCGGGAAGACCTGCGGACCGGATTTGATCCAGGCGAGGACGGCGCGGTAGTTGATGCGGAAGTTCCGCGTGCTGCCGCTGTAGATGGAGGCGCGGAGCGTGTGGCCGGTGGTGGTGTTCAGCAGCGTCTGGTTGATGTTCTGCGTGCTGGAGACGTTGGGGTCGTTGTCGGCTTCCGGGTGGAAATACTTGTAGGTGCCCGAGTTGTTGCTGGTGCTGACGGCCGAGCGCGTGTCGCCGTTGGGCGTGCCGGTGTCGGCGCTGTTGCCCATGAGGAAGAAGCGGCGGCGCCAGTCGCAGATCCAGTTGCCGTTGGTGTCCTTGACGCCGCTGGCATCGGGCAGGTCGGGCCGCACGCCGGTGCCGAGCGGCGTGGTGCCGTTGGGGTTGCCCCAGCGTGGGTCGGGCGGCCAGATGAAGAAGGTCTTGCCGTAATAGCCCGGCCCCATGCTGTAGCCGTGGAAGCGGCCGTTGGTGGGAAAGGTCGGCACCGGATCGAGGGCCTTGGCGCTCACGGTGGCGCGGAAGGTGCCCGGCGTCGCGGCGCCGGACGTGGCGTTGTACGCGGTCAGGTCGACGTCGTAGCCGCCGAATTCCCAAGCGGAATCGATGAAGTTCGTCCAGGAGGAGCCGCCTTCGCGTTTGGTCGGGGTCCCGTCGCTAAGTGGAACTCGCGCGTCGGAAATCGTGAGACCGGAAATCGGACGGGACGAGGTCGGCACCGTCCGCAGCGTGCTGGTGGACAGGCTCGGCAGCGTGGTCACGCTGGTCGGGAAGAGCAACTCCCAAGCGGTCCGGGCCGCACCGGTCGCCGTGGTCGGGTTCCAGTCGACGTTCGTGCGGACGACGGCACCGGCCTTGCGGGGCATCCGGTCGCCGACGTATTTGATCGTGCTGTCCTCTTGCGTCGCGAAGTTGTCCGGTGCCGGCGTGGGGCCGTTCGTGTTGCTGGTGTCGAAGGCGTTGTAGCCGGCCCAGCCGGTCGGCGGGGTCATGCGGCCGAACTCGCCGTTGCCGGTCAACGGCGTCATCCCCGGCGGGTTCCAGCGATGGAACGCGTTGCGGAGGTTGGCGGAATTCGTCACGGTCGGCACGGTGGTCGTCGGGTTGCCCAGGTTGCTGGGATCGAACACGAAATTCCGCACCATCGCCGGCCCGACCGCCGTGTCCACGGACAGGTTCGAGACCGTATTCACCTCATTCGAACCCATGATGAAGTTCGTCGTGCGGTAGAACGCGTTGGGCATCGTCGTGGTGGGATAGCGCTGGTAGTGGCCGAAGCGCGGATAGTTGGCGTCGGGACTGAGCAGACCCTGCGTCACGCCGGCGCCCGCTTCGGGCCAGGAGAAAGTGCTGGAAAACCGCATCGAGCCGGACATGTCCAGCACCAGCGCGATGTCGCGGGGGCGGTGGGCGGCGACGGCGCGGGCACTGGTCGGCAGCGAGTTGATGCCGAAGATACGCGAAAAATAGGACGGCTGGTTGGCCGCAACGTTCACGACCACTGAGGTCCACGCCTTCCCCGACGGCTTCGTGCCCGGGAACGACGGCCGAAACACTTGCGCATCGACGTCGTAATCGTACACGCCGACCTGGACTGTGCCCGCAGTCAGCGTGTTCCGGTTCAGGTTGCTGTTGGAAGCCACGGAAGCGAGCGCGTTCGCCAACGCCTGTTCGCGCTGGTTGTCGTAGTTGTCGGAGAGGGTGCCGATCGGCACGCGGTTGTCGAGCGTCCGCGCGCCGGTGAGGGCGGCGGTGTCGGCTGCGTTCTGCGCCGCGGCGCGGGCCAGGATGATCATTCCCAAGTCGATCGCCAGCGCGACGAACGCGAACATGACGGTCACGCCGACCGCCATCATGGGAACAATGGTCCCGCGACGGCGGGAACTCGAGATCGCGATACGCATGGACGGTCCCTTTCCCGAAAGCGGGCGCCAGGGGGGAGGCGCGTCGCCGGGTGAATCCAATCAGGGACGGGAACCGCCGGGGGAGGCGGTATCAAACCAGTTCGGAATGCGGAATTCGGAACGGGGAATTCCGAAACGCACACCTCAAGTCGCGGTGAAGTCGGATCGCGGCGCGTGTTCCATTCCGCATTCCGAAATCCGAATTCCGCATTTCCGCTAACCTTCGCTGCCCATCGTGACGACGACGTTGATCGGGATGACCGCGCCCATCATCAGGAAGTTCGGCAGGATCGTGCCGTAGTTGCCCTGGATCCGCACGGCGATCCGTTCGCCGAACTGGGCGGCGTTCCAGGCGCCGGTCTTCGCCACGATGGTCGGCACCGGCTGGTTGAGGTAGTAGGAGTCGCAGGCGAACACCGAGACGGCGTAGCCGTCGATCATGTTGTTCATGCCGCCCATCCGTTGCGTGACATAGCTTCGGATGGACGGGTAGGTGGTGACGCCGTCGCTGTAGTTGGCGGTCGCGAAGCTCGCGCCCTTGCCGAGGTTGACGACGGCGTAGCGCGCGCCGTCGCGCGCCGCGTTGGTCGTCACCTGAATGGCCATCAGGTAGCGGCAGTATTCGAAGATGCCGAAGAGGAACATCAGAAACACGCTGAGGACGACGGCCACCTCGACGGTGGTCGCCCCGCTGCGTCGTCCCGATCGGCCCCGCGGTCCGCGTGCGATCATGATTGGCTCTCCGGTATCACCATTTCGGAAGGTCGACGTTGATGGTAAAGGTGTCGTCCACGAGCATCTGCCAGTCGACCGTGTACTCCACGGTGGTGGGGTTCACGAGTCCGAGATTCACCCATTTGACTTTGTCCCAGGGCACCGAGACGAAGACGCGGAAGCGTTCGTTCTTCAGTCCCTGATACGGCAGCTTGGAGGGGTTCGCACTGGGGGTCTCACCCTCGAACCCGAAGCGGATGGTCACGTCCGCCCGCGTGAGGCCCGACAGACCGCCGGTCACGATCGCTTGATAGACGGTGTCGGCCACGTTCGGCGTGCCGCTGTTGAAGGCGATCTCCGTGGGCGTGCCCAGTCGGTTTACGACGCGACCCTGGGCGGCCAGCCGTGCGCCCTCCCGCGCCGCGTTGGTAACGACTTGCTGGGCGTAAACCAGACGGCCCACTTCCCAAACTCCGATGATCACCGGCACGAGCAGGAGCGCCAGCACGACGGCCGCTTCGACCGTGGCCACGCCCGCGCGGCGGCGGAACGCCGATCGTCGTTGCATCATGGCAATGCCGCCTTTCCCGCTTCCGCGGTGCGCGAGGTCCGCAATGGTCCGTTCGAACCGTAGAACAGGCGCCGTCGAGAATCCAGTCGCCTCCGCGAACATTTTCCGGACGTGTCGGTTTTTCCGGCCCTGCAGTCTGCGAACATGTACTAAGCTTCCCGCGAACATCGGTCTCCCCAGACCGCTTCGCGCCATACGCCGGCGCCGTGTGAACTTCTATGTCGATCCCGGTCACGTCGAACGCGACGGTTTCGCTGATCCGCAAGAGCAAACTTGTGGCCGAGGACCGCCTGCGCCGCTACCTGGCCCGGCTCGACCCGCTCGAACTCGATGCCCTCGAACCCGAGGAACTTCTCGATCGCCTCGTCGACGATGGCCTGCTGACCCCCTTCCAAGCCGATCAGCTCGGCCACGGCCGCTACCAGGGCTTCGTCCTCGGCGACTACCGGATCCAGTCCCGGATCGGGCGCGGCGGCATGGGCCAGGTCTTCCTCGCCGAACAAATGAACACCGGCCGACGCGTCGCCGTCAAGGTGCTCCGCAAGGCCGCCGACAATACTCCACTGGCGCGGGAGCGATTCGTCCGCGAGGCCTTGGCCTCCGCGAAGCTCTCGCACCCCAACATCATCCAGGTCTTCGACGCCAACCCCGAGTCGGACCCGCCTTACCTCGTCATGGAATACGTCGACGGCGTCAGCCTCCAGGCCGCCGTCGCCCAATACGGCCCGTTTGCTGCCGCCGAAGCCGCCGAATGCGGACGCCAGATCGCCCTCGGCCTCCAGCACGCCTCCGATGCCGGCCTGGTTCACCGCGACATCAAGCCCGCCAACATCCTGCTCGACCGCCGCGGCATCGCCAAGATCCTCGACCTCGGCATCGTTCGCGTCGTCGGCGAGGTCCTCACGCAACTGGGCCAATCCGACGTCATACTCGGCACCGTCGAGTACCTCGCGCCCGAACAGGCGCTCAGCTCGCAGGTCGATGGCCGCGCCGACATCTACAGCCTCGGCGCCACGCTCTATTTCCTGCTCACCGGCCGGCCGCCCTTCCCGGACGGCGATGCCCGGACGAAGATCCTTCAACTCGCGAGCGAGCGCCCGGTGCCGATTCGCCAGCTCGCGCCGACCGTGCCGCCCGCTCTGGCCGACATCGTCGAAACCATGCTCGCGAAACAGCCGGAGGAGCGCTTCCAGTGGGCCTCCGAGGCGGCCCGCGCACTCGCGCCGTTCGCCACGCCAACCGACTTCCCCAGCCGCTTTTTCACCCGCCCGACCAGCACCGTCGCCAACGAAGGTTCACCCACCGCCGCGCTGGCGCCCGACGCCGTGCAACCATTGCCCGGCGTCACGGTGGCCACACCGCCGCCGTGCGATCCGGCCGCCGGGACCGTGGAGATCGGCACCGCCGCCGAACCGACCGAACCGATGTCGGCTGCTGAACTGACACTGCGAACCCGCGTATCCGACGATGGCGAGGAGCCGACCGATGCCGACGACGGCGAGGTCCCCGCCGTCGACCCCCGTCTGACTCGCGTCCTCTACGCCTTGCTCGCGGCGATACTGGCATGGTCCGGCTATGTGTTGTTCATGAGTCCGTAGTCGATCAATGGCATGCCCGTTAATTATCACCAGTTCGACCAATTTAATCTTCATTTTTTTCCAGTCCTAAATACCTTTCGCTAAACACTTTGCATCGAAGATCTCGTTGTGGTGTTTTTTTGCTCTTGTCTAATCATGATCATGACGATAATCTTGGTGCAGTAAATAATCTACTAACACGATCGATTAAGTCATGTATAAACGACCTGCCATCTCCTGTCTCGTCCTGCTCGCGCTCGCGTTCGGCCCACTCGGCTGCGGGAAGGCGGAGTCCGATCGCAAGCCGACGTTCGCGGTCGAGGGCCGCATACTCGAGGGGACCAAGCCGGTCGCGAACGCGACGGTCGTGTTCCACCCCGTGGGCGATACCGGTGTGAAACCGCGGGGGAAGACCAACGCGAACGGCGTCTACAAGCTCACGACCTACGACGGCGACGACGGCGCCCCGGCCGGTTCCTACCGCGTCACGGTCGAACTCTGGGCGACCGTCCACGCCGATGCCGGACCGGTGAACCGCATTCCCGCGAAGTACGCCCGCCCCGAAAGCTCCGGCTTCGCCGCCGAAGTCGCCACCGGCCCGACCACGATCGAACCGTTCGTCCTCAAGAAGTGATTGCCCCCGAAACCCCTGACAGGAGAGTCCCATGGTCCGCCGCATTCCGTCCCGCCGCCGCGGGTTCACGTTGATCGAACTGCTGGTGGTGATCGCGATCATCGCGATCCTGATCGGCCTGCTGCTGCCGGCCGTGCAGAAGGTCCGCGAGGCCGCGGCCCGCAGCACCTGCACCAACAACCTCAAGCAGCTCGGCCTTGGCTTCCACAACTTCCATGACCCGAACAATGGCCTGCCGAGCAATATCCGCCCGAACGCCACCAGCACGGTCCGCGTCCGCTGGCTGACGTACCTCCTTCCCTACCTCGAGCAGGACAACGTCTACAACAATGTGAACCTGAATGTGAACTGGCACCAGCCGGCGAACCTGAACCCCGGCTTCGCGACGCGCTTGAAGGTGGTCGAGTGCCCGTCCGCCCCGAACGGCCAGATCGTTGACGGCGCGCCCGACACGTCGCCCGCTTGGACGAACATCGTCGCCAACGGCGACTACTCCGGCTTCTACGGCGTCTCGCCCGAACTGGAAACGCTCGGCCTCATCACGCCTGGCACTGGCAGAGTCAACAATGGTGCCATCTCGAAGACGACCAAACTTCGCTTTGCCGACTTCACGGATGGTCTGAGCAACACCATCCACCTGACCGAGAGCGCCGGCCGGCCGAACGTCTACCGCAACGGCAAGCTCGCCGTCACCGCCGGCGGCAACAATCGCGTCAACGGCGGCGGCTGGTGCCGGCCCGCCAGCGAATTGAACGTCCTGCGGGGTTCCTCCGCCGACGGGCTTTCGTTCCCCGGCCAGTACGCCATCAACGTCACCAATGGCGAGGCGCTCGGCACCTACCCGCACCCCTTCTACAACGTCGACGGGACCGGCCAGGTCTACGGCTTCCACACCGGCGGCGTGAACGTCCTCTATGCCGACGGTTCGGTGCGGTTCCTGCGATCGACGACCGATATCCGCACACTGGCCGCGCTTGTCACCCGCAACGGCGGCGAGACCCTCGCGAACACGGACTGATCGGGAGTTTCGAAGAGAAGCCGCCCGCGGAAGGCTCCGCGGGCGGTTGGGTTTTCAGTCGAGTCGGATCGGTTTCGCATCCGCGAGCGTGACGGCGCGGGCGACGAAAAGCTGAATGACCACGTCCGGTTTCTCGGCATCGATCACATCGGTTGGAAAACCGTAACTCCCGGCGCAGACGAGCCGGCGAAAATCGCTCGCCAGCATCCGTTTCAAATTGTGGCCGAACGAATCGTGCAGGTACACCGCCCGTCCGACGCCGACCGGCGATTCCACGACGTACGGGAGGATGTGCCGCAGCCCGTCCGTCCGATCGCGCAGCTGCGCGAGGATCGAATCGTCGGGCAATTCCCGATAGGCGTCCCCTTCCACTCGGAAGATCGGCATCGTTTCGATCCAGTCCGCAGGCGGTCGCCCGAGCACCTTGGGGAGGTCGCAATCGTCGTTCACGTTCGGTTGGTGCCAGAACTTCTCGTAAGGTTTCGCCCGGAATCCAGGCACAGCGCGCGCCAGCCGGTCGCCGAGTTCGCGGTAGGCGGGGAACGCGCCGGGGTCAGTCCAGTGCGTGTCGAGTCGGAAGTAGAGTTGCGGCGTCGTCGGCTTCGCGGCGCGGATCGCGTCCGCGGGGTCGAGGATGATTTCCGGACCGAGGCGTTCGCGCAGGATCGCGCCGATCTCCGGCGGTGGATGGCGGCGGATCGCGTCCGGAAGGAACTCGGGATAGACGCTCGATTTCTCCGGCGCGACAACGACGACATAGCGGATGCCGCGCGCGGCGAGCCAGTCGCGGCGGGCGCGCAGGGCGTCGACCCAGCCGGCGAGTCGTTGCTCGACTTCGACCGGCGGCATCGGCAGGCTGTTCGGCCCGATGCTATTGGTGAACAGCCAGCCATCGCGGCCGACCCAGACGAGGTCGGCGGTGGAATCGCCGAGCGCGTCGAGGAGGAGGCGGCGGCGGAGGTCGAGGAGTTCGGGGCGGAAGCCGACGCGATCGTTGAAGTAGCGGTCGAAGGTGAAGGGGAAAGCCGTCCACTGCCAGCGCTTCACGGGTCGGTCGGGCAGCGGATGGAGCGGGCGGTTTTCGTTGACGGGCAACTTCGGTTCGCGGAGGAGAAAACCGGCGAAAGGGACCATGAGGAAGAGCGCGAAGACGGCGATGGCGAGCCGGTCGGCGAGGCGCGTGTCCGCCGGTGTGCGGATTCGCGACCGCAAGCTGGCTAACGAGAGTTTCGGAATCGAACCGGTCATGGCTTAGAACCGGAAGTAGATGAAGGCCGAGTAGGTATTCCCCGCGATGGCCGCCGCGGCGAGGACGAGCAGCACGGCCTGCGCCGCCAGGAGGAACGGTGCCGGCACGCCCTTCGCCTTCAACCACGCGCCCAGCGGCAGGCAGAACGGCGCACCCGCGACGAGCGCGAGCCACCCCGCGTTCGTCAGCACGTCCGCGGCGATGTACGTTCCATTCGTGAACCCGAAGAGCGCCGCGAAGATGCCCCCGGCCTGTTCGAGCGTCTGGGCGCGGAAGAAGACCCAGCCGAGCAGCACGGCGAAGAGGGTGATGAGTCGTGTCACAAGCGTCGGCAATCGCGAGATCGGGAGCATCCTCTCCGCGATGAGGAACAGCCCGTGCCAGAGGCCCCAGACGACGAAGGTCCAGTTCGCCCCGTGCCAGAGGCCGCAGAGCAGGAAGACGATCAGCAGGTTCCGATACGTGCTGAACGCTCCGCCGCGGCTGCCGCCCAGCGGGATGTAGACGTAGTCGCGGAACCAGCTGGAGAGGCTGATGTGCCAGCGGCGCCAGAAGTCGGTGACGCTCGCGGCGGCGTAGGGGTGGCGGAAGTTCTCGGCGAACTCGAAGCCGAACATCTTGCCGAGGCCGATGGCCATGTCCGAATAGCCGGAGAAGTCGAAGTAGATTTGCAGCGAGTAGCAGACCATGCCGATCCACGCGGCGGAGGGCGCGAGGTCGGCGGGCGGGATGCGGAAGACCTGATCGGCGACGACGGCGAAGGTGTCGGCGAGGAGCACCTTCTTCGCGAGGCCGAACGTGAAGCGGCGGACGCCGTCGGAGAACCGTTCGACGGTGTGGTCGCGGGTCGCGAGGCTTGCGGCGAGGTCGGCGTAGCGGACGATCGGCCCGGCGATCAGGTGCGGGAAGAGGAAGACGTACAGTCCGAAGCGCAGGAAGCTCCGCTCGGCGGGAACCTCGCGGCGGTAGACGTCGACGAGATAGCTGATGGCCTGGAAGGTGAAGAACGAGACGCCGATGGGCAGGTGCGTGCGGGGCGGCTTGATACCGATGGTCGTGGCGAGGAACGCGGCGTATTTGAGCCAGCCGAGCAGGGCGAGGTTGGCGAGGACGGCGCCGACGAGCCAGAGCTTCGGGCGCGCCGAACGTTCGATGACGCGGGCATAGGCGTAGTTGACGGCGAGCGAGCCGAGCAGCACGAGGACGTAATCGCGTTCGCCCCAGGCATAGAAGAGGACGCTGGCGGCGAAGAGGCCGGTGTTGCGCAGCGTCGTCCGCGCCGCCGGCACTAGGTAATACCCCAGCAGCACGAGCGGCAGGAAGATGTGCAGAAACGTCGGCGATTGAAAGTACACGGCCGCGAGTGTACGGCGATCGCGGAAGATCGTGCAAGACGAGCTAGAATGCCTGTATGATCCTCGGTTACAACACGAACGGCTTCGCCCACCATCGGCTCGACGACGCGCTCGCGATCCTTGCCGAGCTGGGCTACGGCGGCGTCGCCTTCACGCCGGATACGAACCACCTCGGCCTGCCGGACGAGGGCGACGAATCGATCCTGTCGTTCCGCGAGCGCCTCCGCAAGCACGGCCTCGCCTGCGTCGTCGAGACCGGCTCCCGATTCCTGCTCGACCCGCGCCGCAAGCACCAGCCGACACTCGTCTCGCCGAATCCCGACGACCGCGACCGGCGGCTGACGTTCCTCTACAAGCACGTCGCGCTCGCCGTTGCGCTCGACGTCGACGTCGTGAGCCTCTGGTCCGGCACGCCGACCGATGCGGCCACGTTCGATGCCACGATGGACCGGCTCGTCGAGGCGATCCAACCGCTCGTCGAGGACGCGGCGAACAGCCAGATCCGCCTCGCGTTCGAACCGGAGCCGGGGATGTTCATCGACACGATGGACAAGTTCGCGGAACTGCATGCGAAGGTGAACCACCCGAACTTCGGGCTGACGCTCGATGTCGGCCATCTCGTCTGCACCGGCGAGCTGCCGATCGGCGATCACATTCGGAAGTGGCAGAAGTGGCTCTGGAACATCCACCTCGACGACATGAAGCCCGGCGTGCACGACCACCTCATGTTCGGCGAAGGCACCGTCGACTTCGCCGACGTCTTCGCCGCCCTGCGCGCGATCGACTTCAAGGGCATCGCGTCGGTCGAATTGAGCCGCCACAGCTACGACGCGGTGAACGTGGCGAAGAAATCGTTGGATTTCCTCGGTCGATGCTGATCGTTTTGCATTTTTCATTTCTCATTTTGCATTGTTCCGGTCATGCTCGGACCAATGCAAAATGAGAAATGCAAAACGGAAGACTTGTACTTGAACCTTCCCTCCGTCTCGGAGTACCCTTCCGCCATCGGGAGGATTCCGCATGGCGACCCAGTCTCGGCGGCGGTTGTACGGCCTCTTCGCGATCGCATTCCTGTTCCTGATGGTCGGCGGCACCGCGTGGAACTGGTCGAGCCTGCACGCGCGGCTGGTGGCGTATGAACTGCGGACCGCCACGTCGGACGCTCACCGGGAGGACCGCGCGCGGGCGCTGGTCCAGTTCGGCGAAGCGGGACAGCCGTTCCTCCACGAGGCCCTGCGGGACGGCGACGCGGCGACCTGTTCGGCGCTCGCGATGGCGATCCGCGAAGTCTATCATGGCCGGTCCATGGACCCGGCACTGGCGCGGGCGCTCGTGACGGAGATGCCGGGCTACGGCGAACCGGGCCGGGACGCGGTGGTCTTCGTGCTGCCGGCGATCCTGGAACAGGCGGACGACTCGCTGGCGGAGCCATGCCGGACAGCGGTGGAACTCGGATTGAAGGCCTCGGCGAAATCGAAGGTAATCGCGGCCAAGCTGGCGGTGCGCGTGAAGCTCGCGGATCGTATGCGGCCGTTGCTGGACGATGCCGAGGCGGAGGTGCGTGCCGCGGCGCTCGCGGCCATCGGTGCCGCCGGCGACGCGGCTCCGGTCGGCGACGAGGAACTGTTCCGCTGGATGAACGACCCCGATGCGAAGGTGCGCGCAATCTGCGAGGCGGTGCTGGAGAGCCACGGCCGCAGCGCCGAAGAGATCGACTTGGGCCGGCGGCTGACGCATCCGAAGGCGGTCGAACGGTTGAGACTGCTGGTCGATCTGTCGCGCGAATCGGAACGGGACATCGGCCCGTGGCTGGAGCGGCTGGCGCGGGACGCCGAACCGGCCGTGCGCGCGGGCGCGGTCCGCGTGGCGTGCGAGCGGAAGCTGAAGTTCGCCGACTGGACGGACGACCTCGCGAAGAACGACCCCGACGCCACGGTGCGGCAGGTGGCGAACTTCCACCGCCGCAAAGCCGCCGGCTTAATCGAGCCGGCGGGATATGAAAGATAGCAGATCCGGCCGCTTTCCCGGGAGCAGGTCATGGTCCTTCGCCTCGCGCTGGTCTTTCTCGCTTCGAGCCTGGCGGCGCGGGGGGCGGACCGGCCGAACGTCGTGTTCCTTCTCGCGGACGATCTGGGCCGCGCCGATTGCGGCTTCATGGGTGGGACGGTGATCCCGACGCCGCACCTCGACAAGCTCGCGAAAGCCGGCACGATCCTGGACGCGCACTACGTGCAGCCGGTGTGCAGCCCGACGCGCGCGGCGCTCCTGACCGGCCGGTATCCGATGCGGCACGGCTTGCAGGTCGGCGTCGTGCGGCCGTGGGCGCGGTACGGCCTGCCGCTCGACGAGCGCACCCTCCCGCAGGCGCTGCAGGGCGCCGGCTATGCCACCGGCATCGTCGGCAAATGGCATCTCGGCCACTTCCAACGCGACTACCTCCCGACCAAACGCGGCTTCGATTTCCAGTACGGCCACTACAACGGCGCGCTCGACTACTTCACCCACATCCGCGACGGCGGCTTCGACTGGCACAAGAATGACGCCGTCAATCGCGACGAAGGCTACAGCACGCACCTGATCGCGAAGGCGGCGGGGGGGTTCGTGGTGGAGCACGCCGGCAAGAAGCCGTTCTTCCTGTACGTGCCGTTCAACGCCGTGCATACGCCGATGCAGGTACCTGACAGTTACCTGAAGCCGTTCGGGAAGCTGAAGGGGAACCGGCAGAAATACGCCGGGATGCTGGCGGCGATGGACGAGGCCGTGGGGCAGATCGTCGACGCGGTCGAGAAGGCGGGGGTGCGCAAGGACACGCTCTTCGTCTTCAGCAGCGACAACGGCGGACCATCGCCGGGCACGATCACCGACAACGGGCCGTACCGCGCCGGAAAAGGGACGCTCTACGAGGGCGGCGTGCGCGTCGCGGCCTTCGCCACGTGGGACGGGAAGATCCCCGCGGGGAAAACTTGCATCGAGCCGTTGCACGCGGTGGACTGGTACCCGACGCTTCTGAAACTCGGCGGGGCGAAGGCGGAGCAGCCGCTGCCGGTGGACGGCCGCGACATCGGACCGACGCTCCTGGAGGGGAAACCGACGCCGCACGATGCGATTCTGCTGAACGCGACGCCGGCGGGCGGCGCGATCCGGGCTGGCGACTGGAAGCTGGTGGTGAAGAACGGCACCGACGACCCCGACGGCGAGGCCCCGAAGGCCGGACCGAAGACGATCGAACTGTTCAATCTGAAGGACGACCCGTACGAGAAGACGAACCTCGCCGAGAAGGAGACGGCCCGCGTGGCGGAATTGCAGAAGCGCCTCGCCGCGTATGCAAAGGAAGCGGTGGCCCCGAAGAGCCAACCGAAGCCCAAGGGATTCCAGTCGCCGAAAGTGTGGGGCGAGAAGTAAGGCGAAGTGAGGCGTTCGCGGTTTTATCCCCTCCCCCTCAAGGGGGAGGGTTAGGCTGGGGGTGACGGGGATCACGACAAGCCCGAAATTCCCCCCACCCTAACCCTTCCCCTCAAGGGGGGGGAGGGGACAAGACGACCCCCCCACCCCGGCCCTCCTCCTCAAGGGGGAGGGGGAAAAGCGCGGTGGTACGACCCGCCGAGTCGTTCATTGGTTCCACCTCGTTGGTCCTCGGTTGAATTCCCCGCGATTCCTCGGTATTTCATTCAGGACCTTTCCGTACGTTTTCGGAGCCGTGAGCGATGGCGGAGTCGAGTTCCAAAGTCTCGAAGCTGGGCCAGGGATTCATCGGCCTCGCGCCGCTGCTCCTCCTCGGTGGCTGGTTCGCCGGCGGCACGGCGGTGCACGGATTCTTCCAGCGCCCGGCTCCCGAACCCGCGGCGACTCCGCCCAACGGCGCCGCGCTCTTCATCAAACACTGCGCTTACTGCCACGGCGAGAAGGGCGACGGCAAGGGCCTCGCCGGCCTGACGCCCCTCGCCCGCTATTTCGGCCGCGACAAGTACAAGTTCACCGGCACCCGCAAGGGCGACAACGGCGGTATCCCCACCGACGACGACCTGCTCTACATCCTGCGCCACGGGATCGAGGGCACGGCCATGTGGGGCTTCCAGGACCGGATGACCGACGAGGAGCTGCGCGCCGTCGTGGCGCACCTGCGCACGCTGACCCGCGCCGGGCTGGCGGAGCGATATCGGCTCGAAGCCGAAACGAACGAGGAAGACCCGGACTGGAAGGCGATCGCGGCGCGCGTGGAGCGCGAAGCCGTGGTCGGCGATCCGGTGCCGCTGCCGGTGTTCAAGCCGTCGACGCCGGAATCGGTGGCGCGGGGCCAGCAGTTGTTCCTGAACACGGCGAAGACGGCGTGCGCCTCGTGCCACGGGGCGACAGGCCGCGGCGACGGCCCGGCCGTCAACGACAAGAAGAACGACCCGCCACACCAGGGGGGCGACGGCCTGCCGAACAAGCCGCGGGACCTGACCACCGGCCGCTTCAAGGGCGGCCGCGAGAAGGAACGCCTCTACCCGCGCATCCTGCACGGCATCCCCGGCACGCCGATGCCGCCGCACACGAAGCTCACCCCGGACGAAGTGCAGGACCTGATCGACTTCGTGCTGAGTTTGAAGCCGGACGACAAACCGGCCGCGAAGAACTGAGAGCCGGCGTCCGTACGGCGCTTCTTCCGGCAATCCGCGCAAGTTGATCCGATTCCGACGTGATAGGACGATGAGACTTCCTCCCCCGCGCGGTGAGAACGCCGCCGTACGCCCGTTTATGGATCTAGAGAACGACAATCGCCGAAATCCGCGTCCCGTTGAGGCGAACCCCCAAGACAGGGCCGAAGTCTCTCATGGAAATTTCCCGTATGAATCCGCCCGTCGGCGGGTACTCTCCGGGGACCATCGAAAAAGTTCGGTGAACAACGGCTTCGCGGATAAAGATTTGGGGCCTACCAACGTATCGAAAATGTAACCCGGCGTGAGAGAATCTTCGCCCGCTGTCGTCTTCTCTCGTGTTCGCCGGTTGTGATAGAGGTTGTGATGGATCGTGGTCTTGCTACTGCCTGCTCGCCGCAAACGGCATCCCCCAAGGATGTTGCAGCGAACGCCGGCGCTGGCTGGCGCGATTCGCCAACCCTGCCGCATATCGAAACCGCGACTTCCGTCGCACCGCCCAGTTTGCCCGGTTTTGAGGTCCTGCAAGAACTCGGTCGCGGCGGAATGGGGGTTGTGTACAAGGCGCGGGATCTGGCGAACCAGCAGATCGTCGCCGTGAAGGTCCTCCTCGCCGGCGCCCACGCCAGCGCCCTCGAACGGGAGCGGTTCCGCCGGGAAGTCTCGGCCGCGGCCCTGCAACATCCGAACGTGGTGAAATTGATCCGCGCCGGCGAGCACGCCGGGCTGCCGTACATCGTCCTCGAACACGTGGACGGCGGCACGCTGGCGGATCGGCTCGTCGGCACGCCGTGGACGCCCGCCGCCGCCGTGCGGCTCGTGTCCGAACTCGCCGCCGCCGTCCAGTTCGCCCACGATCGCGGCATCATCCACCGCGACCTCAAGCCCGCGAACATCCTCTTCGCCGGCGAAACGCCGAAGCTGACCGACTTCGGCCTGTCGAAGTCGCTCGAATCCTCGGCCCTGGCCCGTCCGGTCACGGAAACCGGCGCGGTCCTCGGCACGCCCAGCTACATCTCGCCGGAACAAGCCACCGGCGACAAGGAAGTCGGCCCCGCGTCGGATGTCTATTCCCTCGGGGCGATCCTTTACGAACTGCTGACTGGCCGGCCGCCCTTCGATGGCCGCACCACCCTCGACATCGTGTTGAAGGTGCTCAACGACGCCCCGATTCCTCCGAGCCGTTTTTCGCCGGAACTTCCGAACGATCTGGAAGCGATCGTTCTGAAGTGCCTCCATAAGAACCCGGCGAAACGATACGCGAGCGCCGCGGCGCTGGTGGACGACCTCCACCGGCACGCGGTCGGGGAATCGGTGGAAGCGCGTCCGGCGTCGGTATCGCGGCGCTTGCTGTCGTGGTTCGGCCGACGGCCGCGGCTGTCGGGCGCGGCGGCGACGGCGGCGGTGATGGTCTTGGTGCTGCTGGGTGGCGCGGCGTACGCCGCGGCGAGCCTGCGGGCGGCGGCCGAGCGCGCCGAGGCCGCGGAACGCGCCGCCGAGGAAGCCCGCTCCG
Source organism: Gemmataceae bacterium (assembly GCA_022842245.1). Taxonomy (GTDB): domain Bacteria; phylum Planctomycetota; class Planctomycetia; order Gemmatales; family Gemmataceae; genus Limnoglobus. The sequence goes on from JALHPZ010000035.1 coordinate 21,994, forward strand.
CGCTCGAAGCGGAGCGGAAGAACGCCGAACGCGAACGGTATTACGCCGCCGAGATGCGGGCGAAGTACGATCAGCTCCGCACGTTCCTCGAATCGTTCCGGCCGGGCAAGATCGTCTGGACGCCGGACCCGAAGAAGCCGATGCAGACGATCTGCGTGCAGGCGTGCGAGTTGCCACCCGAACCGAAAACGGCCCCCGCGCCGGCGCTGCCGGGCCGACAGATCAGCGCCGCGCCCATCCTGCGTCTGCTCGCGGCCGGCCTGCAACGCTGAACGCGATCATTTCCCCGTCGATGCCTCCAGCGCGGCCTCGAGAACCTTCTCGAGTTTGGCGACGATCTCCGCGCGCGACATGTGCCGCCAGCGGCCGCTTTCATCCGAACCCACCACTTTGCGATCGGGACCGACAACATAGATCGTCGGCCCGATGTTGTACCCCCGCGTCATCTCCGCCATGCCCTTGTTGACGGCTCCCAGTTCGTCGATCAGTTCGACCGCCAGGCCGTAGCCCGAGGGCCAGTCGATGCCACCGACGTGGTTGTACCGTTCCGCGACGGCTTTCGGCATGTCGGTGACGCTGAGAAATTGCACCCCCCGGTCGGCGTATTTGCGTTTGAGATCGGCGAGCGCGGGGGCGAATTTGTGGCACTCCGGGCACCAGTGCGACCAGACATCGACGACGTGGAGCTTGGGTCCGTTCGGCGCGAACGGCCGCGGTTCGCCATTGAGCCAACCGACGCAGCGGAGTTCCGGGATCGCCTCTCCGGCCGCGAGGCGGGTCCGCGACGGCCCCGTGAACCGGGGCGGAATGCGCGCCTCCGGCGGAATCTCGACTTCCGGCACCGGTGCCGGCCCCGACGACCCGGCCCCGCAACCCGTCACGGCGATACCGATGACGATCCCCGCGAACCAGCTGCCGATTCGTTGCCCGCGCATGGCGAAATCCGCTCCTGTACCGATGACGTTCCGTACGCATCTTAGCGGCCGCCGGATCGCGCCGCGCCGGGGAATCGGTTCGCCATTGATCGCGTGGCGGGAATCCCATAGCATCCCGGCACGGTTCCGCGATCGACGGTCCACCCCGGCCCGCTCCGCGACGGACCGAACCATTCGGGACGGATCCATGCGTACGTTTCTGATTCTGGGTCTGGCGGCGACGTTGGTGTTCGGCGCGGTCGGTTGCGGCGGCAATCAGGCCAAGGCCGAATCCATCGCCCAGCAGATTGTCGACGAGATGAACAAGATCGCCGACGGTTTCGAAAAGGGGGACAAGGCGGCCCTGAAGGCGAGCTTCGCGAAGCTCTCCGACCTCGCCAAGCAGGGGAAGGAAATCAAGGTCACCAAGAGCCAGGACAAGGCGATCGGGGAGAAGTTCAAGCCGCAGATGGACGCCGCCCAGAAGCGGATGATGGAGTCGATTACCAAGGCCGCGACCGGCGGCAAGCTGACTCCGGCCGAACTCATGGAACTCGGCACGGAAATGCAGGGGCTCGGCAAGAGCATGCAGAAAGGCGGCTGACGCCGATCGGTAATCGCTCGGAAGAGGAATGACCGATTTCGTGGCCCGGACCTGGTTCGCACGATTTCGGTCATTCCCGATCGCACTTCTCAAAAGATTCCAATACCCGTTTATCTTCCGGCGACCGATCACCGGTTCAGCGCGTCGCGGACCTTGGCCGCGAGCGCGCTGGGCGTGAACGGTTTTTGCAGGAAGTGGACGCGCTCGTGCTCGATGCCGTGGCGGATGACGGCGTCGTCGGTGTAGCCGGAGAGGTACAAGATGCGCGCGCCGGGGTGGAGCTGGGCGAAGCGTTCGGCGACGAGTCGGCCCCCGAGGCCGGGGAGGACGACGTCGGTGACGAGCAGGTCGATGGGCCGGTTGGCGGCGGCGACGGCGCGAAGCGCCTCGGTGCCGTCGACGGCTTCCAGAACGGCATAGCCGCATTGCTTGAGTACATGGGAGCTGAAGGCGCGGACCGATTCGTCGTCCTCGACGAGGAGGATCGTCTCGTCGCCGCGGGGCAGTGCGGGCCGGACGGCGGCCTTTTCGGCGCGGGGCTGGCGGGGCGCGGCGGGGAACTCGATGGTGAAGGTGGCGCCGGCGCCCGGGGCGCTGCGGACGGCGATGGTGCCATCGCTCTGCTTGATGATGCCGTGGACCACGGCGAGTCCCAGCCCGGTACCGTGGCCGGCCTCTTTCGTGGTGAAGAACGGCTCGAAGATGCGCGCCTGCACCTCCGGCGTCATGCCTTCGCCGGTGTCCGCGATCGTCAGCCGCACTTGTGGGCCGGTCGGCCCCGCCACGTTGTCCGTACCGATGACGAGCCGTCCGCCGCGGGGCATGGCGTCGCGCGCGTTCACGGCGAGGTTGAGCAGCACCTGCTCGATCTGGCCGGGGTCGGCGTGGATCGGTTCGAGCGCCGGATGCAACTGCGTCGTCAGCGCGATGTCCTCGCCGATCAGCCGCTTGAGCATCTTCTCCATTTCGCGGACGACCTCGTTGAGGTCGATCACGCGGGGTGCCAGCACCTGCTGGCGGCTGAAGGCGAGCAACTGGCGCGTCAGCCCCGCGGAGCGCTCGCCGGCGCGATGGATCTGCTGCGCCATCTCGGCGCGGGGGTCGCCGGCCGGCAGCATCTGCAACAGCAGATCGCTGTAGCCGGAGATGACCGTCAGCAGGTTGTTGAAATCGTGCGCGATGCCGCCGGCGAGCTGGCCGACCGCCTCCATCTTCTGGGATTGCCGCAACTGCTCCTCGAGCTTCAACCGCGCGCTGATGTCCCGCACCACCCCGGAGAACAGCGGCGGGTTCCGACCGGGGATCTCGCAGATCGCCAGTTCCACGCGCACTTCGCTGCCGTCGGCCCGCAGCGCCGGCATCTCGACGCGTCGGCCGATCATGTGCGGCGTCCGCGTCGCGAGGTATCGCTGCATCCCGGCGGCGTGGCCGGCCCGGTACTCGGGCGGGATGATCCGCTCGGCCATACCCCGGCCGATCACGTCCTCCCGCCGGTGCCCGAAGATCGCCTCCGCCGCTGCGTTGAACTCCACCACCCGCCCCGCCGCATCCATGACGATCAACCCGTCCAGCGACGATTCCAGGATCGCCCGGTGCAGCGACACCATCTCGCGCAACTCGATTTCCACCCGCTTGCGGTCGGTGATGTCGCGACCGGTGGAGATCAGGTCGATCAGCCGGCCGTCGGCGTCGAACCGGCCCCGGTCGATCCACTGCTGCCAGCGGCGTTCCCCGTCGCAGGTGATCGATTCGTGTTCGTTGATCGCTTCCGGTTGTTCCGGCGTCAGCTCGGCGATCTTTCGGCGGACCGCCTCCCGGTGCTCCGGCGCGACCAACGGATAGAAACTGGTGCCCAGGCACTCGGCTTCGGTGACGCCGAAGTACCGGCAGTAACTCTGGTTGACGAACGTCCGCGTGCCGTCGGGCAGCCATTGCACGATGAACTCGGTCTGCTCGCGCACGATCATCGCCAGGCGCGCTTCGCTCTCGGCGAGCGCCTGCTCCGTCCGCTTGCGTTCGGTGATGTCCAGCGCGATGCCGAGCACGCGCTGGGGAACGCCATCATCGCTGCGAAGGATGTGGCCTTGCAGGAGCAGCCACAGCTCGCCGCCGGTGCGCGGCCGAATCCGATATTCGAGCGTGCGAATATCGTCCCCCTGCCGCACGACTTCCATCGCGGATAACAATTTGGGCAGGTCGTCCGGGTGGCAATACGATTGGATCGATTCGAATCGGCCGTCAAACGCCTGGAGGCCCAGGCCGTGGAGCCGGGCCATTTCCTCGGACCACTTGAACCGGTTCGTGGCGAGATCCCACTCCCAACTGCCGACGCGTCCGGCGTGTTGGGTCAGGCGCAGGAAGGCTTCGCTTTCTTCGAGCGCCCGCGCCACGGAGGCGACCGGCGGCGAGAGCGAGCGTTGTTCCGACATGGCGGTCACTCGTTCGGGGGACGCGTGGCGCCGTGACCGGCTGGGCGGGCGGCAATCGTGCGGTGGACGCATCGATCCTAACCGACCTCCGCACACCTTGCGCTGGCAAACCGCGAAAGTTGTCCAAATGCGTCCGAGGCTTGAATCCCGTTGTCGTTCGGACGACTGTCGAGACGCTCGTCGCGGGGCATCCGTCGGAATCCGTCGCTCGTCACACGATCGCGTGAATCACGCTGCCGCGGCTGGCGGGGAAGGGGCGGTTCTCGGCGTCGCGGAGTTCGGCGTCGGGGGCGAAGCCGAGCTGGTGCAGGACCGTGGCGATCAGGTCGCGCGGTTCGACGCGGCCGTCGGTCGGGAACGCGGCGTGTTTGTCGCTCGCGCCGTATACCGTCCCGCCGCGCACCCCGCCCCCGGCCAGCGCCAGCGAGAAGACGTGGCCCCAGTGGTCCCGCCCGCCGTTCCCGTTGAACTTCGGCGTCCGCCCGAACTCGCCGAACCAGATCACCAGCGTCTCGTCCAGCAGCCCGCGGTCGGCGAGGTCCGTGAGCAGCGCAGAGTATGCGCGGTCCATCATCGGCATGAGGAACTGCTTCGCCGAGTCGTTGTGCTTGGCGTGGGTGTCCCAGCCGCCCTGGTTGGGGAGGTTCGGGATGCGGGTCCAGTTGACCTGCACGAGCGAGACGCCGGCTTCGACGAGCCGTCGGGCGAGCAGGCAACTCTGGGCGAAGCGGGACCGGCCGTAGCGGTCCCGGAGGCGCGGGGATTCGCGGTCGAGATCGAAGGCGGCGCGGGCGGCACCGGAGGAGACCAGCTCGAAGGCCTTGCGCGTGCCGGCGTCGTAGGGCGCGGTCGCGGAGTTGGCGGTCATGCGATCCATCTGCGCGAGCAGCCCCTGCCGGTGGGTCAGCCGCGTGGCCGGCACCTCGTCGGGTGGTGCCAGCGCGGCGACCTTGAACTTGGCGTCGGCGGGGTCGCAGTGGATCAGCCAGGGGTCGTGCTTGCGGCCGAGCAGGCCCGCGTCCTGTCCCGGCCAGGGAAAGTTGCCGTCGTTCCAGATATGTTCGGGCAGCGTGACGGCCGAGGGGAGCTGGCCGGCGGCCGGGCGAAGGTAACGCACGATCGCGCCCAGCGACGGCCAGTTGTTCGGCGCCCGCGGCGTCGCGCTCTCCTGGCTGAGCGGCTGGTGCGGTACGCCCGTCAGCATCTGGTACCCGCTCGACGAGTGGGCGTTGTCGTTTGTCACCACCGCCCGCAGCACCGCGATCCGGTCCGTCAGCTTCGCGGTCTCCGGCATCAACTCGCCGACCCGCAGCCCGACGGTCTTCGACGGGATCGTGCCGAACGGTCCGCGAATCTCGGCCGGCGCGTCCGGCTTCGGGTCCCAGGTGTCGTGCTGCGCCGGCCCGCCCATCAGGCCGAAGACGATCACCGATTTCGCCTTCGCCCTGCCGCCCGGCGTGGCGCGGGCCTGCTGCGCCAGCAGCTGCGGGAGCGTCAGCCCGCCGAGGCCGATCGCGCCGGCGCGCAGCCATTCCCGACGGTGAAGATGGTCGAACCGGTCCAGCGGCGGAGTCGCGAGGGAGAGCATGGCACCACGGGGCGGAGAGGATCGGCGGAGGCAGTTCTGGCGGGAGTCTCATTAGACACGATCGACGCCGTGAATGCAACTGCGGAAGGATTCGGTTCCGCTCACACGTGCTGGTCGAAGAGGATCGCGTTGCCGTCGGGGTCGGTGACGACGAAGCTCGCCGGGCCGGTGGAGGACTCGTCGGCTTCGTTGACGATCGCGATCCCTTTCGTCTTCAGTTGCTTCTGCAGTTCGCGCACGTCGGTGAAGGCGGGCAGCGTCTGGGCGTTCTGGTCCCAGCCGGGGTTGAAGGTGAGGACGTTCTTCTCGAACATCCCCTGGAAGAGACCGAGGACGACGTCGCCGTTCTTGAGGATGATCCAGTTCTGGGTGATGTCGCCGGCGAACGGCGTGAAGCCGAGGTTTTCGTAGAACGCTTTCGAAGCGTGGATGTCCTTCACGGCGAGGCTGACGGAAAACGCGCCGAGCTGCATGGGGGGACTCCGGGAGGGGATGTAGGGGAGTGTAGTGAACGAGACGCACCATTGTTTAGCGGCGGCGCGGAGTCTTCGGAGCGGAGCGCGGAAGCCTAGCGATTCGATTCGCGTCGGATGCTGTCAAGTTCGTCGAAGAGCATTAACTATTCTTCTTCGGCTCCTATCGGAATGTACACTTTGTCGTAGCAGGCAAACGCTTTCTTCCGTTCTTTATCCACCATTTGCGCCAGTAAAAGTGGCAATTCATGCTCTTCTACATCTGGAGCGAGTCGGCTCCACTCGGTAGCTTTAACATACGTCATGTCAGATATAGCAATATTCTGGTCGTACGTAAATTTCCATGCGGTAGTTCCCGCCATAAACGACCAATCGTCATTTTCGATTCTGTACAGTGTCATGGGAAATCTATCGACGAGGTGCTTTGCCAGTGATTGTAAGTACTCACCAACGGTATTTGCTCCCCGAGTATGATCTTGGTATTCCTGATATACCTTGGTAAAGAGGAGTGTCTCGCTGAGAAATAAGTTGCCTCGCAGAGGTACACCGACTTTACCAATTTCGTTCTTACGAGTGATGACATATATTTCACGATATGGCGACTTAATAACTTCTTCCGCATTAGGAGAGAAGAATATCGGCTCAAGTAGCTCCTGAATTGCACTAAATCGCATCACCGAGTCTGTGTCACCTACAATCAAATCGATTGCCGGAAACGATTTGTTGTACTTGGTGTGTTTGCCATTCTTTTCGATAATCTTCGCAAGACATTTCTGAACGACTTCGGAGTGTGTTGGAACAGGTCGAAGAATGCCCTTTAACGGGATTTTCTGTCCAGTTGCGGCAACATGATAGACAACATCTTTGACTGGAATCTCATCAATATCATCTTTGTGACGATAATTACCGGATTTTATCAATTCTACTGCATATTTAGGAATCTTGAGCAACCTCGCATCGCTTTCCGTATTAAAGAATTCCGTTACTTCGATGCCGAAATCTTCTATTCCATCGCCAGAGCATTTGAAATCCGGCCGCTCGGATCCCTCGATCCGTAATGAATGATTTCCGTATACAGCATCGATCATTTTTCGCTCAGTCATCTTATTCATTGGAATGACTCGAGAAATCGTATGTTCACGCCTAAATGAACAACTTGCGCTCACACAATGATCGACTTCGGGATTCTCCATTTGGTTCGCCCAATCAATGCCGATAGTCGATCCATCCGCCAATTCACCTGTCCTATGTACGCGATATGCTCCCTTCGGATTGCGGCTGGTTGACCTCGAGTGGATAGTCCAGCTCCGCTTCGAAGACTCCGCGTAGTGGCTAAACGGCGCATCTCCCCCCTCGCACTCGATAGGCCGTCCACGCAACCAGCAGCACCAACGGGACCGCAAAAAGCGGGGTGCCGACCCACGGTGGCAGTCAGCGGAAGGTCATCACCGCTAGGGCCAGGATGGCAACGACGTCCAGCCCGAACACGCATCCGAAATTTTAACTTGACATCCGTCCACTGAATCTTACCGTCGCGTGTCGCCCCTCGCAAGGAGATTCCGCCATGACCGCGACTGCGCCACCGACTGTCCACAACCGCATCGCCGGACACTTCGCACCGCCGCTGCCGGCCACGCCGGAGGAGCGGCAGGCCACCTGGACCGATACCTTCATGGCCGCCATGCGGTACTACCAACGGCAACTCGCCAGCCCGCATCCGGCCGACGCGGAACGCGCGGCCCGCGCCATCTTCGACCTCGAAAAGACTCGCATCCGCCACGGCCGCGAACTCGCCGGCACGGCCGTCCCCAAGGCCACATCGCCCGAAGACGACCTCCTCGAACCACTCCCCGACCTCGACCCGATCCGACCGTCCCGCGCGACCGCGAATGCCAGCGCGGCGGTGCTCGAAGCCGCCGTCGAAGCGGGGGCGTTCGACCCGGAGCCGAAGGAGTCGCCCCGGCGCGAACCGGTCCGGGAGAAGACCGACGATGAACTCGTGGACGATTTTGCGGCGAGCAACCCGAACGATTTCAACTGGCTCAAGCTGCAGTTCCGGGAGGCGGCGGCCGAGCGGGGTCGCACGCCGACCGATGACCAGTTGACGGAACTCGCGAAGGGGCACCTCCTGAAGCATGTTCGCATCGGCCGGGCGGAACACCGGAAGGCAACCGGACCGGGGCGTTAATCTCCGTTGCATCCGAACCCGTTTCCGCCGATAATCCTTCCACCCGCCGGTACGCTCTTCCGTGGATCCCGCCATGCTCCTCGATCGCCGCGATCTCCTCCGCTTCGGCTCCGTCGGCCTCGCCGCCACCGCGCTGCCCGGACTCCGCGCGAATACCCCCAAGAAGGCCAAGTCGGTCCTCGTGCTCTGGATGGCCGGCGGCGTCACGCACCACGAATCGTTCGATCCCAAGCCCGACGCGCCCGAGGAAATCCGCGGCTCGCTCGGCACCATCCCCACCGGCCTGCCCGGCGTCCGCTTCTGCGAGACGATGCCCGGCCTCGCGAAGCAGACCGATCTCTTCGCCCTCGTCCGCACCTTCTCCCCCGCCACCGACGACCACCTGCTGGCGCAGAGCTACGGCCTCTCGGGGCGCAAGACCACGCAAGCGCAGATCCTCACCGAGCCGAACATCGGCGCCATCTACTCGAAGCTCAAGGGTGGGCGCGCCGGCTTCCCCGGCTATATCGCCGTGCCCGGCACCACGCGACCCGGTCCGCCGCCGTACCAGCTCTTCACCGGCGGCTGGCTCGGCGCGCAGTACGCCCCGTTCGCCACCGGCGGCAAGCCGAAGAACGACGACTTCACCGCGTTCGTGAAGGAGGCCGACGAAGAGCAGTTCACCAAGCAGGGCGTCACGCCGTTTGCCGACCTCAGCGAGGATCGCCTCGACAACCGCGAACTGCTTCGCTCCAAACTCGACGACGCCCTGCGCCAGGCGGACACCGCCGGCGTCGGCGACCAGTACCGCGATGCGTTCCAGATGCTCACGTCGCCGACGGTGCGAACCGCATTCGAGCTCGGCCGCGAATCGGACAAGACGCGCGAGGCCTACGGCAAGACGAAGGTCGGCGCGCGCTGCCTGCTCGCCCGACGGCTGGTGGAGGCCGGCGCGCCGTTCGTGCTCGTCGACTACGGCTACGATCCCGAGTTCGGCAACCTGTGGGACAACCACAACGCCGCCGGGCAGAACTTCCCGCACATCTGCGAGATGGCAAAGCGGCCGTACCACGTCGCCGGCATGGACCGCGCCTTCGCGGCGCTGCTCGGCGATCTGAAGACGCGAGGCCTGCTGGAGAGTACGTTCGTGTTGTTCCTGACCGACTTCGGGCGGACGCCGAAGATCAACAAGGCCGGCGGCCGCGACCACTGGGGTCCGGCCGGGTCGATCTTCTTCGCCGGCGGGGGCGTGAAGGGCGGGCAGGTGATCGGCGGGACGGACAAGAACGGGGCGTACCCGACGGGCGTGTCGTATTCCCCCGGGGACGTGGCCGCGACGCTGTACGCGGCGGTGGGCATCGACCAGGAAACGACGCTCTACAACCGCCAGAACCAACCGCTGGCGATGCTGCCGGCCGGCGCGCCGATCCCCGGCGTGCTGGGGTAATCAGGGAGTGATCGGGCGCGGATCGCCGCGCCCGTGATCGGCGGGGGCTTCGAAGTCCTTCTCCGTCGCCTTGGTCCTCGTCGTGTACGGAAATCCGGCCGCGACGAGGTACACCGATGGATCAGGGAACGACGAAATTGCCGGCATTGGGCTTGGGCTTGGCCGCGTCCGCCGGGACTTCGAAGTCCTTGGTGGTCGCGCCGCCGGGCAGATCGGCCGTGGTCTCGTAGCGGGGAAATAGCGTTTTCACCGTCACCTCACCCGACGTATCTCCCTTTTCGGTCTGACCGGGTTGGCTCGGGTCCCGTCCCTCGATGGCGACGATCATGGCACCTTTTCCCGCACCCCGACCACCCGCGGCGGAGGTGTCGTACGCGCCATCGATGATTTCCGCGTAGCCGGTCGGTCCGGAATTCCCCTTCGCTCCATCCGGCGTGAAGTAGATCTTGCCGGCTTTCACGGGTTGGCCGGCGAATTTGACCGTGCCCGAGACGCGACTGGTTCCGTCGCCCCCGCAACCGGCGGCAAACAGAACGATGGTGGGAAGTAGTACGAGCAATGAACGGTGGGACATGGTTTGGCTCCGGGAGGGATTCAACAAAAATCCCCGCCGGGATCGCCGGCGGGGAGCAGGATCATAATTGGGTCAGTTCAACTGGGCGACTTCGCCGCTGCTGATGCTGGACATGAGCTTGAGGATGGTCAGATCGGCCGTCTGGGTGACGTACCGGGTGCTGCCGTCGCCCATCAGGAAGTTGCAGCCGCCGGTGTGGTTGCTGCCGAAGCCGATGTCGTTGAAATTGTCGGCACCGTTGTACCAGGTCGAATTGATCGGGAACGTCATGTTCTTGGTGATCCCGCTGCCGCCGTTGTTCCCGCGAATCCAACTGCGATAGTGATTCGGATTCGGGGCGACGATCTGGCGGGAATCTTCGCCAACGCAGAAGGTATTCGAGAGGCCGTCGATCACGTCGGTCAGGCGGACCTTGTAGTTGGTCGTAATGCTGCCGGTGGTGTCGCGATACTGCGTGAGCATTCCATGGAATGCGAACGCGCCGTTGGTAGTCGGATTGCCGACTCGGTAGGAGTAGGTGACGCTGTTGACGGTGATCGTGGTCGGATCGACGCGGCTGGAAGGCCCCATGACGCCGAGATAGTGCGTCGTTTCGTTGGCGATGCCGCCGGAAACTTCGGCACCGTTGCCGCTGAGAAGATTCGATCCGGAGGGGCACTTGTAAGTGGGAATCTTGGTATTGCCAACGGCCAGGTTGGCCGCGGAGTTGTAGGCCAGTGTGAGATTGTACTGACGGAACACGTTTTCCTGTTCAAGTTGCGGCAGGATGTACACGGTCCAGCCGGTGCCGACGAAACTGGTTGTGCTGCCCGCTGGTCTCGGCTGAGGAAATACGGCGTTTTCCGCTCCTCGGGGCAGCTTGTCATTGACATCGTGATACGAATGCATCGCGATGCCGATCTGCTTCAGATTGTTCTGGCACTTGGCCCGCGCGGCGGCCTCGCGGACTTTTTGCACGGCTGGCAAGAGCAGGCCGATGAGGATCGCGATGATCGCGATCACGACCAGCAACTCGATCAGCGTGAACGCCGACCGGCTGCGACGACTGGAGAGAGTCATGGCAAACCCTGCGAGGAACGAGAAACAATGATGGGATTCCGACAGCGGTTTGAGCCTGCCGGAAGCTATACTCTAAACGGAACCGCTTTGGACGAACAAGCGCAAAAGACCTCACGCGGTTCGATTTCTCCTTCATTTCTTTATCATCTTATCATCGACGACGCGGGTTCTCCGGTTCGCGAAATCCCGCTCCGACTCGCCGTTGCGGCACCACGGGCTACACCATCCACATGACACCTCACCGCCGCCAATTCGCCGCCCTCGGGACCGGCCTGCTCGTCACCGGAGCCGCCATGGCCGACGAACCCAAAACGGACCCGAAGCCGAAACCCGCCGGGCCGGTGGAAGCGCCCTTCACGCGCGACTACCCCGCGCCGAAGTTCCAGCCTTCGTGGAAGAAGCCGCAGATCAACCGGCAGCTCGTGCAGGACTTCGTGATGTACGGCCACGGCGACCTGCCGATGGTGAAGAAGCTGTTGGAGAAGGAGCCGGCGCTCCTGAATGCGACGGTGGACTGGGGCGGCGGCGACTGGGAGACGGCCCTCGGCGGGGCGTCGCACATCGGCCACAAGGAGACGATCCACTTCTTGCTGGAGATGGGCGCACGGCCCGACATCTTCACGCTGGCGACGCTCGGCCAGCTCGACGCGCTCAAGGCGCTGCTGACACTGCAACCGAAGTTGATCGACGCGAAGGGGCCGCACGGCTTGGGTCTGCACCTGCACGCGAGCATGGGCGGCGCGGACGCGGCGAAGACGCTGGAGTATCTGCAATCGATCAAGAAGGTCGAGTTGAAGAAGCCGATGAAGAAGTGAGCGGGCCATGTTCTGGCGTCGCACGCCGCCGTTGAGACGCGGATCGCGGAAACCGATGGACCCGGCCAACGTGCCGATGGCCGTTCATCCGTTGCTCCCGATCGTACAGAAGTGGGGCGCGTGCCGCAGCGACTCGGAACGGTATGCCGTCGCTGCATTCGCGGAGCGGGACGACGACCGCATCGCCGAATTGGAAGGGTCGCTCAACCTGTGGACGGACGAACTGACAAAAGCGTACTTCGAATGGTACGAATCGACGTCGCTCACTGATTCTTACGAGCTCTCCAAGTTCTACTTCTTCACGATGATGCTGGATCAGTTGGAGATTCGTTTTCCCTCCACCGGTAAGCCGACTCCGATTTCCGAACTGATCGCCGATCTCAAAACGATGGACGGCATCGCCAATGTGGCGAAGCGAATGTGGGCGGCCCGCTATCTCGGTGAACGCGGGGAAGAAGCGCGCGAAGCGATCCCGGGGCTCGAGACGGCCACGAAGGATGTGTCAGTAGAAGTGTGTGCGTGGGCGCATGCGGCGCTGGCGCTGATCACCGGCGACGTCGAACTTCGGCGCGAAGCAATCCGGGCGATCCTCGCCAATCTCGATGAGGAGTCGGACGACCGGATCTGGGTCGAATCGGCTTGGGAAGAACTGGACAAACCGCAAGTGGATCGGGACATCCTGCGGCTGACCAACGCGGCGATCACGAACGACCTGGAAACGATCCGGAAGCTGTTGCCGAAGATCGGAGCCAACGGCGTCGACCCAGACGGCTCCACGGCGATCGATCTGGCGGTGGGAAACAATCAAGTCGAAGCGGCCCGCCTTCTGTTGCAGGCCGGTGCGGATCCGAACCGGAGCAATCGATTCGACGGGACGAGTTTGCTGCACATCGCGGCGAGAAAGCGGACCGGTGCGCCGATGGTCGAGTTGTTGCTTTCGTTCGGTGCGGACCCGACCCGAAAGAATCGGAAAGGTCGAACGCCCTTGCATGTGGCTCGCGAGTACCGCCGCCGACACTCCATCGCGATTCTCGAAGCGGCTCAGAATGGCGCGCGGAGGGCGTGAACCTGTTCCGGTTCTGCCGGATGTTGCGTCTTTGCCGCGCATCGGGAATTTGAATTCCGCGTGTGGATTCGCGCCGGGCGCAACCCGCTGACCTAGAATTCGTTCCCGGGAGGCTCCTCCTCCCCTCGTTTCGTGCGCTCTGCGCACATAATGACGCCCTTGACACGACGCCGCGCGGTCTCCGCGCGACAATTCGCCCCGTTCGCGTTTCCTTTCTGATATCGTGGCGTAAGTTTGCACACGCTGGAAACACCACGGATGCACATTCAGGAGGGTGCCACGATGTTGGTCCTCAGTCGGAAACTCGGAGAGAAGATCTACATCGGGGAGAATATCTGCATCACCGTGGTCGATATCGATCGCGGCAAGATCCGCTTGGGGATCGAAGCCCCGCGCGACGTGCCCATCTATCGCCAGGAACTGCTTCCGCTGCACCAGCAGCAACTGCTCGCCCAAGGCAAGGCCATCGGCAGCGTCGCCGGCGGCTGAGTATCGCCCCGACCGCTCGGAAACGACCGCCCGACGGGCGGTGTTTTCGTTTCTACTCCGCCGTGCCGCAGACCACGCGCGGCCGCCCACCGCGATCCTTCACCTCCGCCACCGACCGCAGCCCCGCCGCGTCGAACAACTCCCGCACGGCGTCCCCTTGCGTCGCACCGATCTCGACCGCGAGCATGCCGCCGGGCTTCAGCCAGCCGCGCGCCTCGGCCGTGAGCCGCCGGTAGAACGCGAGGCCATCCGTGCCGCCGTCAAGCGCGAGCCGCGGCTCGTGGTCCTTCACCTCCGGCATCAGCGTTTCGATCTCCGACGGCGGGATGTACGGCGGGTTGCTCGCGATCAGGTCGAAGCGCGTCCCCGGTTCGACCGGTGCAAAGAGGTTGCCGACCTGAAACCGCACGCGATCCGCCACGCCGTTGCGTGCCGCGTTCCTCTCGGCGACGGCGACGGCGTCCGGCGACACGTCCACGGCCGTCACGCGCGCCGCCTTCACGTTGTGTGCGAGGCAGACCGCCACGCAGCCGGACCCGGTGCCGAGGTCCAGCACGGTGGGTGCCGGGCGCTTCTTCAGGAACTCGATGCCGACATCGACGAGCGTTTCCGTGTCCGGTCGTGGGATCAGCACCGCCGCGTTGACTTCGAACGGCAGCAGGTAGAACTCGCGCGTGCCGACGAGGTACGCCGTCGGGCAGCGCTCGAGCCGTTTCTGCACGAGGGACCGGAACGCGGCGCGCAGGGGTTCATTCGGCTGTTCGTCGTAGCGGACGATGAGGTCGATGCGCTTGCAGTTGAGGACGTGCGCGAGCAGCAGTTCCGCGTCGAGCCGGGGGGATTCGAGGCCTTTCTTCGCGAAGTGGTCCGCCGTCCAGGCGAGCAGGGCTTTGATCGTCCAGATCGTCTTGTCGGCCATCGGCGGGTCCATCCAACGGTAGCGGCTGCGAACCGAACGATTATTCTATTCGTTCCGGTCTGTTACTGCGCGCAACGTCTCGTTCTCCTTAAAATCCCGTCACCTGTAATCGGACGAGAATTCATGGCGAAGTCGCTGACCTACCGCGATGCCGGGCTGAACCTCGAGACCTACGCCGAGACGATGACCGGCGTGCAGTCGCTCATCGCGTCCACGTGGGGGCCGAACGTCCTCCGCTCCCCCTTCAAGGGGGCCGGCGGCAAGGGCGGCAGCTTCGCCAGCCTCTACGACCTCGAACCGCCCAACGGCGGCGGACTCTTCTCGCGCCTCTTCAGCCGCAAGTTCAAACGGCCCGTCCTCGTCACCTGCACCGACGGCGTCGGCTCCAAGCTCAAGATCGCCATGATGGCCGGCAAGTATGACACCGTCGGCATCGACCTCGTCGCCATGAGTGTCAACGACCTCATCTGCACCGGCGGCGAACCGCTGATGTTCCTCGACTACCTCGCGATGGACAAGGACGACCCGCAGCGCACCGTCGAACTCGTGAAGGGAATCCGCGACGGCTGCCTCGAATCGGACTGTGCCCTCGTCGGCGGCGAGACGGCGATCCTGCCCGACTTCTACCGGCCCGGCGAGTTCGACATGGCCGGCTTCTGCACCGGCGTCGTCGAGCATGCGAACATCATCGACGGCAGCCGGATCGAAGTCGGCGACGCCGTCCTCGGCCTCGCCGCCAGCGGCATCCACTCCAACGGCTACAGCCTCGTGCGCAAGGCCGTCTTCGACGTGGGCGGACTGTCCATCGACTCGCACGTGCCGGAACTGAACGCAACCGTCGGCGACGCGCTGCTGACGCCGACGCGGCTCTACGTGCGGCCGGTGCGCAAGGTGCTGGAGCATTATCCGGTGAAGAAGAAGGGCGTGATCCACGGCCTGGCGAACATCACCGGCGGCGGCCTGCCGGACAACATCGGCCGCATCCTGCCGCCGGGCCGCCACGTGCGCATCCGGCGCGGGAGTTGGCCGGCGCTGCCGCTGTTCGACTGGCTTCAGAAGCTGGGGAATATCGAGCAGGCCGAGATGGAGAAGGTGTTCAACTGCGGCATCGGCTTCGTGATGATCGTGTCGCCGAGTTTCGCGGACAGCATCCGCAACCAGTTGAAGGCGATCGGCGTGGACGCGTGGGCCATCGGCGAAGTGACGGCCGGCGAAGCGGGCGTCGAGATGGCTGGGTGAGGACATGCTTAAGTCGCGCGGCAATTATAAAGTCTTCGCCGTGATGTTGGCCATTGTGGTCGCGCTGTTCTCGGCCTTGATTCTGATCTTGCCACCGGCCAAAGTGGTAATTCCAGTCGTAGGCGATCATCTCAACCGCAAACCGACGGGCCGTGGATTTGAAATCGTATTGTTGAACGAAGTACTTGTCATTTCGCAGGATGATCTTGAATGGTACTCTTGGAAATCACATACTATGAAATTGAAGAACTCGCGCGATTTAAGAATTCCTCGCTCCGCGCCCGGTACGGTCGAATCCGGTTGGCAATATTCCGTTCGCGTTGACGGTCAACCGTGTTATTCGGGCCATTTGCTTTACCGGAGATCGAATCGTAGCGATGTCGAAACGTACATCGTCTATCACGAATTGCAAAACTCCGAGTTTACAAGAAGACAGTTGGTGATCTCTTTGGGCGATGAAGCTGTCGATCCCCGCGACAATCCTTTGATTCGAAAAGCTCTCGCGGATGCGGGGCTCTTGTATTGATTTTTTCCACTTTCTGCGGTCCCACATTTTGCATTTATCATTCTTCATTTTGCATTGGTTCGGTCATGTCTGGACCAATGCAAAATGACAGATGTAAAATGAAGATCATTTCTTTCGCAGCTTCTTGTCCGCCGTGTCGGCTTCCGCCGCCGAGATCAGGCCGTCGCCGTCCGCGTCCAGCTCGTCGAACTTCTCGCGCGGGCCGATGAACTCGGCGCGCGAGACGTCGTTGTCGCCGTTGCGGTCCATCTTTCGGAACCAGAGCGGGCCACTCACTTTCCGCGCGCCGGTGCGGGCGAACGGATTCACCGGCATGTTGTAGTCGCTGCCAAGGAATGCCGCGAAGCCGAAGCGCACCGAGGCCGACGGCTGCAGCGCGGCCTGCGTCACCGTATCGCTGCCGGTCGGCTCCAGCACGATCAACCGCTGGAACGCCGTGCGCAGCTCGCGGATGCCGAGCTGGTTGTCGCCGTTGTCGTCCATGAGCTGGAACAGGCTCGGCCGGCGCGTGCCGAAGCTGGCCGTGAGCGCGAGGTTGATCGTCTCTTCTTGGAGTTCGAGGTACTTCTTGAACTCCTCGCGCGTCAGCTTGCCGTCGCCGTTCGCGTCGGCCGATTCGAAGACCACGCGCAGGAACTGGAACTGCGGCCCGGCGAGCGAGCTGTCGGTCACAAACTTCTGGTCCTGGGGGAAGGCGCTGTTGAGTTGGTCCGTCACGCGGCGGGCGACCCCGCCGGGGGGCGGTGCGGCCGTGCTGAGATCCAGCAACTGGTTGCCGATCCGCAGCACCACGCGGCCCGCCTCGCCTGTGCGCAGCTCGCAGTCGGCCGGCAGCTTGCCGCCCCGGGGCGTCAGCACGGCCAAACGCTTCGCGGTGTCGTGCGCGAGGTTCACCGCCGCCGTGAAGTCCGGCTCGAGATTCTTCCACCCGTCGAGTTCCGCGTCCGTCAAATGGCCGTCGCCGTTGGCGTCGAGCTTCGCGAACGCCGGGGCGTCGAGGGCGATCTCTGCCTTCACGACGCGGCCGTCTTTGTTCGCATCGTAGCGCTTCACCAAGGCCGCGCCGTCGATGGCGACGCCGGCGCGGTACAGCCGCAGGCTCGTGTCGGGCTTCGCCGGCGGGGGGCGTTCCGTGCTCATGACGGCCGGCGTCGCGCCGGCGCGGACCATCGGCGTGCGCCGGATCTCGAACGCCGAGAGCGCCTCGTTCTCGTCGGTGTCGAGGCTGTGCAGCAGGCTCTCCGCATTCGCCAGTTCGTCCTTGGACAGCTTCTTGTCGCCGTTCGTGTCGAGCCGGGCGAAGAGTTCGGCCGTGAGTTCGCGGTCGAAGGTATCGTCAAGCGTCACGGAACGCAGGCGCACGAGGTCGGCGGCGGCCTCGTCGTAGCTCACGGCGAACTCGGCGAAGGAGACGCGGCCGTCGCCGTCGCGGTCGAGGTCGGCGAGGGTCTTGCCGTCGTCGCCGGCGCCGTGGTAGTAGCTGCCGCCGAGCAGGCCGGAGAGGCCCTTGGGCGAGAAGATGTTGTCCACTTCGAAGCGGTTCAGCGAGCCGTCGCGGTCGCGGTCGAAGGCGTCGAAGAGCTTCTTCAGGTGGGCGCGCCACAGTTCGCCGAGCGGCTTCCCGTTGGCCGTGAGCGTGACACGCACGCGCACCGGCCGGGAGTTTGCGAGGTAGACGACGTCGAGCGTGTCCGGGAAGGCAGCCTTCGGATCGAGTTCGAACTTCGGCCGCACCGGCTTCGCGACCTTCGTCGGCTCGGCGAGGCCGGCGAGGAAAGAGTCCCCGCGCGGCCCCGTGGGGCGAGGCAGTCCCGGCGACGCCGGCGGAGCGGCGGAAGCCGTGGAGGCGAAGAGCAGGAGCAGGAGGAAGCGGGTCACAGAATTTCACCGGCGAGCGTCGCGGCGTAAGCGCGACGTGGCTGCACGGGACGAACCACGTCGCGCTTACGCCGCGACGCTCGCCAATTTACGCAATCACTTCCGTCACCGGGCGCGCCGCTTTATCCACGATCCGGATCGGGCGGCCGACGTTCGACATGTTCTGCTTCTCGTGGTCCACGCCCAACACGCCGCACACCGTCGCCAGCAAATCGTGGACGCTCGTCTTGCGGTCCTCGACCGTCGTGCCGTCCTTGCTCGTCTTGCCGATCACCTGACCACCCTTGATGCCGCCGCCGGCCAGCACCGTCGACCAGGCGTTCGGGTAGTGGTCGCGGCCGTTGCCGCCGTTGATCCGAGGCGTCCGGCCGAACTCGCCCATCCAGACGATCAGCGTGCTGTCCAGCAGCCCGCGGTCCTTCAGGTCCGCCATCAGCGAGCCCCAGCCCTGGTCGAGGAAGCCGCAGTTCCGCTTCACGAATTCGAAGTTGTTGCCGTGGGTGTCCCAGCCGCTCATCGTGACTTCGACGAACGGCACCCCCTTCTCGACGAGCCGGCGCGCCAGCAGGCAGCCCTGGCCGAAGAGCGACTTGCCGTAGCGCTCGCGGACGCGTTCGGGTTCCTTATTGAGATCGAAGGCCTCGGCCGCCTGCGACGTCATGAGCCGCGCCGCCCGGTCGTACGCGGCGACATGGCTGTCGCTGATCGCCGTCGGCCGCCCGGCCGCGAACTCCTCCTGCATGTCCCGCAGGAGCGCGAGCCGGCTGTCGCCGTGGTTCGCGTCCACGGTCGCGGCGCGCTGGAGGTTCTCGACCTTGAGTTGGTCCCACATCCGCTCGCCCATCGGCTCGTTGAAGGCGTTCGATGTGCCGACGAGCAGCGGGGCATAGTTCGGCCCGAGGAAGCCGGGCGACGTCGGGTCGTTCTGGAAGAAGAGCTTCCGCGACGCGATGCTGACGAAGTTCGGCAGTTCGGCCTTCGGGTCGCCGATCTCCTTGGAGATGAGGGAGCCGATGTTCGGATACGGGATCGGCCCCATCGGCAGTTGGCCGGTCTTCATCTGGAAGCTGGCGCGTTCGTGGTCGCCTTCCCGCGTGGACATGCCGCGGAGGATCGCCATCTTGTCCATGAAGGTTGCAATCTTCGGCAGGTGCTCGCCGATCTTGATGCCGGGCACGGAGGTCGGGATTTCCTTGAACGGCCCGCCGTTCTCGTGGCCGGGCTTGAGGTCCCACATGTCGATGGTGGAGGGCCCGCCGTTCATCCAGAGGAGGATGCAGGACTTCTTGCGCTTCGGGTCGGTGGCCGCGGCGTTCGCGAACGGCGCGAGCCACCCGGAGGCGCTGACGGCGAGCGACGCGCCGGCGGCGCGGAGGAAATGGCGACGGGTCGGAGTCATGGAATAAACCCTCATCGTTTAGCCGCGAGGCGGAGTCTTCGGAGCCGAGCGCGTCACGCGGTCACTTTCGTACCGCACCAGGGACAATATTGAATCGCGATAGATGACGATCCACCGTCGTGGACGATCAGACCGTATTGTTGTTTCGTCGCGGAGTAATGCACGAGACAGTCGGGACAGTCGAATCGGTTCGAATGTTTGTCGCAAACTCGATCCAGATCGCGCCGCATGTCATCGCAACAGTGTTTCATCAATGGTTCCCCCGTCGCCCGCGCTCGGCTCCGAAGACTCCGCCTCGCGGCTAAACGGGGTCATCATTCTTCGCTTGACCATGCGATGCGAAACGCTTCCCAATCCCGATATCCAACCGTGTACGGCCACGTCGGATCGCTCTCTTGCTGAAAAGTCAGATGTACGAAGGCCAACGGCATCTTTGGATTCTCCGTCTCAAACAAAAATTCATTCGGGTCAACTGAGTTCCATCCCACAACCCGGCAAGTCACTCCATACAACGGATGGCCGAAGCAACATTCGCGCTGCAATTCTTCATCGTAAAATCCGATTCGATCCGGATGGCCGGCGGGCAATGGAATGGCCCGCCACGGTTCCGGCCATGCGAAATCATCCGGCACATCGACCATTCCGAACTCGACTCAGTGGTTGAACAAGAACTCCGTGCTGTTCAATAACACCCAGAACACGTCGGAGATCGCCTTCGTCTTGTCGCCGCTCGGGCCGCCGCGGTCCACGTAGCTCGCGTACTTCTCGCGCTCGGCGTCCGTCGGCTTGCGGTTCATCACGGCCAGGTACAACGTGTCGATGCGCTCCTCCGTGCTCAGGAACGGCGCGTCCACCACGGCCGAGAGCGTCTCGCTCGTCGCCACCGTCGTCTGTTCGGCCATCTGCTTGCCGTTCATCATCAGGAGCGCCTGTAGGATCGACGTCTGAGTCTCGATGGTCTTCGTGCCGGCCGGGTACATCTTGACGAACTTCCCGCGGAGCGTTCGGTCGCGGAAATCGTCACCGCCCTCGTCCATCAGTTGCGCGGCGTTCTTGAGGCCGGTCGCGATCACGAAGCTGTCGAAGATCTGCCCGCCGTTGAGGCCCTTCATCGCCATCTTGGCGAAGCGGCGCGGGTCGCCCTGCGTCGGATGCGAGAGCTTGCTGGACAGTTGGTACGCCTGGCTGCCAACGATCGCCTTGATCATGACATGGTTGTCGAAGCCGCTCGCCACGAATCCCTTCGCGAGTTCGTCCAGCAGTTCCGGATGGCTCGGCGGATTCGCATCCCCGGGTTCGTCGATCGGATCGACGAGGCCGATGCCGAAGAAGCGCGCCCAGAGCCGGTTTGCGAGGTTCTTCGCGAAATAGGGGTTCTTGCCGTCGGTCAGCCACTTTGCCAGCTCTTCGCGGGGCGTGCGGTCGATGCTCCACTTGGGCCGCGTGCCGTCGAAGTACGTCGCGATCAGCGTCGTCTCGGTGTTCGGGATCGTCACCTGGTTCTTCTGGTACTGCGGCGGCAGCGGGCCGACGAAGCTCGGCGGCACCGGCGGCAGCGCCGCGAACTCGCCGAAGAACGCCGCGGTCTGCCAGAACTGCTCCTTCGAGTAGGTGGCGAAAGGGTGATCGTGGCACTGGGCGCATTCGAGCTTCACGCCCATGAAGATGCGCGTCGTGGCGGCGGCGAGGTTCTCGGGGCGGAACTCGTTGGCCTGGTAGAACGAGGCGACGCGGTTCGTGTTGGGGTCGTTGCGGAACTCGTCGATTTCGCGGAAGCGGGCAAGGCCTTCGGGCATCTTCACCGTCAGGATCTCGCGCACCATGGCGTCGATGGGCGTGTTCTTGCGGAATTCGTCCTGAAGCCAAAACTCGAACCCTTGACCGCTGAAGACGAAGCGCACGTCGGTGGCGGCCTGCGGCATCCATTCCTGGCGGGTCGTGAAAGCGAAGTGCCGGGCGTAGTTCGGCATCGTCAGCAGGCGGTCGACGAGCTTCGCGCGCTTGTCGGCGGCCTTGTCCGCGAGGAATTCCGTCGTCTCGGAGACGCGGGGGATGCGGCCGATGATGTCGAGGTAGACGCGGCGGACGAACTCGGCGTCGTCGGCGAGGGCGGCGGGTTTGATGCCGCGCGCGGTCCAATCGGCGGCCAGGTGCCGGTCGATGGCGGCGGAGAGCGACTTGGCGAGCGCGGCCTTGTCCGGCTCGGCCGCGGCCGCAGGGCAAACGAGCAGCAGTATCAGGAGCAACCGCGACATGGAACGCCTCGCGACGGTGCCGTCATTCTAACGCCGACACGGGAGAAGACGCCGACGGGGTCCGCGCATTTCAGGGATTTCGCGCGGGTTTCGGCATCGGCCAGACTGTCGGCCCTTCCCCGGCTATTCTGTCTGCCAAGCCCTTCGTTCCTCTCCGGGACATCTTGCCATGAAATGCCGCCTCCTCCTCGCGTGGCTCCTGCTCGCCCCTTCGCTCCCGGCTGCCGATCCGCCGGCGGACATCCGCGAACTCAAGCTCAAGGACTGGCAGCCGAAATCGATGATGGTGACGAAGACGAGCATCCGCGAGAAGCCGATGTACCCCGTCATCGACGTCCACAACCACCTCGGCGGCGGCAAGGCGACGCTCACGCCCGAGCGCGTCAAGCGCTACCTCACGGAGATGGACGAGGCCGGCGTGCGCACGGTCGTGAACCTCGACGGCGGCTGGGGCGACCGCCTGAAGGAGACGCTCGCGGCCCTCGACGAGGCGCACCCCGGCCGCTTCCTGACGTACGCGCTCGTGAACTTCCAGGGGATCGACGACGCCGGCTGGGGCGAACGCGAGGCCAAGCGATTGGAGGAGGGCTTCAAGCTCGGCGCGAAGGGGTTGAAGTTCCACAAGAGCTTCGGACTCTCCTATCGCTTCAAGGACGGCACGCTCGTGAAGGTCGACGACCCGAAGCTCGATCCGATCTGGGCGATGTGCGCCAAGCACGGCCGGCCCGTCGTCATCCACATCGCGGACCCGGCCGCGTTCTTCACGCCGCTCGACCGCTTCAACGAACGCTGGCACGAACTCAACAAGAATCCCGGCTGGCTCTTCTTCGGCGACAAGTTCCCCAAGCGCGAAGACCTGCTCGACCAGCTCCACCGCGTCATCGCGAAGCACCCCAAGACGACGTTCGTGAACACGCACTTCGGCAACAACGCCGAGGACCTCGCCGCCGTCGCGGACAAGCTGGACAAGTACCCGAACATGTACGTGGACATCGACGCGCGCATCTCCGAACTCGGCCGGCAGCCGTACGCGACGCGGCGATTCTTCCTGAAGTACCAGGACCGAATCATGTTCGGCACCGACACGACCCCGCGCCGGGACGCCTTCCGCATCTACTACCGCTTCCTCGAGACCGACGACGAATACTTCGACTGCTCCGCGAGCCATCACCTGCAAGGCTTCTGGAACATCTACGGCATCCACCTGCCGCCGGAGGTGCTGGAGAAGGTGTACCGCGGCAACGCCGAGCGCGTGCTCTACGGCCTGAAGACCGACGAGGAGAAGAAGGCGCTGGCGAAGCGCGAGTACCGCGTCAAGCCGACGGCCGACTTCGACGTGACGGGCGACGGGTCGAACGCCGCGTGGACGGCGGCCGCGTGGGAACCGTTGCACAAACGGAACGCGAAGGGGGCGTCCTACGAGACAAAAGTGAAGGCGCTCTATTCGAAGAAGGGGATCTACTTCCTGATGGAAGGCACGGACACGAAGCTGACCGCGACGATGACGAAGGACTTCGAGAACCTTTGGCTGGAGGACGTGTTCGAGGTGTTCCTCTGGACCGACGAGCGCGAGCCGATCTACTTCGAGTACGAGATCTCGCCGCTGGGCTACGAGCTGCCGATCGTCGTGCCGAACTTCGACGGGAAGGCGAAGGGCTGGCTGCCGTGGCACTACGGCGGGAATCGCAAGGTGCGGAAGGCGACGAGCGCGATCGGCGGAGCGGTGAAGTCGGGCGCGGCCGTGACCGGCTGGCGGGCGGAGGTGTTTATTCCGTACGAGCTGCTGGAGCCGCTCCGCAATCGCGAGCCGAAGCCCGGCACCCGCTGGCGCGCGAACTTCTATCGCATGGACTACGACGGCGGCGTCACGACGAGCTGGGACTGGGCGCGCGTCGGCAACACCTTCCACGAGTTCCGCAAGTTCGGCACGCTGGTGTTCGAATAGGAGTGCCCCGATGCGTTCTCTGATTGTCCTCGCGCTCATCGCGCTTGCCACACCGGCGCAGGAGCGTCCGTTCCCGACCGACGCCGACTTCCGCGGCCTCGCCGCCGTCAGCGACCAAATCGCGTGGGCGAGCGGCACGAAGGGGACCGTCGCCCGCACCGTCGACGGCGGCAAGACTTGGAAGCGTCTCCCGGTGCCCGGCGCCGAGGCGCTCGACTTCCGCGACGTGGAGGCGTTCGGCGAATCGACCGCCTACGCCCTGAGCATCGGCCCCGGCGAATCGTCGCGCATCTACAAGACCGTCGACGGCGGGAAGACCTGGAAACTGCAATTCCGGAACGCGGACCCGGATGCCTTCTACGACGCGATCGCGTTCTGGGACGAAACCCACGGCCTCGCGCTCAGCGATCCAGTGAAGGGGAAGTACCGTATCCTCGCGACGGACGATGGCGGTGCGACCTGGAGCGTGCGGCCGACGGACAAGATGCCCGCGGCGCTTGAAGGGGAAGGTGCGTTCGCCGCGAGCGGGACGTGCCTGATCGCGACCGGCGAGCGGGACGCCTGGTTCGTGACGGGCGGGGCGAAGTGGGCGCGCGTCTTCCACTCCACCGACCGCGGCCGGTCGTGGACCGTTTCGGAGACGCCGGTGGCCGCCGGCGTCGCATCGGCGGGCGCGTTCTCGATCGCCTTTCGCAACGACCGGCACGGCATCATCGTCGGCGGCGATTACAAGACGCCGAACGAATCGGGCGCGACGGCGGTGATCACCACCGACGGCGGCCGGACTTGGACCGTGGTGAGGGATGCGCTGCCGTTTCGTTCGTGCGTTGTCTGGGCGAAGGATCGCTGGGTGGCCGTGGGCACCTCGGGCCGGCACGACTCGCCGGACGGGCTGAAGTGGACGGCACGGGACGACGGCAACGGCAACGCCGCGAGCGCGGCAAAGGACGGCACCGTCTGGCTCGCCGGTCCGAAGGGGCGGGTCGAACGGATCTCTTCGAATCCCGGTCGGTGAGTTTTCGAGCGATTCATTCCACGAGGAATCGAACATGCAACTGTTTCAACTGAAGAAATGCAAGCGGGTTATCGCGCTGTCGTTCTCGCCGGATGGTTCCCAGGCGGTCGCGCTCACCTCGGACGCGATCGATCATGTCGGGGCGGCGATCGGGTTCGACCCGTCGACCGGCGAGCCGCGATTTCGACTGGAACTGGATGTCGAACAGTGCGCGATCAGCCGCGACCATCGCCGGATCGCGGTCGCCGGTTCGTCCGAGGGTCGCCGCCGGGGAGCGGCCCCGGCGCGCTGGGGTGCGCTCGGGACGACCGGCGAGGAGCCGGAGTGGAACGATATTCGCGATGTGCCGCACCGCGAAGTCTACGCGCTGGAGTTCGACGCCCCGGGCAAGCGACTCGCGATCGGGTCGGCGGGTCGAAAATCCCCGGCGGCTCCGTGGAGCCACGCGGTCCACATTGTCCCGCTCGATCGCGGGAAGCCGATCACGATCGGCGACGAACTGTTCGTCGGTGCGTTTGCGTTCAGCGCCGACGGAAAATGGCTGGCGTGGTCCGGCGGCGCGGGCGGCGATCCGGACATTCGCATTCACGATCTCTCCGGCAAGCAGCCACCCGTGATCCACCGGCCGAAGGCGACCCGCACGCGGCGGTTGATCTTCGCGCCGGACAGGCCGCTCCTGGCGGCGCTCACGGGCAAGCAAGCCCTGCTCATGCCGGTCGGGGCGGCGGCGATCATGTTGAAGGGCCACGACGCCCAGATCAACGATGCCGCGTTCACGCCCGACGGGCGCAAATTGATCACCGCGGCGCACGACGGAAGCGTGCACGTCTGGAATTCCGTGTCCGGCGAGATTGTAGCCGCTTATGCCTGGTCGATCGGCAAGCTGACGGCGCTGGCGGTGGCCCCGGACGGTCTGACGGCGCTGGTGGCCGGCGACAAGGGCCAGATGGTGGCTTGGGATCTGGACGTGTGACCCGCTTACCGCACCGCCCAGAGCTTCGCGGTGCCGTCGGCGCCGCCGGTGGCGATTCGCTTCCCGTCGGGCAGGAAGACCACACCGATGACGGTGCCGCGATGGCCGAGGAGCGTCGCCGTCGGCGTGCCGGTGGCGGTGTCCCAGAGGCGGACGGTGCCGTCTTCGTGCACAGTGGCGAGCCGCGTGCCGTCGGGGCTGAGCGCGAGCGCCATGGTCATGCCGGTCGGGCCGCTCCACTCCGGCCGCGCCGCCTTGGTGCGCACGTCCCACGCCTTGATCCTAGTCCCGCTGCCGGCGGCGTAGAGCGTCTGCCCGTCCGGCGAGAACGCCAGCGCGTTGATGTGCCCGCCGACGGCCTTCGCCTGGCCGGCGGGCGAACCTTTCGCGTCCCAGAACTTCACCGCGCCGTCGCTGCTGCCGCTCGCGACGAGCTTGCCGTCGGGGCTGACCGCCACGGCGTGCACGTGCTTCGCATGACCCTTCCACGCGCCGAGGTACTTGCGGTCGGCGATGTTCCAGACGTGCACGAATTTGTCGGCCCCGCCCACGTACAGCTTCGATCCGTCCGGCGCGAACGCCACGCACTCGGTCGCCTTCGACACCTCGCTGAACGTCGCGGTCTCGCTTCCGGTGGCGACGTCCCAGAGTTTCACGTCGTGATCGTCGGAGACGGACGCGAGGAGATTGGAGTTTGGTGCGAACGCGAGGCCGCGGACGACCTTCGCGTGGCCCGGCAGCTCGCGGAGCTTCGATCCGGTGGCGGCGTCCCACAGGACGATGGCGCCGTCGTCGGCGCCGGTGGCGAGGAGCTTGCCGTCGGGCGCGGCGGCGACGCAGCGGACGACCGTGCCGTGCCCGGCCAGCGTCGCGATCGAATGATCGGTGCGCGCGAAGGCGTAGTAGCCGCCGACGCCAAGGCCGACGGACAAGATCGCGAGTAGCAACCAGAGCGACGAATTCGAACGCGGGGAATCACTCATAATGAAACCGATTTCACCGCGGAGGACGCCGAGATCGCAGAGAGAAGCATTTCAAGGATTGGATTGTTTTCCCTCCGCGTCCTCTGCGATCTCCGCGGTGAATCACGGTCTTTAATCCAGACTCACGGTTTCGCCGCCGGCGCGCGTGCCGATCGCTTCCCACGCTGCCGGTGTGATCGAGTTCCGCACGAAGCGCACGCTGCCGTCGCCGAACAGGACGTTCACGCCGCCGGTATGGAAGCTGCTGGAGTCCTCCACGTGGCCGAGCGGGTTGTTCGGCGTGCGCAGGTCGGCGGCGACGCCGGTGTTGGTCGTGCAGAGGATGTGCGATTCCTCTTCCTCGTAGGCCGGGTTGATCGGCGGCACGAGCGTGCCGGTCACGGCGCCGGTCCAGGTGGTCTGCGGCGAGAGCTTGCTGTTGCGCTCGGTGACGAGCATGGTGTTGCTGGAGCCGTCGGTAATGTCCGTGACGCGGAAGCCCTTGTTCTTCAGGGTGCGGTCACGAATGAGCAGGCCGGTGTTCGTGTCGGGGAAGCCGCTGACCTCGAAGGTGCCGCCGACGCCGACGTAGTTGGCGAAGGCAACCTCGGCGATCGGCGAGCCGCCGTTCGCCACGGTAAAGGTCTCCTGCGGCGGCGAGTCGGACGGGCAGCGGTAGACGGACAACACCTGCCGGCGGACGTTCGCGTGGAACGGGTCTTCGATGCCCACGGCGAAGTTGATCTGCCGGTGCAGGTTGTCTTGTTCGAGCTGCGGCAGGATGATGGCGGCCCAGCCCCAGCCCGGCCCGAGGCTCTCGCCGTCGACGCTCGCCGTCGTGGCGTTGAACCCGCACGGGAACCGCTCGTTGGCACTGTGGAAATTGTGGAACGCCGTGCCGATCTGCTTGAGGTTGTTGCTGCACTTCATCCGGGCCGCCGCCTCGCGCACCTTCTGCACGGCCGGCAGCAGCAGGCCGATCAGGATCGCGATGATGGCGATGACGACGAGCAATTCGATGAGCGTGAACGCCGCGCGGCGATTCGACGACATGATGAACACCTCAATAAGATATGCATAGATGGTATTTCAACGTATTACCTCGGTCAAGGGTTCGAAGCTTTCTCGGAAAATTTCGAATCGGCCGCCCCCGCGCCGCCTCGAATCCCGCGCCGCCGTAGATTAACCGGCCCCCGGTGGAGTGAACGACATGGCCGACATCCGCGCGTTCCGCGGCTTCCGCTACGACCCCACGAAGGCCGGCGCGCTCGCCGAACTCGTCGCGCCCCCCTACGACGTGATCGACGCCGCGCTGCAACGAACGCTCTACGATCTCAGCCCCTTCAACGCGATCCGCGTCGAACTGACGAAGGACGAACCGGGCGACACCGAAACCCACAACAAGTACACCCGCGCCGGCCAGACGATGCGCGACTGGCTCGCCGCCGGCGTCGTCGCCCAGGACACCGCGCGCAGCCTCTACGTTTACGAGCAGGAGTTCGAAGCCGAAGGCAAAACCTACACCCGCCGGGGGTTCTTCGCCCGCGTCCGCCTCGAACCGTTCGGCACCGGCCGCATCTTTCCCCACGAACAAACCTTGTCCGGCCCCAAGCAGGACCGCCTGAACCTCTACCGTGCCACGAACTTCAACCTCTCCCCCGTCTTCGGCCTCTACCCCGACGACGGCGAAGTCTTCGCCAGGCTCGAACCGCTCGTCCGCAACAGCCCGCCCCGCGTCGCCAAGGACCACCTCGGCGTCACCAACCGCCTCTGGGTCGTCACCGATCAGGCGGCGATTTCCGCCGTCATCGGCCTGATGGGGCCGAAACCCGTCTTCATCGCCGACGGCCACCACCGCTACGAGACGGGCCTCAAGTACCTCGAAGAGCAGCAGGCCGCCGGCCACGTGCCCGACGACGAGGCCCCGCAGAACTTCTGCCTCATGATGCTCGTCGGCATGGCGGACCCCGGCCTTATCATTCTGCCGACGCATCGGCTCGCGAGCGGCCTGCCGAACCTCACCGCCCCGCAGCTCCGCGAACTTCTCGCCGGCCACTTCGATCTCCTCGACGAACCCGACGCCCTCGCCGCCTGGGAACACGTACAGATGGACGGCGCGCAAGCCACGCTCGCCTTCGGCACCGTCGCGGATGGGAAGTGGCTCGTCGCCAAGCTCCGCGACCCGGCCGCCCTCGACGCGCTCGCCCCGGACCACAGCGCCGAATGGCGCGGCCTCGGCGTCAGCATCCTGCATCGGCTCGTGCTGGAGAAGCTCGTGAAGGAACGCTACGGCGAGGCGAAGTGCCGGTACGTCCACCTGCTGAAGGAAGTGACCGACGCCGTGGCCGCGAACGACTGCCAGCTCGCCTGCCTCGTGCCGCCCGCGACGATGGACCACGTGGAGGCGATCGCCGGCAACCGCGAGACGATGCCGCCGAAATCGACCTACTTCTACCCGAAGCTGCTGACCGGCCTGGTGTTCCATTCCCTCAAGAAGGATTAACGCGGTCGGTCGCGGTTTCGATTCGACGCCGAACCGGATAGAATGCAGCCGCCGAAAGGGAGGCTCGCCATGAACCGAACCGTGGAAGGCGTGTGGAAGGACGGCCGCATCGTGCCGGCCGGTCCGCAGGCGCCGACCAAAATCGTCAAGGGAATGACGGAAGAGGAACAGGGCGACGATCCGGAATCGATCGAACGCTGGATCGCGGAACTGCGCGCCGCACCCCCATTGGTCATGTCGCCCGAAGACGAAGCCGATTGGCCGAGTGTGTACAACCAAGGATATGCTCGGCCGATTATTGTGGATGCAACCTGTGACGTGAAGAAATAACGCAGACTTCCGAAGTCGAAGCCGTACTCCGGAAGTCGAAGTCTGGTCCCAACCCCCGAGCGCCCCATGACCCTCGACGAAGTGATGGCCGACCTCGAGGCCCACGCCAACCCCTCCCACAAGAAGACCTACCTCCGCCACGGCGCGAAGGAACCCTTCTTCGGCGTCCCCATCGCCCACCTCAAGGTCCTCCAAAAGAAGCTCAAGAAGAACCACGAACTCGCCCTCGCCCTCTTCGCCACCGGCAACTCCGACGCCATGTACCTCGCCGGACTCATCGCCGAACCGATGAAGATGACCAAGGCGCAGCTCAAGACCTGGATGAAACAGGCCCCCTGGCACTTCGTCAGCTGCTACGCCGTCCCCTGGACCGCCGCCGAATCGAAGTTCGCCCGCGAGCTCGCCCTCGAATGGATGAAGTCCAAGGACGAGGAAATCTCCGCCGGCGGCTGGTCCACCTACGGCAGCTACATGTCCGTCACGCCCGACGAGGACCTCGACCTCGACGAGATTGTGACGCTGCTCGACCGCGTCCCGAAGGAGATCGACAAAGCTCCGAACCGCACCAAGTACTACATGAACCAGTTCGTCATCAGCGTGGCCGCGTTTGTGCAGCCGTTGCTGGCGAAGGCGAAGGCGGTGGCGAAGCAACTTGGCAAGGTGGACGTGGACATGGGCGACACCGACTGCAAGGTGCCGTTGGCGACGGCGTACATCGCGATGCTGGAGGAGAAGGGCCGGATCGGCAAGAAGCGCAAGAGCGCGGCGTGCTAGAGTCGCCGACTCGCTCCGCGAGTCGGACCATTCGGCGCAGACGCCGGGCCGGTCGGCCGATACGATGAACCTTCCGGCTCGTTCGCCTGTCGGTTGGTATTGGAGCGGTGCTCGAGCGGCTGAAGAGGCGGCACTGGAAATGCCGTATACGGTATCCCCGTATCGAGGGTTCAAATCCCTCCCGCTCCGTTAAACATTTGTTCAGTATCTCGCGACGAGTCGCACGAATACGCATTTCGGCCTGCAATTCCAGCCAAAACGGCCTCCGGCTTCGACTCGCCGCTCGGGAAGAGGCAGCACAAGGCGGTTCAGCGAGATCGTCGCACGCTATCGATCTTGAGGATCGGCCGGCCGCGGCCCGTCACGAGTTGCCCGGTTACCGTCACGCGCTCGCCGACGAACTCGAAATGGTCTTCGCCGAGGGGGCGGCCGTGCGAATCGGTGGCCAGGTAGTAGCCGACGGTGCCGTCGACCTTCGCGACGAACAGCGGCGGAATGCCGCCGCGAAGGCAGAGGATCGCGCAGCCCTTGTGCGTCTTGCCGCCGCCGGGCTTCATCGCGCCGAGGTAACACTTCGAATCGACCAGCTCACCGACGAGCGTTACGGGCGTGGTTACTTCTTCCAGCGCACTCTCGGCTTTCACTTCAATGGCCTGCAAGCCCGCGTCGCCGTCGGCGAGTTCGAGCATCTTCACGCCGTCGCGTTCGAGGAGCGTCCCGGTCGCGCGCACGCCGTTCCCGTCGAACGGCAGGAGCCGATCCTTCGCACCGAACTTGCCGGCTTCCACGAGCAAGATCGTTTCGGTCGGCGTTCGGAGCATCGCGTAAGGCTCGGCGACGGCGATGCCGTCGAACGAGACTTCGTGGGAATCGTCCCAACGGCCGGGGCCGGGCGGGCGCTGCGAGTAGGCCAGGCCGCCGGCGAGGATGAGGCCGAGAGCGACCGCGACGAGCGCGAGCGGCAACAGGAACCGCCGGAGCGCCGGCGGCATCGGGAACCAGCCGATAAAGTGCGGGTCGTTCACGAGTTTCCTCCGGGCAGGCGGGCGGGTTCGACCGGAGTGCCGGGCGGCAGCGGTTCGGGATTCAGGAAGACGCGGCGGCCGTCGAGCCGGACGCGGTAGGTGGCGATGCGCTCTTGGAACGGCGGCGGCGAACAGCCGTCCTCGGGGCGGTATTCCCAGCCGTGCCAGGGGCAGCTGATGCAGCCGTCGACGACCTTGCCCTCGCCGAGGGGGCCGCGCTGGTGGGCGCAGACGTTCGTGACGGCGGAGATGCCGCCGGCATGGCGGAAGATCGCGACGCGCTCGCCGGCCGGTGTCGAGACGACCTTCGCGCGGTCCATCGGGATGTCGTCCGCGTTGCCGACGTCGATCCACGCGACGTCGAGCGGGATGCGTCGATCCTTGTTGCGTTCGCGTCGGCCGGCCGCGAGGTGCAGCCCGGCGACGGTCGCGAAGCCGGCGACGAGCAGGATCGCATAGATCGATTGCGTCTCCGACTGCAGCGCCCCGAGCGCGACGTGGAGCACGATCAGCCCGTAGGCCGGGTAGGCGAGCATGTGGAGCGACTTCCAAACGCTCGGCCCGAGGGTCTTCTGCCAGAAGTCGTGGCTCGTCGCGGCCATCAGGAAGAGAATCACGAGCGCGAGGAGTCCCAGGATTTCGAAGGGGAACCCTGCCAGCGACGAATAGTTCGAGTTCGCGGTCAGCAGTGAGACGATCGGATTGATGAGTCCGAAGCCGTGGTAGTAGCCGAAGGCGATGGCGGCGTGGCCGAGCGCGAGCAGGAACGTGGCGACGCCGAGGTGTCGGCGGTTGTAGAGCACCGGTAGGAAGCGGCGGTCGAGCCGCGCAAGCGGGCCGATGGCGAGCGCGACGTGCAGGAGGACGAACGCCGCCGTGCCGAGGGCGCGCATCAACAGGATCGGGAACCCGATCGCTTCGTCGCCAAATATCAACGAACCGACGGCGAGGAAGACGGCGAGGTAGCCGGCGATGCCCGCGGCGAGGATGGCGTCGTAGATGCGCTTGTTGCGGTTCCACTTCACGGGCCGGTACGTCACGCTCACGGCAGCAACCCCCGCAGGAGAATCAGGACCACGACGGGAACGAGGACGAGCCAGAGTCGGAGGTGCCAGCGGCGGTGCGAAGCGGTCATGGCGAGCCTCCGATCCACTTGCGGGCGAGGACGGGCCAGAGCGCGACCGTGCCGGGCAGGATCGCAAGGCGGAAGGCGAGCGACGTTCCCCGCGCGGCCGGATCGAGCCGCGTGACGCCGCGAACGAGGAACGGCCCGGCGAAGAGCAGGCCGACGACGGCGTAGCCCGCAACGATCGACACGATCCCTTGGGCGACGACCATGTTTGGGCTCCTCATTCCGGCGCGTAGACGGTGCGACCGCCGTCCACGGGCATCAGCACGCCGGTGACGAAATCGTTGTCGAGGAACGACAGCACCGCCTGCGCGATGTTGTGCGGGCTTCCTTCGCGCTTCACCAATGTCGCCCCGATCGCCTGCCGCTTCTCCGCCTCCGGCAGGTCCGGCGGCAGCATCACCGGACCGGGCAGAATCGCGTTCACCCGCACGTTCGGGTTCCGGCTCGCCAGCTCGACCGCCAGACAGCGCGTGATCGCCGAGACTGCTCCCTTGCTCGGGAAGTACGCGGCGTAGTTCAGGTACGGCCGCACCTCGGCCCAGTCGCCGATGTTCACGATCAGCCCGCCGTCGGGCTGCTTCGTCATCGCGAGGCCGGCGTGCTGGCTGCAGAGGAAGGTGCCCAGCGCGTTCGTGTCGAAGTGCATCCGCACGTCGGCGGCGGTGACGTCTTCGAGCTTCTTGGATTGCCAGGCGGCGGCGCAGTTGACGAGCACGTCGATGCGGCCGAAGTCGCGGAGCACGCCGGCGACCATGGCGCGCACGGCCGCCTCGTCGGCGAGGTCGGCGCGATAGGCCCGCGCTTCGACGCCGTGTTTCTTCAGTTCGGCGACCGTCTCCTCGGCCTCCGCGCCGGAGCTGCGGTAGTGGACCGCGATGCCGTAGCCGCGCTTCGCGAGCGCCTCGGCCACGACCGACCCGACGCGCTTCTTGCCGCTGCCCGTCACGAGGGCGACGCGATTCGATTTCATGTTGGAATCTCCCGTTGGGGATTGGATGACGCGGATGGTGTTGGGTTACAGGCTCGCCGCGATCGGTTCGAGAATTTCCCGGAGCGCGTGGCGGGCGCGATGCAGGCGCGTCTTCACGACGGCCTCGGACGTACCGAGGCGTTCGGCCGTCGCGGCGGTATCGAGTCCTTCCAGATCGCGCAGTTCGATGATCGTTCGAAACGATTCCGGTAATTGTCCGATTCCTTCGCGCACCCGGTTCGCGATCTCGCCCCCTTCGAGGGTTTCGGGTTCGTGCCGTGCGTTCAATTCGCAACCCGCGTCGAGCGGCACGGTCCGGCGGCGGCGATCGGATCGCAGCTTCATCAGGCAGGTGTTGACGGCGATCCGGTGCAGCCAGGTTCCGAGCCGGGCGTTCGCTTGAAATGACCCGATCGCGCGGAAGGCGGCGAGGAAGGTGTCCTGCGCGGCGTCGGCGGCGTGGTCGGTGTCGCCGAGGTACTTGCGGGCGACGGCCATCACGGCCGCAACGTGAGACCGAAAGAATTCGTCCTGGGCAGCGAGTTCGCCGGCGCGGAGCCGGGCGAGGAGATCGGTTTCCGATTCGAATACGGGGGCACACATGATCGTCGGTTCCGGTAGGGAGAGAGGCGGATACTCCCACCAAAGCGAGGCCCATGCCGGAGCCGACGAATTTCGTTCGATTCGATGAAAAACGCTTGAAATCAAGGGATTGGTGCAATGCTTTCTGGATTCGGTCGCGAGGGTGTGCCTCTGTCCCCCACGAGATTTCGTGGCCGCCTACGAGGGTTCGTGGGGGGTGCGGGCGATGCCGAGCTTCTTCATGCGGCTGCGGAGCGTGTTGGGGTGCAGGTCCAGGATGCGGGCCGCGCCGTTCGGGCCTTCGACGACGCCACCGGTGCGGCGAAGCACGCCGGCGATGTGCTCGCGCTCGACGGCGACGAGGCTCTGCGCGGTCGCCTCCATTCGCGTCGGTGCGGGCAGGCCGAGCTGTTCGGGATCGATTTCGAGCGTCGGGCCGTCGGCGAGGATGATCGCGCGTTCAAGGACGTTCTCGAGTTCGCGGATGTTGCCGGGCCACGGGTAGGCGGAGAGGAGCTCGAGCGTTTCGCGGCCGACGCCGTCGATGCGCTTGCCGATGCGCGCGGCGAACTTGCGGACGAAGAAGGTCGCGAGCAACGGCACGTCGTCGGCCCGCTCGCGCAGCGGCGGCAGGTGAACGGGGAAGACGTTCAGCCGGTAGTAGAGGTCTTCGCGGAACGATTTCTCCTTCGCCATCCGGGCGAGGTCGCGGTTCGTGGCGGCGATGATGCGCACGTCCACGGCGATTGGCTGCGAGCCGCCGACGCGCTCGAACTCGCGCTCCTGTAAGACGCGCAGCAGTTTCGCCTGCACGTCCGGTGGCAGCTCGCCGATCTCGTCGAGAAAGAGTGTGCCGCCGTCGGCGAGTTCGAAGCGGCCGAGCCGCCGCTGCAGCGCGCCGGTGAAGGCGCCCTTCTCGTGGCCGAACAGTTCGCTCTCGACGAGGTTCGTCGGCAGCGCGGCGCAGTTCAGTTTGATGAGCGGCTTGCCCTTCCGCGCGCTTGCGGAGTGGATGGCGCGGGCGATCAGTTCCTTGCCGGTGCCGGTCTCGCCCTCGATCAGCACCGTGGAATCGGTGGCGGCCACGCGGGAGACGCGCTGCAGCACCGCGAGCAGCTTCGGGCTGCGGCCGACGATCTCCTCGAAGTTGTGGACCGATTTGATCTCGTCCTGGAAGTAGTGGTTCTGCGCGCTGAGCTTGGCGCGGTCGCGCTCCATCAGGACGCGGTCGGTGATGTCGAGGAACATCGTGCGCGTGAAGGCGCCGCCCGGGTCGGGGTTCGACCACCACTGTATCCAGATCGGTTTTCCGTCGTCGTGGCGGCGGAGTTCGAGCACGACTCCGGCCGCGTCGGTGCCGCGGCCGACCGATTCGAACGCCTCCTTTGCCCGGCGTTGCGCGTCCGGCGTGTCGGGCACCAGCGAGAGGCCGCGGAAGCCCATCGCCTCCTCGGGTCGCACGCCGAGGATGCGGAGCGCGGCCCGGTTCGCCCGCAGGAACCGCGATTGCAGGTCCTCGTGGACGTACGCGATCGGGGCCTCGTCGAAGAGGTCGCGGAAACGCGCCTCGGCCCGCAGGCGGTCCAGTTCCGCGGCGGCGCGGGCGGCGAAGATCTGGAACGCCTGCAGGTGCCGCGGCACGGCCGGCATCGGCCGCGTGTCGAAAATCGCCAGGTGGCCGAGCACTTCGCCGGCGGCATCCTTCAGCGCGACGCCGAGGTAGCTCTCGACCCCGGGGTCCTTCGGAAACTTCCGCGACACGCCGACCGGATGGTGGCAGAGGTTCCCCTTCAGCACGTCCTCGCACGGCGTGCCGGGCAAGTCCCACTCGGCATCCGGCACGAAGCGATCGCCCTGCCAGAACGCCAGCGTGCGCACGCGCGACCGACCGCCGGCGAACTCCGCAACGAACGCGTTCGGCACGCCGGTGGCCTGGCTCAGGCAACGCACGAGGTTCCGGAAGAACTCGACCCCGGTGTGCCCGGCCGTCCCTTCGACGATCGCGCGCAGCACGGCCCCGTCGTCGGAATTCAGGTTCGGATCGGATTCCGCCAAGAGAACCTCGCCGGGGCGTAACCAAACGGACACCTCCGGCATCGTACTTCCATCGACCGCACGATTCGAGGTCGAAACGGGGAGCCGAAGCATGATTGCGAACGGGGCACCGCCGGCCGTCGGACCGCTCGTGGCGGTGCTGGACCAACTGGACGAACTGCTCGACGGCCTGACGGACGACCAGTACGTCGCGACGCCCGGCGGACTCGTGACGAGCGGCATCGGCGGGCACGTCCGGCACAACCTCGACCACGTCGAAGCCCTGCTCCGCGCCGCCGAGACCGGCGAACTCGACTACGACCGCCGCGAACGCGGCACCGGGATCGAACGCGACCGCGCGGCGGCCCGGGCCGCGATTCGCAAGCTCGCCGCCCAGCTCCAGGATTTCGATTGGGCCGATGCGCCCGCGTTCCTCGCGATGAATGCGATCGTTGCGCCGGATGCGCCGGCCATTGCGATGACGACGACGATCGACCGCGAACTCGCGTTCGTCCTCAGCCACACCATCCACCACAACGCGCTGATCGCGCTCCTGGCCAAACTCCAGGGCGCGGCCTTGCCGCCCGATTTCGGCTACGCCCCGTCCACGCTCGCCCACCGCAGGGGGCGGCCATGTGCACGATGACCATCGTCCCGCTACCGGCCGATCGCGTGCGCGTCGCGTTCAATCGCGACGAGAACCGCGATCGACCGGCGGCCAAGCCCCCCGTCCGTCGGCGAATCGGCGAACGCGAAGCGTTGTTACCGATCGATCCCATTTCCGACGGCACTTGGATCGCCGCCAACGATGCCGGGCTGATCCTGGCCCTGTTGAACGGCAATCCTCCGCAGCCCGTTCGCGGGAAGGCCGCGAGAAGTCGCGGCGAGATCGTGCCGGAATTGATTTCCTGCGATTCCCCCGCCGACGCGCTCGAGCGCTTCGATCGCAAGCTGCGCCCCGCCGACTTCGCACCCTTCCGCCTCGTCCTGTTCGGCCGCGGACTCCTCGCCGATATCCGCTGGGACGGCAACCAGTCGATGATTAGCAATCGGCTCCTCGGCGGCTCGCCGGTGCTGTTCACGTCGTCCGGCCTCGGCGATCACCTCGTCGAGGGGCCGCGCCGGGAGCTGTTCGAATTGCACTTCGAGAACGCGGCCGATCCGGTGGCGGCGCAGGACGCCTTCCACGCCCACCGCTGGCCCGGCCGCGAGCACCTAAGCGTCAACATGGCGCGCGTCGACGCCCGCACGGTGAGCCGGACGGTGATTGCGCGCGACGATGACGCGATTCAATTCGACTACTTCACAGACGCCGATTCGACTGATCGCGAATCGCTGCCACTCGCGGGAGCGCGATCATGATCCCGTTCGATCTCGGCCTCGCCGCCGGGCCGTGGGCCGTCGTGTTCGGTCTCATCGCGGCCACCTTCGTGAACGAAGACCTCGCCTGCATCGCCGCCGGGCTGCTCCTCGCGGCGGGCAAGATCGAGTGGGTCCCCGCGCTCGCCGGCTGCTTCCTCGGCATCGTCCTTGGCGACTTCGGCGTCTGGCTCCTCGGCCGCGTCGCCGGCACCCGCGCCATGCGCTGGAACTGGGTCCGCAAGGTCCTTACGCCCGAGCGGCTCGCCAGACTCTCCGCACAGCTCTGCGAGCACGGCGGCCGCACCGCCTTCCTTGCCCGCGGCATCCCCGGCTCCCGCGTCCCGCTCTTCCTCGCCGCCGGCATCCTCGGCTACTGCCCCTACCGCTTCCTCACCTGGGCCTTTCTCGCCGCTGCGCTCTGGACCCCCGCGTTGCTCCTCGCCGTCGTCCTCGCCGGCGACTCGATCCTCGAAAGCGGTTGGCCCGCCGTCGCCGCCGTCGGCCTCATCATCGTGCTCGTCCCCAAGCTCTTCACCCCCATCGGCCGCGCTAAGCTCGCCGCCCGCATCGCCAGGCTCTGGCGCTGGGAGTTCTGGCCCGCATGGCTCTTCTACCTGCCCCTCGTCCCGTGGTTCCTGTGCCTCGCCGTCCGTTACCGCAGCCTCACGATCTGGACCGCGGCGAACCCCGGCATCGTCCCGGCCGGCGGCGTGGTCGGCGAGTCGAAGGCGGACATTCTCGCCAAGCTTCCCGCGGACCGGATCGTCCCCACGCTCCTCGTCCCGCCCGGCAACCTCGGCGACCGCGTGCGGCTCGTGCGGGAATCCGGGTGGGAATTCCCCCTCATCTTGAAGCCGGATATTGGGGAACGCGGCACCGGTGTGCGCAAGGTGTACGATTTCGTCGACGTGGAAAAATACCTGATCGAAACCCCCGGCCCGGTGGTCGCCCAGCCGTTCCACCCCGGCCCGTTCGAGGCCGGCGTGTTCTACTACCGTCTGCCCGACGAGAGCCGCGGTCGCATCTTTTCAGTGACCGATAAGGTGTTCCCGTTCGTCGTCGGCGACGGTCGGTCCACTCTCGAAGAACTGATCTGGTCGCACCCGCGCTACCGCATGCAGGCGGCGGTCTTCCTGACGCGGCACGCGGCGCACGCCGGTCGCGTGCTCGCGGCCGGCGAGCGGTTCCCCCTCGCGACCGCGGGAAACCACTGCCAGGGGACGTTGTTCCGCGACGGTGCCCACCTCGCGACACCCGAACTGGAAACCGCGTTCGACGCCATCGCCAGCCGCTTCGACGGCTTCTTCATCGGCCGCTTCGACGTGCGCTACTCCGACCCCACCACCTTCCGCGCCGGCCACGGGTTCGCCATCGTCGAACTGAACGGCGTGGCCTCGGAATCGACCAACCTCTACGACCCGACATGGCCCCTCGGGCGGGCGTACCGAACGCTCTTCCGCCAGTGGGCGCTGTTGTTCCGCATCGGCGCCGCGAACCGCAGCCGCGGGCACCGACCGGCGACCGTTCGCGAACTGTTCGAACTCGTTCGCTCGCACCGCCGCCGACTAATCGCCGGCCCGGCGTAACCCCGGCCGGTCGCCAAGCATCCAATCACAACCGCGGACCGTGTATTTCCGCATTCCCTTGAGGAGGTCTTCCACCATGTTCGGCCGATCCCTGTTCGCTCTGACCCTCGCCGCCGCGTTCGCCGTGGTGGCCCCCGCCGCCGACCCGCCCGCCCCGAACGCCGCCAAGATCGGACCGAAGGTCGGGGACGAAGCGAAAGACTTCGAGCTGTCCGCCCTCGACGGCGAGAAGGTGAAGTTGTCGAAGCTCACGGCCGACGGGCCGGTGGTCCTGGTCGTCCTGCGGGGTTACCCCGGCTACCAGTGCCCGCTCTGCACCCGGCAGTTCGCGGAGTTCCGATCCCAAGCCGACGCCTTCAAGGCGGCCTCCGCGCGGGTGCTGTTCGTCTACCCCGGCCCCGCCAAGGGCCTGAAGGACCGGGCGGCCGAATTCGTGAAGGGGAAGGACTACCCGGCCCACTTCGCGATCCTCCTCGACCCCGACTACTCGTTCACGACCGCCTACGGGCTGCGGTGGGACGCGAAGAACGAGACCGCCTATCCGTCCACGTTCGTGATCGACCGCAAGCGGACGGTGACGTTCGCCAAGGTCAGCACCACCCACGGCGACCGGGCGAAGGCCAATGATCTGATCGCGAAGCTCGGCGGGAAAAAGTAAAGCGCAGCGGAAGCCGAGGAAGTCCATCACTTCGATCGCGGCCCACCGTCCAGAAACAGGACCATCCGGGCGCGCGCGGGTTCCAGACTCTTCACTCTGCGCAATGAGCATTCCCACACGACCAGCGACTCCCAGCCGAGTCGCTGCAATGCGGCCCGGTTGCGGCGGTCGCGCCGTCGGTTCCCGGCGATCTTCCCGGCCCAGAAATCGGTGCGCGTGCCCGGCAGCTTGCCGCCGAGGCAGGCGTGTCCGTGCCAGAAGCAGCCGTGGACGAAGATCACCTTCCGACGGGCCGGGAAGACGATCCGGTACGGTCCGCCTGGGCGGTCAAACTGTTGAAGGTCTTGGCCCCGGCAGGGGCCGCCGGCTGTAGCCACGGGTGGAGCGCAGCGGAACCCGTGGATGCGACGTTGTTTCTCTCGCCCCGGCAGGGGCGACGGACTCGCCTTGTCCCACGGCCCCTGCCGGGGCCGACATGTGCGGATGGCTTCCACGGGTTGCGCTGCGCTCCACCCGTGGCTACATTCGATGGCCCCATCCGGGGCCGAAATCCGGGCACACCGATTCGTTGGTTCGGTCTCGAATGCGGACCAGTATCGAGTCGTCAGCAAATCGGTCTGATCAAAGACTTCTTCACCTCGGCCCTTCTTGTCTGTTGTGTCATTTTGTCCAGGTTAGGTACTTATCGGCAGCGATTTCCTTGTGCGGCGATGAAGTACGGGATGCAACGATGGTCTTCGACGACTATTTCCGGTTCGCGGAGTTCGTGGGGTTGCTCGATGGCGAACGTATTCGAACACTTGGTCTCCGGCCCGACGACGGAGGTTGCGGCCGGTTCGAGCCCGATCGCTTGGAGGAATTGACGATATTCGTGAGAGAGAATCCCGCCTACCACATCGTCACGGAAACGAGCGACTCGGATGACTTCGACGGCGGCCGTGGTTGCACCATGGACAACGAAGTCCGCTTCGTCAACCGCTTGGGTTACTTCCTCGCCGATGGCTCGACCGCCGACGCCCACTTGTTTGAGGTCGACGAGGCGGACAATACGGAGGCGGACGACGTCGATGTGTCGCTACAACTCTAATGAACTTCGGAGTAACTATGGATACGAATCGGTTTGAGGTTTACGGCTGTTACGGCACCATGTCAGTCGATGTCGGGACGGGAAATGTGCTTGAATATGAGCCGATTCGACCCGACGAGGCAGAGTACGCGGATATCGCCCGTATCGACATTCCGACCTATGAGACGCTCTTCGGGCAACAGATCAACCCGGGCGATCACGTCTGCATTATGGATCTTAGCTTCTGGTCGCATGATGGTCGTTGCTTTAAGGCAGGCTATCCTGAAGTTCACCCGAACGACGGGGATCGCGATTGCTCGCAACCGGTGATCGTACTATCTCCGCTTAGTATCGTGGTTGATGGTGGAAGGCATACCTGATGTAATTGGAGCCGCCATGCCACGACTGGACGGCTGGACCCGCGACCAACTCCTGATCGCCCTCCGTCTCTACATGCGGCTTCCGTTCGGTAGACTCCATAAATCCAACCCGGAGATCATCGCTGTAGCCGCTCACATCGGTCGCACTCCCAGCGCGTTGGCGATGAAGGCGTGCAACTTCGCAAATCTCGACCCGAATCTCGAGCAAAAGGGGCTGTCCGGTGGGAGCCGGGCGGATGCCGCGATCTGGGACGAGTTCCATGCCAATCCAACCGGGCTGGCGCTCGAAGCCGAGGAAGCCGCGGCCCGATTCCAGGCGACGGACGAGGACGCGGAACCGATTCCGTTCGTGATGCCGTCGGGGCCCACGGAGCGCGAGTCCATCGTTCGCGTACGTCGCGTGCAGTCGTTCTTTCGTGCGGCGGTGTTGACTTCCTACGACGGGCGATGCGCGATCAGCGGGGTTGCCGGGCCGGAGATGGTTATTGCCAGTCATATCGTCCCGTGGTCGGAATCGGAAAAACGGCGTGCCGATCCGACGAACGGGTTGTGCCTCAACGCCCTGTTCGACCGTGCGTTCGACCGGCTTTTGATTTCGGTGGACGAAGCCGGCAAAGTGCTCGTGTCGCCTCGTCTTCGGGAACGCGTTCACGGCGCGCCGTTGGGATGCGATCTGATCGCGGCGGAAGGTCGGAGGTTGATTCGACCGTCACGGTTTTCACCGGATCCTTCCGCACTCGCCGAACACCGTGCACGATTCTTGGCCGCTGTTCGATAGTCATACGCGCACCTTTCCCACGCAATGTTAGCAGGCGATTCCCCCGCGCCGAGTGGGTCCGTCCGGCGGTGGGATGCCGAAACACTTCGGAGTCAACGACTTGCGTCGGGCCGGCGGAGTGGGTCCGGAACACGAGAGTGGGTCCGCCGGGGGGTGGCGCGGGGGCGGCGGAATCACTTTTCCCACTCACGGGATCACGTGCTGGCTCTTCAACCACTCGAAGCCCATGCGGCCGGGGCCGACCACCAGGTGCAGCTTGGAACGGTGTGCGACGATCTGGTTGTACTCGCTCGAGGAGACCTTGAACTCCAGCGTGCCGCCGGCCGACTCCCAGGAGTTCACGGTCGCGTAGTAGGTCACGGTGGTGCGGTTCTTGCTCTTGCTGGTGTGGGTGCGCTTGTCGACGATGAGCGGTTCGTGCTCGGCGAGGGGGCCGGGGTCGGCGAGTCCGTTGATGGCGGTGGTGATGCCGACGCTGCCGACGCCGTGCAGGGCGAGGCCGATGGCCATGAGCACGCCCCATTTGTCGTGGGAGGTGGAGGTGCCGCCGAGGAGGAACGCGGCGATCCAGCCGAAGGCGACGTAGCCGCCGATGAAGGTGGGCAGGGCGGTGAGCAGGAGCGCCGAGGTGCGGATCGGCGGGAACGCGGCGAGCGAGAAGATCGTGGCCGCGTAGAGGAGGGCGGCGACCC
Organism: Gemmataceae bacterium; assembly: GCA_022842245.1. Classification (GTDB taxonomy): domain Bacteria; phylum Planctomycetota; class Planctomycetia; order Gemmatales; family Gemmataceae; genus Limnoglobus. Next base: position 64,602 of record JALHPZ010000035.1, read on the forward strand.
AGAGGAAGGCGAGCCAGCCTTTGCGGCGGTCGAGGTGTTCGGCGGCGTGGTCGGGGTCTTCGGCGGGCAGGTCCTTGGCGATGACGGTGAGCAGGTCGGCGGCGGCGGTGACGAGATCGGGGTGGTCGTGTTTGGCGGGGTCGAAGGCGGGCCAGTGGACGAACGCCTGGTTGCCGTCGAGTTGCACGTTGGTGAAGCCGAGTTTGCGCAGGGCGAGGACGGCGGCACGGCGGTCGTCGGAGGCGAGTACGAGTTCCGCGTAGGCCTCGGAGGGGCAGCGGACGTAGACTTCGCGGTCGAACTCTTCGTCGCCGGACTGGTGTTCGCGGGCGATGCCGAGGGACTTGGAGAAGCGGTCGAACCAGTTCTCGCGGTGGAACTGGAGGGTGGTGGGGGTACGGGCGGGGACGCGGACGTGGAGGGACGACGGCCGGCCGTTCTTGCCCTGGATGGGCGCGAGATATTGGACTTCGTAGCGGCGGCCGTCGGCGGTCTCGCGCGATTCGGGGAGGTTGGCGAGGAACTGGCCGACACGTTCGCCGACCGGCAGGGGGACCGGGGCTTGCATGGGCGTGGTGCCGCGCAGGAGGGCGCGCGCGACCACGAGCAAGACGAGGCCGACGACGGCGAAGACGCCGAACGCGACCGCGATGGCGATGTCGCCTTGGCGCGGGTTCAGCAAGCTAAGGAGTGCGCCGACGCTCCCGAGGAGGAGCATCAGCGCGCCGAGGGCGATGAAGAACAGGCCGAGTCCGCGCCGCATGCGTCAGTCCTTCACTTCGGTGGGCTTGGCGGTGTTGAGGAGCGCCTTCAGGTCGGCGATGGCCTTTTCGCACTCGGCCTTGGTGTCCCAGCTGGCCAGGGGCACGGGCATGACGATCGTCTTGCCTTCGGCGTTGACGATCCGGTAGCGCCAGCGGCCGTTGTCGTTCTTGTAGATCTGGATGCCGGCGTCCTTCTTCTCCTCGGCCTTCTTGTCGTCCTTCTTCGCTTCCGGCTTTTTCTCTTCTTTCTTCGGCTCGACCTTCTTGGTGTCGGCCGGCTTCTTGTCGTCTTTCTTCTTTTCCTGCGCGGTGGTGCCGGTGCCGACGGCGAACACGGCCAGGGCGGCCATCAGCGCGGCGGAACGGAGATAACGGGTCATGAGGAACTCCAGGTGGGATGCGTGGGAATCCGACGGAGCCATTATCCGCGCGGAAGCGCGATCGGCCAACGGCGGCGGAACGAAACGGCCCGCGATGGTCCATCGCGGGCCGCCCGGGAGTTCGATGCGTGGGGTGTTACTTGGCCACTTCGACCGGCTTGGTCTTGGTGAGGATCGCCTTGAGTTCCTCGACGACCTTGGCGCATTCTTCCTTGGTCTTGTAGTCCTTGTACGCGCCGCAGATGTTCTTGCCGTCGGCACCGACGACTCGGAAGCGGAAGCCATTCTTGGATTCGAAGATCTCGACCTTGCCGAGTTTCTCTTCCTTGTCGTCGGCCTTCTTGGTGTCGGCGGGTTTCTTGGCGTCCTTCTTTTCCTGGGCGACGAGTCCGGTGCCGGCGACGGTGACGCCGAGCGCGGTCATGAGCGCGAGCGAACGGAGGAACTTGGTCATGGGGAACTCCTGGTGATGGATCGCGGGGTTGCGCTCCGTGCGCTGAACATGAGTCCATTCGGTTCGAGATTATCCCCGGAGTCGAAATTCTGAGCAAGGAAAATCCGGGAAAAAATCGGGCCGATCGTTCAACCCATCACCCTTGTTCCATCAGTTTCGCCAGTCGTTCGGCGAGTTCGTCTTCGGCGGTGGGGGTCCAGGCGAAGTCGGGCGGGGGCTGGAAGCCGCCCTCGGCGTCGAAGGCGGCCGTCGGCACCGGGTGCAGCGAGAGCGTGCCGAGCGTGTGCGCGGCGGTGCGCAGGTCGAAGCCGGTGCGGTGCGCGAGGTCGGCGGCGTCGAACAGGCCCGGCGCGAAGACCGACGGTCCGTCGGTGACGAGCAGAATGCCGGCGCGCGCGAGCGGCGGCTCGGCCGGCTGCGCGAC
>JALHPZ010000036.1 GCA_022842245.1 Gemmataceae bacterium
TGTGGCGACCCGCTACGATAAGAAGGCTCGGAACTATTTGGGATTCGTATGGGTGGCATCGATCGCCATCATGATTGCGTAGCTTCCCAACACGACCCCGCTTCAATCAACACGGCCTAGTCGCCGCAGCATGGTTGCAATCCAGTTGAAGAGGTAGGTTACGGCTTTCCGCAGCCGCCAGGGGTGATTCATCAGTTGCTCGCGGAACGCGTGGAATTCCTTGTCTCCCCAGAGGTTCAGCCACCAGAAGGCCCAGGCGACCAGCCACAGCAGCCGACGGATCGACATCCACGACCTCACCAGGAACTGTTCCAGTTCGAACTGCTGCTTCAGGCCCCGCGTCGCGTCTTCCACGCCCCAACGCTTCCGGTAGGCCCGGATGTACCACCGCCCCGTTCGCGTCGAACGCCGCGCCGCCGGACTGACCAACAGCACCAGCGGCCGCTCGCTCTTCGGGACCGCCCAGCCGATCACGAGCAGGAAGGGCTTCGGGCCGACCTCCGGCAACGTCACTTCGAGCGTCACGCTCACGCCCCCCTTGGGCCACCGCTTCGGACGGGGGCACCGCTGTTCGGCGACGAGAGCGTCGACCGTGAGGCTGCGGCCGTCGGCGGTCTGCGCGATCCGGTCGCCGCGTTGACGCACCACGAAGGCGACGTCCCGTTCGACGAGCGGGCCGAAGAGTTTGCGGCGGTCGAAGCCGCGGTCGAGCATCCAGGTGCCTTTGCCGCCGGTCGCCTGGTGGACGGCGAAGATGTGCTGGAGGAACTCCGCGTTCTCGCTGGTGGGGCCGCCCGCGTAGGTCTTCAACGGCTCGATTTTCAGGGGGAAATGCTGCCACCGGCCCACGCGGACGTAGGCCTCGAAGAGGCAGTAGCCGGGGGCGGTCCGGCCGTCGGGGTCCGAGCCGTCATGGACGCGGCCCAAGCCTTCGAGGTGCTTGGCGTGGTATTTGGCCAAGTCGGTGGTGTCGGCGACAATGAGGGTGTCGTCGGTGACGAGGGCGGCGGAGCGTCGCAGGAGTTCGGCGGCGAGCGGCGAGGCGTCCCAGTGTTCGCTGGCGAGGTGCCGGCTGAGGCGTTTCTCGGCGGCGTGGAGGGATTCGGTGCCGTCGCCGGTGGCGCGGGCGATGGCAGTGAGGTGGACGTGCCCGGCGATGACGAGTCCCGGGATCATCTCGTGAAGGAAGCGTTGCCGTCGCGAGTCGGAGAACGGACTGGCAAGGTCGTCGGCGAAGGCGTAGAGTTGGTTTCGGATCGCTGTGGTGAGCGTTGGGCCTGCCATGGCACCCGCCTCCTTCCGTGGCTGCAACACCAGCAGAAGGAGGCGTTTCCGTTTTTTTAGCAAGACCAATCAAAACTGGGTGAACTCCGCTGACTGTAGCCCGATGCCAACGCGCCAAGTCGCTACCCGATTGCGGAGGCGCACGACTGCGTCGGACGACGTCGACGGAAGAATTTGGCGGCCAGCTTGTCCAAGGATTCTCAATCGGAGGCGGCCGGGGATTAGGACTTAATACTCCCTCCCGACGCCGATCGCCATTTGGTTGCGCGGAGATTGTTTTATGTTCACCGTCCTTGTTCGATCCGATAGAGTGGGCAGCGATCGTATCCTTTCGCCAAGGAATGCAAACCGACCGGTTCGATGCGGAAGCGGTCGCCTGCTTCGACGGTCAGCACGGCGGCGAATTGTTCGCTCGCATACGCACAGCCACGCACGGTCACGGGCTCGATTCGCGCGGCTCGATTCACGTGTTGCCCGCCGAAACCGGAACGACCCTGGAAGAGGTCCGGCAACTCGTACACCGGCCCCGTGTGCAAACCGACGCGAAAGGGCACCGTGTCGCCGAGATCGTACTTCGACCAATTCGGCTGTTGGGCCACCTTCGGTCGGACCAACTCCATCGCGAACGCGGCGGCGTCCGGCACCTGATCGAAGACCACGTACAGGCCATCGCCCCACGAGTTAGCGTACTTCGCGATTTGGCCGACGGGTGAGCGGAACACGCACCGCAGATATTCGCCGTACTCGGCCAGAAACTCGGCAAGTTGCCACTCCAGAATACCGCTGAAACCAGCCACATCCGCGAAGAGCATGGCCTTCATCGAACGCGGAATTTCACTCGTCGTGGGCGGCTGCGATACCGGCAACTTCTTCGTGGTCACAGCTGGCGCGTAGGTTTCCCGCAAGGCTCCCAGATCGATTTCGTGAACGGCGTGACCCGCGGCGCGCCAGGATGCGATGAAATCTTTCGCCCCACCCAGTTGCCCCGGCTGGCTGCGATCGATCAGGCATACTGCTTGCGGGCGACCGCCGCGTTCGTGGCTTCGCATCACTGCGATGCCTTGAATCACCGTCCCTGACCACGTGTACAATCCCGACGTGCCGAGGTACGGCTCTGTCGTGGTGAATCTTCGCCGATCCGGCGGAACCTGTTTCCAGATGTTGAGGAATCGCGATTGCCAGTCGAGCCAGTCGTCGCCGACCTGGCCGAAGTGAACACTCGTTCGCAGAAAATCATGCTGCGAGAACGGCAACAACACGTGCAGTTCCGCATTCCGCTCCAACATCGCTTCCGCGAAGAGGATGTCGCCTCCGCACGCCAGCGAGGAATAGCCAACCTTCGCGTTGATCTCGGCCAGTTTCGCGACGATGGCGTCCTTCGCGGCGGCGATCAACTTCGGATCGTTCGGAAATCGGGTCTTCGCCTGCGGGTTCGCCATGCGGTCGGGCGAGTCGATCATATGTCCCGTGAAGACGACCACGCTGCCGATCTGTTCGTCGAGGAACTTCGGATCGGCGGAGATGCCTGCATCGATAAGCAGTTGCAGATTCCGCCTCATCGCAATGAGGTCGCCGATGCGATTCGTCCGGCCCAACTCGACGGCTCGCAGATACTGCTTCGTCGCTTCCTCATGTCGGCCCAGCAGCAGGTTCGCCTCGCCAAGCGTGGCCGGCCGCCAGAGCGGATCGTCGTTGGCGGCATCGCGAGCGTTGATGCGTTCGATCGTCTCGGCGGCGAAGATTCGCGACTTCGATTCATCGCCCGCGAGTCGCCACATCGTCGCGGCATTGATCAGCGGAAAGGTGCCGCCGTCGGGCAGTTCGCGAGCGCCGGGCAGGTTCGCGGCCTGCTCGTAGCACTCCGCCGACGCCTTCGCGAGTTCGCGGTTCTGCCGCGATTGATCCTTGAGAATGCGACCCTCGAGTGCGACGATCTCCACGCGAAGCTGCGTCGGCAGGTCCGCATCCGGTTTCAGAGCCCGTTCCAGCAGCGGCCGCAATATGCTCTCCGCATACAGCGGATTCCCGCCGCGAGCCGCCGCGAGTGCGAGCTTGTACTGCAAGCTCATGTCGTCCTTGAGATGCTCCGCCCCCTCGCGCGCCAACTCCAAGGCCCGCCCCGGATGCCCCTGCCGGATGAGCTTCTCGGTGAACGCCCGATACAGTTCCGGATAGGCCTTCCACAACTCCAGGTCCGGCTGCCGACACTCTTCGAGAAGCCGATCGGCCTGCGTAGCCGGGTCGGCAAGGCGAGCCAGGATGGCATCGAGCGTCATGGGGAAACTCCGAAAACGGATTGCAGAATGATTCCGGCCGACTTGCACCCACCCTCCGCCGGAATGATTCCCGAACTCCGGAACCATGTTGGCCCGGTCAGGACTTACGTCGATTTCGCATGTTGCCGGGGCCGATGCGATCGCACGCGAACTCACCCGCCGAGCTTTGCCCGCAGATGCTGGAGGAAACCCTGGCCCTGCCCCGAGACGTGCAGCCCGAGTTGGACCATGCCGGCCAGAACGTCGTGGGCACTTCGCCAATGTTTAATCGCATTGGGATCCTTCTGCTTCTCCATCAGATCTGCAATCTTCCAATGCGAAACCCACAGGTCGCGTTGCATCTGGGCGTTGGTGTCGTCGGCCTCGGCCAGCTTTCGGGCGATGGCCAATCCCTGTTCGAAGTAACGTTTCGCCCCGGCCAGATCCCCCGCCGCCACGCTCACGTCCCCCAGCTTGTTGAAACTGATGGAGAGGTCGCGTTGCATCTGGGCGTTGGTGTCGTCGGCCTCGGCTACTAATGCCAAGCAGGAATGTGTGGCTTGCAGTGGCGTTCGAGCCGAGGGCAAATCCGATACGCCATCACTTTTTCGACAAGGAATTTGCACCAGTTTGCGACATCTCGATTCGGGTCTCGTTGCAACCAATGCGGAATCGTGTCAATCAACGCATCCAATTCCCAGACATCTGTGACAGTCTGCAGGTAATACCACGACTTCGCTCGATCAGCCAACAACCCGCTCTGCTTCGCCGTGCATTCCTCCGGCAACTCCTCGCACAGATATTCGCCGCTTGGGGCGTGCCCGAAAGTCGGGCATCACGGGGAACTCATCCTGCACGACGACCGCATAGGCCACTCCGATATCACCTTCACGCTGAAAGCCTACGCCCACCTGATGCAGGACGATAACGAGAAACTGGCGAACACCTCGCAAAGATTGTTCGGATGAGATTGGCTGTCAATTGGCTATCAAATTCGATTCGAGCGGTTCGGAATCGGGTCAGAAATGGAAACGAAAAAACCCGCAAGTGCTTGTCCTTGCGGGGTTTCCGTTTCAGTGCGGAAGAGAGGACTTGAACCTCCACTCCCTTGCGGGAACCAGAACCTGAATCTGGCGCGTCTGCCAGTTCCGCCACTTCCGCATTCGTCGGTCTTCCAGATAATAGGACGCCAGCGGACCGCGTCAAGGTTCGCGCGATTCTCCTTCCGGGGCCTCTCCCATGCCCGCCCGCGCAACCGGTCTCGTCGCCGTCGCCCTGCTGGTTGTTGCCTTGGGTCTACGATCGACCGGCGACGAGCGCTCCGCGAAGCGGGTGCCGTGGACCGGCTCCACGATCGTCGGCAGTCCCGAGCCACCGCCCAAGTTCAAAGTGGTGCGGGTCCTGCCGAACTTGAAGTTCAATCACCCCGTTCTGATCCGCGCGATTCCCGGCTCGAATCGCCTCGCCGTCGCCGAGCAGCACGGAAAGGTCTTCACCTTCGAAGACGCCCCCGGCGCAATGGCGCAACTTTTCCATGACTTCGCGAAGGAACCGAAATTCAATCTCACGAAGGACGCCAATCAGTTCGACGCCGTCTACGGGCTGACATTCGATCCGAATTACGAAAAAAACCGTTACTGCTATGTCTGCTACACGGTCAAGAACGACAAAAAGCCAAACCTCGACGATGGCAGTCGGGTCTCGCGTTTCAAGGTGATGGATTCGAACCCGCCGACACTCGACGCCGCCAGCGAAGACGTCCTCCTCACGTTCCTTCAGGGCGGCCACAATGGGGGCGATCTGCACTTCGGGCCGGATGGCTGCCTGTATATCTCGACTGGCGACGCAACCGATCCAAACCCGCCGGACAAGTTCGCGACGGGACAGGATTGCTCCGATTTGCTCTCCTGCGTACTGCGGATCGACGTGCACCGTAAGGATGCCGGGAGGAATTATGCCATTCCGGCGGACAACCCGTTCGTCGGGCAGGTCCACCATGGCAAGCCGATCCGCGGCGAAGTGTGGTCGTACGGCTTCCGCAATCCGTGGCGCATGAGTTTCGACCGCAATACCGGCGACCTCTGGCTCGGCGATGTTGGTTGGGAATCGTGGGAGATGATCCACAAGATCGAGAAGGGCGGGAACTGCGGCTGGAGCGTGAAGGAAGCCGGGCAGACCGTGAACTCGCACCACAAACTCGGCCCGACGCCGATCCGGCCGCCGACCATCGAGTACTCGCACGCGGACGGCGCAAGCGTCACGGGCGGATACGTCTATCGCGGCCGGAAGTTCCCGGAGTTGCAGGGCCGGTACGTCTTCGGCGACTGGATGACGCGGCGGCTGTGGGCGGCGGACACGACCCGCGATCCGATGCCGCTCGAGGAACTTGCGCCGCCGAGCCTGCGCATCATCGCCTTCGGCGAGGACCGCTACGCCGAACTGCTGATGCTCGACTACGACGCCGGCACCATTCACCGCTTGGAACGGAATGCAGCCGCGAATCGCGACCCGGCGAAATTCCCCCGGCGGCTCTCGCAGAGCGGACTCTTTCGGGACACGGCGAAGCACGATCCCGCGCCCGGCGTGTATCCTTTCGAGATTAACGCCAAGCAATGGCAGGACTACGCCACTGCCGAGTACCTGATTGCGTTCCCGAACGACTCCTTCGCGACCGATTACGAAAACAAGAGGCACCTCGCGAACGATGTGAACTGGAACCCGATCCCCATCCATCCGCCGAAAGACGGCGTGCTCGTGAAAACGATCTCGCTCGAAATGGAACGCGGCAACCCGGCGTCGCGGAAGCGGATCGAAACCCAACTTCTGCATTTCGACGGCGACGCCATCCAGGGCTACACATACGCGTGGCGCGACGACGGGTCGGACGCCGACCTCGTGCCGGCCGACGGAGGGGAGAAGGAATTGCGCGTGAAGGACCCGATCTTCGGAGGCATTCGCCCTCAGACGTGGACGTACGCCGCCCGCGCCCAATGCGGCCAGTGCCACAACGCCTGGGCCGGATACTTCCTCGGCTTCAATCGGGAGCAACTCGATCGTGTCGTCGATGGCAAGAACCAACTCGTGGCGTTGTGCGAGTCGGGTTATCTGAAGCGCGTCGACGCGAAAGACAAACCATTACCGGCGTATTCGGCGGAGGATCTGAAGAAGTTGAAGCCGTACGCCGATCCGGTCGATGCCTCGAAGCCGCTGGCGGACCGAGCGCGATCGTACTTGAACATCAACTGCGGGCACTGCCACCGGTTCGGCGGCGGCGGGTCGGTCGAATTCCATCTGAACCGCGATGCCGAATTGAAGAATCCGAAGCTCTGGGATGCGAAGCCGACGCGGGGCGGCTTCGATGTCTCCGACGCCCGCATTCTCGCGCCCGGCGACCCGCACCGGAGCCTGATCTATTACCGGATGGCGAAGTTCGGCAGCGGGCGCATGCCACACCTGGGCAGCGACCTGCCGGACGAATCCGGTTTGAAACTGATCCGGGATTGGATCGCCTCGCTCGATCCGTCCCGCGAGATTCCTCGACCCCTTCAAGGTTTGAACCGGGCACGACTGGAGGACGATTTTCTATCGTCGCGTTCTGCATTCGAGATCGCCCGCGCGGTGGGTCGTGGAGCGATATCGTCCGAAGATCGCAAACTCATCGCCGGCGAGATCGCGAAGGAATCGTACCGCGACCCGGTTCGGGACTTGTTCACCGGATATTTTCCGAATCCAAACGCCCCGCGAACGCTTGGCGCGAACCCCCGGCCGCGAGCGATCCTCGCCCTCGCCGGCGATGGCGAAAACGGGAAGAAACTGTTCCACGCCGCGAAGAACCGATGCGCGACCTGCCACAAGGTTGATGGCGTCGGCCAGGACGTGGGGCCGGATCTGTCGAAAATTGGTGCGAACCGCCCTCGAGAGCATTTATTGGAAAGCCTTCTGAATCCGTCCCGCCGGATCGACGCGGCATACCAGACCTACGCGGTGGCGAAACTCGACGGCTCGACGCTTCAGGGGATCGTCGTGAAGCGGGACGGCAAGGAAATCGTTGTTCGCGATGCGACCGGCAAGAACCATACGATTCCGATGACCGACATCGAATCGTTGACGGCGTCGCAAGCGTCGCTGATGCCGGATGGGCAACTCCGGGACTTCACGCCCCAAGAGGCCGCCGATTTGCTGGAATTTCTGGTTCGCCGTAAATGAATCGGCATTCGCCCGTACCCGCGGTTGAACAATTCTTGCGGACGCAGGGATAGCGAAAAACCGAACGTGAGCTATGCTGGAAGGGAACCGGGAGTGAATCGATGCTGGGTTGGATCTTCGGAAACCGAACGAAACGCGAGCAGTTCCGGCAATCGGACCGTTCGGAACGGAACGCCGTGATCCGTCGGATCGTGACGGCGGCAGCCAAGACGACGCCGAAACCGGCTCCGCGTTCGCTGGCGGCGGAAGCGCACGGGCCCTTCACACTCCCGGCCGAGGCGCCGGATTCGGCCGATACCGGTGATTTGCCCCGCGATCAGATCGCGGAGCGCGCCTACGAAATCTGGGTCCGCAACGGACGGCCGACCGGCACCGCCGACCGCGACTGGCAAGACGCCGTGCGCGAACTGACGGCCGAACAAGCCGCCCCCCAGTGACCCTCGCCTACCGCGATCCTTCGATCCCCGATTCGCCGCCCGCCCGCTGGGATCCCCGGTGGAAACTGGCGGCGTTGCTCGTTTTCACCGTCGCGGTGGCGTTTCTGCGATCAATACCGGCGCTGGGTGTCGTGCTCGGCATCGCGATCATTCTTCTGCTCGTGGCCCGCGTTGCGATTCCGATCATCCTCACACGCACCGGATTGCTCCTGCTCGCGGTCGCACCGTTCGTCCTGGTCCTTCCGATTTTCGTGGAGAATGGATGGCCGATCGCCGTCGCCATCGCAATGCGCTGCCTGACGATCGGGCTGATCGCTTTATTCCTCCTTCGCACCGCAACCGTGGCCGACACGCTGGCGGCGGCACGATCGCTCGGGATGCCCGGAACCCTCGTGATGATCGCCCAGCTGGCGTACCGTTACTCGCTCACGCTGTTTGGTGAGGCACGCCGGCTACGCGTCGCGATGCTGGCCCGCGGGTTCCGCGTCCGCACCACGAGGCACGCGTACCGTTCACTCGGCCACGCGGCGGGCGCGTTGCTCGTGAGCGGGGGCGAGCGGGCCGAACGCGTCGCCGCCGCGATGAGAGCGCGCGGCTTTGATGGCACGCCGCGGGCGCTGGTGCCATTCCGGTCCCGAACCGTCGACGCACTCGCGTTCGCCGGCATCGTCTTCGTTTCCGCCGCGCTCCTCGCGTGGGAGTTCGCGCCGTGATCCGAGTGCAATCGCTGTCACACCGGTTCGCCGACGGCCGGATCGCGCTCGACGGCGTGTCGTTCGCGGTCGCGGCCGGGGAGCGAGTCGCGCTCGTCGGGCCGAACGGGGCGGGCAAGACCACGCTGTTCCTGCGGCTGTGCGGCGTGCTGGGCGGCCCGCGCGGCCAGGCGAGCATCGCCGGGCTGGACCCCGCCGATCCGGGCCAGCGACGGAAGATGCCCGAAGCCGTCGGTGTCGTGTTCCAGAACCCGGACGATCAACTCTTCAGTCCCAGCATCTTCGACGACGTGGCATTCGGGCCGCTGAATCTCGGCCATTCCCCCGACGAGGTGCGGGCGAGCGTCGCGGACGCCTTGAACGCCGTGGGGCTTCCGGATCATGCCGATCGCGTTCCGCACCGGCTCTCGGGCGGGGAGAAGCGCCGCGCCGCGATCGCGACGGTGCTCTCGATGAAGCCCGCGGTGCTGTTGCTGGACGAACCCTCGATGTTCCTCGATCCGCGCGGCCGACGGGAACTCATCGAACTCGTGCGCAATTGGACCGGCACGATCCTGCTGGCGACCCACGATCTGGAGATGGTCCTGGACCTGTGCCCGCGCGTGCTCGTGCTGGATGGCGGCCGGCTCGCGGCCGACGGACCGGCGGAATCGCTGCTTGCGGACGCGACCCTGATGGAGACGCACGGCCTCGAAGTGCCGGGCCGGCTGATGCGGCGGTGAATCAGTTCCGGTCCCGGTCCAGCGTGTCGGCGGCGATCCAGCCGGACATCAGCACCATCGGCATCCCCGGCCCGGGGTGGGCGGCACCGCCGGCAAGATAGAGGTTCTTCAGGTCCCGCGAGCGGTTCGCCGGCTTGAACGCGCCGAGCCACTTCCCGTGGCTGGCCAGTCCGTAGATCGCACCGTTCAGCACGCGATAGCGGTCGTGGATGTCTTGCGGCGTCAGGGCCGACTCGTACACGATCCGGCTTTCCAGGTCCGGCATCTTCCCCGTCGATTTGAGCTTTTCGAGGATGACCCGGCGGTACTCCGGCAGCATCCGCTTCCAGTCGTGGTGCGGCCGAAGGTACGGCGTATGCACGAGCACGTAGAGCGCCTCGCCGCCGGGCGGCGCGGTGCCGGGTTCGGTGCGCGTCGTGGCGGCAAGGTAGCACGTCGGGTCCGGCGCCGGTTCACCTTTTCGGTAGATGAAGTCGAACTCCTCGTGCGGATCGCGCGAGAAGACGAAGCCGTGGTGGAGGAGGTGGTCATAGGCCTTGTTCAAGCCAAGATACAAGACGACGCCGGAGCAGGCCGGTTCGTAGGTGCGTCGGCCGTCGAAGGCCCGAACGGCCTTCGACGCAGCGCCGTTCACCAGTTCCCGGTGCGTTCGCACAGCGTCGGCGTTCGACACCACCGCGTCCGCCTCGATTGTCTCGCCGGCTACCGTCTCCACCCCGGTCACGGTCGCGCCGTCACGCACGAGCAGGCGTTTCACCGCCGTTCCCGTCCGGTAGGTCACGCCGAGTTCCGTTCCCAATTTCACAAGGGCCTCCGGCACGGCGCGCGTGCCGCCGATCGGATACCAGACGCCGCCTTCGGTCTGCATGTGGGCGATGCCGCAGAGCACAGCCGGAGACGCGTCCGGCGATGAACCGACATATTGCGTGAAGTGGTCGATCATCTGGGCGACGCGGGCGTCGGGGATGTACTTGCGAACGGTGCCGGCGACGGAGCGGCCCATGCGCATGCTCATCACATCGCCGAGGATCTTCGGCTGAAATCCGGCTTTGAAGTCGATCATGTCGCGGATGCCGCCGATCGACTTCCAGAAGAAATAGTCATCGCTGACGCGGTGAAGGCGATGGGACAAGTTGAGGAATGCCCGATAACCATCGGCCGAGCCGGGCGCATAGGCGTCGAGCGTCTTCGCCATCGCTTCGACATTCTCGACGAGGTCGAGGACGCTGCCATGCTGGAAGAAACAGCGCCACTGCGGATCAAGGCGAACGAGTTGAAGGTAATCGTCGAGATTGCGCCCGGATTCCGAGAAGATCTTGCGAAGGACATTCGGGATGGTGAGGATCGTCGGCCCCATATCGAAGCGGAAGCCGTCGGCGTTCAGGACGGCCGCTTTCCCGCCCAGCCAGGGGGACGCTTCCAAAAGAGTGACCGAATGCCCTCGGGCCGCGAGTGTGCAAGCCGCGGCCAGTCCGCCAAGTCCGCCACCGACCACGACCGCGCGTTTGGAATCCGACACGCTGCATGCCTCCTCGAGTCCCGATACAGATTGTTATCATAGTCGCGATCCGTAGCTCCTTTCCCGTCTCTCATCAATCGGATTTGCGTTCGCGCTGGTGTGAACTCTGCGATAGGACGACAACTCGAGGATCACGGGTTGCGGAACCGAAACGCCGGAACGAAGCATCGTCGAGTTTTCCGTATTGCCCCGGCGATGGCGATGAAGGATTCCCCACCGCGGTTCGAAGCGTGATCTAGATTGCCTCACGGGGATACTTCGACAGGATTCGGGGTTCGCACACCATGTTGGCCGCGACTGCTACGCCGGTTCGGGATGGAGCCGGGTTCGTGGATGCGGTGCGTCGCTCCGGCTTGATCGGCGAAACCCAACTGGATCGCGCGTTGAGTAAGGTCTCGACGGACCGTTCCACCGCGGACGACGTGGCGCGCCGTTTCGTGGCGCACGGATGGCTGACCGCGTTTCAGGCCAAACGCCTGCTCGCCGGGAAAACCGACGGATTTCACCTCGGCCCGTACGAGATGTTGGAACCGCTTGGCGAGACGGGGGGCGGGAAGGTCTACCGTGCCCGGCACCGGGCCATGAACCGCATCGTCGCGATCAAGTTACTCACGCCCGATCGCACCCGATCCGACACCCTGCGAACCGCGTTCCATGAGGCGACGCACACGGCGGTCAAACTCCTCCATCCGAACATCGTTGCCACCTTCGACGCGAACCAGTGCGGCGAACGGATGTACGCCGTTCTGGAATTCGTTCCGGGTCGCGATCTGGCCACGTTCGTCCACGAGCATTCGCCGCTACTCGTCCGCACCGCCTGCGCCTTGGCACGGCAGGTCGCCCTCGCCCTCGCGCATGCCCACGAATGCGGGATCGTGCATGGTCAATTGAATCCCGACAACGTCCTCGTCGGCGAACCCGACGCGGCCGGGAACCGGACTGCCAAAGTGCTCAACTTCGGCTTCGGCCGACTCGCCACGCACTACGCAAACGATGCCACGCGCCAACTCGACGGTGCGTTGGCCGTCGCGGAATACCTCGCACCCGAAACGTTCGATCCGGATCGGCCGACGACGCCCGCGACCGACCTGTTTTCACTCGGATGCCTGCTTCACTTCCTGCTGACCGCCCGACCACCCTGCGGCGATCGACCCGTCCATCAGTTTGCGAACCGCCTCGGCGTGGAGCACTGGCGCCCCGGACTGGCATCGGAATTGATCGAACTCGTGATGGGTCTCCTGGCACAGGACCCCGCCAACCGTCCCGCTTCGGCAAGATCCGTTGCAGATCGGTTGGAGCGTCTCGTCCATGGCCGCGGCGGAGAGGAACTCCGATTCCCCGGAACCCCGACGTCCGAGGAACGTCCCGGTTCCGCGTTCGCCGGTCTCGATACGGTGCCGGAACTGGCCGCGATCGCGACGGCCGAATTCCCGAACACGATTCCGAAACGCCGGCGCGAGCCGTGGTCCGCCGCGGGAGCGTACGTACTGGCCGGGAGCGTGATTCTGGCGACCGGCGCGGCGATCGCCCTGGTGTTGCGTGCGGTGGTTCGTTGATCCCGTCTGATTGATTTTGATTTCGCCTTGGCCATGTAATTCCGAATGGGGTTTGGTATGCCGCGCGGATATCCTTCCGATTCCGGTGTCGTGGAGTTTCGGCTCGAGACGCCGCGCACGACGGACTCGTCGAGCACTCCGTACACGAGTCCGTCGTTGCATGGTTTGCCATCGTTGCCGGGGTACGAACTCTTGGAACAGATCGGCCGGGGCGGGATGGGCGTCGTTTACAAGGCCCGTCAACTGGCGCTTAACCGGTTGGTGGCGATCAAGCTGTTGCCCAACGCCGAAAAAGCGGGGCAGACAACCATTGCCCGCTTCTTCGCCGAGGCGCAGTCGGTCGCAGACGTGCACCATCCGAACGTCGTGGAGGTCTATGATTTCGGCGAAGTCACGGTTCGGAACACGGTCCACGCGGACGACACGGCGGAATACGTGAAGGTGCCGTACCTTGTCATGGAATTGCTCGACGGCGGCCATTACGGCGACGGGCGGTATCCATCGAAGCCCCGCGATCCGCGCCAGGCCGCCGCGATCCTCGCCAAGGTGGCGCGCGGCCTCGCCGCCGCGCACAAACTCGGCATCGTTCACCGCGACATCAAGCCCGGCAACATCCTCTTCACCAAATCCGGGGAACCAAAGGTCGTCGACTTCGGCCTTGCGAAGCGCGCGATGTCGAACCTGACGCTGTCCGTGGCGGTGATGGGTACGCCTTATTACATGTCGCCGGAACAGGCGAAGGGGAAAAGCAAGCTCGTCGGCCCGTCGACCGACGTCTGGGCCATCGGGGTCATCCTGTACGAGAGCCTCGCCGGCCGTCTGCCGTTCGACGCCGAAAACCACTATTCGCTGATGCACCAGATCATCACCGAAAACCCCGAGCCGCCGCGTATTCACAACCGGGATCTGCCGCCGGAACTGGAAGCGATCATCCTGAAATGTCTAGCGAAGAAACCGGAGCATCGCTACCCGACGGCGACAAAACTGGCCGACGCGTTGGAAGCGTTCCATTTCGAGTCCGGTATGTTCGTACCACTGAATACGATCGTGCCCGGCTCGAAGCGACGACGCGACTACACGCTGCCGCTACTGCTGGTACTGCTCTTCGGAATCATCGGCACGTGCCTCTGGCTCTGGCAGAAAGCGGAGTGGGAGAAGCGGGAATTGCACGAGAAGACCAAGCAACTGATCGATGGTAGCCGGGAATGAAAACCGCCGGGGATTCCCCGGCGGTCGATCGGCAATCACACGTTGTACGCCTTGCTCGTCGTGGTGCCGCCGCGGCCGGTCCAGTTCGTGTGGAAGAACTCGCCGCGCGGCTTGTCCGTGCGCTCGTAGGTGTGGGCACCGAAGTAATCGCGCTGCGCCTGCAAAAGGTTCGCCGGCAGGCTCGCGGTGCGGTAGCCGTCGAAGTAGCTGAGCGCCGAGGTCATCGTCGGCAGCGGGATGCCATTCATCACGCCGGCGGCCACGGCGGTCCGCCAGCCGTCCTGGGCCGCCTGGATTTCCTTCGCGAAGTACGGATCGACCAGCAGGTTCACGAGTTTCGGGTTCTTGTCGAACGCTTCCTTGATATTGCCGAGGAACCGGCTGCGGATGATGCAGCCGCCGCGCCACATCAGGGCGATGCCGCCGTTGTTCAGTTCCCAGCCGAGCGCCTTCGCCTGCGCGGTCATCAGGTCATAGCCCTGGGCGTAGCTGACGAGCTTGCTGGCGTAGAGGGCGTTTTCGACCGCGGCGATGAACGCCTTCTTGTCGGCGACAACCTTTGGCGTCGGGCCGCTGATGACTTTGCTGGCTTCGACGCGCTGATCCTTCTGCGACGACAGGCAACGTGCGAACACGGCCTCGCTGATGAGCGTCAGCGGGCTGCCGGTGTCGGTCGCCGAGTCAACGGTCCATTTGCCGGTCCCCTTCTGACCGGCCTTGTCGAGGATCAGGTCGACGAGGTGCTTGCCCGTCTCGGGGTCCTTGTACTTGAAGATGTCGGCCGTGATTTCGATGAGGAAGCTGTCGAGCTTGCCCTTGTTCCACGTGCTGAAGACTTCGCCGAGTTCGTCATTTGAGAGACCGGCGACACTTTTCAATAGATGGTACGACTCGCAGATGAGCTGCATGTCGCCATATTCGATGCCGTTGTGCACCATCTTGACGAAGTGCCCGGCGCCCTCCGGCCCGACCCAGTCGCAGCACGGCACGTCGCCGTCCACCTTCGCGGCGATCGCCTGGAAGATCGGCTTCACGGCCGGCCATGCTTCGGCGGCACCGCCGGGCATGATGCTCGGCCCCTTCAGCGCGCCTTCCTCCCCGCCGCTCACGCCGCTGCCGACGAAGAGAATCCCCTTCTCCTTGAGGGCCTTCATCCGGCGGCTGGTATCCGGGAAGTGCGTGTTGCCGCCGTCGATCAGGATGTCGCCCGGTTCGAGGAACGGCACGACGGACGCGATCGTGTCGTCGACCGCCTGGCCCGCCTTCACCATCATCATGACCTTGCGCGGCCGCTTGAGGCTCGCGGCGAAGTCCTTCAGGCTGTGCGCGCCGACGAACTTCTTCCCCTTCCCTCGACCGTTGACGAACGCGTCGACTTTCTCCGTACTGCGATTGAACACCGCGCAGGTGTAGCCGCGGCTTTCCATGTTGAGAACGAGGTTTTCGCCCATGACGGCGAGGCCGATGAGGCCGATGTCGGCGGTGGCGGACATGATTCGGTCACCCTGTGGAAAGTGTGGAACTGACTCAACTCTGCCCGGCATCTTACGAGGTGAAAGCATTGGGGGGAGTCAAAACCGGAAGGGACGAACTCGTTACCTTTCGACGTTCCCCTCGAATCCTTCAGGGCGTATACCATCTTCGCTTCCCCTTGGAGTGACGCCATGTTCCGCTGCTTCGCGCTGGTGGCCGTGTCCGCGTTTCTCGCCGGTTCAGCCCGCGCCCAATCGGATACGAAGGCGTTACTCGCGAAGTACCACGAGGAACGGGCGGCGTGCGAGAAACTCGGCGAGCCGGCGGACCGGTTCGTCGCACCCGATCAGTTGTTGGCGAAGGCCGAGGCGGCGCTCTCGGCGGGAAACGAGGCCGGCGCGGCGAAGCTCGCTCGCGACGCACGCTGGGCATTGCCGGCGCGGCCCGTCGGCCTGCCAGAACACGTCGAACGCGTGATCGGTTATGTACGGCTCCGCCACGCCGATCGCATCAACGCGATGGTCTACACGCCCGACGGTTCCAAACTCGTCACCGCCTCCCGCGATGGCACCGTCCGCATCTGGGACCTCGGCAACGGCCGCGAACTCCTCGCCTACCGTAATCACCCCGCCCCGCAGCCCGACGACAAGGGCAACATCGACGACCGCGCCATCTTCCGGGTTCCCGCGGTCGCCGTTTCGCCCGACGGCACCACCGTCGCCTCCACCGGCACCGGCGAGATCCATCTCTGGGACATCACCACCGGCAAGCTCAAGAAGAAACTCATCGGTCACGCCCCGTTCCTCATCAAGGGCCTCGCGTTCATCGGCAACCAGGGGCTTGCCACTGGCGGCGACGACAAGATCGTCCGGCTCTGGAATATCGAAAGCGGCAAAGAGACGATCGCCTTCCCCGCGCATACCCACCGGATCGAAGCGCTCGCCGTCAGCCCGAACGGCAAACTCGTCGCGGCCACCGATGCCAACGGGCTGATCGTCGTTTACAAGACCGACGCCTCGGAGAAGAAGTCGGTCATCGCCACGTCCGGCAGCGAATCGAACGCTGCGAACCTCGGCATCCTGTTCACGCCCGACGGCACGAAAATCTTCACCGGCGGCGGTGACCAGAATCCACGCCTGACGGTCGCCCCCGGCCCAACCGGCGAGAGTGTGCCGGGCATGGCTTCCACGGCCCTCCGCTTCCCCGGCCACGGCGGGCGCATCAACGCCGTGGCTGGTACTCTCGATGGCAAGCTCCTCGCGACCGCCAGCGAGGACGCGACCGTTCGCGTCTGGGACGCCGCCAGCGGCAAGACGCTCCGACACTACCAGGGATTGCTCTCGAAGGCGACCGCCCTCGCGATACGCCCCGACAGCAAACAGATCGCCGTCGGCACCGAGGACGGCGGGATCCGGCTCTGGGAACTCAGCGCGACCGACGAACACCGCAACGCAGCCGAAGCCACGGCGTCCCTCTGGACCGGCGCGTTCAACGCCGACGGATCGCGGTTCGCGACCGGCGGTGCCGACCGCTCGATCCGCCTCTACGACACCGAATCCGGCAAACTGCTCGCGACGCTTGCCGGTCACGGCGCTGCGGTGACGGGCATCGCGTTTTTGCCGAACGATCGACTCGCATCGTCCGGCGGCGACAAACTCGTGAAACTTTGGGATGCGAAGGCGGGCAAACCGATCCGCGACCTCGCCGGCCATACCTCGGCCGTGCTCGCCGTCGCCGCGGAAAATTCCACGCTCGTTTCGGGCGGCATCGACAAGACCGTGAAGGGCTGGGACATCGAATCGGGCAAAGCGACATGGTCGTGGACGGGCCGGTCCGCCGTGGCATCGCTTGCGATCCGCAAGGGCGGCAAACATATTGCCGTCGGCACCGCCGACGGCTGGCTGACGATCCTCGACCTCGCCGGCGGCTCGCCGAAGCCGATCGGAAGCGGCCAACAAGCCCATGTCGCCGGAGTGGCCTCCGTCGCCTACAGCGCCGACGGCACGAAACTCGCCACAGTTGGTGGCGATGGCAAGTTCACTATCTGGACCGTCGGCGACGACGGCACGCCCACCGCCCGCACCAATACGGACGG
Source organism: Gemmataceae bacterium (assembly GCA_022842245.1). Classification (GTDB taxonomy): domain Bacteria; phylum Planctomycetota; class Planctomycetia; order Gemmatales; family Gemmataceae; genus Limnoglobus. The sequence goes on from JALHPZ010000036.1 coordinate 17,470, forward strand.
CAAGAAGCCCGTCGGAGCCGCCGTCGCCCTTTCGGCCGTGGCCTTTTCCGCCGACGGCAAACTAGCGGCCTCCGCCGGTGCCGACATGGCCGTGCATGTCTGGGACACGAACACCGGCGCGGAGGTCCGCACGTTGCGCGCCCATGCCGATTGGGTCACGGCCCTCGCGTTCCATCCCTCCGGCGAGCGCTTGCTTTCCGTGGGCGTGGACAAATCGGCCCGCGTCTTCGAGTTGAGCAAGGCCGAAGAGGCCGCCCGAATCGGCCACGCCAAATCGGCCCGGTCCGTCGCCGTAAGCCGCGATGGCCGCCTCATCGTTTCCGGGTCCGACGACACCACCGCAAAAATCTGGGACCTCGCCAGCGGCAAGGAAATCGCCACGCTCAGCGGGTCCGGGCAGGCGATCTTTTCCACCGCCTTCGTCGGCCCCGACCGCGTCGCCACCGGCGGAGAGGACATGCGGTTCCGGCTCTGGTCCACCAACCCGCCCAAAGTCGAAACCAATACCGACCTCGGCAACATCTACGTGCTCATTCCCTCGATCGACGGAAAGCGCATCGGCGTCTGGTCCCGCGACACGCAAGGCAAGGACAGCTATCACCTGGTGAATGTCGATGGAAGCAAAGGCCCCGATCCGATTATCGAGTCCGACCGCAAAGGGCTGGGCTGCGTGACTTTTTCGGGCGATCTCGCCTGGATCGTGTCCGGGGATGAAGAAGGCAAGATCCGCATCTGGGATGCGGCGAAGCGGATGCCGATCGGCGCGGATTGGCCGATCCACACCAAGCGTGTCGCCGATGTGGCCGTGACGACCGACCGCAAGGCGATCCTGGCCGTTGACGAAGATGGTACGGTCAAAGTCGCAAATGCCGAAAAGCGGGAAACAACGGCGACGGTGAAGACCGGCGTCGTGGGAATCGCCGGCATCATGGTCGCGCCGACCGGCGACAAGTTCGCGGTGTTCGGCACCGAAGGTGAAATCAAGTCGTTCGACTTGACCGGCAAGGAATTGCGGTCGTGGCAGATGCCCACGGGCGTGAACGGCGTGGCGTTCACCACGGACGGAAAGAAACTGATCGCCGCGAACGCCGACGGAACGCTCGCGGTCCTCGTCCTGCCTTAACCGGCGTCGGTCTTCGGTTCGTCCTTCCGTATCCGCCGGCCGAGGGCCGCGGCCGCGAGGCCGATCCCCGCGAGTGCGAGCGTGCCCGGCTCTGGAACGCGATTCGGCGGGTTCACCACCGGCGGACAGGAACACGGCGGCGGTGGGACCACCGGCGGCACGAACGGCGGCGGCGACACGGGCGGCACCACGACCGGCGGCGGCGACACCGGCGGCACGACCGTCACTCGGTTGGGAGTATTGGGTACCGGTGGGAAGAACGCGGCCGCCGGCTGAGAACAAATCGTAAACGCCGTGCCCACGATCCCGGCGGGTATCACGGTCCTCAACCAGTCGTTCCATTCCGATGCCATGGCCCAATCCCCGGCGCAGTTCAGGTGCTACGGACAACATCGGCAATCTGCGGATCGACTCTGGAACCAATTCGCCGGACTGTTCGGATTCTCCGAACCCCGACGGTTGCTCGTATTCCGCCGTTTGAGCGAATTGCCCGGCCGCCGGCGAAAAGGACGAGGTCTGCGAGGGCCATGAAAGACAATTCGATTACGGTCGATGGGGAGAAATAGCCGAACGAGAAGAGAGAGCAGGATCTCCGGATCGGGATCGCTGCGCCGGCGAACGATTCGCCGAACGGGTCGAATGTCAGGAGGACTTACTCCCATGCGTCGTCTTCTCGCGGCCGGTATCGGTTGCGGCCTGGCTCTCACCCCGGCCCTCGCTCAAGCCCAATCGCCCCCGCGTTCGCCCGTGCGCCTCGTGGGTGTCCGCTCGACCGACGAACCGCTCCTTCTGGTGCGTGCGCAATCCGGCACCACGCCGATGCCCATGCCGATGCCCGGCACGCCGATCGCCGGCACGCCGGTGCCTAAACCGATGCCCGGCGCCTCGGTGCCATCGCCAATGCCGGGGGGTGCACCACCCGTGCAACTCGGCATGCCCACGCCATTCGGCAGCGGACCGGTCGTGACCGACGGCACGGTTCCGCCAGGCTCGGCATTCGGCCCGTCGTACTCCTTCGCGCCCGAAGCGGCTTATCCCGGCTATGCCCAGCCCGGTGGATACCCGCAACCGGTCGGGCCGGAAACCTACGGTTCCGGCGGTTTCCCCCAACTCGATTCGCCCCTCTTCGAGGGCTGCCAGTCCGCGCCCGGCTACGGATATGAAGGCGGATACGGCGGATACGAATACGGCGGCCCCCAATTCGCGGGGATCCTCGGCTCCTACGGCCCGAACTGTCGACCCGGGCGCTGGTCCTTCTCCGCCGAATACCTCCTTTGGTTCACCAAGAGTGCCCGCTTCCCGGCCCTGCTCTCGACCAGTTCGGCCGGATTCAACGGCATCCTCGGCACCGGCGATTCCCGCACGATTCTCGGCGACGGCCCCTTCGGCGACACGCTCCATCATGGTGGCCGCTTCGGCTTTAACCGACGTATCGGGGGCGGCGATCGCTGGAGCCTCGACGGCAGCGTGTTCTTCCTCGGCAGCGCCAGCGAGGAGTTCCGCGCGACGAGCAATCAATTCCCCGTGCTAGCGCGTCCGTTCACGAACGCCAACCAGAACATCCCGTTCGCGCAGGTGCTGGCGTCGCCCGGGCTTTCCACCGGGGCCGCCACCGTCAATTTCGAAAACATGGTCTGGGGCGCGGAAATGAATCTGCGCCGCCGGCTCGGCGGACAGGCGTGCTCGCGATACGATTTCCTCTTTGGCTTCCGGTACCTGAACCTCTCGGAAGAACTGGCGATCTCGGAGTCGTTCGCGCGGACGGCGAACTCGCCGCCGTCGATCGGCGTGCCGACCGCGGTATCCGGCACGGTCGACGATATCTTCCGGACCGAGAACCACTTCTACGGTGGCACGGTCGGGCTGTCGCGCGAACGTCGCCGCGGCCGGTGGTTTACGAGCCTGACGGGCAAGATCTCGCTCGGCCAGGTAGAACAGGAAGCCACCATCCAGGGCGCGCAGACCGTCGTTTTCAGCAATGGATCGACAGGACAATACACCGGCGGCTTGCTGGCCGTCCCCGGCAACATCGGCACCTTCTCGCAGCGCAAGTTCGCGGTGGTACCCGAACTGGCATTCAACGTGGGTGTACAACTGACGCCGCGATGCCGCGCCTTCGTGGGTTACAACTTCCTCTACATCAACAGCGTCCTGCGACCGGGGCAACAGATCGATCCGGCGATCGACGTGACGCGCATCCCCAACTTCCCGGTGGCGAACGTGACGGCCCTGCCGATCGCGAAACCGACGGTGCCCCTGAAAGACTCCGACTTCTTCGCCCAGGGTGTCAGCTTCGGCTTCCAGTGGCACTGGTAAGCGCGGGTCGAAATCGTGGCCGGACCGTCGCAAGACGGTCCGGCTTTTTTTACGCGCCCCGCGAGGCGATCCCGTTTTGATTTCGCGATCCGGTCCATTAAAATGCCACTTCCCTTGGTGGATTCCGAATGGATCGGCTCTGGGCACCCTGGCGACTGAATTACGCCGCACAGCCGAAGGCTCCGGAAGATGCCGGTTGTTTCGTCTGTCGTGCCGCAGCCGCGAACGATCGCGAGCACCTGGTCGTGTACCGGACGGAACAGACCGTCGTGATCCTGAACCGCTACCCGTACAATAACGGGCACTTGTTGGTCTGCCCGCGTCCCCACAAGGCGGGCCTGCACGAACTGACCGACGGCGAAACCTTGGAATTGCAGCGGATCCTGCAACGAATGATGGCGGCGCTGCAATCAACCATCAAGCCGGACGGTTTCAATGTCGGATTGAACCTCGGCCGAGTCGCCGGGGCGGGCGTCCCCGGCCACTTGCACTGGCACATCGTGCCGCGATGGTCGGGCGATGTGAACTTCATGCCCGTCCTCGCCGACACGAAAGTCATCGTTCAATCGCTCGAATCGCTCCACGAGATTCTGTCGCGGGAACTGAGCGGCCGATGACGACACCCCCTTCCGACTGGATCGAATTCGAGGATCGCTGGCTCGCGCCTTACGCGATGCGAACGACAGCCTCGCGCGGCCGCCGATACCCCGAACCTCCTCATCCGTTCCGTACCGCGTTCCAACGCGATCGGGAACGGATCGTGCACAGTTCCGCGTTCCGCCGCATGACCGGCAAGACGCAGGTCCTCGTTGCCTCCGTGAACGACCATCACCGCACACGGCTGACGCATACGCTGGAGGTCACGCAGGTCGCCCGGACCGCGGCGCGGCGGCTGCGGCTGAACGAGGACCTCGTCGAGGCGATCGCGCTCGCGCACGACATCGGGCATCCTCCCTTCGGGCACGCCGGCGAGCAGGCCCTCAGCGAGTGTCTCCGCGATCACGGGGGCTTCAACCATAACCTCTATGGTCTTCGCCGGGTTGACGAACTCGAGGAACGCTATCCCGAGTTTCCGGGCCTCAACCTGACCTACGAACTCCGCGAGGCGTTCGTGCAACATGGTCAGATGCGCGATGGGCCGGAAGCCGCCGAATTCCGTGACGCCGGTGCCCCCCTGATCGAAGCCCAACTCGTCGACCTCGTCGACAGCATCGCCTACGACACGCACGACGTGGACGATGCGCTGGAGATCGGATTCGTATCCGAATCCGATCTGGACGACGTGGAATTCTGGCGTCGGACGGTCGCAACGGTTCACTCCCGTTACGCCGATCTCAAGGGAAAACCGCTTCGGACCGCCGTGGTGCGGGAGTTGCTGGCCGCGCAGGTGAACGACCTTTTGGAAGAAACCGCCCGACGATTGAACCGCGAGGGCGTTCGCAGCGTCCAAGACGTGCGACGCGCGCAGACACCGCTGGTGGGGCTTAGTCTGGAAATGGAACTGCTCAAGCGCGGGCTGGAGCGATTTCTCCGCGACCGGGTCTATCGTCATCACCGCGTGCTGCGGATGACGGCGAACGGCAAACGGATCCTTCGGATGCTTTTTGAAGAACTGGTTCGGACGCCGGAACTACTCCCCGAACGGCCGTTCCGCCGTTGGTCCGGTACCGACTCCAGTCGCCCGCCGGTGACGATTGAACGCGTCGTCGGGGATTATCTGGCCGGAATGACCGACCGCTATGCCCAGCGCGAATATCGGCGGTTGTTTCATCCTTCGATCGACTTGTGACCGCACTCTCCGAGGTAACCATGCTCCTCCTGCTCTTGCGCATCTGCTTCGTCGTCCTGCTCCTCGGCACGTCGATCTTTGCTTTCGTCGTCCTCAACGAACACCCGACCGATCCCGACGCCGAGCCGCAAACCAGCACGATCCTGGGCGCCCTGTTCGGCGCGGCCATGATGCTCGGGATCGGCGGCGTCGTGATGTATACGGACCTGCGCGAACGCGAGAAGGACATCCGCGTGATCACCTCGCTGTTCTTCGGCCTGCTCCTCGGATTGCTGATCGGCTGGCAGATTTCCTTCACGGCGGAGCCGATCGTTCGTTCGCTTTGCAACGGTTATCTGGAGCATACGCAACGACGCATGGTGGATTTGTCGCGCCTGCTGATCATGCTGATTTGTTCGTATGCGGCGATTTCCCTGCTCCTGCAGACCAAGGACGAATTTCGCTTCCTGATCCCCTATGTCGAATTTTCCAAACAGGTGAAGGGTGGACGGGCGCTGGTCCTCGATACCAGCGTGATCATCGATGGCCGAATCGCGGATGTGTGCGATACTCGAATCATCGACACGAAGCTGGTCGTTCCCAAATTTGTCCTGAACGAATTGCAGGCGATCGCCGACAGCGGCGACAAGATGAAACGGAACCGCGGCAAGCGCGGGTTGGATATCCTGAAACGGCTCCAAAACAACGCCAAGATCGAACTGGTCGTTCATGACAGTGTCGGCGAGGTCAAGCCCGGTGAAAAGGTGAAGGTGGATGAGCGGCTTGTACTTTTCACCAAGGCGATCGGCGGACGGGTGGTCACCAACGACTTGAACCTCAACAAGATCGCCCAGCTGCAGGGCGTCGACGTCGTCAATCTGAACGAAGTCGCGAACTCGCTGAAAACGGTGGCCCTGCCCGGCGAGTACTTGCAACTGCGGATCGCCAAGGCCGGCGACCAACCCGGTCAGGGCGTCGGCTACCTCGACGACGGCACGATGGTCGTCATCGAACAGGGCCGCGGGCAGATCGGCAACGAAGTCTCGATCGTCGTCACGAGCGTCCACCAGACGGCGGCGGGACGGATGATCTTCGGACGGATCGAAAGCCGGCCCTCCGGCAACTTCGTTCCAGTCGGATCCAGCGCCAGTTACCAACCGGTCGCGGCCACCGGCAACACAAGCGCGACGCACAAACCGTTGCCGTCGTCCGAAACACCCGGTCCCAGCGTACCGGTTCGACCGACGCAGGAACCGCCCAAGTCGTGATCGAATGCCGTTTCGAGGGAAGAACCCACGGCTCGGCCGTGGGTTTTTTCGTTGAGGAGGTTGGATATGACTCTGCGAATGTGGTTTGTCGTAGGAACCGGACTGACCTTGCTCGGGCTCGGTGTGGGGAATTCCGCCGATCCGCCGAAAGCGACACCCGTCAAAGGCTTCGACGACTCCGCGCTGGTCGAACGCGTCATTGCCGCCCGCAAGGAATACCAGAACTCGCTCGTCAGCCTCTACGAACACTACGCCCGGATCGGCGACAAGGAACGCGCCCGCTGGGTGGAGGAGGAACTGAAAGCGTACCACCTGATGAACAAACCGTCGTACCGGTTGGACATCCATGATGTGCCGCCGGCGACGCTCGAGGCGAAAGTGAACCGACCGGAAGCCAACAATCTCTTTCGCATTGCGAAGGATTACAAGGGCAAGGGCACCGGTTCGGAGTACACGCTGAACCAGCGGCGGGCGGAGATCGTCTTCCAGGAGTTGCTGGCGAAATATCCGGATAGCGACAAGATCGCGGACGTGGCCTACGAGCTGGGGGAACTCTACGAGAGCCGGTCCTTCCACCAGTACAACCGGGCGGCCGCGTACTTCGAGCGCGCGTATCAATGGCGGAAAGGAAGCGGCACCGACGCCCGACTCCGTGCGGCGCGGCTCTACGACAAGCAACTCGGCGAACGCAGCAAGGCCATCGAGTTGTACCGCGACGTGATGCTCAACGACGCGGACAAGGACCGCATGAAGGAAGCCGAGCGGCGCCTGGCCGAGCTCACTAGCACGCGGAAATAGGTTCGCCCCTACAATCCCCCCATGTCGTCGCACACGCTCCGCCGGTACGCCTTGCTCGCCATCGCCACCGCGGTCGCCACGATCGGCATGAAATCGGCCGCGAGCATTCTCACCGGATCGGTGGGGCTTTTCTCCGACGCTCTCGAATCCGGCGTCAATCTCTTGGCGGCCGTGACGGCATACTTCTCGCTCTGGTATGCCGCCCGGCCCGCCGACGAAAACCATACGTACGGCCACCAGAAGATCGAATTCTTCGCCAGTGGACTCGAAGGATTGCTGATCCTGCTCGCGGGCATCGGCACGATTGTCTACGCCCTCGATCGCATCTTCGAACCCCATCCGCTGCGCGAGTTGCAACTGGGTACGGGCATTGCGATCGCCGCGGCGGTACTGAACCTCGTCGTGGCCCGAATCCTCCTGCGGGTCGGGCGCCGCTCGCGGTCGATCGTCTTGGAATCGGATGGGCACCACCTGATGACCGACGTGTACACGTCTGCGGCCGTCGTGGGTGGACTGGTACTCGTCGCCCTCACGGGGGCGACCTATCTCGATCCGATCCTCGCGATCGCCGTCGCGCTGCACATCCTGGTCACCGGCTTCCGGCTCATGCGTCGATCTTTCAATGGCCTGATGGATCACGCCCTGTCGCCGGAGGAACAAGGCCGGCTGCGCGCCGCAATCCGCGCGGCCCTGCCCGCCGGCACCGATTTCCACGCCTTACGGACCCGGCAGGCCGGGGCGAAGATCTTCGCGGAGTTCCATCTTCTCGTCTCCGGGGATGCGACCGTGCGCGTCGCGCATGAACTGGCGCACCGGGTGGAAGATGCCCTGCGGGGTACGGAACCGAATCTGGCCGTCACGATTCACATTGAACCGATCGACGAAGCCTCGTCGTGGGAAGCGGTGGAACTGGCCCGACTGGGTGAAGCCGAGGCGCCCGCGGAGACCCGGCCGTGATCGGACTCTTCGACGAACCGGCCGTACGAACAGTCGCCCTGGGTACGGCGGCGATCGGCGCACTCGCCGGATTCATTGGTACGTTCGCCGTCGTCCGCCGTCAGAGCTTGCTCGGCGATGCGATCTCCCATGCGGCCTTGCCCGGCCTCGCACTCGCCTTTCTGCTAGGCGCCCGTTCGCCGATCGTCTTGATCGCCGGCGCCGCCGTCGCGGGGTGGATCGCGATGGCGCTCGTCGCCGGCATGGTCCGTGGCCGGCACGCGAGCTTCGACACCGCGCTCGGCGGGGCGCTCGCGGTCTTCTTCGGAATCGGTTTGGCCCTGCTGACCGCCATCCAGAAACATGTGCCGGATGCGACCCGGCACGGATTGGACCGGTATCTCTTCGGTCAAGCGGCGATCATGGACGAGACCGACGTCCGGGTCGTCGCTGCGGTCGGACTCGTTTCACTCGGTATCGTGCTTGCTCTCTGGAAGCCGATTCAACTCCTCTGCTTCGATCCCGATTTCGCCGCCGTTCAAGGATGGCCGATCCGCCGGCTGGATGCGTTGCTCGCCGCGCTCGTCGTGGTCGCCACGGTGACGGGTTTGCAAGCGGTCGGGGTCGTCCTCATGAGTTCGCTTCTGGTGGCGCCCGCCGTCGCGGCCCGGCAATGGCTCAACCGGCTCGGCCCCATGGCAGCCCTCGCCGCCGCGTTCGGCGGGTTCGCCGGGTTCGCCGGCACGATCGGCAGCCACCTGCTTTCCGCGGATAACCGCACTGTGCCCACCGGCCCGGTCATCGTTCTCGTCGCGACCGCGCTCGTCGCGATCTCGCTGGCGCGGTCGCTCTTCGCCCGCCGGGTCGTCGTCCTGGCGAGGGCAACATCATGATCGACACGATGCTCGTCATGGCGGCGGTAGCGGCCGCCTGTGCCGTACCCGGCGTTTTCCTTGTACTGAGAAAAATGGTCCTCGTCGGCGACGCGATGAGCCACGTGCTGCTCCTGGGCATCGTGCTGGCCTTCTTCGTCGTACGCGATCCGGCGTCGCCGGCCTTGTTCTTCGGCGCCGCTGCCGCCGGCGTCGTCACCGTCGCACTCGTCGAACTGCTCCAGCACACACGCCTCTTGAAGGAGGACGCCGCGATCGGGCTCGTCTTCCCGGCGCTCTTCAGCATCGGCACGCTGCTCGCCTCCATGTACCTCCGCAATACGCACCTGGACGTCGATCGCGTGCTGCTCGGCTCGGCCGAACTCGCCTATCTGGATCGCTTCACAATCGCCGGTCGGGACCTTGGACCGCGCGGCTTCGCCGTCCCCGCGATGGTTTTCCTCGCGACGGTGTTTCTGGTTGCCGTCGCTTACAAGGAATTGAAGCTCGTCAGCTTCGATCCCGGTCTGGCCACGACGCTCGGATTCAAACCCGCGCTTGTCCACTACGCCCTGATGCTTGGCGTCTCGCTCACGACCGTCTCCGCCTTCGACGCCGTCGGGCCGGTCCTCGTTCTCGCCTTTTTCGCCGTCCCACCCGCGGCCGCCCGCTTACTGACCAATCGCCTTTCGATCTTGCTGGTGCTGAGCGTCGCGATCGCGGTGTCCGCCGCCCTCGCCGGAACCTGGCTGGCGTTCCGGCTCGACATCACCACCGCCGGGACGGTTTGCACCGTGCTCGGCACGCTCTTCGCCCTGACGATCCTGGCGGCACCGGACCGCGGCCTCATTGCCGAACTCCTCCGCCGGCGGCGGTTGATTCGGGAACTCCATGGCACCTTGCTCGTCGTGCACTTGCACCGGCACGAGGGCACGCCCGCGGAAGCGGAAGAATCGAGACGAGAGGGGTTGGAAGCGCATTTGAACTGGAGTCGGGAGCAGACCGCCCGCGTGTCGCGCCGCGCACAGGCCGAAGGGTGGATCGTGGCCGTGGGGGACTGCTGGAAACTGACAGATGCCGGCCGGGATCGGGCGAAGGCGGCCGGGACGTAAGGAATCAATCCGAACCGCCGAGAGCGTCCATGGCTTCGCGACGTGTGTCGTAAAGTGCCCAGAGCGTGTCGAGCGCGGTAGTCTTGAGCAACTCGCGAATGCGATCGTTCACGCCGGCGAGCACGAGTTCGCCCCCCTGTTGTTTCACGGGCAGGTGGCAGCGCAGCAGGAATGCGATGAACGCGGAACCGAAATAGCGCACCCCGGAGAGATCGACGATCAGGTTCGTCGGCGGATCCTCTTTGAGCGGGGCCAGGACCATCTGCGCGGCGGTATTGATCGCCGTATCGGAGAGGTGTTCGACCTCCGGCGACGGCACCAGCACGGCCATGTCGCCGTGGCGCTTCACCTGGAAATATTCGTTCGCCATCTGTTGGGGCGTTTTCGATTCGGCGCTCATGGTGTCGATCCCTCGCGATTCGACCGTCCACGGTAAACGGAACGACCGGGCGGTTCAAGCAATTCCCGTCGTTTCCGATACGATCAATCCTTCGAGGAGGTTCGCCATGCGGTTGGAAACCTCGCCGCGACCGGCCACTTCCTGCACCTCGGAATGGTCCAGCGCCCCCGCCGCCAGGCCGGCGGCCTTGTTCGTGATGCACGAAATCGCCGCCACTTCCAGCCCGAGTTCCGCACCGGCCTCCGCCTCTTTCGCCGTGGACATCCCGACCGCGTCCGCCCTCATCGCCCGCAGGGCGCGGATCTCCGCCGGCGTTTCGTACGTCGGTCCCGTCAGTGCCGCATAGACGCCCGCGAACAGGTTCATCCGTTCGACCAGTCGCGGAGAATACGGCACCGCGATCTCCGGCGACTTCCACGCGTCGGCGTCCAGGAGTTTGAGGTGTCCCCGGATCGCCATCAGGTCACCGGGGTTTAAGGCATCGTGGATGCCCCCGGCCGCGTTCGTTAGGATCAGAAACTTCACACCAAGATCCGCCGCGAGCCGAACCGGTGCGGTCGCGCGGTCCCACGAGTGCCCTTCGTAATAGTGCATCCGGCCCTGGAAGACGAGTACGCCGACGCCGGCCCAATCGCCGAGCACCGCTCGGCCGCCGTGACCGTGCACGGTCGGCGCGGCGAAACCGGGAATCTCCGCGAAATGGATTTGGGCGACGGGTCGCACGCGATCGACCACCGCGCCCAGCCCGGAACCCAGCACGATGGCAACACGTGGCCGTTGACTCGCAGCCGTTCGCTGAAACGTTTCGAATTGGGTGAGGCTCATTTTCGCTTGAACCGAACGTCGTCCACGTTCAGGCCCTTGAGACGCAACTCGATCGGCTTGCCATACTCGTCGAGAGTGAACTGGACGCCAATGCTCGGCCAGCGGTTCGTCGGATCGATGCCGCGGAACGTCGTGTACTGCCAGTATTCCAGTTCGTACGAGAAGTTAGTCCATGTCAGTTTCTGCTTCCCGTTGACCGACTTGATCGTGACGGGGGCATAGAGCGAATCTTCGAATGTTCCGTCGAAGTTCGCGAGCGGGACCGGCGGCTTCGCGTCTTTCTGCCGTTTCGATTCATCGAACTTCACACCGGCGACCTGGGTACCGGCCGCGGCCATCCACATCAGCAACGACGTACCGTCGACGCGTTCGGTGGTGACTTCCCGACCAAGAAAGCGGTCCAGGGTATCGAACAGGATCGCGGCCGGTAGCGTCGACTGGCCGAGGTTGGCGAGAACGACGATTCCGAGTTTTTCTTCCGGCATCAAGCCGACCTGGGCAGTCATGCCGTCGACGTTGCCGCCGTGCTCGATAAGGGTTCGACCCGCATAATCGCTGAGGAACCACCCCAGACCGTAATGGGACGATTTCGCATCCGGGTTGAAGAGTGCGCCGAGACCAGCCCCCTTCGGCACGATCGTCTGCGGGGTGTGCATTTCGTTGAAAACCGCGGCTTTGAGAAGCCGCTTATCCCCGGCCTTGCCGCGGGAGAGTTGGAACTGCACGTACTTGGCCATGTCCGCGACCGACGAATTGACGGACCCCGCCGGTCCGATCGGATCGGCGTTCAGCCACGCAACGGGGCCCGGAATGCCTTTCTTCCGCTCGTGCGGCGTCGCGATGTTGCCATCCTTCGCGAATTTCGAGATGCTCGTGTTGGTCGAAGTCATCCCCAGCGGGATGAACAGCTTTTCGGCGACGAGATCATCCCACGATTTCCCACCGACCCTCGCGATGGCCTCGCCCGCCGCCATGTACAGAATGTTGTTGTAAAGGAACCCCGAACGCAACCCGAGCGACGGATCCATCAAGCGGATCTTGCCTAGCAGTTCGATCCGGTCGAGATTCGCACCGTACCAGACCATGTCATAGCGGCCCAAACCGACGCGGTGGGCGAGGCAATCCCGCAACCGGACTTCGCGGGACAAATGGCCGTCCTTGAACTCGAAGCTGCGAAGTTCATCCCGAATGCGCAGGTCCCAACCGATCTTGCCATCGTCGACGAGGCGGGCCGCGAGCGCAGCGGTGAACGACTTGCTGACGGAACCGATGGCAAAAAGCGTTTGTTCCGTGACCGGCTCGGCCTTGCCCTTCTCGCGCACGCCGTAGCCCTTGCAGAGGACGACCTTGCCATCCTTCACGATGGCGACGCCGAGGCCGGGTACGGCGTGGAGTTTCATGGCGCGCCGGATCGCGTCGTCGAATCCTTCGAGCGGATCGGCAGCGGTCAGGGATTGCCCAATCCAAGCGACGGCTAGCAGCGAAACGAGGCGGATCGTCATGGAGTTCCTCAATCCCATTCGGGCGGCGGGGGCGGCGGCAGCACCGGTGCCGTCTGTTGAAAGATCGTCTGGAAGATCGCGTTCTTCAAGGCCATCGGGATGGCGGCTGGCGGCGACGTCGTCTTGAACTCCGCCGACTCGACCGCTGGATCGTCGAGTTTCGTCCGGAAGCCGATCTTCCACATCACCTCGCCATTCGCCTGTGGGGTATAGGTGATTTCGACGTGGGCCTTCTTGTCGTCGGGATTCTTGACGAACGCGATGAGGGTCGGGCCGACGTACAAGCCGAGGGCGTCGGCGAGTTCGGTGCGGAGTTGATTCTGCCGGCCGTCGCGGCCGTCGAGTTCGCCTTGTTCGAGCACCTGGATCGACACGACCGCCTGGGGTGCGTCCCTGAGGCTCTCGAGCAACGCGGCGAAGGCGTCGCGTACAGGCGTCTGCGGGTCCGGGGGAATCCCCTTCACCTTCGCGATTGGGGGATCGTAGAACGCGGCAAGGAGCCGTTTCGCCTCCTCGCGATGCTTCGAATTGCGCTCGTCCATGAGGTAGCCGCGCAGACCCGGCGCGCCGCCCTCCTTCGCGGTCGAGAAGTTTCCGGAATCGCGCATCGGTTTGAAGACGAGCGTGCCGAATAGGAACACGATCGCCGCGGAGCCGAAGGCAACCAGCAAGCGCAGCGGCGGCCCGCCGCCGCCTTCGTTCCGCGGCTGCTCGGGAACGAAATCCACCTTGAGATTCGCCGAGTCCTTCGAGATCGGCAGCCCGCCTTCGACGGCCATGTGTTTCGCGACGCCGCCGAGGTCCGCCGTCGTCAGCTTCTGCCATTTTGGATCGTCATTTTCTTCGAGATCAAGGATCGCGTAGTAATAGCGTTCGACGAGTTCGGCCCGTGCGGCGCGGGCGACCGGAACGAAGTATTTCGCACCTTCCAGCGCGAAGAGTATGCCGGTCGGCTTGGCGGCGACCTTTTGAAAGCTGGCGATCTCGACGACCTTCACTTCGTCGCCGGCGACCTGATAAACGTGGGTGGGGTCGAAGTAAACGAAGTTTCCGTGGAATCGGCTGCCCGACCCCGCCATCAGTTCGCGCAGGCCGAACCAGGTGAGCCAGCCGCCGAGCAGGCACAGCCCGGCGAGAAGCATCGCGGCAGCATAGGCGTCCTTGTTCGAGTTGAACGCCCAAATGATGCCGATGAGTATGAGGATCGGTCCGACGCCGATCGCCACCTTGCCCCACGGGCTGGGATCGCCTTCGACGTAAATGCCGGGGCAACGCTTGCCATACGCCTTGTGGACGCCGCGCAGATATTCCTGCGTGTCGGGATCGAGTTGCTGGAACCGGCAGGTGGTCTGGCGCATTGATGGCCCCGCGGACGAATACGGCACCGGCAATCCTAACGTCTCGCAACGGGCCGCGAAAGGGGCTACCGAACCTGCGACTGCTATAATGTGGGCACCCGCCTGCGGAATTCCCGATTGCAATCGTCTCGAATCCTGCCTAGACTAATATCTACGGAAACCGGAGATATTCCATGACCGACGGCTCCCGCCAGTTCTGCCGCCGTACCCGCCGCGAATTCCTCTGGGATTCCGGAGCGAAATTCCCCGCGCTCGCCATGACCGGGATGCTCGCCAACGACGGATTCTTCGCCTCCGCGAACGAGACCAAGAAACCGAGTACGTCCCTCCTGAACCCGATGGCGGTCAAGCCGCCGATGTTCCCGGCGAAGGCAAAGTCGGTCATCTTCATCTTCTGCTACGGCGGTCCGAGCCACATCGACACCTTCGACTACAAGCCATACCTGGTCGGCAAGGACAACAAGACGGTACCGATCAAGACCTTCGGCCGGGGCGGGAAGAAGAACGAGGGCCGCATCGTCGAACCGCGCTGGAAGTTCAAGCAGTACGGCCAGAGCGGGGCGTGGGTCAGCGATCTGTTCCCGCATCTCTCGACCTGCGTCGACGACATCGCCTTCATCAAGAGCATGTACGCCGAAAGCCCGATCCACGGCTCGGCCTTGCTCATGATGAACGCCGGCCGGCTCCTCTCCGGCAACCCCTGCCTCGGCAGTTGGGTGACGTACGGTCTCGGCAGCGAGAACCAGAACCTTCCCGGCTTTGTCGTCATGCTCGACAATTCCGGCGGGCCGATCAGCGGCCCCAAGAACTGGAGCAGTGGCTACATGCCCGCCGCCTACCAAGGGGTCACGCTCAAGGCGTCCGGCACGCCGATCTTCGATTTGAAGCCGCCGGAAGGAATGACGCGTGAGCAGCAGCGCACCCTGCTGGACCGATTGAAGGAGAAGAACGAGGAGCACCTCGCGAGCCGGGCGGACAACAGCGAACTGGCGGCCCGCATTGCCAGCTACGAACTCGCCTACAAGATGCAGCAGCACGCCCCGGAGGCGGTCGACTTCACGCAAGAGACGAAGGAGACCAAAGATCTCTACGGCATCGACGGCACGCGCACGGAGGACTTCGGCAAGAAGATGCTCCTTGCCCGGCGGTTGGTCGAGCGCGGCGTGCGCTTCGTGCAGGTCTACAGCGGCGGGGCCCACAACGACGAGAACTGGGACGCCCACACCGACATCGCCAAGAACCACAACAAGCACGCCGGGGACATCGACAAGCCGGTAACGGGGCTACTGAAGGACTTGAAGCGCCGTGGCCTGCTGGACAGCACGATCGTCATCTGGGGCGGCGAGTTCGGCCGGCAACCGACCGCCGAATACGCCAGCGGCACGGGGCGCGACCACAACAGCTACGGCTTCACGATGTGGATGGCTGGCGGCGGCATCAAAGGCGGCGTCTCCGTTGGCCAGACCGACGAGTTCGGCAACAACGCCGTCGAGAACCGATACCACGTCAAGAACCTGCACGCCACCGTGCTGCACCAGATGGGTCTGGACCCGAACAAGCTCAGCTATTTCTACGGCGGCCTCGACCAGAAGCTCGTCGGCGTCGAGGGCGCCGAACCGATCAAACAGGTGATTTGATCGCGGACTTCCGTCGGATCGCTTCGGCCGCGCGGTAGGCGCGGCCGATCTCGTTCTCCAGATCGGCGATCATCACATCGCGTTTCATCCCTTTCCAGCAATCGGGAGGGATCGGCTTCCCGACGTGCACGGCCACGGCCTTGCCGTTCGGCGGAAACATCAGCGGTGCCACGCCCGGCAGTAACTCCGTCCGCGGCCAGAACTCGAACGCCCCCGCCAGCCCCACGGGCACGACGGGCACCTTCGCCTTTTCGATGAGGAGCGTCACGCCCGGCTTGAACGGGTTCATCAGACCGGTAAAGGTTCGCTCCCCTTCCGGAAACACCAGCACGGCGCGGCCCTGATCGAGACACTCCAACACGGCGCGGATACCGTCCCGCGCGTTGTCCTTGTCGATCGGCACCGCGCCGTAGGTGCGGATGAGCCGGTCGAAGACGCCACCCTTGAAGAGCGAACTCCGCGCGAGGAACGCGAGCGGCCGACCGGCGGCGAGCGAAATGAAGATCGGATCGAGAAAGCACTGGTGGTTCGCCAGCACGAGCGCCGGGCCGGAACGCGGAAAATGTTCCCGCCCCGAGGCGCGATAGCTCGCCCCGAGCGTGAGCGACCAGAAGACGGCCCAATAGTGCGCGTCGTAGATCAGCCGCCCGGCCGGGCCTTCGAACGGTATCGCCGCACCGCGTCCCACAATTGATCCACCACGGCGTCGAGGGTCAGGCTGGAAGTATCAATGTCGATAGCGTCGGGGGCTTTGGCAAGCGGGTCAAGCGGGCGATTCGTGTCCTGTTCGTCCCGCGCGCGAATCTGAGCGAGCAGTTCCTCGCGGTCGGCGACTTCACCCTTCGCTCGAAGCTGACCGAGCCGGCGGTCGGCGCGGACCTCGGCGCTGGCGTGCAGGAAGAACTTCACCTCGGCGTGCGGGAAGACGCTCGTGCCCTGGTCGCGCCCCTCGCAGACGAAATCGCCGGCCGAAGCGATCCGGCGCTGCTCCGCCTTCAACGGCGTACGTAATTCGGGAAAGGTCGCCACGCGGCTCGCCACCGGTCCCATTGCGGCGGTGAAGAGATGGTCCGTGAGGTCCTCGCCGTTCACAATGACGCGGTCGTGCGTCATGTCGAAGCGGAGCGATGAAATGAGCGCCCCGATCCGTGCCGCAACGCGCGGTTCGGCGTACGGATCGATGCCGGCTCGCAGCAGCAGGAAGCCGGCCGCGCGGTACATCGCGCCGGTATTGAGCAGGCGGAAGCCGAGCCGTTCGGCCAGCGCGTGCGCCGCCGCCGTCTTGCCCGACCCAGCCGAACCATCGATGGTGACGATCATGCCATGTTTCCGTGGTGTCCTGTTTTTTTGTGGTAATCTGCGCGGGCATACAAGTAGAATCCCAGATGTTCCGATGAAGCTCCGAGGATTCCGCCATGCCTCTCCCGCACCGGTTGCTCGGCCTCGCCGCCGTCGCCCTCCTCGCCGCGCCTTCACCCGCGCAGCAACTTTCCGCCGACGCTAAATCGAAAGTGATGGCCGCCACCGCCTTCATTCAAGGGAAGAAGGGCCACGGCTCCGGCTTCGTGGTGAAACCCGGGGTCTTCGCGACGAACGCTCACGTCGTCCGGGACGAGATCATCGACGACGTCCGCGCCCGCTTCATCGACACCGAAGGGAACGAGAAGAAATTCGCGGTGAAACTGTTATCCATCGACAAGGCGCGCGACCTCGCGCTGCTCTGGGCGAAGGAGTTGCCGGGCGATTACAAGCCGCTGGCGATCGCCTCAAAGGTCGAGATTGCGCGTCGACCGTCGGTCTTCGTGATCGGCAACCCGGCCCAGGCGGAAGGCGGCATTTCGCTTATCAACTCGATGGGCATTGGAAGTCTCGGCAACGAAATGGTCATGCGCGAAGGCAAACCGTACTACCAACTCACCGTCGGCACGTCGCGAGATTCCATACGCGTCGGCCCCGGGAATTCGGGAGGCCCGATCGTCAACGCCAACGGCGAAGTCGTGGGCGTCCTCACGGCCGGCGTCATCGACCTGCGCACCCGCCGGCCGACGGAGAAGATGTACGCCGTGCCCGCCTCCGCCGTGCAGACCGCCATCGACGGCATCGGCAGCCCGGCCGATTGGGAAAAGGCCAGCGCCAAGGCGGTCGAACGCCACGCCACCGACCTCACCGTCCGCAGTGTCTACGCCAACGTCCTGATCGCCGAGACCGTCCTCAAGGCCCGGAAATCGATCTGGGAGAACGCCTTTGCCCCCAGTCTGTTCTTCACCTACGTCAACGGCAATCCCGTCAACGAAGACAAGGGGATGATCGATCTGTTCAACAAGTGCGACAAGGCGATCCGCGACAAGACGAGGCTCACGTCGAAAGCCGCGCTCGACGGCACGGCGCTGCCCAAGGACCAGAAGCAGCAACTGCGCACGATGATGTCGAAGCTCGATTCGATCCGGCCGGTCGTGGTTGGCAAGAAGGCGAGCGCGACGCAAGTGAAGAAGTGCGAAGAGATGATCCTCGAATGCGACAAAGCGTTCGAGAAGATCGCGGCCGAGACGGGCTGGACCAAAACCGACGTGCTGGAACTGGAACTCGCGATTCTGCTCGAGGCGGGTGTGAAGCTCGCGGACGTGGGCAGCAACTAAACACGAACGCCCGGCGACGTTCGTCGCCGGGCTTCCGGTTGGAGTCAATTCACCTTCAAGAGCACTTCTTCCGATTCGTTGATCGTGCGAGTCTTCTCCTCGCCGCCCCCGGTCAACAACTGATACTTGAAGGAGCCGACGGGGATCGTGATCGACTTCGTTTCGTTCGGCTTGAGCCGGTAGCCCTTGTCGTTGAGCACGATGTCGACGTCCGCGCCGTAGAGATTCACGAGTTTCACGGTGCCGGTCTTCGGTACTTCCTTCGCGATCGGCGACGCCAGCGCGGTGCGCGTCGATTCGAGTTTCTTGTCGAGGCTGTCGACCTTCTTCGCGAGGTCGCCAAGTTTCGATTCGATGGTCGAAAGTTTCTTGAGCAGACCATCACCCTTGTCGGTGCCTTCGAGGATTTCGAGAAGCTGTTTCTTGGACGCCTTCACCTGCTCCAGTTCCGTCTTGAGGGCGGCGAGTTCCTTCGTCTTCAGGTCGGCGATCTTCGCGGTCAGGTCCGCGAAATCCTTCGACTTGAGGTCTTCGAGCTGTTTCTTGAGGTCGGCGAGGAGCGTGTTGGTCGTGTCGACGTCCTTCTTGGTGATGGCGGAATCGTCCTTCTTCGGCGGTTCGGCGTCGGCGTAGATGGTGCCCGCGACCAATCCGGTACCCAGAAGAGCGGAGAGGGCGGAGCGGCGAAGCGATAGTGGCATGGGTGCGTCTCCCGGTGTCGGCGTCGGTGGTGTCGGTATTCGAAGGAGTGGCGAAGGAATCGGTTCCTTCGAAGTGACATTATGACGCGGTTCGGGAGGCTGCAAGCGGAATTCCGGTTGTGCGGGTGGGCTCGGCAACGGTAGGGCCAGAGGCGGCGAGGGCGGCAGTGGAAGCGCCTTTGGCAACGACACGGGCTTCGGCTCCGGGACCGACTTCGCCGGCACGGGTTCGGGCAGCGGCAACAGAGTCGGCGCCGGAGGCGTGGCCTGAATGGGCCAGAGTCTTGGTTGTGCCAGTGGTGCGGGCGGCGGCGGTTTCGTCGACACCGCGTAGCCGACCTGTCGGATTGGTTCCCCAGCCGGCTTCTTCGCCGACGGAAGCACCATTACCGGCACAGGGTCCGCCTGGGCCGTGCGCGCGACGCCGCAGACCGCCGCCCCCAATGCCAGATTATACAGCACCACCGCCGCCACGATGCCCCACTGGCGACGGCGCTCGAATTCGCTCATGGGCCACTCCCCCCGGATGCGCGAAAGGCCCGGCCGACCGGCCAGGCCCCTCCGACACCGGACCCGACGGTCCGTTACTTCTCCTCGAACTGCGCGATCCGGTTCACCGGAGCGAACAACGCGTCCTCGTCTTCCTCGACGACGTATTCCATCAGGAACGCGTCCTCGCGGCTGTCTTCGTAGTAGTCGCGCAACACGCGCACGGCCTTGAAGTCCTGTCCACGGAAGAACAGTTGGGCCGTCAGATTCCGCTCGCGCACCGCCAGCGTGATCTTCGATCGCTTGTGCGTCACGAGCTTGCCGATGAGCTTCTTCACCATCACCCGGCCGATGCCGGTGCGCCGGTGCGCCGGCGCGACGGCGAAGTTCAACACATGCAGCTTGCCCTTGTGCAGCTCGTAGATCATGAAGCCGACAATGCGGTCGTTGATCTCCGCGACCATCCCGATGCAGTTCCGCTGTCGGAGGCAGCGGAGGAAATCCTCCTCCGTCCACGCGTACTCGAAACTGGCCAATTCCGCCGCGAGGACTTCGGCCATGTCCCGCCGGATCATCCAGCGGATGTGCAACTTACCGGTCCCCTTCGCCAAAGCACGTCCTGCGCCCATAGACGGAAACCTCCCCCTTCCGCCGGCGGAACCGGCGGCCCCCAGAATCCGTTCCGAAAGCCAACGATGATTCCCGTCCGCGCCGGTTCCCCCGAACCGGCGCGGCGGGTCCCCCGAACCTACTCCTTCACGAACCGCGTGCTCTCCTCGCGGCTCACGGGCGTGCGGATCTGATCGCACGACACCTGCACGCGGAAGCGCTGGTCGCCGGCGACGCCGCCCTTCACCTTCACCTTGAACGTCGCCTCCTGCTTGACGGCGAGCGTCGCGAGTGTATCGAACGTCACCTGCTGCCCCTGACCGCGCGCCTGCGTCGGTCCGTTGGCACCCGTCGCCGACGTCCCCTCCGCGAGCGTCGCGGCGACGAGCACGTTCGTGCACGGCGCGGTCCCCTGATTCACCACCTTGATCTCGTAGATTGCTTCCTTGCCAACCTCGACCGGGTCTTCGACGTCGATCACTTCGAACCGCAGGGCCGGCACGCCTTCGGCCTTGATGGCACCCTCGGCCTTCGCGTCGAGCGTGCGACCGACGCGCGCCGATGCCGGTGCCACGCCCGATTCCACCGTTTCCACCGCGCCGCTCTGCGCGAACACTTTGACCGATCCCTCCGCGATGCCCGTGGCCCGCAGCTTGAGCACCAATTCCTTCTTCCCGCCCGCCGCGAGCGCAGACAGCTTCCACGCCACCGTGCGCCCCGTCGGCTGGTACGAGCCCGACTCCGTGGCCGATACGAACTCGAAGCCGTCGGGCAGCGCCGCCGTCGCGATGATCGGATCAGTGGCCGCGGAGCCGGGGTTGGTCAGTTCGATCTTGAATTCCGGTTCGGATCGCACGAGGCACTTGGCCGGGCCGCCAAGCCGCATCGCGAGCATCGGTTCGACGACCGCGATCGTGGTCTTGGCCGTCTCTGCGGGGTTGCCGTCCGCGACGATCGAGAGATTGATCCCTTGCGATCCGGCCTTGGTGGCCAGCGTCCGCAGCGTGAGCGTGCGCGATTCGCCAGCGGGCAGGTTTGCCAGTTCCGTCTCGACGACGGCCCCCTGCGCGTGGTTCAGGCCATCGGTGAGGTTTGCCTGAACGAGCATCTTGCTCGCCGGCCCGGTACCCGTATTGGCGACACGGATGGTGAAGGCGATCTCGTCGCCGACGCGGGCCGTTTCGACGGTGGACAGAGCGAGGTTGAGCTTGGGCCGGGTGACCTTCACGCGGGCTTCGGTGGCCGCCGAGAAACTGACGACTGCGCGGCTGCGGATTTCGCCTTCATCGGCGGGTCGGACGGAAATCTTGATGCGCTTTTCCGCGCCGGCGTCGAGGCCGCCCAGGCTCCAGACGAGCCGTCCATTGAACGATTCCGCGACCGGTTCGCTGGCAAGGAACTTCGCGCCGGCGGGCGGTTCCTCTTCCACTCGCACGTTGGCGACGGCCGCCGCGCCGGTGTTCCGCACGACGAGTTCATAGACGAGCGGCTGGTTCACGCTCACCGTTTCGGGCGCGATCGCCTCAAGCACCACCGTCGGCGTGTTCTTCGTCGCCAGGCCCGCAACCGGGATCGTCGCGGATGGCACGTGTGCCGCAAGCGACGGCGGCGCGACCGCCGGCTTCAAGAGCGTCGGACCGGATGCCGGCGGCTGGAATTTCGGCTCGGCCGGCGCCACGCTGGTATTCAGCGGCACGGGCGGACCGCTGGGCGACAACAGCTTCGACGCGGGTTTCGCCGTCTCGGCGATCTTCGGCGCCTCCGAGAACTTTGGCGACTCGGAGATCGTTGGCGGATGGAACGGCATCGGCGTTTCCACGATCTTGGGCGCCTCGAGCGCCTTGGGTTCGGGCAACGACGTTTCGACCGAGAGTTTCGGCGCGGCGATCGGGGTGCCGATCACGCCCGGCGCGGGTACGGGGATCGGCTTCGGCGCCGGCAGCGTGGGCATGTACGCCGGAGGCGGCGCAACGGCGGGCGATGTGGTCACGGGCGCGGTCACGATCGGTGGCGTGATACTCGGCGGAGCGACCGGCTTCGGTGATCCAATCGGCTCCATCGCCGACGCCTGGCGAATGGGCGACAGTTGCCGGACGGGCACCTCGTTGACTTTGGTCGGGACCGCCGGCCCGGCAACCACTGGTGCCGTCAATCGCGGGCGGGCGGAACTCCAGTCGATGGGTTGACCATTGACCGTGCGCGATTCCATGCTGGTCGGCGGAATCCCGCCGGCCGGTACAAGCCCTGGCTGCGAGGGCGAGACCTTGGGCGGATAGTAGCCGAAGGGTGGCGGTTCCTGCGCCGCCAGCCAGGAGGTGATGGTGGTGTGGCCGACGGCCCCGGCAACCGCAAACGCGGGCAGGGCGATCCAGGTACCTCGGATGCGCACGGCAGCCTCCCCCATTGGTTCCGTCAGGTCTCGGTCCCGATTCGTCCGCCCCCGCGGACTCGCCAGGTTCCCGCCGGCTACGGTGCCGGATATTTCCGCTCGTTCTTCCGCATCTTCGCTTCGATCGCGTCCGCCAGGTCGATCCCGGTGTGCGAACTCAACAGAAACACGATGTTCGCCACGTCCGCCAGTTCGTCCGCGATGGCCTCGCGGGAAACCGGATCGCCCGCGGCCCGCACCGATTCCTCGGGCGTTTGCCAGCGGACGATCTCGCAGAGTTCGCCCACCTCGCTGGCCAACGCCAGCACGAGGTTCTTCGGCGTGTGGTACGGGTCCCAGCCGCGGGCCGCCGCGAACCGGCGGATGCCGTCTTTCAAGTCCTGCACCGTGGTGCGGTCGTCTGGCATCGCGGCTCGTCGCCCCCGGCGCGGTCCGTCCCAATCGGAGGGCGGGTTATAACCGGAAATGGATTCGTGTCAATCGAAGCTTCACGAATGGGTCCAGGAACGCGAAAGCCGCGCCCGGTCGGGCGCGGCCCATCGGCGTATCGTCGACAATCCGATCACGCCGGCACAAGCACGGACTGCGACGCGGGCCTCAGGCGAGGCTCATCCACCGATTGCATCGTGCGATCGTGAAACCAGTCGCCCGGCTTTTCGTGATACACCTTTTCCAGTAACTGCTCGGCAATGCCGGCGAGCCGATCCGACGTGAATCGCGCGGCTGGTTCGTCGACCGGCTTCACGAACAGCTGCAGCGGCACTTCGGCGATCGGGTCCGGATCGTCGTAGTCCGGAGTGGCGAGCTCGATGCCGTCGACCCAAAGACCGCCGGCGCGTTCGAACGTGCGCGTTCGCGCGGCCCAGAGCCGATGCAGGATTTCGGGATCGTACGCCGTCGGTCGATAGCTCTCCCAGAGAACGAACGGAAGCGGTTCGCCCGCGAGCGCGGCGTCGGCGGCGAATGTCTTGGTGAGCGAATCGAAGAGGCGCGATCCGACGCCGTGGCGCCGCGCCGACTCGGCGACGCCGACGTAGCAGAGGTAGCCGCCGAAGCCGGGGATGAACGCGCCGTAGGCGTAGCCGGCGAGTGAATTCGGATCGTCAACTTCGGACGAGGTCGAAGCGAGAATCAAATGCTTGGCCCAACCGCTCGGCCGGCGGAGGTGCCGTTCGGCAACGGCGCGTTCGATCCACATCCACGGAATCCGCTCGTCGGGATCGATCGTGCGTTCGTACAACGAGCGTGCCGCTTCCAGGATCGGCGTCCCGAGTTCGGTCGGCTCCCAGCAGGCGATGCGAAGCGGATTCATGGCGGCACCATTCAATATCGGCTAGAATTTCAGGGATAATTGCAATCGATGGAACGCCGCATTGTACCGGGCGGATCGGGATTTTCTCTCGTCCGGCCGATGTCCGATCGGCGGCAAACGAGTGTGAAGGACCGATGAACCGGTGATCCAACCCGATGGTGCGGAAGGGAGTTGCAATGGCGGCGGGGAAACGGCGGAAGCACACTTACGACTATCCGCGCCCGGCCTTGACCGTGGACGCGGCGCTCGTGACGCGGGAGGCGCGGCCGCGCGTTCTCTTGATCCAACGCGCGGGCGAGCCTTTCAAGGGATTATGGGCGCTTCCAGGAGGATTCGTCGAAGAGCATGAGCGTTTGATCGATGCGGCAAGCCGGGAATTGAAAGAAGAAACCGGAATCGATTTCACCGACCTCGAACAACTCTACACCGCCGGCGACCCCGGACGCGATCCCCGCGGATGGACCGTCTCCGTAGTCTACCTCGCTCGCGTCGCGCCCGAACAACTGACCGCCATCGCCGGCGACGACGCCGCCGCCGTGAAGTGGTTCCCGCTCGACAAGCTACCGAAACTCGCCTTCGACCACGCCATGATCCTCGACCGCGTCAAGACGCGACTCGCCGACCGCACGGCGTGACCGGCATCGATTACCGCCAGACCTACGTGCACGGAACGGTCGTGAAGAAATTGCTGGTTTGAGTAGGATCAAGCCTCTCGTGTCGGGCCTCGAAGACTCGGCCCGACCTACAAAACGGTCATCAGGCGCTGACGACCGGGAGCTTGCGGCGGCCGAGGCCTTCGGCGTCCTTCTCCTTCGGGAGCCGGTGCTGGTTCGTTTTCTCCCAGTCGGCCAGTTCCACCATCAGAGCGTCCACAATCTCCGCTTCCGCGACTCGACGGACCATCTCGCCGTTGCGAAAGATCATCCCCTGGCCGTTACCGGCGGCGATGCCGATGTCGGCTTCGCGCGCCTCGCCGGGGCCGTTGACGACGCAGCCGAGGACGCTGATCTTCACGGGCAACCGCTTCCCATTCAGCCGGCCTTCCAGCTCGGCGATGATCTTTTCCAGGTCGATCGCAAGCCGGCCGCAGGTCGGGCACGCGATGAGTTCCGGCCGGCGCACGCGGCGCTGGGTCGCCTGCAAAATGTCGAAGGCGGCCGCGATCTCCGGCACCGGGTCGCCGAGCAGTGAGATGCGAATTGTGTCGCCGATGCCGTCGAGCAGGATCGGTGCCAGCCCGGCGGCGCTCTTCGTCACGGCGTACGGAGGCTTACCCGCTTCCGTGATGCCGATATGCGTCGGGTAATCGGCCAGTTGTGCGAAGAGACGATACGATTCGACCGCCACCAGCACGTCGCTCGACTTCAGCGACACGATGATGTCGCGGAACCCTTCGCTCTCGCAGATCTCGATGGATCGCAGGGCGCTCTCGACGATCGCCGGCGGGCACGGGAAGCCGTACTTCTCGATCAATTCCTTCTCCAGCGAGCCGGCGTTCACGCCGATGCGGATCGGCAGGCCCTTGTCCTTCGCCTTGCGTACGACCTGTC
This sequence comes from Gemmataceae bacterium, assembly GCA_022842245.1. GTDB lineage: Bacteria > Planctomycetota > Planctomycetia > Gemmatales > Gemmataceae > Limnoglobus. The sequence goes on from JALHPZ010000036.1 coordinate 43,071, forward strand.
GGAAGCGTTCTTCCGTTCCGATGTTGCCGGGATTCAAGCGAATCTTATCGACGGGGTGATCGAGCGCCGCGAGGGCCATCTTGTAGTCGAAGTGGATATCGCAGATCAGCGGAATCGAGATCCGCTCCTTGATCTTCGAGAGCGCCCCGGCGTCCTCCGGCTTCGGCACCGTCACGCGCACCAGTTCGCAGCCAGCCTCTTCGAGGGCGTGAATCTGTTTGACGGTCCCTTCCACGTCAAAGGTGTCCGTGGTGGTCATCGACTGCACACGGATCGGTTCGTCGCCGCCGATGCCGACGCCGCCGACCGCCACGACGCGCGTCTTATGGCGCGGCTTGCCGGGCACCTTGGGGGCGGCTTCCAGCACGCCGTAGTCGAAGCGGGGCATCGTCGTCTCCGTCCAGGTATCGCAACAGTCCAACCGCAGTTACTATAGAAGCATCACGGAAACACCGTCCATGCGGAGTACCGCCGAGCGATGATCGCGACGTTCGACCGAAACGGAATCCGATTCCAATACCCGTCGAACTGGTCGCTCGATTTCGAGGACGGCGACGAGGGCTGGACGGCCACGGTACAGAGCCAGGAACTCTCGTTCGTGCTCGTCTCGCTGCGTGCCGACGCCGACGCGCCGGCGATGCTCGCGGACGAGGCCCTCGCGGCCCTACGGGAAGAGTACAAGGAACTGGACGCCGAGACTTACGTCGGCGCCTTCCAGGGCCTGCCGGCAATCGGGCACGACATCAATTTCCTGACGGTGGACACGGCGATCGAGTGCCGGACGCGGGCGGTGGAATCGCCGTCCGGGCCGTTGCTCGTGATGACGCAGGCGAGCGAATACGACCGCGACAAGAACGGGATCGTGCTGGAGGCGATCCTGGCGTCGTTCCGGTTCGAAGATGATGTTGACGGGTGAATCGACGAATCTTCCCGAGATCAAAATGCCGCATTCGTTTCTCCGTGTCGCCGCCGCCGTGCCGGAACTCCGCGTCGCCGACGCGGCGTTCAACGCCGAGCGCACACTCGACCTGCTCCGTGAAGCGGAGGAACGCGGCGTGCGGCTCGCCGTGTTCCCCGAGTGCGGCCTCACCGGCTACACGTGCGGAGACCTGTTCCATCAATCGACGCTGCTGCGATCGGCCGAAGCGGCGCTCGAATCGCTCCTCTCCGCCGCGGACCTCTGTTTCAGTGGCGTCGGCGTCGTCGGATTGCCGGTGGCGCTCGACGGCATGGTCTTCAACGCCGCCGCCGCGTTCCGGGGCGGGCGACTGCTCGCCGTCGTGCCAAAGAGCTACCTGCCGAACTACAAGGAGTTTTACGACGCCCGCTATTTCGCCCCGGCCTGGAACGCGATCGCGAACACCGTGAAACTGGCAGGGCAGACCGTGCCCTTCGGCACCGACATCCTGATCCAGGCCGGGCCGGAGTTCGTCCTCGGCATCGAGATCTGCGAAGACCTCTGGATGCCCGTGCCGCCCAGTTCTCTTCAGGCGATCCAGGGCGCGACCGTTCTTGCGAACCTCTCCGCCAGCAACGAAACGATCGGCAAGGCGCCGTATCGCCGGCAACTCGTCGAAGGGCAATCGGGCCGCTGCGTCGCCGGTTATGTCTATTCCTCCAGTGGAGTCGGCGAATCGACGACCGACCTCGTCTTCGGCGGCCACGCCCTCGTCGCCGAGAACGGCTCGATCCTCGCCGAATCGAAACGGTTCGAACCCAAGGGAACTCTGACGATCGCGGACCTCGATCTGGAACGGATCGCACGTGATCGCCGCACCACGAACAGCTTCAACGATGCCCACGCCGAAGAGCAACTCCGCAAGAAGTTCCGTCGCGTCGTCTGCGAAATCCCAGAGGGCGAGTTCGGCGAGATACTGGAACGATTCGTCGACCCGCATCCGTTCGTGCCGTCGAATCCGGCCACGCTGAAGGACCGTTGCGAGGAAATCTTCCACACGCAGACGGCGGCGCTCGCCAAGCGGCTCGATCATATCGGCAAACCGGCCGTCAGCATCGGCGTTTCGGGCGGCCTCGATTCCACGCTCGCGCTACTCGTCCTCTGCAAGACGTTCGACCTGATCGGCGCGCCGCGATCGAAAATCCTCGGCTTCACCATGCCCGGCTTCGGCACCACGAGCCGCACGAAAGGGAACGCCCACTCCCTGATGCAATCGCTCGGCCTGACCGCGAAGGAAGTCGACATCCGTTCGATGTGCCTCGAACAGATGCGGGCGCTCGGCCACTCGCCCTTCGGCCTCCCGCTCACCGGCGAGACCGTCGAATCCCTCGGCGAGAAACTCCGCATCCTGCCTCCGGAGCGCCGCAACGACCTAGTCTTCGAGAACGTCCAGGCCCGCGTGCGCACGTCCATCCTCATGAACGCCGCCTTCACCGTCGGCACCGGCGACCTGTCCGAACTCGCCCTCGGATGGTGCACCTACAACGCCGACCACATGAGCATGTACAACCCGAACGTCGGCATCCCGAAGACGCTCGTGAAGTTCCTCGTGCGCTGGGCGGCGGAGAACGAATTCGACGGCCCGGTTCGTACGACGCTCCTCGACGTCGTTGGCACGGAAATCTCGCCAGAGCTTCTGCCGACCGCCGATGGCGTGGCGCAGAGCACCGAAGGCACCATCGGGCCGTACGAACTGCACGACTTCTTCCTCTATCATTTCCTCCGCTGGGGCTGTTCGCCTGAGAAGATCCTGTTTTTGGCGAAGCGGGCTCAGTTCGATCGCGACTACGCGCCGGCCGAAGTGCGCCGCTGGTTGGCCCTGTTTTTCAAGCGGTTCTTCAACAACCAGTTCAAGCGGTCGTGCCTGCCGGACGGGCCGAAGGTTGGTTCGGTGAGTGTGTCGCCACGGGGCGACTGGCGCATGCCGAGCGACGCCGCCGCGAAGGCCTGGCTCGACGCGGTTCAACAAACATCGTAGTGGTTCGGTGGAGCCATTCCGTAGGTCGGGCCGAGTCTTCGAGGCCCGACGCGAGGAGCCAAGGCCAACTTGTCGGGCCTCCCAAAGCCTCGGCCCGACCTACAAATCCCGATCGACGAACCTGTAGTCTATCGGGAACTTTTCCTGGAGCCGTCATGCTGCGTACGATGCTCGGTTCACTGACATTGTTGATCGCCGTCGCTTTCGCCACGGCCGCGCCGCCGCCGACACTCCCAAAGATCGACCCGGAGGAGTACAAGGACAAGAAGAAGGCCGAAGCACTCGCGATGGACCTGGAGGAGCAGTATCCGGCGAAGAAGCGACCCGAAGCGATCAAGATGCTCGCCGCCATCCTGCGCGGTTCGATGATGGGCCCCGGCGAGGGATGGTTCGGCCCGGCCGCGAACCGCTATTCGTACAAGTGGCTCGCGGGGCATTGCGGTGCGGACGAGAAGAAGGGGATCGACCGCAAGACGTTCGTCGGCGATGATCTCGCGTTCACCCGACTCGACCGCAACGGCGATGGGACGATCCAGCCCTCCGACCTCGACTGGTCCGACAACAACCCCTACGTCCAACAATACTACATGGTCAGCCGCATCTTCCGCCGGATGAACCCTCGCGGCGACGGCCACCTGACCAAACAGGACCTGGAGACGTTCTTCGAAATGGCCGCCAAGGGGAAGGATCACGTCACCACCGACGACCTGCGTGACGCGTGGCTCGGCGGCATGTCCGGCGGATTCGCCCCCGGCGACGCCCCCAGCACCGTCACCCTCCTTAAAGGGCTTTACAGCGGCGAAGTCGGTTCGATCCACGAAGGGCCTGGCCTCGGCGACTCGGCCCCGGACTTCACGCTCTCCTCGCCCGACGGTAAGAAGACGGTGCAACTCAAGAACCTGATCGGAAAGAAACCGGTCGTCCTTGTACTCGGCAACTTCACCTGCGGCCCGTTCCGTGGCATGTACGTGGACGTCGAGAACGTCGTCGAGCGCTATCGCGACAAGGCCGAGTTCCTGATGGTCTACGTGCGCGAGGCGCACCCGACCGATGGCTGGGCGATGAGTGCGAATTCGTCAGTGGGCGTGGCCGTGGCGCAGCCGAAGACGATCGATGAGCGACGAAAGGTCTGCACGCAGTTCACGACGAAGCTGAAGCCGACGATACCCGTGGTCGTCGACGGGTTGGACGACAAGGTCGGGAACGCGTACAGCGGCATGCCGGCGCGGCTCTACGTGATCGACCCGTCCGGCAAGGTGGCATACAAGAGCGGCCGTGGACCGTTCGGCTTTCGTGCCGGCGAGATGGAACAGGCTCTGGCGATGTGCTTCTTGGAAGCGATTCCGGCAAAGAAGGCCGAACCGAAACCGGCGCCGAAGAAGGATTCGTAGTTGACTTCGCCGTCGTTCGCCGGCATAAGGCTCCGCACAGTGTCCCGGAGTCCGTGCCATGGTTCGACGTGCCTTGCTCGCCGGTTTCGTCTTAGCGCTGGGTACCGGCATCGCATCCGCGCAGAACGTGCTCTCGCCGTTCCCTGGCAGCGGCGTGCCGGTGGGCCGCCCGGTTTTTGGTACGGTGGGGCAGACGGCGCCACCCGCGGCACCGCGTGCCGGGCAGGCGATCGGTTACGTCGGACCGGACGGCAAGCCGGTGTCGATGGAGCGCCCGGCAGGTCAGGTCGTGGACCTGCGCAACCTCGCCGCGCCGATTACGGCACCGCTGGCACCGGGGCTGACGGATTCACAGCCGAAATCCGTCTTCGAAAAGGTGTACGACAAGTGGCGGCAGGCGATCGGTCTGGACAAGCAGACGACCCCGACGACGAACAACTACACGCCGGGCCTGAGCCGGCGGAACCGCGAGCGCCGTTCGATGATGTGGTGGCGGGATTGATCGGGGAGACGGAGTGCGGACGAAACGCCCGAGCTCCGGTTCAGTCTTCCAGCACCTTCTCGAATTCCATCTGGTAGCAGGTCGTATTGGCGTTGCCGGTGAAGAGCCAGCGGCCATCGGGACTGAACGCAAGCGACTGCACGGCCGCATCGAACTCGCGAACGACGAGCAATCGGCCGCTGAGCACGTCCCAGACCCGCACGGTCATGTCGTCGCCGCCTGAAAGCAGGAAGCTGCCGTCGGGGCTGAAGGCGACGCAGTTGACGCGTTCGCGGTGCCCGGCGAGTTCGAACACTTCCTCTTGCGATTGCAAATCCCAGACGTGGACATTCCCATCCAAACCGGCACCCGCGAGGTAACGGCCGGGGGAGTCGATGGCGAGCGCGTTCACGCCGACATCGAAGACCAGTTCGCGTTCCTTCTTCGCGATGTGCCAGACGCAGACGGCGCCGGTGCGGTCCTCGGTCGCTAGGTAGTCGATGCCCCCGCAGATCGCGTGTTCGCCGTCCGGGTGCAGAAGTACGCTTTCGAGCGTGCAGTTGTCGGCGGCGTCGATGAGGATGATGCGCGGCTCGCCGGTGAGGGCGTTCCAGAGCCAGACGAGTCCGTCGGCGGGACTGGTCTGGGCGAGGGTGCCGCCGTTGATGTCGAAGGCGAGCGAACCGATGGGCGGTTTGGTGGCTTCGAGTCGACGTGGTTCACCGGGCTTGGCGAGGTCGTAGAGCCGCGTGAAATGGTCGACGCCGCCGACGGCGAGCCAGCGACCGTCGGCGCTGGCGGCGACGCTGTGGGCGGGTCCATCGCCGGAGGGGGGCAGTTCGGCGCCCGTTTCGACATCCCAGAATCGGAAGGTCGCCGCGCCGGTGCTGGCGAGCCGGAGTTTACCGTCGGAGGGGACGATGGCGAGTTCGTGTTTGGCCTTGGGTCGGGGACCGGCGAGCAGTTCGCCCGTCGCGGTGTCCCAAACGTGGATGACGCGATCCGCACCGGCGGAGGCAAGGCGCGAGCCGTCGGCGTTGAACGCGAGGCAGCGCACCTCCTCGATGTGCCCGCGGAGCACCGCGCCCGGGGTCGCCCGCTCCGGATCCTTCCAGAGGTGGATTTCGAAATCGGAATCGGCCGTCGCGAGTTGGCCGGACTTCGGCCCGGATGCCAGCGCGACCACCTGGTCCGCGTGGCTGTTCAACAACATGACCGGATCGGGCTGGCCGAGCCGCCAGACCCGCGCGGAGGTATCCCAACCCGCGGAGACGAGAAACGCGCCGTCGGCGTTCCATGCGAGCGCCGGCACGCGGTCGGTGTGGCTGAGCAGTTCGGCGAGGCGCTCGCCGGTGTCGCGATCCCAAACGCGGACGGCGCGATCTTCGCCGGCGGACGCCAGCTTGCGGCCATCGGGAGAGAACGACAATGCCGAGACCGGCATCGGGTGGCCGACGAACTCGGCGACCATTTCCTGTTTTGCGGAATCCCAGAGGCGGACTTTGCCGTCGTCGTGCCCGCTGGCGACAATGGACCCGTCAGCCGTGAACGCGAGCGCAGTCACCCACGAATTGCGTCCCGCGCGGCCCTGCAGCGTCCCGGTGCCGACGTTCCAGAATCGAAGGTCGTCATTGCCGCTGACGAGCAGTTGGGCCGTCGGATCGAACCGCCAAACGGTTTCGAGGTCGCTGAGGTAGTGGCGGGAGAGCAGTTTGCCGTCCGATGTCCAATGCTGGAGAATGCCCGCTTCATCGACGGAATGGACCGTGCCGTCGGCGGCGAACGCCACGGCGGCCACGTCGCTTTCGGTCTGGAACCGAGGCTCGCCGAAAATGCGATGCACGAGCGGAGACGGTTTGGCGGGAAATTCCAGATCGGGAACGGGGTCGGTGGTACGGGTGGACATCAATGGATCCTAAATGAACGACATGGGGCGAACCGGCCTGGCAGTGTCCGAGTTTAGAACAGTCATTGCGAGTAAGGGAGAAAAATCGGGCATCTAGGCGAAAAAATCGGATTCTCCGGATCGTGCCGGGGATGATATTTCTACGAAGGCGCGAAAATGGCTGGTGAATTCGAATTCATTGATTGGATCCGACGTCGAACTCCGGCAGCGGATCGCGTGCTTGTCGGCCCCGGAGACGACTGCGCCGTCCTCGCGCCGGGGCGGTCGCCGCTGCTTGTGACGACCGACATGCTGATGGACGGCACCGATTTCCGCCTTGGCGAAGTCGAACCCCGCCGCGTCGGCCGCAAGGCGATGGCGGTCAACCTCAGCGACATCGCCGCGATGGCCGGCGAACCGGTCGGTGCCGTGGTCGCGGTCGCCCTGCCCCGCGGTCGCGCGGAGTTGGCGGAAGAGTTGTATACAGGTCTTCGCGAAATGGCGGACGCCTTCGACACGCCGATTGTCGGCGGCGACACGAACTCTTGGGACGGCCCACTCGCCATCACCGTGACGATCTTCGGCGAATCGGCGAAACCGGTCCGTCGGAACGGCGCACAACCCGGCGACTGGCTATTCGTCACGGGGCCGCTTGGCGGTAGCATCCTCGGCAATCACCTCGACTTCACCCCACGGATTCGCGAAGCCCGGTTGTTGGCGGACGCCGTGGACCTCAAAGCAATGATCGACATCAGCGACGGACTCTCGCAAGACTTGCACCACATCCTGACGGAAAGCCATTGCGGCGCCGAGTTGGACGCGGCCGCCATCCCGATCGCGGATGCGGCGCGCACGCTGGCGGCGCGGACGGGGAAGTCGCCGTTGGAACACGCCCTCGGCGACGGCGAAGATTTTGAACTGATCTTCGCTGTTTCGGCAGTCGACGGCGCGAAATTGATGAAGGACTCGCCGGTGCCAGTCTGGAAGATCGGCGAGTGCGTGGTGAAAGGGTATGGAATCGTCGAGAATGGCGTACGCCGACGACTCGAGCCGGTCGGGTGGGCGCATTCGCTCTGATCATTTCCCCTTGTTCCAGTAGATGCGGCAATTGAACGTCTGCCGGCCGACGGCCACGATGTCCGGCCTGCCGTCGCCGTCCAGGTCGCCGACCGCCAGGTCCTCCACCGCGACGCCGCCGTCTTCGAGGATGTGGCGGTCCCACCGTTCGCCATCGAGGCTGCGATAGAGGCGTACCCCTCGCTTCTCGGTGAACGTGTCGCCTTTGGCGGGGTTGTCGCGCACGCCGATGACAAGTTCGTCGCCGCCGTCGCCATCCAGATCGCCGAACGACACGGCGTGGCCCCAGCGTAGGTGGTCGTCGAGCATCCGCCTCGTCGGCTTCTCGCCCCGCTTGCCGGTGTACACGACAACTTGATTGCCGTGCCACGGTTCAATGGTACCGACGACCGAACCACCGGATTTCAAGACTCCGCTCTTGATCTCGCTCGCACCGAGATTCCCTTTCGGATTCGATTGATTGCCTTCGTGGACGAGTTTCGTCTGGTGTTTCTTTCCCCCCTCGCCGAGGATGATCGCCGAATACCCTTCGTAGCTGGCCACGATGATGCTCATCGGCCTCTTCGCGCCCGGTAGCGTGTACGGGTAAAAGTTGTGGCAGACGTGCAACTCCTCGCTCAGCACCTCCGGTTTCCAGTTTTCCGGCTTCGTCGGCTCGGCCGGCACCTTATACGCCATCACGCGGACCGGTCGGCCGTCCATCCAGTTCTTCTCTTTGGTCGAATCTCGCCCCATCAACGGAACGTGCACCACTTCCGGCTTGCCGTCGCCGTCGATATCGATGGCGCGCACGCGGTGGACCGTCGGCTCGTCGCACGGGATCGCGTGCATCGTCCATTCGTCGTCGAGGTTCTTGCCGCGTTTCAGCCACTGGAGCGTGCCAGAGTTCTTCGTGTCGAACGGCTTCCAACCGGCGCCAACCACGAGTTCGAGGTCGCCGCCGCCGTCGATGTCGAGCGCGCAGATGCAGACGTTGTCCGGCTTCGTCTTGCCGTCGAGGATGATTCTCTTTTTCCAAGTTGGATTCTGATACCAGACCACTTGGAACTGATCGATGACGACGATATCCGGCTTCTTGTCGCCGTCGAGGTCTTCGAGGATGACGGCGTAGCCGATCTTGAGTTTGGAATCGATCTCCTGCGTCTGGAACTTCGGGAAGCCCGGCGGCGGGGTATCGGCCCTCGCGGTCGTACCGAATGCCGAGATTGCAAGGCTGGCCAACACGGCCCAAATGCTCGAAGTCCGCATCCGAATCTCCTGTCGTTGTTCTAGATTTCGGTTGGAGCCGGCTTTCCCATCCCGCACAATTAGCGTAACCGCTCCAATCGGGCGCTTGACCGGGCGGGAAGAATGCACCGTGAATCATCGGGGTTCGCGGCAGAAGTGGCAATCACGAAGTGGGCGAGTGGAGACAGCGGATGTCCGTGCGAACTTCCCAGCGACCCACCCGCGAATGGCTATTGCTCGGTATCGCCCTCGTGGTGGTCGGCGCGATCGTCGTGCCGCTATGGCAGGTCGCCGGAGCGGGCGAATCCCGCGACGAGTTCCTTGCCAAGTGGACGCCGCAGCGGATCGGCAAGCTGCTGCTCGGTCCCGAACAGGTCGCCTGCTACATCTGCTTCGTCTGGGCTGCCCTTGTGCTCGTCGTGCGCCGGAAGGAAGTCGCCCGGCAGCGTGCCGCCTTCGAACTCGACCTGCTCCCAACCGACGAAGGCGCACGAATCCTACCGGAAGATGCCCGTCCACTCTCCCGCAAGGTCGATCAGGTCAGCGCCCGTGGAGGGCCGTACATCCTCGCGAACATGATCCGGCTCGGACTGGGCAAGTACGCCGTCAGCAAAGCCGCGCACGATGTCGCCGAAGTCGTGCGCAACCAGGCGGACATCGAACTCAACAGGCTCGTCGCCAGCATGGGCGGCCTCGTCAGTTATCTCGCGTGGGCGATTCCGGCCCTCGGTTTCATCGGCACCGTGCGCGGCCTCGCCGGCTCTTTCGGCCTCGGCGGAGCCACCGACATCGATAATTCCCAATTCCTCAAGCTCGCGACCGACCAACTGAAAATCGCCTTCGACTGCACACTCGTGGCGCTCGTGTTGAGCATCGTGTTGATGTACTTGTTGCACACAGTCCAGCGATCGGAAGAAACGCTCGTGATCGATTGCCAGGAATACTGTCAGGAGCACCTGCTGCTTCGCCTCTACGATCCACGATCCGAACATGCGGAGTCGACTTGATGTTTGGCTTTGGACAAGGTCGTAAGCCCCTACCGCCCTCGCCCGGCGAGCGCGCCAAGCTCCTCGGTCTGGACATAACCGCGTCGCGCATCCGCGGCCTCGCCGTCGCCGGCGGGCACACGAACCCCGTGTCTCTGGACCGCACGACGGACGAACTGCCGCTGTTCATCAATCTCGAGCCGCGCGTGCCGGATGTCGGTCGCAGCGGCTACGCGGCCGCGCGGAAGCACCCGCACCTCGTCTGCTCGAACTTCCTCCCCCAACTCGGCCAGACGCGCGAATGGCGTGGCACCCGCGCCACGCTGACACCTGAAACGGCCCTCGCCGCCGCCTTCGAGAAAATCCGCCCAGCCGTGCTCGCCGAGGCCGACGCCGCCGCGATCGCCTTGCCCTCGTACCTCGTCGCCCCGCAAGTCAAGGCGCTGCGCGAGATCGCCGCCAAGGCGAAGTTCCCGGCCATCGGCACCGCGTCCGCCCCGCTCGCCGTCGCGGCGCATCGTGCCAAACTCGTCCTCAAACCGCGCAAGCCGTCGTCCGCGCCGAACCCCGAATGGGTCGTGCCGATCCGCCCGCAGGACGCCGGTCCCGGCGAGATCGTCTTCGTGGACGCCGACGAGTTCGCCCTCTCGGCCGCAGTCGTTTCGATTCAGCCCACCGAGGCGCGCCTGCTCACGCTCGCGGCGTGGCCCAAGCTCTCGATGAAGGTGTGGAAGGATCGCCTGATCGATTCACTCTCGGACCGGTGTGTGCGCCTCTGCCGCCGCGATCCGCGGGATTCCGCCGACGCCGAGCAATCGCTCTTCGAACAACTGGACGCGGCCCTCGAAAAGGTTCGCCAGGCGCAGCCGGTCACTCTCGTGCTGCGAGGCGAGAAGTGGTACCAGGACCTCGTGCAACAGCCGACCGATTTCGATTCCCACTGCGCCCCGCTCATCAAGTCCGCGGCCGAAAACCTACGGGAGATCGTGGCGAACGCCGGCGGGGCGGCCCCACCCCGTGCCGTCTGGCTGACGGACACCGCCGCGAAGCTGCCGGGCCTGGCGGCGGCGATCTTCCAGAACGCCTCCGAGCGCACCGAGGTGGCCGTGCTGCCGCCGGACGCGGTGACGGAAGCCGCCGCCGCGCTCCATGCGCGCTGGCAAGCGGATCGCCTGCCGCGCGTTCACCTCGACGGCATCATTGGACTGGAGATCGCGACGAAGCCAAAAGTCGAACCGCGCAGCCAGAAGTCCGTCTGACAGGAGTCCCCGATGCGAGCCCGACCCCGCCCGCCGCAGCTCGTGAGCATGTGGATGCTCGACGTCTTCTGCTGCGCGCTCGGCTGCGTCACCCTGCTCTGGCTCGTCAGCAACCGCGACGCCGCCCAGGAAGCCCAACGCAACAAGGCCGCCATCGCCGAACTCGCCTCGACACGATCGAGCCTGCTCAGCACCACGCAGGAACTCGAAGCCACGCGGCGCAGCCTGAACGCCGAGGTGGACAACCTCAAGGCGAAACTGCTCGCAACGACGAATGAACGCGACGATGCGGCCGTGAAACTCGCCGTCGCCAAGGCCGACATTTCCACACTGGAAACGAAACTCGCCAAGGCAATCGTGCAGGCGAGCGACCTGGAGGATCAACTCGTCAAGAAGCGGAAGGATGCTTCCGATTTGACCGCCCGGCTCGCAAGCGTGACGCAATCGTCCGACGAGTTGCGGAAGCTCCTGCGTGAGAAGGACGCCGAGCGCGAAGACCTGGCCTTGAAGGCCAAAAAGGCCGCCGATCAACTGAACGACGCCGACGCGAAGCTCCGGGCGTTGGCAAAAGCCAACGACGACGCAAAATCCGACCTCGCCGCAATGCGCAAGACCGGCGACGAACTCGCCGCCGCCAAGGCCGAGGCCCGGAATCTCCGCAAACAACTCGACGACGCAAACGTGAACATCGTCGACCTGCAAGGGGACAAGAAGAAACTCGCCGACAAGATCGACCGCCTCCGCATCGAGAGCGACGCCAAGTTCGCCGGCATTGCCATGACCGGCAAGCGCGTCGTCTTCGCCATCGACGTTTCCGGAAGCATGAAACTCCTCGACGACAAGACCGCCGCCCCGCAGAAATGGCCCATCGTTGTCGAGACGCTCACCAAAGTAATGCGCAGCCTGCCTGAACTCGACCAGTACCAGATCGTCCTCTTTTCACGCACCTCGCGCTACCTGTTCGGCACCGGCGGCTGGCTCCCCTACCGCGGTGAAGAGACGCTCAAACTCGTCGCCGACAAACTCCTCGACGAAGACCCCGTCGGCGATACGAACATGTACGACGCCTTCGACCTCGCCTTCCGCCTCAAGGCAAACGGACTCGACACGATCTACCTCTTCTCCGACGGTCTTCCCACCAGCGGACAGGGCCTCCCCGCCGACGCCAAGACGCTCACCGACGCCCAGCGTTCGGACCACCTGACCAAGCACATCCGCCAGACGCTCCGCGACGTCTGGAACCCGGAACGCGGAGCCAATCGCGTGAAGATCAATTCCATCGGCTTCTTCTTCGAGAGCAACGAGGTCGGCGCGTTCCTCTGGGCGCTCTCGCGCGAGAACAACGGCAGCTTCGTCGGCATGAACAAGCCATAGCCCCTAGCCGACCAGTCGACGGAACCGCTCGCCGAACACGCCTTCCAGATACGGCGTCACACTCCAGAATCGCTTCAATTCCCGATATTCCTTCACGAATTCCGTAACGTCTCCGTCCGGGATGCGCACGGCGCGGATGAGCACGTTCCGGGCGGTGTGCTCCAGGTTCACGAACTCGACCACATCGACGCGATAGCCGAGCACCCGCAGCGCCAGCGAGCGGAACGCATCGGTGAGAATATCCGCAGTTCGCTCGCGCAGGATGCCGTGACGCAGTATCGGCCGGAGCGCTTCGCTCGGTCCTTCGGCTTTCAATTGCCGGTTCAGGTGCTTGTGGCAGCACGGCACGCTCAGGATCAATTTCGCGTCGCTCCGCACCGCCTGCGCCAGCGCGTCGTCCGTCGCCGTGTCGCAGGCGTGCAATGCGACCACGATGTCCGCACGTTCTTCGATCGAACCGATCGGCCCACATGCGAACGACAAACCTGCCGCTCCGAGCGACTCCGCCCGCTCCATGCTCTTGCGGATCACGGCGTCGTTCACGTCCACGCCGAGTATGTTCGCCGGCCGTTTCAACACCTCGTTCAAGTAGTGGTGCAGAGCAAGGGTCAGATAACTCGAACCGCAGCCCGCGTCGAGAATCGCCAGCGGGCGATCCTGTTCCGCCAGGCCCGATGCGCCCAGGACGTGATCGAATTGTTTCAGGAATTCGTTGATCTGAGTGAATTTCGCCCGCTGGCTCGCTCGGATGCGGCCGTCGGGCGTGGCGATTCCCATGATTTCCAAGAGCCGGTTCGGCAACCCTTCGCGCAAGGGATGCTCCTTCGCGCGGTTATGCCCCTCGGCCGCCCCCCCCGCCGCGATTGCCTCGCGCGAGACGTGGACCTTCCCCTTCCGGCTTGTGCGGATTTCGATCCGCTCCCCCGCGCATTCGACGTGGATGTTCGAGAAGCCAACCGCGAGCGCCTCGGCCAGTAGTGCCGCCGGATCGCTCGCATTCTTCGCGAAGGATTGCCGCTCGTCGAAGAATTCGAACTGGAACAACCGCTCGCCGCGGACGACGACGGGCCGGACGGCGATGCGCGTCCATCGGCTATCGCCGCGATGCCGGGCCGCACCGGCGAACCCCGCGCGGACGAATCCTTCGGATCGGATCGCGTCGCGCAGCAGTCGTGGGATGTCGGGGGCTTCCATGTCGCGGGCATTCTACAGAGCCGCGTGAACCACGGAATGGGCCGCGTGTCGGTGAAAGGTGAGGAAAAATCTCGTCCGCGCCCTTGATGTCGCCAACGCGGATACTAGAAAAGGGTATCTGTTGCCCCGGTAGCTCAGTTGGTAGAGCAGCTGACTCTTAATCAGCGGGTCCAAGGTTCGAGTCCTTGCCGGGGCACTGGAAAACAAGGGAAAAACGCAAGCCGCCGGTTGATTTGGAACCAGTTTCCAACATTTCTACGTATTGGCCGAAGGCCCTTCTGCAATTGCCAGATGACTCAGAGCCCTTCGATTATCGAACCCGATCATTTGCGATACCCTAACGCCGTAAAGACCGCCATAACCACTGCCGGCTTGAGATGCCGGAATCGCCCCATTACCACTGCACCGTAACGTGGCGATTCCAGGCGTCGTACACGTACTGCTTACCCGTCTCGTCGGTCGTCATGTTTCCGTTCGCGTCGAACGTCGGCGAGGTCGCCCCGGACACGGCCGTCACCTCGTTCTGCTTGTTGTGCGCCCGCGTCTGCGGGCTGCCGCCGTCGGTCGTGAGCGAGTCCCAGTTGCCGAGCGCGTCGAAATCCCACGCTTGCGTCCGGTCGCCGGAGTTGCGGTCGAAGCCCGTGAGCTGGTTCAGGTTGTCGTAGGTGTACGCTTCGTAGAAGTCGGAATTGGCGTTGTTGTCCTTCGTCAGCCGGTTCGAGTTGCGGTCGTAGGTGTAGGCGAAGCGATCGGTCGTGCCGCCCGTCGTCTTCCAGTGGTGGTCGATGACGCGGCCGAAGCTGTCGAGGCCGACGTACTGGTCCCCGCCGCTCCCCGGGCCGGTACCGAGGAACGTGAGGTCGAGATCGGGTTGCGGATGGCTGCGGCGGACCACGGTGCCCAACCCCAGGTAATCGTAGCTTTCGAGCGTGCCGCCCGAATCGGACAGCGACGACAGGCGGCTGATATCTCCATTCAACCCGCTCGCATAGTTGTAGGTCAAGACATATCCGTCCGGATACGTGATGCTCGTCAGCCGCGAGTGGTTGGCCCCGGAGGGCCGTAAAACATGGGTATCGCTCTCATTTATTTCGATATGCACTCCTGCCGAATGCCGTTGCGTGAGTGTCATTTCCCTTGGGTTTTCAGCAGATTCGCCTTCAACTCGCTCCGCGGGCAGGTCAGGCGGTCGAACTCCTTCGGTCGGCGCTTGACGGCCCGCGGCT
>JALHPZ010000037.1 GCA_022842245.1 Gemmataceae bacterium
CGTCAAGCGCCGACCGAAGGAGTTCGACCGCCTGACCTGCCCGCGGAGCGAGTTGAAGGCGAATCTGCTGAAAACCCAAGGGAAATGACACTCACGCAACGGCATTCAGCTGCGTCCCCGTTTCCTTCGCAAGACGGTTGCCCCTCCGGGGCAGCTCCCAATTTCGCGTAGGCCTTCGGACCACGGGTGGAGCGCAGCCCGCCGAAGGCCGGGCGGAGCGCAACCCGTGGTAGACATCGCAACCCCCAACTCTGCCCCGGAGGGGCAGAGGAACGATCGCCCAACCGCCCCTTCAATCGAACACGTACCGCTCGTCGAACTCGATCTCGTGCTTCCGCAACAGCCGCAACAACTCCGCCATGAAATCTTCCTTCCGATGGTGCTCGTGCTGCTCGGCGATGTATTTCTTCACGCCCGCCTCCTGCGATTGGCTGACCGTGAGCGGGCGCCCACGTGGGTTGGACGGGGGGACTGGTTTTGGGAAGCGCGACCGGGGAAATCGACGTATGTCCTTACGCGGCCTGTGTGGACCGGAGTGGGTCCGGAAAACGCGAGTGGGTCCGCCGGGGGGTGGCGCGGAGGCGGCGGAAAGACGAGTGGTGACTTTGCGAACGCGCCGAAACTTTCCTTCCCGCGCCATCTGAATCGGCACTTCGTCCGTATCGCCTTGCACAACGCTGCCCGTGACCCCTCGCAAACGGAGCCGCCCGCCCCATGTCCGCCGCCGTTGTCTACACGCAGGTCGGCCGCGCGCTGGCGGAACGTGGCGGCGGTTGTGGAGGTCAATCGGGAGCGTGAGGTGAACGGCGTGAACACGAGTACGACGCATTATTACTTCACGAGCCGGCGGGGCACGGCGGAGGAGTTGGGGCATTGGGTCCGCCGCCATTGGTCGATCGAGAACGAGTTGCACTGGGGTCTGGACGTGGTGTTCGGGGAGGACGCGCACCGGACGCGGGACCGCAACGCGAGCGCTAATCTGGGGCAGATCCGCCGGACGGCCCTGTCGCTGTTGAAGCAGGCCCCCGGGAAGCAAAGCAAGCCGACGAAGATCATCAAAGCCGCCGGCGACCTCGAATACCTCAAAGAAGTCTTGCAAGGAAACTCAGTCGTTTAGATGCGTTGGCCCTGCACCAAAGGGCAAGCAACTGATCGACGCGTGGAAAAGCGGAAACCTCGCGTTACTTAAAAATGCTGTATGCGGATCGAAACCCAGAAGCAAAACGAAATAACAGGCATGAGCGTTTTCATCTCGGGGAATATAGAGGGACGCAGCTCATCCTATTCCATCCTGCCTCTCACCCAATCCCCAGCACGTGGCACGTCTCCTGACAGCTGGTCTCCAGCGGGAGCATCACGCGGAGGTCGGCGGTGAGCCAGATCGGGAGTTCGGGCAGCGGCAACGCCTCACGCCCCGCCCGCCTCCACCTCCGCTTGCAGCGTCGTCCAGCGGTCTTCGGCTTCGCCGAGTTCGGCGGCGACGGCCGTCAGGTCGTCGTAGAGGCGGTCCATCGTGCGGGGGTCGGTCGCGGTCACGTATTGCTCGTCCAGCTTGCGCTTGCGCTCCTCGAGTTCGGCCACCGTGCGCTCGGCTTGCGCCAGCTCCGCACGCAGGGCGGCGATGTCGCGCTTCGCCGGCGTCGGGGTGCCGAGGCGCGGCGGCAGCTTCGCCTTCGCGGTCGCCTGCTCGCGCTCGCCAGCCTCGATCTCCTCGTTCACCTTCGCCAGATAGGCTTCGTACTTGCCGCTGTAGTTCGTCACGCGGCCATCCCGCACTTCGATCACGCACGTCGCCACCTTGCCCGTGAAGTGCCGGTCGTGGCTCGTGAAGATCACCGTCCCCTTGTAGTCCCGCAGGGCGTCGATCAGCGCGTCCACGGTGTCCACGTCGAGGTGGTTGCCCGGTTCGTCGAGGATCAGCACGTTGTGCTTGCTCAGCAACAGGCCCGCGAGGCAGAGCCGGGCGCGCTCTCCGCCGGAGAGCACCGCGATCCGCTTCTCGACGTGCGACCCCTTGAAGAGGAACGACCCGGCCACGTCGAGGACTTCTTGGTCCTTGGTGCCGGGGGTGGCGGACTTGCGGAGGTAGTCGAAGACGGTGAGGTCTTCGGGGAGCGTGGTGTAGACGTGCTGGGCGTAGACGCCGACGTTGCAGCCGTGGCCCCAGCGGACCTCGCCGGAGATCGGCTTGAGGGAATCGACGATCGTGCGGAGGAAGGTCGTCTTGCCCTGGCCGTTGTCGCCGACGATGGCGGCGCGAGCGCCGTGGTCGAGTTCGAGGCGGATCTCCCTGGCGATGGAGCGGCCGGGGTAGCCAATCTCGAGTTCGATGCAGCGCAGGGCGATGCCTTTGCGCGGCTCGATTATCGGTGCACGGAAGCGGGCGGTCGGTTCGTCGCCGGTCACTTCGGTCAGTTCGAGCTTCTCGAGCGCCTTGCTCTTGGACTGCGCGAGCTTGGCGGTGGCGGCGCGGGCCTTGTTGCGGGCGATGAACTCCTCGAGGTGGCGCTTCTTCGCCAGCACCGCTTCGTTGGAGCGCTCGTCGTGCGCGCGGCGGTCCTGCACGAACTGCAGGTATGCGTCGACCTTGCCGGGGAAGGTAGCGAGCTTGCCGCGCGAGAGGCCGAGGGTGTGCTGGCAGGTGGCGCCGAGGAAGGCGCGGTCGTGCGAGACGATGAGGCAGCCGCCGTCGTAGCCGGCGAGGAAGTGTTCGAGCAGGATCTGCGTGCGGAGGTCGAGGAAGTTCGTGGGTTCGTCGAGGAGCAGCAGGTTCGGCTCGTGGAGCAGGAGGGCGGCGAGCTTGGCGCGCGTCTGCCAGCCGCCGGAGAGCTGCTGGATGGGGCCGTCGAGGTACGGCCCGGCAATCTCGAAGCGGCCGGCGACCTCGCCGCAGCGCCACGCGGGCCGGCCGCTGTCGCGTATGAGGAATTCGAGCGTGGTTTCGCCGGGCAGGAACGGATCGTGCTGGCGGAGGTAGCCGAGGCGGAGGTTCGGGTGGCGGATGATTTCGCCGGAGTCGAGTTCCTCTTCGCCAAGGATACAACGCAGGAGGGTGCTCTTGCCGGCACCGTTGCGGCCGACGAAGCCGATCTTTACGTTGTCGGGGATGGTGGCGTCGGCGTGGTCGAGGAGCACCTGGTCGGCGTAGTGCTTGGTCGCCTGCGAAATCTGGATGAGGGTCGCCATCGTCGGGTCGGGTCTCGTTGGGAAAACGAGATTATAGCGGAGCGGGGGGCGTCAGCCCCTTGTTTAGCCGTCGGCGACACGTTCACCCGGATCGCGCTCGGGACCCGACGCGGTCGCCGGGGTGATCGAGCGCGATGGGTCTTGCGAGGGGCGACGCGACTCCCCGTGCGAGCGGCCTCTACAGGCTGCAACCCTTGAACTTCCCGACGTACCAGAGTTGGTATCCCGTTCCGGTGGCCGACTTGGGCTTGGAGAACTCCCCCTTGTCGGCGATGAAGCAGGTGTTCAGCCCGTCCACCCCCAAGGCCTCGATCGCCTTCACGACCTTTTCGACGGCCTTCTCCGGGAACCCCCACCCCTCGATCAACGCCTTCGGCGTGGCATTCTTCTTGAACTCGGCATAGACGAGATCCTGATCGTAAAACCCGACCCCCTGATCGGCGGCGAAGCGGCTGATCGGGGCGTCGTCGTCCTCTTCGTCGAAGGTTTCTTCCATGTACTTGTCGAGCGCCTTCTGCGACTTGAACCGGGCGACCCAGATGTGCGCGTCCGTAATCGGCATGAGTACTCCTCCATAACGAGTTGATTATCGTCTGCTCGTTCGCCGCCGACAGGCGAAGATTTCAAGTTTCCCATTCTCGCCTTCGATCGCGGCGGTTGCAACGACGAACCGGCGCTTGCGTATAACAGTTCCCGGTGAGCGAACCCGCCCCGCCCGAATTCCGCGTGTGTCCCGTCACCGGGCGGACGGTGATCGTCGCACCGGCCCGCGCCGCGCGTCCGCACGACGATCGCGGCGACGCCGGGCCGTGCCCCTTCTGCCCCGGCCAGGAGCACGAAACGCCGCCGGAAACGTACGCGATCCACGACGCGAACGGCTGGCGCGTGCGCGTCGTGCCGAACCGTTACCCTGCCGTGCGGCCCGACGCCCCGGCGTTCGGCTATCACGAACTCGTCGTCGAGTGTCCGGACCACGTCGAACGGCCGACCGATCTCCGCGAGGACCAACTCGCGAACGTCTTCCGCGCCTATCGCGATCGGCTGGCGCACCACTTCGCCCATCCCCGGATCGAGGCGGTCTCGATCTTCAAGAACGTCGGCGTGGCCGCCGGCGCGTCGCGGGAGCACGCCCACTCGCAGCTGGTCGCGCTGCCGTTCGTCCCGCCCGGGTTCGTCGCGCGGCCCGGCCCCTGCGCCGTCTGCCCGATGCCCGCCGGTTCCGACAAGCTCGTCGCGCGGTCGGCGAACCTCGCCGCCGTCTGTCCGGCCGCGCCGCGCTTCGCGAACGAGGTCTGGATCGTGCCGACGGCGCACGAGCCGCGCTTCGAAGCGACCGACCACGACGTCGAACTCGCGCAACTCGTCCGGCGCGTCCTGCTCGCAATGGATGCGCTCCTTGACCGCCCCGCCTTCAACTGGATGCTGGTGACGGCCCCGCGTCCCGTCGCCGATTTCCACTGGCGGCTGGAGATCGTCCCGCGCCGTTCCGCCGTCGCCGGGTTCGAGTGGGCCACCGGCGTCTTCATCAACGACGTACCCCCCGACCGCGCCGCCGCCCGCCTCCGCGATAAACTACCCGCATGAACATCGGTCTCTTCGGCGGCACCTTCGATCCGGTCCACCTCGGCCACCTCGTACTGGCGGAGCGCTGCCGCGCCGACGCGGGCCTGGACGAAGTCCGCTTCCTGCCAAGCTATAAGCCGCCGCACAAGCAGGGCGCGCCGATCACGCGCTTCGAGCATCGCGTCGAGATGCTCCAACTCGCGACGGCGGGGCAGCCGCTGTTCCGCATCGAGCCGATCGAAAAGGAACTGCCGCCGCCGAGCTACACGGCGAACACGCTGGCGGAGCTGCGCACCCGACAGCCGGGCGATGCGTTCCACCTGATCGTCGGCGCCGATTGCCTGCCGGACCTACCGGGGTGGTATCAGCCGAAGCGGATTCTGGAGCAGGCGTCCCTGATTGTCGTCCCGAGGCCGGGCGTCGAACTCTGGTCGCGGGAGCGGCTGGCCGCGGCACTCGAAATCCCGGTCGACGCCGTTCGACTGACCGTGGTGGAGTGCCCGCTGATGGAAGTCGCAAGCCGGGAGATCCGCGCGCGGGTTGCGGCCGGGAAGTCGATCCGCTACCTCGTGCCGCGGGCGGTCGAGGAATACATCCGCGAGAAGAACCTGTACGACGGGACCGCATGACATGCCGCAGCTCATCGTCATCGCCGGCGCCGATCGGGGGAAGCGATTCACCCTCAAGGACCTGACGGTCGGTATCGGCCGGCACTCCTCGAACCCGATCCATCTCGACGACAACCGCGTCTCCCGCCACCACCTCGAACTCCGCGCCTCGCCCAACGGCTACACCCTCGTCGACCTCGGCAGCGGCAACGGCACGCTCCTCAACGACAAGCCAGTCCAGCAGACCGAACTCCGACCCGGCGACCGCATCGCCGTCGGCGATACCGTTCTGCTCTTCACCACCGACGGCTCCACCGGCACCGCGTCCGTCAACCTCGCCGAACCCGGCTCCAGCCGGATCTCCGGCGTCGTCCGCAGCATCCCCGCCGACGCCGGCAGCGTCCTCCTCAAGGACCCGACCAAGGCGAACACCGCCTGGCTGCGCACGCGCCTGTCGAACCTCGCCGTACTCTACGAGGCCGCCACGGCCGTCAGCGACATCCTCGACGTGGACGAGTTGCTCGAGAAGATCATGTCGCTCGTGCTGCGCACCACCGAGGCGGACCAGGGCTGTTTCCTGCTGAAGGACGCGGCGAGCGGCGCGCTGCTGCCGAAGGCGGTGCGGGCGCGGATCCCCGGCACGGCGGACCTCGCGGTGAGCCGCACCATCGTCGATCACGTGTTGAAGGAGCAGGCCGGCATCCTGATCGCGAACGCCGCAGAGGACGACCGCTTCCGCGCCGGGCCGAGCGTGGCGCGCCACCGGCTGCGCGAGGTGATCTGCGTGCCGATGCGCGGCCGGCACGAGACCGTCGGCGTGCTGTTCCTGGACACCCAGACCGGCGTGGACGACGCCCGCTTCACCGACGACCACCTGCAACTGGCGATCGCCATCGCGCACCAGGCCGGCCTCGCCGTCGAAGAGACGCGCTACTACGGCGCGATGCTCCACGCCGAGCGCCTCGCCGCCGTCGGCCAGACCATCGCCGGCATGTCCCACCACATCAAGAACATCATGCAGGGCGTCCGTTTCGGCAGCGACATGGTCCGCACCGCCCTGAAAGACGACGACCGCGAACTGCTGGCGAAGGGCTGGCGCCTCGTCGAGAAGAACCAGGCGCGCATCGACGACCTCATCCTCGACATGCTCAGCTACTCGAAGGAACGCGACCCGATCATCGAGTCGACGGATCTGGTCGAACTCGTGCAGGACGTGCTGGAGCTGGTGCGCGGCCGGGCCGCCGAGGCGAAGGTCGCGCTCGCGTTCGCTCCGCCGGCGGACTTCCCGAAGCTGCCTTGCGATGCCGACGGTGTCCACCGCGCGCTGTTGAACCTCGTCGGCAACGCGATCGACGCGCTCGATGGCCGCGTGAACGGGACGGTTTCGCTCGAACTGCGCCTCGTCGGCGACCGGGTCGAACTGGACGTGCGCGACAACGGCCCCGGCATCCCCGCCGACCAGCGCGAAGAAATCTTCAAACCGTTCATCAGTTCCAAGGGGAATCGCGGGACCGGGCTGGGCCTGCCGGTCAGCCGCAAGGCGATCGAGGAGCAGGGAGGCGAACTGCTCCTGGTGAGCGAAGAGGATCGCGGAACGTGCTTCACGATCCGGCTTCCCGTGAAGCGACCGGCAACGGCTTCGTAGACGGCACAGCTTGCCGGACCCGACAACTTTTCGTGGACGGCGCCCCGTGCGGTCCGGTGTGGTCCATTTTGAAAAAAATACCTCAAGTTCGATTCCGGGCCGAGTTTCCCCATCGCAGAATGCAACAACGCTCCACCCGCGTTGGGGGAATGCCGTGCGAACCACGCTCCGAATCCGATTGGCCCGTTCCGCCCTCGCGCTGGCGTGGCTCGCGCCGGCCGCCGCGGCCATCGAACCGCCAACCCCGACGCGCACCTCGGACGCGGAGTTGACCCGCCGCATCCAGACGGTGCTGGGAGCCGATGCCACGCTGAAGAGTCGATCCCTCGTCGTGAGCGTCGTCGATGGTGTCGCGGTCGTCGGTGGACCGGTCGCGTCGAACGAGGAATCGGCCCGCGTCGAGAAACTGCTTCGCGTCGTGCCGGACCTCACCGACGTGAAACTCTCGGTTTGGGTGCCCGCCATCGAGGACCCGCTCAAGAAGCGGATCAACGACCGCCTGGGCGGCACTCCGGCACCGAACCGCCTGGTGTCCATCGAACCGCGGCCGGCGGCCCGCGTGACCGTCCAACCCTACGAACCGCCGGCCCCGCCGGTGGCGCTGTTGACCGATCCGCTGCCTAAGACGGCCGCGGGGCCCAAGTCAACGGATTCGGCCTACTCGCCGTTGCCCGCTCCGGTGCCGGCTGCGCCCGCGGGGCCGCCGCAGTATCCCACGATCCCGCCGCCCGCGGTGCCGGTGGCGCCCGGACAGGACGTGGAGGCCGCACTCGACGCCGTGCGCAATAGCGAAGTGCGGTTCGCCCGGCTGACGGCCGAAGTGAAGGCCGGCGTCGTGACCGTGAGCGGCGCGGCCGCCGACGCCGCCGACGCCTGGGAGTTCGTCGCCAAGGTTCGGAAAGTGCCGGGCGTCGACCGGGTCGTGTTGGCGCGGATCGACCTGCCCTGACGCCGGCGCGGATCGTAGCGGTCCGGCAAACTCTTTTTCGTTCCCTTTCATCTAGCCCTCCCCGGGGGGCCGTTCTAGGATTCAGGAACGGCCCCTCACGGACGGGTCCATGCGCATACTGCTGATCTCCGACATCCACGGCAACTGGCCCGCCCTCGCGGCGCTCCGCGAGCCGTACGACGTTTGCCTCTGCATGGGCGATCTCGTCGAATACGGCCCCGAACCGGGCAAAGTCATCGACTGGGTCCGCGCGAATGCCGCCCACTGCGTCCGCGGCAACCACGACCACGGCGTGGCGCAAAACGTGGAAATCTCCGGCGTCGGCGGCTTCCGCTACCTCACGATGGCCACGCGCGCCCCGACCATCCAGATGCTCTCCGCCGAGCACCGCCGCTACCTCGCCGAACTCCCCACCATCCAACTCGCCACCGTCGGCGGCAAGCGCTTCCTGCTCGTCCACGCCACGCCGCGCGACCCGATGGACGAATACGTGATGGCCGACCCCACGCAGTGGGCGAACCGCGTCAGCGGATGGAACGTCGACTATGTCTGCGTCGGGCACACGCACTACCAGTTCGCCCTCGACGTGGTGGGCACGAAAGTGATCAACCCCGGCAGCCTCGGCCTGCAACGCGACGGCGTGCCGACGGCGCGCTACGCCATCATCGACGACGGGAAGATCGAATTGAAGACGATGGAATACGACACCGAAGCCGTCGTCGCCGCCGTGATGGACAGCCCGTTCGAGGACAAGGCGAAAGCGATGCTCTGCGACGTCTACCGCCTCGGCCGCTACCAGCACGCCCTGCCGAGCATGAACGGCTTCCACGCCCCGCAACCCGAACGCATCGGGGCGTGATTCGCCTGCTGGACATTTCCCGTCGGGTGGCCGGATCTTGTTTCTCCAGACTAATCCGCGCGACGATTGGATCGCGCATTCCCTGCGAATCATGGTCCAATAGACGGTTTTTCGTCGCCCGGTTCAGGAGAGTGGTCCGGTTGCGCTGCGTCGCCCGTAAAATGCACGCGGCTGTCACGATCCAAACCGGACTTTCTGATGCTCGCTGCTCGAATCGAACGGCTCGAATCGCGAGACAATCCCGTCGCGACCTTCGTCGATTTCTCCTTCGGCACCGACGGCGTCGCCGTGCTGGCCGACTTCGGCACAATCGCCGACCTCGCCACCCTCAACGATGGCAGCACGGTCGTCCTCGGCACCGGCTTCACGAGCAACGCGGGGGCCGATTTTTGGATCGCGCGCATGACGCCGAGCGGCCAGCCCGATCCGGCGTTTGGAACGGACGGCCAAGTCGCAGTGCCGTTCGATCTGGTCGGGCCCGACATGGGGAACGACCAACCGGTCGATCTGAGCGTTCTGCCGGATGGCGGCCTGGTGGTCCTGGGTACGGCTCTCGATGCGTCTGGAACGGTGCAGGTCGCCGTGGCCCGGCTCGACTCCGCCGGCAAGCTTGACGCGACCTTCGACGGCGACGGGAAGCTGACATTCTCGGTTACGCCCGATCCGACCTTCGGAAACGCGGTCGAGGCGCTCGCCTTGCTGGCCGACGGATCGATCGCGATCTCGGGCCGCACGTCGAAAAGCGGTTCCGCCGGCACGGGCTACGCCGTCCGGTTGACGCCGACCGGCGCCTTCGAGACGAACTACGGCGTCGGCGGGACGGCCAACCTCGGCTCGGACGCCCGCGCCACGACCGTGGACGGCTCCGGGAACGCCTACGTCCTACGGAACGAAGCCGATATCACCATCGTGTTCGTCAATCGGTTCGACGCGGACGGACAGTTCGACGCGAGCTACGGCGGCGGCGGCCGCGCGGACCTGGGGCCGTTTCAGCCCGCCGGCGGACAGCGGGATTCATCCGTGACGCTTCTGCCGTTAGCCGACGGCGGGCTACTGGCATCCTACAACCGGCAGATCGGCTCCGTCCGGCAGCGACTCTCCGACTCCTACCGGCTCCTCTCCGACGGGAAGCTGGACACCACCTTCGGCACGGGCGGCAAGACGACCGAGCTCGACGCGCCGGGCGTGAAGGAAGGCCTGGACGGGCGGCTCGTCGCGTTCCAGCCCGGCGGCTTGTCCAATCCGAGTCCGTTCTTGGTGGGGCTCGCGGCGGACGGCACCCTCGATCCGACGTTCGGCACGGACGGCAGGCTCGCCGTGTCGGAACTGGCTTTTCCGTCGAAGATCGCGGCGCCGCCACTCGCGGAGACGGTCGTCGTCGCGGGCAGTCGCGAGATCCCCGCCATGATCTTCAGGAACGTCGTCATGCGGTACGTCACGAAGGCAAACGAATTGCCGACGATCGCCGTGCCGAACCCGACCGTCACGTTCACCGTCGGAACCTCCGCGACGGTGCCGTTCACGCTCGGCGACGTGGAGACGCCGGCCGACGCGCTGCAGGCGTCGGCAGTGTCGAGCCTGCCGAGCCTGTTCCCGCCGGGCACGTTGACCGTCTCCGGCACCGGCGCCAACCGGACGCTGACGCTGCGGTCCACGCCGCCGAACACGGGGTTCGCGATCGTGACGATCCGGGTGTTCGATGCGAACGGCGGCCTCGCGCAGGCGACCGTGACGGTTGAAGTCCGGCCCGCTCCGGTCGCACTGGTGGGCGAGAGCGAGTTCGCGGCGGGACCAGACGCGGGCGGCGGACCGGTCGTCGCCACCTTCAACCCGGACGGTTCGGCCCGGCGCACCTTCGCCGTCCTCCAGGCCGGATTCACCGGCGGCGTGCGCGTGGCGTCGGCCGACTTCACCCGCGACGGCGTGGCGGAGATTGTCGTCGGAACCGGTCCCGGCTCAGCGACCCGCGTCGAAATCTACGATGGCATCTCCTTCGCGAGACTGTTCGCCATCGATCCGTTCGAACCGTCGTTCACGGGCGGCGTCTTCGTGTCGGCCGGCGATCTGAACGGAGACGGCGTCGCCGATCTCGTCGTCAGTCCCGACGAGGGCGGCGGTCCTCGAGTGCGCGTCTACGACGGAGCCTCCTTCAACCCGCTGGCCGACTTCTTCGGCATCGACGATGTCAGTTTTCGCGGGGGGGCGCGCACGGCAGTGGGCGACATCGACGGGGACGGCACCTCCGACCTCGTGGTAGCGGCCGGCTTCGGCGGCGGACCGCGCGTCGCCGCCTTCGACGGCACCACGCTAAGCAAGACACCGGAGAAGATCTTCGGCGACTTCTTTGCCTTCGAGCAGACGCTCCGCAACGGCATCTTCGTGACGGCGGGCGACCTGAACGGCGACGGCTTCGCCGACCTCATCGCCGGCGGCGGACCGGGCGGCGGGCCGCGCGTGCTGGTGTTCGACGGGAAGAGTCTGCTCTCGAATCAGTACGTGAACCTGGCGAACTTCTTCGGCGGCGACCCCGACAGCCGCGGCGGCATCCGTCTGGCCGTGAAGGATCTGGATGGCGACAACCGCGCCGACCTCGTGGTCGGTTCCGGCAGTGGAGCCGGTTCGCGGGTGACGGCGTATCTGGGCAAGAACATCGCCCCCGCCGGCACGCCGCCCGCGGCCCTGGACTTCGACAGCTTCGCCGGATTCACCGGCGGCGTCTTCGTGGGATGAGTGGGCTAGCTTTTGCCCTTTATTCAAACAATTCGTGATTACTCGGCCTTCGCCCCGGTCGAGAGCCGCAACACGTAGACCGTGCCGTTCCCGTTCAGGCTCAGGACGTGCCGACCGTCGGGGTGGAAAAACGGGCGGACGATCCAGCCGGGGAGTTGCCACGACTGCCGAAGCTCGCCGGTGGCGACGTCGATGAGGAGCAGGTCGTTGAGGCTGTTCGAACGCGGCGAGCGACCCTCGGCGATGATCAGCGATTCGTCGGGCGACACGTCGAAGCGGGAGATCTGGTAATTCTTTTGGGTGAGGTCGGCGATCTGTCCGGTCAAAGGGTCGAACTTGCGAAGCCCGGAATGGCCGGAGAGATAGAAGCCGCCCTTCGATCCGCGCACGAGGAGGGGGGCGAGGCCGGCGTCGCCGGACGTGGGCACGCGATGGCGTTCGACGAGGCCGGTCGTGGTGAGTTCCCAGACGATGGCGTGGTAGGTGTTGCCGGCGTCGACACCGAGGCCGACGAGCCGCTGGCCGCTGTCGGTGAAGTGCAGGCTGCCGACGCGGCGGTTGTTGTAGTGCGTCGGGGCGGAGGCCAGCTTGCGCGGGATCTCGTCCTGGAGTTCGTAGACGGCGACTTCGGTGCGGGTGTCGTCGAATTCAAAGACGGCATACCGCGCGCCGTCGGGCGAAAAGACCGGAACCGCCTGCGTCGGTGAAAGCGGGAACGGCTTGCGGTCGGCGTAGCGCTCGGTACCGGCCCGGTCGCCCTCCAGCGCGAGCGTGAAGCCGTTGGGTCTCCCGCGCTCGTTGTACAGGAGCGTCCGGCCATCGGGGGAGAAGACCGATTCGACCAGCGCGCCGCCGACCCGGTCGGAGTCGAGGGCGATCGAGGCGGCGGCGAGATCGACCAGCGCGACGCGCTCGGATTCTTCGTCGCCGCGGCCGACGAGATGAAGAAAGCGACCATCCGGCGAAAGGGCGGCGCGTTCGTTGTTCCGACGGCCGAGCGTCAGCCCCGGCTTGACCGTCGTCGCGAGTACGCCGGCATTGGCGGACCAGACGAAGAGTCGATTCTGGAACGCGGCGAGCACGAGGCGATTGTCGTCGAAGAAGACGGCGTGGTGCGTGGCGAACTGCCGGGTGGGATCGGCCGCGAACTCGACGACGGGCGTGGCGTCGAGGTTCCAGATCGCGTGGCCGAATTTGAAGCTCTTCCCATCGGATGAGAGCTGGAAACGGTCGTTGCTTGCCCACTTGGTTGCGGTGGTGTGCAGGAGCGTCGGCGCGGCGCCGCCGAGCGTCCAAACCTGCGCGTATCCCTCGGTGTTCACGAGCGCGAGGCGGTCGTTGGCGAGGCTGAGGTGGTTGGTGCGGACCGGCTCGGGGAACTGGAATTCGAGTCCGGGCATGCCGTGCAGGCGGTGGATCGAAGCGATGCCGTCGCGCGTCACGACGGCGAGGCGGCGACGGTCGGGGGAAAGTTGCCAGATGGCCGGGACCGGGAGCTTCAGCAGTTCCGTGGCGTCCGTGGCCGTAACGTACCAGAGGGCGAAATTGTTGGCGTTGTCGGCGTCGGCGGCGAGGACGCGATCGGGCGCGACGAACTCGACGATCCGACCTTTGATCGGCAGTCGCGTGCGGTTGAGGAGGGGGGTCGTGGCAGGAAAAGTCTCGAGGCCGTGGAAGACGCGTCCGGGTTCGAGTGCGAACCCGGAGGTTGCGGCGGCGACCACGGTTTCGCCCAAGGACTTGAGGTCGACGAGGCGGGCATACTCTTCGCCCCGCGATTTCACCAACACGGACGCGCCGTCGGGGGCGAGCTTCAGGGATTCGACGTCGGCCCACATGCGCAGGCGGTGCGAGCCGAGGACGGCGACGAGTTCCTTGGGTTGCCAGTCGAAGCGTTCGGCCGGCGGCACGTGCGTGGCGGCGGCGAGGTGATCGAGCGAAGCGATGCGGGCCGGTCGCAGCGGCACGACCGCCGGCCACGGTTCGCTCCGCTTGGCGACCACCGGCTTCGGCGGTTCGGGTTTGGGCGTGTCGGGCTTTGGCGCGTCGGCTTCGACCTTCTTCTTTTTCGGATCGTCGGCCGGCGCCTTCCCGGCCGGCGGGGCCAACAGGAATTTCAACAGCAGCGCCGCGCACGCCACGACCATGAGCACGGCGCCGGCGAGCAGGACCAGCCGCGGCCCCAAGGGGCGCTTGGACGGTGCCGCCTTCGGCGCAGGTACGGTCGCGGCCGGCGCCTCCGGCGGGAATTTCGAGTGGCCCGGTAGCGCGTCCAGCTCGATGTCCGTCCAGGCGTCCCGCGGCGGACCCGCCGGCGCGGGCATCGCCGGCAGCGGAAACGCCGACGGCGTCGACATCATCGGAGCCGGCATGTACTCGATCGGCTGGGGCAGCTTCGCCTTCGCCTTGTGGATCTTCCGCAACGCCGACGCGACCTCGCGCGCCGTCTGGGGCCGACCCGCCGGATCCTTGCTCAGCAGGCGCGCGATCAGGTCGGAGAGCGCCGGGCCGATCTCCGGGTTGAGCGAGCGCGCCGGCGGCGGAATCTGGGTCGCGAGGCTTTCGAGCACTTCGAAGACATCGCGGCCCTGGAACGGCCGGCGGCCCGTCGCGAGCTGATAGAGCACGGCCCCGAGGCTGAAGAGGTCCGAGCGATGGTCGGCGGATTCGTTGCGGCCCTGTTCCGGCGCCATGTAGGCGGGCGTGCCGATGATCACGTTCGAGCCGGTGAGGCGGAAGTCGGCCTCGACGGTGCGGGCGAGGCCGAAGTCGAGGATCTTGACGCGGCCGTTGGGCGCTTCGAGCCAGATGTTGCCGGGCTTGATGTCGCGGTGGATATGGCCTGATTCATGCGCCGCCGAGAGGCCGAGCGCGATCTCGTGGCCGATGCGGCAGATGTGCGACGGACCGGCGCGGTGCTCCTTCATCCAGACGTTGAGCGGCTGGCCCTGCAGGTACTCCATCGCGATGAACGGCACGCCGTTCGCTTCGTCCACGCGGTGGATCGTCACGACATGGTCGCTGCGGATGGAGGCGGCGGCGCGCGCCTCGTGGAGGAAGCGCGCCTTCGCATCCCCGCGCACCGCCAGTTCCGGACGGATCGTCTTGAGCGCGACCTTGCGGCCGAGCAGCACGTCGTCGGCCTCGAATACGATCCCCATGCCGCCGCGGCCGATCTCGCCGGTGATGCGAAAGCCGGGGAAGTTCAACCCCAGCAACTGGCCGTCGCCCTCGGTCGGGACGTACAGCCCGGTGCTGGTCGATTCGATGCCGGACTTCTCGGTCTTCTGCTGCGCCAGCGCTTCGCGCAGCCGGCGTTGGAGTTCCGGGTCGTTGGGCGCGAGGCCTTCGATGGAGACGACCTTGCCGACGAGGACGGCCTCGTTCCATTCGACCATCAGATCGAGCAATCGCGATTCGAGGTCCATGGCGCGGCCGGTGTCGGGGCGATGAAGACGATACCAGTTTGCGGGTATGCGTAGTCCGGTCAAGCGCAAAAGACGCCGAGCCGACAAGCCGGTCGGTGATCAGGACCGGTCTCGCGACTTGGGTCCGTCGGGCCATTCGCCCGGCAGGGGGATGCGTGTCTCTTCCAAGCCGACGGGCGGGAACTCGCCGGGCAGGGGGATGCGGGTTTCTTCGAGGCCGGTAGGGACCGGCGGTCGCGGCGCGGGCTTGGGCACCGGGACCGGCGGCGAGGTCGCCCAGGGTGGCGGATCGTCATCGTCGATCGAAGCCAACGAGATGTCCGGGGGCGGTCGATCCGTGGCCGGCCGCGCCGGGGCGGGCGGCGATAAGACGACCGGTGGCGCGGGTGGCGGAGGAGGTGGCGCCACGGGCGCCGGCGGCAGTTCTGGCACCGAATCGGCCACCGGTTCCGCCGGCACCATCGTCCGCGTCTGCGTGAAGAAATCGCTCGGTAGCGGCTTGTGCAGGGCGTCCGGCTGCGGAGCCAGCGTTCGCGTGTGCAAGTAAAAGTCGCTGGGGATCGGCTTGCGGGGTTCTTCGGGCACCGGCGGGTCCGGCAGTTTCGTCACCGTCTCCGCGTACGGATCGGCTTCGCGTGCCCGGCCGTCCGGCATCATCGTCTTGGTTTCGGTGAAGAAATCACTCGGCGGAGGCGTTGTCTGAAGCAGGGGCGGCGGAGGCGGCAGGACCGGCACCGGCGGCTTATCCGGCATCCCAGGGCGAACAGGTACCAGCAGAGACGAAGGAAGCACGTCCGCCGGGCGCACGATCGTCTTGCACTTCGGGCACCGCGGGCGCTTCCCGGCGCGCAGCCCGAGCGGCATCCGCAAGCGGACACGGCACTTCGGGCAATTCACCGGTACCTTCTCGACCATAGCATCCTGCGGTTCGGGGGGACGATCCGCCACAGGAATCATACCGCGCCAAATCGACGCGCGAAGGAAGAATTAAAAATATCAAGGCTGTTTGAGCATTGCCTGCGCGCCGAGGAAATCGACGAATCGGTTGGGCCAGGCGTCGAACGGTTGCGGCGTCTTCTTGTACGGCCGATAGCCGAAGCCGTGCGGCGCCTTCGCGTAGATGTGCAACTCCGCGGGCACTCCGGCGGCCTTGGCGTCGCGGTAGTGCTGGACCAGCCACGCTGCCGCGCCGTCGTCCTCGCCGACGAGCAACCAGGTCGGCGGCGTGTTCGCCTTCGTCACCGGTTCGCCCCGAATGCCGAGCGGGCCGGAATAGACGAGCGCCTGGAACGCCGGCACGGCGCTCTCGCGGTCGATCGGGTCGTCGGCCTTCGGGTTTCCGCCTTCGGCCTTGCGGCAGACCATCGCCACCACTTCGCCGCCGGCCGAGAAACCCATCATGCCCACGCGCGCCGGGTCCACGTTCCAGTCCTTCGCCTTTGCGCGCACCAGCCGCAGGGCGCGCTGGCCGTCCTGCAACGCGTGGACGTCGATCTTGTATGGCGAATCCTTCTCGCGCGCCAGACGATGCCGCAGCACGACGGCGGCGATGCCGCGGTCGGCGAGGAACTGCGCGACGGTCTCGCCCTCGTGCTTCACCCACAGCTCGCGGTGGCCGCCGCCGGGCACGACGACGACCGCCGCCCCGGTCGCCTTCTCTTTCGTCGGAAGGAAGACCGTGACGTAAGGATTGTGGACGTTCGTCACGCGGTATTCGCCGGTGTCCTTGTTCATCCGGTCGCGCGTCTCCGTTTCGCCCTTGCGGGACTCGAAGCCGGGCGGCCCCTTCTCCCAGAGCGGCACGACCGGCGGTTCGGCGGCGACGACGCAGGAGCAGGAGGCGAACAGGACGAACGCGACGAAGCGGCTCATGGAGAAGGCACCGGGACGAATGGGGGAATCGGTTACTTCTTGTTCTTGTCGATCGGGATGACGTCGGCCTTGTGGCCCGGCGGGTATTTGTTCACCTCGCCGGTGGCGGCGCGGCTCTTCGGCGTGGTGCTGTTCATGAAGTCCATCGTGTGGTGCGTGGTAGTGCGACCGTCGGGTTGGATCACCGTCCATTCCACTTTCCGGTGGTAGGGGCGCTGGCCGGGGTCCGCGATGTCGGTGACCTTGATGCGGACCTTATGGCCTTTCTGGAGCAGGTCGGCCCATTGCTTTTCGAGGTCGTGCCAGGTGCCGGCGCCGCGGTTCATGATCCAGTTCTGCAGGGAGAGGTTGCGCTGGTCGCCGGGGGCGCCGAACTGGTTGCCGATGAGGTGGCCGGCGTCGTCGCCCGTGCCGGTGGAGACGCCCTTCTGGGCGTAGGGGCTGCGGTGGGTGAGGACGCGCCCGGGGACGCCGAGCCAGCCCTCGGCGACCTTGTGCTCCTTGTTGTTGACGACGGTGGTCGTGAACTTGAAGCGCTTGCTGACGTCGGGCAGGCGCTTGCCGATCGTGGCGGCCCCGTGGCCCTTGAGGAACGACTCGACGAGTGCGCGGAGCCGGTCGAGGTGGGGGTTGGCGCCTTTCGGCAGGAACTCGAGCGCCTGCTTGATGCGGTGGAGCGCGGGCGTGAGCGCCTGGGCGAACTTCTCGGACTGCTTGGCGAGGGCGATGGCGCGTTCGACGGACTTCATGTACTTCGGGAGTTTGCCGGCCTTGGCGAGGTCGCCGACATAGGGGATCATGCTGGCGCCGGAGATGGCGGCGTCGAGCCAGTTGCCGCGGCCGAGGGCGATGAGGGCGCTGGCGCCGTCGGAGACGGGCGTGGGATCGACGATGCCGGCGAGGTCCAGCGCCAGCGAGAGCAGGTCGAGGGCGACTTCGCGGACCTGGGCGTCGTGGAAGTCGATGATCTTGCCGCCGCTGCCGTTGGGCGCGGGCCCGTGCGTTCCCGGGGCCTTGGCCTTGGGCGTCGGGCTGGCGCGGAACGGGATGACGTTTTTGGGAGGGGCCATGGTGCGAACCCGGCACAAAGGTCAGTTAGGTACCGACTTTGGAGAGATTGAGGACGAACCAGGATTGTTCGGGCCGAAGACGCAATGTCTTGGCGGATCGCCACTCGAATTCCCGGAATGTAGCCGACCATTCATCGCCAACCGTGGCCGCGACCAAACCCCAGGGTTTGCGGGTGTCCTTGGGTTTCGGAAGGAACGGGATCAATTTCCGTTCCCAGTCGATCAGATCGATGGCGTCCGTCCGTAGCACGACGAAGTACATCGTCCAACTGGAGCGGCAATACACGAGTGGGACGCCGTGGTTCTCGAGCATGGAATCCAATCGCGCGACGGCGGATTCGACGGTCGCACGGTCGAGATCTTGCGGATTTCGAATCGCGATGGCGAGCAGTTGATCCGTCGCATCGCGCGGGAAGTCCCCGCGGACGAACCTTGGACGATCCAGTTTTCGAGGTGTCGCCATGGGTTATTGGACCAGTTTGGGGGGCTGGTTCGGCCGGATCTGGATTACAGGACCGCTCGACTGATCACTATCGCCGATTCGATTGCCCGCGCCGCCAGAAACTTCGCTGATCGCATCGGAAATCGCACCGCGACTGTCGATGTCGGCTTGCCCGTCCGATCGGACATCGATGTCGCTGCGGGTGCCTTCGCCCTTTCCGACGGGTAAATCGGGTTTATCGATATTGCGGCCTTCGCCCCGCGCCCGACTGCCGACCACATCGATCGGCGTATTGTGCTTGTCCGCGATATCTTGAAGCTCCTTCAATTCCTTATCCGTCAGGGTTCCCGGGCCAAATACGCCTTGATTGGGGATCGCGGGCGTGGCGGGCGCGGCCGGAGCCGCAGGTGCATCGGGCACGGCGGGTGCCGCCGGCGCAGCCGGTGCCGCCTCGGTATTCGCCTGATTCGCGTAGGGGCATTCCCCGACCGTACAGGGTTTCGATGTGCTGAAGACCTGACTCACCGATTCCGCGATCGATTTCACGCCGTTCGCCAGGGCTTTGCCGGCCTGCTCGTTCGCTTTCCGCCCCGCCGGCGTCATCATGTTCGCGGTGTAGGCAATCGCCGCCGCCGCCGCTGCGAGAAGTCCGAGAGCTGGCAACGCGATCACAGCAGCCATGATAGACACCGAGATATTGGCACGATCGGACCTTCACATCGTCGATCGTCGATCGTCCTAATGGTCTAATTTCGTCCCGACTTCGCGGAGTAACCGGTCGAGTTTTTTCGTCATGCTCCAGTCCGTCGACGCGAGATATTCGTCCACCGCGGGCTGTTTGTCGAAATTGCGGCCGGCGATCATCCAGAGCGTCGTGAATCGAACGATATCGTCGCTCGATTCGATCCCGCGTTCGTTCGCCCGGCGGTGCGAGGCCTCGATCTCGAGCATCACGTCCGCCTTCGGGCGCGGAGTGATGGAATCGGGAATCCGCTGCGCGAGGTAGCCATAGATCTCCTCGTGATAGCGCCGGCGGAAATCGCGGTCCAAGGCGGAGAACGAATCTTCGCGAATCTCCAACATCGCTAAGCCCCCTCTTCCAGCCTCACTTTCCGCCAGTCACGGTAGCTGGCGCCGAATTCCAGCAACTCTTCCTCGTCGCTGCTCTCGGCGAGATAGCGCTCGACCGGGCCGACGAACCGCGCCATCTCGTCCGCCGAGCAGGTCGGCATGTAGGTGCGCAGCACGCGCGGGTCGTAGTAGCGGAAGCAGACCTGCCGACCGTCGGGCAGCTTCGCCAGCAGGAACTGCCGCAGGTGCCGGCGCAACTCGGCGAACGGAAGCCGGCAGGTCAGGTAGACGCCCCAACTCTTGCCCCAGCCATCGCGCACCAGATCCTCGAGGAACACGTGATCGGGCGGCAGTTTGGCGAGCCACGGTCCGAAGGTCGCGAGGTCTTCGCCGTCGCGCTCTTCGTACAGGCTGCCATGTTCCACCCCAGAATCCTTCAGTCGGAGCAGGATGTCGGGGTCGCGGGCGGCGTCCAGCACAGCAAACAGACCGATCTGCTTGCGCAAATGCGCGTGCACGGCGGACTGCCGATCCGTCAGCGGCGGTCGCTCGCGGGCGGGTTCGGCGGGGGCCGCCACCGCCGGCGAGGCTTCCGGTGCGGCGGGTCCGGGTACGAAGATCGTCGATTCGGATGGCATGTCCGACGGCATCAGCGGTGTCGCGCGGATGTCGCCGACCACCTCGACCCCGAAGACCGTGCGACCGGCGCGAATTTCATCGCCATTCCGCAGCGCGGCCACGTCCGCGATCTTGTTCCCGTTCAACTGCGTGCCGAACTTGCTGCCCAGATCCCGAAGCAGGCACACCGAACCATCGCATTCGACCGAGAAGTGCTGGTTCGAAAGCATCGGATCGTCGGCGACGCGCACGTCGGACGGTGGCTGCCGGCCGATGCGGCGCGACTCGCCCGGCGGAACGGGAATCCTCTTCCCGGCCGCGTCCCCACTTCGAACCACCAGCGCGAATTCCATGATCACCCCCGCGCCGGGCGCGGGCTTCGAGTCGGACGCGTCATTGGCCCGCCTTCATCTTTTCGCAGATCTCGCAGAACGGCGCGCCGGTCTTGGCCGCGGCGACCATCGCCCCGCCCTGGGGTCCACCACCGCCGCCGCCGGCACCGCCCCCGCCGGTCTCGCCGATCATCACCGTGGGGAAGCCCACGACGATGACGCCGCCGTGCGCCGTGTTGTCACCAAGGCGCGCCGCGGGCAGGCCACCGATCATCACGCCGGCGCTTCCCTTGGCGATCACGTCTGGAGGGCCGACGCAGGTGGCCATGTCAGAGACGCGCGCCGCCGGCATCATGCCGATCAACACCGTCGGGCAGCCCGGCGGCAGGATCGGGCCGCCGACGTGCGGCACGGGGCCGGGGTTCACCATCGGGCAGGTATGCATGTCGCCGACACGCGCCGCCGGGGGCATGGGCGATCTCCTAGTTGCAGGACTTGTTGCCGGTCACCGCCAGGTCGGCGTCGGTGGGCTTGGTCGGCTTCGCGTCCACGGCGTCCTTCGCGTCGGCGGCGTCGACGGCCTTCGCGGCCTTCGACGGGTCCTGCGGGCTGGCGCCGGGGCCGGCACCGGCCGCGCCCCCGCTGTTGATCAGCACCATCGTCCCCTGGATCGCCACGCCCGCCGGCGTAATGCTCACGAACCCACCCGCGCCCTTGAGCGTGACCATCGGCGCCTCCAGCACCAGATTCGCGCCGGCTTTCAGGTGCATCACCGCACCGGCCTCCGCGGCAAAGTTGCTCGCCGACTTGTGGTCGAATTTGGCCGCCGATTCGGAGATGCCCCCGGACACCTTCGACTTCTGGTCGCCGCCGATGCTTAGATCCGCACCGCCGCCGACCGTCACCGTGTACTTCCCGCCGACGTGCAGGTCGTACGTCGCGTCGTACAGTTCCTTCACCGCCTGCTTCACGTGCAGGTCCAGCGTCTGGTCGAACAACTGCTTGACCGCCTGCTTCACGTGCAGGTCGTACGTCTCGTCGAAGAGTTCCTTGACGGCCTTCTTTACGTGCAGGTCGTACGTATCGTCGATCAGTTCCTGCTTGGTC
Source organism: Gemmataceae bacterium (assembly GCA_022842245.1). GTDB lineage: Bacteria > Planctomycetota > Planctomycetia > Gemmatales > Gemmataceae > Limnoglobus. The sequence continues at coordinate 21,481 of JALHPZ010000037.1, forward strand.
TTCTTGATGTGGATGTCGACGTTCCCGTCTCCGTCGCCCCCGCCGACCAGGAGCTTCAGGTCGCCGCCGACGTGCTCGTCCTTGTGCCGGTGCACCTTGAGGTGCTGGTCGATCGCCACTTCCTCGAACTGGCTTCCCTTCTTGGTTTCGCCGCTGGCGTCGCCCTTGTGGTCGTTCTCGAGATAGAAGCCGACGCGCAGGTGGCGGTTGTTGCCGATGCGCTCGAAACTGTCGTTGCGCACCCGCTCGTCCATGTTCCGCTGCGCGTGGATGTAGACCTGTTCCTTGCCCGCCTTGTCTTCGAACCGCAGTTCGTTGTAACCCACGCCGCCCATCGACGAGTTCGTGCGAATGTAGCTTTTCGTCTTTTCGTCGGGCAGGGTGTAGCGCGGCATCTGGTCCGGGTTGTACACGCAGCCCACGCACAACGGCTGGTCCGGGTCCCCTTCGAGGAAGTCGACCACCACTTCCTGACCGATCCGCGGGATGGACAGCGCGCCCCAGAACCGGCCGGCGGAGATCTGCGCCACGCGGACCCAGCACGAGCTGTCCGCGTTGTTCTTCCCCTCGCGATCCCAGTGGAACTGGACCTTGATCCGGCCATACTTGTCCGTGAAGATTTCCTCGCCCGCGGGGCCGACGACCACAGCCGTCTGGGTCCCCGAAACGACCGGCTTCGCGGCCGAGCGGGCCGGGCGGTACGGCAGGTCCGCCGGCAGCGCCGTGAACACGTTCGTGTAACTGAACCCCTCGCCCTCGCCGGCGACGCCGCTGCGATAGTTCGCCGGCACGCGGATGGCGTGCTGCACCGTCGTCACGATGTATTCGCCCTCCGCCTTGATCGGCGTGGCGACGAGGTCCTTGGGACGCGTCGCGAGGGCGAACTTGAAGCCGCTCGTCATCTGCCGCGCCGTCGCGCTGCCCTGAATCCGCACCGCCGACGAGGCCACCTGCTGCATCCGCAGGTCCACCGTCCGCTTGGAGTCCGGGCTGATCTTCTTCAGTTCCGCCGCCTGCGGCGAACCGCCCGCGTCGATCCCGTCGAACCGCTGGGCGTACTCGCCCGGCCAGTCGTAGATCTCCAGCTTGGTGTTGTCCCCCACCTTCAGCTTGTGCTCGATCTGGCCGATCTTCACCGAATCCGTTACCGTCTTGTCCGCGTCGTTCTTCTGGTGGGGCAGCTCGAACGTGTGGTCCCAGAGCGTGAATTTACCGGAGGTATGATCCTGCACCTTGGTCAGTTCGGCGATGTGGTCCTCGTCGCCGGAAGCTTCCTCGTTCACGTTCTTGTAGATGATCGTCGTCTGCCCCGGCACCGGGGGATGCACCTGCGGCGTGTTCCCCAGCACCATCGTGTGCTTGCCCGCCGCGTGCTTGAAGAAGTAGAAGATGCCTTCCTCTTCCATCAGCCGGCTGGCGAAGTTGTAATCGCTCTCCCGGTACTGCACGCAGAAGTCGCGCTTCTCGAACGTGCCGGAAATCTGATACTCCACGTCCATCCCGGCGAACACCTTCTTGAGGATGTCCGGCACGGTGATGTGCTGGAAGATGCGGCTGGTCGCGCGTTTGGTCAGGAGCCAGAATTGCGGGACGAGTTCGAGCTGGTAGTCGGTGAAGTCGGCGTCGCTCTCGGCCTGGACGGCACGCACGCACACGCCATGGAACCACCGCTTCTGCTTCTTGGGCATCTCCAGTTCGAGCGAGACCGGCTGCCCCATCAGCTTGTCGAACGGCACCGCCGTGGTCCGCGCGGCCTTCACGTCCACGGTGAACTGGAAGAGCTGCGAAATCCCCTCCGAGCCGTAGAAGCCCACGGCCAGGAGCGCATCCTTGCCCAGCGGCGTGGAAATCTGCAGCGGACGAGCCGCCTGGGTGTACTGCGTCGCCATACCCATCTCGCGAGAGCGAACAACGGGGCGGATGTGTCCGGGAATACGGACCGGTCGCCGTCCCGGTTGCGGGGCAGTCCAATTCTAATCGGAGTACGTCGTTGAGCAAGCCGGCGGATTCATCCAATCCGTGAAACCGGAACAACCCGGAAATCTGCGGGAACCGAAATCCCCTTCAAGATCGGCAAGCCCGCGAGTCGAGATAGTATCCGTGGAGTCGGTACAACCGGTAAGACCGCGAACCTGCGACCGGTCGCCGCCTCCCGACAAACCAGCCAAACCGGGTCGTTTCCAACGGCTCTTTCCGAAGGGGTTCCGCGATGAAAGCCGCCAAACTGCTGATCTCCGCGGCCGCGTCGGCCGTCTTGGCCGGGTCGGCCGACGCCCAGTTCCTTCGCGGCGGCGCCCCCGCACCCGCCGCCCTGCCCAGCACGCTCTCCGGAGCGTCGCCGGTCCTCAACGGCGTCGCACCGCCCCCGCCCCTCGGCCTCGGCGTCGGACCCGGCGCCCAGCTCCCCGGTGGCATGAACACCATCTGGGCACGCCTCGGTATTTCCCAGGAACAGCGCGAATTCTGCCGCCGCAAGATCTGCCGCACCCCCGCCGGCCAGCTCATCGGCCGACTCATGGCGCCCGTCACCGCCTTCTCCGGCGGCGTCATCCCGCCCTTCTGCCCCACCGTTCCCAGCGTCGCCGAACTGCTCGATCCCGGACCGGTCGGAGCCGCCTCCAAGGCCAAGCTCGACCGCGCCGGCGCCGAAGAACGCATGAAGGCCGTCAAGTACCTCGGTACCCTCGACTGCCACTACTGGCCCGAAGCCGAAGAGGCCCTCATCGCCGCCCTCCGCGCCGACCGCAACGAGTGCGTCCGCTATGAGGCCGCCGTCGCCCTCTCCAAGGGCTGCTGCTGCACCTGCAAGGTGATCGTCGCCCTCAGCCATGTCGTCTCGTGCTCGGACGCCGACGGCCACCCCTACGAGAAATCGGCCCGCGTCCGCGCCGTCGCCGCCCATGCCCTCGACCGTTGCATGGCCAACTGCAACTGCGCCACCCCGGGCCTGCCGTGCCTGCCCGTGTTGGAAAACGCCGAAGAGAAGCCCAAGGAGAAGGAAAAGACTCCGCCGGCGATCGAGAAGGGCAAGACCGAACAGGGCAAGGACGAGAAGAAGGACGACAAGAAGGATGAGAAGAAGCCGATGGCCAAGCTCGGCGATCCGGATTACCCGAAAGAATACTACGCCGCCGTTGCCCGGCTCCCCCGCGAACAGGTCGGCGCCTTCGGACGCAAGGCCCTCGAAATCGGGGCGAACATCGGCTACACCGTCGTCGGCGAGATCAACGCCCGCGACTACGCCGCCGCCGGTCTCACCGCCTCCAACGACGGTCAGTCGTCCGGTGCCAAGCCCAAGACCATCATGGAACTGCTGACCTGGAAGGACTCCGGCGCCTCCATCAGCAAGCCGCTCGTCGGACCGCCGCCGGCCTACGCGGGTGCCTCCGCCACCGTCGTCGCCGCGCAACCCGCCGAGAAGCTCGTACCGGTACCTGTCCCCACCACTTCGACGGCCGCGACGAACGCGATGCCCCCCGCGTTTCTCGCGAGCCAGTCGAAGTCGGCCCCGACGGCCGCCCCGGTGGTGACGATGCCCTCGTCCGGCACCGCCGCGACCCGGACCGCCCCGGCACCCCTCAAGGTGCCCGTCGTGTCGACGCCCACGACGCCGGCCAAGCCGATCGCCACGACGAAGACCCCCGTGCCGGTCACGACGACCTCGAACCCGATGTCCAATCCGATGCCGGCCCCGCGACCGGTCGCACCGGCTCCGAAGGCCACGCCGGCTCCGTCGCCAATCGCCATCCCGACCGCGCCGACCCTCACCATCCCGCCCGCGCCGGCCGCCCTGCCGACGCCGAAGCTGCCCACCAGCAAGGCGAACGACCTGCCCCCGGTCGAGAAGCTCGCCCCCACCGTGGTGATCCCGCTCGTCGACGGTCTCCCGCCGGTCGAGAAGGTGAAGTAAGCCGATCCGGATGACACGCGAATCGGGAGTCGATCCACTTGGATCGGCTCCTGATCTTCGTTTCCATCCCAATGATCGGCGATGAATTCGTGACCGGGCGTCCCCTGCGGATGTCCCCGTCGCGAGGTCTCCGCCATGTCGACCGATCGACCCTCGAAGCTCTGGGAAGGCGCGCTCGGCCTGCTCCTCGTGGCCGGCATCGCGCTCGGTTCCTTTTTCGCCGTCCGCCCGTCCTCCAAGCCCTCGGACGACCCAAACGTCGCCGAGGCGCGCCGGCTCGCCGCCACCTGGGCCGACAAACTCGACCGGCAAACCACGCCCACCGGCGTCTACGAGCGCTGGCCAAACGACACGCTGCCCGAAGCCGACCCGTGGGGCCGCGAGCTGAGCGTCGAGTACAGTCAGGGTGGCGTGGCGGAGCACCTGACCGTGCGTTCGCCCGGCCCGGACGGCGTCTCGCGAACGCCTGATGACGTAGTGGCCGTGCGCCATGCGGTGAACCTGAAGGGGATCGGCGAGGGCGTGAATAAAAACGCCGAGGAGACGAGCAAGAACGCCGCGAAGGGCGCAGTGAAGGGGATCATCGAGGGAGCGAAGGAGGCGATGAAACGGTGAGCCGCCGGGAGCTCACGAGTGTCAGTCGACCCAGTTCTCGGCGCGGAGACCGGCCACGTCCTTGTAGTCCTTGAGATTGCGTGTGACGAGCAGGGCATCGTGGGACAGCGCGATGCAGGCGATAAGCAGATCCGGCCGGCCGATTTTCTTCAGGTTCTTCTGATTCCTCAGCCGCCCGAAGTGGGAAATGGCCGCGTCGTCGAAATCGATGATCCGGAGGGAGGCGAACAGTTTCTCGGAATGATGGTAACGTTCGATCGCGATTCGCAGTTCGGCTTCATTCGCGGATTTGAGGATATTCGCCGCTCGGCCCATGAAGACTTCGATTCGGGTCATGATGGTAACGCAAAGCGGCTCTCGATCCAGTGCGGCAATCCTGCGCTGGACTTTCGCATGGCCGTGGTCGAACAGGGTGAGAGTGTCGGTATCGAGTACGATCATCCCGCGGACTTCCGAATCTTGCGAATCGTTTCCAGGAATTCGTTTACGTCCTCATCTTTGAACACGCCGAAGTGTTGCAGCACGGCCTCCTTCGTTCCCGGCGCGGGCTGGCGCGTGCCGCTTTGCAGCCACTCGACGACGGCACTTTTCAGGAAGCGCCATTCGCCGCCAATCCGGCGGGCGGGGATTCCGTCCCGTTCGGCCAGCTCGACGATCGCCGCCTCCGGCACGCGCAGGTACGCGGCCGCCTCGGGCAGCGTGAACACCTCCATCGCGGCCGGCTCCGCGCCGTTGCGCTCCGCTGTCATAACGCTCGGTTTCTTTTTGATCTTTGTCATGCGGGCATCGTAACACGGCCTGGCGGTTCGGCCAAGTTATCCGGTTGGATTGGACAGGCGCGATTCGCCAACACATCTTGAATCGTTGGGTTGCGCGGTATTCCGCGCCCAACACCCGGCGGCTGACACCGCGCGGCTCGCCGATCATTACGCCAGCACGTCCTTCACCACGCGGCACGGCTCGACGCCGCTCAGGCGCGCGTCCAGGCCCTGGAACTTCACGCTGAAGCGCTCGTGGTTGATCCCCAGCAGGTGCAGCATCGTCGCGTGCAGGTCGTGGACGCTCACGATGTTCTCGGCGGCGTTGTAGCCGAACTCGTCGGTCGCGCCGTAGGACAGGCCGCCCTTGATGCCGCCGCCGGCGAGCCACATCGTGAAGCCCTTCATGTGGTGGTCGCGGCCGCTGCCGCCCTGCGACATCGGCGTGCGGCCGAATTCGCCGCCCCACACGACGAGCGTGCTGTCAAAGAGACCGGTGCGCTTGAGGTCCTTGATGAGCGCCATGAGCGGGCGGTCGACTTCCTCGATCTTGAGTTTGATGTCGTTCCGGATGCCGCCGTGGTGGTCCCAGTCGCGGTGGTAGAGCTGGATGAAGCGGACGCCGCGCTCGGCCAGACGGCGGGCGAGCAGGCAGTTCGCGCCGAAGGTGCCGTCGGCCCCCTGCGTGCCGTAGAGGTCGAGCGTCTTCCTGTCTTCCTGCTTCAGGTCCATGAGGCCGGGCACGCTCGCCTGCATCTGGAACGCCATCTCGTACTGCTGGATGCGCGTAGCGATCTCGGGATCGTCGACGACACCGTTGTGCAGGTCGTTCAGCTTCTGGATGGCGCTGACGGCGTCGCGCTGCTGGTCGCGGTTCACGCCGGCGGGGCTGGAGAGGTACAGCACCGGGTCGCCTTTGCCGCGGAGATGCACGCCCTGGAATCGGCTCGGCAGGAAGCCGCTGTGCCACTGTCGCGACGAGATCGGCTGATTCTGCCCGCCGCGGCCCTGCGACGTGAGGACGACGAAGCCGGGCAAATCCTTCGCCTCGCTGCCGAGGCCGTAGGTGATCCAGCTGCCCATGCTCGGCCGGCCGGAGATCGTGGTACCGGTGTTGATGAACGTGTGGGCCGGGTCGTGGTTGATCGCTTCGGTGTGCAGGCTGCGGATGATGCAGAGATCGTCGGCGACTTCGCCGAGGTTCGGGAAGAGTTCGCACATCTCCTGGCCGGACTTGCCGAACTTCTTGAACTTGTGCTGCGGGGCGAGGCACTTGAGCTGCTGCCCTTGCAACTGGGCGATCGGCTGGCCCTTCGTGATGCTTTCGGGCATCGGCTTGCCGTCCATCTCGGCGAGCTTCGGCTTGTAGTCGAAGGTTTCGAGGTGGGACGGCCCGCCGGCCATGACGAGCCAGATGACGCGCTCGATGCGCGGCTTGTGGTGGAGTTCGATGGCGCCCTTGGCCTTCGCGGCCGCGGACGATTTCGGGTTCAGCAGGCCGGCGAGCGCGAGCGCGCCGAGGCCGCGCGTGGTCTGGCCGAGGAAGACGCGACGTTGAAGGAGAGACATTTTCCAATCCTCAAGAATGGCCCGCTGATGACGCTGACTTCGACGCAGATGAAGATGATAAAACCAAGATCGAGTTTTTCTCTTATCAGGATTTCATCAGCGTCCGAAGGTCTGCGTCATCAGCGGGCCATGTTTCAGTTCCGGGTAATGAATTCGTGGAGGTTCAGTACGACTCGCGCCGTGGCGGTCCAGGCGGCGAGGTCCGCGACGTTCGCATCCTTCGGCAGCGGCTTCGCGCCGATGGTGAGGAACTTCTTCGCCTCGGCATCGTTCGCGGCGTAGTCCTTCGCCTGCTTCGCGTGGTACTCGGCCAGCACCTGTGCCTCGGCGGCGGTCGGAGCACGCGAGAGGGCCTGTCTGTATAGCCAGTCGATGCGCTCGGCCGGGGCCTTGCCGCCGTCGCGGATCGCTCGCTCGCCGAAGGCGCGGGCGGCCTCGACGTAGGTCGGGTCGTTCAACAGCACGAGCGCCTGCTGCGGAAGGTTCGAGCGTGTCCGCTCCGTCGCGCATTCCTCGCGGCTCGGGGCGTCGAACGCCAGCAGGCTCGGCTGCAGGAAGCTCCGCTGCCAGTGCGTGTACATCCCACGGCGGTACAGGCCTTCGCCGGAATCGTTCTGCCACTCGCGGGGCGGGAAGTTCAGCGCCGTCCAGTACCCGGCCGGCTGGTACGGCTTCACGCTGGGCCCGCCGAGCTTCGGCACGAGCAGACCGCTGACGGACAGCGCATTGTCACGGACGAACTCGGCATCCAGCCGGTAGCGGTTCTGCCGCGCGAGCAACCTGTTCGACGGGTCGCGCTCGGCCAGCTCCGGTCGGGGCTTCGAGCTTTGCCGGTAGGTCTTCGACATCACGATCGACTTCACGAGCTTCTTCACGTCCCAGCCGTTCTGGAATTCGAGCGCGAGGTGGTCGAGCAGTTCGGGATGGCTGGGCGCTTCGCCCTGCATCCCCACATCGTCGAGGGTGCGGGCGAGGCCGGCGCCGAAGAAGAGCTTCCAGACGCGGTTGACGAAGACGCGCGCCGTCAGCGGGTTTTCCTTGGCGAGCAGCCACTTCGCGAGGTCGAGCCGGGTGGCGCGGGGCATCGTCATCGTCGTGGAGACGAGCACCTTCGGCGTGGCCGGTTGCACGATTTCCCCGGAGTCGTTGAGCCAGTCGCCGCGGGGCAGCACGCGCACGGTCCGCGGCGGCCCCGCCTGCGTGATGAGGCAGTTCGGAATCTTCGACGCGTACGCGGCTCGCTCCGCCTCGCGCTTCGTCACGGCTTCCCGCAGCGCTTTCGTCTCCGCGAGCTGGCCAAGGTAGAACGCCTTCAGATCGTTCGTTTGCTTCGGCGTGCGCTTCTCGACCTTGATGATGTTTTGGATGTTCGCCGGCAGGTTCTTCGCGGTCTTTTCCCACTCGGCCTGCTTCGGCAGGTACTTTTCCTCCTCCGCCTTGAGCGCCTTCTTCGCCTCGGCGATCGCGGCGTCGAGCTTCTTCAACTCGGCTTCCTGTTCCGGCGTCGCGAGCGGCGTGCCCGGTCCGCGACCGCCGACCGCCGGCTCCTGCACGTCCGCGAAGAAGGCCGCCATCGCGTAGAAGTCCTTCGTGGCGAACGGATCGTACTTGTGGTCGTGGCACTGGCAGCAGCCGAGCGTGACGCCGAGCCAGACGCTCCCGACGTTCCGCACGCGGTCGGCGGCGTACTTGGCCTCGTACTCCTTCGCCTGGCTGCCGCCCTCCTCGGTGGTTTGCAGCAGCCGGTTGTAGGCGCTCGCCGTCTTCTGTTCGATCGTCGCGTTCGGCAGCAGGTCCCCGGCAAGCTGTTCGATCGTGAACGCGTCGAACGGCTTGTTCGCGTTGAACGCCCGGATGACGTAATCGCGGTACGGCCAGACCGGCATCGGGTTGTCGCTGTGGTAGCCGATGGTGTCGGCGTAGCGGACGAGGTCGAGCCAGAAGAGCGCCAAGCGCTCGCCGTAATGCGGGCTGGCGAGAAGGCGGTCGACGAGCTTCTCGTAGGCCTGCGGGCTGTCATCCTTCGCGAACTCCTGGACCTCGGCCCACGTCGGCGGCAGGCCGGTGAGGTCGAACGTCAGCCGGCGAATGAGCGTGACACGATCGGCTTCGGGGGAGGGGGCGAGTTTTTCTTTCTTGAGTCGTTCGAGGATGAACGCGTCGATGGATTGCGAATTCGTGATCGGTTTCAATGGGATGTACGCCCAGTGTGGCTCGTACTTCGCCCCTTCGGTGATCCACTTCTTCAGAATCTCCTTTTGTGGCGCCGTCAGCTTCTTGTGCGAATCCGGCGGCGGCATCAGCGCGTCGGCGTCCTTGCTCTCGATCCGCGCCACCAGCGCGCTCTCGCCCGGCTTCCCCGGCACGATGGCCTTGCGTGCGATCGCCACGTCGCGGTCGTCGAGGCGCAGCTTCGCCTTGCGCTGGTTCTTGTCCGGCCCGTGGCAGGCGAAGCAGTTGTCCGACAGGATCGGCCGCACGTCGCGGTTGTACGACAGCTCGTCGGCGCGCGCGGACGACACGAGCAATAGGCTGAGCAAGGAGAGAACTCGCATGAACGCGCTCCAGCGGATCGACGGGCCAACCGGCAGGACCGTTATCATACCGCAACGGGTCGGCGGGTGCGAGTTCGATTGAATCGAAGCTCGTTCGTTTTGAATTTTTCGTTTCTCGTTTTGGGTTGGTTCAACAATGACCGGAACAACGCAAAATGATAAATGAAAAGTGCAAAACTCCATCGGGATCGACCCATGAATCTCGTCGAACGCTACACGGCCCGTTTCCCGAAATCGCGCGAGCGCTTCGAGGTCGCGAAGACGCTGTTCCCCTGCGGCGTCACGCACGACACGCGGATGATGGAGCCGTTCCCGATCTATGTCTCGGAAGCGAAGTGGGCGCACAAGAAAACGATCGATGGTCACGTCGTCATCGACTACTTCGTCGGCCACGGGTCGCACCTGTTGGGGCATTCGCCGAGTGATGTCGTGTGGGCGGTCCAGCAACAGATGGAAAAGGGAACCCACCCCGGCGCGTGCCACGAGCTGGAGATCGAGTGGGGCCAGCTCGTCAAACAACTCGTGCCGTCGGCGGAGAAGATCCGCTTCACCGGCAGCGGCACCGAGGCGACGCTGATGGCCTTGCGGCTGTCGCGCCTTCACACCAGGCGGCCGAAGTTCCTGAAGTTCCAAGGCCACTTCCACGGCTGGCACGACTACGTCACCGTGTCCGCCGATCCGCCGTACGACGCGCCCGGCGTGCCCGGCGTGCCGGAGAGCGTGTCCGCAAACTGCGTCGCGCTGACGCCGAACGACCTGAACGCCGTCGAGGATGCGCTGAAAAAAGATGACGGTATCGGAGCCGTGATTCTCGAACCGACCGGCGGACACTGGGGCGCCGTGCCGATCCGCGGCGAGTTCCTGAAAGGCCTGCGCGAGCTCTGCACACGCACCGGTCGTGTCCTGATATTCGACGAGGTCATCACCGGATTCCGCGTGGCGCCCGGCGGTGCGCAGCAGTTCTACGGCGTGACGCCGGACCTGACGTCGCTGGCGAAGATCCTCGCAGGCGGCCTGCCCGGCGGGTGCCTCGCCGGGAAGGCGGACATCCTCGCGTTCATCGAACCCCGGCCCGGCAAGCCGAAGATGAAGCACCCCGGCACCTACAACGCGAACCCGCTCTCGGCATCCGCCGGCGTCGCGACGCTGAAGCGCGTCCTGACGGGCGAGCCCTGCAAGAAGGCCAACGAGGCGGCCGTAAACCTGCGCAACGGGCTGAACGCCATGTTCGCCGCGAACAAGCTCCCGTGGCTGGCCTATGGCGACTTCAGCATGATCCGCGTGCTGCCGAACACTTCCGGCGTGTGGCCGAAGGCGGCCGGAGTGAACGACGGCTTCATCCCGCACGGCGGCGACGTGAACTTGCTGGACGGGCCGAAGAACATGAAGCAGGTCTACGCGATGCGCCAGGGGATGCTGCTCAACGGCGTCGACTGGTGGGGCACCGCCGGCATGACCAGCTGCGAGCACACCGCCGACGACATCGCGAAGACCGTGGCGGCGATGGAGGCGACGATTGGCGCGATGACGGCGGAAGGGCTGGGCTGACGGCCTGTTCAAACGCCCTTCGGCACGGCCCAGTGGCCTTCGCGGTACTTCCGCTTCACCATGCCCGCGAGCGCCGCGTCGCCGACGATCTGCTCGCTCTTCGGGTCGAATGCGATCGTCTTGCGCGTCCGCACGCAGATGTTCGCGAGGTGGCAGATCCCGGCCGCGACGTGGCCGGCGATTGCCGGCGCGTTCGGCTTCTCGCCATTGCGGATCGCGTTCAGGAAGTTCGTGTGGTGCCCGGCCAGGTCGACGCGGCCGGTCATCTGCTCGATCAGCTTGTTCCGCTCGCCGTACAGTTTCCAGCCGACCGTATGGCCCATCACCAGCATCCCCTTCGTGCCGTAGAAGGCGTTGCCGTTCTCGTACTCCTCCTGCACGTACGGCGACCAGATCCGCTGCTCGTAGATGAATTGGCGCGTCTTGCCGTCGGCGCCGTCGATCTCCATGACGGCGCACTGTGTGTCGGGCCACTGCTGGTCGTCGTCGAAGAAATGCTTGCCGCCGAGCGCCGCGGCGCGGTTCGGGAGTTGAAGCAGATTCAGGCCCCAGCAGGCCACGTCGACGTTGTGAACGCCGTCGTTGCCCATGTCGCCGGCGCCGTAGTCGAAGAAGAACCGCCACATGCCGGGGACGCGATTGGAATAGAACGGCGCTTCGGGCGCCATGCCCTGCCACATCGCGTAGTCGAGGTGCGCCGGTGGATCGCTCGGCTTCACCTTGCCGAGGTTGCGGCGGAGTTGGCTGTTCCAAGCCTTCGCCACGAGGATCTCGCCGATCGCGCCGTCGTGCAGGCGTTTCATCGCCTCCTGCACCGTCGGCGTGCTGCGCGCCTGCGTGCCGACTTGAATGACGACTTTGTTCCGGATCCCGGCCTCGACGAGCAGGCGCCCCTCGCGGATGTTGTGCGAGCAAGGCTTCTCGACGTAGACGTGCTTGCCGGCATCGGCGGTGAGGATGCCGCCGGGCGAGTGCCAGTGGTCCGGCGTCGCGTGCCAGACGGCGACGATCGACTTGTCGTCGAGGACCTTCCGCAGGTCGTTGACGGGGGTCACGCCGTGCCCGCCATCGGCGGCGATCTTCGCGGCGGCCGCGAGGCGGTTCGCATCGGCGTCGCAGACGTACTTCAGTTCCACGTCCTTGCGGGCCGTGAGGAGCTTCAGGTGGTTCGTGCCCATGCCGCCGCAGCCGACGAGCGCGATCGGCATTCGGCCTTCGGCGGCTGTGGAGGTTTTGGCAAAGGCGAGGCCGGCGGTGGATGCGGCGGAGGCGTGGAGGAACGCGCGGCGGGAGGCGGGCATGGCCGATCTCCGAAGTGAAGGGAGGGAGCGGAGCGGCGATTATTGTAGGCGGGTACGAAAAAAAACCGGGCACGGTTTCCCGTGCCCGGTACCAAGCATACTTTTGGGTCCCGTCCATCCCTTCGGTAGCCTGGCTGCTCAAACCGCTCCCCCCTCGGAGCGGAAAAAGCCGACATCAACAAACATCCGGCGAAGAAGGCCCTCGCCGGTTGGCGTCATCGGGTTCGGCCCGCGCCGATCCCGGAGACACCTCTATCTAGATCGCGATCGCTCGGGACGCAAGGAAAACAAGGTCATTTTCCCGTGTTCTCGTCTCGCGCAAATCTTGACCTCTTCTCGGAATCCGCCGCGCGGCGGGCGACCGCGCTCGCATCCTCAGGGCTGCGAAACGCCGTGCTGCCACTCGGCCGGGATGGGTCGTCGATTCTCCTCGCCGGCATAGCGCCAGTAGTCGAGGGCCTCTTCGCCCAGCCGCCACGAGTAGGCCGCGGGTCGGCCGTTGATCCGCGTGGGGAAGTCCACCTGCCCCTGTCGGCCATCCACCAACGACACGCCGAGCGTGTCAAGCTCGCGAACCGCGCCGTCGAGGTTGCGTTCCGCGTTCGCGATCGCATCGGTCACCGCGTAGCGGCGTTCGCGGCTGGCCCAGGTCAGGCTGCGACGGTATTCGTCGAGCGTCGCCTGTTCCGGCGCCAACGTCTGAATCTGCTCCGCGGTCGTCACGATGTCCGTCACGATGCTACGCACTAACGGTAACATCCGGCGGGCGGTCGTTAAATCCAGGTTCGCCACTTTCCGCTTCGCCTTCTCGGTCTGGCGGGAAGCACGGTTGGGAGAACTGTTCATCTTTGGCTCTCCGTTATGGTTTGCCACCGGTCGGGCCGGGACTTGGCCCATTCTATGTTCGATCATGCCCCGGAAGAGGCGGCGCCGCGCGGTTCGCGCCCGATTTTCGGCATTTCGCTGCCCCCTCAATCCACTATTCGTTCCGGAAAGGGAAACCTTGCGGTTGTTTGGCTTCTTCCAGAAGACGCACTATAGTCGAGCGGACGTTGGTTCCTGATACCCGCCAGTCCGTCATGCTCTCGACTACCGCCACCCCTAACGCCGCGTGGTTCGTAAAGGAACTCACGACTGCGCGCGTGTTCGAGCCGGCGCAATTGGGGCCGTATCTGGCGGAATTCAAGGCGGCGAAGCGGAACGGCGACGCGGCCGCCCTCGCCGATTTCCTTGTCGGAACGGGCCTCCTGACCCGCTATCAGGCCGATCGCTGTCTCGCCGGTGCCGCGCGGCAACTCGTTCTCGGTCCCTATTTTCTCGCCGAACCGGTCGGCAGCGGCAGCATCGGCGAAGTCTATCAGGTTATCGGACGATCCGATCGCAAACGATACGCCATCAAGGTGTTGCCGCTGCGCAGCCTTTGGAACGTGCGGCAGGCCAAGACGCAACTGGCGATCTTCGCGGCCTTGCCGGCGCACCCCGCCATCGTTCCTTTCGTGGACGTCGATTCGGCGGCCGGGTCCCATTACCTCGTCTGGCCGTTCGTCGAAGGGCAGTCGTTGTCCGCGCGGGTCCGCGACAAAGGCCCCGCCACCGTCCCCGCCGCCCTGCAAGCCATGGCCCAGGCCGCCGAAGGCCTCGCCATCTGCCACGACTTCGGCATCGCCCACGGCCTGATCAATCCCGCCAACCTGCTCGTCGGCACCGATGGACAGATTCGCATTCTCGACCTCGGCGTCGGCGCCATCCTCTCCGAAAACATCGCCGACGACGAATCGATGCTCGATACCATGTCCGCCGCGCACGCCACGGCCGGCATGATCGAATACTGCGCCCCCGAAACCCTCAACTCCCCCACCCTCCGCGATCCCGCCGGCGACATCTACAGCTTCGGTTGCACCTTCTATTACCTGCTCACCGGCCAACTGCCCTATCCCGATGGCAATGTCGTCGACAAGGTGCTCGCGCATCAAACGGCGCCACCCCCGTCCGCCCGCGCGCTCAACCCGAATGTGCCCAGCTGGATCGACGACTTGATTCAGCGGCTAATGGCCAAGGCACCCAGCCGCCGCCCCGCGAGCATGCGTGAAGTGCTCACCAAGCTCCTCGCCGGCATCTCCGAGGAATACGTCGAACTGCCCGAAACCCCGGAACCCGTTATGGATTCCGTGCCGGCCCCGGCGCGGCCGATACTCGCACCGTCCATACCCCAACAGACCATCGACACGCCGGTCGTCGCGAGCGCGGCCACGACCGCCATCCCCCGCACGGCCGACGAACCCGTCATCCTTTCGAAGCCCCGGCCCATCTCGGTCAGCGAGATCGACTTCGGCGATTATGTGCCGCCCGAGGAAAGCGATTCCCCCGGCTGGACGACCTTGCGGGCGGTCGACGAACCGAACGCGTTCGGTTCCCGACCGGTTCCCGCACCGGAAACCGTGCGCGACGTGTCGAAACCGACCGCGACGTTGCCCGCCTTGCCGGTGCCCGTCTCGTATATCGTCGACGCCGACGCGCCGCTTCCGCCGAGTCTGCCGTCCGTCGCGCCGCCGGCCCTGCCGGTCTTTGCCCGGTCCTGGTGGTTCCGGTTCAAGTCCTGGTTCAACGGCTGGCGCGTCACCCCCACCGATATCGTGCAATTGAGCGTGTTTGGCCCCGCGCAGATCTCCCCCGGTGAGAGCGTTCGCGTGCAGGTGTTCGCGCACCTCCCCGAAACCTTCGACAGCGTCTACACGCTTTCACGTGCCTTCCACAACGATTCGATCCTGCTCGCGACGGGCTACGTCGACCGGCCGGTCGAACGCGGTGCGAATCTCAGCCTGCAATTGAAGGTCGCGAACGCCGGTGTGGCGCACTCGTTGCTCACGCTGGCGTGGCTGGGCCAGTCGCAGCCCCGCGCCTTCGATGTCCACGTTCCCTGGGAAAGCCCCGCCGGTCAATCGCCCGTCGCCTTAAGCGTCGGCGTGAACGGCGTCGCGGGCGGCGAACTCCGTTTCCCCGTCCACATCCTCCCGCGCCGCGGCTGACCGCCCCTAGAATGGGCGGCATCGCCCCGCGCCGGACGACGCCGTGAACCCGATCGCCCTTTCGATTCGCCAGCCATGGGCCGGACTGATCGTCGCCGGCCGCAAGCGGATCGAGGTGCGCACCTGGCCGACGCACCTGCGCGGGCCGCTCCTGATCCACGCGTCCAAGACGCCCGACCAACGCCCCGAGGCCCTGCGCCACGTGACGCCCGACCTCGCCGCCCTCTGCGCCCTCGCCGGCGGCGTGATCGGTCGCGTCGAACTCATAGAATGCCGGGAATACCGGACGCGCGCGGCCTTCGCCGCCGAGGCCGACCGGCACCTGAATGCCCCGGGCTGGTTCGTCCCGCCCGCACTGTACGGCCTCGTGCTCGCCCATCCGGTGCCGCTACCGTTCCACCACTGTTCCGGCCAGACGCGGTTCTTCACCGTGCCCGGCGCGCCGGAACCCCGCATCATCCTTCCACCCGAGACCGCGCGATGAAGGCGACGAAGCAGGGAAGCCCACCGAAACTCCTCGTGAGCGTTCGCTCCCCCGAAGAGGCCCACGCCGCGCTCAAGGCCGGCGCCGACCTCATCGACGTCAAGGAACCCGGCCGCGGACCCCTCGCCCCCGCCGAGGCCGAAGTCGTCGGCACCGTCCTCACCATCGTCGACGGCAAGGTGCCCGTCAGCGCCGCCCTCGGCGAGTGGACCCCCAACGCCCTCGTCGAAGCCCACTGGCACCTCCAGCTCCCGCTCACGTATGTGAAGTGGGGACTCGCCGGCTACACGCATACCCCCGGATGGGGCGAAGACCTCCTCGACATGCGCCGCCAGATGAAACGCGGCCCCGAAGTCGTCGCCGTCGCCTACGCCGACCACACGCGCGCCAAGTCCGTGCCCCCGGCCGAGGTCGCCAAGTTCGCCAAGCGCTACAAGTACAAGGCCTTCCTGCTGGACACCTACGTCAAGGACAAGAAGAATCTGTTGAACTTCCTCGACGCCGACGAGATCGGCGAACTGGTGGAGACGCTGCGCGACGGCGGCGTGGCCGTCGCCATCGGCGGCTCGCTGAAGTTGGAGGACTTGAAGAAACTGAAGGGCGTGAGGCCCGACTGGTTCGCCGTCCGCGGCGCCGTCTGCGTCGGTGGCGACCGCAAGGCCGACCTCGACCCCGTCCGCATTAAGAAATGGAAAGAGGCGCTGAAGACTGTTTAGCCGCGCGCGATGGCATCACCTCGTCGATCCCGAATCGAAAATCTCGTTGACTCGCGGTCATTGCCGGTGTCGAATATCGGCCTTGATTTGCTCTCCCCGGGTACGCCATGTCGGCTGCGTCGAACTCTCCTTCAGGGTCTGGCACGCCGCCATTGGCGCCCCTACCCGCGCAATGGACGCAATTGCTCGGTGCGGATCACGACGGCTATTTAACGATCGAAGGTGTCATGTGGCGTGTGCAGCGTTTCCTGGATAAAGGCTCGTTCGGGCAGGTCTTCATCGTCGCTCGCGCCGACGACCACAACACCGTGGCCGCCGTGAAAATCCCGATCGATTTCAATCCCGGTACGCCCTCGATGCGACGATTCGAACGCGAGCGCCGCCTGATGCGCGAGCAAGCACTACGGTGCCTGCCCGCCTATCTTGGCGAGGGAACGACGCTCTACCGCGAACCCGGCTACCCCGAATCCGAAGTCCCGTTTTTCCTCATGGAGTTGTTGATTGGAGAAACGCTCGCCTCGACCATCGAGAAACGATTGGATACGCCCACCGTCGCGGACGCCATCGCGTTCGGAATCGGTCTGGCGGCCGCCGTCCGCGAATTGCACGATCGACAAATCCTCCATCGCGACCTGTCGGATTCCAATATCTGGATTGCCGAGAACCGCGGCGTCCGATTGCTGGACATCGGCTACGCCAGCGATCCCGATCTCACGAATCCCGCGAGAACCAATCAGGTCATCGGAACCCCGCAGATCGTCGATCCGCGGCTCTGGCAGGGAATCCGACCCGATGTTCGCAGCGACCTCTACGCCGTGGGATGCAACGTCCTGCGCTTTCTCACGAACCAGTATCCGTTCCCGGACGGCACGGAATCGATCGCGCCGGGCACAATCCCCGCTGTCGAAGCGACCGGCGGGGGACCGGGTCGCGACGAACTCCTGAATCTGATCTTGCAACTCTTCGATCCCGAATCTCGCGTGGGGACCCGGGCCGAGGAACTCGAACGGGGGCTGACGGAGTTGGCAGCGCGATACTCGGTCGTCACGCTCGACGCCGGCTCGCGCCCGATCGATCCCCTCATCGCGGATCCCCGGCAATACCAGGACGTTTTGAGTGGAATCCAGATGGTCTTCCCCCGCCGGCCGATCGCGGACCGGCCGACCGACCGCGAACTGATCGCCGGTGCCACATCGGTCTACAAGATTGGTCATCTGTGTTGCCACGCGATCCACGACCTTGCCCGCGATCTGCTTCGATGGATCAAGGAATCTTTGCCCCGACATCAAGGAACCGATCCGCGACAGGAGGCCTCCAACGCCCTGCCCGCGTTGTACACCATCATGACGCGGTTCGAAGCGCGCACCGATTTGCTGCACGTCTGTTACAAACCCATGCCCGAATTGACCGGACACATCGACAGCATCCGCGCCGAACTCGAAACCGTTCATAAGCGAATGCGGGAATATCTCACCTACCGATACGACTCGATCGGAAACCGTAATCACGAAGCGAACTTGCGCAAATCCGACATCTTCATCCGTCGATCGCTCGAACATGTCGTGACCGATTGGGTCCGGTTGAAGCGACTGCTCCGGGGGTGGCACCGATCGCTTCAACGGGTTTCGATTGTGGAAAACCGCTGACGGCGCTTCCTCGTATTCCCTTGACATCGTCCGCGAAAAACGTAATGTCTCGAACGCCATGCGATTGTCGTTCAATCGTTTCATGGCCTGCGAGAAAGGATTCGTTCGTGGCGAACGCGTTCATTTCTTCCCATGAAACCATTCCGGACGGGGTGCCGGCGCTCGCTCAACCGGAAGACTTAATCAATCGCGCAATCCGTCACACTCATCTCGTGATAGACGTTCTCGTTCACGACTTTGACGGAATCGCGCGGGAACTGAACTGTGAATCCGAATCCGATACCGAAACATTGGTCTACTACGCGTACCACTTGGACAAGATTCTCTCGGGCTACGAACACGGAACACGTTGGATCCGCGAAGTCTTCGACGAATCCAACAATCGCTGGATCGATTTCCTGACAACGTGCGAGGACCGGTTGATCGCCATTCGCGAGCAA
Source organism: Gemmataceae bacterium (assembly GCA_022842245.1). Lineage (GTDB taxonomy): Bacteria > Planctomycetota > Planctomycetia > Gemmatales > Gemmataceae > Limnoglobus. The sequence goes on from JALHPZ010000037.1 coordinate 40,049, forward strand.
TTCCAGGAGCTTTTCCGTAAAGCCGCCGCGAAACCGGGGACGACTTCGGCGGCCGACCTATTCCGCGCGGTCCTGCGTGCTCCGGCCCTCACGGACGCCGAACGCGGGCTCGTTGGCGATTCCATCAAGACCATGATCCACGGCCCCGCGCTCGACCTGGCCCGTCTTTCGTCCACGAGTTTCCTCGAACTTCGGGATGCGTTTTCGAGTCAGATCGGCGAAACGCGCGCGCCCACCGGGCATTTACAGGACGTAACTGCTCCGATAACCTGACTTCGGGAGTCTATGATGGTTCTGAAACGGTTCTCCTTACCCGTCAGCGGGCATCTGTTCGACTACCGAAATGGAATCGCGGCACTCGAATCCGATTCCATCACGGAAGCGGAACGCGCGGAATTCATCCGGAAATTGTGCGAAATCTCGCGTGACATCGACTGGAACCTCGGCGATCCGCGCGACTACGTCGAATCGTACATCGGGGAGATCGCACAACTGCTGCGGCGAACCTTGGCGGTGATCGACGCTCGGCCGGAGTGGAACACCGGGCAGGTTCCGACCCATCGCGAACACATCGAAATGCGCTACAAGAAACTGCGGAACGCTCGCCCTCGGCGCAGTGGCCGGGCAATGGCCGCCGCGCAATGAACATTGGATTCGCCGGGAGCGCACCAGACAAAGTCGTTTCGATCGTCCCTCACCCTTTCCTCGGCAGCGCCGGCACGGCTACCAGCCCCTTCACGCGCTGGCCGGTGCGGCTGACGTCCATCACGCGGCCGTTTTCGTCCAGCGCGAGGTGATACCGCTCGTTCCCCTGGATGCGGTGCAAAGTCAGGTGGTAATCGGCGCTGAATGCCGCCATGTGCGTCAGCTTCTCCGGCTTCTGCGGCGAGCGCAGCCGGCCCCACGAGCCGTCGCCGAGGTACAGCACGCCGTTGTCGTGGCCCATGCCGTTGATGAGCGGCTTCGTGCGCTTGAAGGTGTGGTCGTGGTGTTCCAGCACCACGGGCACGCGGTGCTGTTCGAAGAGCGGCACCCAGAACTTGCGGTTCTCCGCGCCGGTGCCCGCGGTCGTGCTGGTCTTCGTCACGACGGCGTTCATGTTGCGGTACGACGGATACGCCGGGACGTGGTTGACGACGATCGTGTGCGGGTGGTCTTCACGCGCCTGGAGGGTCTTGGCGAGCCATGCCGCCTGGTCGCCGCCGATGGGGCTGGTGTGGCCGGTGTCGAGCATCACGAGGCTGAGGTAGTCGCCGAAGTCGAGGGTGGCGTAGCCGGTGTCGGTGTAGAGGCCGTCGAAGAGGGCGTAGAAGAACGGTGCCTTCTCGCGCGTGCCCTTGTACCCGCCCTTGACTTCGTGGTTGCCGATCCCGGCGATGAGCGGAATCAGCCGGCCACCCTTCGCGATCATGTGCTTGGAATAGTTGCGAATAAAGGCGATGCTGATGTCGGCCGAGACGCCGTTGTCGTAGCCGAGATCCCCGCCGACGACGGCGAACGCAGGGTCCTGCCGCGCCGCCTGAATGTTGTTCGCGACGGCGTGGATGTTCACGCCGCAGTCCCCGCCCGTCACGAACTGGATCGAATCGGTCGCCTTCGCCGGCATCGTGCGGAAGCGATACGTCGGAGAGGCGTTCTTCCCGATCTTGAACTCGTAGTCCGTCCCCGGCGTGAGATCCGTCAGCTCACAGCGGAAGACCGTGAAGTCCGTGGTCGGGTACGGCTTCGTGACGACCTTCTGCGTCTCCCACGCTTCGCCCGACTCGCCGTACCAGATCGTGGTGTCGGCGGTCTCACCGCGGGTGCCGATCCACTGGATGACCATCGTGGTCGTCGGGTCGCGGAACCAGGTGAGGAAGAGCGTGTTCGGCACGAAGGCGTAGTCTTCGATCGGCTTCGGCGCCGGCGTTTGGGCCGGGACGAGGTTGGCGGCGAGGCCGGCGAACGCGGAGCCGAGGAACGCCCGGCGGGAGGCGGAGTTGAACATGGCGGTGGCGGGGTTGTGCGGACGGCGGGAGGAACGCTGTTAGTGTAACGGTTGATTGTGAATGAAGAGGGTAAAATTTCGGAAGATGGGACGTTCGAGTCGCTCTGCTATACTGGCGATACTTCGCGAGTGATCCGGACGGATCGTCATGCCGCTGCGCGACCATTTCCATTCGCCGGTCAACGACCGCAGTTCGTGGGAGGAACTGCACGGTCTCTGGCCGTCGTTGATGGTCCTCCAGCTGGCGAAGCGGCTGCCGAAGGGCTTCGTGGCCGCGCCGAAGATCCACCTCGGTGGAGCCGTCGAGATCGATGCCGCCACCTTCGAGCGGGACGATGCGCCGGCAAGGGAGGAGATCGATGTCCCGCGCGGAACGGCGCTCTCCGTGCGGGACGAGCCGACGAAGCGGATGGAGACCGACCTTCCCGACGTGGACGAGTATTCGGTTCGCATCTACGACCAGGCGCGCGGCCGCCGGCTGGTGGCCGCGATTGGATTGGTCAGCCCCTCGAACAAGGACCGGCCGGAGACCCGCCGGGCGTTCGTCACGAAGTGCGCCGCGCTCCTGCGAGAAGACGTCTGTGTGACGATCGTGGATGTGGTGACGAGCCGCGATTTCAACCTCTACGCCGAGTTGCTCGACGCGATCGACTGCTCGGACCGCACGGTGTCTTCGCCACCCGGCAACATCTACGCGGTGACGGCCCGCGGTCGGATGCGACGCAACCGCTGGCTGTTCGAGGCCTGGCACCAGCCGTTGATTGTTGGTAGGCCGCTGCCCACGCAGTCGATTTGGATCGCGGAAGAAGTCTCTGTGACGCTCGATCTGGAAGCGTGTTACGAAGAAGCGTGTGCGGTATTGCAGATCGAGTGAAGTCACACGGGTCGATTCACTTCCGCGGCAGGCTCACCAGCCGTAGCGTCTTGTCGCCGCCGCTCGCGGCGAGGGCGTGTCGGCCGTCCGGCAGGAATACGGCGTCGGTCGCCGAGAGCAGGTTAGAATAGGTGTGCAGCAACTCGCCGCCGCGCAGGTCCCACAGCTGGACGACGGTCCCGCCGGATACCAAGGCGCGCCGGCCGTCCGGCGAGATCGACACGCCGTGGACGCCGGCGCGAATCTCCTTGAGCACGAAAACCGCTTTTCCGGTCGCGACGTCCCATACGCGCGCGGTCCCGTCGCCGGCGTAGGCACCGGAAACGATCTGCTTGCCGTCCGGCGAGAACGCGATCGCCCGCACCATCGCGGTGTGGCCCGCGAATCGCTGCAATTCTTTGCCGGTGGCCGCGTCCCAGAGGCGCACGGTCAGGTCGTTTCCGCCGGCGGAGGCGAGCGTCTTGCCGTCCGGGGAATAGGCAACGGCCATAATGCCGTCGGTGTGCCCGTCGAGTTTGAAGAGTTCCTTGCCGGTCTCCACTTCCCAAATGCGAACGGTCCGATCCCAGCTTCCCGAGGCAATGCGCTTGCCGTCCGGTGAGAAGGTGGCCCCGCAGACGCACGAAACGTGGCCGACGAAGCCACGGACCTTCTCCCCCGTCGTTATGTCCCAGAGAAGCAGTTGCGCGTCGTCACCGCCGGTGAGCGCAAGCTTGTCGGTAGGATGGAACGCGACCGTGTAGCACTGCGCCGTGTGCGCGGCGAACTTCTTCAGTTCCTTGCCGGTGGCGATTTCCCAGAGGCGGGCGATCGTGTCGGTGCCGGCGGAGAGGGCGAGTTTGCCGTCGGGCGATACCGCCACGCGGATCGCGGCATGGCCCTCGAAGCGCCGGACCTCGCCGGGCTTTCGCGGCGCCTTCTCCGGCGCGGCCGGGAGTACGAGCGCCGGCGCGGCGAGGGACGCGAGCACGAGTGCGAATCGCGTCATGGTCGATCCTTCCGGGAAGTTCACTCGCTTTTCGGTTTCGTATCCAGGAACACCACGCACGACGGATTCCCCACCGGAGCGTAGTGGTCGGTGAACGCGAGGCCGCCGGTCGCGCGGTCGACGCGGAAGACCGTCACGGCGTCCGCCCGCTGGTTGCAGCAATACAAGAACGACCGACTCGGATCGAACTCGAAGCTGCGCGGATAGTTCCCCCGCGTCCACTCCTCGCCGACGTATTTCAAGGTGCCGTTCGCGCCGACGGCGAAGATGCCGATGCTGTCGTGGAGGCGGTTGCCGACGTAGACGAACTTGCCGTCGGCCGAGACGAGAATCTCGGAGCAGAAGTTGCTGCCGGCGAACCCCGGTGGGAGGGTCGAGAGCGACTGCCGCGCCGTGAGCTTGCCGTCGGCGTAGTCGAACAGCACGACGGTCGAACCTTCCTCCTGGATGGAGTAGAGCCAGCGGCCGTTGGGGTGGAAGTGGAAGTGCCGGGGACCGTCGCCGGGCGGCAGAGCCACGGAAGAGTGCGGCGCGAGCGTTCCCTTCTCGGCGTCGAACTTCCAGACGGAGATCATGTCGAGGCCGAGGTCGACGTGCAACACGAACCGACCGGTCGGGTCGGCCTGGATCTGGTGGGCGTGCGTGCGGTCGTGGCCGCTGAAGGCGAAGCTGCCGGGCGGGGCGTTGGTCGCCTTCGTCGGACCGATCTTGCCGGCATCGACCTTCACTTCCGACGCCTCGCCGAGCTTGCCGTCCGCGAGGATCGGGAACACGGCGATCGAGCCGCCGAAGTAGTTGGCCACGAGGGCGAACTTGCCGTTCGGGTGGATGCTGACGTAGGTCGGCCCCGCGCCGCCGGAGGGGACGGTGTTGAGCAGCGTGAGCGTCCCGTCGGCCTTATTGACGGCGAAGGCGCTGACGGTGCCGTGCTTGTCCGGGCCGACGCGGTCGGTTTCGTTGGCGGAGTAGAGGCGCGTCCCGGCGGCGTTGAGCGCGAGGCTGCTCGGGCTGGTGCCGAGTTCAGTGATGCCGGCGGCCGTCAGCGCCCCGGTCGTACGATTCACCCGGAAGCAATGGATGCCTCGTCCATTACCCGGCGGCAGGTCCACCTGCGTCGGCAGCACGTCCTTCAGCGGTGAGCTGAACGTGCCGACGTAGGCGAAGAGCGGCGCATCCGCTTTCGGCTGCGCGGCGGCGAGGGACGCCGTCCCCGCGAGCGCCGCGGAGGCCTGAAGGAACGAGCGGCGGGATGGGTCGGTGGGGATCATGGTGGATGCGGTCCGTTGGCGGGATCGAGTCGCGGGAATCTTAGCGGAACCGCGCGGGCGAAGCAGCGGATATCGGTCCGCCGCAACGGGATGGGTTTCATTTTCATTGAACGGTTGAACTGGTTCGGTTATCTTGAAACGCCTGTTCGGCGTCGGAGGGCTTGATTGGTGGAGAGGCTACGAGCGAATGAAGTCGGTGTCGTCGGGTGTACCGACCAATGCGAGGGTTGGTTGGAATTCCGCTGGCCGGACACGCTGATGGGCTGGGATTGCCTGAAGATCGACTTCGATAGATTCTGTTCTCGCCGCATGGGCGGTTTGTGATCCGGGGTAGGGCTTCTTGACTTGGACCTCGAACGCGAATGTATCCGGTTGCGGTTCACGGCCGAGTTAGCGGGGAAACTGGAGTTTCCTCCCGCCTTGGAGATCGGATTCACACTCTCGGACGAGGCATTCGCCGAGTTGAGACACAGAGTGGACTGCATCGGATGGCAATACCTGCCCGTACAGCCGAACGACGAATAACGATCCGACTCGCCTCGCCCACTTCGAAGGGATGAACTTACATTGACCGATGACGAAACGGGCTACATAGATTCATCGTCCGACGCACCGATCGTCTGCCGACATTTGCTGATATGCCAATTCGTCTGGTATGATCCGGCAAAAGCCGAGGCGTTTTCGTTGGGTCGGATCGTCATCCAGATATGGCCCGAACAAGGCCGTTATCCCGCCGTTTTGGATCGACTGTTCATCTATGGTCAACTGTACGGAACGCCGGGCGAGTACTCACTCGTCGTTCGTCTCGTTCGCATCGAGCGCATCTGATACGATGGAGAACAGGAAATCCAGTTGGATTTGGACGGTAAGCCGCAAGTGTGGCAAATCGGTCGGCCGGTCGTCGTGTCCGACGACGAGTTCGTCGATCAATTTGCCGTACTGTTGAAACGGATCTACTTGCCCGAACCCGGTGTCTACGAATTCCAACTGTTCGTCGAAGGATCCGACGAGCCGATCGGGCGAGAACGGATCAACGCGAGGGAATCACGATGAATCAGTTCGATATTCGCCTGCGACCGATCCAGATGTTCGAGCCGGTCGACTCCTCCGTTCAAACCGATCTCCCGGTCACGCGCGCGGTGTTCACGAAAGAGACGCCGCTGCAAATGTTCGATCCGGTGGATCCGACGCCTTCCGAATCGGCGGATATCGTTCTCCTGGACCAACTCATCCGTCGGCTCGGCGTCGAGGCGGTGCGCCGCCGAGTCGAACGGCACGCGCAACCGACCTCGTAATTTGGGAGCCATCCATGATCCGTCTCGATGCCGACAAGCCGGCGACGTTCTGCGACGGGGCGTCCCGCCGCGACTTCCTCCACGCCGGGGCGCTCGCGCCGCTGGGGATCTCGCTCGGCGGCGTGCTGGGAGCGCAGGCGCGCGGCGAGACGAAGGCCGACGGCGATGTGAACTGCATCCTCATCATGATGGTGGGGGCACCGAGCCAGCTCGACACGTTCGACCTGAAGCCGAACGCGCCGGCGGAGGTGCGGGGGCCGTTCAAGCCGACGCGGACCAACGCGACCGGCATCCAGATCAGCGAAATCTTCCCGAAGGTGGCGAAGCACGCGGACAAGTTCTCCGTCATCCGCTCGCTTTACCACACCGCGACGGCCGTGCACGACACCGGCTACCAGATGATGCAGACCGGCCGGCTGTTCACCGGCGGCATCGAGCACCCGCACCTTGGTTGCACGCTCGGCTACCTGAAGGGCGGCCGCGGCGAACTGCCGGCGCACGTGATGATCCCGAAGCCGATCGGCCGCACTGGCGGGAATCTTCCCCATGCCGAGAGCGCGGGCTACCTGGGGAAGCCTTATGACCCTTTCATTCTGAATGCCGATCCGGCGGTGCCGAACTTCAAGGTGCCGGACCTGCTGCCGCCGGAGTACCTGACGGCGATTCGGGCCGAGCGCCGGCAGAAGCTGCGCGACGCCGTCGACGGTGCGACGGCGGCGTTCGAGTCCACCCCGGCCGCGAAGCAGATGGACGACAACTTCAAGCTCGCCTACAAGCTGATGTCCTCGGCCAAGGCGCGCGACGCCTTCGCCCTCGAAAAGGAGCCGGCGAAGGTGAAGGACCGCTACGGCCGGACGCGATTCGGGCAGTCGATGCTGATGGCGCGGCGCTTGATCGAGGCCGGCGTGCGCTTCGTCACGGTGAACATGTTCGAGACCGTTTTCGACGAGCTGACGTGGGACATCCACGGCTCGAAGCCGTTCACCGACATCGAGCAGATGGCCAAAGAGATCGCCCCGAACTTTGACCAGGCCTACTCGGCGCTGCTGGAAGACCTGACGGAGCGCGGCCTCTACAAGAGCACGATCGTGGCGGCGACCGGCGAGTTCGGCCGTACGCCGAAGATCAACCCCGCCGGCGGCCGCGACCACCACCCCGGCGTCTGGAGCATGCTCATTGGCGGCGGCCCGATCAAGGGCGGCCGCGTGGTCGGCGAATCGGACGAGCTGGGCTACATCCCGAAGACGCGCCCCGTGACGCCGGGCGAGGTCGCCGCGACGATCGCGCACGGGCTGGGCCTGGAGATCCACAAGGAGCTGCCGGGGCCGCAAAACCGGCCGATCCCGATCGTGGACTTCGGCGTGAAACCAATTAGTGAACTGTTCTGAGTGTCTTCCATTTTGCATTTTTCATTCTTCATTTTGCATTGTTCCGGTCATGATCGGACCAATGCGAAATGATCAATGAGAAATGCAAAACTCAAACTTTGAAAGAGTCATGCCGCGTATCTCCTCTCTCTTCGTCCTCTTGTTGGGTGCCGGCGTCGCCAGCGCCGAGTTGAAGGTCTACCCGCCGGCGATCGCGCTGGCGGGGAAGCACGATTCCTCCGCTCTTACCGTTGTCGAAGAGCGGGACGGTCGCACGGTCGCCGAACACACCGCGAAGGCGAAGCTCGTGATCGCGAATCCGAAGGTGGCGAAGCTCGACGGCGGCCGCATCCTTCCACTCGCCGACGGCGAGACGACGATCACCGCGACGGTGAATGGTCAATCCGCGAGCGCGAAGCTCGTCGTGACAGGTACGGCGAAGCCGACGGCGTGGAGCTTCCGCCATCACGTCGAACCGGTGCTGACGCGCGCCGGCTGCAACTCCGGGGCGTGTCACGGGGCACTCGCCGGGAAGGGCGGCCTCAAGCTCTCGCTGCGCGGTTACGATCCCGATTCGGATCACTTCGTGCTGACGCGGCAAGCGCTCGCCCGGCGGATCGACGGCAGCGAACCGGAGAACAGCCTGCTGCTGAAGAAAGGGGCGAAGCTGATGCCCCACGGCGGCGGCGAACGACTGCCGGAGGGAAGCGCCGACTACAACGTGATGCTCGACTGGATTCGTTCCGGCGCGCCGGGGCCAAGTTCCACGGACGCGACGCTCGCCGGCCTCGAAGTCTTCCCGAAAGCTGCGCTCCTGAAGCCGAAGGACACCCTGCGGCTCGTTGCCATCGCGAAGTATTCGGACGGCACGACGCGGGACGTGACGCGCTGGTGCAAGTTCTCGTCCAGCGACGACCTCGTCGCCGGCGCAGACGAACACGGCACCGTCACTGTGAACGGCCACGGCGAAGCGGCGATCACCGCGAACTTCGGCACGAGCCTCACGACGATGACCGTCACCTCGCCGTTCGCGAACCCGGTCGACGAAACGGTCTTCGCGAAGTCGCCGCGGAACAACCTCATCGACGAGCATGTGCTCGCGAAGCTGAAGCTGCTCCGCCTGCCGCCGTCGGAAGCGTGCTCGGACACCGAGTTCGTCCGACGCGCGTTCCTCGACACTTGCGGCCTGCTGCCGAAGCCGGGGGAAGTGGACGCGTTCCTCAGGGACGCGCGGCCCGACAAGCGAGCGAAGCTGATCGATGCTTTACTCGACCGGCCGGAATTCGTCGATTATTGGGCCTTCAAGTGGTCGGACCTGCTGCTGGTCTCCTCGCGCAAACTGCCGGCGCCGGCGATGTGGGCGTTCTACCGGCACATCCGGCAGGGCGTCGCCGACAACAAGCCGTGGGACCGCTTCGCGCGCGAGATCGTCACCGCCTCCGGCAGCACGCTCGCGAACGGCGCGGCCAACTACTTCGTGATCCACAAGGACACGACCGACCTCGTCGAATCGACCACCGTGACGTTCCTCGGCACGAACATCAACTGCTGCCGCTGCCACAACCACCCGCTGGAGAAATGGACGCAGGACCAGTACTGGGCGATGGCGAACCTGTTCGGCCGCATCGGGCTGAAGAATGGCGATCGCGCCGGCGAGGTCTTCGTGCAGGGCCTGCCGACCGGGGATGCGCTGCACCAACGGCGCGGCGAACCGATGCCGCCGACGCCGCTCGATGGCACGGCGCTCGCGCTTGATTCGCCGATCGACCGCCGCGAACACTTCGCCGATTGGCTTGTCTCGCCGGCGAACCCGTACTTCGCGAAGGCGCTCGTGAACCGCGTCTGGAAGAACTACTTCGGCCGTGGATTGGTCGAGGCGGAGGATGACCTGCGGGCGTCGAACCCGCCGAGCAATCGCGAACTGTTTGACGCGGTCACGAAGGACTTCGTCCAGAACAAGTACGACGTGAAGCACCTGATGCGGACGATCCTGAACTCGGCGGCGTACCAGCGTTCCTCGAAGCCGAATGCGGCGAACGCGGCCGACGATCGGTACTATTCCCGCTACCTCGTGCGTCGCCTCTCCGCCGAGGTGCTGCTGGACGCCTACAGCGACGTGTCCGGCGTGCCGACGGCGTTCAACAAGCTCTCGCTCGGCCCGACCGGCGGCGAGCGCGCCGAGGGGAGCTTCCCCGCCGGAACGCGCGCGATGCAGTTGCCCGATTCACTCCTGATCTCGCGGTTCCTGGACGCTTTCGGCCGCGCCGATCGTCTACAGGTCTGCTCGTGCGAGCGCACCGTCGATTCGAGCGTGACGCAGGCGCTGCACCTGAATAACGGCGTGACGCTCAACGACAAGCTCCGCGACCCGAAGTCGCGCGTGGCGGCGTGGCTGACGGCGAAGGCACCGGACGCGGAGATCGTGACCGGGCTTTACAAGCTGGCGCTGTCGCGCGAGCCGACGGCCGCCGAACGGGCGAAGTTGGTGCCGCTGCTCGCGGAGGCGAAGACGCCAGCCGAGCGCCGCGAGGCCGTCGAAGATTTAATGTGGGCGGTGCTGACGAGTCGGGAGTTTCTGTTCAACCGATAAATCGTTTAGCGGCGAGGCGGAGTCATCGGAACCGAGCGCGGGGAGCCTTCGCGCTCGGCTCCGAAGACTCCGCCTCGCCGCTAAACTTGGGATGTTCTCCATGCGAACCGCGTTCTTTTTCCTCCTTCTCGCCTCGCCGCTGTCCGCCGCGCCGCCGGTGACGGCGCTCGCGTACCGCGCCGACGGGAAGCTCCTCGCCGCCGGCACGCACGGCTCCGTCGCGCTCGTCGATCCGGCCACGGGTGAAGTCTCCTCGACGCTGCCTCAAATGGGTCGAGTCACGGCCGTCGCGTTCTCGAAGACGAACGTCCTCGCCGTCGCCTCCGGCGAGCCGGGGAAGACCGGCGTCGTACGCTTATACGATGCAAAACTGACACCGAAGCCGATCGCCGAGATTCCCGCCCACCGCGATGCGATCTACGCGCTCGCCTTCTCGCCGGACGGCGACACGCTCGCCACGGCCGGGTACGACCGTGTCATCAAGCTCTGGTCCGTCGCGAAGCCGGAGAAGCCCTTGCATCTCCTGCAAGACCACAGCGACGCGATCTACTCGGTCGCGTTCCACCCGAACGGCACGCTCTTCGCCTCCGGCTCCGCCGACCGGGCCGTGAAGGTCTGGGACGTCGCCAGCGGCCGGCGACTGTACACGCTCGGCGACCCGACCGACTGGGTCTACGCCGTGGCCTGGTCGCCGGACGGATCGAAACTCGCGGCCGGCGGCGGCGATAAGAGCATCCGCGTCTGGACCGCGACGGCCGAGGGCGGCAAGCTCGCGAATTCCGTCTTCGCCCACGAGCGCGGCGTCACGCGGCTGGCCTACTCGGCCGACGGCGGCACGCTCGTCAGCGTCGGCGAAGACGCGGTCGTGAAGACCTGGGACGCGACGAAGATGGTCGAGCGAAAAGTCTTCGCGAAGCAGCCGGACCTGGTTCACGCCCTCGCGCTGCGGCCCGACGGGAAGCAACTCGCGCTTGGCCGGCACGACGGCGTCGCCCTCTTCGCCGACCCCGCCACCGGCGCGAACGGGAAGGCGTTCCTGCCGGCGAAGCCGAAGCCCGCCAACGCCGATCGTTTCCCCACCGTCCGCGAATCCGGCTCCACCGATTCGGCCCGCGCCGCGATGGTTGTGAAACTTCCCGCCACGATCCACGGTTCGCTCGACCGCGCCGGCGACACCGACTACTTCGCCTTCGAAGCGAAGGCCGGCGACGAGATCGGCGTGCAGGTTCTACGCGAGAAATCGAAGCTCGATCCTCGCCTGGCACTCGTCGATGCCGACGGACGAATCCTGGCGGATAGCGACGGCGATATGCTCGGTTTCATGGCTTCGAAGGCCGGCCGCTACGTGGTCGCCATTCGCGACAAGGACTATCGCGGCGGTGCGGACTTCACTTATCGCTTGAACGTCGGCGACGTGCCGGTTGTCACGTCCGTCTTCCCGCTCGCTGTTCCCAAAGGGAAGGCCGTCGATGTGCATGTGGACGGGGTGAACCTCGGCGCGGCGAAGCCGATGCGCGTGACCGCGCCGATGGACGCGGCCGTCGGCTCGCGCCTGACGCTGCCCGTCGGTGGCGCGACCATCGCCGTCGCCGAGTTCCCCTCCACCATCGTCACCGACGCCGGCACCGAACTCCGCAGCCTGCCCTCTTCCGCCGACGGCATCCTCGCGAAACCGGGCCAGTCGCAGACGATCAAGTTCACCGCGAAGAAGGGCGTCCCGCTCATCGTCGAAGTCCACGCCCGCCGGCTCGGCTCGCCGCTCGATTCCAGCATCGAACTCCTCGACGCCGCTGGAACTGTACTCCCGCGTGCGACGCTCCGCTGCGTCGCCAAGACGTACTCCGTCTTTCGCGACAACGACTCGGCCATCTCGGGCATCCGTATCGAGAACTGGAACGAACTGGCGATGAACGACTACCTCTACGTCGGCACCGAACTCATGCGCATCGCCGCACTGCCGAAGGGGCCGGACGACGATTGTCAGTTCGTCTCGCGGTCCGGCCAGCGCCTCGGCTACCTCGGCACCACGCCGACGCACCACTACCTCGGCAACGTCATGTACAAGGTTGAAATCCATCCGCCGGGTTCGACGTTCCCGCCGAACGGCATGCCGGTCTTCCCGATCGCCTGGCGCAACGACGACGGCGGCCCCGGCTTCGGCAAGGATTCGATGCTATTCTTTGATCCGCCCGCCGACGGTAGCTACCAAGTGCGCATCAGCGACTCGCGCGGCCAGGGTGGACCGGCGCATGCGTATCGACTGACCGTGCGGCCGCCACGGCCGGATTACTCCATCGATGCGAACCCGAAGTCGCCGAGCGTGTGGAAAGGCAACGGCCTGCCGATCACCGTCACCGCGAACCGCGTCGACGGCTTCGAGGGGCCGATCCAGGTGAAGCTCGTCGGCCTGCCGCCGGGCCTCCACGCCTCCGCGACGTTCATCGAGGCCGAGCAGGTGACGACGACGTTCACGCTGTTCGCCAGCAGCGACGCGCCCCCGCCGATGGGCGAGCTGAAGCTCGAAGCGACGGCCACCATCGACGGCAAACCCGTCACGCGCATCCTGAGCCTCGGCACGCCGAAGCTCGCCGAACCCGGCGATCTCGTCACGACCGTTTCGACCGAAGCGCTAAGCATCGAGCCGGGCAAGGAGACGAAATTCAAGGTGAGCGTCGAGCGCCGCAACGGCTTCAAGGGCCGTGTACCGCTCGACGTGCGCGGCCTGCCCCACGGCGTGCGCGTCCTGAACATCGGCCTGAACGGCATTCTGCTGACCGAGCGCGATTCGGAGCGCGAGGTGGTGATCTACGCCGAGCCGTGGGTGAAGCCGATGTCGCACCCGCTCAGCGTCCTGTCGCGCCGCGAGAGCACGGGCAAGGAGCACGCCGCGAAGACGGTGACGCTGACGGTGCTGGAGAAGACGAAATAACCACAAAGGACACGATGAGCACGAAGAGAAGGCCGAAGAGATTTTGAAATCCTCATTCTCTTCTTCTTGGTGTCCTTTGTGCTCTCTGTGGTTAACCGCTTCGAAGCATATATCAACTCGAAGACTTTTTCGTTCCCGTAGAGACCTCCCATGTCGATCCTCGGCCAATTGTGCCCCGCTCCGCGCCTGCTCCTCGGCCCTGGCCCCAGCGACGCCCATCCGCGCGTCCTCACGGCCATGACCACGCCGCTGCTCGGCCACCTCGACCCGCAGTTCATGGACCTGATGTTCGAGACGCAGGAGATGTGCCGGCAGGTCTACCGCACGAAGAACAAGATGACACTGCCGATCTCGGCGACGGGCACGGCCGGGATGGAAACGTGCCTCGTCAACCTGCTGGAGCCGGGCGATAAGGCCGTCTGCGCGACGATGGGCTACTTCGGCAACCGCATGGTCGAGATCGCCGGGCGAACCGGGGCGCAAGTGACGCGGATCGACGCACCATGGGGCAAGGTCTTCGAGCTAGACCAACTGCGCGACACCCTGAAGGCCGTGCGGCCGAAAGTGCTGGCGCTCGTCCACGCCGAGACCTCCACGGGCGCGCTCCAGCCGATGGCGGAAGTCGGCAAGCTCGCACACGAGTTCGGCGCGCTCGTCGTGGCCGACGCCGTCACGTCGGTCGGCTGTACGCCGGTGGAAGTGGACGCGTGGGAACTCGATGCGGTCTTCACCTGTTCGCAGAAAGGCCTCGGCTGCCCGCCGGGCCTGTCGCCGGTGACGATGAGCGAGCGGGCGATGGACGCGATCAAGAATCGCAAGACGAAGTGCCAGAGCTGGTACTTCGACCTCTCGCTGCTCGGCACCTACTGGGGCGGCGACCGCGCCTACCACCACACCGGCCCGATCAGCATGGTCTACGCCCTGCGCGAGGGGCTCCGGATCGTGCTGGAGGAGGGCCTCGAAACGCGCTGGGCGCGGCACCAGCGGAACCACCTGGCGCTGAAGGCCGGCCTCGAAGCGCTCGGCATGCAGTACACGGCCGACCCGAAGCACCAGTTGCCGCAGTTGAACGCCGTGCGCATCCCGGCCGGCGTGGACGACCTGGCCTGCCGCAAGCGATTGCTCAACGAGTTTGGCATCGAGATCGGCGGCGGCCTCGGCGACTTCAAGGGCGTCGCCTGGCGGATCGGCCTAATGGGCCACAACAGCAAGCCTTCGAGCGTGCTGCTGGTGCTGGGCGCGCTGGAGATTGTGCTGAAGGGCGCGGGCGCGAAGATCGAGCCCGGCGCCGGCGTCGCCGCGGCGGAAGGCGTGTACGCGAAGGGGTGAGTTCCAATGGCGAGCGTCCCGGCGTGAGCGGGACGTGGCTGGGCGCGTCGAACCACGTCCC
>JALHPZ010000038.1 GCA_022842245.1 Gemmataceae bacterium
GCCGACGTGGCTGGAGCGATCGCAGCCACGTCGGCCTTACGGCTCGACGCTCACATTTCCAAGCCGTCGCCCTACCCCGCCTTCCCGCAATCGCTGATGACGACCGGGGCCGACGTTTGACCGCTGCGCGAGCCGACGGCTTCGATCTTCTTCACCACGTCGTAGCCCGTCACCACCTGGCCGAAGACGACGTGCTTGCCGTCGAGGTGGGGCGTGTCGGCCGTGCAGAGGAAGAACTGCGAGCCGTTCGTGTTCGGACCGGCGTTCGCCATCGACAGGCAGCCGGGGCCGAAGTGCTTGCCCGCCTTGCCGGAGAAGGTTTCGTCGTCGAACCGACCGCCGTAGATCGACTCGCCGCCCCGGCCGTCGCCGCGGGTGAAGTCGCCCCCCTGGCACATGAATTGGGGGATCACGCGGTGGAAGGATGACCCCTTGAACGCCAGCGGCGTGCCCGCCTTGTTCTTCGTGCCGACGCACAACTGGAGGAAGTTCTCGGCGGTCTTGGGGCAGGTGTCGGCGAATAGTTCCATCACAATCCGCCCGGCCGGCTTGCCGCCGATGGTGATGTCGAAGAACACCGTGGGGTTCTTCGGGTTCACGGGGTGGAAGGGCTTGTACGCGTCGGCCATGGCGGCTCCTGGTGTTGAAGGTCGGTGAGGTGATTATCGGGCCGTAGGCGGGGAGGACAAGGAAGCGGCGACCCTCTACTTGCTCCGCCGCTGCTGCGTCTTCCGCCCCGGGCGGTAGCCCTTGCCCGGCTTTGCCGGTGTCGGCACCGCGTGGTAGTGGTCGGCTTCGCGCCGGCGGCCTTCGATCGCTTCCTTCGGCGGGTTCGCGGGGATGAGGCCGTCGCAGCCGCCGATGAGGTCGCCGCGGCCGGCATCGAGCAACGCCTGGCGGACCGCGAAGTAGTTCTCCGGCTTGAAGAATTGCATCAAGGCCCGCTGCACCTTGCGATCGGACAACCCCCGCGCGATCGTCACCGGCTTCATCGTGAACGGGTCGAGGCCGGTGTACCACATGCACGTCGCGATGTCGAACGGGGCCGGGATGAAGTCCTGCACCTGGTCGGGGCGATAGCCGTTGCGCTTCAGGTACAGGGCGAGGTCGATCATCTCGTTCGCGGTGCTGCCGGGGTGGCTGGCGATGAAGTAGGGCACGAGCTGCTGCTTCGGCTTGCCGGCTTTCGTCGAGGCCTTCTGGAACTGCTTGGCGAAGACGCCGAAGTTGTCGATGCTCGGCTTCTTCATCAGGTCGAGCACCGTGGGGCTGGTGTGCTCGGGGGCGACCTTCAGCCGACCGCCGACGTGGTGCGCGGCCAGCTCGTCCACGTACTCCGGCGAGAGCTGGGCGAGGTCCATGCGGATGCCGGAGGCGACGAAGACCTTGCGGATGCCGGGGGTCTCGCGGGTCTTCTTCATCAGTTCGATCGTCGGCTGGTGATCGGTACCGAGGAGCTTGCAGATCGTCGGGTGGATGCACGAGAGCCGCTTGCACTTCGCCTCCACGTCGGGGCGGGTGCAGCGCATCTTGTACATATTCGCGGTCGCGCCGCCGATGTCGCTGACGATTCCCTTGAACTCCGGGTCGGCGGCGAGCTTCTCGACTTCGCGCTGGATCGACTCGGGCGACCGGCTCTGGATGATGCGGCCCTGGTGGGCGGTGATGGAGCAGAAGGTGCAGCCGCCGAAGCAGCCACGCATGATCGTGACGGAGTCTTTGATCATTTCGTGCGCGGGGATCGGCTCGGTGTAGCTGGGGTGCGGGCGGCGGGTGTAGGGGAGGTCGTAGTAGCGGTCCATCTGCTCCTGCGTCAGCGGCAGGTTCGGCGGGTTCTGGACGACGGCCTGGCGGTCGTGGAACTGCACGAGGGCGGCGGCGTTGAAGGGGTTCGTGTTGTGGTGGATGATGCGCGTGGCTTCGGCGAAGGCGCGCTTGTCGGATTTAATCGATTCGTACGACGGGATGGTTTGGCACGCGAAAGAGTCGGGAGGTTGAAAAGTCTCGCTCTCCTTTGCGCCGAGCGCGTACGCGATGCCGCGCAGGTCGCGCAGGTCTTTCACCGTCTGACCGGCCTGCAGGCGCTTCGCGATCTCGACGATCGTCACTTCGCCCATGCCGTAGGCGACGAGGTCGGCTTTGCTGTCCAGCAGGATCGAGCGCTTCACCGTGTCGGACCAGTAGTCGTAGTGGGCCAATCGCCGCAGGCTGGCTTCGACGCCGCCGGCGATGACGGGGACGCCGGGGAAGGCCTCGCGGCAGCGCTGCGAGTAGACGAGCGTGGCGCGGTCCGGGCGCAGGCCGATGCGGCCGCCGGGGGAATAGGCGTCGTCGTTGCGGACCTTCTTGTTGGCGGTGTAGTGGTTGATGAGCGAGTCCATGTTCCCCGCGCTGACGGCGAAGAACAGGCGCGGCCGGCCGAACTGCCGCCACGGGTCGGCGCTCTGCCAGGCGGGCTGGCTGAGGATCGCGACGCGGAACCCGGCTTGTTCCAAGGAGCGATGGAGGATGGCCATCGCGAAGCTAGGGTGGTCGATGTAAGCGTCGCCGGTGACGAAGACGACGTCGACGGCGTCCCAGCCGCGGTCGCGCATTTCGTCGGCCGTCATGGGGGCGAACGGTGCGGCGTAGCGCTCGTGCCACTGGTCGAGGGAAATTCGCTTGGGGGAAGACATGGGAGGATTATAGCCACGGCTACCAGAGGCGTTGAATCCCGTAGGCGTCGAGTGCCGGGTCGATCGAGAGGAGGGGCCAATTCTCGGTGAGTGCCTGCGCGATCAACAGGCGATCGAACGGGTCCCTGTGGTGGAACGGGAGGGTTGTCAGGCGGTCGCAATGAGCCGGTTCGATGGGCAGGATGGAGAAGCCGTTGTCGTGGATGGCGTGTTGAGCAAAATCGAGGAACGGTTCCCGAAGCACGAGCTTGGACGTTTTGATTTTGATCGCGATCTCCCAATAGCTCGCCGGGCTGACCAGGACGCGGTTGGTCGGATCGGGATGAGTCGTGCCGCGATGGTGCTCAACTTGGAATCGTTCCAATAGACCCACAATATCGCATGGGTGTCGAGTAGAAGATTCACCGCATGTACTCTGCGAAATCTTTCAGATGTTCATCATCGTCGATGTACTCTACGAGCATTCCCTCGCCGCGACCGAGGATCGGTACGCCTTTGGGTAACTTGTCCGCCTTGATTGGTCGAGTCGTATCCGGAGCGATCGTGCCCAACAGCCGCTTCGCGAGGATCTCACGCTCGTCGTTCGTTAGCGCCAGGGCTTCGCTGAAGATCGCTTCGAGTGTCATGTTTGAATCTCCCTTTCCAACATCAACATGATACTCCATTTGTGAGCGATTCGCGATGCTCAAACGAACAGGTCCGCCGGCAACCGGCGGACCTGCGAGGCGATCCACGCGTCACGACCTTACTTCACCTTCAGCACGACGAAGTCGGATTCTCCGGTCGGGCGCATGACGAGCAGCAAGGCCCCCTTGTCCTTCGACGCGGCCGCCATCGCGGTTTCGAACTCCTTCGCGTTCGTGACCGGCGTCCTGTCGACCTTGGTGATAAGCAGGCCGCGGGCGAGTCCGGCCTCGGCGGCGGCGGAGCCGCGTTCGACGCCGAGAATGATGGCGCCCTTGGCGTCGCGGGGAAAGCCGAGTTGGGCCCCCATTTGCGGCGTGAGGTCCATGACGGTAAGCCCGGCGACCTCGATGCCGGCGTCGGCGGGCACGCGGGCCGAGCCGCCGCGGAAGCTTCGCTCGGCGAGGCCGTAGTCTTCGGGTTGCTCCTCGATCGTCACCTTCTGGGCGAAGGTCTTGCCGTCACGGACGAAGACGATCTCGGTCGTCTTGTTCAGCGGCAGCTTCGAGACGACACGGGGCAGGGTGTTGACATCCTTCAGTTGCGTGCCGCCGACGGAGAGGATCACGTCGCCGGATTGGAGGCCGGCCTTCGCGGCGGGGGTGTTGTCGTACACCTTGGTGACGAGCACGGCATTGCTGCCGGCGGGTACGCCGAGGCGGCTGGCGAGTTCGGCATCGAGTTCGCGGACGCCGACGCCGAGATAGCCGCGCTTCACGGTGCCGTCGGCGAGCAGTTGCCGGCTGACGTCGCGGGCGAGGTTGCTGCTGACGGCGAGGCCGACGCCGTTCGAGCCGCCGCTGCGCGTCTTGATGGCGCTGTTGATGCCGACGATCTTGCCTTCGAGGTTCACGAGCGGCCCGCCGCTGTTGCCGGGGTTCATCGCGGCATCGGTCTGGAGAAAATCCTCGTACTGGTTCAGCCGGAGGTTCTGCCGGCTCTTGGCGCTGATGATCCCCTGCGTGACGGTTCCGGTCAGGCCGAAGGGCGCGCCGACGGCGAGCACGCGGTCGCCCACCTCCATGGCGTCGCTGTCGCCGAACGCGAGCGCCGGCAGCGGATGCTCCGGCTTAATGCGCACGACGGCGAGGTCGGTCTTCGGATCGCGGCGGATATCGGTCGTGGTGTATTTCTTGCCGTCCTGGAAGGCGATTTCAACGGTATCGGCCCCCTCGACGACGTGGGAGTTCGTGAGGATGACGCCGTCGGGATCGATGACCACGCCGGAACCGAAGCCGAGGTTCGGCGTGAACGGCACTTCGGGTTCCTGCATCTCGAAGAAACGACGGAACTCCTCCGGGATGTTGCTCGGCAATTGCCGGACGCGGGGATTAATGACGCGTTTGGTCGCCTTCGCCTCGATGCTCACGACGGCGGGGATCACATGCCGGACCACGTCGCGGTACGAGCCGAGTTCCTTCGGCATCGGCGGGGGCGGCACGGCCTGCCCGTGGAGCTTGTCGGCAAGCAGGATGGCGGCGAACGCGCCGAGGGCGAGGCAGAACAGGGCGAGGGGAATCCGGCTGAGGAATTTCATGGGAAACTCCGTTTTGGAGAAAGGACCCCCGTCGTGGGGGCGACCGATTATACGCTCCGGTGGAACGGAAGAGGCACCCGCACCATGCGGGTGCCCGATCGGGGAACGCATCGTCACTGGCCGAGTTGCGCCGTGACGGCGATCTTCTTCGGCTGGGCTTCGGGCCGCTTGCCGACCGTGATGGTGAGCACGCCATTGGCCAGATTCGCCGTGACGGCGTTGGCATCGACCGTTTTGGGCAGGCGGACGGACTGTTCCCACGAGCCGTAGTTGCGGCTGTCGTAGCTGGCGCCTTCACGGGGCTTGCGCTCGGCCTTCACGGTGAGCACGTTGTCGTGCAGGGCGATGTCGAAGCCGCCTTCAGGGATGCCGGGGGCGTCGAATTCGACCACGACCTTCTGCTCGTCGTCCCAGATCGCCAGCGGCAGGGCCGGGGCCGCCGGGCGCTCGAACGGTGTCTCGGTGAAGAAGTGGTCGAGCAGGTTCGCGAGGCGGTTGGAGGTCGGAACCAGCGAGCCGTTGGGGAACGTAGCGAACATGGAAAGAGCCTCCTCATGTCGCGGGCGAACCAGAGTCAAATGAGATGGGAGGCGGTTCCGCCGGCCCGCGACGTGCGGCGGAGACAACGCCCCGACGGGGGAACTGGGAATACAACCGGCGTGCCAAATCCGACCACGCGGCGCAAGTGTCGGAGAATCCGAAATTTGTCGCGAGGTGCCGATTGTTCAAGGGTTTTCATCGCTGTCAGAGTGGCAGTCGACCCGATGCGGCGTATATCATTCCGCATTCCTCCCCGCCTGAAACAACCGACATCCGCGAGGTTCCTTCATGTCCCCGGCTCTCTTACTGACGGCCTGTCTGATGGCCGCACCCGCCGTCGGCGATGGCGACTGGCCCCAGTGGCGCGGCCCCAACCGCGACGGCAAATCGCTCGAAACCGGACTCCTCAAGAACTGGCCCAAAGACGGACCCAAGCTCGCCTGGGAAAACCTCAAGGTCGGCCACGGCTACGGCTCGCCCGCCGTCGTCGGCGATAAGGTCTACATCCTCGGCGGCGAAGGCAACAAGGCGGGCGATGCGGAGCATTGTCTCTGCCTCAATTTGAAAGATGGCACGGAAGTCTGGAAGACTCCGCTCGGCACCAGCCCCGGTCGATTCAGCGACGGCTGGGGCGGCGGCCCGCGCTCCACTCCAACAGTCGCCAACGACATGGTTTATTGCCTCGGCGCGACCGGCGACCTGGTTTGCCTGAAGGCCGATTCCGGCAAGCAAGTCTGGAAGAAAAACCTCGTCAAGGACTTCGGCGGCGGCATCGGCGGACCGAACTGGGGGTACAGCGAATCCCCTCTCGTCGATGGCGACAATCTGATCTGCACGCCCGGAAAAGGCACCGGCATGATCGCCCTGAATGCCAAGACCGGCGACACGGTTTGGAGCTGCAAGGAGTTCAAGGACGGAGCCGGATACTCCTCCATCGTTCCCGCGGACATCGGCGGCGTCCGCATCTACCTCCAGCAAACAATGGAATCCTCGCTCGCGGTCCGGGCGAAGGACGGCAAACTGATGTTCCGCAACGCGGAATTGAATCGCAACATCGCGATCATCCCGTCGCCGGTGTTCGCGGACAATCACGTCTTCTTCACGGCCGGCTACGGTGCCGGCTGCGAGTGCTACAAGCTCGCCGTGGACGGGGACAAGGTGACCGCCACGAAGGTCTACGCAAAGTACAAGACCGTGTCGAACCATCACGGCGGCGTCATCCAGATCGGGGACCACATCTACGGCCACAACAACGCCGGCAAATGGGTTTGTTTCGCGTTCAAGGAAGCCAAGGACGCGGCGGTCTGGGACTACCAGCGATTCGGGAAGGGCGCCATTACCTATGCCGATGGTCATTTCATCTGCTACGACGAGAACAACGGCAACGTGGCGGTAATCAAGGCAACCACCGAAGGGTGGACTGAAGTCGGAAGCATGAAGCTCCCGAAACTCAGCAAGACTCCGAAGGCCAAGGGCCAGATCTGGGCCCACCCCGTCGTCGCCCACGGAAAGCTCTTCCTGCGGGACTACGACTATCTCTTCTGCTTCGATCTGAAGAAATAACCTGTAAGGTTCGCGCGCCGCGGCGGTATTCGCCGTCGCGGCGCCACGGGAGTGCAGCGTGATCGACCTCCTCGCCGAGCTGATCGCGGCGATCCGGCCGACCAACCGGTTCTACGCCCACAAACTCCGCGACCTGAACCTCGCGGACCTGACGACCCCCGCCGACATCCGCCGACTGCCGTTCACGACGAAGGCCGAACTCGTCGCGGACCAGCTTCAACATCCGCCCTACGGCACGAACCACACCGAACCGCTCGAACGCTACACGCGGTTCCATCAGACCTCGGGCACGACCACCGGTCAGCCGCTCGTCTGGCTCGATACCCCCGCCAGCTGGGATTCCCTCCTCGGCATCTGGAAGGAGATTTACGCCACCCTCGGCCTCACCGCGAAGGACACGCTGTTCTTCCCCTTTTCCTTCGGCCCGTTCCTCGGCTTCTGGAGCGGATTCGAAGGGGCCGCCCGACTCGGACTCCGCGTCCTCTCCGGCGGCGGGATGAGCAGTACCGCCCGCTTGAAATTCCTGATCCGCCACGGCGCGACCGTCGTCTTCGCCACGCCAACTTATGCGGGGCATCTGGTCGAAGTCGCGGAACGCGAAGGGATCTCGTTGAAGGACTCGGCGGTGCGGATGATCGTGGTGGCGGGCGAGCCGGGTGGAAACATCCCGGCGACGCGGGCGCGGATCGAAGCCGGCTGGGGAGCGACGGTGATCGACCACTACGGGCTGACGGAAACCGGCCCGATCGCGCTGGAGAGCCTCGACGATCCCGGCGGCCTCGCGATCCTGCCGCAAGCCTGCCTCGCGGAGGTGATCGACCCGGCCACGCTTGAACCGGCCGAGACCGGCGAACTGGTGCTGACGACGCTGGCGCGCCGCGCGTGCCCCGTCATCCGCTACCGCACCGGGGACCTGGTGCGGCGAGCGCCGGGAGTTTCTACAATAACGCGCCTGGATGGCGGCATCCTCGGCCGCGCCGACGAGATGGTGCAGGTTCGCGGCAACAACCTGTACCCCTCGGCGATCGAGGCGATCGTGCGACGGTGGCCCGACGTGACCGAGTACCGCGCGACCGTCGACTGCACCGGCCCCCTGGCGGGCCTGCGATTGGAAATTGAAACCGACCGACCCGATGCCGCACGGGACATCGCCCGTGCCATCCAGGACGAATTGTTGTTTCGTGCGGACGTGACTGTCCTCCCCCCGGGCACCCTGCCCCGATTCGAGATGAAGGCCAAACGATGGATCATCCAACGCTGACTTCGCGATTCGCCCGCCGCCTGGCGGCTCTGGCACTTGTCGCCGCCGGCGCGATCCCTGCCACCGCCGCCGACTGGATCCACTGGCGCGGCCCGAATCAGAATGGCGTCGCCGCTGAAACCGGAATCCCCTCCAGTTTCGGTGTCGGCGAGGTTGGGAAAGACAACCTGGTGTGGCGTTCGAACGTGGGCGGCCGGTCCGCACCACTGGTGATGAACGGCCACCTCTACCTCATCAGCGCGTCCGGCACCGGACTCACCGAAGGTGAACGCGTTGTCTGCCTGAAGGAAGCCACCGGCGAACAAGTCTGGGAAACGAAATTCAACGTCTTCCACACCGACATCGTCTCCAGTCGCCTGGGCTGGACCAGCCTCACGGCCGATCCGGCGAGCGGCACGATCTACTGTCACGGGACCCAGGGCAACGTCGCCGCATTCGACGCCAAGACCGGCGAAATCAAGTGGCTGCGGAACCTCACCGAAGAATTCGGACGCATCACCGGCTACGGCGGCCGCATCTCGTCTCCGATCTTCGATAACGGTCTCGTCGTCGTCGGCTTCGTGAATTCGTCCTGGGGCACCCACGCCCGCGGTGGCAACCGATACTACGCCTTCGATGGCAAGACCGGAGAGGTCGTGTGGGTGTCGGAAGTGTCCAATCCCCAGCGGATGATGAAGGGGACGTATTATTCGAACCCGGTCATCGCTGTGATCAACGGCCAGCGGCTGCTGATCACGGGCGGCGCCGACGGCGCGGTGCACGCGATGAAGGTGCGGACGGGTGAAGTCGTCTGGTCGTTGCCGATCGCGGTGAACATCGTCAACCCGTCGCCCATCGTCGACGGCAACCTCGTGTACATCTCGCACGGCGAAGAGAACATCGGCGGCGGCCCGATCGGCAAGGTGCTCTGTATCGACGCGTCGCAGGTGAACGCGAAGACGAAAACGCCGAAGGTCGTGTGGGAGACGAAACGGATCGCGTTGCCGTCCGGCGGCAGCCGGCAGGGCGTGCGCTTCGGCCTGTCGTCGCCGGCGCTCGCCGACGGCGTGCTCTATCTGCCGGACGACGCGGGCGAACTCTACGCCTTCAACGCGAAGGATGGGAAATGCCTCTGGACGCACAAGTTCGGCACGGTCTCCCGCGGCGCGCCGCTGGTGGTTGATGGCAAGCTCTACGTCTTCGACGTGAACGCGAAGCTGACGGCGCTCAAGCTCAACGGGAAAGAGGAGCCGGAAGTGCTCGCGGAA
The DNA here is from genome assembly GCA_022842245.1 of Gemmataceae bacterium. Taxonomy (GTDB): domain Bacteria; phylum Planctomycetota; class Planctomycetia; order Gemmatales; family Gemmataceae; genus Limnoglobus. The sequence goes on from JALHPZ010000038.1 coordinate 9,508, forward strand.
ATCCCCTTCCGCTCGACGGCGGGCGCGGGGTTCGTCGAGACGCACGGCACGCCGATCGCCGTGAACGGCCGGCTCTACTTCAGCACGCGGGAGTTCACATACGCCATCGGCGACGCGAACGGTAAGGGCGGAACCGCAGCCGCGAAAGGCGTGTCCGAAGCGCCCTTCGACGAGAACGCCGCTCCCGCGTCACTCCGCATCTTCCCGGCCGAGATCACGGCCGCGCCGGGTCAGACGGTGAGTCTCGCGGTCAAGTTCCTCGACGCCAACGGCCGCGAGGTGAAGGCACCAACCGGCGCGGCGATCGAGTGGAGCCTGCCGCAGCCGCCGGCGCCGACTCCGATGGGCGCGCAGCCCCCGGCGCTCAACGGCGTGCTGAAGGCGGACGGCGCGAAGGCGACCGTCGAGATCGCCAAGGTGCCCAGCCAGCAAGGTTATGTCAGCGTGAAGGTCGGCGCGCTCGCCACCCCGGTGAGCAACTGGGCGCGCGTCCGCGTCGTTCCGCAAGTGCCCTACATGAACGATTTCGAAAAGGTGCCCGAAGGAATCGCTCCCGGTGGCTGGATCAATGCGAACGGCAAGTTCCTCGTCAAGAAGCTTGCCGACGGCAACAAGGTGCTCGCCAAGGTGAACACCGACAGCCGCCCGCCGTTCGCCCGATCCAACGGCTTCATCACGGCGACGACGTCGAAGGCGTACAGCATCGAGTGCGACCTGCTGGGCACGAAAGTCCGCGATCAATTCCCCGACATGGGACTCGTCAACAGCCGGTACCTGATGGTGTTCGAAGGAAAACCCGACCCGAACTTCGACGGCAAGAAATCCTTGCGGCTTGTCTCGTGGGAAGCCCGCCTGCGCGTGAACAAGGTGATCGAGTTCGACTGGAAGCCGGACACGTGGTACACGGCGAAGTTGGTGGTGGAACCGACGGCCAAGGGAGCCGACATCAAGGGCAAGGTGTGGGAGAAAGGCAAACCGGAACCGACGGCGTGGACGATCGAGTTCGCGGACCCGATGCCGAATCTGGAAGGCGCGGCGGCGCTTTACGGCTATGTGACGAACATTCAGGACCCGATGCCGGGTTCCGAGATCCACTACGACAACCTGAAGATCACGCCGGCGAAGACGTCGGCCGCCAAATAACGAACCAGTGAAGCAAACCACCCTCCAAGGGAAGCAATTATGAGTCTTGTTCGAAGCGCCGCAGCGGCGGTCGTGTCGCTCGGCATCGTGGGCGGCTTGGGATACGTCGGCTTGAAGAACTATCGCGCCGGTGCGGAGGCGCGGGCCGAAGGCGCGCCGCTGCCGCCGGTCTCGGCGAACGCGAGTCTCACGCCGGCGAGCGCGTCGATCGGCGGTCCGGGTCGAGCGCGGGCGGCGGAAACGCCGACGGGCGAACTGGCAAAGGCCGAGCTGAAAGCCGATCCGAAGCCGGCCGGCGGCGCAGGCGGCGGCAGCGAAGTGACGATGTTCGGCGGGACGACCAGCCGGAACTTCGTGAACACGGTCGACAAGAACGTGATCGAGAAGCCGGAACAAGGCGGCGCGGAGCAGCTCTGGTCGGCCGTGCTCGGTTCCCGCGCCTACGGCGGCCCAATCATCGCCGGCGGCAAGGTGTTCTGCGGGACCAACAACGAACACCCCCGCAACAAGCGGGACGTTCGCAAGAATGCCGACGGCGAAGAGGAACCGCTCGACAAGGGCGTGCTGATGTGCTTCGATCAGAAGACCGGCGAGTTCCTCTGGCAGGCCGTCAACGACAAGCTCCCCGGCGGCATGGTCGTCGACTGGCCCAAGGAAGGCGTCTGCTCCACGCCGCACGTCGAAGGCAACCGCCTGTACTACGTGACCAATCGCTGCACCGTCGTCTGCCTCGATGTCAACGGCATGGCCGATGGCAATCAGGGCATCCAGACCGAGAAGTACAAGGACAAGTCCGACGCCGACATCATCTGGGAATACGACCTGATGGCGGAACTGAACGTGTTCCCCCACAACATGTCGGCGTGCAGCCCGCTCGTCGTCGGCGACTACATCTACGTCGTCACCGCCAACGGCGTGGACGAAAACCACATCAACATCCCCGCCCCGCAGGCGCCGAGCTTCGTCTGCCTCGAAAAGCAGACCGGCAAGATGAAGTGGAAGAGCAGCCTCCCCGGCAAGGAGATCATGCACGGGCAGTGGTCCAACGCCGTCTACGGCGAGATCGGCGGCGTCAAGCAGGTGATCTTCCCCGGCGGCGACGGCTGGCTCTACAGCTTCGAGCCGACCTCCGGCGAACTCCTCTGGAAGTTCGACGCCAACCCGAAAGACTCGATGTACGAACTCGGCGGCGCCGGCACCCGCAACGACTTCATCGGCACCCCCGTCGTCGCCGATGGCAAGGTCTTCATCGGCGTCGGCCAGGACCCGGAACACTTCACCGGCATCGGCCACTTCTGGTGCATCGACCCCGCGAACAAGAAGGGGGACATCTCCCCCGAACTCGTCGACAAGGTGGAGAAGACCGAGGACGGCCGGAACAAGATGACCGGCAAGCCGAACCCGAACTCGGGCGTCGTCTGGCACTTCGGCGGGGCCGAACAGCGCAAGGTCGCCGGCCGCGACTTCGTCTTCGGCCGCACCATGAGCAGCGCCGCGGTCGTCGACGGGATCGTGTACATCGCCGAACTGCAGGGCCAGCTCCACTGTCTCGACGCCAAGACCGGCAAGCAATACTGGCAGTACGACACCAAGGGTGCCATTTGGGGTTCATCGTACGTTGTCGACAACAAGGTCTACCTCGCGACCGAGGGCGGCGAGTTGTTCGTCTTCAAGCACTCCAAGGAGCCGAAGACGTTCAACGAACTGTTGATCGTCGCGGCGAACGACAAGGAACTCCGGGCGAAGGTGAACGAGATGCGCAAGGAGATCGAGAAGGAATATCTCGTGGCGAAGGTCGAGATGGATGCCGCGATCCGCAGTACGCCGGTGGTCGCCGACGGCGTGCTGTACGTGATGACCGAGAAGGCCGTCGTCGCCTTCAAGAAGAAGTAGGATTCCCCACCGGCCCGTGGGCGTTTTGTCCGCGGGCCGTGTTGGATTTGCGACGACCGTGCGGTCTAATCATTACCTGCATCCAATCTCAAGGATTCTCCCCGTGCTACCCGATACCCCCGGCAAGCCGGCACCCGTCACCGGCGCCACCCTCGATGAACGGATCGCCAACGCGAAGAAGCAACTCGACGCGCACTTCGTCGAAATCGTGAAGTGGCACTTCAACCCCGAGACCGGCACGCCGTTCTGGCTCGAGAAGGCCAAGACCTTCGACTTCAACCCGCTCACCGACGTGAAGTCGTTCGACGACATCAAGCGGTTCCCGATCTTCGAGGATGAATGGCTGCGCGGCGGCCCCGTCCGCAAGTGGGTGCCCAAGGCGTACGCCAACCGCGGCGTCTACGTCTTCGAGACCGGCGGCACCACCGGCCTGCCGAAGAGCCGCATCGTCATCGACGACTTCAAGATCGACTACGAGATGATGTCCGACACCCTGCCGGACCAGTATTTCCCGCGCGGTTCGAACTGGCTGATGCTCGGCCCGTCCGGCCCGCGCCGGCTCCGCCTCGCCATCGAGCACCTCGCCCAGTACCGCGGAGGCATCTGTTTCTCGCTCGACCTCGACCCCCGCTGGGTCGTCAAGTGCATCAAGGACCGCAAGATCGCCGAGGCGAACGCCTACAAGGAGCACTGCATCGACCAGGCGCTGACGATCCTCGCCGGCGGCCACGAGATCAAGTGCATGTTCACGACGCCGAAGCTGCTCGCCGCACTCGACGAGGCGCTCCGCAACGGCAAGCTCGAAGACAAGTACCGCTCGCTCGGCAAGGCGATCCCGTCCGGCGGCCTGCGTTCCATCAAGGCGGTCGGCATCACCGGCATCTTCTCCGGCGGAACCGAGTTCACGCCGCAGTTCACGCGTGAAGCCTACGAGGAGATGCTCGACAACGGCGAAGTCTACATGACGCCGACCTACGGCAACACGCTGATGGGCCTCGCGTGCTCGAAACCGATCGGGCCGGAGGACGGCTTCAAGATTACGTACTACGCCCCGCAACCCCGCGCGGTCGCGCAGGTGGTGAACCCGAAGAATTACGACGAGATCGTGCCCTACGGTGGGACCGGCCGCGTGCTGCTGACGACGCTGACGAAGGAGTTCTTCGTGCCGCGCTTCCCGGAGCGGGACGAGGGCGAGCGCGAGCCGCCCTACGAGAAGTACCCGTGGGACGGCGTGAGCGGTGTTCGTCCGTTCTCGGAGATCGCGGGTTCGACGGTGGTAGGTGTTTACTGACGGACTAACTTGTTCGACGCGCTCGCTTCGGCGAGCGTTTTTCTATTTTCCGACGGGATTCACGCATCCATGATCCGCATCCCTGCCCTCCGCTTCGGCAAGCCGTACACGAGCCTGGACAAGGCCACGCTGATCCACCACGCCACCGGCGAACCGGTCGCGGAGGTCAGCCAGGTGACGGGCAGCCAGATCTCCCGCGACGTCGGCACCTGCGCCCGCGCCCGCAAGGACCTCGCCGCCATCCCCATCAAGGACATCCTCGCCATCTACAAAAAGGCGGCGGACTACTTCCTCAACGGCACGCTCCCCTGCGGCGATGCCGAACTGACGTTCGCCGACTATGTTCGCAACCTCTCGGCCACCACCGGTTCGCCGATGGTTTTCTGCGATCGGAACGCGCGGAAGGTCCATTACGTCCTCGGCAACATCGAGGAAGTGATCGGCGGGCTGACGCGCGGGCTGGACGTGGAAGCGCTCGATCGCGGCTACTCGCTGAAGAACGGCAGGATGCAGGCGTTCTACCCGACGACGGACGTCTTCGGGGCGGTGCTGCCGTCGAACTCGCCCGGCGTGCACTCCCTTTGGGTGCCGACGCTCGCGTTCAAGATCCCCTTGTTGTTGAAGCCGGGCCGCGAGGAACCGTGGACGCCGTACCGCGTGATCCAGGCGTTCCTCAAGGCCGGCATGCCCGCGCACGTCATGGCGTTCCTCCCGGCCGACCACGCCGGCGCGAGCGACATCCTCCGCCTCTGCGGCCGCAGCATGGCGTTCGGCGACGACCGCACCATGGCGCCCTACAAGAACGACCACCGCGTCGAAATCCACGGCACCGGCTACAGCAAGATCATCCTCGGCGAGGATGAGGCCGACAACTGGGAGAAACACATTGACCTGTTCGTCGAAGCGATCGCCGCCAACGGCGGGCGCGCCTGCGTGAACGCCTCCGCCATCTGGACGCCGCGCCACGGCGACAAGATCGCGAAGGCGATCGCCGAGCGCTTCGCCAAGATGAAGCCCCGCGCGTGGGACGACCCCGCTTGCGAGATCAGCGGCTTCGCCAAGCCCGAAGTCGCCGAGGCGATCAATAACCTCATCGACGAATCGCTGAAGACGCCCGGCGCCGCGGACGTGACGGACGCGGTGCGGGGCACGCCGCGCTTGGTGAAGGAAGGCCGCGTAGCGTACCTGCTGCCGACGGTGGTACGCTGCGAGACGCCGGAGCATCCGCTCGCGAACAAGGAATTCCTCTTCCCGTACGCGAGCGTGATCGAGTGCCCGCAGGCGGACGTGCTGAAGCGGATCGGCTACACCCTGGCGGCGAGCGTGATCACGAACGACGCCGGGTTCATCGCCGAGGCGATGGCGTGCCCGACGATCGAACGGCTCAACATTGGGGCGTTGCCGACGAACCGGCTGACCTGGGACCAGCCGCACGAAGGCAATCTCTTCACCCACCTCTACAAACAACGCGCCCTGCAATTAGCCGATGGCCACACTGCCCGCGTTTGACCTGCAACCGCTCGGCCGCGTCGTGTGCGAGGCCGGGGCGCTCGATCGCCTCGGTGAACTCGCCCGGTCGCTTGGGGGTTCGCGCGCCCTGCTCGTCACCGACCCCGGGCTCGAACAGGCCGGGCACCCGCAGCGTGCCGCCGAGTCGTTGCGCAAAGCGGGCTACACCGTTACCATCTTCGACCGCGTCAAGGAGAACCCGACCGAGACGGAAGTCGCCGACGGCGTCGCCGTCGCGAAGGCCGCGTCCATCGACCTCATTGTCGCGGTCGGCGGCGGCTCCAGCATGGACTGCGCGAAAGGAATCAACTTCCTCTACACCAACGGCGGCCGCATGGCCGACTACAAGGGGCACGACAAAGCCACCAAGCCGATGCTCCCGTCCATCGGCGTGCCCACCACGTCCGGCACCGGCAGCGAGGCGCAGAGCTACGCGCTCATCACCGACGCCTCGTCGCACATGAAGATGGCCTGCGGCGACAAGAAGGCCGCCTTTCGAATCTCGATCCTCGATCCGATCGTCACGCTCTCGCAGCCGCGCTCCGTCACCGCCGTCACCGGCATCGACGCCGTCGCGCACGCCGTCGAGTCGCTTGTCTGCACCAAGGCGAACCCGGTCTCGCGGCTCTATTCGCTCGCCGCCTGGCGGCACCTCGAGCCGAACTTCGAGACGGTGCTCCGCGAACCCGAGAACCTCCCGGCCCGCGCCGCCATGCAGATCGGCTCGCACTTCGCCGGTATGGCCATCGAGGCCGCCATGCTCGGGGTCTGCCACAGCTGCGCGAACCCGCTGACGGCCCACTACGGCATCACCCACGGCACCGCCATTGGTTTGATGCTCCCCCATGTCGTGCGGTACAATGCACCGGCCTGCGAGGGCTGGTACCGCGAGCTGGCCGGCGACGCCGAGAGCCTGGCGAACCGGGTGGGCGATCTCGTCGCCGCCGCCGGCCTGCCGACCCGCTTACGGGACGCGAACGTGGACGAGGGCCTCTTGCCGCTGCTCGCCCACGAGGCGAACCAGCAATGGACCGCCCGCTTCAATCCGCGGGCCGTGGACGAGGCGGCCATCCTCGAGATCTACCGGAACGCGTGGTGAACCGATGCCAATCGCGATAACGAGCCAGTACGTGGAAATCGACGACAAAGGGCGCGCACGTCTTGCCGGCGGCGGCGTCGCGATTTATCAGATCGTCCAAGAGTCGATGAACGGTTATTCACCCGACGAGATTCACGCCCATTTCCCCAACTTATCGCTCGCTCAGGTCCACTCGGCGCTGGCGTACTACTACGACCATCGCGAAGCGATCGACGCCGAGATCGAAGAATCAAACGCGTACGCGGAGCGGATGCGGGCCGAACGGCCGAACCGATTCACAAGGAAGGAGTTATTGGATCGATTGGAACGCCAGAATCTTGCAGCGACTCCCATTGTGATCGAACCGAACAAGTGATGAGTCGAGTGTAACGTTTGGAGAAAGAGGGCTTCGGTCGTGGAGGAGTTCCTGGCATATTTCCGGGACGCCATCGAGCGACCGGAGGCTGTACAGCGGTGGCCCGAGTGGTGGGCGGCCAACGCCGAGGGGGTCCGTCAGGCGTTCGACCACACCGACTACGTCCGGCTCAAGTTCCGCCGGCTCGGTGCGGCCAGGATGATACTGGAGCGGCTCGGTCGCCCAGCGGTGGAGCCGCCGGAGGTTCACTGGCTCGATCGCACCCACTGCCCGCATTGTGGGGAGTTGCTGATGCGGTTCGTCCCCGGCAGGGAGCCGACCCGCGAGCAAGTCGTGGCCTTCGGACACCGATCGGGAAATGAACAATGCCAGCAGGGGTACTGGCTGCATCCGGGGGTATACTGCCCGTTGGGGTGCGTTCATGTAATGATGGAGTTTCGCCGCCCCACCGAGCAAAGACACGCCGAACCAGACCACACCTGACCGGCGGTGCGTGACAGGTTTCTTCGAAAGTAGCCCACCAATACCTCCGCTGGCAGGGGAGTTAGCTCGATCCGTTGCGTCTGGTTCCTAGGTCGGGCCGAGGCTTTGGGAGGCCCGACACGCCTAACGATCTTTCCAGCGTCGGGCCTGGAAGACTCGGCCCGACATACATTTAGCCGAATCCTTGTGCCCGCTGAGGACCACGCCATGAACCGCCGCTCCTTCGCGACGCTCGCTTTCCTCGGCCTGCCCGGCCTCGCCCTCGCCGACTGGACCGTCTTCCGCGGCAGCCCCGAAGGCACCGGGGTCGCCACGGCCAAGCTGCCGGACCAGCTCGCCGAACGCTGGACTTTCAAGACCGGTAACGCCATTGAGGGCACGCCCGTCGTGGCCAACGGCGTCGTCTACATCGGCTCCGCCGACAAGCACTGCTATGCCATCGACCTCAAGACCGGCCAGCAGAAGTGGAAGGTACCGCTCGGCTCCGCCGTGCTCGCGTCGCCGGCGCTCCGCAAGGACCGCCTCTACGTCGGCACCGTCGATGGCAAGCTCTACTGCCTCAATATCGCCGACGGGTCGAAGGTTTGGTTCTTCGATGTCGACGGCGGCGCACTCAAATCCGGCGTCAACTTCCACGGCGAGAACATCCTCCTTGGCTCGCGCGACATCCCGCTCTACTGCATCGGACCCGACGGCAAGAAAGTTTGGGAGTTCCCCATCGACGGCGGCTCGAACGGCACGCCCACCGTCGTCGGCGACCGCACGTTCGTCGCCGGCTGCGACAGCGTCTTCCACATCCTCGACGCGAAGACCGGCAAGGAGATCGCGAACCTGAACATCGACGACCAGGCCGCCGCGACGACGGCCGTGTTTGGCGAGCGCGCCTACTTCGGCACGATGGGCAAATCGCAGATGCTCGCCATCGACCTGAAGGCGGTGAAAAAGCTCTGGACCTTCGAGGCCGAGCGCCGGCAGCAGCCGTTCTACTCGTCCGCAGCCGTCACCGAGAAGCTCGTGATCGTCGGCAGCCAGGACAAGCGCCTTTATGGCATCGACCGCGAAACCGGCAAGGAGAAATGGAGCTACGTGACCGACGGGCAGGTGGACGGCTCGCCAGTCGTGGTCGGTGAGCGCATTTATGTTGGCTGCCTGTCGAACGATGGGAACTTCTATGTGCTGGACCTGAAGGGGAAGAAGATCCAGGAGCTGAACCTCGACAGCGCCGTCACCGGTTCGCCGGCCGTGGGGCCGGATTGCATCCTCGTCGGCACGGACAAGGGGACGCTGTATTGCCTGGGCGCGAAGTGATCGTGCCTGAAATGTTCGCGATTCGTGTGGATTATTGCGGCACCGATCGTTAAGATGACGTCTCTCTCCCATTCCCAAGAGGCTGATCGACGACTTCCTCTCCCGGAAGTGGATGATCGATGCCAGAGAAAGAGTCATCGGTGCCGCCGTTCCCGGATATCATCGGGAACGCGCCGGCCATGCAGGACGTGTATCGACTCGTCCGGCTCGCGGCGCCGCGCACCGCCACCGTCCTCCTCATCGGCGAAACCGGCACCGGCAAGGAAGTGATCGCCAAGGCGGTCCACAAACTCAGCCGCCGCGCCGACGGTCCATACATCCGCGTGAACTGCGGAGCGCTCCACGAGAACCTCCTCGAAAGCGAACTTTTCGGGCACGTGAAGGGGGCGTTCACGGGCGCGATCGAGAATAAGACCGGCCGCTTCGAGGCCGCGCACCTCGGCACGATCTTCCTCGACGAAATCAACAGCATGTCGCCGAAGCTGCAGGTGAAGCTGCTGCGCGTGCTGCAGGAGCGCGAGTTCGAGCGCGTCGGCGAGAGCAAGACGATCCGCGTGGACGTGCGCGTGATCGCGGCGACGAACTCGTCGCTCGAAGAGTTGGTCGAGCAGGGGCATTTCCGCGAGGACCTGTACTACCGGCTGAACGTCGTGCCGGTGCTGCTGCCGGCGCTGCGGGACCGGCGGGAGGACATCGAACCGCTGGCGCGCTTCTTCGCGAAACGCTACGCGGAGGCGAACCGGACGCCGGTGCCCGAGCTGCGCGCCGACGTGATCGCAGCGCTCAAGGCTCACGACTGGCCAGGGAACGTGCGCGAGCTGGAAAATGCCGTCGAGCGCCTGATCGTGCTCTCCGACAACGGCCACCTGGCGGTGGAGCACCTGCGTCTGGATCGCCCGCGCACGGTGCTGCGGAGCGCGAAGGGGACGGCCGGGCTGGACGTGGCGTCCTTGATCCGCTCGCTGGCGAAGGCGGGGCTGCACGCACCGCTGCCGCAGGGGACGAAGCTTTACGATTTCCTCGTCGGCGGCCTCGAACGCGAACTCATCAACCAGATGATGCGCCAGTGCGGCAACGTGAAGATCACCGCCGCCGACCGGCTCGGCATTAACCGAAACACGCTGCACAAGAAGCTCGAGGAGTACGAGCGCGCCGACGCACCGCCGCCGGAACCGGACGCCTGATTGCGGCTACAATGGGGGCACCCCGTCGCCAGGATGCGCGCGATGCCCGACGAACCGATCCCGCCCCACGAAAAGGTCCGCACCTTTCCCCACGCGCCCGGCGTCTACCTCATGAAGGACGCCGCCGGCACCGTCATCTACGTCGGCAAGGCCAAGAACCTGCGCAGCCGCGCCGGCAGCTACTTCCTCAAGGAAGCCGCCGAGAACCTCCGCACCGCCGAGCTCGTCAAGCAGATCCGCGATATCGACTTCATCCCCACCGAAACGGAAGTCGACGCGCTGCTCAAAGAGAACCGGCTGATCAAGGACATCCGCCCGAAGTTCAACAAGGACCTGAAGGACGGCAAGTCGTACCCGTACCTGCAGATCCGCGTCCGCGAGGAGTTCCCGCGCGTGGAGGTCACGCGCACGCCCCGCCGCGCCGGCGTGCGCCTCTACGGCCCCTTCACGAGCGCGACGAACCTGCGCGCGGCCGTGAATGTCCTCCAGCGCGTCCTCCAGTTCCGCACCTGCACGCTGCCCATTAAGTCCAGCGAGGATCGCTGGCGCAGGTTCCGGCCCTGCCTGCTGCACAGCATCCGGCAATGCACCGCCCCGTGCGGCCTTCGCGTCGGCCGCGACGACTACCGCAAGCAGATCAAGAAGCTCATCCTCATCCTCGAAGGGAAGAAGGGGAAGCTCCTGCGCCGGATGAAGCGCGAGATGACGGAAGCGAGCGCGGCGCTCCAGTTCGAGAAGGCCGCGCGCATCCGCGACGAGATCGCCGCGCTCGAGACGCTCGACCTGCGGGGCGACGCGAAGAACGACGACCAGCCGGAGGTCTTTCCGCTCGACCCGAAGAAGGGCCTGAAGGGGTTGCGCAAGGTGCTGGGCCTGGCGAAGACGCCGCGCTCCATCGAAGGCTTCGACATCGCGCACCTCTCCGGTCAGGAGACGGTCGCATCCCTCGTGTCGTTCCTCGACGGTCTGCCGTTCAAGGACTACTACCGCCGCTACAAGATCAAGACCGTCGAGGGCGTCGACGACTTCGCCTCCATGCGCGAGGTCGTCTTCCGCCGCTTCAAGCGCCTGCACGACGAGGAGTCCGTCTTCCCGGACATCCTGCTCATCGACGGCGGCAAGGGGCAGCTGAACGCCGCGCTCGACGCCTTCCGCGCCCTCGGCATCGAACCGCCGACGCTCCTCTCGCTGGCGAAGCAGGAAGAGGAGATCTTCCGCCCCGGTGCGGCCGAGTCGATCAAGCTCAGTCGCCACTCGGCCGCGCTGCGATTGCTCCAATACGTCCGCGACGAGGCGCACCGCTTCGCGCAGCACTACCACCACACGCTGCGCAAGAAAAAACTGACGGAATAACCCGGATCGTGATTCCGCCGCCCCCGCGCCACCCCTCGGCGGACCCACTCAATATTTCCGGAACCACCATAGCCCCATAACGACTTACATCGATTGTGCCCTGGCGGCGGAACACGCCGGACCGTGCGGTTTCATGCGGGGCATGAACTCCCGAAAGCCGTTCCACAACTTCCCCTTCGTCTCCGATCCGGCCAGAATCGGGTCGCAATCGCCGACCATTCCGAGGAAAATCGACAGGTATTCGGCTTTCCACCGTATCGGATGGTGGAAACCGAGCGGGAGCCTGCCGTGACCACCACTTGCCCGAGCGATGCCGAACTCCGCGAACTCCTTCTGGGCCGCGGCCCCGATTCGGTCGGGGATCACCTGCTCGATTGCCCGAACTGCGGTGCGAAGGCGGGGCAGCTCGTCGCGAGCGATCCGCTACTCTCGGATCTGCGCGCCGCGAACGACACGAGCGAACTCGGCAGCGACGGCACGTTCGTCGAGGAACTCCTGCGTCGGGTGCGCAAGGCGCCGGCCAAGCCGGTCGACAAGGAACTCGATTTCCTCGACCCGCCGTCGAAGCAGCACCCGGACGATCTCGGGCAGTTCAACCATTACCGGATCGTCCAGAAGATCGGCCAGGGCGGCATGGGGATGGTCTTCAAGGCCGTGGATACGACACTGGACCGGACGGTGGCGCTCAAGATCATCCTGCCGAGGTACGCGGAGAACACGAAGCTGCGGGACCGGTTCATCGAGGAGGCGAAGGCGACGGTGAAGGTGCGGTCGCCGCACGTGGCGGAGATCTACGAGATCAACGTCTGGCGGAACGTGCCGTACCTGACGATGGAGCTGCTGGTCGGCACGACGCTGGACAAGCGGCCGAAGCCGATGGCGCTGGACGCGCTGCGGCGGATCGGTTTCAGCATCGCGAAGGGCCTGTCGGACGCGCACCGGTCGGGGCTGATCCACCGGGACCTGAAGCCGAGCAACATCCACCTCGGCACCGATTCCCGCACTGGCAAGCCGACGGTGAAGCTGATCGACTTCGGCCTCGCGCGGCCGGTGAACCGGGACATCGAAATCACCAAATCGGGCGAACTCCTCGGCACTCCGGCGTACATGTCGCCGGAGCAGGCGCGCGGCAAGAAGGTGGACCACCGCACCGACCTGTATTCCCTCGGCGTGATCCTGCACCAGCTCGCCACGTGCAAGCTCCCCTACGACAGCGCCAACGAAGGCGTGATGGCGATCCTGACGGAGCTGGCGACGCCCGAACCGCTCACGAGCGTGGCGCAGCGCACGGAGAAGCTGCCGCCGAGCCTGGCGAAGCTGATCGACCGGCTGCTGGCGAAGGACCCGGCGAACCGGCCGGCGTCGGCGGACGAGGTGATGAAGATCCTCAAGGAGAGCCTGAACGAAAAGGTCGACCCGAACGCGTCGAGCACCGGCACGGCGATCGCCGAGTCGGCGCCGTACGTGTCGATCTCCGATACGACCGGTCCGTACGAACCCTCGATGGCCTTTTCGGAGATGAAGACGGAACCGGACGATCGACCGGTTGCGAAGCCGGCGCGGCGCTGGCTGGGGCCGGCGGTCGGCGTCGGCGTGGCGGTCGCCGCGCTCGTCGTCGCCTTCCTCGCCGGCGCGTTCAACGTGAAGGTGAAGACGAAGGACGGCCCGGTGATCGAACTGGCGGACCTGCCGGACGACGCGGAGGTGACGGTGGACGGCGAGGTGGTGAAGGTGAGCTGGAACGAGGGGAAGACGAAGGCCGAGGTTCGCGTGAAGCCCGGCACGCGGACGATCGAAGTGAAGAAGGACGGCTTCCGCGTGACGGGCGAGGAGATCACGCTCGCGGAGGGGGAGCGCAAGCCGTTGACGGTGCGGCTGGAGAAGCTGGAGCTGGGCGAGAAGCCCGGGGCGCAGGCGATCGCGGCCGCGCCCAAGATCGACATCGTCGAATCGGCCGAGTTGGTGGAGAACGGCACGGCCAACGATCGGTTGAATGGCTGGGAGTCCAAGGATGGCAACTGGAACGTGATGGGGCCGGAGGTGCGCGATCCGTTCTTCCGTCCGGGACGGTGCAAGAGCGCGCTGCTGCAACAGGATGTGGATGTCTCCCGATTCGCCGCGGACATCGACGCCGGCCTCGTCGAGTTCAAGTTCTCCGGACTCCTGAGTTGCTTCAGCAAGGGGCAGAAGGACAAGGCGCGGATCGCGATGATCTTTCTCGACGCGGACCGGAACGAGACCGACGTCGCCTACAACTCCGGGTTCGTCCACGAGCCGATCTGGCGAGAATACGGCGGGACGCGGAAGCCGAAGGTCGGCACGCGCCACGTGCGCATCGTCCTCAACAGCGCCCGGGACCGAACCCCCGGGAATTATGAATGCAGCGGCTACTACGACAACATCTCGCTGAAGGCGCTGACGACGAAGGTGCCGGCGAACTTCGCGAAGCTTCGACCCGCGAGCAACGGCTCGACGGTGCAGTATTTCGGCACCGGGTTCCTGCCACAAGCGGATTTCGTCACGGGGCCCGAGGCCTACGCCAACGTCCTGATGATGGGCGTTGGTCCGGATTCGCAGACCTTCATCGATGCGGCCCGCCGCGCGTCGCGGTCCGTCGTGCTGATATTCCAAGGCAGGGCGCGGGAGGGGATCGAGACGAGCCTGTATCCGATCATCGAGAAGAATCGCGATACGGTGGCGGGCGTATTGTGGTCGCTGCCGTACGCGAACGGGTACGATGCGGCCGCCGTCGCGTCGTTCGGACGGGACCTGAAGCAGAAGTTCCCCGGATTGAGCTACCTCGCGTCGTTCGTGGAAAAGCCAAACGGCAAGCACGAAACGAAACCGGTGCCGGACGAAGTGGATGTGATCGTGGTGACGAACTACTTCGACACGACTCCGGCGATGGTCGCTGCCAAGACCGACGACTGCCTGCCTGTCTGGGCGGCGAAGGCGGGTGGCCGACCGATCTATCTGCTCTGGACCAATTGGGATTACAATGCGGCCGGGATCGTACCGCGGACGCAGCCCGGGACGTTTCGTGCCTGTCTCGAGGCGGCGAAGAAGCATCGGATTTCCGGCTTACTGTTTCACCCCCTCTATTCCGGTACGACCGACGGGATGAAGTCCATCGACTCGAACCCCCCGATCTACCAGGAACTCGCGGAGGTCGGGCGGGCGATCGGCTTTGCAGGTGGGTCCGTGTCGTCGAATTCCGCGAACAACGCGAAACTTCCTGACGTTTCGCCGGCGTCGGCACTTCAGTTCTTCGGCGTTGGCTTCAAGAGTGGTGCCGACCAATTTGCGAGGTTCGCGCCCACGTCCAACTTCCTCTTCGCGTCCGGCCTGCCCGACGCCCAACCGTTCATCGACGCGGCGCGCACGGCGAAGCGCCCGCTCGTGCTCGCGTTCGGCGGCAAGACCCGCGACGAGGTCGAGGGCAAGCTCTTCCCGGTCGTGGAGAAGAACCGCGACGTCGTTGCCGGAATCTGCTGGTCGCTGCCCTACGGCAACGGTTACCTGCCGACGGACGTCGCCGCGCTGGGGACTGCCATCAAGAAACGGTTCCCCGGTCTGAGTTACTGCGTCTCGTTCGCCGACCGTCCCGCGGATCCGAACACGCCCACGACAATCCCGGCCGAAGTCGATTTGGTCGTGATCAACCTCTATGGGGACAACACGCCGGACAAAGTTCAAGCGAAAACGGATCTCGTGCTTCCCGACTGGATCGCGCGGGCCAACGGTCGACCGATGATCCTGCGCTGGGCCGCTTGGGAAGTCGACATGGGATTGGTGCCCCGCACCGTCGCGGGCACCTTCCGCGCGTGCGTCGACGCGGCGAAGAAGTACAAGATCGCCGGCGTTGCGTTCGAGCCGATCGACGATGATCCGCGTGGTTTCAAGGGGATCGCCTCGAACCCCGTGCTGATGAAGGAGATCGAAGATCTCGGGCGGACGCTGGGCTTCGCCGCGCCGGCCGCGGCGGGCGGAACGATCGATCGCAATCGCTTCAACGTCCGCAAGGGGCAGTGGAGCATCGTCGGCGACGAACTGGCGCAGACCGACGCGGGCGAGCACTACGCCCTTCTCGAATTCGGCGACGAGAACTGGACCGATTACGACTACAGCGTCGACGTGAAGCGCGTCAGCGGGAACGATCAAGCCGCCCTGCTCTATCGCTGGACCTCCCCGTCGAACTTCAATCTCTTCGGCATCGGCACGTCGGGCAACAGCTTCGTCGTCGTCGAGTGGCAGAAGGACGGGAAAATGGGCTTCCTCAACAATTTCAACTATCGATTGAACAACAACCAGTGGTACACGATGCTCGCGAAGGTGCGCGGGAACCACATGACCTGCGAGTTGAGAAAGGGGACCGACAAGATCCGTTCGTGGGAGGCCGATAGCGACCGTCATCCGCGGGGCAAAGTCGGGCTGCGGACGGTCTTTTCGCACATGCGGTTCAAGAACATCAAGGTGACCGCGCCCGACGGCAAAGTGCTCTGGGACGGCCTGCCGAACATCGGCGGCGCGGCGACGACCCCGGCTCCGTCGTCGCCATCGGACGGGCCGACGTTCACCAACGCGCTCGGCATGAAGTTCGTGCGCGTGCCGAAGGGGACCGTGCCGCTCGGCGGGCGCGACGGCAAGCCCGGTACCCGCAACGCGACGATCGCCGAGGACTTCTATCTCGGCACGTACGAGGTCACGCAGGAGGAATGGCGCACGGTCATGGGGACGAGTCCCGTGTTCATCGCCCGACCGAGCTCGATCGTGCAGGACCTGTCGGCGGAAGCTCAGAAGCGGTTCCCCGTCAATGCAGTCACGTGGCACGAATGTCGGGAGTTCGCGAAGAAGCTCAACGAACGATTGAAGGAACCGGGGTGGGAGTACCGCTTGCCCACGGAGGCGGAGTGGGAGTATGCGTGCCGCGGCGGGCCGGGGCAACCGCCGTCCGCGTATGGCTTCAAATACTACGCCGGGGAACCTTCGGATACGCTCGCGGCCGGGCAGGCCAACTTCGGCGACAGCCTGAAGAACCCCTGCCCAGTCGGGAAGTACCAGCCGAACAAACTCGGCCTGTACGACATGCACGGCAACGTATCGGAATGGTGCAACGACGAACCCACACCACCCCTGCGGGATGCGAGCGGCAAGGAGGCCCGTGCCAATCGGGGCGGTAGCCACTGGGAGATCGCGAGCTACTGCGACATCAACTGGCAAAGCCCCTGGACGCCGAACGAACGGCACCGCCACGTCGGCCTGCGGATCGCGCGCGTACCGATACCGGGATTTGTGCCGAGCGCGCCGAAGGCGAACGCCCGCACCGTCGACTTGCTCGCGCTCGTCGACGTGGACCGCGACGCCGTGAAGGGGACCTGGACGCGTGGGCCGGACGGCATCACCTCCGAAAACAGCGCCTACTGCCGCATCAAGTTCCCCCATCAGCCGTTGCCGGCCGAGTACGACTTCCGGATCGAGTTCACGCCCAAGGGGGGCGGCAACGACGTGCTGCAACTGCTCAGCGCCGGCGGGAACGGCTTCTCGTTCCTGATGGGCGCGTGGGGCGGGAAGTGGGACGGCTTCGACGCCGTGACCGGGCACCCGCTGACGCGCGACGGCACGAACATCATCGGCGGGCCGACGTCCATCAAGCGGAACACGCGCCATACGAGCGTGATCAGCGTGCGGAAGGATTCGATCTCGGCGACGATCGACGGCAAGCTCGTCGTGAAGCATGCGACGAACTTCACCGACCTGCGCATGCCGAACGAATGGAAGATCGGCGACGGATTCCTCGGCCTCGGCACGACGTTCGACCCGACGACGTTCCACGTGGCGGAGCTGGTGGACGTGACCGCGGTGGCCGTCGCGCCGGCGCCGATGCCGGCCCCGACGCCGGCGGCGACGCCCAGTGGGTTCACTTCGCTCTTTAACGGACAGGACCGAACCGGCTGGATGGTCGAAGGCGGCGACGCCAACCAGTGGTCCGTCGAGAACGGGGCGATCGTGGGGCGCTCCAAGGACTACAAGTCCCGGGGACACTTTTTGACCGAAAAGCAGTACTCGGATTTCACGCTGAGATTCGAGTTCCAGGTCGGCGATGCCCAATCGCACGGGGCGGTCGATCTGCGCGCCGAATACGGTGAAAAGGTGCCGATGACCGACATGGCGCAGATCTTCGAGCACCCGCTTATCAAGCTGACGAACCCGACGCACGAGAGCCGCGACGCGACCGGGGCGGCGCACTGGTTGAAATCATCCGTGCCGTTCGTGCCGCCGACGAAAGCGCCGAAGGTCGTGGTCGGTCAGTGGCACACCGTCGAGGTCACGGTGAAAGGCGACGCCTGCACGGCCAGCTTCGACGGCGTGGCGTGCGTCGACCTGAAGCTCGACCCGGCCGCCGCCCGGCCCTTCAACTTCGAACCCGGCCTCCTTCGAAAGAGCGGACGGGTCGGATTCCAGATCAACACGGGAACGATGCGATACCGCAACGTGTCGATCAAGGAACTGACACAACCGTCGCCGGGGATGACACAGAATAGCGATAGGCCGGTAGTCTCCGACAAACTGCGGAATCTCGCTCGGGAGGCCGTGGTGACGTGCGATAAGAAACTCGGGAACGAAGCCGGTTTGGAAAATCCCCTTACGGCGATCAACGATGGCGATTTGAAATCCGAGGGGCTTCTCTGGTCACAGAATTTGCCGGCAACGATTTCGCTCGCCTGGAACGCGCCGATTCGAACTTCGCTCATTCGTCTTCATAGCCGCCAGAGCGCGGCCAACGATCCCATCGAAGAGGCAACTCTGGAACTGCAGGATTCCGCGGGAAAAACTGTTTGGAGTGCGCCGATTCGGAACTTAAACAGTCGCAAGTCAGTCGACTTCGACGTACCCGCAGACGTGAAAGAATTTGTCCGGTTGCAGTTGAAGATTCTCAAGGGCAAGCCGCGCCCCGGCATTTCGGAGATCGAAGTATTTGCGGCCGCCTCGCCGATTGCGACAAGCTATCTTTCGCTCTTCAACGGCAAGGACCTGACCGGCTGGGAGGCGGTCGGCAACGCGAACGCGACCTGGAAGGTCGAGGCCGGCGAACTCGTCGGCGGTTGGAAGAACTCCGACTTCGTCGGCGGCAGCACACTGGCCACGAAGCGGAAGGACTACCGGCACTTCCGGTTGAAGGTGACAGTGAAGCCGTCGGAGAACTGGGCGAGCCGCATCGCGGCGCTGCCGGGGATCAACCCGACGGGGCCGGGCGGATACCTCAAGGTGTGGATCGGCACGGAGAAGGGCGAGGTCGGCGGGGAGACTGGCCGGCTGACGATGCGCGCCTCGGACGACGCGCCGCTGCTGGCGAAGGCGAAGGTGGCCGCGGACGCCTGGAACACGATCGAAGTCGAGGTGAAGGGGAACCGCGTGCAGGTGTTCGTCGACGGCGTGAAGACGGCCGACCAGACCGACGACCGGATGCCCGCGGCCGGGAACGCCATCGGGCTGCACCTGACGGGCGGCAGCGTGCTGCGCGTGAAGGCCATGGAGATCGAGGAGTTGAAGCCGTAGTCGCGGCGCTCAGACGCCGCGCGCGGTCGGGTCCCAGATGTACTTGTGCATCTGGAGCTGCATGCGGACGTTCAACTTCGACGCCAGCACCCACGCGGCCAAGTCGGCGAGGTTCAGCCCGTAGACGCCGGAGACGAGCACGCGGAAGCGTTCGTCCAGCCGGTGCTCGCGGATCGTTCGCTCGGCCCACTGCCAGTCCCGGGCGCTCGCGATCACGAACTTGATCTCGTCGGTCGGCTTCAAATGGTCGAGGTTCGCCCAGAGGTTGCGATCGCACTCGCCGCTGTCGGGGCATTTCAAATCCATGATGACGTGCACGCGCCGATCGACTTGCGAAATGTCCAGCGCGCCGCTCGTCTCGAGCAACACCGTCCGCCCGGCGTCCGCCAGTTCCGCCAGCAGCGGGATCACGTCGGGCTGCTCCAGCGGCTCGCCGCCGGTCACTTCCACGAGCGGCGTGTCGAAGGCGAGCGCCTGCGCCAGCACCTCCTCGCGCGGCATCCGTTCGCCCCGGTTGAACGCGTGCGGCGTATCGCACCACGAACAGCGCAGCGAGCAACCTGTGGTGCGCACGAAGACGCACGGAAGCCCCGCGTAGGTCGATTCGCCCTGCAGGCTGCGGTAGATTTCGTGGATCATCAGCTCGCCGGGCGGCACGGTCTTCAGGAACGCGACGCGCCCGGCGGCGGCCGGCGTTTGGGTCATCCCGTCATCGTAGCGGAACGTCGCCGCCAATCAGGGCGTCCCGCGCGAAACGACGTCGTGAACCTTGCCGACGAGGGCGAGTGGCGTGAACGGTTTTTGAAGGAAATCGACCTGATCGTGGCGGACGCCGTAACGGAGGACGGCGTCGTCGGTGTAGCCGGACAGAAACAGGATGCGAATGCCCGGATGCAGGGTGGCGATCTGATCCGACAGTGCGCGCCCATCGAGGCCGGGCATCACGACATCCGTTATCAAAAGCCGGATCATGCCGGCATGCTCGCGCGCGATGCGAATCGCGTCGTGGCCGGAAGCCGCGTCCAGCACGTCATAACCGGCCTGCTCCAGTATGAATCGAACCAACGTGCGGACTCCGTCTTCATCTTCGACGAGCAGAATCGTACCCGTCCCCTGGGGTAGTGCCGCGGGAAGCGGTTTCGGAGCGGCCGCGATCACGGCACCGGCGACCCGGGGCAGATCGATTTGAAAGGTGGTTCCCTGGCCCGGTTCGCTCAGCACGCGGATCGCGCCGTCGCTTTGCCGCACGATGCCGTGGACGACCGCCAGCCCGAGTCCGGTGCCCTTGCCGGCCCCTTTGGTCGTGAAGAAGGGTTCAAAGAGCCGGGCGCGCACGTGCTCGGTCATCCCCTCGCCGGTGTCCGACACGGTCAGTCGAACATAAGCCCCGGCGCCGAGGCCGACCTGCCGCAATTCCGGATCGTCCGGCAGTTCCACATTGGCGGTCGAGACGGTGATGCGACCCCCGCGGGGCATCGCATCGCGGGCGTTGACCGCCAGATTGAGCAATACCTGCTCGACCTGACCCGGGTCGGCCCGCACGGTGGCGAGGTTCGGTGCCAGGCGCGTTTCCAGAACCACGTCTTCGCCGATGATCCGGCGGAGCATCTTCTCGGTATGGCGGATCACGTCGTTCAGATTCAAATCCTTCGGGGCGAGGACCTGCTTGCGACTGAAGGCGAGGAGTTGCCGGGTCAGAGCGGTCGAGCGCTCGCCGGCCTGGACGATCTCCTCAAGGAACGGTCGGCGGGCGTCCTCCGCCGGCGTCGTGTCGAGAACCAGTTCGCCGTATCCCGTGATGATCGTGAGCAGGTTGTTGAAGTCGTGCGCGATGCCGCCCGCCAGTTGTCCGATCGCTTCCATCTTCTGGGATTGCCGCAAGAGCGATTCCAGCCGGCGCTTCTCGGTAATGTCGGCCAGGACGGCCACGAAGTGCGTCGGGGGAGCTTCCGCCGTCTCCCGCATCGGGGAGATGGCCAGCGACGACCAGAACGGGGTGCCGTCCTTGCGCTGGAGTTCCATCTCCACGGCGCAGTCGTGCCCGTCCCGCAGCGCGCCATCGACTTCCGCCACCGTCGCCGGATCGGTGAACGCTCCGATCAGGAACCGGCCATCCAGTCCGATCAATTCCGCGGCCGAATAGCCGGTCATCCGCTGAAAGCCCGGGTTCGCGTAGATGATGGGATTGCCGGGCGTCCGGGGGTCGAGAATGACGATTCCCTGCGAGACGTTCTGGAGCGCGCGATCGCGAAAGCGGAGTTCGGCTTCGTCGCGCCGTCGTTCCCGATCGTGCACGAACGAATCGAGGGCGAAGGAAACAATCGGGGTGATCTCGCCGAGCGTGGCGACGAGATCGTCCGTGAAGAAGCCCGGTTCCGGGGCATAGAGCGTGAAGACGGCGATGACCTCGCCGCGCTCGCGGAACGGGAAGGCGGCCGACGCCGCGATTCCGACCCGCCGGGCCTCGGCATGCCACGGTTTGGTCATCGTCGAGGCGAGGAAATCGTTGACCACGAACGAGCGACCCGTGACGGCGGCGCGGCCGGTGGGACCGTGCGAACGCGGATCGGCCTCGTCCAGCGTGATGACGATCCGATCCATGTACCCGCCGTCGTCCCCGGCCCGCGCCACCAGCTCCACGACGCCGTTCCGGGGTTCGCCGACCCATGCGAAGAGGAAGCGGCCCGACTCGACGGCGATGCGGCAGACTTCCTCGTACAGTTCCCGGGGGGACCGGCAGCGGTTCACCGCCCGCGTGGTCCGCGCCAGCATTTCGTATAAATCGGTCCGCGTCGCCAGCGCGTCTTCCGCCCGCTTGCGGTCGGTGATGTCGTTGACGACCACGCCGGCGCCGATCACCTCGTTGCCATGGCGGACCGGATAATAACTCACCAGCCAGTGCCGGGTCTGGCCGTCATGGGGCGACGGCCCGGAGAATTCGTGATTGACGATCGTTTCGCCGGCGAACGAGCGTTCGTAGAGGGGCTTCAATCGGGGCCAGAGATCGGGCACGATCTCCCACACGAACCGACCAATCTGCTCGCTCGGTTGTCGTCGATCGATTCGCGCCAGGACATCGTTCACGTGCACGTACCGGAACTGACGGTCCACGAACGCCAGGCCGATCGGGGCATGCTGAAAAATCGTTTCCGATAGCGCGAGTCGATGCCGAACGGCGTCGGGAAGGGTCGATAAGGCGGGCATGCGTTGGTTACCCGACTGGGGATCGCCCGAATGGTCGATCGAAAATGGATCATACCCCGGTCGACGTCGCATGCCAGAAAAAAGCGGACATTCGGGCGGATCCGGGCGAGCGTCAAGGAAGTCGGAGGCAAACTTGTTCAGTCCGCCGGTCTTCAGTCCGTAGGACTGGGAGTGCGTAGCCCAGGGCGAGGAGGCTTTGCGACGACGCCCTGGGTAACGGGTGAGGACAACCATCAGCCCGAAGGGCTGAGACAGGACGCTGACGGGTTCGCGGTTTGTCGCAGTCCGTTGGACTGCGGGTTGGATCGGCGGCGACCCAGGGCGTCGCCGAAGACGGCTCGCCCTGGGCTGAGCACTCGCAGGCCTTCGGCCTGAAGAGGGCCGGCGGAGTCGACAAATGTCCCACCAACACATTAGACGCACACCCGGCGGGTCCGGGCTACGCGGGCCTCACTCGATCTGGAACCATTCGTTCGTCGAGGCTTCGGCCTTCGAATAGCGGTCGTCGCGGTCGACATCCGCGAAGGCGATCTCGTGCGCGGTCAGGTCCGGGATCAGTTCGTCCACCGCATCCGGTTCGACCATGTAACGGCGGACGACGCGGCCGGCGTCTTCCTCGAATTCCACCGCCTCGGAATAGACCCGCTCGTAGACCGCCGGGCGCTGACGCAGCACGTGGGTCCAGAAGGCGTAGAGACGGGACTGGAAGGCGGCTTCGGACTCGCCGGGTCGGCCGATGAGGGTCAGGCAGAGGTATTCCATACGATCAGGATAGGTCAGCGGCGTTCGAGGTTCAGCAGCCATTCCTTGCGCCACAGTTCGCCGCCGTAGCCGCCGAGGGTGCCGTCGGCGGCGATGACGCGGTGGCAGGGGACGACGATGGCGATGCGGTTGCGACCGTTCGCGCAGCCGACGGCGCGGGACGCCTTCGGCTGCCCGATCCGGTGAGCCAGCTCCGCGTACGAGATCGTTTCGCCGTACGGGATCGCCATCAGCTCGGCCCAGACTCGCTGCTGGAACTCCGTGCCGGGCTGTTCGAGACCGAGATCGAACTCCGTGAGTTCGCCGGCGAGGTAGGCCTTCAACTGGTCCACCGATCGCTTGAGTGCAGCGCGGTCGCGTTCCATTTCGTCCGTGGGGGCCTCGTCGAAGATCAGCCCCGTGAGGCGTTCGCCATCGGAAGTGAGCAGCAGGTCGCCGAGGGGCGACGGGACGACGTCGTAGAGGAGCGTGGCGGTCATGGTGATCTTCCGTTGGCTACTGTTCAAAATAGCATATCAACGGATCGCGGACCAAACAGCCAACGCAGCTGAAATTCCCGCGAAGTCGTCGCCGACGTCCGGAAACGAACAAGCCCCGGCATCGGCCGGGGCTTTCGCAGTGTGTCACTGGTAACGGCTCACCACTCCGGCAGCGGCGGGGGCGGCGGGTTTTCGGCCGGCGGCGTCGGGGCCGGTTCGGCAGGCTCTTCGGGCGGCGGGGCGACGGGAGCGGGACCGGTCGGGTCGACCGGCAGAACCGTGGGCGTTTCCCGGTTCTCCATGACTTCCAGTCGGAGTTTGAAGAACGACATGACGGGTAATCCTTGCCAGAGGATGAATCGAATCCGAGGGGGGCGATCCGTCCACAAGGACGGTATCCTCTTCAGCAAGGTCTATTTAATGGCTGGCATGAATCCGTGTCAAGAAGAATCTTGCCGGTTCTAACTGTGTTAACGGAAATTGTCGTCGCGCGCCGCTCGCACCCCTTCCAGAACCGGATGTGAGATTTCGGTTACAAGTTCTTTTGCGGCAACGGTTTTTGCAGCCGCTGACGAACGTGATTCACGCAAGTGAAAATCCGTAGAATTTTCCGAAAATCTTTCCGTTCGCCGATCCCTCTCTCGAAAGCGATCCCCCATGCACCCGCTCGCCACCGCCTCGCTCTCGCTGCTGGTATTCGCCTCGCTGGGCTTCGCGGCCGACAAGCCGCCGGTCCCCGCCGCGCCGATCGCGGAGAAGAAGGAACTGCTCTTCGCCGACGATTTCGAGTCGGCCATGCCCGCGAAGCCCTGGCACCGCGTCGTGCCGACGTTCGCCTTCGGCAAAGGCGCGCTTACCGGCACGCAGACGCGCGACAAGGACATGCCCTCCGCCGACGGCAAATCGGTCGTGAAGGCGCACGCGGCGGTGCATGGATTGGAGATTCCCACGAAGGACAGCGTCGTCGAGGTGAAGATCCGCTTCGACGGCGCGACCATGATCGACGTCGAGTTCGACGACCGCAAATACACCGGCGCGCACTACGGCCACATCTGCCGCGCACAGGTGCGGCTCACCGGCGTGACGATCATCGACGAGCGCGACGGCACGATGCGCAACGACATCTACGAGATGAAGAAGGACCCGGCGAAGAAGGCGGAGGTGGCGAAACTACTCGCCGGCCGCAGCATCACGTATCCCGCGAAGCTCGAAGCCGGCAAATGGTACGCGCTCGCCGTCGAGACGGTCGGCGAGGCGATGCGCGTGTCGATCGACGGGAAGCCGATGGCGTATTTGAAGTCGTCGGGCATCGGCCACGCGACGAAGTCGAAGATCGAGTTGGGCGTGGCGGGGAAGTCCGGCTCGTTCGACGACATCAAGGTTTGGAACGCCGTCCCGGCGAAGCCGTGAGGTGATCGTGTCGGGCACTCGCTCCGCGAGTGCCCCCGGAGGCGATGATCGCGCGGGAGCGGGAGTCAGGGTCGAATCGGGTGGAATTCAGCGCGAAGGATCGATTCGATCCGGAAAGGCCCGCGGGGCACTCGCGGAGCGAGTGCCCGACACTTTCACGGCAGCGACTTGCGCCACGCCAGCACGGCGGCCGTCAGTTCGCCGACGCGGTCGGGATGGTCGGCGGCGCGGTTCACCGCCTCGGCGCGGTCCTTCGAGAGGTCGTACAACTCCGCACCGGTACCGTCGGCGTTCACCAGCAGCTTCCAATCGCCGGACCGGATCGCGAGGTTCGGGCTTCGATGCTTCGCGTCCTTCGGGTAGGCGAAGGACGTGGCGTTGCGGCCGTACTCCCAGAGGAGCGGCTTCCGGCGAACCGGCGCTTCGCCCCGCAGGGCGGCGGAGAGGTCCTCGCCGTCGGGCTTCGCGTCGGCGGGGAGCTTCGCGCCGGCGATCGTCGCGAGCGTCGGCAGGAAGTCCACCGTCGCAAGCACGGTCGTCTCGTTCACGGCACCGCCGGCGAGCGTGCCCGGCCACCACGCCATCATCGGCACGCGGACGCCCCCCTCGTACAGGCTCAGCTTCTGCCC
This sequence comes from Gemmataceae bacterium, assembly GCA_022842245.1. Classification (GTDB taxonomy): domain Bacteria; phylum Planctomycetota; class Planctomycetia; order Gemmatales; family Gemmataceae; genus Limnoglobus. The sequence goes on from JALHPZ010000038.1 coordinate 35,167, forward strand.
GCGCAGCCCGCCGCTGCGCTCGCGCTCGAAGGGCGGGGATGCGCCGTTGTCCCCGAGGAACAGCACCAGCGTGTTCGTGCCCTTCAGACCGTCCAGCAGCCGGCCGATCTGCCGGTCCATCTCGACGAGCACGGCGCGGTACTTCGCCTTGGGTTCGCCCTCCATCGGCCGGCGCGCCGCCTTGAGGGCGGCGTCGGACGGGACGAACGGCGTGTGGGTGTCGTCTAGCCAGAGGTTCACGAAGCACCGCTTCGCGGCATTCGCCTTCAGGAATTCGAGCGTGCGATCGACCATCCAGGCGGTGCGGCGGTGGCGGGGCACCTGTTGCGGTTCGAGTTGATCTTGCGGCCCCCAGGGGGTGGTCTTGAGTCCGAGCGGGGCGGCCGGTTCGGGGCTTTCGTACGTGCCGAGGCCGAGGTCGTAGCCGTAGGCGGCGAACTTCGGCGCGTCGGTCACGTCGCGGCCGCCGCCGAGGTGCCACTTGCCGACGTGCGCGGTCGCGTAACCGGCGTCCTTGAGCATGCGCGGCAGCGACGGCGCCGTCGGGTCGAGGTAGTCCGCCATTTCGCAGGCCTTGTTCCCCGCGCGGGTCTGCAGGAAGCTCGTGATCTTCCACCGGGCCGGGAAGTTTCCGGTGATGATGCCGCAGCGGGAGGGTGAACAAATCGGCGCGGCGACGTAGCCCTGGGTGAAACGTACGCCCTCCTTCGCGAGGCGGTCGATGATCGGCGTCTCGACGAGTTTGTTTCCCTGGCACGCGGGGTCGCCCCAGCCGAAATCGTCGGCGAGGACGACGACGATGTTCGGCCGATCGGCGGCGCGGGACGGGAGCGCCGCAAGGGCGAGAATGAGCGCGAGCAGGATGCGGTTCATTTCGAATTCCCGGAAGCGTAGTCTTCGCCGTTGAGGCTGCGCACGACGGAGCCGAGCCACGCGGTGAGGCTCTTCTGGAGTTTCGCGGCACGGTCCGGTTCGGCGGCGAGGCGGTCCTTCGATTCCTTCGGATCGGTCGCGAGGTCGTAAAGCTCCCACTTGACGCCGTTGGATTTCGCGGTCTCGATTCGGTGGAGCTTCCACGAACCATCGATCCACGCGGAATGGCCGGGGAACTGATCGAGCGGATACTGCTTCGTGAGGTCGCCGGCCTTGGCGAAGAGCCGCACGGGATCGCTCGGCTCGCGTCCGGCCGTCTGATCCTTCAGCAGGTCGTCCATCCATTCCTTGGAGGGCGTGCCGACGCCGGGCGTCGGGTGATTCCAGAAGCCGATCGGCTTCGCGCGAGTCTCCGTGGTTCCGTCGAGCAGGCCGGCAAGGCTCGCGCCGTCGAGCGGGGGTTGCTTCGCGGCTTTCGTGCCCGTCCATTCGAGGATCGTCGGGTAGATGTCCGACGTGACGCAATCGGTCTTCACGACCTTCGGCTTGGCGAAGCGCGCCGGCCATTCGAGGAGCGCCGGCACGAGCAGGCCGCCCTCGTACACCTGCCCCTTGTTGCCGCGGGCGCCGCCGGTCGAGCCGAGCTTCGGCAGCGCGCCGTTGTCCGAGCAGTACCAGAGGATCGTGTTCTCCGTCAGGCCGAGCGACTTCAATTCCGATCGCACCTTCCCGAAGGCGCGGTCCATCGCGGTGATTTCGCCGAGGAAGTTCGCCTCGGCGGCGGGGCGGTCGGCGTACGGTTCGCGGTCGGCGGGGAGTGCCTTGTGGGGGTTGTGCGGCGAGCCGAACCAGACGACGGCGAGGAACGGCTGCTTCCGGGCGGCGCAGTCGCGGAAGAACCTCACGGCGAGGTCGGCGGTGACGTCGGAGCTATCGCCCTTGAATTCGGTGGCCTTGCCCTTGTCGCTGAGCACGGGGTCGAGGTCGAAGAAGTTGGGGGCGGACACCCATTCATCGAAGCCCATCGCGCCGGGGTTGGCGCGGCCGGCCTTCTGGACGGAGCCGACATGCCATTTGCCGAAGTGCCCGGTGCGGTAGCCGGCGGCTTTCAGGACGTGCGCGATCGTCGTCTCCTGCGGGCGGATCGGGTGGCCCCATTGGAAGGTCGCCATGCGGTTGGGCGTGCGGCCGGTGAGGACGCTGGCTCGCGTGGGGGAGCAGACGGGCGCGGCGGCGTGGAAGCGGTCGAAGCGGATCGTTTCCTTGGCCATCGCGTCGAAGTGCGGGGTCTTGACGCGCGGGTGGCCGTTGTAGGCCATGTCGCCCCAGCCCTGGTCGTCGGCCATGACGAGGACGACGTTCGGGCGCGGTTCGGCGGCAGCGGCGGGAAGGGCCAACAGCGCGAGCGCGAAAAGGGAACGGAACATGGTTCGGACTCCAGCAGTGATTATTTCGCGTTCTTGGCGGGCATCGGCGCTTTGACGGCCGTGCGCCATGCGACGAGCTTCGCGTGCAGTTCCGCGGCCTTGTCGGGGTTCGCTTTCGCGAGATCGGTCTTCTGCGAGAGGTCGTCCCGCAGGTTGTAGAGCTCTTTCTTTCCGGTCTCGAAGAATTCGAGGAGCTTCCAGTCGCCGGAGCGGATTGCGCCGGCGGGGGTGGTGCGCCACGAGCCGGCACCGGCGCCGAGGTAGCCGGGGAAGTGCCAGTAGAGATCGCGCACGGGGGCTTCGAGGCCGCCGGAGGTGAACGTGGCAACCTGACTCGCGCCGTCGAGCGGTTGCTCCGGGAGCCGGGCACCGGCTAGTTCCGCAAGCGTCGGCAGCAGGTCGACGCCGATGATCGGCACGTCCGTCGTGCCGGGCTTCACCTGCGCCGGCCAGCGCACGATCCACGGCACGCGCACGCCGCCCTCGTACAGGCTTCCTTTGCCGGAGCGCAGCGGGGCGTTGTCGGTCACGTCGCCGGACTTCTTCAACCCCTCGCGCACGTAGCCTCCGACGCCGCCGTTGTCGCTGCTGAAGATCACGACCGTGTTCTCGGCGAGCTTGAGTTCGTCCAGCTTCGCCACGATGCGGCCGACCGATTCGTCGACGCTCGCGATCATCGCCGCATAGGTCGGGTTCGCGTGGCCGCCGGCGGCGGGGACGTCCTTGAACTTCGCGATCAGCTCCGGCTTCGCCTCGAACGGCGAATGCACGCCGAAGTGCGGCAGGTAGAGGAAGAACGGCTTGTCCTTGTTCTTCTCGATGAAGCCGATGGCCTTGTCCGTCAGGAAGTCGGCGAGGTACGCGCCCTTCGGCACGTTCACCTTCGGTTGGGTATTGAAGTCGAAGTGCTTGCCCATCGAGACGATCGCTTCGTCGAAGCCGCGTTTGGCGGGGTGGTGATCCGGGTCCTGTCCGAGGTGCCACTTGCCGAACATCGCGGTGGCGTAGCCGGCGGACTTCATTACGTCAGCAATCGTCTTGCGGTCGAGCGGGAGCTTTTCGACGTTGTCGACGGGGCGGAGCGGCCGGGATTTCCAGTCGAAGCGGTCGATGCCGCCGACGGTGTAGACGCCGGTGCGGGGTCCGTACTGGCCGGTCAGGAGGGCGGCGCGGGAGGGCTGGCAGTTGGGGCCGCAGGTGTAGCCATCGGTGAAGCGCAGGCCGGCGGCGGCGAGCTTGTCGATGTGCGGCGTGCGGTAGTACTTCGACCCTTGGCAGCCGAGATCGGTCCAGCCGAGGTCGTCGGCGAGGATGAAGATGACGTTCGGCTTCGGAGGCGCGGCGGACGCCGAAGCCGACAGGACGATCGTGACCGTGAGGGAGAGGAGGAAGCGCACGGGTCAGTCCTTCGGTTTGGGTTTGGCGTTCGGGTTCGGCAGTTCGCGTTCGGTCGCGAGGCCGCGGTCGCCGTTGGCGGCCATCCACGCGTCGAGGTCGGCGCGCAGGGCCTTCAAGCGGTCGGCCTGCTTCGGGTCGGCGGCGAGGTTCGTCCGTTCGTGCGGGTCGTTCGCTACGTCGTACAGTTCCTCCGCCGGGCGCGTGTGGTAGCGCGTCACGATCGCGGCGGCGGCGGGGTCGGTCTTCGCCTTCGCCACCCACGAATCCCAGTATGCGCGGCCGTCGGCGCCGGCGTTCCCCTTGTCGACGTGCGTGTGGTGCTCCGCCGACGGATCGAGGTTTCGGATGTACTTCCAGTCGGCGGTGCGCACGCCGCGGATCGGGTAGCGGTTCATCTGGCCGTCGGCGCTGTGCGTGAGGAAGACCTTGTCCCGGTGGCGGTCCGTCTTGCCGAGTAGCACGTCGAGGAACGAGCGGCCGCTGAGGTCCTTCGGCGGTTCCGCGCCCGTGGCCGCGAGCAGGGTCGGCAGCAGGTCGATCCAGCCGACCATTGCGTCGGTGGCGGTGCCGGGCTTCACGCGGCCGGGCCAGCTTACGATCAACGGCGTGCGCACGCCGGCGTCGGTGAGGTTCCACTTGCCGAAGGGGAACTGCGAGCCGTGGTCGGACGTGAAGGCGAAGAAGACGTTCTCGCCCAACTTCTTTGTCGCGGCGGCGCGGACGAGGCCGAGATCGCGGTCGGCGTTTGCGACGGCGGCGAGGTAGCGCGCCCGCGCGGACCGAGTCTCCGACGTGTCGACCATCGTCGGCGGGAGCTTCCCGACCACGATCGCCGATTCCTTCGGCCACGGGACGTGCGGCCAGTTGGTGCCCACCAGCAGGCACAGCGGTTTGTCGGACTTGCGGCCTTCGAGGAACTTCACCGCCTCCGCGATGCAATCGTCCTCGTGGTATTTGAAATGGCTGGCGCGGTCGAAACCGTATTCCGTCACCTGCGCGTAGTGGGCGACCTTGCCGATGGCGGCGACTTCGTAGCCCTGCTCGCGGAAGTAGGCCGGCCATTTCTTGAGGCTCGCCTTCGGGCGGGCGTGGTTCAGCATCGCGCCGTTGCGCATCGGGTCGAGGCCGGTCAGCAGCGCCGCCCGGCTTGGGGCACAACTCGGCGACGACACGAATGCCTTCCGGAACGTCAGCCCGTCCTTCGCCAGCCGGTCCATGTTCGGCGTCGGAACGTCCTTGCCGCCGTAGGGTCCGCAATCGAGCACGCCGAGATCGTCGGCGAGGAACAGCACGACGTGCGGCTTCGACTCGGCACGCGCCGTCGCCGCGAGCATCACCGCGAGAAGGAATCCGAGGCCACGCATGGTCCGCTCCATCACTCGGCCTTGCCGCCGCCCCACAGCGGCTTGACGTTGCCTTTGTTCCAATCGTCCCACGCCGCCTGGAGGTCGCGCACGCGCGCCGGCTCCTTCGCCGCGAGGTCGGTCGCTTCGCCGATATCATCGGCGAGGTTGTACAGCTTCGCCGCGGAAGTGCCCTTTCCGCCCTCGGCCGCGAGGTCGTACTTCACGAGCTTCCAGTCGCCTTTGCGAATCGCCATCTGCTGGCCGAAGCGCCAGTAGAGCGCCGCGTGGGGCGTCTCCGTTTTGCGAATCGTGAGAAACGGCAGCAGGTCCACGCCGTCGAGTTTCGCGTCCGGCTTCACGCCGAGGCCGGAGGCGCCGAGCGCCGTCGCGTGCAAGTCGAGCTGGATCACCGGCCGGGCGTCGGTCGCGCCCGCCGGCAGCGTGCCCGGCCACGACACGACGAACGGCACGCGCACGCCGCCCTCGAGCGTCGTGCGCTTCGAGCCACGCAGCGGCGCGTTCGACGAACCGTTCGTTGTTGTGCCCGTCATCGTCGGACCGCCGTTATCGCTGATGAACGCGACGAGCGTCTTCTCCGTCAGCTTCGCGTCCTTCAGCTTGCTAACCACCTGCCCGACGGCGTCGTCCATCGCGGACATCATCGCGGCGTACTTACGGCGCGTCGGATCCTTGATGCTGGCGAACTTCGCCAGGCGCGGGTCGTCCGCCTGCATCGGCGTATGGACGGCGTTGAAGGCGAGATACAGGAAGAACGGCCGGTCTTTGTTCCGGTCGATGAAGGCGACCGACTCGCGGGCGATCGCGTCCGTCAGGTAGGTTTTGTCGCCGGCCGGTTCGGTACCGCGGAGGATGCCGTTCGGGTTGAAGTAGTCGTGGGCGCCGCCGAGGAAGCCGAAGAAGTCGTCGAAGCCTCGCTTTTGCGGGTGGCGCTCGCCGGTGCCGAGGTGCCATTTGCCGACGAGTGCGGTGCGGTAGCCGGCGGCCTTGAATTTGTCGGCGATCGTGACCTCCGTCGTGGGAAGTCCTTGCTGGCCGCCGGCGGGGTTGAATTCGTGGCCGAAGCGATTCTGGTAGCGCCCCGTGAGCAGCCCGGCGCGCGTCGGCGAGCAGTACGGCCCGCTGACGTAGCCGTTGGTGAAGCGCGTGCCGGACTTCGCCAGCGCATCCAGGTGCGGCGTGGGGATGTCCTTGCAGCCGTGGAAGCCGACGTCGGCGTAGCCCATGTCGTCGCCGACGATGAAGACGATGTTCGGCTTCGGCGGCTCGGCTGCCACCGCGAGCGAACCGGCGAAGGCGGCGAAGATGAGGACGAGTCGCGACATGGAAATGCTCCGATTCCGGGAAGTCGCTTTCGTTCTATGCGAGATCCGATTACCTTGAATCACCCTCCGGGAGCGAATTCCCATGCCGCCACTCGATGGACTGCTGGAAACGGCCCTGTACGTGGACGACCCGGCGCGCTCGTCCCGCTTCTATCGCGACGTTTTCGGCTTCGAGGAAATGGTGGCGAACGACCGGCTCTACGCGCTGGTCATTCCCGATCGCCTCGTGCTGCTGCTCTTCCGCAAGGGGGCGTCGGCGAGCCTGCCGGTGCCGCACGACGGAACCGGCCAGTCGCACATCGCCTTCGCCATCCCGAAGGCGGCGCTGGAAGACTGGAAGGCCTGGCTGGCGCGGCATCAGCTTCCCATTCTGGAGACGCGCGACTGGCCGCGCGGCGGAACGAGCCTCTACTTCCGCGACCCCGACGGCCACCTGCTCGAAGTCGCCACCCCCGGCGTCTGGCCGCGCGTCTACTGACCATCTTGCAATTGACGCCGATCTTTCCGGGGGGTTAGATTTCCGGCCATGATGCTTCCGCGTATTTCCGCCCGCCCCAGCCCGGCCGCGGCCGTCGCCTGGGACGAAACGCACTGCCCGCTCTGTGGGCACGTGGATGCCGATTGCATCCAGGAGGCGCAGGACCCGACGCCCGCCGAAGGCGACGGCCTCTGGTTCGCCGTCGTCCAGTGCCGCCACTGCTCGCTGCGCTACACGAACCCCCGGCCCGACGCCGCGTGCATCGGACGGTTTTATCCCGGCGATTACAAGCCGCACCGCCGCCCGCGCAAGATGGACGCCGACCGCCCCAGTTCTTGGTGGGGCCGCCTCTCCGGCCGCTCCGTCGAACGCCGCGGCGAACTGCCTTGGGAAGGCCCCCCCGGCCGGCTCCTCGATTTCGGCTGCGGCGGCGGATCGTTCCTGAAGCGCATGGCCGACCGCGGCTGGCAGGTCACCGGACTCGACGCCGCCGTCGGTGCCGTCCGCGAAGTGCAGGAGTCGCTCGGCCTCACGGCCCTCGTCGGATCGCTGCCCCACGAAGACCTCGCCCCCGCGAGCTTCGAAGTCGTCACGATGTGGCACTCCCTCGAACACGTCCACGATCCGCTCGCCATCCTCGCCGAAGCCTACCGCCTGCTCACGCCCGGCGGCAAACTCATCGTCGCCTGCCCGAACATCGATAGCTGGCCGTTCCGCTGGTTCGGCCCCGCCTGGTTCGGCCTCGACCTGCCGCGCCACCTCGTCCACTTCACGCCGAAGACGCTGACGGACGCGATGGAGTCGAGCGGCTTCCGCGTCGAATCGGTCCGACCGATCCGCCACGGCGACTGGCTGCGCTCAAGTGCGAAACTCGCGATGAAGAAAGGGACCGCGAACCTATGGCAGCGCCCGCTGGCGTGGAAGCCGATGGCGAAATTCGCCGCCTGGCTGACGTACCTCGCCGGCCAGAGCGATTGCATGATCGCCGTCGCCCGCCGGCCCTGAATCCCGCCGCCCGCGCCGTAGAACAGTTCGAATGGCCGAGACGCAGCCGCTCTCCACGCTCGACCGCGCCGCCCGCAGCGCCCTGCTGCCGCACACCCCCGTCACGCTGCTCCAACGCATCCGCGACTCGCGCGACGACGCCGCGTGGGACGACCTTGTGCGCCTCCTCGCGCCCCTCGTCGACCACTGGACCCGCCGCTCCCTCGCGGACCGCCACGACCGCGCCGACGTCGCCCAGGATGTCTTCCTCGAACTCGCCAAACGCCTCCCCGCGTGGGACTACGATTCCTCGCGCAGCTTCCGCGCCTGGCTCCGCACCGTCACGCGCTCGAAGTGCGTCGACCTCTTTCGCAAGCGCGGCGAACGCGCCGCCGAGTACGAACTCTCGCAGGTCGTCGCCGCCGAATCGCCCGACGAACTCGAGATCCAGGAGCGAGCCGTGCTCGCCCGCGCCGCGCTGCGGCTCCTCAAGGAGCAGGTGCGCGCCGATGTCTGGACGATCTTCCGCCGGCACGTGCTGGACGAGGAACCCGCCGTCGCCGTCGCGACCGCCAGCGGCGTCGAAGTGAATTACGTCTATCTCGTGCGCAGCCGGCTCCTCGCCAAGCTGCGCGCGCTGCTCGCGAACCTGAGGGATTGAAACCGATGATTTCCACGCGCACCTTGCTCGATCGTTTCCTCCGCTACGTCCGCATCGATACGCAGGCGGACGAGAAATCGACGACCTACCCGAGCACGCCCGGCCAACTCGTCCTCGGCGCGATGCTGCGCGACGAACTGCTCGCGCTGGGCTACGCCGACGCCGTGCAGGACGAGCACGGGATCGTCTTCGCCACGATTCCCGGAAATGTTCCGAATTCCCCCACGATCGCCTTCAATGCCCACGTCGACACCTCGCCCGAGACGAGCGGCAAGAACGTCGACCCGCAGATGATTCGGAATTATTCCGGCGGCGACATCGTGCTGCCAAAGGATTCCTCGAAGGTGATCCGCGTGGCGGACGCGCCGGAACTGGCGGCGCTCGTCGGCAAGACGATCATCACCACCGACGGCACGACGCTCCTCGGCGGCGACGACAAGGCCGGTGTCGCCGTCATCATGGAACTCGCGCGCATCCTCGCCGAGCATCCGGAGATCCCGCACGGGCCGATCCGCGTCGTCTTCACCTGCGACGAGGAGATCGGCAAGGGCGTGCTGCACCTGGACCCGAAGCAGATCGGCGCGGTCGTCGGCTACACGCTCGACGGGCAGGGCGTCGGGGAACTCGAAGCCGAGACCTTCAGCGCCGACAAGGCGACCGTGACGATCGCCGGCGTGAACATCCACCCCGGCATCGCGAAGGGGAAGATGCTCAACGCCGTGAAGCTCGCCGGCGAGTTCCTGGCGAAGCTGCCGCAAGGGCGACTCTCACCGGAGACAACGGAGGAGCGCGAGGGGTTCCTTCATCCGTACGTCATTGAAGGGGGCGTGGGGAAGACGACGCTGCACATCCTGCTGCGCGACCACGAGACGGCGAAGCTGGCGGAGTACGCGGAACTCCTGCGCGCGGCCGCGGCGGCCGTGATGGCCGAGCATCCGAAGGCCGTCGTGGACGTGGCGATCACGCCGCAATACCGGAACATGCGCGAAGGGATCGCCAAGGAGCCGCGGGCGATGGCGTACGCGGAGGCGGCGGTGAAACGCGCGGGGTTCGCCCCGAAGCACTGCATCATCCGCGGCGGCACCGACGGCGCACAACTGACGGCCAAGGGGCTGCCGACGCCGAATATCTCGACGGGCGAGCACAACATCCACTCGCCGCTCGAATGGGTCTGCCTCGAGGAGTTGGAGGCAAACGTGCGGGTGCTGGTGGAACTCGTGCAGGTCTGGGCGGGGAAGTGAGCGGATTCCCGGAAGCGCATCATCTTCCCAACTGCTGTTCGATTCGCTCCAGCGGCACGCCCTTCGTCTCCGGGACGGCGATCGCCACCCATACCAGCTGCAGGACCATCATTACGGCAAAGAAGGCGAAGACCCCGCCCGGCGCGAACGCCGCGACGATCGGCGGAAACAGCGTGGTGAGCAGTGCGGCGAAGATCCAGTGCGTGAAGCTGCCGAGCGCCTGGCCGCGTGCGCGATGACGGTTCGGAAAGATTTCGGAAATGAAGACCCAGATCACGGCCCCCTGTCCGACGGCGTGGGCGGCGATGAACGCGAAGATGCAATACGGCACGACGGCGAACGATTCGGTGAAGAAGGCCCACGAACACAAGCCCAGCGACACGATGTACCCGACCGAGCCGAGGTACAACAGCGTGCGCCGGCCGAGCCGGTCGATCAACCAGAGGCCTACGAACGTGAAGATCAGGTTCGTGACTCCGATGCCGACGGATTGCAGTAGCGCCGCCTGCGGCCCCAGCCCCGTCAGTTCGAAGATGCGCGGGGCATAATAAAGTATCGCGTTGATCCCCGAAAGCTGGTTGAAGAACGCGATCAGGAACGCGAGCAGGATCGGCGTGCGCAATCGCCGCGTCCAGAAGCCGCCCGCGGCATCCGCATCGGCCCGGGACGCGCGCTCGATCTCGGCGACCAGCGTCTCGATTTCCTCCGCCGTCGCCTCGGGATTGACGCGCTGGAGCACGCGCCGCCCGTCGTCCCGCCGCCCGCGCGCGATCAGCCAGCGCGGGCTTTCCGGCAGGCCGAGGCACATCACGGTGTACGCCAGCGCCGGCACGGCCTCCACGCCGAGCATCCAGCGCCAGGCGTTCGCGCCGACGCCCGCCAGCAGCGCGTTCGACAGGAACGCTGCCAGGATGCCGAAGACGATGTTGAACTGGAACAGGCCGGTGAGCAACCCGCGGTGCTTCGGTGGCGCGATCTCGGAAATGAACAGCGGCGCCGCGACCGTTGAAAACCCGATCCCCACGCCCCCGATGAACCGGGCGACCATCAGCTGGTACACATCCGCGGCGAGGCCGCTCCACACCGCCGAGACGAAATACAGCACCCCGATGACCAGCAGCGTCTGCCGGCGGCCCCAGCGATCCGTCGGCCACCCCCCGATCAGCGAACCGAGGACCGTCCCCCACAGCGCCGATCCCATCGTCAGCCCGTGCAGGGTATCGCTCAGACCCCACAGCGATTGAATCGTCTGCTCCGCGCCGGAGATGACCACCGTATCGAAACCGAACAGGAACCCGGCCAGCGCCGACGTGAGGGCCCAGACGAACAGGCGAGCGTTCATATGCGACTCGGAGAGGAGGAAGGCCAACGGGTCGTCGGTGGTTCAGTTCTTCGACCAGATCGACTTCATCGGATAGACCGTCGCGGCTTTCAGCTTCGCCGTCCCGCCGACGGCCGCGATGCGCACCGACTCGATCGGCCGGCCGCCGTCCTTCCGCGCCGCCGTCTTGTAGATGGCTCCGTTCCCGCCGATCACTTCATACAGCGGGCGGTCCACCACCACGCGCACGGCGAACGCCCCGTCGACCAGCGGCAACGGCATCCCGTCCAGCGTCTTTGCCGCGACGTTGTATGCCAGCGTGTTCGCTCCGAACGTCAGCCGCACTTCGCGGGCATCGCCCGGCTCGATCACGGCGACAATGTCCAGCAGCGAATCCGGAGCCGGCACGCTCCACGGCTTGTCGGCGCCCACGGCCATGTTCGCGATGCGCCTCGCCTCGCCCCGCAGCGCTTCCAACTCCCGGATCGGCTCCGCGAACATCCGCACCCCGGACTTCGTCGACTTCAATGTCAGCTCGATCGGCAGGCTGAAACACTGGTTGAACGGCATGTTCGGCGTCTCCACCTGCGCCCAGCCGATCTGGATCACACGCCCGCCCGGCGTCCGGCTGAAGCACTGCGCCGCGTAGAACGCGCCGTGATGCACCTTGTGCTTCCCCGGGTGCTCCGGCGTAAACGTCGACCCATCGAACGTGCCCACGGCGTACTCGGCGTTCGCCCCCATCAACACCCATTTCCGGTTCTTCCCATCGCCGTCCACCGGCAACTCGAAGAACTCCGGGCACTCGTAATACCCTTCGATCCGGCTCGTCTTCGTCCACGCCCTCAGGTCGGAGCTGCGGAAGAACTCCGCGTAGTCCTTCCCGCCCGTCTTCGTGAACACCACCATCACCCAGTGCCGGCCCGGTTCGTACCAGACCAGCTTCGGGTCGCGACCTTCGTCCTTGCGCTTCGGGATCACCGGGTTGCCCTCGATCATCCTCCACGAGCGTCCCTTGTCGGTACTCACGGCCAGCACCTCACCGGCGCCGGTGTCGGTGAACGCCGCGACCATCGCGTTCTTTCCCCAGCCGCCGCTGTTGTTCTCGTCGACGTGAGCGCTGCCGCTGAAGCAGTGCTCCTTCGCCATCGTCCGCGGGTACAGCGCGTACGGCAGTTCCTCCCAATGCACGAGGTCCTTGCTGACCGCGTGGCCCCAGTACATGTTCGCCCACCTCGGCCCGAACGGGTTCGATTGCCAGAACAGGTGATACTCCCCGTCGTGGTATACCATGCCGTTCGGGTCGTTGTTCCACCCCTTGAGCTGGCTGAACCGCAACTGCGGGCGCAGGGCTTCCTGGTACAGCGGCTGCGACAGGCGGAGCGTCACGTCCTCCGAGCCGACGATCGCGTCGAGCGCCCGGCTGTCCTCCGGGATCTTCGCCGCGATCTTCGCCGTCTTGCCGGCATACGCCGACAGGTCCAGGTGCGCCAGCCAGTCGGCCTTCCCGTTCGCCAGATTGATGTCGAAGTTGTGGAGCACTTTGCCGTCGATCTCGATCGTCATGCGCACCGGCTTCGCGGCGTTGGCGATCGGAAACAGCAGGTGCTTCTTCTCGATCTTCAGCGTGCGCATGCGTTCGACCCGCGGCACCACCTTCGCCTCGTCCCCCGTCGGCTTCGCTCCCTGCACGATCTGATCGACGTTGATGTGCCCCCAGCCGCCGGTCGCCGCGTCCACGATCTGGAGCGTCACTGCCTTGCCGCGCAGCTCCTTCACGTTCCAGTGTGCGGCCTTCAGCGCCTCCGATCCGCCCGGGTCGGTGTTCGGCCCCGTCGCGGTACGCACGACCTTGCCGTCGAGCAACAGATTCAGGCACGTCTGGCCCGCGTGCCCGCCGCCGCCGATCAGGAAGTTCAGGTAGTCACGTTCGATCGTGAACCGCGGCGAGGTGAGGGTGCCGGTGCTGGCGTCGCCGCCGGCGAAGCTGTTCACCAGCCCCTTGCCGAGATAGCCGGTGACGGCCATCTGGTTGGGCAGCGTGCCGCGCGCCGGGCGGGTGCCGAAGGCTTTCCCTTCCACGCTCCACGCGCCGTAGTCGTTCCCTTCGAACTCGGCGACGAGGAGATCGGGTTCGGCGGCGGCGAGTGGTCCGGCGGCCACGAGCAGGAGGAGCAGGGGGAACGTGCGCATCCGGGATCCTCGGGAGGGGGAGGAGATGCCAGTCTATGAAATGCCCCCGCCGCCCCCGAGTGATTCCGCCGCCGCCGCGCCACCCCCCGGCGGACCCACTCGCGTTTTCCGGACCCACTCCGGTCCACTCAAGCCCCATAAGGACTTACGTCAAATTCCGCCTAGTTTCAGTTCTCGGATGTCAGGTACGAATGAACCTTCCCAACCCCGGGCGAAGCCCGCGGACGACCGTCCGCGGGCAGTCCTACGCGCTGGAGATCGGCGTGTTCGAGGGCCGCAGCACGGTCTGGCTGCTGGAGAACATCCTCACGCACCCGTCATCCACGCTCACCTACGTCGACACCTTCGCCGGCGGCGCGGAGCATGAGTCGCAGGACCTGACCGACCTGGAGTCGCGGTTCCGGGCGAACACGGAGCCGCACCGGGCGAAGCTGGTGGCGAGGAAGGGTCGGAGCGGACGTGCGAGCAGACGTGAAAAGGGGACGCAGCTCATTTCACTGAAATGAGCTGCGTCCCCTTTTTCGCTCTGGGTGCTGGGTCGGATGGGCCAGAAGTTCGTGGCCGAGGTGCCGGTGAACTTCTCGGTGCGTCGGTCGGCCCGGGGTCGGTCCTGCCGGGCGGAGGAATTCCAGCTGGCGCGACGCCCGGGCGGTTGGAAGCGGTTTCGCATCGCGCGGAAGACGCAGGCGCCTTCGGTGTGGCGGGCGAAGGCGGTGCGGGTGTGGGCGGCCCGGGGCTGGCATCGGCTGGTGACGGCGATCCACGAGTCGACGGGCGAGGTGAAGTATTTCGTGACCAACGCCGTGGACGAACCGCTGGCGCGGGTGCTGCGGGTGGCGTTCCGGCGGGCGACGGTGGAGCAGGCGTTCCGGTTGGCGAAGCAGGAGGCGGGGCTGATGCACTTCGAGGGCCGCCAGTACGTGGGGCTGATGCGGCATTTGATCATGGCGTTGGTGGTGTTGGGTTTCGTCGCCGAGCAGACCGAGCGGCTTCGGGGGGGAAAAACCCCGAGGTGACGGCGGAGCAGGTGTGCCGGGCGTTGAACCAGCGGTGCGGCGCGATGTTGGGTCGCCGCCGCGGGGTCCCGGTGCGACACCACTTGGGCGAGGTGATTCGCTATCATCAGCGACGCAACGCCCAAGCGACCCGGTCCCACAAGAAGCGGCGGCATAGATGTCGGATCTAAAACCGCGCTGTACTGCTAAGGGACTACCTTAGACTTGTAGGCCCGGACGGTTACGTCATCTTGGCAGTGCCGAAGAGTGGAGCAAAGATCGCTCAAACGCTCTACAATCACCCCAGGATTCACGTCGCCCATGTACTTCCGCCGAAGTAGCGAGGCCAGAACCGTATGAAGAAAATTGTCTCCGAGCTATTCCTCCATCTGGCTTCATATTCCCGCTGGGGGACGGCGGAAGGCTACCCATCTGGCCTGTTTCGGGCTTTTGGGGAGGGGCTTCTACCCCAACGCTTCGATGACCGAGACCCGCCACGCAGACCGTTTGCGGGTGACGTGAGCGATGTCAGGTTTTGGATGTCAAAAGGAGAACAAGAGTGGGACAGGTGGCTATTTTTGCGTCACAAGAGCAAGGATCATTCCCTTCAAGGTGTTGTGAATTGGGTGGACCGGTCCAGAGAGCCGATGAAGTCTCGGGGTGATTATAGTTCGCTTTACATGACCATCAAGACAAAAGCCCCTACCCAGATCGTTGAGTTCTGGCGGTCAGCCTGCATTGCCCTCCAACCTTTTCATGGTTTTCTTGACACTCTTGACCGTTACTACCGTCGTGCTCACGAGGTCGAGGATGATGGACAAATAAACAAGCTCACGGGCTGGTACACACAGCGACTTCCTGGCTTCTTCGCACACAACTACTTCGGCACGGTCTACCTTCGGCGGTGGGGAGATGCGGCAAGGAAAATACCAGCGAGCTTCACTACCCCGGACGCCACCGGCCTGTTCGTCACCGCACCGTCTGGTTTTGACTTTGTAGGGCGGATGAACGAGGTATATACACCTGACGATTTGGCTGTCATTCAGGCTCTCGGCCCTGAGTGGTTCCATCTGCCAGACCAACCTGACCGAGTTCACGCCCCTTCACTAGCAGAGTTTCTCGCAGCGACCCCGCTACAGGCTACGAGCGAATGAGCGAAGGTGAACCACGCAAAGAGACTCCGACCGTCACGCTATATCCGACCCAGCCCTATGGAACCAGCGCCGAGGGGTTCCGGGGTCCGGTTTGCATTGCTACTAGAACGGAAAAGGGGACGCAAACGGAAAAGGGGACGCAGCTGAATGCCGTTGCGTGAGTGTCATTTCCCTTGGGTTTTCAGCAGATTCGCCTTCAACTCGCTCCGCGGGCAGGTCAGGCGGTCGAACTCCTTCGGTCGGCGCTTG
>JALHPZ010000039.1 GCA_022842245.1 Gemmataceae bacterium
CCGAGGGATGAAAGTGGCTGGTCGGATCGGATGGCGTAGTCCGATCCCAGGAGGTAAACTGTCACCGAGCGCCACACTTCTCAATCGGCGAGCGCTGCACTTCTCGATCGGCGTTTACACCCGGCTCATCACCGGCAATGGCAGCCGGGCCAGCTGGCCGAGGGTGGACTCGATGTCCTCCACGGAGGTCATCAACTTCACTTCGTTGCCGGCGGTCTCGGCTTCGATCGTGATCCGCAGACCAAAGAGTTCGGTACGCATGGTCAGTCTCTCGTCGGGTTGGTACCCGGAAGGAACTCGGCAATCCGAAATGGAATGCCTCACGCAAGAGAAAGACATGGCTGCGACCTGCGAAGCCGCGAAATACCAATTTTTTTGAGGGGCTTCGCCCCTCAACCCCGCGGCGCCTCCGGCTACGCTCCGACGCTCCGCTTCGCCTCCGGCGACTGGCTGGAACCGGACGGACCTGCGGCCAAACGAAAGCCGAGGACGCTGCCCCGGCCGTCCGGCGAGTACCCGCCCCGGAGCGCCGCGCGGCAGTACCTGGCGCCGTCGCTCCAGCCCCCGCCCCGGAACACCCGGAACGAGCCGCTCTCCGGCCCCACTGGGTCCGTAGGCGGGGAACGTCCGTAAAACGTGTTGTCGTACCAGTCCGCGCACCACTCCCACACGTTGCCCGTCATCTGGAAGAAGCCCCAGGCGTTGGAGGGGAGGCCGTCCACCGCGATCGTGCGTTCGATTTCGTAGCCGAAGTTACACACTTCTTGGGTAAGCGTCCGACCGTCGCCGACGGCAAACGGCGTGCGCGTGCCGGCCCGGTTGGCGTACTCCCACTGGGCTTCCGTCGGTAACGCGCACCCGCACCACGCCGCGAACACCCAGCCATCCCACCAGTCCACGTTCACGACTGGATGGCGGGCCGACTCCTCCACTGAAAGCTTGCCGGTGAATTCCCGTTGCTTCTCGTGATCGACGTCGAACAGTTCGTACTCGGCGTTCGTCACGCAGTAACGGTGCAGGGCGAACGGCGCGAGCGTCACTTGGTGCGGGGGAAATTCCTCCTCGTGTGCTTCGGAGTCCACCGGCGGCGGATCGGCGGGGTCGTAGATTCGAGGGGGCCACTGGCTCATGCTCATCGCCGATCCCATCCAGAACGTGCCGGTGTCACCTTTGTCTTTCAGTTTCGGATTGCCGACGAGCGGGATGAACCCGTCCATCATATCGTCCGCGATCCGCTTCTTGTCCGCGCCATGCTTGCCGGCACGGATGGCCGGGAACTCCGCGAGGAACTCGGCTCGAGCTTTCGCCTTCAGTTCCTCCATCCGATCCCAACTGCGCCAAATGAACTGGCACATCCGCACCGGCGAACGATAGACGACGCCAATCACGTCCACCCACAAATCGTTCCGTACGGCGGACGGATCCCACCTTCCCGTGCCGCCGAGTTCGCTCACAAACCGCCAGAACTCCTGATAAAGGCCGAAGCGATCGTTCCACGGCGACACCACCCAGCCCTTCAGCCGTTCGAGATCGTCCGGCGTGCCGTGCCGGCAAACCCAAACCGCTGCGAAGAACGCCAGCATCGTTGGGTTGCGGAATTTCAGGTCGCTGTTCCGTCGCCCGGCGGCGTCCATCAGGTAGCTGTCCAGCGGCCCGGCGTTCATGTGGGTGACGGCGTCGAAGTTTCGGCAGAACTGCTCGTAATTCGTCATGTCCAGGATGCGAGCGTCTTCTCGCCGCTTCGCCGTCTTGTGTTCGTCCCGTGCAGCCTCGACCCGATCGCAGACCTTCCCCAGAAAGCTATCAACGGCGCCGACATCGACGTGCGACAGATTCGGCTGTCCGCAGTCATCGCAGTACATCTCGAACGCAATCGCGCCGAGCAAACTCCGGGCGAGGCTTTGCTGGAACGGCCGGAACGACTCCGGTAGTTTCCCTGGCTGGCTGCGCCCGAGAGTGTCGCCGGCGGCATCGGCCTTCAGCCCCTCCAGCAGCAACTCGCCGGTGCATTTCCAGTACACGTCGGCTTGCGTCTTGAAGTTCTGGAAGTCCTGCCAGGTCAGTTTCGGATTGCAAAGCAACTCGATCACACGCGGAACGCCGAGGAGTCGTTTGCCTTCGTCCGGGATCAAGCTGTACCGCGACACCGGCTGGCCATCCTCGCCGGGAATGGTGCCGAGCAGGAATTCTTGCTGCTTCTCGTCCATCTCCTCGACGCGGATGAAGCGCCAATCGCCCGCGACCGGCGCGAAAACTTTCTCCCACTGGCTGGTGAGCGCGTGCGGCCGCGTGCTGACCACCATCGGGCAAGCTTTCCAGTCGGGGTGAGTCATCAATGTTTGCAGTGTCTGGACGGCTTCGATCTTCGAAAGGGCCTGGTCCAGACTGTCCAGCACCAGAATCAACCGACCCTCGGCGCGGAGTTCCTTGAGGATCTCGATGGCGTCTTTGGATGAGAGTTGCGATTCCTCCCCGCAGCCGGCGGCTTTCCGCCATTCCGCGAGGAGGGCAGCATAGATCGGATCGTGATGGCCACCGGGCAGGGCTGGCAGGTCTTCAATCGATAGGAAGAACGGGATGTAGCCGTCGCGGGCACGGTGAACGCGGCGGGAGAACCAGCGGAGGTTCCAGGTCTTGCCGAGGCCGGCGTCGGCAACGACGATCGTGCGATGATGTGCGAGCCAGGCATCGCGCGAAAAGTCTTCCTCCCACGGCGACAGGCCGGCTTCCGCCTGGAAGCCCCCACGGTCACGGCGTTTCTCCGCCGCCGCGACGTTGAGATTCTCCAGCGGCGAATGGCCGGGCTTCAGCAGCGACAGCCGCTGGTCGGTGAGGAAGATGGGCTTGTCGCTCATGTCGGGGTCGTCCGGTAGTCCCACTGCGCTGCCAGTTCGTCGAGGTGACCGAGGTACGGTTCGAGTGTTTCGTTCAGCTTTTTGAGCTTGGAGTACGCTTCGGCGACCATCGCGACCGGCTGCACACGGAGGCCCCGAATTTCCGGCAGATCCGGCTGATCCTTCGCGACGAGGACTTTGGTCAAGCCTTTGCGCTGGGCCGCTTCGCACTTGTGCGGGAGGCCCTCGATGATTCCGAGTTTCCCGTCGGGCTCTACCGTGGCGGTAATGGCGTACTTCTGGCTGAGGATCGGGCCCTTGGGTTTCTGGAGTTTTTTGAGGACGGCCCGCGCGGCGCACTCGACGGCGGCTTCGCACGAACGCCCCGTCAGCGAAGCGGGGAGATGTTGTTTCGAATCCCACGAATCCCACGAACCCCACGGTTCGAGCCGCCAGCGGAGCCGGTGCGACGGCTTGCCGAGATATGCCGTCAGCGTCCGTTGGGTGGACGCCAAGAAGTCGGGGAATTTCGCTTGGAGACTTGGATCCGATCCGGGTTGGGGGAACACCATCAGTCCCATCGGCCACCAGTCCGGTGTCACCAGGCCGGCCGGCCCAGGCAGCAGTTCGACGACGAACTTCACGACTTCCCCACCAGCATCAGCGAGGAGCAGTGGTGTCTCTTCTCGCGCGTCGATGCCGGTCATTTCGGAGAGCGGATTGCCCGGCCGACTGAATTTTAAGTGCCAGAGCATGTCGTACAGCATCCACCCGCCGGCCTTATCGATCGGCACCGGCCCATAGAGATCCGTTATCGAATCCGTGGCCTTCGATTCGGGCTTGTACTGCGACGGGACGGGCGACTCCGGCAATGACTTGTTGAATGCCTCGACGGCGCCATCCCACCCCTTCGACTTCGAGAGAACTTGATCGAGGGTTGCAGCGATCCCGGTCACGCGGAAGTCCACGAGGGAATCGCTGACGCCGGAGCAGAGATTGCGCATCTGATTTTTGAGCGGCTCCGATCGGAGAGGCGCCAGCAAGGTCTCCTTGTCGGCCGCGCCTGGCGAGAGTGCATCCTTCGCGGCCCACCAGAGCAAAGAATTGCTGCCGCAAACGCCTTGCTGGTAGGTGCCCTCGCCGTTGATGGCGAATTTGGCAAAGTCATCGATTGCGCTCATTTCTGCCCCTTCTTCTTCAGGTGGTCCACGAGTTCCTTGACGGCGAGGTAACTCCCGGCATCCGCGCATCCGTCGTTCAGCAGCTGTTCGACTTCCGCCAGCGGGAATTCGTCCAGATTGCTTTCGGCGGCGAACTCCACGTCGATGATGGGTTTGGACGATTCGACGAGCGGGATGCCGAGCGCCGCCATGCTGAGCGTCGCCATTCGCACGTCTCGTCCATCACGGGAGTACTTCGGGAAGGCGACCAGCCGACGAAAGGTTTCCTTCCCTCCCACTACGACCGTGACGCGAGCCATTCCGAACGGATTTTTGGCCGCCGAGTAGACGAAACGAATCACCTTGGCATCCTTGTCCTCGGTTTGTGAATCGACCTCGGGGCGCGGCATCAACTTCGGCGGCGCCGGGGGAGTCGTATCCCCGGCCAAGCTCCACACGATGTCGTGTTCGACGCGGTGAGACGCCTTGCGCTGATCGGAGGGTTCTGCGAGGGGTTCGTCTTCCTCGGCCGAGCGGTACATCCGCCGCGCCAACTCGCGGTCTTCTTCCCGCCCCAAATCGACGGGGGCGGCGGACGTCCGATTCTGCTCTTGTAACTGCTGCTTGAGCAAAAGACGGGTGTATTTCTCCAGCCAGTCGCGAACTTGCTCGTCCGTGCGACTGGCTTCAACAACCTGGTAGCTCCGCGTTCGGCTTAGTTTGCCGGCCACGTGCAGCGCCACCTCGGGCTCGCGAATCGGGGTCATATCGTGATCTCCTGTTTAGGTCGGTTGGTTACTTGCGGTTCGGATCCGAGAGGCCGCGGATGAGGATGTCAGCAACTTCCTCCTCACTAATCCCATGTCGTGAAGCGATCTCCGCGTTCGACACGCCGGCGTTGCCCACTTCAACAGATCGGCCATCATATTCGGCTTTGCGTTTAGCAATTTCCGAATTGGTATCGTCGGTGTCGCCCCACGCCACCCGCATGCAATCCAGGAACACAGCCATTTCTTTTCTTGTTAAGCGAGCCTCAGCCATCTCTAGGATCGAGGCCCGGTCGTCCGGTGAGAGCGAACCTGAATCAAACGGTTCCGGTGAGTCGGAGAGCCCAATATCCCCTGACGGCGACTCGTCCGACATGTTGTCAATGGCCCGCTCGATTTCGGTCAGCATGGCTCTCCAACCAAGGAACCTCCCCCAGTGTTCGAGCACCTGGTCGTCCCGCACGGTAGAGTGTCGGATGTTCTGGTGGGTTTGCCGACTTCGGTTTCGACGAGTGTCGGGGGTGCGATCCTGGAGCCATCCCTTTGCCCGGCGCGCTACACACCAAACAAGGCGATACAACACTGCGTTGATGACAAGATCGGCGGATCGGTTCCGACGCTGGTGCGGGTGCAACCCGCTCTGGTAGACGCACCGGATGTACCCCTGCAGGCCCTTGTCTCGGGTCAGTTCCACAATCAAGCGACGCAGGGCCGGCCACTCAGGCGGGTGGGTCCGAAAGATTGCATCGTAATGTGCATCGATCTGCTCGTGGGTGGCTTTCGAACCGAGGCCGAAACGGCCCCGGATCGCCGCCCACTCGGAAGCAATGTCGGCGAGCAAGTCCCACTCCCGTAGGTAGGGGCTGACCCAGAACTCCTCCATCCAACACCTCCCGCTTATGACGGTGCGAACCGGCCCTGTTCTCTCATCAGACATGCTCTCAACCGGTCCCACGAAGAAAATTCCGGAGAATTCCAAACAACTGCTCGATAGAAGTTTACGTCGCTCGCTCTGGCTGGCACGCCACGCACTCCGCCCCCGCCGTCACGCGCGCGGCCGCCACGTCCAGCCCCTTCCCCGGCACCCAGCGCACTCGGTGCCACGCCGTGCCGCCGAGTTCCCCCGACAGTAGGTCAAGCCACAACTGAACCCCAGTCCCCGCCGCCATCGCGTTCAGCGTCGGCAGCGAACCGAGCCGCCCGCGGGCGTCCCACTTCTCCGGCGGCCGGCGCGGGGCGGCCCCGGGCGGGGCACGGAGTTCGTATTCGGCCTGGTCGAGGTCGCCCAGCCCGCCGACGCAGCGCACGCAACCGGCCCAGGGAAGCAACAGACGCACATCCGCCGCTAGCAACCGGTCATTTCCCTGCCGTGTCACGCCGGTGCCGATGTCGAGGTGAACGGCCCCGTGCCGCCGCGCCCAGTGCGATGCCGCCAGACGGCCGGCGTCGCGGTCCACTGCCGACACGATCAGATCCGCCCCGTGTAGTTTGGTGCGGCGATCGAGGAAGTCATACGGCACGGCCGTCACCGCCAAGTCGGGCCGGAAGGCGATCAGGCTCCGGGCCAACGCCAGCGCTTTCTTCTCGCCCGCGTCTCCGGCCCGCAGGCCGACCGAGCCGACGACGTTGTGCGGCTCCAGTACGTCCGGGTCGACGAGCGTGATGCGCCGGACGCCGACGGCCGCCAGTTGGAACGCCACCGCCGACCCGAGCCGCGAAGCGCCGATCACGGCCACGGACGCCCGCGCCGCCTTGGCGAACGCCGCCTCGCCCATGGCCGTCACCGTCCGCGACCACTTCGGGTCGGCCGCCGTGTCGTCGGTGTCGATTCCGCCGGCTTCGGGCATTCCGCCGGTGACGAGCCGGAAGCCGGCGAGCGGATCGACGTCGCCGGCCTGGAACACCCAGCCGCGCCACCCAGCGTTGTCCGGCGGGAGGCCGACCAGCAGCACCACGAGCCGTTGACTGTTCCACGGCTTCAACCGCCGGCCCCACGGTTCGGGCGAGTGCAGTTCGGCGGACGTCGGCGCCGCCACGACGAGCCAGCTATCCAGCGGGCGGCGGTCGTCGCCGGTGCCGGGCGATGCCAAGTGCAAGCGATCGGCGATCAGCGCGGGTGGAGTGCGGTCGAAGTCGGGCCGGAGATCAGCTACGGCGATGCGGTTCCGGTCGGTCAACAGTTGGCCGAGGACGCCCGCGGCGTTCGGGTCAATGACGAGCAGTTCGCTCGGCGGTTCGAGTATCATGATGTCGGTCCTCCTACTGGAGAGCAGACACCGCCGTAGAGGCAAGTTGTCGAAATGCCACCGGGTTCAGAACGCTATGCCGGAACGGAGCAGAAAATCGGCTCCCAAATGCGATCCGTTTCGCCCCGTGCGACCACCTCGGCCGCTGTCAGCCCGCCGAACGCCGTATTGGGTTTCAGGAGCCACTTGCCGATGGCCGCTTTGCCAATCACTTCGGACAGTGCCTTCGCAAGACGGTCCAGTTTCGTCAATCGCCGGCCGACCGCCTCGGTCGGCGGCGCACCTGCTTCCAGCGTCGCCAAGGTGCGGACCGACACCGGTAAGAGCGGAGCGAACGGCGGCTGGGTGAGGTTCAGCTGATTGAAAATTCAAGTAACTGATGGGTTCATTTTTGAGTGCACCTTGGTGTGCTGGAGCGGACGATCACGCTTTCGAATGCATGCGCCGAGACGCGAAGTCTGGCGAGGCGGATCGCAGTAGCTCAAAACCCTGCGGTCAGTCTATCAGCGAAGTACTTTTTTGTGTGGGGGTTTCGCCGCTCGCGAAACGATACCCACGGTGCTACAAAACATCCTTTACCGAAGATTCAGATCCACTCTTTAGGCCTAATAGTCCAGCGGCCAAACGAAAGCCAATGCTGTTATGCCTGGTTTTCATTGGATTGCAAGCACGGGATGCCGCCCGACACTCTCTGGCATCTCTGAAATAAGATCCGCCCCGGCACACCCGCTCTGAACCGCTCTGTGGACCAACGGGATTTGTCGGTCTGCAAAATACCACTATAGAGTCGTGATCAAGGGGGTCCCATATGATTTCAATATCATAATTATCTTGATACCAGTCCTCACACCATTCTTCAACATTACCGTGAACATCGACAAGCCCCCATGGGTGTGGGGAAAGTTCGGAGAAAGTCCCCACCAGAGTAGTTGTAGGTCGAGGTCGGGGGCTGGAAATAAAAGAGTAACTCGGAGCCGATCCACTCGTAGTAGTCCCCTCAGTCAATGGCTCCTCCACGGCGCCGGCATTATATTTGCCAAGAAGGTTGGCCTGTGTCCCGTTAAACGAATTACCCCAGTAAAATGGGTGCGCAAGGCTTGTCTCGGGTGTCGTTGCAGTTCCTCCTCGTGCCGCATACTCCCACTCTGCCTCCGTTGGCAATCGACCGCCCACCCACCGTGCAAAACACCACGCCTCAAACCAGTTCACGTTCACGACGGGATGTTTTACCAACTCGACTGCCCAAACCGAGTTTGCAAATTCCCGTTCATTAATGTGGCTATCATCGAACAACTCATACTGTTCGTTCGTAACAGGGCCATAGCTCATTGTGAACGGCGATACGACCAGCTGGTGCAGGCCCTCGCTTATCTTTCTTCCGAGTTCCCCTTCCGGAGATCCCATTAGAAATTGCTTGTTATCATCAGCTGCGTCCTTCGGACACCGCACGAAACTGTCTCCAAACTCGCGAGCCTTGTCGGATGTGGTCAACAGGGTTTTGAACTCCTGTTGCCAATTCCATATTATTTCGCTCCCCTGCTTGGACTTGTTGAGCGTCGGCCAACTGCGGTAGATTATCTCGCAACACCGCGTAGTCTTGTGCTCGAAACACACGGCTACTGCGGTGAACCACTTGTCCGTCCTTACGGCCAATGGCATTTCCGCCAAGAATCCCCACAACGGTTCATACAGGCTTCTCTCTGTGCGCTTCCGGTAAGTGTGGTCGTACAGCCACGACCTCAGCCGGTTCGCGTCGTCGTCGGTGGCGTACTTGGCCAGCCACCACGCCGCGAGGAACTCCTGCAGCGTGCGGTCGTGCCAGCGGAAGTCGCTCGTTCTCTTGAGGTCTTTGTCGAGCAGGTCGAAGTTGGCCCCCGCGTTCAGGGCATTCAGAGCCGGCAGGTCCACCGTCTCTAATCTGTCCTCGTCGTAATCGTCCTTCACGACCTTGGCATTTTTGAGCAGTTCTACCACGGCCGCGAGCAGGCTTCCGATCCTTTTCGCCGGTACGTGTGACACATTCGGCCGGAACGGTTCACCGTCCTTCAAAGACGGGTGCCGGGTGCAATACATTGCGTAAGCAAACGCGGCCAGCAGATCGCACGCGAAGTCCACCGCGGTAGACGAGTTCGAGAAGTTTCTCTTTTTCCCAACTGGCTTGGCCGCTGTTGCATTGAACCCGTAGCGAACCGTGTGATCCAGCGCTCCGGCGTAAAGGTGCGAAGCGGTCCGAATGTCCTCCAGGGTGAAGTCTTCGAGGCTTTCCGGTTCCGGATACATTTCCCGCTTCACTTCCGCGGGATTCTCTGCGGCAGGTTCGTTCTCCGTCTCGGGCTTCGCGGCCAGTTTGCGGACGTACTCGATGTTCCGCGGGTTCTCCATCAGGTCGCGTCCGGCCGGCGGGAGGCGCTGATACAACTTCGCACCTTCCGTTCGGCGACTTTTCATCGCCTCCTCGTCCGATCCCATGTACGGACCGAGGAGGAATTCGCGTTCCGGCACGGCGATCGGTTCGACGCGCACGAAGGTCCAGGAAGACTCGTCCGGGAGGATCAGAGACTTCCAGTTGTCGAAGATGGCGTGCGGCCGGGCCGTGATGACGACCGGGCATTTGTCCCAGTCTCGGCGTGCCAGTATCAACCGCACCAAACTCATTCCTTTTTTGCTCGCCTGATCGATGCTGTCGAAAAGGAGGGGCAATTGGCCAGCTTCATACTGGTCGAGGATCGCATCTGAGCAATCCTTACGTTTGAACCGGGTCGATTGCGCACCTAGCTTGAGTTCGTCGGGCAGTGTCTTTGGGAGGAATTTATCGGCATTGACCGGGAGCTTTTGTTTTGGATCGTCCAGTTCGAAGAGGAACGGCACCCGGTCCTTGAGCTTTAGGTGGTCACGGAGATACACGAGGTTCGCGCTCTTGCCGTACCCGCCCCGGCACACCACCGCCAGCCGCTTGTACTTGCCTTCGACGATGCCGTCGACGAGAGCTTCCCGCGAGATGTCCTTCCACGGGTTCTCCGAAAGTTCGTCGCCGCCGCGGCCCTTGTGGTGCTCGTGCCAGAAACGATCCCCGTCCAGGTACTTCTTGGCCGACTCCCCCGGCGGGAGGGTGAGAACGGACAACTTCTGGTCGAGGGCGAACAGTTTTCGTGTCTTGGTATCGGTGGGGGCCATGGGCGCTCCGTGGGTGGCTCGTCGTAAGAATACATCGGCCGCAGCGGGCCACCAAGCGATGGCCCGCCGCGCGGCGTGTGGGGTTCAATCGCGATCCTGGATGGCACGCAGTCGGGCGAGCTCTTCCGCCTTGCGGCGGTCGATCGCTTCCTGCTTACGATGCAGTTCGTTGAGATGCCCGGCCAGCTCCGCCGACGGGGCGAAGGTCGGTTCGGGTGGCGTCGAGAGCGATTTCCCGGGTGCGGTCGGCGTCGGCCGCGGGGTCGTGGTGGTCATGGCGGACCTCCTGCGCGGAACCGGTGATCGCCGCGGGAGCGTTCCGCAACTTCCGCAGCGCCGGCCACAGTTGGGCCAGGTTTCGGGCCACGACGACGTTGCCGCGTTTCCGCAGGCCGGCGAGGGCCGGGTCGTCGGGGAAGTACGAGTGAAGGCCGATGACGGCCCCCGCGATCGCCGCACGTTCGGAGGCGAGGCGAACGCCAGCGGCATCGCCGAAGAACGCATGATCGAGATCGAAGAGGACGACGGCGTCGTCGGCGACGGGGCCGAGCGTGCGGGGGTGGACGTGAACGTCCGCGATGCCGAAGCCGCGAGCCATCGAGCGGTTCACTTCATCGCCGGAGACGTAGGTCGCGTTGGTCATGGCCGTGCTCCTGGATGGCCCGCGATCCGGCAGGCCGTCGGTGTGATGGGGTTCACACCAGGAGAAGACACGCGGACAGGGTCCAGGAGCGAAAAATTCAAGATCGGTTGGTCTTCTTCCTCTTACTTCCGGTTTAGGCGAGGAAGTGATCCTGAGCGGCTCGTAGAACGGCAGAGTCAGTCACCACATTTTCAACCGCCAAAGTTGTCGAGCTTCAATCAGTAAGGCCAATACTTCAAACGCGATGATCAAGAATTCAACTCGGAGTCGGCATACAGCAGATTTCTTGGGATGTTCTCTACGACGCCACGAGCAATAGCCGATCGTCTCGGACTACGAGTACTTTCGTTGACAAGAGTTGATCGATCGCGGACTGGATCGTATCTCGCAGCTTCGTGGTCGTCGACGCGAATCCGAGCATCCGAGCGACCGCCGACACCGTTTCGTCGCGCGTCAGACCGATGTTTCGGGCCACCGCCAGCCGCACGGCCTCCGCGAGTTCGGCGGGGGCAAGATACTCCGGCTTTCGCAGTCCTGCGGATTTCGTGTTCGCCCGGCTTCTCACGCAAACCGATGATCCCGGCAACGTCAGGAATCCGTCGGCCTCAAGTACGATGCCCGTTCGCATCATGTGATTGACGGCCCTTTCGACGGCTTCTTCGATTCGACTCCCCAGCCGTTGGTAGCCCCAGAGCGTGCTCAATCGCTTGGCGACTTCATCCCGGTGGACCGGACCTTCGGCTTCGACCACGCGCTTCGCGAATTCGGCAAGCTTGTCGACGCGCAGGTCCACCAAGGGGGCCGTTCGCGGCACCTCGAATTCCGCTTCCCGGTACATCGCGATCTCGATTTCCCCGGGGACGGCATTCTGCGCGGCGTCGTCTCGCTCGATCGACACGACGGGCACCGCCGGAACCGGTTCGGCAACGACCGTTTGACGTTTGGCCGCGTCGATCGCCTCCAG
Source organism: Gemmataceae bacterium (assembly GCA_022842245.1). GTDB lineage: Bacteria > Planctomycetota > Planctomycetia > Gemmatales > Gemmataceae > Limnoglobus. The sequence goes on from JALHPZ010000039.1 coordinate 11,789, forward strand.
CGTCTTCCGCAACTGTTCGTCGCGGCGGTGGAACCAGTCCGTGCTCCAAATGCGATGAATCCGCCAACCGCGGTCGCACAGTACTTGTTCCCGGAGACGGTCGCGGTCCCGGGCCCAACGGGAGGAATGGTAGGTCGCGCCATCGCATTCGATTCCCAGCAGGTATCGTCCGGGTTGATCGGGATCGACGACGGCCAAATCGATGACGAAGCCCGCGGTGCCGACCTGGCAATCGACGACGTGGCCGTGTTGGCGCAAAGCGGCCGCCACCTGTCGCTCAAAATCCGAGTCGAAATCCCGCCCAGTTGCAACCGGCGTGTCCATCTCGCCCGTCGCGGCGAATCGCAGGAAGGATTTCAACGCCCGCGGCCCAAGGGTCTTGGCCCGCGCCAGGTCGATGTCTTCGGAACGGATCGAGCTGAATACGACGCAGAGCTCCTTGGCCCGGGAGATCAGTACGTTCAACCGGCGCTCGCCGCCCTCGGCCGAGAGCGGCCCGAACGCCATCGCCATGTATCCGGAGGCGTCCTTGGCATAGCCGATCGAGATGAAGATCGCGTCGCGCTCCTCGCCCTGGATGTTCTCCAGGTTCTTCACGAAGAACGGCTCGGCGTTGGATGGGGCGAAGAAGGATTCCGTGGCGGGGCTTTGCTTGCGTCGCCATTCCAGTTCGTCGAGAATCGCATCGCGCTGCGCGACCGAAAACGTGCCCACGCCGAGGGAACGGGTCGGGTGGTTCCTCGCGTGATCGAGTATCGCCTCCGCGACGGCCTTGGCTTCGATCGTGTTGGTGGCCGTACCGCCGCGGTCGAATACGCCGTCGGCGACAAACCGAAACTGAAGGCCGTGATCGGCGGCCGCCGTCGACGGGCTGGGAATGACGCACAACTTCTGGTCGTAGAATTCGCGATTCGAGACGGCGATCAGGGAATGGTGCCGGCTGCGGTAGTGCCAGCGGAGCATTCGTTGTGGCAATCCCCGCGCCAGACATAGTCCCAGTACACTCTCGATGTCGCCGACGACGAACGATTCATCGTCCTCGCTGTTTGATTCATCTTCCATCGCCTTGCTGAAGAATCGGGATGGCGGCAGTTGCTTGCTGTCCCCGACCACGACGAGTTGCTTCGCTCGCGCCACGGCCCCCAGCGCATCCTCCGCGGACACCTGACTTGCCTCGTCCATGACCATCAGATCGAATTCGAGACTGCCCGGCGAGAGATACTGCGCGATCGAGATCGGGCTCATCATGAACACGGGCTTGATCGCCTGGACGGCGTTGCCGGCTTCCTTCAGTAGTTTGCGGATCGGCATGTGTCGTCGCTTCTTGCCGATCTCGTTCCTTACGATCGCCATCTCCCCGCGCTCGGATTCGTGCGGCATCCCGGCGAAGTGCGCCGCCGCCACCTCGCGGCGGGCCAGTGCGATCCGATCCCGATCGAGGGTCCGGAATTCCTCGACGAGCGATTCGTGCGAACGACCGTCGAAGCGCGTCAATTCCGGACGCGATTCCCAGACATGCCGGACCAATGCCTCGCAATAGGCCTGGCGGAAGAGGGCGACCTCCCGACCCGGCGCGACTCGTCCCGCGACGAACTCCTCCAGGAATCCGCCGAGTCCGTCCGCCTTCAGTTCTTCGAACCGGACGAAGTAGGCGATCCAGCGGCTCAATTCGTCCGGCGCCGACCGCCAGGCCTGTAGACGCGTTCGGATCGAGGGTATCGTCGTGCCGGCCCAGTCGTCGTGACCGAACGCTTCGGCACGTTGGAGGTCGAGGACCTTGGCGATCTGCGCAAGCTGTTCCCGGGTCACCGTCATCGCATCACGAAGCCGCCGCAAGAGTTGCGAGATCGCCTGTGGATCGGTGATCTTCGCGACCACTGCCCGATGTCGGGACCACTTATGCTCACGACCCAGCGATTCCCACTTCAGTAGGCGAGAAAGATGATCCCAATCCGAACTCCGACTCCTCCAGGACGATCCGAACGCGGCCCTTCCCAGTTCGTCACCGGATTGGGCGAAATAGTCCCGATGCGATCGTGCGGAACTCAGCTTGTCGAGAAAGGCGAGCCGTTCCACATGCGTTTTGGGCGGCGGCCCGGCCAAGATCCCGCGCAAGTCGGCGACCGCTTTTCGATATTCCGATCGGAACCATCGAAACCAGGACCGGCCATGGGCCGCAATGGTCCGTCGGATCGGACCGGGATCCACCTCCCATCCCGACGGAGCCACCGCAGCCTCGATGGCCCTGTGGCCGTCGTCCCAGGTTTTTCCGCGTTCGATCAATTCCTTCAGATCGGCATGTCGCGTCGTCCAGATCTCCCCGGCGAGAGCTTTGCGATCCGCCCCCGACGGCAACGCGACGACCCACTCGCCCAGATCGTGCAGCGTCTGGATCATCTGAAGCGAGGGCGCGTCCGGCACTTTGACTCCCATGCGCTCGGAGAGTTGCCGTTGGACCGCGTCCGCTTCGTCCAGGGAAGGTAGTATCTTCTCGATCCTGGCCAACAAACCCGCGAGGTCGCTTGGCAGGAGCGGCGACTTGCGTCGTACACCACGCCAGGCATGTTCCGCGGGTGGTCCCAAATCCTCGGCGTGCCGCAGGAAATCCCGCAATCGGCGCGTTCGTTCGTCCACTTGGGCTTTCGACCAGGTTTCCGGTTCCGGGAGCGCGAAGCCCGGCGCGGTCAGCCCGTCCGCGGCCATTTTCGCCATTTCTCCCAGCAGTTGATACGGCGTCGACCCCGCCGGCAGGATCGGCGCATTCATTGTTTCGGCGTGCCGGTTGAGCCGATCGCGCACATCCGTCAGTCGGTCCAGAAGAACTTCCGATCCGGATGCCTTCGGCCGCCCGAGATCAAGGGTCCGCCCCAGTTCCTCCAACACGATGCGCTTGTTGGCCTTGTGACTGTGAAGTTCGAGGCAGACGGCGCCCAGACCCAGCCGGTCGAGCCGGCTCTTGACCACTTCGAGCGCCGCCATCTTTTCCGCGACGAACAGCACTCGCTGACCCGCCTTGACCGCCGTGGCGACGATGTTGGTGATCGTCTGGGATTTGCCGGTGCCGGGCGGGCCTTGGACCACCAGGTGACGCCGACGACGGACCTCTTCGATCACCAGGGCCTGCGAACTGTCGGCATCCGTGACATGCGTCATGTCCGACAACGGGATCACGGCGTCGATTTTTTCCTCCTCGCCACAGATCGGAGGGTCGCCGCGGAAACCGTCTTGCAGGAGCCCGCGGATCAACGGCTGACCGGTCAGCGTACGCCCGGCCGGCCAGGACGCCGGATCGAGGTCGCGGTACATGAGATATTTGGCAAACGAGAAGAACCACAGCGTCATGTCGTCCGAATGGACTCTCCAGCGTGGCTGGCCCGCCACGGCAACCGCCACGGCCGCGAAGTATTGCGAAGGTGACAGTTCCTCCGCATCGGGCACGTCGGGCAGGACGAGGGAGAATTCACTGGAGAGCTTTGCTTGCAACGACAGGTTCGTGGCGATTTCATTCTCATTGTACCGGAGCCGGAAACGGTCCGTGACCATCGGCCGTTCCAGGTCCACGGGGATGAGCAGTAGTGGCGCGTAACGCGGTTGGTCGGACGAAGGGGCCTCGTACCATTCCAGGAAGCCGAGCGCGAGATAGAGGATGCTGACGCCCTGTTCTTCCTCAATCGTCTGGGCATCGTAGTAGAGCGAGAGCAAGCGCTTCTGAAGCGCTTCGGCAGTGAGTTTGGTTTGGAGCCGCGTGTCGACATGGCGTTCGAGGAACCCCTCGGCCTCGGGTTCCAAGACATGATGTTCCGGCATGGATGCATCGTCTCGTTCGCTGATCTCACTCGAGCGCGGGGTTTCCTTCGCCGGACGGGATTCTTCACCATGGCCGCTCAGAAACGTCATGGCCCGTTGTTCGCGGACCAGGATGCGGAACACCTCGTTCGACTTTTCATCCACGATGTCCAGCCGCTTCGACCGCGTCGCCGTCCGGGGGGTGTTCAAGAGTCGATTGCGCAGTGACAAGTCGAGTAGGTTGGCCCGGGTCCGTTGGAGGATGCTCGCCAATCGTGGATCCGGATTCATTGCCGCCGTTCCTTGTCGAATCGGTACGCTCAAGTGCCGTTTGTTTCATTTCACCGATCGGAGCGTATCAGAACCAATTCCATACGAAGGCGTTTGTTCCTGCAATGCTTAATTTCCGCCAGCTTCCCGTCACATGACCGTGAAGGGGATCGTTACCCCTCCGGCCCCTGCACACTGATCGTGCGAGGGCCGACCCCGCTCGCCGCCCCGGCAATCGCTGGGGCGGTTTCGTTTTCCCCCTGGAGTCCCTCCATGCGACCGAACGATCTCAAACAGGCCCTCGTGGCCCTCGTGCCCACGGGGCGGCCCGTCTACCTCTGGGGTCCGCCCGGCTGCGGCAAGAGCAGCGTCATCCGGCAGGTGGCCCAAAACCTCGACCTCGAACTCCTCGACGTCCGCGCCACCCTCCTCGACCCGGTGGACCTCCGCGGGCTGCCGACCGTCGCGGACGGCGCGGCCGCCTGGTGCCCGCCGGCGTTCCTGCCCCGTGACGGACGCGGGCTGCTGTTCCTCGACGAACTCGCCCAGGCGCCGCCGTCGGTCCAGGCCGCCTGCCTGCAACTCGTGCTCGACCGCCGGCTCGGGGAGTACGTCCTCCCCGACGGCTGGTCCGTCGTCGCGGCCTCCAATCGCGCCGAGGACCGGGCCGGCACCCACCGGCTGATCTCGCCCCTGCTCAACCGGTTCGTGCACCTCGATCTCGACGTCTCGGCCGACGACTGGCAGGCCTGGGCCGTGACGGCGAACGTCGCTCCGGAGGTGCGGGCGTTCCTGCGCTTCCGGCCGGGCCTGCTCTTCCAGTTCGAACCGGCCGGCCACCCCCGCGCCTTCCCGACGCCCCGGTCGTGGCAGTTCGTCTCGGACGTGCTGGCGGCGACACCGGAGGCGTTGCTGCACCGGGTGGCGGCCGGCTGCGTGGGCGACGGTCCGGCGGCCGAGTTCGCCGGGTTCCTGCGGCTGTACCGCGAACTCCCCGACGTGGGCCAGGCGCTGGCCCAGCCGGAGACGACGCCGGTGCCCCGGGAACCGGCCGTGCTCTACGCCCTGGTCGGGGCGCTGGTCGAGACCTGCCGGCAGGACGAGGCGCCGCTGGCCCGGTTCGTGACCTACGCGCTCCGCCTGCCCGACGAGTTCGCCCTGCTCGCGTTGCGGGATGCGCTCGCCATCAACCCGAAGCTCGTGGCGCTGCCCACGGTCCAGCAGTGGATCGCCGGAGCCCGCGCCAAGGGACTGTTCCTCGCGGCGTGATCGTTTCACTCCGCACTCCGAACTCCGCACTCCGCATTCCGCACTCTCTTTCACCCTTTCTTCCTCTTGGAGGTTCTTTCATGATCGAGTCTCATTTCGACATCGGCGGGGCCGTGGTCTTCTGGACCGCCGCCGAGTTCACCGACCGCGCCCGGCTCGACGCCGGGTTCCGGGCCCTGGGTCTGGAGAAGTTCGTCCCCGAGCCCCGGCCGGAGGCCGGCATCCTCCGCGATGCCCTCGAAGACGTCTTCGGCGGCTCGCGGATCCTGGTGCGGCCGCTGGCCGACCGGGACGGGTTCGCCGTCGTGCAGGAGGATCGGGGCCAGGCGGACAACGCCTACGCCACGGTGCTCGTCGCCCGCGTGGCGGGCACGAACCCGGTCCGCTTCGACTTCCAGCCGCAGGCGAGCTGCGTCGGCCTCGTCGAGGAGTCGTACCACCGGCACGCCGAGCGGATCCCGGCGGCGCAGCTCTCGGCCTCGCTCGTGAAGGTCGTGGAGAGTCTGGGCGGCACGCGGCTGCGTCCCACGGGGGCGGTCTACTGGGTGCCCGGCCCGCGGCTCGACGAGTGGCAGGCGGTGGCCCGGGCCGTGGAGGCGGCCGCCGACCGGAAGCCGAGCGCGGTGTATCTCCTGCGGCACCGCTTCGACGGCGAGTCGGTGCGGGCGGTCCGGGACGCGGTCGTCGCCGAGGTGCGGGGCGAAGCGAGGCGGATCCGCGACGAGGTGGAGTCGGGCGAACTCGGCCCCCGGGCGCTCGAGACCCGTCAGGCCCAGTCGCGTGAGTTGCGGGAGAAGGTGTCGCTCTACGAGGACCTGCTGAACGTGGGCCTCGCGGATCTGCACCGGTCGGTGGACGCCGCCGACCAGGCCGCGGCCACGGCGGCCCTCCTGCTCGGCGCGAGCGCCACGAACTCGCATCGTTCTTCGCCTTCGCTCGTCGCCTGCTGATTCTCCTCGTTTTCTCTCAATCCCATTTCCATTGGAGGTGTCCCATGTCGCAGGAGCGGCGGTCGGACCCGTACGCGCTCATCGAGCGGGAGGCGGCCCGGCAGGCTCTCACCGAGCGGTCGGCCCGGGTGTTGGCCGCGGCCCGGGGCCGGTTGGTGCTGGGCCGGGACGCGAAGAGCGCCTTCTTCGCGACCCTGGCCCTGCGCCTGGTGCCCGCGGTCGACTGGTCGTGCGGGACGATGGCCACCGACGGCCGCGTGCTCGCCTACTCGCCGGAGTTCGTCGCGGGTCTCGCCCCGGACGAACTGCTCGGCGTGCTCGTCCACGAGGTGATGCACAATGCGCTGGCGCATCCGTCGCGTCGGGGCAGCCGGGATCCGGAGACCTGGAACCTGGCCTGCGACCTGGCGGTGAACCCGCTGTTGCTGGAGGCGGGGTTCGCGTTGCCGGCCGGCCGGGTGGTGCCGGGCGAGGGATCGCACGCGCACCTGCCGCCCGGGAAGTCGGCCGAGGAGTACTACGCCCTGCTCGGTTCGCCGAACCCCGGAGCGGACGTAGCCAGCCAACCGTCCGATTCTTCAACCCCAACGAAGGAGACCGACCAGCCAGAGACCAACAACGATCCCGGCGGCTGCGGCGGGGTTCGCGATCCGGCCGGTCCGGCGGAGTCGCGGGAGCGGGAGTCCGCGTGGCAGGCGGCGGTGGCGCAGGCGGAGCGGGCGGCGACGGGTCGCGGGGACCTCCCCGGCGGCCTGCGCCGCGCCGTCGAGTCGGTGCTCCGGCCCGCGGCCGACTGGCGCAGCCTGCTCCGCGAATTCCTGAGTTCACTCGCGAAGAACGACTACTCCTGGACGCGGCCGAACCGCCGGTTCGTCGCCCGAGGGCTGTACCTGCCCGGCCTCCACTCCGAGGAACTCGGCTCGGTGCTGATCGCGGTCGATACCTCCGGTTCGATCGATGAAGCGCAGTTGGCCGCCTTCGCGTCGGAGGTGAACGCGATCCTCGACGCCTTCGACTGCGCCGTGACGGTGCTCTACCACGACACGACGATCCAGGGGGTGCAGGCCTGGCGGTCGACGGACGGCCCGCTCGTCCTCGACCCGGTCGGGGGCGGCGGCACCTCGCACCGGTGCGTCTTCGACTGGCTGGCGCAGTCGGACGAACCGTTCGCCTGCGTCGTCTGCCTGACCGACCTGGAAACGCGCTTCCCGGATCAAGTGCCGGACGTCCCCGTGCTCTGGGCCGTCCTCGGCGACAGCGACAAGCAACCCCCCTTCGGCCGACGCATCCGCGTCGGACCGTGACCCTTCCCGTTCCCGTCCCGCGGCCCGGCCCTTCGGTCGGGCCGCGTCCGTTTCCCTTCGGGAGAGCCGCATGATTTCACTCGCCCTGTTCGAAATGCTGCCCGAGACGCCGACGACTGCGGACGCCACCGCGTTCCTCGAGTCGGCCTTCCGGGCCGTCGGGATCGGCTTCCACCCCGACACCTCGTTCCACGACTACGTCGACCCCGCCACCGGTGCGAGGTTGTTCCGCGACGATGACGCGGACCTTCTCGACCGGGACCTCGCGCAGGCGGTCGCCCTGCAGGATTGCGAACCCGAAGACGCCGCCGACCTCTGCCTCCGGCTCGCCCGGGACTGGTACGCCCGGAACCGGGGCGACGACGATTGTCAGCCACCGGACGCCATCCTCGGCTGACCCGCCGCATGCCCACACCGTCCCGCGGCCCGGCCCTTCGGTCGGGCCGCGTCCTTTGCTCCCTCCTGGAGATCCCCATGCCCGACGATCGCGTCCTGCTCGACGCGTGGCACCTGCAACTGTTCGTCGCGTCCAGCGAACCCGACGCCGCGGTCGACGCGGCCCGCCGCACGCTCGACCGCCGGAGTTTTCAACGCCGGCTCCGGCGGGCGGTCCGCCGCCTGCTGCACCGCCACCCGTCCCTCGCCCGACTGTCCGTCACCCTCACTCGCTAACCCGGAGACCCCATGTTCACGCTTCCGCGCGAGGCCCTGCGCACCGTCCGGGCCGTGGCCCGGCGGTGCCAGCCCGGTCGCCCGTCCGGACTGGCGCCGCCCGTCCGGATCGCCGCCGACGGGACCACGATCACCCTGACCGTGGCGTTCCCCGAGGCCGCCGTCGCCCTCGCGATCCCCGCCGCCGACAACCCGGGTGGAATCGCTTCGCTCGTCGTGCCGATGGCGCTCGTCGAGGCGGTGGAAGGTGCCGATTCGGATCCGGTCGGACTGCACCCGTCCGAGAAGGGAGCCAAGGCGGGAGCCGCGAAGGAAGCCTCGGCGGTCACCGCCCGGTGGACCGACCGGGGGCTGCCCCGCGAGCGGACCTTCGACCCCGTCCGGCCGGAGGAGCGGCCCGACCCGCCGCCGCTCCCGGCATCCTGGACGACGGTGCCGGAGACGGTCCTCGAAGCGCTGCACGAGGCGGGGCGGATCGCCGCCCGGGACACTGGCGGCCGCTTCGCCTTCCACCGCGTCCAGGTCCGACGCGACCGGATCGTCGCCACCGACTCCCGGCAGGTCCTCGTCCAGGCCGGCTTCGCCCTGCCCGTTCCGGCGAAGGCGAGCCTGCTCGTCCCGGCGATCCCGGTCTTCGGCTCGAAGGAGTTCCGCCGCCGGACGGCGTCGGTCCCGGTGCAACTCGGCGTCACCGCCACGCACCTGGCGGTCCGCGCCGGCCCCTGGACGGTCTGGTTGCAACGCGACGCGACCGGGAAGTACCCCGACGTCGACGACGTGTTCCCGAAGGGCCACCATCCGGCCGTCGCGACGATCAGCGAGTCCGACGCCGCGCATCTCCTCGACGCGCTGCCGACCCTGCCCGGGCACGCCGACGAGAACGCACCCGTCACCCTCGACCTCGACGCGCGTCGCGTTGCGCGTGGCGTCGCGGGTGGCGTCGCCGTCCGCGCGAAGGGGGACGACGACCCCGCCGCCACCGAGTTCACGCTCGCCGGTTCCGCGGCCGACGGACCGCCGGTCCGCTACGCCCTCGACCGGCGGTCCCTCGTCCGGGCGCTGTCGCTCGGCTTCCGGATCTTCCGGTTCGCCGCCGCCGACCGGCCCTACGTTTCGATCGACGGCGACCGGACCTGGCTCGCCGCCGGACTGCACCCTTCGGCCGCGCTCCCGCCGGCCACCAACCGTTCCCCGACTGCCGGCATTGCGCCGGTGGTCCCCGTTCGCCCTCACTGTTCCTCCCCGGAGAATCCCATGAAAAGTCTCAACGGCCCGCGGCCGGCCGGTCGGACCGAACCGGTCCCGACCGATGACCTCGACCTCCCCGCCGAGGCCGAGTCGCTCCGCCTCGCCCTCGTCGACGTCGTCCAGAAGGCCGCCCGGCTCGTCGCGGCCCTCAAACACCAACGCAAGGAGAAGAAGGCCCTCACGCAGGTCTGGTCCTCGCTCAAGTCCCTCAACCTCGGTTCCTGAGGCCGATATGACCCGACTCGAATTCCTGGTGGACCGCCTGCGGCACCTGACCGACACGCTGGGCACCCTCCGCGAACGCGTTCGCGAGGCGGTGGCCACCGAACTCGGCAAGGCCGTCGGACTGGCGGTGCAGGACCTGCTCCACGCCTTCGCCCGCGGCCGGCCCGTCGTCCCGGACCCCGCGACCCGGACGTACTCCCGCGATTCCCGCTCCGCCCGCGACTGGGAGGAGGAACCCGACCCGTGGGACGAGGATGTCGCCGCGCGGCGACAAGCCGACGGATCCGCTGACTCCGACGAATCCGACGAGTCCGAAGCCGCGACTCCGCCGAACCGCTGGCCCGCCGCCGTGACCGTCGCGACCCGCGTCTGGTCCTGGTGGCGGACCCAGCGCGGACCGGCCTGGGTCGGTGTCGGCCTCGGCCTCGCCGCCGGGGCCGCCGCCTGGGCGGGCGGACCGCTGCTCACCGCCGGACTCGCCCTCGCCGGCACCACCCTCGACCTGCTCGCCACCGGCACCCCCGCGTCCGCCCTCCTCGGACCGTGACGCGCGACGGCTTCGTCCCCGCTTCGATCGCACCGGCTCCGACCGCGTTCCGACGACCCGCGCGGCGGGTCCCGGAACCGGTCGGACGGCGCGGCCCGATCGCGGCGACGCCGCCCCGATCCCGATCGTCCCGATCCCGACCCCAACCCCAACCCTCTGCCAACTTCAACTGGAGACTTCCATGTCCGTGCTCGCCGAACCGATGAACGGCCGCCCGCACCGCAAGCAGTTGAGCGATCAACTCGACCGCCTCGACGGCATCATCGACTGCCTCGCCGACGGGTTGAACCAGGCCGTCGCCGACGCCGTCCGCGACGGCACCCAGGCCGCGATCCAGCACCTGATCCAAGAAACCCTCGCCAACCCCGATACCCTCGAACTCCTCCGCCGCACCCTCGCCGCGAACGCGGTGCCGTCCGTGCCGGTCCCGTCCCGCAAGGCGACGTTCCTGGCCCGCTGCAAGGCCGGCCTCGTTGCACTCAAGGACCGGGCGAAACGCGGCATCGTCGCCGGCTGCGCGCTCGCGAAGAAGGCCGTCGTCTCGGCGAAGGTGGCGATTTGCAAGACCGTCGCGAAGGCGAAGGGCGTCGTCTCGATGTGTCGGCTGGCGTGGCACCTCAAACGGGCCGCCCTCATCGGCGTCGCCGTCGGCGGGATCGTGGCCGCGGTGTCGCTGGTGTCGCACCCGGTCGCCACGGTCCTGAGCGGTGTCGGTGCCGCCGTCACCGCGATCACGGTACAGATGGCCCTCCACTGCCGGAAGGCCCTGCGGCAGTGGATGGCGTGAACATGGTGAAGTGAGAATCGACGGGATGGAATTCGACGCACGATACGATCGCTCGTGAACTCCGGCCGGTCGGTCTGCGGGTGAGCCCCGAGACCCGGCCCGGCGGAGTAACTCGGATGATCGGAACCTGCGATGTCCCGTCGTTCCCGGTGCATACTCGCCGCCACGAACCTGTCCGATCCATGCCACGTTGGCCGTCACACCGCGGTCCCGTCCGGGAGATCCGGACGGGACCGCAGCGTGGCTTGCTTTTAGTCGTCAAACGCTTCCGGGCGAACGAACCAGACGGGCCGGAGCCGCGATTCACGGCCTTTCCAGTTGCCGGAACAGTTCCGAAATCGGCACGTCCAGGGCCGCGGCCAGCCGCTCGATGTTGACGAGCGAAAGGTTGCGGGTCCCGCGCTCGACGTCGCTCAGGTATGTGCGGTGGATGCGGGCCTTCTCGGCCAGGTCCTCCTGCGTCAGCCCGAGCGCCTCGCGGCGGGCCTTGACCGCGAAGCCGAACCGTTCGCGGATGTCGGGCCGGCCGGTCTTTTTCCCCATGCGCCGAGCATGGCGGCGTGTAGACTATCCGTGTATCGACGATGAGTGACATTCCCGCCGCACGACCCCGAACCCGTTTCCGCGCGGCGGTTCCCCGTAATCCCCGGTCCGGAGGCTCGCCCCGTGCTCCCGCCCGCCGATGCCGGATCCGACCCGCCCGACGCTCGCGCCCGTCATCGCTGGACCGCCGGCGTCGCGATCGTGTTCTCGCTCGGTCTCGGTGTCCTGTTCCTCGGGAGAACGGAGGACGGGGCCGCTCCGTCGAAGCGGCCCCCGAAATCCCGTCCGTCGGGCGTCGACGATTCCATCGCCGAATCCAGGCCGTCCGCATCGCTGCGTGAGCGGCTGATCAAGGCGGGTTGGAGTGCACCCGCGGCCGGGGCCGTCACGGGGTTGAACCGCGAGTTCTTCGACGCACTGGCTGCGGAGGCTCCGAAGCCGTCCGAGGAACTCTTCGCCGCATTGGAACGGCTCGGACGCCATCCCAAACTGATGACGCTCCTCGCCGACCACCCGGAACTGGCCGGTCTCTTCGCCGGGCTCGTGGATCCCGAACCGGCGCGGGCGGCGCTGGCCGGGCCGTCGTCCGATGTCCGGACTTTCACAGCGATGATGTTGCTCTCCCCGCCCGATCAACGCCCCGCGCTGGCTAACTTGTTTGCCCGACACGGGTCGCTGATCGCGTCGCTCCACCGGCACGGAATCCCGGGTGCCGAGGCGTTGTTCCTCGATTCGCGTGCCGGCACCGAGCACCCGGGGGACCGGGCCTACGAGGACTGGCTCGCGGAAACGCTCGACCGCCGGCTGCGGGGCGATGAGAACGACCTGGACGCGTTCCTCCAGGTCGTTCTCGAACACGGTCCCGGCATTCGGGTGCGGCTCCGCGCCGATCCGGAATTCCGCAGCCGGTTCGCGGGCGAACTCTGGCCAGCCCTCGAACGGCTGGCCGGGAATCCGGAAACGCCGATCGAACTGTTCCTCGACGATCCCGCCGTATGGGACGTGCTCCGGCGAAAGGGGGGCGAGGAACTCCTGAGCAAGCGGGGGATGGTGGCCGTGGCGGTGCTGTACGGCGAGCGCCCCTGGCCGGAGGCGGTCCGGGACCGCCTCGTCCGCGTGCTGCTCGCCGGCGGGGCGTCGTCGCTTGCCGGTTTGCTCGAAGGACCGTTCCGGCACGAGCCCCGCTTTCGCGACCTGCTCGCCGCGCCGGACCTCACCGACGAAACGATTGTGGGGATCATCACCGCACTCCAGAAGAACGGCCCGGACTACGGCCCCACACTGGAGGCCATCGTACAGGCAAGGAATTCGCCGGAACGGTTGAAGGCCTTGCTCGGCCCGCCGGAATCGAACGACTTCGACTGGGTCCAGCACTACATCGCATACTCCGTTGCCCGGAAACTGGTCCTCGACGAACGGGTCTCGCCCGAGGAGTGGTGGGAATTGGGCATCGACAGCGTGCTCACGGTGTTCACGATTGGGAAGATCGCCAAGATCGGCGGGAAGGTGGTGACCCAGACACTCAAGACGGCGGTGAAGGAGGAGGCCGGCAAGCAACTGGCGCGTCGGTCAGCCGGAACGGCGGTCCGGGGTGCGGCCGGGGCACTTGCGACCGGTACGACGAAGGCCGCAGCCCGGACGGTCTCTGAGCGATTGATCGTCCGGTGGACTGTCACGGAGACCATTCGCTCGGCCCGTCGGGCGGCGAAAGCGGCGACGGACTCGGTTTCGCGGCGGCTGGCCGTCGACATCACCAAGCCGGTTCGGTTTTTCTACCTCCACACCGGCCTCGGTCGGGCCCACTTCAACCGGCTCTTCGAACTGGAGGCCCGCATCTTCATGCGCGCGGACGGCCGCGTCCTGTTTCACCTCGACCGATTCGCCCTTGTGAGGGCGTGCGAGTACTTGAAGGCGACGGCGGGGAAACCCGGCGAAAGCCCTCGGCCCGAAACCACCGACACGACGGATCTCGAGCGAGTCCGCCGGAACGCCGCGGCGATGTTCCTGCTCGGGGCCGCGGGACTCCTGGACGGTCCCGAACCCTCCCTTCCCGGAACGAGGTGACCGATGGCGGACGATCCCGCACCCGACCGAGCGGCCCGCGTCCTGCGGTTCGCGCTCTACGGGCCCGCGAACGCCGGGAAGACCTGTATCCTCGCCGCCCTGGCGATGCCGCACGCCGCGACCCCGGGGCTGTCCGCCGTCTGGCGCGGCAGCGCCTCCGACACGCCCCGGCCGGAAGGGCCGGAGGAATCGTGGTCGCCCGACGACCCCGCCGTGGCGCGGTACCGGGGCGCGGTGTGGCTGCGGGAGTCGATCCGCGCCCTCGACGCCGGCACGAATCCGCCGCCGAATCCGAACCGCGAACCGTTTCGATTCCGCTTCGACTTTCGCGCCGAGGGTTTCGAATACCCGGTCGAACTGTTCGACTACTCGGGCGAACTGCTCGACCCGAACGTTTCGGCAGACCGGTTGTCGGCGCGGTTGCGGGACCACCTCCGCGGCTGCGACGGGCTGCTCGTCCTGGCCGAGGCTCCCCGGCCGGACGAACCAACCGCGCGGGCCGGGGAGCTCCATGAACTCACCATGGCCTTCGCGCTGCTCCGCGATGAGGGGAACGCCGGTCTGGCGGGCGACGTCGCCATCGCGCTGGTCGTGAACAAGTGGGACCGCCGCGGCGACCGGGCCGACGCCGCCACGCTCGACGCATTCCTGGCCGAAGATCGGGCCGAATCCCACCGGCGGCTCCGCGACGCGCTGCGGACGCGCAACCCCGACAACTTCGGCATCTTCGCCACGAGCGCGTTCGGCAAGTCCGACGCGGCCGCGCCGGGCGACCGCCCGCCGGCGGAACGTCCGCTCCCGTCGTTCGGGCTCGAAGAGCCGTTCCTCTGGGCCGCCCGGCGAACGCTCGCCCAGTCGGCCGACCGCGAACTCGCGGCGGTGCGGGCCGAGTCCGACCGGTTCCGGTGGTGGAAGATTCTGCAACCATTCACGGGTCGTCGTTCCCGGCTCCGGAAGGCCGTCGAGCACCTACGTCGGGACTATCCCGACGACTTCCCCCATTCCGCCGCAGCCCGACAGGCGTATGCCGGCACGCGGCCCGCCATCCCGCGACAACTCGCGGCCTTGGCCGTTGCGGTATTCTTCGCTTGGGGCACGGCGACGGCTGTCGTCGACCTGATCCGGTACACCCGTCACCGCCCGGCACTCGACGGAAATGAGGGTGTCGCGCTCGCCAACCTGGAGTTGGCCGACCGCTGGCTCTCTGCCTACCGCGAGCGCCACCTCCTCTGGTCGCCGTTCTCCCCGCTGGTGCTGTCCCGGTCTGGGGCGGAAGCCAAGGCACCGTCGCTCTCGGACCGCGTCGAGGCCGCCCGTTGCCGAAGCGTCGCCGACACGGCGTTCCGCGATCGGCTCGCCGCGTGGACCGAGACTCTCGACGGTGCCCACTCGCTGGAATCGCTCGCGAACCTACTCGGCCAAACTCATGGCGAACCGCGTGACGCGGTCTCGGACGACCTGCGCGTCGAATTTGGCCGATTTCGCGGTCAGTTGGAAGAGAAGTACCAGAAGGCAAAGGAGCAGGCCGACCTCACCGACGCCGAAGTCCGCTACTACGACCAAATCAAAGAGGGGCGGATCGTCGAAGCCGCTGCCACGCTGGCCGCGCTCGCCAATCGCCCCGATGCCGGCCAACAGCGCGGGATCCTGGTCCGCAACTTCCGCAAGCGGACGGTCGAAATCTTCGAGCGACAACTGCAGGACTGCCGGAACTCGCAGAACACGGGGGACTGGACGAAGGCCGGCAATGGGATGGATTCCGCGATGAAGGACGAACGAGTCCGAAGCTTGCTCTCGCCGGAGAACCTCCAGTCGATCGAATCGACCTGGCGGGACTTTCAGGTTGCCAACGATCGCCGGCTCTATGAGAGCGTTCGGAATCCCCGGAAGAAACCCGAAGAGGCCTGCGACGATTATCTCAACGAAAAATGGTCGACCCGCTCGATGCACAAGTTCGTAACCGACTACCGGGCCTACCTTCTCAAACTCAAGGGACCGCTGGAGGTCGCCGTGGTCCTGCAGCGGATCGACTTCGGCGGTGAAGGCTGGGATTCGGCAAAGAACCGGGTCAAAGTCTACGCGAACAACGAGTTGCTCCTCGACAAGGACGACGTGACGTCCCGGAAAGGGGAATCCACCCACGATGTCGGTGCGTTCACGATCACCGTCATGCGCAGCGATCCGATCGCGATCCGCGTCGAGATCGACTGTATGTCCGGCAACTTCGTGTTCAGCAATAGGTCCCAGGGCTCCGGCAGCGCCGAATGGACGATCGACGATCTCCACAAGAAAATCCGCGAGATCGATCTCATGCGATTCGGTAACCGCGCCGCCTTCACGCTCCGGGGACTGCCAAAGGCTCCCGACCTCCCGGACTATTCGAAATGACCGCCACCGTCGCAACCGCGCGAGCGGCCCCGGCCCATGCCGGTATCGTTCTCCTGGCGGAAACGCCGAACGCCGGCCGGTTCCACCACCGGTTCCTGGCCTCGCCGGCCTGCGGTCTCGACGCCGCGGCCGCGGCCGAACTGTTCGCCCGCTACCGCGCCAGTCCCGACGGCAGCGGGCCCGATTTCCTCGGCGTCGACCGCGAGGCCGTGCAGCGCGCCACCGGCCGGCCCGGCCGCGAGATCCTCCTCGTCGCGGGCCTGGATGTCGCCCGTCTCGCCACCGCCGAACGCGATGCGATCCGGTCCCGTCTCGTCGGCCGGTTCTCACGGCTCGCGGAACTGACGGAGACGATCGACTGGGAACGCCATGACGAGCTCTTGCTCGAACGGATCGAACTGGCTGGCTGGATCGATCCGGCCTGGCCGGTCGCCGCGCGGCGACCGTCGAATCGGCCCGCCCCCGAGACGGTCAACCATCGACTCCGGTGGATCGTGGGATCGTCGATCCTCGTCTTGGCCATCATGGTCTACCTGGTGATCGCCCGCGCACCGGGGACGGGAGCGCCCGTCCCGAAGTCCGATCCCGAACCGCCAGGCCAGCCCGCACGGGCCGTTCTGGCGGACACGAAAGGACGCTCGCGGGAACAGTATGTTCACGATCTCGAAACCCGGATCAAGACCTGGCAAAAACACAAGGATCTGGATGGTGAATCGCCGGACAATCTGCTCAAAGACCTCGCGGTCTCGACCGGCGCGAAAGGGCCAAACGAACCATCGCCGACGCTCGCGGAACTGGCCGGGGATGCCCGGATCCGGCGGTGGCTGGACGCGCAGGCGGCGGGCCCGTTTTCGCTCCTCGACATCCTCGATCCCGCCGGGGCGACGGAACTCAAACGGCTCCTGCCCTCGCAGACGTTCGACAGCAAAGGGTGCCTCGAGTACCGGAAGCGTCTGCTCGCGGTGCGAAGGGAGTTCTCGAATCTGCGCACTTCGGCGCGGAATCTCCCGCCGGCGGCCTGGTCCGACGGCGGGACCCATACGTGGCTCAATTGGATCGACGAGTCGCAACGGAGCCGCTACAAGTTCGAGTTCGATCCAAAGCGGGAACCAACGATTCCGCTGTTCGCGCCCGACGATCTCGCGTTCCTCCGGACACTCGAGACGTTCCTTGACAGCCCCTACGCCCGACTCGCGCTCCCGAAATCCGCCCTCCCTTCCCGGCATGTGCGCGATGTCACCGACGCCGACGTGCAGGCACTCGTCGATTCGCTCAACGCCGAATTCCAAGCGACGGTCGGGAAACTCGAGTCCGCCGACCGGAAGATCCATGAAGACGCAAAGCTCAGCATGGAAAGGTGTCTCAAAAGCCTCGCGAAACTGCAAGTCGGGCAGTGATCCGGGCCGCCTCGACCGGGCAACGCCATGAGTGGGCCTTGGTCACAAGGGGTTCGGAGGTCGACGGGTGAGCCGTCGTGACGCGAGCGACCTCGGACATCACCGGCTCGGATCCTCGAACCTACGTATCGCCAGTTCGGCCGCGGTTGCAACCGTGTCGTATTCGCACTCCTCGCTCAAACGACGCAGACGCGGGACGGCCCTCCTGGCCGCCGGCCCTAGTCTCGCCAGCACGGCCACCATGTTCGTCAAATAGTCCCTGCCGAAGACGTCCCGTGGATACCGATCGATCGCTTCGAGCGACCTTCGGTACGATGACTTCGGCATCCCGGGTCATCGTGCCCAGCGACCGTGCGATCGTGGCTTGCGTACCGACTCCGATTTTCGGGTCGAGGAAATCCGCCAGAAGCTGATCGCGAAACGGTGCCGCGTCCGGCCCCCGTTGCAAGCAGATGCCACGTGCGACGCGAGCGCCGCATCGTCGGACTTCATCGCCGGAGGATCGCGTCCCGGGCCAGCCGCGCCGCCCGGCCGAAAAGCGCGAGAGCCTGTGCTGCCGGGAAGCGCTCGAGGGTCGCGATCCGCCGGTTCGCAAACGATTTCGCAAGCAACGGGATCGCGTCCGGACCGGAATTGCGAATGGCGCGGACCAGCATGCTCGGGACGCCGATTTGCGAGACACCCATCGCGGCTTCGAGTGTCCGGTCGCCGAACCGCCGGACGAGTTCCCCGACCACCGGCTTGGCCCGCGGCTGCGACATCCGGCGATCCTGCTCTGGCTCGGCATCACGCCGACCATCGCCCAACGCGGGGCCGGTCACGGCAGCGGGCGGGAAAGGACCGCTATGTCGTCGAGCAGGCCATCGCCGCGATCCACCAGAACCGGCGGCTGAAGGTCCGCTACGACAAGCGGTCCGACATCCACCAGGCGTTCCTGACGCTGGCTTGCATCAAAGTCTACTACAACCGGCTGCAATAAGCGTGAACCGAGGTTCGGTTAGAGTCTCTAAACGTCGGATATATAGATGGGCAATTCCAACCACATCGGTAATGGTCGGACATCACTTCCAGCCGTCAACGCAGGTATGCCGCGACCAATTCGTTGAGACGCTTAGCGAAGCCGGCCGGGTCGGCGATCTTCGAGCCTTCCGCGACGACCGCCTGATCCAGCAACAGCCGGCCGATACTCGCGATCCGTGAATCGGTTGGGTTCGACTCCAGGAGCCCACGCAGCGCCTCCACGATCGCGTGATCCGGATTCAGTTCCAGAACCCGCTTCGAGTTCGCAGATTGTTCGCCGAACTTCTTCATCAGGCGTTCGAGGTTCGCCGTCATTCCGCCGGCCGTCGCCACGAGGCACGCGGCACTATCGGTCAGTCGCTTCGTCAACCGGATGTCCGCGACTTCCGGCAGCGCTGATTTCAACGCAACCAGTAGCGGTGCGAACCGTTCCGCTGTCAGCGGCGGAATCTCGCCGACCAACTCCTTCGGATCGTCCCGATCCGCCGCCTGCAACGGCTTCCCTTTATACACCGCGAATTGCGGAATCGCGAACTCGTCGATCGTGTCTGTCAGCAGCAGCACATCCTGGCCCTTCGCCCGGAACGCCTCCAAATATGGTGAATTTCGCAGCTGCGCCGCCGTCTCGCCGGTCAGGTAGTAGATCGATTTCTGTTCCTCCGGCATCTTCGCTACATAGTCGGACAGCGTCGTGTATTTCCCCGGCTCCGTGTTCGCCGATTCGAACAGCAGCAGTTCTGCGACCCGGTCACGGTTCGACCAGTCGCGGGCCAATCCTTCCTTCAGCACCGCACCCAAACCTGTGTGGAACGCGACGTACTTCTCATACTCCGTGTTTTTCATCGCCTCCAGGCCGGAGAGGATGTTGCGCACCACGTTCTTGCGGATCGTTTCGAGCAGCGGATTCTGCTGGAGCAATTCCCGTGAGACGTTGAGCGGCAGATCCGCCGCGTCCACCACGCCCGTCACGAACCGCAGGTACGGAGGCAGCACTTCCTCGCAACGGTCCATGATGAGTACGCGCTGGGCGTACAGCCTGAGACCGCCCTTCGGCTCCTCCCAGTCCATTGCGAACGGCCGGTGCGCCGGAATGAACACAAGCGCCTTGAATTCGGTCTTCCCCTCGACCGCGAAGTGCAGCGTCTTCGCCGGCGGATCGGAGTCGTGCGAAATCGACTTGTAGAACTCCGCGTATTCCTCTTGCGTCACTTCGGACTTCGACCTCAGCCAGACGGCCTTGCGGTTATTGATCGTGACTTCCTTCGTCGTCCTGGTGCCGTCCTTTTCCTCCGTCTCGTCCATGACGATCGGATGTTCGACGAAGTCGGAAAACTTGCGAATGAGCTGCTGCAGTCGAAAGGGCTCGAGGAACTCGAGGGCGTCCTCCTTGAGGTGCAGAACGACATCGGTGCCGCGCGTCGTCTTCGGAGCATCCTCGACGGTGAATGTACCCTGACCGTCGGAAGTCCAGGTGGTGCCGAGGTGCGGACCGCCGGACGGACGCGTGCGGACCGTGACCGAATCGGCGACCATGAAGGCCGAATAGAAACCGACGCCGAACTGGCCGATGAGGCCGGGCGTGTCGGTCGACTTCGACTCTCTGATGGCGGCGAGGAACGCCTTCGTGCCGGATTTGGCGATTGTGCCGAGCTGATCGACGACGTCGTCGCGCGACATGCCGATGCCGTTGTCGGAGATCGTCAGCGTTTTCGCGTCGGCGTCGGGAACAATACGGATCTTCCAGTCGCGGTCGCCTTCGAGTTGATCCTCGCGACCGAGTCGGAGCGCTGGCCGGCGGCGGCCAGCGTGGTGTAGCAGGGCGATACTCGTCGCTGAGCCCGGCGGCTCGAATCCAAATCGTGACGGTCCGCCGCCCCCGCGCGAGCACGGCTCTGAGAAACAACTTGGCCAGCTGCGGAGCCGAGCGCGGATCGAGCGCCGAGGCCAAACGGGAAAACCACTGGACACCGAGGGGCATCGATGGGGATATTGCCATGGCCGGTCCTTCCGTGGAACGACGGTCGTCTGGTTAACGCCATCGTCCCGGAGGGACCGGCTTTCGTTGAGATCAAGTGAAATCACGTCTAATGAAGCAAGTCACGGAAAGTATAGTAAGTCGAAGGATGGGCTTCTTGCGGGCCAGGACACTTCCAAGGGTATTGGCCTCCGCTGGTTTGGCTTTCGCCAACTCGTGAGGAAGAATGTTGGCCGGCGACAATTAGGATGTCCCGCTTTTTCTAAACCGTTCGAATAAAAAATACCGAGGCACTCTGCGACCTGGCATGAAAACCGGTCGAGTTCTCTGCACGAGGGAATCCGATCGGCTGTTCCCGAGGCGATGGCGGTCACGGCCGCCTGGCTCACTACGGCACCAACGATCCACTCGGACCGGTGTCCTCGCCTGCGGCCCGGTTCGGCTGGGGAATCGTGGCCGCGACGGACGATTGGAGCGGCCGCTTCCACAAGGCAGAACGGCGGTCGGAACCGGGGCAGTCGGCCGATTCATTCCTTGAAACGGGAACCCGGACAACTTCGCGGATTGCTCGACCGAACACCCAAATTGCGACCGTAGTCAACTTCGTAGGATGCAGTCGCGCGGGCTCGTGGATCTCATTCCAATACCATCCCATTCGTTCGCCGAATACTCGAACGGTGCACGCTGGCCACATCAGATTTCCACTCGCTCAATTTGTCCCGCCGCGTCACTCGGATCGCCGTGAAATGCGTGTACTATCCGGGCCCGGCTTCTTTACCCGTTTCCCGTTGATTCATAAACCCTACCGTCGTGGTACAATTCTTGAGCGTTCAATTTCGAGAAGCTCATAGGAGCGACTCCCCAGATGGAATCTCCCCCGGCCAATTCCGACTCGGTTGCCCCGTTCGAGATCGCCTTGGTCATGGCCGGCGCCATCTCGGCGGGCGCCTATACCGCCGGAGTGATCGACTTCCTCATCCAGGCGCTGGACGAGTGGGAAGCGGCCAAGGCGATCGCCCGCGATCGCCCGGACGAACCGAGTTCGCGCGAATGTCCGATGCACGGGGTTCACATCAAGGCGATGGCCGGTTCATCGGCCGGCGGCATGACCGCCGGCCTGGCCGCCGGGCTCCTCGGGATGGAGTTTGAATCCGTCACGGCGCCCCGTTCGGCCGAAAGCATGGCGGAACCCTGGAACAACACGCTCTACCGGAGTTGGGTGAGCGAGATCGACATCGACCGGTTGCTGGAAACGCGGGATCTCGATTCCCGAAACGGACTCCCGGTCCAGTCCCTGCTGGACTCGACCGTCCTCAGGGACATTGCGCGGGACGCGTTCCGTTTCGACCGCCCCGAACGGCGAGCCCTCAGGCCCTACGTCTCCGACTCCCTCCACGTGTTCGTGACGCTCACTAACCTGCGGGGCGTCCCGTACGCCCCCCACTTCGAGAATTGGCCGAAGCTCCTGCCGTACGAGATGACCATGCATGCCGACCACATGCACTTCGTCGTCGGAAATGTGGAGCCGGCGGACGGAGATTCGATCTGGCTGAACCCCCGGGATTACACGACGCCCGAGACGTGGGGCGTCCTGCAAGATGCGGCGCTGGCAACCGGCGCGTTCCCGATCGGTCTGGCACCGGTACTCTTGAAGCGGCCCCCGGCGCACTACGCCTTTCGACACTGGGTCCGGACGGGCTACCGCTCCGAGAACCCCGGCGGTCACTGGAAGTCGGTCCCGCCGAACTGGCCGTCCGTCGATCAGGCCGTAAAAGACGGCGAGGCGGCCGGGACGCGGTTCGATTACGAGTTCCTGTGCGTGGATGGCGGCGTGATGAACAACGAGCCCCTCGACCTGGCCCGCCGCATCCTCGAAGGTCCCGAAGGAACCGAGGTGGCCGGTGGCGACCGGGCGAATCGTGCCGTGTTGATGGTGCTGCCCTTCCCGAACGGGGACTCGTTCTCGGCGGAGTACCGGGAGCGGCCGGGAATTCTCGGACTCCTCGCGACGACCTTCCACGCCCTGATCGGCCAGGCGCGGTTCAAGCCGCAAGAATTGGCGATGGCGAACGATCCGGAGGTCTACAGCCGGTTCCTCGTTGTCCCCCGTCGGGGCTTTCGAAAAGACGGCACCCTCGAACCGCACACGATTGCCTGCGGTTCGCTGGACGGCTTCGGCGGGTTCCTCTCGCGAAAGTTCCGGGAGCACGATTACCAGTTGGGCCGGCGGAACTGCCAGTGGTTCCTCCGGCACTATTTCGTCCTCCCATCCGAGGGAGCCGGGGCCAACTCGCTGTTTAAAGATTGGACACCCGAGGCCCGCCGAAAGCACCGCGTCCTCAAGGCGGGCGCGGGCGGATTGAAGGACGGGACGGAGTGCGTGCTCCCAGTGCTGCCGATCATCCCGTTGGTCGGCACCGCGGACGAGACAGTCCGGGAGCCGGTGTGGCCGACCCTGACCGCCGCGGAATTGAAGGCCTTGAAGCCGAAGATCAAGCGCCGCCTCGGCCGCGTCGTCAGCGCGATGATCGATCAGAACGTGAGCGGGTGGTTCTGGGGACCCCTCGCCCGCCGGACATTGAAGGCGGCCTGGTGGTTCAAGATGGGGTCGGTCACCAATAGCATCTTGAAGAAGATCCGCGACGAATTGACCGAGCGCGGATCGATGGCCCAGTAGTACTCTCGCCCGATTTCGAGACTTTCGTGAACGATCGGGTTTATGAGAATCGAGCGACCAGTGACGGATTCGGCCGTGCGGTCGCGCGGGCGGGGACCGGCCGTGAAACCGAAGGCGGGCTTCGACGGGCGCGCGATACCGCGGGCGGAGAACGGTGTCGCATTGGGTCCCGGCCGTCGCCGGCGTCGCAGGGGTTACGACCAAGCCGGGAAGCGCCAGACGGGTTGTCTCCACGCGTCGGGTCGAACCGGCGGATCTACGCGCCGCGCATTCGACTCCGCTGGCTCTCGGACCGATGCGATCCGCGGCGTCAGAACGGAACCTTTTTCAGCAGGTCGATGATGTGCGGCTCGTCCGCCCCGACGACGCGGACCATCTTCGCAAAGGCGGGGTTCGCCTGGAACAACCCACCCAGACCGTGATCCTTCGCCGACCAGTTGGGACGTACGACCTGGGTCGGCTTCGTCTGTTTCTTCTTCTTTTCCTTGGCCTGCTCCTTTTCCCAGTCCTTCTTCCGTTCGGCATCGATCTCGGCGACCGGGTAGGTGAGGTGAACCTGGTATCCGGAGTCCCCGCGGGCGGCGAGAAGCATCTCGAGCGACTCCCGCTCCGGGTTGCCGTGCTCGCCATCGCCGGAAAAGACGTAGTGCTTGGCAACGATCCGGTCGAAGAACCCCTTCTCGAGGTTGTTCGAGCTTCCGTGGTGGGGCACCTTGAGTACGTCGACCTTGAGCTTCCCCTTCGGTTTCATCAGGCCGACGAGTTCCAGTCCCTCGAGTATCTTGTCGCCGCGGGCGTCGCCGGTGAGCAGGATACTCTTCTTGCCCGACCGGACCAGCGCCACGATGCTCGACAGGTTCGGAACCGACGGGTCCACGTATGCCGACAGCACGTCCTCCGGCTTCTTTCCCGCCTTCTTGAGTTCCTTCAGCCACGCCCGGTGCTTCCCGCGCAGCGCCTCCACTTCCGGCAACATCGGGCCGACGAACGTGAACTCGAGGTGGCCATCGAGGTCGAACGGGGCCGACCCCGCTACCGCCACGATGAGTTCCCCGTCGAAGTCCTCGTTCGGAACCACCTGCAGTACGTCCGCGTCGACGCGCAGTTGCGCCCCCTGTTTGATGCTGGCCAACACCTTGAGCGAGGAACGGACGATTTCTTCGTCAACGTCCGACTGCACCGTCATGTCGGCGGGCGGGGCGCCGCCCGTGGATGCCTCGCCGAACCGCTTCTCCATGGCGGCGGTCAATTCCTTCGGTGCGTGGTCGATGAGGTTCTCGAAACTGTTGTGCCAGAGCCGATCGATTCGCGCGAGGCCGTGGTCATTGTCGTCCAGGGCGGTGCGCAGTTCCTTGGTCAGATCGAGGATGCCCTGGATGTGGTCGTCGTCGACGTGGCTGACCACGAGCAGGTCGATCGGCAGCGGCGTGCCGTCGAGGCCGCGGACATCGCGGATCGACTCGAGCCGCGGCTTCAGGTGCGGCCGGTAGACCCCCCGGGGTCCGCCGTCGATCACGGCCAACCGCGGTGCGTTGGCGGGGCCGAAGTGGAGCAACAGGCAGTCGCCCTTTCGGGCGCGCAGAACTTCCAGGCTGAACAGCATGGCCCTCTCCCTCGCGGTCAGACGGACTGGAGCGCCCGCAGCACGTCGAGCATGCCGCGGCCCTGGAACGTCCGCTCCCGGCCGAGGTCGGTCGCGGTGTCGCACAGCACCTGCTTGACCCGCCGCGGGCGTCCGATGAGTTCCGAGTACCGGGCCAACAGCATGGCCGCCGCCCCGCTGACGTGCGGGGCGGCCATGCTGGTGCCGTCGAGGTCGCCCCACTTGTCCCGCTGGAACGGCGCGCGGATCCGCTCGCCGGGTGCGACGAGGTCCGGTTTCACCCTGCCGTCCCCGGTCGGCCCGCGGCTGGA
The DNA here is from genome assembly GCA_022842245.1 of Gemmataceae bacterium. Taxonomy (GTDB): domain Bacteria; phylum Planctomycetota; class Planctomycetia; order Gemmatales; family Gemmataceae; genus Limnoglobus. Next base: position 36,825 of record JALHPZ010000039.1, read on the forward strand.
GAAGTAGCTGACCCCGTACGTGTGCGGCCACGACCGGTGCGTCGAGCCGACGGTGATCACGGTGTCGGCGTTGCCGGGGTCGGTGATGCTGAAAGCGGCGTATCCGTCGAACGGCGACCCGTCTGCCGTCTCGAAGCTCTTGTACCCGTGGTTCCCGGCCGCCGCCACGACCACGACCCCGCTCGCCACCAGCCGCTCGCACTCGTCGCACACCGGCGTCCGGCCGCAAGCGTAGTTCCGGACGTCGTGCGGGATCGACAGGCTCAGGTTCGCGCCGTTGATCGCTTGCTTCGGGTCCTGGTCGTTCAGGTGGCGGATGAACTGCAGGGCGGAAATGATGGCGAACTCGGTCTCCTTTAAGTCCGCGGAGAGGACGCGGAAATCGTACAGGCCGATGTCCGGACACATCCCGTCGGCGGCCTCGGCCTCGATGTCCTTGACATCGGCGGCCTTCTTCTTCGCCGCCGCCGCCAACGCGCCCGTCCGCGAAGCGGCGATGATGCCGGCCACGTGTGTCCCGTGGTCGCCGTTGGGCGGCGTTTCGGGCTTGATCTTGACGAACTTCTCGACCAGGCCCCAATCGAGCGGCCGCTTGTTCCGGGCGTTCTCCGCCAGCCGAGACAGCGCGTCATCGACGTCGCCCGCCTTCGCTGGCAGAGACGCCAGCCGGCCATCGGCCAGGATCTTTTCGACGTTTTTCTGCCGCGTGGCGGGCCGGGAGTTGCCGAGCGAGACGATCCGGCGAAGGTCGCGGAAATCGTAACTCGCGCGGACGCGGCTCTTCCCCGCGGCGTCCGCGAACGCCACGTGGTTCCCGTCGATCCCAGAATCGAGTACCGCCCACGCCAGCTTCTTGCAGCTGACGCCGAACAGCGTCTTGGCGGCATCCGCCTTGACTGCCGGAATCGAACGGTTCAGCGCCGGCAGGGCCGATCGGTTCACCGATACCTGCCAGACGAGGGGATCGCCCCCCGCGGCCTTCCCCATCTGCTTGATCACGCGGGCGAGCCGGTCGGCTACGGGTTTCGGCTTCGCCCGCCCGACGAGCTTCAAGGCCTGTTCGGCCGGGCTACCGGCCGGGCCGGACTCCGGCTCCATATCGGAGGCCCACAGGGTCAGGCCGGCCAACACGATGTGCCGGTGCAACGGCTCGCGCTCCGGGTCGGGATCGACCGTCGGTTCGACATCCGAAACTTGGCGGTCGAGCCGTCCCTCGAACCACCCGCGGGCGGCCTTCAACGCCCGTTCGACGATTCCCTTCAGCTTGGTCGCCGTGTACAGGTCGAGGTCGGGCACCGCCCGCTCGGCGTTCCCCGACAGCCGTCCGGTATGCCACCACTTGGTCTTCGGGAGCACGACGCGGAGGAGTTCCTCGAACGTCAACCGGGCGGCGATGATGCCCTGGATCGGCGCGACCTGCGCCGGGTCGTCGCCGGAGGGGTCGTCCAGCCCGTCGTCAATGATGCCGGCCAGTTCTCCGGGATGAACGGAGCGGTGCGGGGTGATGAGCAGGTCGATCCGCTTGTTCGGTTTCTCGGCGTACTTCGCCCACACGTCGCCGAGGATCGGCGTGTCCTGCAATTGGCGGCGGTCGTCTTGGGGACCGAGGAGGAGGTATTCGACCAGCGGACCGGGAATTGGAATCGCCACAGGACCGGCCTCCGCGGCGGGGCGTGGGAACGTTGGGCCCGCCTACAAGTCCCGGCGGTTGGTCCGTCCGAGCGGGGGGCGACTCGATAGATTAGCAACCACTTTACCTGTTCATCGACCAATCACAATCCAAGTTTCCGTGTAGGTATTATGAATTTCAGGACGCTCTCACCGCGCGGTTACTGATTCGATCTTAAGAAAAGCAATTGCATTTACTGATGTTCTTCGTTTATCGTCTGGCATGAGAAGCAAAGGATCTGCTTCCGAATTGGAAGCCGTGCGGCGGCGGTCGGTTCAAATGGTCCTCGACGGACGGACCCAGGCCGCAGTCGCCGTCATACTGGGCGTTCATCCCGTCACGGTGGCCATGTGGATGGCCCGCCACCGGGCCGCCGGCGAGGCCGGCCTGGCGTCCCGGCCCACGCCGGGACGACCCCGCTACCTGACCCCGGCCCAGGAGGAGCAGGTGAAGGCGTGGCTGACCCAGAAGCCGACGGAGCTCGGCTTCCGCACCGATCTCTGGAGCGCCCGGCGGATCGTCGACTTGATCCGGCGGCACTTCGACGTGACGTTCCATCCCGCCTCGCTGCGGCGGTGGCTCCGCGACCGCGGCTACACGCCCCAGCGGCCCGCGAAGAAGGCCCGCCAACGCAACGACGAGGCGATCGCCGGGTGGGTGAAGACCGACTGGCCGCGCATTCAATAAAACTAGGTCGGCAAACGTGACTGGTTGAGCTTGTTTTCCAGGTCGTTGAGATAGGCTTGGGGATTATGGCGGAATCGGCGACGCTCGGTGCGACGCTCGCGTCGTTTCTCCAACTCGGCTCGCTGGGCCTGCCACGCCTTGGGATCGGCCCCGCTGAGTTGCTCGGCGGTCACGTCCTGTCGCCGCGTCGCCATCGAGGCGATCAACTTCACCGACCCCCGCAACACCAACGACTGACCGGCACCCTTGCGGCCACTCGTGCGACGCTCGTGATACCGATGCGAACCGAACGCCTGCTCCAGGTCGTTGTTCGTCCGCGGCAACTCCCGCGTGTCGTAGCACGCGAACAACCCCGGCCAGTAACTCCGACTTGCTGTGTTGAAGACATCCGGGATCAGTGGCGGACGCTGTAGGCGAGCACGCGGAGGGCCGCCTCGGCGTCCAGGGTGTTGTCCTTCCGGCTGGTCAGAGCCGACCCGGTGGTCCGCTTCAGTCCGCTCATGAAGGATTCGGCGTGCCACCGCTTCCCGTAGGCCTTGGGGACCGTCCCCATCCGCGATCGGAAGTGGCCGCCGATGCCGCCGTCCTTCCGCTTCACCACCGCCGGGATGTAGCTCCGCACCTTCCACACCCGGTAGCAGAACTCATGCACTCGCTCGGCGTCGTACCCCTTGTCGGCGAACAGTCGCTTCGGCCGTGCCTTGTCACTCGCCTTGTCGAGGAGGTCGGCCGCCTCGCTGGTGTCGTGCCGCGGGCCGCGGCTGACGACCAGGCCGAGCGGCAGCAGGCACCCGCAGATGACCACCAGCGACAGCTTCACGTACCCCTTGTGCCGGGTGCCCCGGCGGGCCGTGTAGTAGGCGCTGGCGTTCGACGGCTCCATCCCGGTGGCGTCCATCGCCACGTCCTCGATCACCGGCCCGACCCGCTCGACCACCCGTCCCAACACCCGATCGATGAGGTCGGGGGTGACGGCCCGGTCGGCGAACCGTTGCAGGGTCGAGAAGTCGGGCATCCATCAATGGCTCGACGCCGACCGGGCGATGCCCCCGAAGCAGCGTCACACGGCGGAACGGATCTACCAGCGGCTGCGGGATGAGCACGGCTACGCCGGGTGCCGCAGCATCGTGCGGGCGGCGGTGGCGGAGTGGCGGCAGTCGCGGGCGGAGGTGTTCGTGCCGCTGGCGCAGCGGCCGGGCGAAGCCCAGGCCGACTTCGGCGCGGCGCAGGCGGTGGTCGCGGGCGAGCGGGTGACGGTGGCGTTCCTCGTGGTGACGCTGCCGTATTCGGATGCGTTCTTCGTGGCGGCGTTCCCGAAGGAGTGCACCGAGACGTTCCAGGAGGGCCACGCGCGGGCCTTCCGGTACTTCGGCGGCGTACCGACGCGGATCAGCTACGACAACTCGAAGGTCGCGGTGGCGACGATCGTGGGCACGCGCGCGCGAGTTCTTGCGGCTGACCACCCGCGGTGCAGGGGACGGGAACAGTCCATCCTGGATCCGCTGCATTATCTGGCGGTGCTGGAACGCAAGCCCGGCGGCTTCGACCATGCCCGGCCCGTGCAGGACTGGCCCCTGCCAGAATGCTTTGCCGTGCTGCGACGAAGGCTGGAGGCGAACGAGCGCCACGGCACGCGGGCCTCCGACCGCGTCCTGCGGCTGCTGGAGGAACACACCCCGGAGCAACTCGCCGACGCCGTCGAGCACGCGGCCGTATCGCCGGGCTGAATCGGAATTACACCAAGCTCCACGCGCGGCGGCGAAGTACTACGAAGTGAAGAACGCCAACAGCGGGTCATTGAAATGCCACTCGCCCATTTCGGTCGGCGGCGCGGGCGGGGGTGGGCCTTCGAGGATAACGGGCAGGATTTCCGGGGGTGCGTGCTCGTCGCCCCGTTTACGGTCGAGTGCGTATTGCAATTCTTTCCGCACCCATTCGGATCGGCGGGCGGCACTGGACCAAAACAACAAAAACAAGTCACACGCATCGATGTGTTTGTACAGTGCCCGCTGCCACCGTACGCCGGGATCGAGTGAGAGGACATCATGGAATACGTCGAGCTTGAGTTGCCGTAGGATTCGAACATTGTGTTTGACGATCGGCCGATCCTCGGAAGCATACGAAACGAAGATGCGGTCGTACCGCTTCGTGCCGACGAGAATCGACGACCGCTCGGTTACATTCTCGCTTCCTGCCACAACCTGGATTTGAAATCGAACGTGCGCGATAGGAACCTTGTGCAGGTAGATGCGAACACGGCCTGTGATGGTACCTTCGGGCGAGTCCGCCGGCACGCGAACGGGAAAGCTGGTCGCGATCGGGCGACCCTCCCAGACGATACGCTCTGTCTGCGGTGAAATGGCGAGGGCCGGGCATTCGATATGAATGACCAGTGGCGTCCCACGGGGAATCCGCAGCCGTAACGGATTCGATCCCCGTGGTGTCGTTTGAGGGTCGTACAAGGAAGCGAGGCGATGGACGGACTTCGCATCGGTGGGGAGGTGAACGAAGACTTGGAAGAGGAACGTATCCTTCGCCCGAATCCGCGGCGGTGCGAAGACGCTGCAATCGACCGAATCCGGTCGCGATTGCAACACGCGTAATGGGTTGAAGAGTGGGAAACATCCGCTTCGCGGTGAGGACTGGCCATCGTCAAACCCATCGGCGACGGGTGGCACGAAATCCGGTGGTACAACGGATTCGCTCTTCCGCATTGGCGGCAGTTGGCCGCCAACAGTCAACTCCACGGATTCCGCGGGCGAAACCGCTGTGGGACCGAGCTGCCCAACGATCGGGGGCCTGGGAAGCGACAGGCCAGCGGTCGAGAGTGGCGCGAATGTGGAACGCAGGAGTGTTTCCGAATCGGCGGGGGTTTCCGTATTCCCTGCTACTCTCCTTGCGACCGTGCGCCAGACGCGGGTGGCGAAACCTGGGGGACTCGCGGCGACGGGTTGGCCAAGTCGAACACGGCGTAGATCGGCTTCCACGTCTTCAGCCCGTTGGTAACGGGCGGACGGGTTCCGTTCCAAACACTTCATGACAATGGTTTCGAGATCGCGCGAAACGGCGGTGTTTCGCTCGCGAACCGGTGGAATCAATTCCGTGCGGACCTGAGCCAGACACTCCCGCAGCGTGCGACCGGTGCGGAGTGGCCGCCCGGTCAAGCAGCGATACAGAACAGCGCCAATGCCGAAGATATCGATGGGAGGCTCAGCGAATTTCGCGTAACCTTCAAGTGCTTCCGGCGCGGCGTAACTGAGCGTGCCCAGAACCATGTTCGTGCGCGTCAAGTCGTTCCCCAGTTCCGTGAATCTGGTGGAGGAAATTTGTTCACCGATGCCGACGAGTACACCGGTCGGTTTCGCCAGGCCAAAGTCGCAAATCTTTGGATTCCCTTGTGCGTCCAGCAAGATGTTTGATGGCTTCAAGTCCCGATGGAGATACCCCGCCAGATGGATGGCTGCGACACCCCGGCTGATTTCTTCTCCGACGATAACGGCGACCGCCTGCGGGAGTGGATTGTTCTGAACGTGAGTCTGGAGTTCACCACCGGGGCAGTACTCCATGACGAGGTACGGCTGGGCAGTATCACCGACTTCGTACAAAGTCACCACGTTGGGGTGGTTAACCGCCGCCATGCATTCGCATTCGTACCGGAACCGTGTGGTAGAGTCCCGGTATTCGCTGGATGCTACTTTGATCGCGACCTTCCGTGGCATCCGTCGGTGTTCGGCCAAAAAAACCGCGCCCATGCCACCGCGGCCGAGTTCCGAGACGATCTGATAATCCGGCAGATCGGGGGCGGAAACGTTTGCGTCAGCGGGACTCGCGACGGCCTCGGATGGCGCGTTCGGGTCATAGATCCCGGCCTGGGTAACCGTTCGATTGGGATCGAAGCGTGACGTCATCGGTATGCGACCACTCGTGGTGAACTCCCGAAACACGTTTCGTCGTTATTCATTCGCTCGGCCATCGCCGTGGGAGAGCATGGTTCGGACGGCGGCGAAGTCGTCGGCGCGGATGGCCGCTTGGCCGCGCGGTGCGACGATGTCCGCGACGACGCTGAGCATATCGCCCACATCCGCGTGCCAGCGGCGAACTTGAACGGCCAACGTGCGGTCCTTCGCCCCCAGGTGGCGGGCGGCGGCCTCCATCTCCTTGTACTCCGCTTCCCAGTGTTCCGCCCACGATTTCCGCGCACGCCAGTCGTCAATCCGCGCGTCGTCTAACACGATGGGAATCACGCGTTCGGCAAACGTGCCCGCCTGACCCAGTGAATACTGGAAGACGTGATGCAATTCCGTCATGCAAAACGGCGAGCGCAGATACTTATCGCTCAGCACCACGATCACGCGATCGGCCCGACCGAGACGGAGCATGAACTCGCGGATCAGGTCGCCGTTTCGCAGTACGTCGCGGTCGCGCAGTGCACGGTAGCCCCAGGCGTCCAACCGGGTTTGTAGGTCATCCACGATCTGGCCGCGGATTCGCCCCGCGTCGGTCAGGTCATCACCGTGGGCATAGGAGATGGCCACGGCGGTGCGGCCATCGTCGGGCGGTTCGGTCGGGGACAATTTTTCTACCGACGCTTGCCCCGTGCCATCAACGAGGATGCGCTGCACATCCCACGATCGGATCACGGTCGGCGGCCGCCCACGGGACAAGCCCGCCAGCGTGCGGAGCAATGGCTCGAGCAGCCCGATCGGATCGCGGCCCCACGCCTTCAACACCACTTCACCGGCCGCGCTGCTGCGTTCGGCCAATACGAACACTCGGCTATCGGTCGTCTGTTCGTAGAACCAGCAGCCGTATTTCCAGTACACGGCATGGTCGCCCGCCCGCCGACCGACGCCGGTGAGCAGCCCGCGCAGGATGCCCTCATGCAGGAATGGGAACCGGGCTTCGGCGGTGGCCCCCGGCGGATCGGCCGGGATTCGGCCACCCAACAAGGCCCGATGGGCGTCCGAAAACGTGGGCAATAAATCGGGCGCGACGTATTCGGGTTCGCCACCCGGCCGTTCGCGGGCGCGGAAGCAGATGCCACACGCTTCCATCATGCCCAGGAATGTCTGTTGGTCTTCCCGCGAGTAGTCCTTCCAGGCAACCCATTCCAGTAGGTCGCGGGTGAAGCGACCGTCGTCGCGCAACAGTGGCAGTGCCTTCGCGCGGTCGAGCAGCGTGTAGATGGCGTCGAGTGCCCATTGTTGATCGAGAATGATTTGATCGCGAAACAACCCCGGCCGATGGAAGACGACGCCGGTGCGGTGCAGGAACCCCAACAGTGCGTCGGGATTGCTGATGCCGCCCGCTTCCGCACACATGGCCACGAACGAATCGCGCGAAAGCGTCCGCCGCCGCTCGTGCGGTGGCAATGGCGTATCGTCTTCGAGCATCTGCCGAAGGCGAGCGCGAACCGCGGCCCGACCCGCACCGATCGCGTGAGGTTTCCGGCCGCCGAACCGATCGGCGACGGCTTCGCGAATTTGCTCCCGCAACGTCGCCAACCCACGGCCGGTTTTCGCGCTCGCTTCCAGTACCTTCACGGTCAGCCCGTCTAAACTCGTAGGTGGGTCGCGGCGGTCGGTTCGGTCATCGCACCGGGCTTGCACAACCAGCACGGGCGTCGTCACGGTGGCCACGCTTCGCACGAAATCGAGCCAGTACGTGAGCGGTTGATTGCGGAAGATGAATCCGTTTTCTTCGTGCTCGCCATGTTCGAAATCGGGATGCCATACAACCAAATAGACCGCGTCGCCATCGAGGAACAATGCGTGCGACCCGTGGTACACATCCTGCCCACCGAAATCCCACACGTTCAAGCGCACGGGCATTTCCAGGTCCGGCACCTCCAGGTTCAGCCCTGTCACGCGGATGCCGTGCGTGGACGGTTCGGCCGGGTCGAACGGTTCGCCACGCAGCCGGCGGACGAGTTGCGTCTTCCCAACGCGGCCGTTGCCGAGAACGAATACTTTCGCCTCGGTGTCCGCGATGGCTCCGTGTGCGAGGTCGGCATAATACGCCCGCACGCTTTCGATCGCATTGTCTTCCGGGAACTCGCCGCACACTTCCGGTGGCAAGTCCGTGCAGGTGGCATGGAATAAACCGAGGTGGAGCAAGTTCGGCAGTAGCGGCCGCAGCGGGGCGAACGCGAAGGGGCCGGACCCACCGAGACCGAGCTTTTCAAGATGGATCAGGCCCGCGAGAGGGGCCACGTTGTTCACGCGCGTCCACGAAAGCCACAGGGTCCGCAGGCCCGTCAGTTCGGCCAACGGCGAGGCATCCGTGACTAGCCCGCACAGGCTTGCGTTCAACCAAGTCAACTCGGTCAGGTGCGCCAACGGCCCGAGATCAGCCAGGCTCGTACACCAATTCAAATCGAGATGAGTCAGATTCTCCAGGCCCGCCAGCGGCGATAAATCCGCGACGTGCGTGTGCGACAGATTCAGTGTGACGAGTTCAGTCAACCCCGCGAGCGCGCGAATATCGGTGATGGAGGTGCCACCGCCGAGGTGCAGGGTGGTCAGATCGGTCAACCCGGCGAGTGGCGACAGGTCCGTGAGTTGCGGACAGATCAGCACATTCAGGCACTTTAACCGCGGCACGCCCGACAGCGCCGAAAGGTCCGCTATTGGACTGATGGGGCGATCGATGACAGCTTCCCACCGGACGAAGCCCCGGTCGAGAATCGGCCGTTGCGTGCCAAGCGCGAGCACTTGAAGTTCCGGCAACTCCGCGATCTCGCGCGGCACGGCGATGAGTGGCAGGTCGCCCAGATCGAGAACAACGGTCCCACTTTCGGCCGCGTGGCGGATTCGTTGGATCGCTTCCGTGGTCGCGGCATCGGACATGGGTGCGGGTTCACCAGTGGCGGTGAAATTCTACCAGACGCCCGAACTGACCGGACATCGGAAAACGAACGGGTTGACGCGATCCGCCTAACGCGGAGGCGCGATGAGTGGGGCGGGATCGGCGAGGCGGCACGCATCGCATCCGCGAACGCCGCCTCGGCCGCGGGCCAACCGGACGCGGTCGGTCGGTCGGTGGAGGGGTCATCATTTTGTCGTAAACTTTCGCGCCGGTGATTCGACCTTCGACTCGAAGACGCCCCGGACTGCAGAGGCCGGTCTTACATCGGGAAATTGTAGACGACACTTCCGTACTGTCCGGCTATGACTCAAACGGAGGACATTTGTTTTGTTATGAATCAGTAGTGTCTTGTGCATTCTGATTGGAATAGCTTGAATCTAAGGCATTTTCTCGATCAGTGTCACGTGGTGAATTTGCATAATCACATCCGGGATACGCTGGACATTCAAGACCTTTGGCACTGTGGCCACCCGTTGCGTTCCTTGGTCGTTTCAGCGGAAGTGACGTAAAAGACAGATTTTCCGGTGTTTCTGTGCGGGTGCAGGTCGAAGGACGACAGGGAATCATGGGTCTAAGATTTGTTCGGAGTTACAATCGCTCGATCCGAAACAACGGGCAGCGATCGTATCCTTTCGCCAAGGAATGCAAACCGACCGGTTCGATGCGGAAGCGGTCGCCTGCTTCGACGGTCAGCACGGCGGCGAATTGTTCGCTCGCATACGCACAGCCACGCACGGTCACGGGCTCGATTCGCGCGGCTCGATTCACGTGTTGCCCGCCGAAACCGGAACGACCCTGGAAGAGGTCCGGCAACTCGTACACCGGCCCCGTGTGCAAACCGACGCGAAAGGGCACCGTGTCGCCGAGATCGTACTTCGACCAATTCGGCTGTTGGGCCACCTTCGGTCGGACCAACTCCATCGCGAACGCGGCGGCGTCCGGCACCTGATCGAAGACCACGTACAGGCCATCGCCCCACGAGTTAGCGTACTTCGCGATTTGGCCGACGGGTGAGCGGAACACGCACCGCAGATATTCGCCGTACTCGGCCAGAAACTCGGCAAGTTGCCACTCCAGAATACCGCTGAAACCAGCCACATCCGCGAAGAGCATGGCCTTCATCGAACGCGGAATTTCACTCGTCGTGGGCGGCTGCGATACCGGCAACTTCTTCGTGGTCACAGCTGGCGCGTAGGTTTCCCGCAAGGCTCCCAGATCGATTTCGTGAACGGCGTGACCCGCGGCGCGCCAGGATGCGATGAAATCTTTCGCCCCACCCAGTTGCCCCGGCTGGCTGCGATCGATCAGGCATACTGCTTGCGGGCGACCGCCGCGTTCGTGGCTTCGCATCACTGCGATGCCTTGAATCACCGTCCCTGACCACGTGTACAATCCCGACGTGCCGAGGTACGGCTCTGTCGTGGTGAATCTTCGCCGATCCGGCGGAACCTGTTTCCAGATGTTGAGGAATCGCGATTGCCAGTCGAGCCAGTCGTCGCCGACCTGGCCGAAGTGAACACTCGTTCGCAGAAAATCATGCTGCGAGAACGGCAACAACACGTGCAGTTCCGCATTCCGCTCCAACATCGCTTCCGCGAAGAGGATGTCGCCTCCGCACGCCAGCGAGGAATAGCCAACCTTCGCGTTGATCTCGGCCAGTTTCGCGACGATGGCGTCCTTCGCGGCGGCGATCAACTTCGGATCGTTCGGAAATCGGGTCTTCGCCTGCGGGTTCGCCATGCGGTCGGGCGAGTCGATCATATGTCCCGTGAAGACGACCACGCTGCCGATCTGTTCGTCGAGGAACTTCGGATCGGCGGAGATGCCTGCATCGATGAGCAGTTGCAGATTCCGCCTCATCGCAATGAGGTCACCGATGCGATTCGTCCGGCCCACTTCGACGGCTCGCAGATACTGCTTCGTCGCTTCCTCATGTCGGCCCAGCAGCAGATTCGCCTCGCCGAGCGTGGCCGGCCGCCAGAGCGGATCGTCGTTGGCGGCATCGCGAACGTTGATGCGTTCGATCGTCTCGGCGGCGAAGATTCGCGACTTCGCTTCGTCGCCCGCGAGTCGCCACATCGTCGCGGCATTGATCAGCGGAAAGGTGCCGCCGTCGGGCAGTTCGCGTGCGCCGGGCAGGTTCGCGGCCCGCTCGTAGCACTCCGCCGACGCCTTCGCGAGTTCGCGGTTCTGCCGCGATTGATCCTTGAGAATGCGACCCTCGAGTGCGACGATCTCCACGCGAAGCTGCGTCGGAAGGTCCGCATCCGGTTTCAGAGCCCGTTCCAGCAGCGGCCGCAATATGCTCTCCGCATACAGCGGATTCCCGCCTCGAGCCGCCGCGAGTGCGAGCTTGTACTGCAAGCTCGTGTCGTCCTTGAGATGCTCCGCCCCCTCGCGCGCCAACTCCAAGGCCCGCCCCGGATGCCCCTGCCGGATGAGCTTCTCGGTGAACGCCCGATACAGTTCCGGATAGGCCTTCCACAAC
>JALHPZ010000040.1 GCA_022842245.1 Gemmataceae bacterium
GCGCCGTCGACGCCGAGAAGGACGGCGCGGACGCGGCGGCGGCGGCGCTCGCCGTCGTGACCACCACGCTGGCGGAGCTGGCGCGGCAATCGGCCGACGACCGCGACCGCCAGTTCGACGCCGTCGGCCGTGCCGCGCAATTCCATTCCTCCGCCGAAATGAACCGTGCCCAGGTGGAACGCCTGAGTCGGGAACAGACCCGCAAGACCGCCGAAGCCGAGCGCGTGACTGCGGAGGCGACCGCGCTCGGCCAGGCGCTCGACGACCTCTCCCGCTCCGACGCCGACGTACAGCAGAAACTCGCCGCCCTCCGCACCGACCTCGCCCGCCTGCACGCCGAACAGACCGAACTGCGCCACCGCGCCGACGCCCTCCAGCCCGAACTGGACGCGAAGCGCGAACGACGCGGCGCGCTCGGCGGCCGTGCCGAAGTCCTCGACAACCTCGAACGCACGCAGGACGGCCTCGGCGCCGGCGTCCGCGAAGTCCTCGGTGCCGCCGACTGCCCCGGCCGCCTCGGACTCGTCGCCGACCTTCTCACCGTGCCCCGCGAGATCGCCCCGCTCGTCGACATCGCCCTCGGCGAGACGGCGCAATACATCGCCGTGAAGGCCGCCGACCTCGACGCGATACTCGCCCGCTTCGCCACCCTTTCCGGCCGCGTCGGCTTCCTGCCCGTCGACGACCGCGCCGCGGAACCCGCCGCCGATTCGGTCGCCCACCTTGTGCACTGCGATGTGCCCGGCCTCGCCCGCCGCCTCCTCGGCGACGTCCGTCTCGCGGACGACCTCTCTGCCGCCCGCGACCTGCAACTGCTCTTCCCCGGCTCCCGCATTGTCACGCGCGCCGGCGAACGACTCGAGCCGGACGGCACGGTCGTCATCGGTCCCGTTCATGCCGACTCCGGCATCGTCTCGCGGAAGAGCGAACTCCGCGAACTGCGGGACCAGATCCGCGAACTGGAAGAGCGGATCGCAGTCCTGGACGCGGAGCAGTCGGGGCTGCGCGGCCGTGCCGGAACAATGGACGCCACGATTAGTGCACTCGACGCCGAGATCGGCACGCTTGCCGGCGAGGCCGGCACGCTGCGCGACCGCATCCTCGAACAGCGCCAACGTCGCGAACGACTCGTCGAGCTTGGCGAACTCGCGACGAGCGAAGCCGCCATCCTCGCACGCGAGCTGGCAAAGGCCGAAGCCGCCTGGCACGATGCCAAGCGCCAGGCCGACGCTGCCGACGCCGAGGCCGGCGAACTGAAGCGTCGTCTCGCCGAGGCCGAAGAGCAGGTCCGCGTCGCGGAAGCCACGCGCGATACGCGCCAAACGGAGAACACCGCCGCGCAGGTCGCCCTCACGCGCGTCAAGCAGCAACTCGCCGCGCTCAAGGCCCGCGCCGCCGAACTCGAATCGGAAATCAAGCACCGCAAGATCGACGCCATCAACCTCGCCACCGCCGAGCGCACCCTGCGCGATCGCATGCTCGCGGCGCAACTCGACGTCTTGCGCGCGACGGCCGCCGCCGCCGACGCCTACGCCGACAAGGACGCCCGCGAGGTCCACGTCCGCGACGCCTCCGCGCGCCGCGAGGCCCTCCGCGCCGAGCGCGACCGCGTGCACGACGAACTCAAGGCCATCCGCGACGCCTGGAAGCAGCGCCAGGACCAGGCGCACGCCCACGAACTCACCGTCCGCGATCTCCAGAACCGCCGCGACGGCATCGCCTCACGCCTCAAGGACGACTACGCCGTCGAGATCGCCGAACTCGCCGACGCCCCGCCCCTCGAAGGCTCCCTCGACGACGCCCACGACGAAATCGACGACCTCAAACGCAAGATCGCCAAGCTCGGCAGCGTCAACCTCGAAGCCCTCGAACAACTCGCCGCCGAGGAGGCCCGCGAGAAAGCCATCCGCAAGGACTTCGACGACCTCACCGAAGCCGAGAAGTCCCTGCTCGAGATCATCGAGAAGATCAACACCGACAGCCGCAAGCTCTTCGCCGAGACGCTCAAGACCGTCACCGCGCACTTCCAGGAACTCTTCCGCAAGCTCTTCGGCGGCGGCATGGCCGACATCGTCCTCGAAGACCCCAACGACATCCTCGAGACCGGCATCGAGATCACCGCCCGGCCCCCCGGCAAGGAACTCCGCAGCATCTCGCTGCTCTCCGGCGGCGAGAAGACGCTCACCGCCATCGCGCTGCTGCTGGCGATCTTCCGCAGCCGCCCCAGCCCCTTCTGCCTGCTGGACGAGGTCGACGCCGCCCTCGACGAAGCCAACACCGGCCGCCTCGCCGACATCATCAAGGAGTTCCGCGAGAAGTCGCAGTTCATTATCGTCACGCACAAGAAGCGGACGATGGCGATGGCGGACGTGCTCCACGGCGTGACGATGCAGGAGAGCGGCGTGAGCAAGCAGGTGGCCACTCGCATCGAGGACTGGCCCGACGAACCGCAGGCCGCCGCGTGACCGGCCCCGAGTTCCTCCGCCGCCCCCGCGCCACCCCCCGGCGGACCCACTCGCGTTTTCCGGACCCACTCCGGGTTTTCCGGTTTTATTGTGTCCCGATAACGACTTGCGCCGATGTCAGATCCGTCGCCCGGACTGGTTTGATGCCGGAAGGGCGCTTCCTTTCCCGCGCATCATCGCTTAAGATCGCCGCATCAGGATCGGCGTCGCCCCATGATCGAACCCTCCACTAGCGACGCGACCCAGGTCCAGAGCGGCAGCCCCACCGTCAGCGGCGAAACCCTGCTCGGGTTTCCCGCCATCCCCGGCTACCAGATCGTTCGCGAAGTGGGCCGCGGCGGCATGGGGGTCGTCTACGAAGCCAAGCATCTCTCGCTCGATCGCTCGGCCGCCATCAAGCTGATGCAAAAGAACGACGGTCTGCACCAGGCGCGCTTCCTCGCCGAAGGACAGATCATCGCGGCGGTCAAGCACCCGAACGTGGTCGAAATCTTCGATCTGGGCGAATCGAGTTCGGGGCCGTTCATCGCGATGGAACTGCTGGGGGGCGGGACCTTTTCGAAGCCGCTGAAGGCCGGGGCGCTGGAACCGCGCCGCGCGGCGGACATCCTCGCGCAGATCGCGTCGGGCGTCGGCGCGGCCCACGAGATCGGCATCGTGCACCGCGACCTGAAGCCGGGGAACGTGCTTTTCGACGCGCTCGGCCAGCCGAAGGTGACGGACTTCGGCCTGGCGAAGCGGAGCGACTTCGAATTGACGCTGACGAGCGAAGCCGCCGGCACGCCGAGCTACATGGCCCCGGAACAGGCGCGGGCGATGAAGTTCGTCGGCCCGCCGGCGGATGTCTGGTCGTTGGGCGTGATGCTGTACGAGAGCCTGACGGGCCGCCGGCCGTTCGTGGCCGAGACGGACGCGGCGCTGCTCCATTCGATCCAGAACGACGATCCGCCGACGCTGCGGACGGTCTCCAAGACGGTGCCGCACGACCTCGAAACGATCTGTTTGAAGTGCCTCGAAAAGGAACCGGAGCGGCGGTATCCGAGCGCGAAGGAACTGGCGGCGGACCTGACGGCGTGGCTGCACGACCAGCCCATCGCGGCGCGCCGGGCGACGCCCGTGGAGCGGGCGATGCTCTGGGTGCGCCGCAAGCCGGCGGTGGCGGCGGCATGGGCGCTGGGGCTGCTGGTGGTGCTGCTGGGAACCTTCGCCGCGACGGCCGGCGTGCTGTGGCGGAAGTCGGAGCACGAGAAGGGGATCGCGGTGGGGCTGCGGGGCGAGGCGGAGAGCGCGCGGGACGCGGCGGAGCAAGCGAAATCCGCGGAGGAGATCGCCCGGAAGCAGGTCGAGTTGGAACGCGGGAAACTCGCGGTGTTCGTGTACGGCCGCACGATGCAGGTGGCGCATCAGGAATGGCGGGAGGGGAACTTCGTCGCGATGCGCGCGCTGCTCGCCGACACCGAACCCCGGCACCGCGGCTGGGAATGGCGATACCTCAACCGACTCGCCGATCCGTCGCTGCTGACCCTCAAGGGGCACACGGGCGGCGTGAACGCGGCGGCGTTCAGCCGGGACGGGACACGGATCGTCACCGGCAGCACGGACAACACCGCCAGGGTGTGGAACGCGACGACCGGCACCAAAGTCATCACTCTGAAAGGACACGCGAGCTTCGTGTTCGCGGCGACGTTCAGCCCGGACGGCGCGCGGATCGTCACTGGAAGTTGGGACCGGACGGCGAAGGTGTGGAACGCGAAGACGGGAAAGGAGGAATTCTCGCTCAAGGGTCACACGGCCAGTGTGACCGCGGTTTCGATGAGTTTCGACGGCACGCGGATCGCCACCGGGAGCGGCGACGGTACGGCAAAGGTGTGGGACGCGAAAACAGGTACGGAACTGCTCGCGCTGAAGGGGCACGCGGACCGCGTGGACGCGGTGGCTTTCAACCCGGACGGCACGCGCGTCGTTACCGGGAGCTACGACCGGACGGCGAAAGTGTGGGACTCGAAAACGGGAACGGAGGTACTCGCCCTCAAGGGAAACGCGGACGGCGTGCGAGCGGTGTCGTACAGCCCGGACGGCGCGCGAATCGTCACGGGCTGTCGGGACGGACTGGCGAAAGTGTGGGACGCGAAGACGGGGAAAGAGGTCTTCGCGCTCAAGGGGCACGCCGGCGGCGTCACTGCGGCGTCGTACAGTCCGGACGGTGCGCGGATCCTCACGGGAAGCGGAGACTACTCGGCGAAAGTGTGGGACGCGCAAACGGGAACCGAGGTGTTCGCGCTGAAGGGGCACACGGACCGCCTGGATGCGACGACGTACAGCTCGGATGGCATGCGTATCGTCACCGGAAGCTGGGACTGGACGGCGAAGGTGTGGGATGCGGAAACGGGAACCGAGATGTTCGCCCTGAAAGGGCACGCGGACCGCGTGAACGCGGCGGGGTTCGCCCCCGACGCCACGCGGATCGTGACCGGCAGCGGCGACAACACGGCTAAGGTGTGGGACGCGCGAACGGGGGCCGAGACGCTCGCCCTCAAGGGGCACACCGACCGGGTGTCGGCCGCATCGTTCAGTCCGGACGGAATGCGCATCGTCACCGGAAGCCGGGACAACACGGCGAAGGTGTGGGACGCGAAGACCGGGACCGAACAACTCGCCCTCAAGGGGCACACCGACCGGGTGTCGGCCGTGTCGTTCAGTCCGGACGGCGCGCGGATCGTCACCGGCAGCGGCGACAATACGGCGAAAGTCTGGGACGCGAAGACGGGGAAGGAGTTGTTCGCGCTCAAGGGGCACACGGGCACCGTGGCGTCGGCGTCGTTCAGCCCGGACGGCACGCGGATTGTCACCGGAAGCCAGGACATGACCGCGAGCGTGTGGGATGCGCGGAAGGGGACCGTGATACTCTCGCTCAAGGGTCACACGGGCGGCGTGCATGCCGCGTCGTTCAGCCCGGACGGCACGCGGATCGTCACCGGCAGCGGCGACAATACGGCGAAAGTCTGGGACGCGAAGACGGGGACGGAACTGTTCGCCCTCAAGGGGCATACGGGCAGCGTGACCGCGGCGTCGTTCAGTCCGGACGGCGCGCGGATCGTCACCGGCAGCGGAGACAATACGGCGAAGATCTGGGACGCGCAGACGGGGGCCGAGTTGCTGGCCCTCAAGCGGCACACGAATTCGGTGTTCGCGGCGTCGTTCAGCCCGGACGGCACGCGCATCGTCGTCGGCAGCGCCGACGGCGCCGTCCGCATCTACGATTCCCGCCCCATCCGTCGCGAGTCCCTTCCGCCGGACGGCCGGAACTAGGCGAGCGCGTAACCGGTTGACGATCTCGTCGCGGCCCCGCCCTGCCCGCACTCCTACGATAGCCGCATGGCTTCGACACAAGGCGATTCCACCATCGGAGACGACGACATGATGCGCACCCAGGCGGCGGCGACGGCGCTGGCGCTCTTCGCCCTTGCGAACCCGGCGCCCGGACAGACGACGTACCAGAAACCGCCGCAGGCGATCCTCGACGTGCTGCACGCGGAGCCATCGCCGTCGGTGAGCCTGAACCCGTCGCGGGATACGCTGGCGCTCGTGCAGTACGCCCGATATCCGGGGATCGCGGAGCTCGCGGAGCCGCAGTTGCGCTTGGCGGGGCTGCGGTTCAACCCGAAGACGAGCGGCCCGGCGCGGCCGCCGCGCGTGACGGCGATCACCTTCATGCCCGTAGAAGGCGGTCATCCGCGGCCGGTGGAACTGCCGGCGGGCAAAGTGGGGGCGCCCGACTGGTCGCCGGACGGCAAGCGCTTCGCGCTGACGGTGACGACGGCGGACGCGATCGAACTGTACGTGGCGGAGCTGGCGGACCTGAAGCTGCGGAAGATCCCGGATTTGAAGCTCAACGGCGTGCTGGGGGACCCGGTGCAGTGGATGCCGGATTCGCGGCACATCATCGTGCGCGCCGTGCCGGCGGGCCGCGGGAAGGCGCCCGAAGCGCCGCTGGCGCCGCCCGGCCCCACGGTGCAGGAGACGAGCGGCAAGACGGGACCGGTGCGGACGTATCAGGACCTGCTGCAGAACGCGCACGACGAGGCGGTCTTCGAGCATTACGCGACGTCGCAACTGGCGATCGTGGACTCCGCGACGGGCGGCGTGGCGCTGGGCGGGAAGCCGGCGCTCTACACGAACGCGTCGATTTCGCCGGATGGCAAATACCTGTTGGTGACACGGCTGAAACGGCCGTTTTCGTACCTCTACACGGCGTCGGCGTTCCCGAAGGTGGTGGAAGTGTGGGACGAACAGTCGCGCGTGGTGCGGACGATCGCGGACCTGCCGCTGCAGGACAAGGTGCCGATCGAGGGCGTGCCGACGGGTCCGCGCAGCATCGGCTGGATGCCGACGAAGGACGCGACGTTGATGTGGGTGGAGGCGCTGGACGGCGGCGATCCGAAGGTGAAGGTGCCGCACCGCGACCAGGCGTTCGGCCTGAGCTTCCCGCTGCCCGCGAACGACGAGGCGACGAAGCTGTTCAAGATCGAACATCGGTACAGCGGCATCAGCTATTTCCCGGACGGCGACCGGGTGCTCGTGAGCGACTACGACCGCGACCGGCGCTGGACGCGGACGGTGCTGCGGAGGCTCTCCGCTCCCGAGGCCGAGCCTGCGGTGATCTTCGACCGCTCCATCCAGGACCGGTACAACGATCCCGGCTCACCATTGACAAAGCGGATGGCGAACGGCCGCACGGCGCTGTGGGTCGTCGGGAATTCGCTGTTCCTTTCGAGCGCCGGCGCAACGCCGAAGGGCGACCGGCCGTTCCTCGATCGTTTCGACCTGGCGACGAAGAAATCCGAACGGCTCTTTCAGTGCGGCGAAGGCGTCTACGAGTCGGCGTCGCCCTTGAACGACGAGGGGACGAAGCTGCTCATCCGCCGCGAATCGCCGACCGATCCGGGCAACTACTTCCACCGCGACGGTGCGAAGGAGACGCCGATCACGACGTTCGTCGACCCCGCGCCGGTGCTGCGGAAGATCAAGAAGCAACTCGTGACGACGAAACGGCCCGACGGCGTGACGGTGTCGTTCACGCTGATGCTGCCGCCGGACTACAAGGAGGGGGAACGTCGGCCGACGGTCTTCTGGGCGTACCCGCGCGAGTTCAACTCGGCCGACACGGCCGGGCAGGTGAGCGGTAGTACGGATCGCTTCACCACCATCGCCGGCATGTCGCACCTGTTCTTCCTGCTGCACGGCTACGTGGTGATGGACGACGTGAGCGTGCCGATCGTGGGAGCGCCGGACAAGGCGAACGACACGTTCGTGGAGCAGCTGGTGGGCAGCGCGAAGGCGGCGATCGACAAGGCCGTCGAGATGGGGCCGGTGGACCGCGACCGGATCGGCGTCGGCGGCCACAGCTACGGCGCGTTCATGACGGCGAACCTGCTGGCGCATTCGGACCTCTTCCGCGCCGGCATCGCCCGCAGCGGAGCGTACAACCGCACGCTCACGCCGTTCGGGTTCCAGAACGAGCGCCGCACCTTCTGGGAAGCGCCGCAGGTGTACGCGACGATGTCGCCGTTCCACAACGCCCACAAACTCAATGAACCGATCCTGCTCATCCACGGAGAGGCCGACAACAACCCCGGCACCTTCCCGGTGCAGAGCGAGCGCCTCTACCAGGCGATTCGCGGCAACGGCGGCACGGCAAGGCTGGTGATGCTGCCGCACGAGTCCCACGGCTACGCCGCGAAGGAAAGCATCGAGCACGTGCTGGCGGAGCAATTCGCGTGGTTCGACGCGCACGTGAAGGGGGCGGCCTCGCGATGAACGGACTCGACGCCCTCGCCCGCGACGGCTTCGCCCCGCTGCGCGGGAAGCGCGTCGGCCTCGTCACCCATCCCGCGGCGCTGTCGGGCACTTTCCGATCCGCTGCGGAACTCTTCACAGCCCACACGAACCTCGTCGCCCTCTTCGGCCCCGAGCACGGCTTCACCGGCGAAGACCAGGACCTCGTCCCCGTCGCCGACTCCGCATCCGCGATTCCCGTCCACTCGCTCTACGGCGACACCTTCGCGAGCTTAAAGCCCACGCCGGACATGCTCGCGGGCCTCGACGTCCTCGCCATCGACCTCGTGGACGTCGGCAGCCGGTACTACACCTTCCAGGCCACGATGCTCTACTGCCTCGAAGCGTGCGCCGAGGCGGGCGTGCCCGTCGTCGTGCTCGATCGCCCGAACCCGCTCGGCCGTGCGGTCGAAGGCCCGACCGTGCGCCCCGGCTTCGCGAGCTTCGTCGGCGCGCACCCGATCGCGACGCGCCACGGCCTGACGATCGGCGAACTCGCACGGCTCTACCGGGCCGAGCGCGCCCCGAACGTCAATCTCACCGTGATCCCGTGCGACGCCGACGCGACGGTGGACCGATTCCTCCTTCCGCCTTCGCCGAATATGCCGACCGTTGCCACGGCGATTGTCTATCCGGGAATGTGCCTCGTCGAAGGCACGAACCTCAGCGAAGGGCGCGGCACCACGCGGCCGTTCGAATACGTCGGCTTCCCCGGCATCGACCCGCGACGGCTTGCCGAACGGTTGAACACCGACGGATTACCCGACGTGCATTTCCTCCCG
Organism: Gemmataceae bacterium; assembly: GCA_022842245.1. Classification (GTDB taxonomy): domain Bacteria; phylum Planctomycetota; class Planctomycetia; order Gemmatales; family Gemmataceae; genus Limnoglobus. Next base: position 9,083 of record JALHPZ010000040.1, read on the forward strand.
GTCTCGTTCCGCCCGACGTTCCAGAAGCACGCCGGCGAGAGCTGCGGCGGCGTCTTCGTCGCGCCGACCGGCGAGGCGTTCCCACCCGTCCGCACCGGCCTCGCGGTCCTCATTGCTTATCGCGATCTCCTCGGCGACCGCTTCCGCTGGCGCACGGAACGCTACGAATTCGTCGATACCATTCCCGCCATCGACCTGCTCTTCGGCAGCGATCGCGAGCGGAGGATGATCGAGGCCGGCGCCCGCTGGCGCGAGATCGCGAAGTTATGGGAGCCGGAGGAAGCCGCCTTCCGCGAACGGAGCGAACAGTATCGGCGGAAACGGGATTGAGGATTCGCGGGCCGACGGTTAATCTGCCTCCACACGGGAGTTCGCCTTGGCCCGCCGCCGCCAGCCGTCCGGACGCAAGCGCCGAACCCGCGAGCACGTGATCGCGGATTTGAGCGCCAATTTCGTTGAACGGAAGGTGCTGGAGTGTGGGCACGTCCTCGAAATCCGTACCAAGGACTACGGACTGGACGCGACCCTGGTGACATTCGACGCTGACGGAGAAATCGAGAACGGGTTTTGCGAACTTCAGTTGAAAGCGACAGACCACTTGAAGGTGTCAGCCGATGGCATGACGGTGGCCCAACGAGTTTCGGTCCGAGACTTGAAGTCGTGGCTGTTCGAACTGTTCCCGGTCATCTTGGTCGTGTACGATGCAGTCGAAGATCGCGCGTTCTGGCTGGATATTCAAGCGTACGCCGTCAATGCCAGCATCGAAGTCGATGAAGTTCGGACCATGACCCTTCGCGTGCCCGTTGCGAACGCGGTTACAATCGAAGCGGTTCAACGGTGGCGGGTCCTCCGAAACCGCGTTCGCCGGGAAAGGAGTTCCGAATGAAGGCCAAAACCGTCACCAACGCTCAATTGGCCGACTTGCTCGTCTCCCTGGGGTTCACCCGCAAGAGCCGCGACGAGCAGTACGACGTGTATTCGGAACCGACCACGGACATGTGGTTTCCGATTCCGAAGGTCGATCGCCACGCGCCGGCCCGCGCCTCGCACGTCGACGCCCTCCGGGTTCAATTGTCCTACCGCGGACTCATGGCCGAGACGGATTTCGACGCCTTCTTAGCCGACGGGACGGCCGTGAAGTCGTCGTGAAACGAGTCGCGGGCCGTCACGAAACGGCGACAGATTCGTACTCGATTGGCAGCGAATAAAGCGTTCGCAGGCGATTCAGGTACTCTTTCGCATCCTCGTCGAGAGTTTCCTCGCCCACCACTATAAAGCGTACCGGTTGCTGAGCACCCGGCCACAAGCCGTATTCCAAGAGTTGTCCGATCGCCTCGCGTAGACAGCCCCGCGCTGTGAGCGCCGTCTTGATCTCGTAGAACCAATACGCCTGCTTCACCCGTACAACCATATCGATCCGTGTTCCCACTCCGCTCGGCCGCTCCGCACCGACGTTGTCTTTGCCATGCTCCGCTACCAGCCTGTGGTAGAGCGCGTCCCGCATGCGATTGTGCCTGAGGTCGATGTCGAGTTCCCTTTTCGCAAGTGATGCCTTCGTTCGCCCGAGCGTCTTCGGGCAACCAGGTTTGAAGTCGAAGCCGATCTCCAAGTCGGGCGTTGGCGCCGTCACACCGCCGCTCTCGACGTATTGGTAAAGCGCCAACAGTCTGTCGAAATCTTTGAGGATCTCACTGTAGTCAATCCGGTTCGACGGTTGTCGTTTGCCCAAAAAGACGAACACGCCTTTCGTCACGAGACCAGGGGGAATCGGCCCTGGAGGGCGATCCACACTACGGCCGTCCGCATAGTGCCACATTCGCATGTCGCGGAAGTCATCTGCATTTGTCCCCATATAGTCGTTGAAGAATTTCACTTTCGGAACGAGTACGTCAATGGTCGGCAGCGTTTGTCCTGTCTCGAAGGAGAATGCCACTCCGTGCCGCAAGTCGTCGTTGTTGTCACCGTCGGCATACCCGATGTTGAATTGAAGTTCCGTCCTACCTCCGTGGTGGAAAGCCCAGCGCTCGAAGATCGTCTGATTGCTGAAAATCTTTTTTCCCGGTCGTCGGTCGAAGTGCTTCAAGTGGGTTCGAATGTCTTGTAGCCCGCCGATCAGGTGGCCGCTTGCCATCTCATTGAGTCGGTTCGCGATGGCCGGGATGTCAAGTGCCATTCTCAGTCGCTCCAATCGCTTGCTGATATCCTGAAAACTCGGGATTTCTCGCGTGAGGCGCGGTGATTCGCCTCATTACTCGCTCCACACGGCTCGCCTATCCACCGCCCTCGTGTGCATACAATTCCTACTCGCGATCACTCTAGCAGGAACTCTTCCGCATGTCCGACACCTTCACCATCGGCCTCGTCCAGATGAGCTGCGCCCCGGACGCGGCGACGAACCTCGCGAAGGCCGAGGTCGCCATCCGCGACGCCGCCAGGGCCGGGGCGCAGATCGTCTGCCTGCCGGAGCTCTTCACCGGGCACTACTTCTGCCAGACCGAAGACTACCACCTCTTCGACAAGGCCGAGCCGATTCCGGGGCCGTCCACGGATAGACTCGGTGCCGCCGCGAAGGCCAACGGCGTCGTCGTCATCGGCTCGCTCTTCGAGAAGCGGATGCCCGGCGTCTACCACAACACCGCCACCGTCCACGATGCCGACGGCTCCTTCCTCGGCATCTACCGCAAGATGCACATCCCCGACGATCCGCTCTTCCTCGAGAAGTACTACTTCACCCCGGGCGACATCGGCTGGAAGGTCTTCGACACGAAGTACGCGAAGGTCGGCACGCTCGTGTGTTGGGACCAGTGGTACCCCGAGGCCGCGCGCCTCACGGCGATGCAAGGGGCCGAGGTGATCTTCTACCCCACCGCCATCGGCTGGCACCCGAAGGAGAAGGCCGAGTACGGCGAGGCCCAGCACTCGGCGTGGGAGACGAGCATGCGCGGCCACGCCATCGCCAACGGGATCTATGTCGGCGCCGTCAACCGCGTCGGCCACGAGGTGCTCGTCGGCGAGGGGTTGGAGTTCTGGGGCCAGTCGTTCGTGAGCGATCCGTTCGGCCGGCTGTTGAAGCGCGCGAGCGTGGCGAAGGAAGAGATCATCACGATCGAGTGCAGCCGCAAGCACATGGAGGAAGTGCGACGGAACTGGCCCTTCTTCCGCGACCGCCGCATCGACTACTACGGCGGCATCACCAAGCGCGTTGCGGATTGACTCCGTTGTGTCGTCGTTGATCGGGTCGTCGGACACCGGGTCGCGGTTTTTCGATTTGCGAGACGTCGCTCCGGCTTTCACCTTTCACTCGGATGGCACGGCTTAAAGCAAGTTGAGCGTACCGCGGGTGACGCCGAGTTGGTTCAGCGCCCGCAGTTGCTTCCATGTTTGTTGGCCGTCGACCACGCCCTGGATCACGCGGGTGTACTGTTCGATCAGTCGCACCGACTCCTCGGGCGTCTCGCGGAGGAGGTCGATGCGGAACCAGCGGATGCCCAGTTCCTTCATCCGGCCGACGTACTCGGCGGCGGATTGAGGGACGCTATTGAAGACGGTGTTGCGGCAGCCCGTATCCGGCAGGACCGGGAAGCTCGCGCCGACGCGGTCCTTCAGTTCGACCTTGTGGGTTTCGCACGGCCGCCCGCAATCGCGATGGTCCTTCCCGGTGCTGAGGAACGCCGCGAAGACGCAGTGCTCCATGTGGAACATGGGCATGTGCTGGTGGATGACCGTCTCGAAGCGACCCGAATCGGAGTTCGCGAGGAGCGCCGCGTATTGGTCCCAGTTCAGATCAAAGCTCGGCACCAGCCGCGCGAGGCCGGCTTCCAACAGCACGCCGGCCGTCAGGTCGTTCGCGACGTTCAGGCTGAAATCGCCGATGAGCGTCGTGTCGGGCAGTTCGTTCCGGAAGTAGTCGATGCCCGCGAGATTGCGGACGAGCACGATCTCCGGCTTCGCGCGGACGACGAGCGATTGAAAGCCGTCCTCGCCCGGTTTCCAGATGCGCAGGGGCGCCACGCCGACCGGCACGCCTGCGTCCTTCGCGCGGGCGACGCCCTCGGCGTAGCGGCGGGCATCCTCGAAATCGCAGTACACCGCGGCGGGCCGGATCGTAAGCACGGCGTCGAGCTGGTCGAGGTTGCGAACGAGAACGGTCAACTGCGGAGTGCGGAGTGCGGAGTGCGGAGTGGAAGACCGGGAACGGAGCGCATCGAGAGCATTCGCATCGGCGATCGGATGGTGCCGGGTGGTCAGTCGTTGCGTTGCAAGATCGGCCGAGGCCCGACGGCGCAGGTCGTTCAAAACGCTCTTGGGCACGAGCGCATCCGGTGGCAACTCAAACTGTACCTCGGCCAATTCGAACGGCGTATCGCCGAGCCTCGCGAGCTGCTCGCGGATTTCCTCCGGCGTCGTCGCCCGTTTCGTCGCGCGTTCGAGCGGCCCCGGCCAGGTGGCCGTCGCATCGCCCAGAGTCAGTGTCAGCGGTCCGCCGATCGTTCCGCTCAGCTTGGCCGACACCGGTTCGCGGTGGACGAGTTTATCCTGCGAGTAGGACTGTTCGAGTTTCTTTCGCAGCGCCGGGTCGTCGGTCTTCCAGACCACGCATCCGGCCGGCACGCGCGAGAGATCCACCGCATCCGCTTCGAAATGAAGCTCCACCAAACCGGGGGCCGTGCGTCCGCGGGGAATCTCCACCTTCCAGATGCGCCCGCCCGGCTCCTTAGCCTCGGGCGTGCCGAGATCGAACAGCACGCCGTCCCCGGCCCGCACCAGTTCCTCCGCCGGCAGCGCCTCCGCCAGCTTCAGCATCACCCGGTTCCGCCCCAGGTCCACGACAGTGCCGAGCTTCACGCCCCGGCTCTTCGGGAAACGGCCGCGCACGAGCTTCTGGTGGTTCACGCCGTCGAGGAACCCCGGCGTCAGCCCACGGCTGAACGTCTGCGCCAGCTCCAGTTCCGCCTTGCGATCCAGGTGGAAATCCGACTGCGCGAGCGCCGCGTCGATCGCCTCACGGTAGGTCTTCGTCGTCGCGGCGACGTACGGTCCGCCCTTCAACCGGCCCTCGATCTTGAACGAGATCACGCCGGCGTTCACCAGGTCTTCGATGTGGTCATGCGCGGCCAGATCCTGCGGACTGAGGAGGTACGACTTGTCGCCGAGATCGCGGCGTTCGCCGTCGACGATCATTTCGTACGGCAGCCGGCACGCCTGGGCGCACTGGCCGCGATTCGCGCTGCGGCCGCCGAGCGCCTCGCTCGTCAGGCACTGGCCGCTGTACGCCACGCAGAGCGCGCCGTGGACGAAGACTTCCACCGGCACATCCGTGTTTGCCGTCACCTTGCGGATGTCGTCGAGCGAGAGTTCGCGGGCGAGCACGACGCGTTCGACGCCGAGCTTCTTGACGAAGGCGATGCCGCGTGGTTCCGTCAGCGTCATCTGCGTGCTGCCGTGGATGGCCAGCGTCGGCGCGATCCGCTTGATGAGCCGCACGAGGCCAAGGTCCTGCACGATCACGGCATCGACGCCGGCGGAGGCCATCGCTTCGACGAACTTTGCCGCGTCGGGCAGTTCGTCGCTGAACACGAGCGTGTTCATCGCGACGAAGCCGCGGACGTTCCGCCGGTGGAGGAAGTCCATGACTTTGGACAGTTCGTCGAGTTCGAAGTTTGCGGCCCGCGCGCGGGCGTTGAATTGCGAGAGACCGAAGTAAACGGCGTCCGCCCCGTTGGCGACGGCGGCGCGCATCGCTTCCCAATCGCCGGCGGGGGACAGTAATTCCAATCGAAAAGCCATCCGGGTATTGTAGTTGGATCGGCGAATGCATCGCACCGGCGATGCGATCACTTCTCCTTCTTGTCTTCTTTCTTCTCGTCTTTTTTGTCGTCCTTGACACGCTTGAGCGTCACGACCGCAATCCGTTTCCCGTCGGGTTTCATCTCCGTCGGGCGGACGGCATTATTCCCCTCGGCGATGCAAAGTTTGAGTGTATCGCCGTTCAACTCGTAGATTCCCGGAGAGGTGCGGCGTTCATCGATGAAGTCGATCGTCTTCACTTTGGCGGACGGGTCAAGTTTGTACGTGCCGTTCTTCTCCTTACCCGGCTCGCCGCGGGAAATCGTCATCTTGCCGTCTTTCATGAACTCGAGGCGTATCTTCGCCAGTTGATCGGCCGGCGGTCCACCGGGGCCGTTCTCATCGCCTGTGTCGAATTTCTCGAACGACCAAGTGCCGACGATCGCCTCTTCGTCCTTCACCGCCGGCTTTTCCTTCGGAACGGGTGCGGCGATCAGAACAGCACAGGCCGCGATTACGATGAACGAGCCGAGTGAGTAACGCATGATGCGAACTCCGATTTGAAGACGGAATTGACTTCGAACAGAATCCTAACTGACCAACGTCATCCGTGGAAAACGATTTCGATGGATTCCACGATAATGTCCAGTTCGGAACGCCCCACGTCGGGGGTGCGGCTTCCGGCCGCGCCCCCGCTGGAGATCTACTTCACCTCCAGCTTGATCTCTTTGAAGCGCACTTCCGTCGGGCCGCCGCTGTGGACCTGGAACGCGATCAGGCCGCGGCGCGACATCTTGTCATCCGTCAGGTCGGCGACCTTCTCGCCGTTGATCCAGATCTTGATGTTCGGCCCGACCGCCTCGATGGCGTAGTCGTTCCACTCGCCCACCTTCACGAATTTGTCGCCGCCCTCCTTCGCGAGCAGGCCGCGGCCGCTCTCCTCGTAGATCTTGCCCCACCAGCCTTTGCCGACGTCGCACTGCGGGCCGCGCATCTCGCCGCCGGCGACGTTCGAGCTGCGGATCTGGATGCCGCTGTTCGCCTCGTTCGGGGAGAGCTTCACCTTGAGCGTCAGCTTGAAATCGGTGACTTCGAACGGACCCTTGAGGAAGTTGTTCGCCTTAAGACCCTTCTCGGTCTTGCCGACGATCTCGCCGTTCTCGACACTCCAGACGGACTTGTCACCGTCCCAGCCGGTCAGGTCCTTGCCGTTGAAGAAATCCTTCGCCGTGTCGGCCGTCGCGAGCGCCGGCACCTGCTGCGGGTGGCGCAGGTAGGCGATCAGGTTGCGAATCTCGCTATCCTTCAGTTGCTTCGTCAGGTCGTTCGGCATCATCGACTCGGCCGACGCCTTCCGGCCCGCGATGTCGGCTACGGGGATCGTCAGCGTCTCGCGCTCGGTGATGACCGTCAGCGCCGTCTTCGTCTCTTCCTTCACGATGCCGGTGACGACGCGGCCATCGAGCAGGTCGATCTTCGTCGCGGCGTATTCCTTGGGAATGACGGCCGACGGGTCGAACATGTTCTCCAGCAGATACGCCGCGTCGGCGCGGTTCGAGCCGGTGATGTCCGGGCCGACCTTGCCGCCGATGCCGTAGAGCGTGTGGCACTGGGCGCAGACCTTGTTGAAGTGCGCCCGGCCGGCGGCGAGGTCTTCGGGCTGCGGGTTCGCGAGGCGGCGGCGCCATTCGGTGATGAGCGCCTTGCGGTCGGCCGGCGTATCGCGGACGACGCCCCAGACGGCGGCGATCCGCTTGTTCAGTTCCGCGTCGTTCAGATTGCGAAGCTGGCGGATCGTCTCGGCCGGCACGTCGGCGCTCGGGATCGCCTTGTGCTCGATGGCGTACAGCAGGGCGATGCCGAACTTCGCCCGGCTGGCGAGCACCGTGACGGCCTCGCGCTTGTCGGCAGCGCTCAGGTTCGCGTATTCCTTCACGAGCGTCGCGGGGACGGTCTCGTCGGCGGTGCGGGCCATGCCGCGGATGGCGGCCGTTCGCAGAGCCGGGTCCTTCAAGAGCGATTTCAGAACGCCGCCGAGCCGGTCGTGGCCGACGTCCAGGAGCGCCGCGAGGGCGTTCTGGCGGATGGCCGCGTCGGCTTTGGAATCGGTGACGAGGTCGAGCAGGGCATTCCCGGCCGCAGGATCGCGGAAGGCGATGCCGACGGCGAGCGCGGCCGAGCGCACTTCGGCCGATTCGCTCTTGGCGAGCTTGGCGAACGCGTCAGCCCACTCTTTCGGAGCGGCCGCGTCCTTGCGGCCCTTGAGTCCGAGGGACAGGCCGTTCAGGATCGCGAGTTGCTGAGCCGCGTCTTTCGTTTCGCCGAGTTGCTTCACGAGGATTGCAAATGCCTCTGCCGTGCCGAGGGACGCGATGCGGCGGGCGGCGAAGGGAAGGATTGGGATCGCGGCTTCAGAAGCCAATAGTAATCCCTTGGCTGGAGAGGCTGCACAGATCGGTTCCAATGCGTACCAACTCAGATAAGGGAGGTTATGATCGGACTGAGACTCTTTCGTATCGAGTATCAAGGGAATCAGTGCGATCCGGTCCTTCAATGGCAAGCGGTTGAGGATCGCGGCGATCACGAGTTTCTCGACCGGCTCGAACCCGCCCGCGAGCTGTATGGCCAAGGCCTTGATGGTGTTGCTCATCACCTCCGTAGCCGGGGATTGTTCCGGGAGCGGAAGGTCCATGACCGTCGAGTTCATGTAAGGCAGTTTTTCCGCGAGCAGTCGAAGTCCCCACGCTCGGATGCGGCCGTCCCGATTCCTCAAGGCCGATTGCAGCGTGTTTGAATCGTCACCCGTCACAAAAGCCGCCCACAATCCATGAAGGCGTTTGTTCGGAGTTTCGCCCTTCATCACGATTTCTTTGAGCCCCTCTCCAACCTCCGCGCTCCGCTTCGCGTCGCCGCCAAAACCGTTCGCCGCCCGCTCCTGCAAGATCCGCCGCGCGTGGCGCACCATCCACTCGTTGTCGCTCACTTGCAGCTTCACCAGTTCCTCGTCGCTCAGCTTCTGCAGATCCAGCCCCTTCACCGGCTTTGCGTCCTTGTGGCTCACCTTGAAGATGCGGCCGTTCGTGCGGTCCCAGATTTCCACCTCGTTGCGGTGGCAGACCTGCTTGTCGCTCCAATCGGTGAAGAAGATGTTGCCGTCCGGCCCGGTGCGCATCGCCACGATGATGGCGTAGCGGTCGTTCGTCAGCAGGAAGTCCGGGTTGCGGTCGCCCTCGTAGCCGCTGCCCTTCGGGGTCAAGACGTCCACGTTGATGCGGTGGCCGTGGATGTTCCCCATGAAGAGTTTGCCGTGGTACTCCTTCGGCCAGGTGCCGCCTTGGTAGCAGAGCAGGCCGCTGTGGGCGTGGCCGCCGCCGGCGCTGTCGCTCTTGTTGTTGCCGCCGTGCGGCGTCGCGCCGAGGTAGTGCCGGTGCTTGGCGATCGTCTTGATATCGTCGTAGGTGTGGGGGTTGAAGTGCGAGCCGGCCTGACGCTGGTAGCGGCCGCCCTGCACGATGTGCCAGAGGTGCGGGATGACGCAGGCCTCGATGAAGAAATCGCCGTGCTGGTTGTAGTCGAGGCCCCAGGGGTTGCTGGTGCCGTGTGCGAACACTTCGAAGGTGTGTTTGGTGGGATGGTAGCGCCAGATGCCGGCGTTGATGCGCTCGCGGTCCTTGTCGTCGGTGCCGGGCTTGCCGACCTTCGAGTGGGTGAAGACGCCGTGGCAGCCGTAGAGCCAGCCGTCGGGGCCCCACACGAAGCTGTTGAGCGTCTCGTGCGTGTCCTCGTAGCCCCAACCGTCGAGGAGCACCTTCACTTCGCCGGGCTTGTCGTTCTCGAGGATCGGGATGAAGCAGAAGTACGGGGCCGCGCCGATCCAGAGGCCGCCGAAGCCGTACTCGATGCCGCTGACGAGGTTCAGGCCTTCGAGGAAGACGGTGCGCTTGTCGAACTTGCCGTCGCCGTCGGTGTCCTCGAAGATCAGGATCTTGTCGCCCTTCTTGCGGTCGGCCGCCGGCAGCATCGGGCCGTCGCCCTTGATCCGCTTCGGATAGACGAACGCCTCCACGACCCACAGCCGGCCGCGGTCGTCGAAGCAGAACGCGATCGGCTGGTGCACGTCCGGCTCGCCGGCGAAGAGGCTGACGTTGAAACCCGGCGGCACGGTCATGTTCCGCGCCGCGTCCTCCGGCTTCTGGCCAGCGAACTTGTAATCGTCCTGCACGAGCGCCGGGGCGCGAGTCTCGACCTTTGGCTTTTCAGCATGAAACAGGAAGTCGTCAAAGTTCAGGTGGCCCCAGTGGCCGGTGTGCTTGTCCACGAGTCGAATCTGAATCGACTTCCCCTGCATCTTCGCCAGATCCACGGCCACTCGATGCAGCGTCTCCGTTTCGTCCGCGCTCGTGGCGCTGAAGAACGGCTTCTTCGTCTCCGCGTCGATCAATTCGACGAACGTGCCCTTGGGGTGCGGGCCACCCGCGATCAGAAAGCTCGCCCACAGATGCGTCACCTTGAAGGGCGCGCTCGTCAAAGTTCCGGTCGGCTTATCGCCGGTCTTCTCGAAGCCGCCGATCCAGTATTCGCCTTGGTGCTTGCTGTTCATGTCGCCGCGGCGGGGCTTCACCGTGTCGCCCTTGATCGGCTGACCCTTGAAGGCGTCTCCGTCGGCGGTCCAGTCCTGGAGCGTGCCGGTTTCGAAGTTCAGGTTGAGCGGCTGGCCGTTGTCGCCGACAGGTCGGATTCCGGCGTTCGGTTCGGCGGACGGCGCGAGCAGCGCGAGGGAGAGGATCAGCGCATTCATGGAGAGCGTCCGGGAGGAGGGCGTGGGGAAAAAATACCCCGGACGCCGCCTCCGAACAAGGCGCGACCCCTGAAAATGAGAGGGTTATCGAACGCCGACGATCATCGCCCGGGGAATCTGGAACCGTGGCGACTCGACGCTGCCGAACGCCGCGCCGGGGAGTTCCAGCCGTAGGTCGTCGAGCTTTTCCGGCACGGCGAAGGTCAGCGTCACATCGTGCGACTTGCCGGGGTAGACCGGGTGCCGCTCCTCGGCGGCGGGTCGAATGGCGACGGGCGCGCCGCCGGCCGTCAGTTTCACGTCGCGGTCGGGCGGTTCGTTCCAGCCGCCGAGCGGGATCGCGCGGGCGACGCCAACGTTCTCGACCTTCACGACGATCCGCAACACGCGTTCCTTCCGCTTCTCGATGGACTTCGCGGCGGGGTCGGCGACTTCCACCTTCGCGCCGGCGATGGCGATGCGCACGTCGCCGTATTCCCAGACGGCGGTGGTAGCGTCGATCCATTCGGCGGGCCGGGCCGCGCCGGACTCCTTCGAGATCGCAAGCGCCCTTTTCGGGACCGCCTGCGGGTCGTCTTCGGGCGTCCAGCCGGCGAGGCCGAGCCAGGAGGGGAATGCCAGCAAGGCGGCGAGCAGGAGTGCGTTGAGGGCGGTGCCGGCGGCGCCGAGCCAGGGGTATTTTTCGAGGCCGAGCCAGCCAAGTGCGGCGAGGACGAGGCCGCCGAGCGCGAGCGGCGCGGCGACGAGGCGGCCGTAGGGGAACTGCGTGGCCAGCACGGCGAGGCCGAAACCCGCGACGGCGACGAGCGCGAAGCGCAGCGGAAGGTCGGTCGTCGCCGGCCGCGGCGGGGAAACCACCACGGCCACCGATTCGATGCTCGGCGCGGCGGGCGGCGGGGCCTCGGGCAACGGTTCGTGCTCCGGAATCGTCTCAACCAGTTCCGACGAACCTTCGCCATCGAACACGTCGTCCTCGTCCTCGAACGGCAGTTCCTTGTAGTTCATCAACGGGACGTCGACGCCCGACTCGGGCGCGAGTAGGAATTCGCGCGCGCACTTCGGACAGGTCGCGAAAGTGCCGCGTTTCTTATAGGGCACGCGGAATTTCGAGGCCCGGCAATAAGTGCAGGTAGCGATGAAGGGCACGGGCGACCTCGGCGCGGGGCGGTGGATACTGCCATCCTACGCAACGGGAAACGGCGAACGGCGTTGGACGGGAGATCGAGCGGGAAAATGGTTCTAAAACAATTCCTCCACCGGTTTCCCGCTCGGGAGCACGGGGAACGGTCGGCCGGTGGCGTTCGGATAGCTCGTCTCCGTGTCGATGCCGAGGTGGCGATAAAGCGTCGCAAGCACGTCCTGCGGCGACTTGGGATTGGATTTCGGAAAGGCCCCCTTCTCGTCCGACGAACCGATCACGCGCCCGCCGGCGATGCCGCCGCCCGCCAGCGCGGCGCTGAAGACGTTCGGGTAGTGATCCCGTCCGGCGTCGTTGTTCACGCGCGGCGTCCGGCCGAACTCGCCCCACGCCAGCACCATCGTCGAATCGAGCAACCCCCGAGTCTCCAGGTCTTCGAGCAGGGCCGTGAACGCGCGGTCCCAGCGCGGAAGGAAGCCGAGCTTCAGCGACTCAAACCCCTTGACGTGCGTGTCCCACCAGCGGAGGTCGACGGTGACGAGGCGTACGCCGGCCTCGACCAGACGCCGCGCGAGCAGGATGCGCTGGCTCCACGCCGGGGCGCCGCAGCGGTTGCTCGCCTTCGGATCGAACGCCGGGAGGAAGCCGTAGCGCTCGCGGATTTTCATCGGCTCCTTGTCGAGATCGAAGGCATCGCGGGCGGTGTCGGACGTGAGCACGTCCCAGGCGCGCTGCTGGAAGCGGTCCATCGCCGCGACGTCGCCGAGGGTGTCCACCTCGCGGCGGATCGTGTCGAAGTCCTTGAGAAGATCCTTGCGCGAGCCGATCTGCTCGAGCGTCACGCCGCTGGCGAGTTGGAAGTTCGGAAGCTTGAACGGCCCGTCCTTCGCGGGGTCGGCTTGCGTTTCGAAGGCCTTGTGGGCGACCCCGAGATATGCCGAACCGGTGCCGGGCACGTTTCGCGGAATCATCACATAGCTCGGCAGCTTCGAGTTCAGGTGGCCGAGTTGCTTTGAGACGATGGAGCCGATGCTGGGGTGGATGTTCTCATCCGGAGCGGGGCCCGTGTTGTAGCCGGTGAAGCAGATCTGATCGCCGGTGCTGTGGCCCGCGTCGTGGTGGTTCAGGCTGCGGATGATCGACCAGGATTTCATCGCCTTGGCGGACATCGGCAGCAGGTCGCCAAGGCGAATTCCGGTCACGGCGGAGTCGATCGTACCGAATTCGCCCCGGTACTCGGCCGGGGCGTCGGGCTTCGGGTCCCACATGTCGATGTGGCTGGGGCCGCCGCGCATCCAGAGGATGATGACCGACTTGGGCCGCGCGAGGCTGTTGGCCTTCGCCTCGGCGCGGAAGAGGTCGGCGAGCGAAAGTCCGGCCGTGCCCAGAATGCCGGCTTTGACGAAGCTGCGGCGGCTGGGCACGAGGGAACGACGGGCGTCGTCGCAGCCCCGGAGGTGGGCGGGCATCGGAAGGCTCCGGATCGGCGGGAAGGGAACTTCGGCGGGATGTGCGATCATACCGCGCCCCGGCATATCGGGGCAAGCGAAAGCCCCCTTCAGTCGCCGATGGAAAATTCGGCCGCGAGACGATTTGGGAAACTCCACGGGCGAACTGGCATCGGGTCGAATCGCGCCCTAGACTCGTCGAACCGCAGGCTTGGCCCGAGACGGCGGACGGAACACCATGATCGGACGGACTTTTCTAGGCCGCTACGAAACGCAGAAGCTCCTCGGCGAAGGCGGCATGGGGAAGGTCTACCTTGCGCGGCAGACCGACCTGAACCGCACCGTCGTCGTGAAGATCATGCACGACCACGTCGCCAGCGATCCCAAGTTCCGCGAGCGCTTCCAGCGCGAAACGCTCGTGATGGCGCGGTTCCAGCACCCCAACGCCGTCACGCTCTACGACGCCTCCGTCACGGACGAATACGGCTCCTGCATCGTCATGGAGTACGTGAAGGGGATCAACCTCGAGAGCCTGCTCCAGAAGAACGGCCGCCTCTCGTTCGGTCGCGTCGCCCGGATCGTGGCGCAGCTCTGCGACGTGCTCGGCGCCGCCCACGAACAGAACATCATCCACCGGGACTTGAAGCCGGCCAACATCATGATCTCCGAACCCGACACGCCGAAGGAGCGCGTGAAGGTGATGGATTTCGGGCTGGCGAAACTCCTCGACGACGGACAGCTCAAGCAGGTGACCGATACGGCGGTGGATTTCGCTGTCGGCACGCCGGGCTACATCGCCCCGGAACAGGTGCGCGGCGAGATGATGGACCACCGCGGCGACCTCTACTCCGTCGGCGTGATGCTCTTCGAACTGGTCACGGGGCGGCTGCCGTTCCAGGGGGCCACGAGCATGGATGTGCTGCTGGCGCATGCCACCGAGGACCCGCCCACGTTTGCGGAACTGGGTCTGGCGCGGATCGCGCCCAAGCCGGTCGAAGAGGTCATCCGCTGGTGCCTCGCGAAGGACCCGGCGGCCCGCCCGCAGACCGCGCGCGAGCTGGCGGAGGGTTTCGCCAAGGCCGTCGGCGCGGGGAACCGATCGGCGAACGATTCGGGGCAGTTCCAGCCGGTGACCGCCCAGGCCGTCATCGACCTCGATGCCGAACCGATCCCTCTCGTCGCAACGATGTCGCCGGTGGCGACTCTGCCGCAAACGGACGTGCTCCACGCGACGCCGGTACCCTTGGTCTCACTGGCACCGTCGACGATCCCAAAAACCGCCACGCCGGCATCAGGCACGGCCCCGATGGCGACGGCCACCACCCCGGTCGTCGCGGATGGCAGCCTGCCCTTCCAAGTGGACGTTTGGATGCCGCAGTCGATTGCCATCATGAAGGTGCGGGGCTTCGTCAGCGATTCCGGCTTCCGGGTCCTCGCCACCGAACCGAACCTCATCCGCCTACGGATGGAGAAACTCGGCGTTCGCGCGGCGGCCGGCAAACTCGCCTGGCTCGGACTGGGGAAGAAATCCGACGGACCGGCCGAACTGACCCTGCATCTCAAACGCGTCGATCCGAACCGCGACCCAAACCGGCTGACCATTCACGCCCTCTTCCGACCGTTGCACGCGCCGCTGTTGCAGGACGAAGCCTGGCGGAAGCGCTGCGCGGAACTCTTCGTTCAGCTCCGCGCCTATCTGATGGGATGAATCGTGCCGATGACCTTCGCCAATCGTTGCACTTGAACATTTCCCGACCGAATATCCGGCTTGCGACGGACTTGCCCCTTGTGACCGGAACGAGATCGGTCTAGGCTTCAGGGGCGGACTTGAAGGATTTCTTCCGATCCGGGCCTGCACGATGTTCACCGGTACCGGTTTTGCCGTCTGGGCAATCCTGGCGACTCACACACTAACTCCCGCACCGCCGGACGACCGCGCAATCCAGGCGCTCGTCGCCCAACTCGGCGCGGGGAACTTCCGCGATCGGGAAGCAGCGCATCGCGATCTGGTCGCGCTCGGCGATCGCGCGAGGCCCGCGCTCGTCCGCGCCGCCGACGCCACCGAGAACCCCGAAATCGAACGCCGGCTCGAAGTGCTGATCGCCAAACTCGATCGCGACCGTCTGATTCACCCCCAGCGCATCACCTTGCGGGGCCGTTATCCGGTCGAGGCGATCCTTGCGCACATCGCCCGGCAGACCGGCTATTCGCTTGCGAAATACGAAAACGAAGACAGGATCGCGATGGTCGTCGACTGGAACGGCGTCTCGTTCTGGGACGCGCTCGACGAGATCGCCACGGCCACCGGGTCCGCCATTCAAATGACCGGCGACGAATCGCAGCCGATCGGCCTGCAGTCCAGCGACGTGCACGACCCGCACGTCTGCCGCGTCGGCCCGTACCGGTTCGTCGCGACGAACATCGGTACGAATGCGAACCGTCCGCTTTCCGGCCTGCCGCGCCGCACCCCCTCGACCGCCAATTACGGGAACACCAATCTCAACCTGGCGATCCTCTCCGAACCCAAAAACCCCATGCTCGCCGTCGGCACGCCCACCATCTCGAAGGCACTCGACGACACCGGCCACAGCCTCGTACCCTTCGCCGACGATGCGAATCGCTTCGTATCGGGCTATTACGGAGGCGGGCAGCAGCGCGGCCACCACCTCCACCTCTATGCGAATCTCGCCCGGCCGCACAAGGACGCCACCGCCGTCAAGGAACTCCGCGGCAAAGTGACCGTCACGCTGCTCGTCGGCACGCGGCCCGAACTGACCATCGACAAACCCGCCACCGCACGCAAGAAGACCTTCGTCAGCCGCACGACCGAAGTGACGATCGACTCACTGACGGATACCGGCGACGGCGGTTTCTCGGTCTCGCTCACGGCCAAACTCCTGCAGCCGAATCCGAACGATTACACCTGGTCCTCGGCGTTCCCGCAGCGGTTGGAAGCCTACGATGCCCAGGGCCGCAAATTCGCGAACGCCGGCGTCGGGCTGCAACAGCAAGGCCCCGGCTCGACCACCGTATCGATTCAATTCGCCGCGCCCGAAGGGAAGAAACTCGGTGCACCGGCGAAGCTGGTGCTCGTCGAATGGCTCGCGACCACACGCGAGATCGAGTTCTCGTTCCGGGACCTGCCCCTCCCCTGACGCCGGTCACGCGAGGCGGAATTCCCAGAGCAGGCACGGGATGCCGCCGTTGAAGAAGTGAGTCGTCGACACCACTTTCAGCCCGACCTGCCGGGCGAGCCAGTTGTTGGACGTGAGCATGAGGAATCGCCAGCCGGGCCAGTGTTGCTCGAAGGCGACGCCCATGAGACGGTGCAGACCGACGAGTTGCTCGGCTTCGCCGAGCCGCTCGCCGTAGGGCGGATTGCAGATCAGCACGCCGGGCGGCCCCTCCGGCGGCCGGGCATCCTTCAGGTCTTGCAGGGTCCAGCGGATCGCGTTCCCCAACCCGGCGGCCTTGGCGTTGGTCTTCGCGAACTCGATCGCGTCGCGGCGGACGTCGCTGCCGGCGATGGCGACGGCGAGCGGTTTCGCCTTCGCGCGGGCGTCGTCGCGGATGGCGGACCAGAGCGCGCGATCGAACGATGGCCAGCCCATGAAACCGAACCATTTGCGCAGCGAACCGGGCGCGCGGTTCGTCGCCATCCAGGCGCCCTCGATGCAGAAGGTGCCGGAGCCGCACATCCAGTCGACGAGGGGCGTGTCGCCGGTCCAGCCGGCGGCCATAAGCAGACCGACGGCGAGCGATTCGTTGAGGGGCGCGCGGGTCTGGATCGGCCGGTAGCCGCGCTTGTGCAGGGAATGCCAGGACGAATCGAGGCTCAGCACCATGCGGTCGGCGTGGATGTGCAGGTTCAGGCCGACCATCGGCGTGTCGGTGTCCACGCTGGGCCGGCGGCCCGTGCGCTCGCGGAACTGGTCGCAGATCGCGTCCTTCACGCGCCGGGCGGCGTACTGGCTGTGCGTGATGCCCGAATCGCGGACGTTGCTATCCACGGCGATCGTGTGGTCCGGCGTCAGGTATTCGGCCCAGTTCACCGTGCGGCAGGCGTCGTACAGTTCGTCGGAACTCCGCACGGTCGCTTCGTGGATCGGCTGGAGGACGCGCACGGCGGTGCGCAGCCAGAGGTTCGCGCGGTAGAGCGTCGCGAGGTCGCCGGCGAAGTGGACGCCGCCGCGGCCGGGTTCGACGCTGGCGGCGTTCAAGCCGGCGAGTTCGACCGCGAGGTATTTCTCGAGGCCGCGGGCACAGGTCGCGAAGTATCGGGTCATGGAAGGAAGTTTAGTCGCGAGGCGGAGTCTTCGGAGCCGAGCGAGAGTTTTCTCACCGCGCGAGGTAGGCGACGCCGACGAGGGCCACGATCGCCAGCACGATCGAGAAGAGGATCAGTTGCTGGACGAACCAGACTTCGATCGCCTTGCCGAACTTCACGCGCATGAACACGATGTGCAGGAACGTGGTGACGACCATGTGGCAGGGCAGTCCGACGAAGAAGCCGACGATGCGGGCCTCCCACGGGGGATGGCCGGCGGCGCGGTAGACCTCTTGCAGGATGGCGATCATGATCGCTTCGAAGACGGCCCAGACGACGTAGGAGACGACGACGATGCCCGCGGCGGCGAAGGCGCCGGGGCGTTCGAGGCCGCAAAGCTTGCAGGCGACCTGGAAGATGGCGACGGCGAACGCGAGCAGGCCGAACAGCACGCCGGCAAGGACGCAGAGCAACCCGAACACCGGTCCCACGATCAGGCGGCCTCGTGGGGGACCGGGAATTCCTCGCAGAGTTCGCGGACGCTGCCGCGGACGCGGGAGAGCAGATCGTCGTCGTTGGGCTTCGCGAGCACGTCGGTGATCCAGCGGGCGATCTGGCGCATTTCCGGTTCTTTCATGCCGCGCGTGGTGAGCGCCGGCGTGCCGATGCGGATGCCGGAGGGATCCATCGGCTTGCGTGGGTCGAACGGGATCATGTTCTTGTTGACGGTGATGCCGGCGGTGTCGAGGGCAATCTCCGCCGCCTTGCCGCCGATGCCGAAGCGGCTGAAGACGTCGATCATCATCAGGTGATTGTCGGTGCCGCCGGAGACGATCTTGAAGTCGTGGCGCATCAGTTCTTCGGCGAGGCAGTGCGCGTTGTCGATGACCTGCTGCGAGTATTCGCGGAAGGCGGGGCGGAGGGCTTCGCCGAAAGCGACCGCCTTCGCCGCGACGACGTGCATGAGCGGCCCGCCCTGGATGCCGGGGAACACGGCCGAGTCGATCTTTTGCGCCCACTCGGCCTTGCACATCGTCAGGCCGCCGCGCGGGCCGCGAAGCGTCTTGTGCGTCGTCGTCGTGACGAAGTCGGCGTGCGGCACCGGGTCCGGGTGGAGCCGGCTCGCGACGAGGCCGGCGATGTGCGCCATATCCACCATGAGCAGCGCGCCGACTTCCTTCGCGATCTCGCCGAACTTCGGGAAGTCCAGCGTTCGCGAGTAGGCGCTGGCGCCGGCGATGATCATCTTCGGCTTGTGTTCGCGGGCCTGCTTCGCGAGGTGGTCGAAGTCGATCCGGTGCGTGTCCTTCGCGACGCCGTAGCTGACGACGTTGAAGTACTTGCCGGAGAAATTCAGCTTCATGCCGTGGGTGAGGTGCCCGCCGTGCGCGAGGTCGAGGCCGAGGATCGTGTCGCCGGGCGTGAGCGCCGCCAGGAACACGGCCATGTTCGCCTGCGCGCCGGAGTGCGGCTGGACGTTGACGTGCGCGGCACCGAAGAGCTTCTTGGCGCGGTCGATGGCGAGGCGTTCGGCTTCGTCGACGAATTCGCAGCCGCCGTAGTAGCGCTTGCCGGGGTAGCCTTCGGCGTATTTGTTGGTGAGAACGGTGCCCTGTGCGGCGAGCACCGCCGGGCTGGCGTAGTTCTCGCTGGCGATCATCTCCAGGCCGAAGCGCTGACGGTTCCGCTCCCCTTGAATGGCGTGGAAGATCTCCGGGTCGGCGTGCTGCAGGGGATTCATCGGGGTTCTCGGAGTCGCGGGCTAGTGTCTTTCTAGCAAACGGGATGTTCGGGACAAAGGCGCGACCGTCCGGCTCTCCGGGCACGAGATCGAATTCCGGGGTTGCGCCCGCCCGCCACGCCCAACCGTCGGATCCCTAACCTAGGATTGGCCACACGTACTCCATCTCCGGAGTTTCCTCGATGAATCAGCTCAAATCCGCCCGCGAGATCGCATGGGCGCTCAGCGGAGTCGGCGACCTCACGGATCGCGTGGAAGCGTTGTCGCAGGTTGTGTTGGGTCTGCTGGTGGAAGTGGAAGCGTTGCGGGACGCGCTGGCGCGGACGAAGGCCGGAGGAACGGCGCTACCGGTCCATGGGGGTAACGACTTCCCCTGTACCGCTCGCGAACTGGTGGAAGGCAAGGCGGCGTATCCGACCGCGTACGTTGATACGGCCTTCGTGCCCCACAACGCGGCCGGACCGTCCGGGGGGATTGACAAGCTGGTCGCGCGGTTCTTTCCGGAGGATTCGCACCAACCCCGCGAAACAATCATGCTGCGCCGACTGGGCTTCTCCAGAGTGGAAATCGCACGGTTCCTCGAAGCGGCCCGCGATGCCGAGAGGTACACGTGATGTTTCCGTGCGATCACGCGCCCTCGGCCGTCTCCGGAACCTGCTTCGGGTCGGGCGGCTGGTTGTAGATCGTGTTCGGGAAGTGTTCGACGAGATAGTGCACGACCCGCTTCGCGGACAGGATGCCGACGGGTCGGTTGGCGTCGTCCACCACGGGCAGGTGGCGGTAGTTGCCGCTCTGCATCCGCTTGACGGCGGTGCGGATCGAATCCTTCGGCTCGACGGTGACGGGATCGGGCGTCATGACCTCGCGGATGGGCAGATCGAGGGGCTTGCCCGGCGCGAGCACGCGCGTGAGCAGATCGCGTTCGGTGAACAGGCCGATCAGCTTCGAATCCTGCACGACGAGCAGACAGCCGACGCGCTCGCGGCGCATGAGTTCGACGGTATCGGCGACCGACGAGTGCGCCTCGATTTGCCGGGGCGGTGTCGGCAGCAGCCGGGCGACGCTTTCGATCTTGAGATTGCGTGCGAGTTCCATGCGGGCATTGTGCCATTGCGGGCGGTCGGAGACAAGTCAATAACCGGCCGGGGCAAGCCGCTACTTCTTTTCGAAGAGGTTGGGCATCACGATTCCCCCGGTCTCCGACGCGCCGCTTTCGGCGATTGGCGGCTGGGTCGGACTCGCAAGGCCCGGCACCGACGGCGGCACCGGATCCGCGGGAACCGGGAAACCGGTCGTCGGAATCGTGGGAACGCTGACGGGCGGCGCGACGCCCGGCTGCGGACCGGCGGGCGTCGGCACTTTGTTTTGGAAGTCGGAATTCTTCACGACGGGCGAAACGGAATCCGCGCGGGTCGGCGTTCGCGCGGCCGCACCGGGTTGGACCGTGGCACGCAGCGGCTGGGTCGACGGCTTGGGGGTGTTCTGGCACCCGGCCAGGATGAGGGCAGACAAGGCGACGATCCGCGATCCGTGCGGCATGGGAATCCCATCCTTGAAGGAATGGGACGCCCTGTACCGCCAAATCGCGGAGGCGTCAAGCCGATGTGCGGCGGGTCACTTGCCGGCGGGAACCGGCTGGCCCGCGACGGGAGCCGCGCCGATCGCCGGTGCCGCGCCGCCGCGGCGGAACTGGCCGTCCGGATCCTGCATCGAATCCACTTCGCGCTGGAGCGGGAAGGCCGGATCGGGCGGGAAATATTGCGGACGGTGCTTCAGATAGTGCGGGCTGGGCAACGTCATGCCGCCAACGTGGGTCTGGCAACCACTCAGTGCGGCGAGGGCCAATCCCAGGCCCGCGCAACCCGCGATGCATTTGAACGAACGATACATGGACCCTTCCCCCCGGCCATTCGGCGAGTCTGCGATCTGTATCGGCTGCAAGCGTCGGGAGGTTTAATCGGATTGTCCGGTTCCGCCACATTCGGCAAAGTCGCGAGCGCCAGCTTACCCAGTTTCCGGTTGCACTTCCGCCATCGAGTGGTATCATCCGTACACTATTCGCCGCGAGCCGCACCGTGCCCACTGTCGTCCTGGCCCCGTCCCTCGCCCGCTGGCTCACCGCCGCGCCGGGCGAATCCGTCGGCGATCGCCGCCTCGCGGTGCCGGGCCGCACCGTGCGCGAACGCCTCGCGGCCCTGTTCGAACGGCACCCGTCGCTGCGCGGGTACGTCGTCGACGAGGCCGGCGCCGTCCGCCATCATGTCGTGCTCTACCTGAACGACGCCGCCATCGACAAGTCGGCCATCGACGAACCGGTGCCGGACGATGCCGAGCTCTTCCTCTTCCAGGCCCTCTCCGGAGGTTGACCCGTGTCCGATCGATTGCTCATCTCCACGCGCAAGGGGCTGTTCGCCGTCGAGCGCGGCCCCGGCGGCTGGTCCTCGCGGCTGGTCGGCTTCCCGGCCGAGAACGTCACGCTCGCCCTGCCCGACCCGCGCGACGGCGGCTGGTACGCGGCGCTGAACCTTGGCCACTTCGGCGTGAAACTCAAGTATTCCCCGGACGGCGGGGCGACGTGGGAGGACCGCGCCGTGCCCGAGTACCCGGCCGGGGAGGAAGTCGTGACGGCCGACGGCAAACCGCCGACGCCGGCGACGCTCAAGCTCATTTGGGCGCTCGAGGCCGGCAGCGCGGATCGGCCGGGCCGGCTCTGGGCCGGCACCCTGCCGGGCGGACTCTTCCGCTCCGACGACGGCGGAAAATCCTGGGAACTCAATCGGCCGCTCTGGGATGCGCCCGAGCGCAAGAAATGGTTCGGCGGCGGGGCCGACCACCCCGGCATCCATTCCCTCTGCCGCGATCCACGCTGCGACCGGACCTGGCGGCTGGCGGTGTCGTGCGGCGGCGTCTGGATCACCGAAGACGACGGCGCGAACTGGCGGTTGATCGGCAAGGGGATCTTCGCCGAGTACATGCCGCCGGAACTGCGCGACGACCCGGTCATCCAGGACGTGCACATGATGGTGCAGTGCCCCGGTTCGCCGGACGCGATCTGGGTGCAGCACCACAACGGCATCTTCCGCAGCGTGGACGGCGGCGAGAATTTCACCCACGTCCCGGCCGCGAAGCCCTCCGGCTTCGGCTTCGCCGTCGCGGTACATCCCTCGAAACCCGACACGGCCTGGTTCGTACCGGCCAAGAAGGACGAATCGCGGATTCCCGTCGACGGGCAACTCGTGGTCAGCCGCACGCAGGACGGCGGACAGACGTTCGACGTGCTGACGAACGGATTGCCGACGGCACCGGCGTACGACCTCGTCTTCCGCCACGCCCTCGCGATCGACTCCTCCGGCGACCGGCTCGCCTTCGGTTCGACGACCGGCGGTCTCTGGATCACGGAGGATGGCGGCGATTCGTGGACGATGGCGGCGACGCGCTTCCCCCCAATCTATGCCGTTCGCTTCGCCTGAAAACGAAACCGCCCGCCGGGATGGCGGGCGGTTCGAAGGATTCGAATCGATCAGTTCTCGACGCTGACCGGGTTGCCGTCGCTGCGGGCCGCGAGGCGTTGCAGGGTCGACATGTCGATGGAGCTTTTCACGGATTTCACCGAACCGTCGCCCATGACGACGTTGCAGACGCCGGTGTGGAAGGCGTAGAGTTCGCCCTGGTTCCAGGCGTTGACGGTCAGCGCGTCGGTGAGGTGCGCGGCCGTGGAGACCTTGCCGGGCGGCGCGGCCCCCGGCGTGATCGGACCTCGCGTCCCGGCGCATACGATATTGTTCGAACCTTGTCCCCAGGCGCCGCGAACGCCCCACGTGGTGGAGGTACCGGGGTCGTACATCCGGCTGGCGGCCCAGCCTTCGTTCCGGGCGCCCGATTCACCGATCATGAAGGTGTTCGAGAGACCGTCGGTGATGGCGGCGAACTTGGTGCGGGCGTTGGCGGTGAGCACGCCGTTCACGCCGGTGGAACCGGGGAAGCCCATGTTCAGGCCGGTCCAGACGGCGCTGTTGCTGTTGCCGCGGGTGACGGGCCAATAGTCCGAAACGGCCGGGAGGAAGGTCGGCGAGCTGGCGTTGTTGACGATCTTGCCGCTGGGGTTCGACGGACACTCCAGCGTCGGAATCCGCAGCGCGGTGACCGGCTGGTTGAGAGGGTCGTTCCAGTTCAGTTTCAGGTTATAGCCGTTGGTCGCGGCCCGCAGGGTGTTCTCCTGTTCGATGTACGGCAACATCACCGAGAAGAAGCTGTGGTTCGCGTAGCTCCAGGTGGTGCCCGTCAGCGTACCGTACTCGACGAGGTCGGGGATCTGCGCCGTGGACGACGTTTGCACGATCCCCGGCGGCAGCGCCTGGAAGGCGCCTTCGTAGTTGTGGACGGCGAGTCCCAACTGTTTCAGGTTGTTCGAACACTTGATCCGGGCTGCGGCTTCACGAACCTTCTGGACCGCCGGCAGGAGCAGACCGATCAGGATCGCGATGATGGCGATGACCACCAGCAGTTCGATCAGCGTGAACGCCGACCGGTCTCGAGACGAGCGAGTCATGGAGTCTCCAACAATGAAATGAAATAACGAATCCGAAGCTCCCCGGATGGGGGATGGACCAACAGGGAGCATAGGGAGAGGGATGAAGGTAACTTAATGATTGAATGAAGACTTGGCAATTTCCCCAACGCTGAATTGATCGTCGGCCGTGCGCCGCGTGTCCGATTCGATGATCCCGTCCCGGAAGTCCACACGGCGGGAACCGACGGCCGCGGCAGCCGGATCGTGCGTGACCATCACAACGGCGCGTCGGCCCGGTTCGGGCAGCGAAGCCAGGATCGCCAGAATCTCCCGCCCCGTAGCGCTGTCGAGATTGCCGGTCGGTTCGTCGCAGAGCACGGCGTTCGGGTCGGCCACGAGCGCGCGGGCCACGGCGACCCGCTGCATCTCACCCCCGGAAAGTTCGTCCGGGTAGTGGTCCGCACGGTGGTCCAGCCCGACCCGGCCGAGACATTCCCGCGCCGCGCGGATCGCGGTGCGCCGCGGTATGCCATCGAGCATCAGGGGGAGGGCCACGTTTCCGACGGCCGTCGCGTGTGGAAGAAGGTGAAAGGCCTGGAACACGAATCCGATCTTCCGCCGACGGAACCGCGAACGCTCCAGATCGGAGAGCGTTCGCAGATCGTCCCCGGCGAAAAGGACCTGGCCCGAACTGGGCACGTCCAGCGCGCCCATCAGGTGCAGTAATGTGCTTTTCCCGGAACCGGACGGTCCCATGATCGACACGAATTCGCCCGCGTCGACGCGCAAGGACACGCCCCGGACGGCGCGAACTTCGCGACGGCCACCGGTGTACGTCTTGGCGACGTCGCGGAGTTCGATCATCCCGTCAGTTTACGGATTCGTCACGCGGCCCGCGCCATCGCCGGCTCGGCCGTGGGCGCTTCCGCCCCGCAGGACGAGCAACCCGACGACTTGCATCCGGCCGCCAGACCGGCGACGACAACGAGGGCGAACAGGGCGAGGCGGAACGACGAACGCATGTGCGACTCCTTCGCGAGGGGGCATAAT
Organism: Gemmataceae bacterium; assembly: GCA_022842245.1. Classification (GTDB taxonomy): domain Bacteria; phylum Planctomycetota; class Planctomycetia; order Gemmatales; family Gemmataceae; genus Limnoglobus. The sequence continues at coordinate 33,822 of JALHPZ010000040.1, forward strand.
ACCGCTCCTCAATTATCGACCAATTCCGATGTGCAACTCCCTTCAATTCGATTTTGCTCTCTGTGGAATCCGTCAACGAACGGAATCGGCGAGCGCCAGTGTCAACTCCTGCGACAACATTTGGCTTGGAGCGAAACAGCAGAAAAACGCTTTGAATTCCGGAATTCAACTGCGAGCAATTCCACTGGTACGCGAAGTTTCATCTTTTTAATGATTTGGAATGTGAACTGCGTTTGGCTGGTCGTCCAAGCCCACCCAACTCGGAGGTATCGCCCCATGCCCCGCTCCCGCGCCAAAGAGCGTCCCTTGCTCGTGGAATCCCTTGAATGTCGATGGATGCCGTCGGTCACCGTCGGCGGCTACGTCTATTCCGATGCCAATTCGAATGGCGTCTTCGAAACCGACGAATCGCCCATTGCCGGCGTCCGAATCAATCTCGTTCCGCATGGCGAAGGAGACGTTCAGACCACCGTCACCGATGCCGACGGACGTTACGAGTTCCACACGACCACCGGGCACTACACCATCGTCGAAGAGCAACCCGACGGCTACCACGACGGTCTGGAATCCAGCGAAGGCGTCGTGATTCCCGGTTCGAACAATCACACCGATTCGATTTCGATCAATGTCGTCGGCGGCGTCGACTCGTTGAACAACAATTTCGGCGAATACCTGATGCCCGACTGCCACGGGTCGATCGCGGGCCGCGTCTACGTCGATAAGAACACGAACGGTATCTTCGATGACGGCGACCTGCCGCTCAAGGATGTCGTCCTCGCGCTGCTCGGCGAGAACGGCTACGAAATCACCCGCACCGCGACCGACGCCGACGGTCTCTATTCCTTCACCGAAATCGCCGGCGGTTCCTACACGATCCGCGAGTTCCAACCTGCCGGTTACCTCGATGGGCCCGATCAGGTCGGTACCGTCGATGGCCAGATCAACGGACATCTCGCGATCAACGACGAGATCGCGGATATCTGCATGCCCGATTGCGGGATCGGCGTGGGTTACGATTTCCTTGAGTACTGCCCGCCCGTCTCGCCGCCTCCGCCCCCGCCGCCTCCGCCGCCCCCGCCGGTCGGCAACGAAGGCCTCACGCCGGGTTTCTGGAAGAACAACGCCACGAAGCACGACGCCTCGGCCTGGAACGGCACGGGATACTTCCTCTATCAGACTCTCGAAGATGTCTTCGATCTGGCCGGCACCCCGTACGCCAGCCTCGGCAACGTCACCCTCGTGCAGGCATTGAGCCTCAACGGCGGCGGAGTGAACGCGCTGATGCGCCATGCCGTCGCCGCCCTGCTGAATGCAGGACATCCCGAAGTCGATTATCCGTTGACAGAAGCGCAGATCATCCAACAAGTGAACGCGGCACTGGTCAGCGGAAACGCCGACACCATCGAAAGCCTCAAGAATACTCTCGACGCTTACAACAATTCCGGTGCGGATTTGAATCAGCACGGTGAAGTGAAGGCGGCCGGCAAAAAGAAGTAATCGTTGGCGATGGCCTCTCGTGACGGCGGCGGGACCATTCCCGCCGCCGTCACGCATTCTCGGAATCGGCGTCGCGCGCGACGACGAGTTTGCTGACAGCTTTGAATTGCGGGTGGGCGGCGTCGCCGAGCCACTCGAAGGCGATCGCTTCGACTGTGGAGGGCACGGCGCCGGCGCGTTCGAGTCGCCGCAGCGCGGTCGCATGGTCCACGGCGTGCCGCGAGGCCAGCGCGTCCACCGGCAGAACCACGTTGAAACCGTTTTCCAGCAGATCGAAGGCGGTCTGCGCGATGCAAACGTGCGTTTCGATGCCCACGAGGACGACGCTCGGTCGTCCGCCGCGGCGCAGTTCGTCGAGGAACCCCTCCGACCGCGCGCAGCTGAAGGCCGTTTTGGCCGGCGGGTTCGGGGGGAGCCGCCGCGCGATCTCCCGCGTCGTCGGGCCGAGTCCCTTGGGATACTGTTCGGTCGCGAGCGCCTCGATGCCGAGCAGGGTCGCCACGTCCAGGAGAAAACCGACGTTGCGAACGAGCACGGCGGCGTGGGCCATCTTTGCGAGGAGCCGATCCTGAACATCGACCACGACCAGCGTGGAGGTCGCTGGCGTCAGGCGGGGGAACGCGGTCATGGCGGCGACTCCGGCGACGGGAATGCGGCATCGAGGCGATCGAGACGTCGATGCAGTTCGTCCAGTTCTTCCGACGTCAGCGCCGCGCCGGCATATCGGTAGCGCTCCAGGGCATCGGCGATCTGGCCGGGTACGGGGGCCAGTTCCGTCAGGCGGGGATTCGCCGCAAGCCAGGCCGCGGCACCGCAGGCAAACTCCGCCGGCGTCTGGCCGCCCTCACCGGGATAACCGCCGCGTGCGAGAATCGCAAGCAGGCGCGAATACCACGGCACCGGATCGAGTGCCGCTACCGCCGGCGCGACGGCGACCCGGCGCAGCCGGCGGCGGACCAGGACCACGACTATGACGATCGCGGCCAGCATGGCAAAGGCGACCAGCGCCGGAACGGAATTCCGCGTACCGAACTCCGCGAGATCTTCGACGAGCTGTTTCTGCCGTTCCGGCGTGAGGCCCGTGATGAACGCGCTGATGAAGCGGCTGCTGCCCGACGCGGTGGCCGACGGGTCCTGCTCGTCACGGGAGGCGGCGGTCGGATCGAGGGTCTCCCAGCGCCATTCGCGTAGCGTCGTTCCCGGCACACGCTCGGAAACCAGAACTTCTACCCACGCATGAGCATGGTCCTGGCGCACGAGATACTTGCCGGGGTCGATGGGAACGCACCCGCGATAACCGATGACGAACTGCGACGGTATGCCGACGCCGCGGAGCATGAGCGCCAGCCCGGACGCGAATCGCTCGCAGTGGCCCGATTTGGTGTAAAAGAGGAAATCCTCGATCGGATCGAGGTTGCGGTCGTAGCGGCGGAGGGTGAGGGAATACTCGTATTCGCCGGAGGTGGCGAAATAGCGTTCGAAGGCCCGCGCGACGGCGAGATGATCCTCGGGGGCGGGCAGGAGTGTGGCCGGGTCGGCGCGGTCCCGGATGCCGGGCGGCAGGGTGCCCTCGCGGATCATTCGTTCGAGCAGTCGGCGCGATTCGTTCGCGATGCGCGTGGAGGGCAAGTCGAGGAGCGGGTTGCGGGCTTTCGCGGTCGCGGCGACCAAGGCCGGCTCCGCGTCGTCCAGTCGCCATCGGGACGGGGGCGCGTCGGGATTGGCCCGATGATACTGCCAGTAGTGGCGGATCTTGCCGCGCGGCGTGGAATCGAAATTCGGAATGCGGAACGCTCCGTTGTTGAGCGTGGTGGCGTACTGGTAGCGGCCCTGGTGCAGGAAAAACAGCGGCGCGGGCTGGCCGGGCCGGTGCTGGATGGGGTCGGCCATCGGCGAGCCGAACATATCCGGTTCGAGTTCGAATTCGAGCAGGACGGTGTCGGGGCCGTAGTCTTGCGGCGGGACCCGATCGACGGCGGGCCAGAGCGCGCGGCCGCCCGGCGGCACCGGATACAGGTGGCCCAGACTCGCTGGGTTCCAGACGCCTTTGGTGAAATAGCTGTTGTGGCCGCTGATGCGAAAGCGCGCATCCTCCGAGATCGTGCCCGGTTCGCCGTCGGGGGTCGTGACGGTGACGGTGAACGCCGGCTTGGGGTTGGGGTGTAACTCGCCGGTGCGGGTCAGATCGACGGTGGAGCGGCTGATTCCGGTTTCGATGCGCGAGCCGAGGAGTTCCCAGCGCAGGCCATCGGTCCGGGGTGTGAGGAAGAAGAGCGGCGCGGCGACGAGCGCGGCCGCGACGACCCAACGCAAGGCGCGGACGAAGTGGGAGCGGCCGAGCCGTTCGGAGGGGGTGAATTTCCGCGTGCCGTCGTAGGGTTCGACGACGGTCGGGCGCGAGCGGGCGACGAAGAACCACGCGGGCAGGTAGGTCTGGGGACTGACGATCGCGCGCAGGCCGCCGACCGGTTCGAACGGCGGCGGGGGCGGAACATGGCCGGACACGCGCCGGATGTAGAACAACGTCAGGCTCCAGATGCCCACGACGGCGTACGCGGCCATGAGCGCCACGTAGAATCCGTCGTCGGTCATCGCGCCGCCGACGGCGACCATGCTCAGGCCCAGCCCCTGCAACGCCCACCAATCGCCGACGTGCTTCGGGCGGATCAACTTGGCGGGGACCAGCAGCATGATGAGCGCGACGAGGTACGGCAAACCACTCGCCGGCCACGGCAATGTATTCATCAGGCTGTCCGGGTTCCGATAGTGGAACCCCAACCACAGGGCCATGAGCAGCGCGATGCCGCCGCCGACGAAATTCGCGTGGAGCAACGAGACGGTGTAGCCGCGTTGATCGAACAGGAACGCCACGATCATCATCGCGACGACGACCGCGGCGAAGATGGAGACTTCCCGAAGGAAATCCCACTCGGCGTAGCCCGCGCAGGCGCACGCCAGCGCGAGCGCGAGATAGGTGGCGAAGCGGAACGCGAAGTCGGTCGGCATGCGGGTTATTCTAGCCGATCAGAGCGCGGGTTTCCGCAGCCGTGCCCAGTATCCGCCGTCGCCCGGCCGGCCGGGAATCGCGACCCGCTCGGCCTCGAGCGCCAGCCGGGGCATGCCGCGGCGCACCGCCGCCACGACACCGTGATTTTCGTCCGGCTCGATGCTGCACGTGGAATAGACGATCGCGCCGCCCGGCCGCACGCGCTCGATCGCCTGGATCAACAGGCGCGTCTGCAACCGGATCAAATGCTCGAACTCGCGCGGCTGCAAGCGCCAGCGGACTTCGGGCCGGCGACCCAGCACGCCGGTGTTGCTGCACGGCACGTCGACGAGCGCCGCGTCGAACGGGCCGGTCGGGGGCGGTTCGTTCTCCGCAAGGAGCACCGTCTCGATGATCGAGACGCCGAGCCGACCCGCGAGCGATTCGACCGTCGCCAGCCGATCCCGCTCGATGTCGCAGGCAACGATTGCGCCGCGATTGTCCATCAGCTCCGCAAGGTGCGTCGTCTTCCCGCCCGGTGCTGCGCAGAGGTCCAGCACGCGCATCCCCGGCGAGGGGTTCAGCGCCGCCGCGACCGCCTGAGCGGATACGTCCTGGATCGCAAAGTCGCCCTCGGCGTAACCCGGCAATTCGCCAACCGGGACGGAGTCGAGAAGCTTCAGCGATTGCGGCCCTTCGCCCGGTTCCGCATCGATCGTCGCGGCTGCGAGCCGTAGCCGATAGGACTCGCGGTCGGTTTTCCGGGAGTTGGTACGGAGCCAGAGCGGCGGCGGGCGGTTGAACCAGAAGCCGAGGCGCAGGCATTCGTCCCAGCCGTGGCGATCGAGCCAGCGATCGGCGAGCCAGTGCGGCCAGGAGAACGCGGCGGCGAGGTACGCGGCTCCGTCGTTACCGGGGTCGGGCAGCACCGGCCGCGCCAGCCGACGATAACGTTCCTCCACGGGTACGGCATCGGCCGACGGTTCGTCCGCCGGTTCGTCCAGGACCAGTTCCGACACGCGGCGCAGCACGCCGTTGACGAACCCTTTCGCCTGCGGGCTGTCGACGTGCGCGGCGAGTTCCACCGTCTCATGGACGGCCGCGTGCTTCGGGATGTGCGAGAGCAGTGCGAGCTGGTACGCGCCGAGGTGCAAGAGGTCCCACACGCGAGGCTGCACCGCGTGAAAGGGGACGCGAATGAATGGCTTCACCAGCGCATCCAGTGTCGCCCGCCGGCGCACGCAGCCCATCACGAGTTGCACCGCGAGCCGTCGGTCCGCCGGCGACAGATCGCCCGCCAACTCGTCGATGACTTCGGAGGCATATCGCTTGCGGACCCGCGCAAGGTGCAAGGCATCGACGGCGACGAGGCGGGCGGGAGTCATGAGATTACGGTATCGAATTCATCGGACGGGACTGGCGGCGCGAACCCCGGCGATTCACTTCTGGAGGATCGGCAGGTAGTTGTTGGGGAGCTGCAGGATGATGCACGCCATGGCGGTGGCGTAGGACGGGCCGTGGTTCGGGTCCTGCCAGTTGTTGGCGTTCCCCTGGCGGAGGCGGTTCAGGAGTTCGTCGCGGATGGCGGGGAACCATTCGGTCCACCAGGCGCCGCCGGCGGTCCACATGGCGAGGGCGGCGTAGTAATGGGCGTACCAGAAGTAGCGTTCGGTGAAGAAGTCGCGGGCGCCGCGGCCATTGGGGATGAATCGGACGAGGTATTTGAGTCCGCGGTCGATGGCGTCGCCCTCGTAGATGCCGGCGGAAAAGAGACCGACGACGGCCGCGGCGGAGCGGGCGAAGGCGGAGCCGAGCTGGGTCTGGTCGCGGATGTAGCAGAATCCGCCGTCGGGGAGCTGGCAGGCCTTGATGTAGGCGACGGCGGCGTCGACGGTGGACTTGGGCACGAACAGTCCGGCGTTGCGCGCGGCGCGCAGGGCCATGAGCTGCGCGACGGTGACGGAAACGTCGGCCTCGCTGGGCTTCGGATCGTAGCGCCAGCCGCCGTGCTTGTTCTGGGAATCGATGACGAGGCGGATGGCTTTCTCGAAGGCCTCGCGGAGGCGCTTGAGGCGGAGCGGGTCCGGGAGGGTGCCGTAGACTTCGGCGAGGAAGAGGGCGGCGAAGCCGTGTTGGTACATGCCGCCGCCGTGACCGAAGGCGGTCTCGCCGGAATTGAGGTAGCCGACGGGCGTGTTCGCGAGTCCGCGATTGACCAGGTAGTCCATGGCGCGGCTGACGGTGCGGCCGTACTGGCCGCGGCCGGGGTGGTGGCCGCCGGACATCAGCGCGAGGGCGGCGAGTCCGGTGATGGCGGCGTTCGCGCCGCTGCCATCGCCGAAGGACCCGTCGTTCGACTGGGCGCGGGCGAGGAACGCGAGGCCGCGATCGATCGCCGCCTGCGCGTCGCTCGTGACGAACTCCGACGGAGCGGCGTCCTGCGCGTGGCCGGAGAGGATTGCGGCACCGCCCGCCGCGCCCAGGAGCGCGACCCGCGCAAAGCGACGCCGGGGAATTCGCGGGTCGGTCATTTCTTGCCCTTCTTCTCCTTCTCGGCGAGCGTCGAGAAATAATCGGGGAGAAGATCCTTGTACCGGGAGTTGTACTGCTCGCGGAAGAACTGCATCATGCGCTGGCGCGGAACTTCCGGCAGGTGGCCCCAGAAATCCTTGGCGATCGTCTCGGCCAGCGGCAACGTCGGCGTCGCCGCGCCACCGGTTCCGGCCGAGTTGCCGCCCTTCTCCTCGGGCTTCGCGCCCATCGGCATCGGCTGCTGCCCGCCCATCGGCATCGGGTTCGAACCCATCGGCATTGGTTGCTGCCCGCCCATCGGCGGCGGCATCGGCTGCCGCTGGCCGCTGCCGCTCCGGCGCTTCCCGCCCATCGGCGGCGGTTGTTGGCCGCCCATCGGTTTCGATTGCCCCCCGCCCCCACCGGACGGCGGCGGAGGCGATTGCGACGAATCGTTCGACATCGGCGGCGGTGGCTGGTTTTGGAGAAGGTCGATCAGCTTGTCCAGAGCGCGCTTCAAGGTTTGCTGGTCCTTGAGCGTGGCGTCGCCGGTGTCGCGGTCGCCGAGTTTGTCCGTCGCGGACTTCGCCGTCTTGCCGATGCGGTCCGCGAGCTTGGCCACGTCGTCCGATTCGCCGGGCGCGTCCGGCTTCGCCTCCGCCGGCGCGGGAACGACGATGATCGGCGGAATCGGCGGCACGACGGCCCACGCCGGCGCGGCGAACGTTCCCACGCAAAATCCAGCCAGCAGGCGGCGAATCATGGCATCATTCCTCCGGCCATTTCCTGGAGCGCGGGCAGAAGGTCGTCCAGCAGGGCCGCGATCGCCTTCTGTGCGTCCTCGATCTCCTTCAGTTCGTCCTTGTCGTCGTCGCTGAGCGCGTCGCGGTCCGGGTGGTCCTTGGCGAACGCGGCGGTGCGTTCGTTCACTTCCTTCTGCCAGTCTCGCAGGGCCTTCAACTGCGCCAGCGGCGGCGCGCCGGGGGCATTGCCCATGCCTCCGCCCTCCATCGGCATCGGCATGGGCATCGGCTGACCCGCCCCGCCCATCGGCATCGGCCGCTTCTTCTTCGGATCGTCCTGGAGCGAATTCACAATCTGTTCCAGTCGTCGCAGCGCCGTGCGCATCGGGCGGCGGGCGGTCTCGTCCGCGGCGGCCTCGGATTCGGCGTCGAACGCGCTCGGGTCGGCGAGCACGATGTCGGCCTTACGCTCCGCGATGCGCTCCGCCGCACGCGCCATCTGGTCCGCCGCCTGCCGCAGCATGGCGTCGAACACCTTCAACTCCTTGGTCTTGTCGTCGGCGAATGCGCGGATCTCCTTCGCGAGCGCCTTCTGGCGCTCGCCGAGCGACGCGAGGCTGGCCTGCAACGGGCGCTCCCACTTCTTCGCCTTGGCGGCGGCTTCCGTCAGCCGTTCGGACTCCGCGACGGCGGCGCGCTGCTTCTCGAGGAAGGTCTTGAACTGGCCGGCGAATTGCTCGGCCTGCTCCCGCTCGAGCTGCCGCTCTTCCTTCGGCCGGTCCTTGTCGAGCTGGTCCTTCGCTTGTTCGAGTCGCTCGAGGGCTTCGTCCGGCTTGGCCTTCGGGTCGCGGCCCTCGGCCAGTTCGTCCCGCGCCTGCTCCATACGCTCGGCGGCGCGGCGCAGCTGTTCGGCCGCGTCGCTCGAACCCTCCCGATCGACCTTGCGCGAGAGCTGCTCCGTCTCGCGGCGGAGCGTCTCCTGTTCGTCCCCGAGATTGCGCAGCGCCTCGGCGCGTTCGTTCGCGTCGGGAATGTCGTTGGCCTTCGCGACCTTCTTCGCGAGTTCGTCCTGCCGGTCGGCGAACTGGTCGACTCGATCGGCGGCGTCCTTGCGCTTCTTGGCGAGTTCGTCGACGTCGTCGCGCCGTTCGGCGAGGTCGGCGGTCATGCGTTCGAGGCGTTCGATCGCCTTCGACACGCCAGCCTGGGCTTCGCCAGACCGGTTCTTGCGCTGGGCCTCGGCGGCGGCGCGGAGATCGTCGGCGACCGCCTGCCGTCCGGCGTCCTTCATCGCCCGTTCGAGCGCGTCGGCTTCGGCTTTCGCCTTCACGGCGGCGTCGGCGAGCGCGGCGGTCTCGGCCTTCGCGGCGGCGCCTTTCGCCTCCGCCGCGGACCGCTCCGCCGAACCGGCGGGGGCGGCCTGAGCGTCGGCATCGGCCTGCTTCGCCTCCGCCGCCTTCGCGTTCGCCGCCGCGGACGCCTTCGCCGCGTCGGCGCGGCGCTGCTCCGCCACCCGGTCCGCCTTCGAGAGCAACTTGTTCGCCTGCTCGGCCGCCTTGTCGAACGCCTCGGCTGACTTCTCCAGAGCCGCCCGATCGTTCGCAGGAAGCCGATCGGGCGTCGCCCCCGTGGGCAGTCGATCGGTGGCGGCCTTGCCCTCGGCGGCGGCACGGGCCGCCTGGTCCTTCAGCTGCCGGGCGTCGCCGCGCACCTCGGCGGACGCCGCCCACTGTTCGAGTTCCTCGGCCGCGGCCGCGAGCTTCTCGAGCGCGCCGGCCTGCTGCTTCGCCGCCTTCGCAAGCGGGTCGCGCACGCCGGCGGACGGCCGGCCCGGTTCCGCCTGCGCCGCCGCTTGCGCTTCCGCGAGCTTTGGTTCGATTTCCGCGAAATGTCTGTCTTCGACCTCTGCGAGCAATCGCGCGACGGCATCGGCACGGCGCGCCGCCGGCGCGTCCTTCAACCCGTTGGCGCGGGCGATCTCGCGCAGCTTCTCGACCTTCGCGCGCGGTCCGTCGGCCGGGTCGGACACCTGGCCACGTACGATGCGCTGCTCCTGCTCGGCGCGACCGAGTTGCACGCGGCCTTCGTTCGAAAGCCGATCGTCGGGCGTTGCGGCCGCGCGGGCGGCGGCGGTCCGCGCGGCCGCGGCCTTCTGCTGCGCGGTCGCGCGCTCGATCTCCGGTCGAAGCAACGCGAGTTCCTTCTGCAGGTGCGCCGTGAGTCCGTCGGCCGACAGCACGCGCAGGACGACCTCGGGGCTGACCCCCGGCGGCTTCGCGAGCGTGTAGTCGTCCCAGTCGTCGGCCGCACCGCGCAGGGTGATCGTGTCGCCGTCCGCGGGCAAGGTGCCATCGGGTTTGCGGAACGACGATAGCGGCAGTGCGCGGATCGATTCCAGCTCGTGCGGTCGCTGGCGGCGGTGCCCGCCGAGCGCGCCGGCGACGGCGGGCAGTGCGGTTTCCGCCGCGCCGGCGTCGGCGAGCGGGAGTCGCGTGAACGGTCCGTCGTTCACGCGGTATTCCAGCCACATCGAGCGAAGTGCGAACGTGCGGTCGTCGGCACGGACGCGCACGGGAACCACGGCCGACGGCACCAGCAACAACGGATCAAGCGCCGGCGACGGCCGAAGGAGCGCGACGACCGGCCGGGGGTCCGGGAAGGTCTGGAGGTCCAGCTTCTGCGTGCCGACCAGGCCGGCTTCGTCCGCGAACCGCAGCGTATACAGCCCGGCGATCGGGATTTCGAATTCGACGGCCAGACGGGTCCGTTCGGAACCTTCGACGCGCACGGGGATCTCCTCGCCGAACGATCCGGCGAGCGCGGGCGAGGCGGCGGCGGCGAACGGATCCGGCGAAGCCAGCGCGGCGGCGGCAACGGCGTGCGCCAGCGCGGCGCGATCGCCCTCGAAGCGGATCGACGCGGCCACGATGGGCCGGTCGACCGCGGCCCGCAGGACGATGCGCGTCCCGCACACCGCTTCGACGCTGCCGGTGCCTTCGGGCCGATCGACCGGCGGTTCGCCGGTGTAGGGCCGCGCGATCAAACGAATTTGCGGCGACGGCCGGCCGTCCAGGAGCGTCAGGCGCGGCGGCATCGCAACCGCCACGGCGAGCCAGCCGGTGTCGGCGTCGTTGGCCACGATCCGATACTCGAAGTCCCGCGTGACCCGATCCGGCGCGACGACGTGCTCGACCGTCCGATCGGGCCCGACGCCGGCGTCAAGCGGAATCGATTCATCGAAGGGGATGCCGCCGTCGAGCCTGACGGTGAGCGTGGCTTCGGCGGGGATCGCGCCGCGCACGCGCAGCCGCAGCGCGAACGGCTGGCCCTTCGCCAGCAGGTGGGGGTTCGCGGCCGGGGACAGGATTTCGAGCGTGGTCTTCGGCGGCCAGGGGTGGTCGCCGAACGGGTCGACGAAGCGGACGCCCGCGATGGCGGCGCGGTCCGGGTCGGCGGCGACCCACGCGCCCAGCGCGAGCGTCGCCGCCAGCGCCAGCGCGGCGGAACGCCACAGCCGGCCCGTCGGCACGAGGTCGGCGAAATCGTGCCGGTTCGCCACGCGCTCGGCTCGCCGGATCGCCGCCTCGCGGAAGCTCGCCGCCGAACGGCGATCGTCCCTGGGAATGTCTTCGAAGGACGCCGCGCTCGCGAGCAGGTCACGGAATTCGGCGTGGCGGGATTCGACGAGCATCGCGACGGCGACGGGTTCGGTGGAGGCGCGCAAAGGCCGGCGGATGCCGCGTGCGAAGAGCGCGCCGACCGCGCCGACAAGGGCGAGCAGCGCCGTTGCCCGCAAGCCGGACGCGAGATGGAACCGGGAATCGAACGCGCCGACGAGAAGTAATACGAGCGACAGGGTGGCGACGACCGCGCCGACGCCACACGCGGCGCGGGCCAGCTTGCGGGATTGCCCGAGCGCGCGCAGCCGCCGGTTCAGCGGAACGACTTCATCCGGCGGCCGGAGAACGAACGACATCGGCAGGATCTCCGTCGTATCGGTCACATCATACCAGACGCTCGCGCTTGCGCAGGATCCATTCGCATCCTAGCAACGCCAGGAGTAACGCGAATGTCACGGCATGGTTCCAGACCGGCAGCGGCGGGCAGGGCTGGTCGAGCGGCAGTCGGGCGACCTCGGGCAGTTCGTCGACGAGCTTCTCGGCGTCGGCGAACATCCGGACGGCGCCGCGCGACTCGGCGGCGGCGCGGGCGAGGTCGGCGCGGTTCAATTCCAGCCGGTCGCGTTCGCCGGGCGGCGGCAGCACACGCGCCTCGGCCTTGGCCGCCGGGCCGGTCGGCGCGGGGTCGGCAAGTTGGAACTTGTATTCGCCGACGGGCGTGGGCGCGAGCGTGGCCTCGTACGTCGCGCGCGTTCCACGCACCTTGCCAAGCGTCAGCGTGCGCGTCTCGTGGTCGCCGGTAACGGCGCGGCCGGTGGCGTCGCGCAGCGGGCCGCGCTCGACCCCCACCTTGACACTCTCGCCCGGCGGCGGGGCGTCGTCGGGAAACTGCACTGTCACCTTGATCGGCTCGTCGCGGCGGTAGCCAGTCTGCTTGTCGGTCTTCAGTTCGACGCCGCGCACCCGATTCCGCGAAAGTACCGCAACGGTCTGCCGCCAGAAGCGGTTGAATTGTTCCTCGTCCTTCCGCCAGCGCCATCGCCAGGTTTCGTCGAAGCCGAGGAAGAGGGTGCGGCCCGCGCCGACGAATTGCTGGAGCACCAGCGGGTGCCGTTCGCCGGGGTCGTCCTCCGCGGGCCATTCGGGGTGGACCGCGAGCACCTCGGCGGTGCGCTTGCGCGCGTAACCCGAGGCGGCCCAATAGAGCGGCTTCAAACGGCGCCAGACCTCCGCGCCGTCGGCCTCGTTCGCGGCGAAGCGGAAGATCGGGTGCCCGACTCCGACCGGAGTCAACCGCGGCTGGTACGCCGCCGCCAACGGCGCGTCCTCGGACGTGGTGCGCGGCTCGCGCGCCGTCGACTGCGCCACCGGCAGCACGTCGGCCAGCGGCGTGTCGAAGTACAGCTTCGGCATCGCGTGCTCGCCGGCGACCACGATCAGCCCGCCGCCCTTCACCTTCACGAAGTCGGCCAGATCCTGCAGACGCTGCGCCGGCCGGTCCAGCCGCGCCGGGTCGACGTCGCCGAGAATCACCGCGTCGTACTCGAACAGCTCGTTGCGCGTCGGGAAGCCACGCAACGCCGACTTGTCCGTCGTCGCGTGGTCGAGCGACGCGTCCAGCAGCAGCGTGTGCAGATCGACCGCCTTTTCGCGCCGACCCGCTTCCAGCTCGCGTTCCAACAGCACCTTCACGAAGCGGAACTCGTACCTCGGATACCCCTCGACGTACAGCACGCGAAGGCGGCGGTTCTCGGTGACGACGACCGTGCGCTCGACGGTATTGTTCGCCGTCTCGCGCTCGCCGGTCTGAGTCGGAACGTCGATCACGAAGGTCCGTTCGCCGAGTTCGGTCGGCACGTGCTTGAGGCGGAAGGACACCGGCTTGCCAGCCGCGTCGGGCGTCACCTGCACTTCGTCCCGTTTCTCCAGCCGTCCGGCGACCTTCTCGGAGAGCGTCGCGCGGATCGACCGCGGCGCGCCCGGCCCCGTTGCCGTCAGCCGCGCCTCGAAGATCAGTTCGTCGTTCTTCGCGACGACATGCTCGGAGCGCAGGTCGCCGACGGCGAGGTCGAGCGTTTCGCGGACGTCGCCGATGCCGACGAGGTGGAGGGGCACGTCGGCGCGGGCGGCGGCGCGGGCGGCGCGGGGCAGGTCGTCGCCGGCGGTGGTGATGCCGTCGGTGAGGACGATGACGGCGACGAGCGAACCGCCGCGGAACGCCTTGAGCACGGCCTGGACGCCGTCGCCGAGCCGGCTTGCGTCGCCCTCGGCCGAAAGGCGAGACACGGCGTCGCGCGCGGCGGCGATCTCTCCCGCGTCGTGGATCGAGGCTTCCAGCCGCAACTGCTCCGCGAGCGAATAGACGTGGACCTTGAGCTTGCGCTCGTTCACGAGTCGCGTCAGCCAGTCGTTATCGGACCGGGTGAGCAGCCACTGAGCGAGTTGGATCCGCTGGGGTTGCTTCAACCTGGGCACGTCGGCGAGGGCTTCGAGCTTCGCGCGCAGGGCGGGGTCCTGCGGGTCGTCGACGGTGGCCATGCTGGCAGAGGTGTCGACGACGATGGCGATGTCGGGCCAGCCTTCTCGGTCGAAGGCGAGACGAAGTTGGGGGAGAACGAGGAAGATAACGAGCCAGTACGCGGCGAGGCGCAGGCACGCCGGCAGGAGGACGCGCCGCGTACCGCCGGTGGCGCGGCGTTCGTAGCCGTAGAAGATGAGGACGACCATCGCGGCGAGCGCAGCCAGGCCCCACTGGATCGACTGGTCCTGTCGGACGTTCGCACCGAAGGCGAGGGACTGTTCGAGCCGCCAGCGCGTGCCTTCGCCCGGCCCGGCGTCGGGCACGCCGGCGGCGTGTTCGAGCGCGAGTCGCCAGCCATCGGGCAGGAAGCCGAGCAGTTGGCCGGTCCACGCGGCGTGCGCGAGGGACGCGAGCACGGCGAAGGCGGCGGCCGCGAGGACGAGGCCGATCAATGTGACGATGCGGCCGCCGGTGGGCGGCTGCACGTCGCCGCGCAGGCCGGCGCCGAGGCGC
>JALHPZ010000041.1 GCA_022842245.1 Gemmataceae bacterium
GCCAACTCCAAGGCCCGCCCCGGATGCCCCTGCCGGATGAGCTTCTCGGTGAACGCCCGATACAGTTCCGGATAGGCCTTCCACAACTCCAGGTCCGGCTGCCGACACTCTTCGAGGAGCCGATCAGCCTGCGTGGTCGGGTCGGCAAGGCGAGCCAGGATAGCATCGAGGGTCATGGGGTAGGCTCCTCATCGAGTGTGTGCGGTCCACGCGTTGGCAATCCGGCGACACAAACAATCATTCGCGAACTGGTCGCGGACATGCTGTTGGAGCGAGACTGGGATCAAACTGTCGGTCGGAGCCTCTGGTTCCTCGACGCTCAAGCCAGTCAAGAATTCCGTGCTATTAGCCATTGCCGAGTCTCCAGTAGGAATCAGTATGTCACTCGGCTTCCATCGGCACGCCCCAGCGCAAAACGATGGCCTGGAATTGGAACCCACGCGCCCTACAGTGCAGCTCCAATTTGCGAAACACGTTCTGGTGCAGAACGTCACGCTCATGCTTGAAGTCGGTGAACGTCGAACTGACAAACACACGAATCACCGGCCATTCGCGCTTCTTGGGGGTTGCAACGTTCATGATGGATTCTTCGTCCCCCAACTACGCTTGTGATACTGTTGGTGCGTCGTCCTAGATATCCTCGCCGTGGAGCAGCTTCAATTCATAGTGTTCCGCCACCGGCCTGACATTTCTTTCCAAAGTTCGCCGGCGAGTTGAGCGAGCCGTTGAGCGAGGGACGCTTGCAATTTATCGTAGAACGTTGCAGTATCATGATGATCCGGCAACAAATTCCGCGTTCCCGCGAAGCCGACGTGCACGACATAGGGGAAGTTGGGAGAAGTTGGAACGGGCTGTGACATCACGGGCCTTGGTTCGTAGTTAAAGCACTTTATTGGTATTCGCTCGCCGTGAAGATCTGCAACCCATTATCCCAAGGACATGCCATACTCCGCCAAGAGATTGTTCAACCTTCGACGGATTTCGGCGGCGCTTGAACCCATCGTTTGAAGCAGAGAAGCGTAATTGCCAACGGCGTCTTGCAGATGCTGATGGGAATGTCCGGTCTCACGTGTGAAGTTGAGGAAGATTACCAATTGCCTCCGCATGAGAGGCTCAGCCTCGTCGAGCCGCTTCGTGGCTTGTAGCAAAGTGGCCAAGTTGTTGAGGCCGATTGCGACATCCGGGTGTTCAGGGCCATAGATCTGTTCGTCGATGACAAGTGCCCGCCTGATGAGATGCTCGGCCTCCTCCATCCGGTTCGTACCCTGGAGAATGGAAGCCAAATTGATGAGGTATTGGGCGATATCGGGGTGCTCAGCGCCATAGCTTCTCTCTGCAATGAACAGCGCCTGTCGAATTATCGGCTCGGCTTCCGCTTGTCGATTTGTATCTTGGAGCAACCTCGCCAGGTAGTTGAGGTCTCTGGCGACATCGGGGTGCTCGAGACCCACGCATTTTTCATCGATCATCAGTGCCCGTCGAATGAGTTGTTCGGCCTCTCCCAACCTGTTCGAGAAGTGGAGCAGCTGCGCCAAGTTGGCAATGCGGGCGGCGATCGTGGGGTGCTCTGTGCCCAATCTCTTTTCGGCGATGGCAATCGACCGTCGCATGAGCGGCTCGGCCTCGGGCAAGCGGCCGGTAGCATAGAGAATAGCGGCCAAATTGTTGAGGTCGGTGGCGACATCGAGGTGATCCGGACCGCAGTTTTTTTCGTCGATGGCGAGCGCTCGCCGAATAAGTAATTCGGCTTCCATCATTCTGTTCGTGTCCTTGAAAAGCTGCGCGAGGCTGTTGAGGTGGCCAGCTACAATGGGGTGCTCCGTGCCATGGTTTTGTTCTGCAATTAGCAGTGCTCGCCGAAGGAGCGGCTCGGCGTCCCTGAACTGGTTCTTTGCCAGGAACAACTGGGCCAAAGTTGAGAGGCTGGTAGCAATAGTCGGGTGTTCCCTGCCATAGCTTTTTTCGTTGATGGCCATCGCGCGACGGATGAGCGGTTCCACCTCCTCTAGCCGGTTCGAGTTCAGGAACATCTCGGCCATGTAGCTGAGGGTTCTTGCGACATCGGGGTGTTCACTGCCGTAGTTATTTTCGTAGATGGCAAGCGCCCGTCGTATCAGCGGCTCCGCCTGCGCATGACGGTTCGTGTCCTCGAGCAAGCCGGCAAGATTGTTGAGTTGGATAGCAACATGGGGGTGCTCCATGCCGTAGCATTTTTCGGCGATGCCAAGCGCCCGCCGAATCAGCGGTTCAGCTTCCTCATATCGTTGCGAGTCCCGTAGCAATACGGCCAAATTGTTGAGGACTTTTGCGACTTCAGGGTGCTCCGGACCATGGCTTTTTTCGTAGATGCCCAGCACTCGCCGCATGAGGATCTCGGCATTTTCAAGTCGATTAGATAATTGGAGCAATGCGACTAGATTGTTGAGGTCTCGTGCTACGATGAAGTGGTCCTCTCCGTATGTCCGCTCATCGATCGCCAGCGCCCGCCTCATGAGCGGCTCGGCCTCCTCCAAACGGTGTGTGGCCAGAAGCAAAGCAGAGAGATTGTTGAGGTCTGTGGCGACTGCAGGGTGCTCAGGCCCGTGGTGCTTTTCATCGATAGTCAGCGCCCGTCGCATCAGCGGCTCGGCTTCTCTCAGCCGGTTTGTGTCCTGGAGCAACTGGGCCAAATTGTTGAGGTCCCGGGCGACATCGGGGTGTCCCATGCCGTGGGCTTTTTCGTCGATTGCCAGCGCGCGTCTCCGAAGGGATTCCGCCTCCGTCCAGCGGGCTAGGAAATACCAGCAATTACCGATCTCGTTGGCGAGCCAAGCGGCATTCGGATGCATCCTCTCATCCCAAAGCTCCGCGAGTGCATTGAGAGGCGGCAATTCCCACGGGGTTTCCTCCCAGCGTGTAGTCTTCTGCAACACCGCGTACCTCCGTCGTACGAGATCATCCAGAAGTTTCTGCTTTGCCGCCTCTTCTGCCATGCCTTGCCGCACATAGTCTTGCACCAGTCGGTGACAGCGTACGACACGCGCGTCTTCCTTCCCATCATCGCCGCGCACCAGCAGGGCGAGGCTTACCAACCGTCGCTCGATGTTGCTCCAGTCTTCGCTCGATTCCGAACACACGGCCTCAGTAAGTTCGCGCAGCCATGGCAACACAACATGATCCGGCGCGAGCAGTGACGCGAATTCCAGCGTGGTGCGTTCGGCCGTCGTCAACTTCGCCAGCGTCAGCGCGAGGATAGCCCCAAGACGTTTCTCGTTATTGTGGCGACGGGTGACGGTTTCCTTCCGCTCGGCGGCCACATCCACCTTCTCCAGATCACTCAGCCCCATCTTGTCCAGAAAGCCTGCGTAACTTTCCTCAGGGTGTTGACCGAGGTAAGCGCCGACCACTTCTACGCACAGGGCGAACCCGCCGAGCCGGCGGGCGATCTTTTCCGCCGCGTCGCGTTCGGCGTCCGCGAAGGGGCGGTGTTTTTCCAAGAGGCGCAGCGAATCCTCGAAGGTCAACTCGCCGAGGGTGAGCCAGTGGATGTCGTCCCCCGCATCCTGACCCATCGGCGCACCGAGGCGGGTGGTCGCCAGTAGATGAAGTTGCGGGCCGAGGATGCGGATCAGATCCGTCTGTTCCGGCGCGAGCAAGGCGAGATCGGAAACGTTATCCAAGACGAGGAGGATGCGGCCCATTTGCCCGAGACGTTGGCGCAGCGCTTCGCGGAGGGCGCCGAAGTGGAGGTCGAGCGACTTGCGTTGCTCGTCGGTGGCGGCGTCAGGAAAGAGGCTGTCGAGTTGGAGCACGGCGAGGCGAATGTCAGTGAGACGCTCGCACTGGATGAGAAAACGCCCGCCCGGATACAGCCCTGCAAAGGCGTGGGCGTAGGTGAAGGCCAACTCCGTCTTGCCGATGCCGCCCAGGCCATGCACGCTGGCGAGGCCGGCGAGAGCGCCTTCCTTGTGTCCCGAAATGACGCCGGTGCGCCCCTGGAACAAACGCTCACGGAGCTTGACCAGCTCCTCCAGCCGGCCCACGAATCGGCGATTGTACGGCGGGATGGTGCTCTGCGACTTCGCGGCATCGGCCAGGTGCTGGGCGCGATCGTTCAAATCTTTGGCGAGACCGACGAGTACCTTGCGCAAATCCTCGCGCCGAAGGGCTTCTACGCCTTGGGTGTAGAAAGGCTGCACCATCGTGAGTTGGCGTAGCGACATCTCCCCCGTGACCTTGATCGCATCGGCCGCTAGGCCAGGCCGCTGGTCAGCCAGAACGCGCTGCGTCAACTGCGCGATGGCCTCGGCCACTTGCGGTTCGGTCATCGCCTTGCCGAGCCACGGCACCTCGACGATGTAAATGGGGGCCGCTCCATCAGTGAGGACATGCTTGGCGATCTCGACATCGATCCAGGTTCGCCATTCTCGTTGGCACCACTCGCTGGCAAAGTATGCGGGTGACACAAACGCGAGGAACAGGCGCGAAGCCGCCAGCGACCCGTATATGCGATGCTGCCAATCATCCAGGGAGCGGATGTCATCCTTGTCGAAAAAAACGTTGAAGTCGCGCCCACCGCTGAACGCGCGGTGCTCCTCTTGCAACGCCTCAAGGAATCGCGTGATCCAGCCATCGGCGTTGTCGTGCCGGGCATAGGAGACGAAGAAGTCGAGTTCGTTGTTTGTCGGCATCGAGTTACTCCATTTCACACTCTATGATACAGCTAAGCAGGTATGGACGCAGTTGACGCGGCGCCGGAAACAGGTCATCGACACCGTCGAGACCGGCAACCAGCTCGTGCAACTCCCGCCCGGACAGGCCGCGCCGTGCTGAGGCCTCCTTGAAGAACTCCAGCTTGTGCCGATCGAACGCGGTGAGCAGATTGGTCCACGACATTCCAGCCGCCACCATGCCTCCCGCGAGCGACACGACCAGCGGCAACCGGCCACATTGCTTGATGACCATACGAGCTTCGGCCGGGAGTTCGTCGAGTTCCTTGCCTACCGCCAAGGCGAGCAACCGCAAGGCTTCGTCGTCGGTGAGGAGTTCGACGAGATGGTGCGTACCGCCGACCGAGGTGAGCAAGCCCGCATCGCGCGTCGTGATGAGCGCTCGACAGCGCGGGCCGAGAATGTCGAAGGCCTCAATGTCCTGTCGACGCCAGGCGTCGTCGAGCACCAAGAGGACCGCCTTGCCAGACAACAGTTCTTTGAGTTTCGCTTTCCCTTCGTGTTCGGTGACGAATGCCCCGTCGCCGCCGAAATCGACGTGAACGCGGCGCATCAGGTCCGCCACGACGGGCACGGAGCCGAGGCCGACCCAGACGATGCCGTCAGGAAAAGCCTCGCGAATCTTACGATCGTGGGCCAGCAGATTGGCCAGCACGCTCTTGCCGATGCCTCCCATGCCGTGCATGCCGACATGCTTGGCGGCGCCGGCGATGCCGTGAAATTGCTGCCGCGCGGCCATGCCGCCGAACGAAGCGGCACTATCGAGGCCCGAGCGAACCGCATCGCGCAAGGGAATGAGTCGATCGGTGCGAGAAAGGTAATGGGCCGGAAGCGAGGGGACCGCGATCAGTTTGCCCATGGGCGGCGGCGGCTCATTCAGTATGCGCACCAATTCCCTGAGGTGGAGCGCGTAGTCCGCGTCGTTGCGAAAATCCTCGGCATGCACCAGCTTCAATTCGTCGATGGCGAGCGGATAGTCACCCAAACGCAGGATCGGCGTCACAACCTTTTCAGCCTCGAACCACGCGAACTGCCATTCCTGCCGCACATACTCGGACGCGACCGCCATGGGTCCGATGACCAGCAGCAGACGATCGTGAGCGGCGACTGCGTCGCGGATTTCCTGATGAAACGTCAGGTTGCGCGACGGCATGCTGAGGCGGTCGAACCAGACCTGGAAGCCGTGGGCTGTGAGGTCTTCATACAGGCGGCGAACGAAAGGCTCATCGTCGCCGCGGGCGTACGAGAGGAAGATCGTGATTGTTTTGTATTTACTCATATAACGCTTCAACCCTCACTATTTGAGCGCGCCCGCCTTGGTCAATGTGATCTAACTATCGTTGTTCCAGACACTACACTTTCGGCAGCGGCCGCACGCTGGCGGCACTGGCCAGCTTCACCGCGACGTGCCAGCAGTTCGGCGTGAATCCCTGGGCTTGGCTCTGCGACACACTGACGCAGTTGCCTCTGACACCCGCCGACCAACTCGACACGCTGCTCCCCACGCAACGAAATGTCGCCGCCACGGACCTCGCCCCGACATGTCCACCGCCGAACGGACACCCTCTTTTCTGAGTTCGGTCTGATTTTCTCGGCAATAGAGACCAGTTACGTTCACTTGCGGCCGGTTAGTTCAATGGGCTGAGGGGTTACACAGAAGCGTTAGTGTTCGCGCGTCACAGCAGTAAATAGGCAATCGTTTCGCCCGCGATACGGAGGACAGGATGGCGGCCATCAAATGGCCATACCCAGTCAACTCGCCCGGGAAAACATATCTGTGATACGCAATGTATCTTGTTGGACTCATGGTGGTCCGACCGGACGAGGCAGATAGAGGCATCTCCGTTAGTGCCAATAATCAAAAGAATCTCGCCATCGTTCAGTGCCACAATATGTTCGATAGGCCCGTGCTGAAGTGGCAGCATGCTGAGTGTGTCAAGAGAATCTGTCCGACCGAAGAATACATTGCCAGTCTGGAGCCCGGCCACGACGCTTCTACCGTCCGGCGAGAGCAATAGCGCCGTGATCTTGCCTCCCAGATCGCGGGTTCCCATCAGACACGGAACCGGATTTACATACACATCCTGCTCGAAGTCGAAGACGTTGAGCCTACCCGTCATCTGCCCAACAGCAACCCGGCTTGGGCCTCTCGAGCATGCAACAGCTGTGACGCATGTTCCGAGTTGGGCCCGGAGACCAGGTGTCGTCGTTGACAGAGAGTACGCAACGTAACTCGTGTGGTCGGAATGGGAGAAGGCAACGATTAGGTCACGCCCATCGGATGTCAGCGCGTAGTGTGTGCTTTGCTGGTAGAAGGGAGGGTATTCGTCGCAGGCAAAGACAATGTTGTCCTGCCGTGACACGTCGGCGAACAATTTGGCATACTGTGGCTCCCATCTCTGAGTATCCGCTCTAAGGCTAATTGGGCCTCCGAGAGTTCTTATCTTCCCAGCGAATACACCTTGAGCATCACTTCCAATGATGAAGGAGCCTCCAGCCGAAGCCATTGACTCATTGACAACTAGCTGAAACTCGCGGTTGCTACTGAGTCCGTCGTTGCGTGGACGCCCGTCGGTATAGAGTATGGCACGTCCACACGGCGAGTAAGCACGCGGAATCCCATGTACGACGCTTCGCAGTTTTCGAGCAGGTCTCTCGCTCACGAAGTAATCGTCGATAACACCGGCTGGCATGTCCCCAGTGTTCTTTTCGCTGGCGTTGCACCACCGAATGACTGCCGGCGATCTCAGTGCCCGTGTACCAGATTGAAGCTCTTCGACGAGTCTCTCGAGATCCTGGTCCGGCATCCCAGAGACCAAACGATTTCCAGAAGGATTGAACTGAGTTGGTACTGGTGCCAAGCTTCCTCCGGAGTTCTTTCGCGAATCATATCGGTAGACGTAGCCGTCGTCACACGCGGCGAAACATGTTGTTCCGCCGTCTGCAAGCGCCAGAGACCTGACCGGAGATTGCGAAATGGTGGCATCCAACAGGACGCTTTGGTTCTCTGCGTCGCAGAGCAACACTCGTCCACGTGACGTTCCGGCAGCGACGATGCCCGCCGAAGCCCACGTGCTGATGCAGTTAATTCGATCACCTACCTGAGCAATCACCGCCGTCTGGAACAGGGCGCGAGTACGCCTTGACGCGGGGTTCTCCGAGAGATTCAATTTGACAACTTCACCCGTACTCCGCGTGCAGACGTACCCGCCGGCGGGATAGATGGCGACCATGCCGGTGATTGGCCGTAGAGTCGGGAAGATGCGATCGGCCCGCAGCCCCCAGCCGTTCCTTGGTGACTCGCGCCATGGCCAGCAGCGCAAATGACCATCACGCCCGCCCTGGAATAACAATTCTCCGTCTGGAGAGAATGCGAGTCCGCCGATCGAGCGGTTTGTGTGATTCCAGTATTGAGTCTCGGCCAATTGATGCAAGGGATCGACTGACCAAACCGTGCATTTCCCGTAGGCTCCACCAACAGCGAATCGCGAGGATTCCCGGTCGAAAACCGCGCACCAGATTCCAAAGCAGCTTGCCGACTCCCAACGAATCCTCCGGGTCGCCAGCTCCACGAGAGCAATTGCACCACCCATGTCACACGATAGCAGCCACTTGCCGTCCATACTGATCGCCATGGCAGAGACTGAATTCTGATGGGTGACGATCAGTTCCCTCTCTTTCAACAGTTCCCTGTCCCACGCACGTACCGCACCGTCGTCGCCCCCGCTGTAGACAGTGCCGTCATGAGGGTCAACAGCGAGGCCCCAACTAGAAACAAACGTTGAAAAGCGACTAAGAGCCAGTCCTGTGGGCTGAGAATCGCCACCTGATCTGGAGTATCGGAACAATCCAGCGGCACCGGCATGCGAGCTGCGAAAGCGCGAGATGTCATTCGAACTCGCAATCGCGTTCTCCCAAGCCAAGGGCAGTAGTGCCATTGGTAGCCGGTCAAACGTAGAGATGTGACGTTGCAGAAACGCAAGCACGTCTGACGCGTAGGTGTCCGATTCTCGCGAGTAGTAGGGCAAGATGTCGCGCAGCGAGAAGCTACGGGCAGCAGCATCGAGGAAAAGTGGATCCAACAGCACGGATCCCCATGTGATAATCTCATGTTCAAATTCAACCGCCCCCGCTTCGGTCAGGTGATATGCGAGTTCCTGAATTGTGCGCGGTAACGCATCGTCCCAGGATATCACTCCCTCCCGGTTGCAGCGGCTGAGAAACATCGCGCCGAGTCTTCCGTGCAATGATTTCTCGGTGGCACGCGACTTGAGGAATGTGTGCCGCGTGGCCTTGGTGAGCGCGCTGTGGAAGCAGTCGATCAGTGGTCCCCGTTTCATAAGGTAAGGGCGAAGCTGCCGCAGAACCGGAAACAGGTCATCCGTTCGGTCGAGACCTGCGACCAGTTCTTGCAATTCCCGGTCCGACAATCCCCGGCGCGCAGACGCCAGCAGCGTGAGCACCGTCTCGACCAGCTTCTGGTTGAATTCCTCGGCCAGTCGCTCGATCACCTGCGTGAAGATCGCAGTGACCGTATCGCCTTCTCGTGGGAAGGCGGCAATCCGCTCGTTCAGTCGCTCAAAGGGGGCAAAGCCACGCAGTTCTTCTAGGGCCACCAGCAAGAACAGCGGATTGGCAGTGGCCGGGTTGCTTAGAAACTCTAACTTTACTTGCGCCCATCGGCGCTTTCGGGTATTCTCGGGTCCTCGTTCACGGAGGATCGGGTCATGGCGAAGCCGCTGCTGCCGGACGGATTGTGGGCCCTCATCGAACCCCTACTCCCCAAACACACGCCCAGCCCCAAAGGCGGACGACCCCGCCTCGACGACCGCAATGCCCTCACCGGCATCCTCTTCGTCCTCAAGACCGGACTCCCTTGGGAAGACCTCCCCGCCGAGATGAACTGCGGCTGCGGCATGTCCTGCTGGCGACGACTCGCCGAGTGGCAGGACGCCGGCGTCTGGACGAAAATCCATGCCACGCTGCTGGCCCACCTCGCCAACGCCGGCAAACTCGACTGGTCCAAGTGCGTCATCGACAGCTCGAGCGTCCGCGCAGTTTTTGGGGGGTCGATACCGGACCGAACCCCACGGATCGAGCCAAAAACGGCAGCAAACACCACCTGATGGTCGACCGGACCGGCATTCCCCTGGCCTGCGCCGTCAGCGCCGCCAACATCCACGACGTCACGCTCATGCTCGCGGTGCTCGTCGCCTGTCCGATCGCCGACTACGGCCAACCGGGCCGCCTCCCGAAGGAACTCCTCGCCGACCGCGCCTACCACTCCGCCCCGCATGCGGCGATCCTGCTTTGGCTCGGCATCACGCCGACGATTGCCCAACGCGGGTCCGGCCACGGCAGCGGGCTGGGAAAAGACCGCTACGTCGTCGAGCAGACGATCGCGGTAGTGCACCAGAACCGGCGGCTGAAGATCCGCTACGACAAGCGGTCCGACATCCACCAGGCGTTCCTCACGCTGGCTTGCATCAAAGTCTGCTACAACCGACTGCAAAAAGCGTGAACCGAGGTTCTGTTAGAGTTTCTTAGGAGCAGATGCACCTGGTCATCGTCCAGAGTCTTGGCCGATAGGGAGGGCACCTGGTGGATGATCTCGCGCTGTTCCCTATCGCTGAGAGCAGCCATCTGCACCGAGTGATGCTTCCGCCGACCGAAGCCTTCCAGCACTGGTTCCGTTTTGCCGGAATCGTGAATGCAACTGACGATCACCTTCACCTGCGGCGGCAACTCTCTCGGCAGCCAGTACAGATCCTGAGCGCGATCGGCTTCATCCAACTGATTCATGGCGTCGATCACCAAGAGGACTCGTGTATCCGCGGGAACCTTGCCGAGGAACTCCTGGAAAGTGACTGACAGTTTGGCCGTCTCTTCGGGCACATCCTCGGCAAAGCCGAAGCGGCCCTTGAGGACTTGGCAGAAACGCCGCAACATGTCGCGCAGGTTGGTCGAACGCGGACTGGCCCCAATAAAGTGCGGCACAACCAGAAGCTTTCCGTCCTTGATCTCTTGCTGATGTTTACTCGAGTAATCGGTAACAAACCGGGCCAGGGCCGCGGATTTCCCCGAGCCAGACGGTCCCGTCACCAAACAGGGAATCGGGTCTTCTCCGTGCGCGAAAGCTAGGAGTGCGTCGCTGATCGGCTCCCGGCCCACATACACCCGCAACCGAGACTCCATAAACCGCTCGTGGTAGTCCTGCTCCTCGGCCAGCGGGTCAGCCGCCGTCTCGGGGGGAGGTGCATCCGGCAGATTGTGTTCCGCCTTTATGGCCTCCCAGAGCTGATCCCGCACGCATTCGCCGAAGGCCTCCAGGCCAACTAGGCGGCCCTTCGACCGGCTCGGCCGATCGTAAGCCTCTGGATCCCAAGACGCCGGATAGTTTTCCATCAACGGATAGCCACCGTGGCGAATCTTCTCCTTGAGTTCTGCCAGTTTGTCGATCTGCCCGCGATCGGATTCCGCGTAGACCGCCCGGCGAATGGCCTCCGGCACGGGCAAAATCGCCACCGGATCGCGGAAGTAGAAGAACGCCCGGCCTCGCATCGCCGAGTCCTGTAAGACGCCGTGAATGATCTCTAGCTCGGTGACACTTTTGCCGGTGTGCTGCTGAATCCAGCCGAACGTCTTGAGGGCGTCGGCCGGGTAGCGAGTCGGCACCCAGCCGTATCGCTGCCCCAGGATGCCAAGGAAAAACGGCCGGCACTTGTCGATCTGCTGGAGGCAGAGGGCAAGCACCTCGTCGTTCTCGGCCTGTTCACGAGTGACGCCCCAACGCAGGTCGATGTCGATCAGGTCGATGCGATGCTTCTCCAACTGTTCGCGCAGGGCGGGGAATACCACCTTGACGAGGTGGTCCCGCTCGGCGTGCATGTCGCGAAACGTCGAGGAGATGAAAACTCGCACCGTTTGCCAAGTGGCCATGGGCTTGCTCCAAATGGGCCGAGTTCTGGCCGTGACTTACTTGAAAAACATCACCACATCCGCGATCGCTCCCTGCGGCGCGATGCCGAGGATCGCGAAGGCCGCGTAGAGCCGTGCGACCTGCTCTCGCATGCTCGTGGCGTGGTGCGGTTGCCGCGAGGGTTGCAGCAATGCTCGCTGATACTCGTCGGCGGCTTCGGTCCACTGCTCGCGGATGAGGTGCGCTTCGCCGAGCGTCGCGGGCAGCCAGATGTTGTCATCGGCCAGCTTCTCGATCCAGCGAGACGAGCGATTTGAGTCGATCAAATCCTGTGAGAGTTGCTTCGCCTCCGCGAGAAGTTCCGTCGATTTTGGATCGTTCAGCCGCTTCGCAATCGCCGCTTGCATTACCTTCAGATGTGCCACGTTGATGCCGGGGAACGGATGCGCGTTCAGTTGATAACCACGATCGTAATGCTTTAATGCATCGCGGTACTCGGTCTCCGCTTGAATCCACAATGGCCGTCTCGCCAGTGGATCGACTTCGGCCTCTGCCTTCGTCATCGCATCGTGCCCGGCCTGCTTGTGGCAGCGGCCCAACAAAGAGTAGCAATCCTCGTCGAGCGAACCGCCGAGCTTACGCTCCGCGGTCTGCAACGTCGCCTCGGCATCGGCTCGCTTGCCACACTTCAACTGTGCGAACGCCGACTCGTACCACGCCCTCACGTCGTGCTGCATCGCGGGCAGAATCGACGCGGCCAGCGTCGCCACTTGTTCGTGATCGGTCCCATTCGCACATCGATTCAGTTGCCACACTTGCCGCAACAGATCGCGGGGCCGATCTGGCTTTGCGTCCCGCATTCCCCACGTGAATCGCGAGGTCGCCACGCCCGCCGAGATGTACGACCCCATTCGCTCTTGCAGCGTCGGGTTCGGGTAGCGGCCCGTGTGCAGGCCGTAGATCGCCAGCACGAAATAGTATTCGTGCAGCCACTCCGTTGTGCGGTCGCGTCCGAGGTGCCGAGCCGCCAGTCGCCGAATCGTGAACAGCAGATGCCGCAGTCGGTCGCACGGCGAATCGCCCCACGTGTTCGGCCAGTTGCCGTTGCGGTTGTGATGCTCGGTGCGAGAATCGAGTAGCTGCTCGAACTGCCCGATCTCCCACGCGAGCCGCCGCAGCGTGCCGTTGGGCCAGAGCCGCGAATACGCCCGGATTTTCAGCTCCGTTTCGAGCTTTGCGTAATCCCATGCCACGAGATTCGCATGCGACATCGCCTCGTAATCGAACAGCGACGGGCGACACGCGTCGTTATTCCGAATACCGACGATGACGTTGCGGCCGTGCAGATCGCCATGAGCGCAGCCGACGCGGACGCTCGGAAAGCCGTTCGCGTTCCGATCCGCGAGCAGTTCTTCGAAAAACGAAATCGGATCAATGAAGATGGCCTGATCGAGACGAATCGGAAACGCCGCGTTCGCATCGTGGCGGATCGAACGAACATGCGGATCCGCACTCCAGCACGCGAGTGTGTCCCGCAACGAATGCGGCTGGCCCGTGGCGGACGGATTCAACACGAGATCAAATCGCCCCTGGTTTTGCAGGGCCGGGAAGGGTTGCACGCCGGAACGCTGATGACACACTTGGCCGATATTGTCGAGCAACTCTTCGAGAACCGCCGCGACGGAAGCGACCGTCGGAGCCTGATGCGCGATGGCACCGAGGACGGCCTCTTCGAGCGATTTCGTCTCGGGCAGTTCGATGTTCGACGCCGCCGTCTGATATTGCAGCGCCAGGAACGGCGGCGATGGCGGTGCCGTTTGCAAGCGCAGGAAGACGGCGTTGCCGCTGAAGCCGTTGGGTGTGGATCGCGCGAAGGCCTGCTGTTCGCGGTCGAGGTGATCCGGCTCGCCGAGCTTGGCGATGAAAGTGCCGCGACCCGTATCGACAAGCAGGATGTGCCGCTTGGGGCGTGCCCGGAAGCCCGCGAACAGTCGGCGAACGATGATGGTAGCCTCATCCGGGAACGCCGCCGCGAGCGTGCAGTCGATGTGCTGCTGGGCAGCCTCGCCGCTCGTCGTCGGCCCGAACTGCAAGCAGAACTGGCCGAGATCGTTGCGAGCTTCCGTGGTCCAGGCGATGTGCGGCGGCATGGGGTTCTCACTTCGGCGGAACAATCTGGTAGCCGAGGGCGACAATCAGTTTCAACGTTTCCTCGGCCGTCTTCCGGTCGTACTCCTTCTCGCTATCCGGCAGGTCGGCATACGGCACGAGACATGGATGCTGCTTCGCGGCGTCGTTGCGACTGGGGCCGTGCGTCCAGCCCTGGCCGATCCGCGTGACGGCCCACACATCGTGCGTGTTCTCCGCAAGCCGCTCCAGCAGCGCCGTCAGCGACGGCGGCAGCGCGACGCCGGACGTGTCGAGCGGGCGCGGGGTGTACGTGAGCATGAGGGAAACTCCGGGGGGTTGATGTTTTCGACGCGGATCCACCCTCCCAATCCTGGAATCACGCCCGATTTTCAGAACTATGCTGGCCCGATCGTGACTTGCGGCGATTGTCCGCCATCCGGACGCGTTCTCGGCCAACAGCTCAAGCTATGCTTCAGGCGACCGAGACCACGTCTATTTCGTTTCAAGCGTTACTTATCCCGCGATGATTATCGCGTTTCGGACCATCGCCATAAGTTCAGCTTGAACAGCCGCTTGCGAGTGGCCCAGTGCGTGCAACGTACCGCCGAAATTATTCATGACAACAAGGGACGTCTGCGACTGACGTCCTTGCCGAACGAGAACAAATTCAACTAGTACTGCCTGCCGAAAGTGTTCGAGTGATTCCCGGACCCGACCCGCTTTGTGAAGGATCGCACCGAGCGAGTTGTGATCTCTAGCCACATCTGTGTGGTAATCGCCAAGACATTTACGGTTAATTTCAAGAGCGGTTCGGCTGGCCGCGAGTGCCTCGGAGAACCGCCCGGCCCGCCCCAGTACCTCACCCAGATTGTAGTACTTTACTCCAACAAGTTGGTGGTAATGCCCGAGGTTGCGGGTATCGATCTCGATCGCTTGTGTGAAATGGTTGGCTGCTTCGTCATTCTGCCCAAGGCCGCGCAGGGCGAGGGCGAGATTGTTCAGGTTGCGGGCAATGTGCGGGTGGCCCTCCGGCAGTCTGCGCCTTTCTTCGGCTAGCACTCCCCGGAAGATCTTTTCTGCCTCAGCGTACCGCTCTTGTTCGAGTCGGATCAGTCCGATGTTGTTCCGTACACCCAGGGACGCTGTATGCCCATGCGAATCCGAGTCGATGCCCTCAAGTAATGCGAGCGCGAGTTCGTATCGCATTTCGGCTTCATCTAGGCGGCCGAGCAATCGGAATGCCTCACCCAAATGGTTCAGCGCGTTCGACAGATGACGGACGGAGCCGCCGGGTTGTTCCAGGGTGCGTACTGCCCTCCGCAGGTAGTCCACCGCTAAACCATACTCGCCCCGTCTAGTGCAGTCGGTACCCAGTAGTGAGAGTAGCTCACCCACAAGGACTGGATTCGAGCGGTTGTCCAGGCGATCAAGGGCACTCGTCACAAGTTTGACCGCTTCATCCCTTCGCCCCATGATTGCTAGGATGTTTGCCAAGTTGTACTCGGCTGTCGCGAGTGTTTCTGGGCTGTTAATGAGGTTCGACAGTTCCAACTGGAGTTTTCTACGCAACAACCGCTCGGCCATCGAATAGTCGCCAGCGTTGGATGCGTAGACACCTACGACATTCAGCACACGCGTGGCCGTTTGGATCGCAGTCTCGCCTTCCTGCAATTCTGCAACATGTACCACATGCGGAGCTACAGGCCGGTAAACCGTCGGCCAAATCCGGGTATCCGTCGGGTCGCCTACGCAAAATTTATCCAGCATCCGCAGGCTGCGCATCAGCCAGCCGCGTTTCTCCGCCTGTGGCAGCCGATACTCGGTGATCTCCTGCACGAGGCGATGCACCACCACGGACGTGTGCGACTCATCCGGCCACTTCAGGAACGAATACTTCACCAGGTCCGCGATGCCGATCTTGATCTTGATCGGCGGCTCGCCGTCCTCGGATGTGAGCTTGTCGAGCATCGCGGTGGGAATCGGCTCCGGAGCCAGCCAGCACAAGAGATTCAGCAAGCCGCGGCCGTTCTCGCCGAGCCGCGCGAAGCTCGTCTCCCACGTCGTGGCCACGCTTTTCGGGTACTTCATCGCCCGCGGATCGAACCAGGTCAGCACATCGTCATCGTGTTTCTTCCAGTCGGCCCGATACTCGGCGAAGCTGATACCCAGTTCGACGATGTATGCTCCCGCTTGTTCGAGAGCCAACGGCAGATAGCCGAGATCGTTCGCCAACGCCTTCGCATCGTCGGCATCCGCGGGCAGCACTTTCCGCTTGCCATTCGTGCGATGCAGTAGAAGTTCCACCGCCGCCTCGGGCTTCAGCACATCGAGCGCCAATTCCTGCACGGCGTGCCCCCAGTTCGACAGCCGCGACGTGATGACCACATGGCCGGTGTCGAGCTTTTGCAACAGTTCCTCAACCGCCGTGGCCGCCTCCGGCGTATCGACGTTGTCCACGATGAGGAACCAGCCGGCATGTTCGCGCAGCCATCGCAGAGCCGCCGCGACTTGCACCTCTTGCTCGCGGGCCGCCTGCTCCGGCAGATTCAGCACCATCGCCCCGCACAGGTTCGCGAGGTTCGACTTCAAGCTCGATTCGGTATCCGCCGTGATGAACAGCAATGCCGTGTATTCGTGGGAGTATCGCTTCGCATACTCGACCGCGACGCGAGTCTTGCCGACGCCGCCGAGGCCATGGATGGCCTGCTTCGCCGTCACCGCCGCAATATGCGTCGGCTTGTTCACCAGCACCGAGCGAAGCTGGTCGAGGAACTCGTCGCGGCCTTTGAAGAGCGAGCCGACGAGTGGCAAGTTCTGCGGCTTCGCCAGCGTGTCTTTGATGGCGAGTTGATCGAGCAGCTTTCGTAATTCGTCGTGTGAGCTGAATTCGTAATAGAGTTCGTTCCCACTCGTGAGCCGTTGGCGGTGTTGCCATTGCAGTTCGCGTTGTTCGTCCGATTGCGTGAAGACAGTATCCGGCGTGTAATCGGGCCGCGCGATGAAGCGAAAGACCTGGCGTTTCAGTTCCTTGCCGAGTTCGTATTCGAGTTGCGTGTACGAACGCCGAGCCTCGCCATCGGGCCGATTCGTCGGCTCGAAGCCGTAGAAGAGTCCCGCGAGATGGATGACCGCATCGCACGGAGCGAGCTTGTCCCGGAGCATGTTCACGATGGTGCCGTAGTCGGACATCACCGGGAACTCATCCTGCACGACGACCGCATAGCCGCGAGCCTTCGCCCAGTCGGCGACGACCAGACGATACGATTTCAGATCGCGACTCGTGGCACTGACAAACACGGTCGGCACGGGCAGCACTCCGCAGCGAGATAGCACCGTCCGCACCTGTTCGGAGATCGGGCGGCCGTCGTGCGTCTTCATCGTGACGACTTCCCGTCCACTCAGCCAGCGGTTTGTGGCGTCGGCGGTGACTTTTTGCTGAATGGCATCCGATGTGAGCGCGACAGCAAACAGTTCCACCACGTAGTGTGTCATCACGCCGCTGCCATGCGAGAAGGCTTCGTACTCGATGCAGCCCAGCGATTCGCCGACCGTGAACGCTTCACGCTGCAGTTCCAGTTCCTCCTCGACTTCCCGAATACAGCAGTCGCGGTAACGCTCCCCCACCCCGATGTGGCCGCCGATGAGCGAGTACATTTGCCAACGGTCGTTCCACTGTGTCAGATATTCGACACCGTTCGGGCCGACCCGCGTGATACAGGCCAGCCCGGCTTGCGAGGTACGCATGAACGATCCTAAACGTTAGAGGCCGACGGATTTCTTCACTTCCGCGAACGGGATCGCACGCAGGATATCGCGAACCGTCGGCGACATTGGCTCGTTCGTTTCGATCTCGTTCGGCGTCAGCCACACCGCGGAGTGGCCATCGAGCGGATTCGGCGTGCCATCGATCCGCATCACGAACACGTGGTGCTGGTAACGTTTCCATTGTCCATCGCGACCGCTGCGGCTGTACGGCGGCACGGCAACGTTCAACCGCGTCGGCATCTGCGACGGGCGAAGCGGCCGCCCCAGCACTTCCGTGGTCGCGCGGAGAGCCGTGGTGTCCAGGCTTTCCTCGATGGTCGTGTCGTCCGCGTGCATGCCCGGCATGGGATGCCGCTTGCTCATGGGCAGCGTGTAGCATCGCCATTGGGGGTTGTAATCGAGCAACAGGCGTCGACCTTCGCTGTCGAGAATGAGCACGGAAGCCACTTCGACGGTTTCCATCAGAGTCGCCATTTTCGTTCTCCAGAGGGGTTGGAATCTGCAGTCTCTTCACAAGACCTTACGCCCGATCGTCCGGTCCCTTTCTCGGATTCGCTAGAATGGCGGTGAAGCGTACGATTTACAACCAATCATCAATTCACGTGCAACATGGAGATATCGCGGTGGCGATGCCGAATCATCCGATAACCTTGGAATTGTGCCAGGCCTTCATGGCGATCCACGAGGCGAAGGGGTCGCTCCTGGCCGCCGCGAAACTGCTTGGAGACACGAACTTCAATCTCTCGCGGCGAATCCAGACCATCGTGGAAGGTCCTAAGCAGAAACTGCCCCGCGCGTGGTTACGCAAAGAAGGCAAGCGCTTCGAGCTGACTGCCGAAGGCGAGCGGATGTTGAATCATGCGAAGGATTTCGTCGAGCGATGGGAGTTACTGGTGCGGCTCAACGGGATGGATCGCGAAGCGGGCCTCAGTGTCGCCTGCGGACAGGAAGCGGCGGGCGGCATTGTGTTGAAGGCCGCCGCGGCGTTTCGGGCTGACTTTCCTGCTGAAAATCTTACAGTGGCGGTTACTCGCGGTCGGCAGCGGATCGAGGGCGTGGCGAGCGGCCGGTACGATCTCGCGTTGGTCACCACCAACAAGCACGATGCCGAAGTGATTGCGAAGCGAAGGCTGGTGGTCCACGAGTTGGGTGACGACGAACTGATGCTGGCGTGTGCAGTTCGCTCGCCGTGGTCGGAGGAGTTCAAGAAGGCGGAAGACGTGACGCTAGCTGAGTTACTCTTCTGGCCGTTGATTCTGCCGGAGACCGATTCCGCCGTGCGTCAAGAGTTCGACAAGAATCTCCGAAAAATCTCGCCAAAGCTGCCAACCATCGCAATGGAAGTCGGTGGCTGGCGCGTGCTGCAGGGCTACGTGCAAGCTGGTTTCGGTGTCGGCATGCTGCCGAGATCCGTGCTGGCGGACGCGGGCAACAAGTTGCGATCACGGTCGTTGCCGGAGAAACTGCGGCCCAAGAATCGTTCACGCATCGTGATGCTGCCCCGACCGGCAAGCGCGGATTTGGTGGCCGCCTTCGTCAAGTGCTTGCAGAATTCATAGCCCTCTAAGGCGAGCAACTTGGACGACTTGAATCAGCGACTCCTGGAACAGTTCTGCCGTGACTAAATCGAGGCGATGCGGTGCTATCGCGGGCGAACGACGATCTGGGAGATCGGCTTGCCGGCCGCCCGGAGGATGGCCGCAAGGGCGCCAGCCCGTCGCTGGTGTTGCGTGGGTCTTTGAAGTTGCTGGCGGGCCTGGCGACGCGCCGCCAGGAGGTATCGGGCGAGCAACTGAGCCAATCGGACCTGGCCGTGTGGCGGGAGAAACGAGCCGCGTTGGAGAAACGACGAGCGCGACGAACCGACCGCCGCCTCTTCCGCCAAGATACCGAAGCCTATCTTTATGACCTCGAAAACAAGCTCAACCAGTCACTTTTGCGGGCCTAGTTTTTTTTCGTGCCGGCGGCGCAGGGATGGGCGCGGACGGCGGTGGAATCCAGAATCAGCGTGTCCAAGTCCGGCTCACGCAGCGCGGCGAGGATCGGATCCCAGCGGCCCTTCGCCGTCCAGCGGTCGAAGCGTCGCCACTGGCTGTCGCCGTTGCCGAGCCGCTCGGGCAGGTCGGCCCACGGTATGCCGGTGCGGGCGACGTAGAGCACCGTGTCGATGAACCGGCGGTTGTCCTCGGCGACGCCTCCGTGTTGCCCAGGCTGCCCCGGAAGCCGATCTTTGATGCGGTCCCAGTCGGCATCGGAAATCGCGTGGCGGTGGCGCATCGGCATCCCTCCATGGACCAAAATGAGACACGCCGTTTACCCAAACCTGCAACGTTGCGTCCATACGACCTAGCCTCACGGTGGCCAATTTCCCACCCAAGTATGAGACGCACACCTCAAGAGCCTCCACGCGGGGCAATTCCCTTGCCATCACCGTGGGGTGAGGTACAATCCGGTCCAACTCTCCTTCGCGATTTCCCTTCGTCCGATGGTCGCCACGAATCGCGAACCTTTAGGGACCACGGGTGGAAAAGCCTGTTCTCTTCTACATCGCCCCGAGCGGAGCGACCTTGTTGAGCATTGGCCGTCTGCTCACCGACTCATACACGGTGCGAGTGCCCAGTTATTTCATGGCCGAGAGCAAGAAAGACCTGGAGGACTTGATCGGCCCTGAAACGAAAGTGATCCTCCTGGAGTTCAGCGAGCCGGGCGACTACGAACCCGATTACGAGCGATACTGGCGGGCCGCTCTCCGTTCGGGCCTACCACTGGTAGGTATCATTTTGCACGGCCAGTCGGTCGCGATTCCCTCCGAATTCCGTGAGTTGAGAGTACTCGATGAACGCGAGGCCATCTCCAGCGGGTCGTCCGACGATGAGGCGATCCAGGAGAAAGTGATCGCGGCGATGAATCGAATCACGGACGTGATCCACGACGCGTTCGAGAGCACACTGCCCTCCGAGGCGAAGCACGCCTTCGAACAAGCCATCCAGGAAGCCACCGCCCAGGTAGCGACCGACGGTCCCGCGCCGGTGCTTCGCAGTCTGCAACTCAGCGCGCGGGCGTATGCTATCGCGAGATCGATGCAGTCCCGTCGTCGGATGCAACAGGCCCGCGACCTCGCGATTGCCGGCCAGAATCGATTGGCCATCCTCACCGAAGGCGACGGCGGTTTCGTGGGGCAACTCTCGACCGAACAACTGGCCACTTGGGACCGCGCGCTCGATGCCGTCGATCTGCAGTGGCTCAGCGCCCGACAGAATGTCATCCGGCTGATTGCAGACGAAGATAAATTGGACGTGGAGCGCTTGCTCGAAATCATGGAAGGTGGTTGGTCGCTGGCGACGGCGGCTCGCGACCGTCAAGCCATCGATCACCTCCGAGACACCTTCGCGGTAGCCCTTCGCATCGCCCTTCGCGTGCTGGTGAAGCGGGCCAACGGCGGCAGTCGGGTGGCCAGCACGCTGGAACAGATCGCGCAACTCTTTGGCAAGATGCAGCACACCGACCTGCAACAGATCACGCTGGGAGTCGCCGCGCAGGCCTGGGTGGCCAGTGCCGATGGCTGGCTGCGCGGCGTGTATGCCATCGAGCGAGCCATGCAAGTCCCTGGCAAGACCTTTTCCGTGGAAACTCGCGAATCGGTTCTCGCCAGTGCCAACGCCGTGCGGCAGAGGTTAGAGAGCGAGGTCGAGGATCTGTTGAACGCCGGTAACGAGAAAGCCGCCGAAAGTGCGCTGTCGGTCGTGCACCGTCTTTGTCGGTCCTTGCCCGACCACGAGAAGCTCGCGGAGATGCTCACGTGTGCCACGCATCTTGGCGCTTCGCCCGACCGATCCTCGTCATCGGCCATGGAGATCGCGCGGGAGGCCGAACTCTTGGCGCAAGCATTCGGGCGGCACGATCTTCTTGAAGTGCTCCACGCGGGAAAGCCTGCCGAGGCCTGATCTGTCCATCCGGTAACTCCAATCCTTGAGGTGCAGCATGGGACTGTTCGACACGATCAAGAAACGTCAACAAGGATCGTCACCCGCCGCTGCGCCCCAGGCGAAGACCGCGCCGCCCATCACCGACGATCCGGATGTGGCCCGGATGCAGCGCATGATGACGATGTCGATCGAGCAATGGTTGATCGAAAGTCAGCCGGACTGGGCCAAGTGCGATGGCAACGCTCCGGAGGCCAGCGCGACGAACGCCGCGGCAGTTCGTTCGATTTTCATGAGGGTTCTGCCACTCGACGAGCAGGCCACCGTCGGGCAGATGCCAATGTTGCTGCTGTGTTGGGGCGGAGTATCGAGGCCCTCGCGCATGACGTATTGCATCTGTTCCGGCTGTGGCGACAAATTACAGATGATCGGCGACTTCGCCGGACAATCATTCCCCACGACCTGCGCCAAATGCGGCAAGCCGATCGATCGATTCCGAGTCGAATACTCTCGCGAGGTGGGCCGGGCGCTTCGCGAGTTTCTCGTCGACCATGCGAAATGCTGCGTGGCAATCAAGAATCTTCAGACAGCGATCAAGACTGAGTTGACCAATCCCGTTCGTCTTCAGGGTTTGATTGATGAAGCACTGAAAATCGCAAAGGCTGTAGCCCACATTCCAGCCATCAAGGCTGTCGCGCGGGCATCGTGTTTCGTGAATCTGACTTACACCTTTATGATCGCGACACACGCGGTACAGGAGGCCCAGGCGTCTCCGACCGACATGGTCAAACTCGATGATGCCCTGGCCAAGGTTCGACAAGTCACCCAGGAAGGTTGGCAACTGCAAAACGCGGAAGAGTTCGCCCTCGCGATCAATGCCTATACCCAGTCGACGCATCTCTTCGAAAAACTTGTGGCACTCTCGGCGACTACGAAAGTGCGACAACCACTGGCCTACGACCTGGACGAACTGGGAATCCTGTTGCGCGTGCACGAGCCAGCCCGACGGTCGGAAGGGCTGGCGATGGTTCGACGGGCGTTGCACCTGCTCGAACAAAATCGTGATGAGGCCGGCACCGCCGACCCGGAACTGGAATCGGCCATTCAGGCGGTTCGCGAGCATCTGCGGATGGAGTGGTAGCACCCCGATGACATGAACCACACGATTCACTCGACAACGAGAACTCTCCCATGCCAGCCTGGACGAACATCCCGGTGTTTATTTCGTCCACGTTCATGGACATGCAAGCCGAACGAGACTTGCTGGTCAAACGAGTCTTTCCGGCGTTGCGGTCGCGGTTGCAAAGTCTGCGGGTGCGAATCTCGGAGATCGACCTTCGTTGGGGAATCACAGCGGAGCAAGAGCAAAACGGGCGCGTGCTCGATCTGTGTTTGAACGCCATCGACCGTTCGCGCCCACACTTCCTCGGCTTCCTGGGCGAACGCTACGGATCGATTCCCGCGACGGTCCCGCCCGACACTCGAAGGGTCTTCGACTGGTTGCCGCAGCTGCATCCGCCGCGAACATCGGTCACAGAGATGGAAATCCTGCATGGGCTACTGAATCACAACTCTGATTCCGTTCGGGGCCTTTTCTATTTTCGCGCAATCGAAGGCTATGCCGAACTGCCCGACACATTAGCCCCGTTTTTCTTCGACGCCGAATCGGGACGGCCCGACTGGCGGCTGACCGATGACCAGTGGTTCGCAACGACCGTCGATCGGCTGGTTCACTCGGGATCGACGGAGGCCGCGGGCCATCTCGAACGATGGCTGCGGGGCGTCTGGCCACCGGAAATCATCGAGTTGGCCCTGACGCCGTCGGATCGGTTGCGTCTCCTGAAAATGCGATTGAAACAGTCCGGACACGTACAACTCGCGAGCTATCCCTGGAAGCTGCAAGGCATCCGTGTTCGATTGCCTCTGGCACACCTGGCGATCCCCAATGATCGGCGCATCCAAACACTCGAAGCGGCCGCGGTCGATGGGATCGTCAGCTCGGATGAGTTACTCCAGCTGAGTCGGAACCCCGATCTGCTCCAGTTCCTGCGGCAGTACGGTACCGTGGTCCTGACGGGACTCGACGAACTTGAGAAGAAACTGCACGACGACCTTTGGCAGTCGCTTCATCGCGATGAACGGATTGAGAAAGCGGAGTTGGCCCGGAAAGCGGAGGCACCAATCGCGACCGGTTCGATCCTGAACGACGACGAACGATTGTTGCTGGCCGTTCGCCGATTTGCCGGGGAGGCCCTTCCGATCGAGTTGAAGTTGCTAAAGGGGAAACAAGCCAGCGGCTTGTTGCGGATGGAACTGGAGGGCAATCTGGAGTTGGCATCCCAACTTCAATCTTATGCCGACCTGTGGGACGCGCGGCGAAACGCGGGCGGTGCGGACGTGGGCTCGCTCGCGGAGCTATGGGACGACGAACGCGATTCCCACCGCCGGTATGCCGAAGGCCGCCAGAGTTTGTACGTGCGACGGCCCGAAATCGAGCGCCACATGCGGACCCACTTACTAGG
This sequence comes from Gemmataceae bacterium, assembly GCA_022842245.1. Lineage (GTDB taxonomy): Bacteria > Planctomycetota > Planctomycetia > Gemmatales > Gemmataceae > Limnoglobus. Next base: position 23,969 of record JALHPZ010000041.1, read on the forward strand.
CGAATCGTGCCAGTACCTTGTGGTCGTGGGTGGTCCGGGAGATGGGAAATCGGCCCTGATGGCGAAAACGATCAAGACCTGCCAGGCACTGGGCCGTGTGCGGCCAGCCCACATCGTTTTCCATTTCATCGGTGCCACGGCTGGGTCGGCCAGATTGGCGTACCTCCTCCAGCGGTTAAGTGTCGAGTTGCGTCTTTTTGACGAAGACACACTCGAACGGCTCTCGCTCGATATTCAGGACATCGCGCCACGATTCGCGCAAGCCCTGCAATCGCTGCCGGCCGATCGCAAGTACTTCATCATCATCGACGGGCTGGACCAACTCGATTCCACCGGCGATGCGCACAATCTCCACTGGCTACCCCAGACACTGCCGGCCCATGTGCATGTCGTGCTCAGTTATGTGACCGATGCGGACCACGGTTTCGCCCCCGCCCTGGATGCCGCGCTACGATTGCGATCGACTGAATGGATCGATCTGAGAAAGTACCCGATGGCCGAATCGCAGTTGCGGCAGATCATCGAACGAGTGCCGTCGCTGGTCGCGAAATCATTGGAGGAACCGCACATCGCGGCGCTCCTCGCGAATCCCGCCACCCGGAATCCGCTCTACCTGAAGGTGGCCCTCGAAGAACTCCGCGGCTTCGGTTCGTATTCGTTGTTGTCCGCGCGGATTCAGCAGTTTCGCGAGGCCACTTCCGCAGCCGACCTGTTTCGCCAGGTCATCCGTGGCTTACGGGATGATTTCCCCCCGGTGATTGTTCGTGAGCTGTTGACGGCGATCGCGTGCTCGCGACACGGCATGAGTGAAGACGAACTTGCCCAACTGTCGCTTCGGAATTGTCGGAATCGCGAGGATCGAGTTCCGCAGGAAATCCAGGCGATGCGCGACGAGACCGCCCTCCTGCTGCGGAGTCTCCAGCCTTATCTGCAGTTTCGAGGTTTGTTGCAAGACTTCTTGCATCGCAGCATTCGTGCGGCCGTCGTGGAAGAATGGCTGGGCGATGACGAGTTATGCCGAACGACTCATAAAGCCCTGGCACGACACTTTGAAGCAGTCGGCCGTGAAGCTCAACCGCCCTGGAGCGATGCAGGTCGACGGGCCTTGGCCGAGACACTCCACCATTATCTGGAGGCAGAAGACTGGATCGCCGTGCGGGAGTTGCTGAACGACGACCGCTACGTTTTCTCGAAAGGCTACAGCCCCTATTGCCGGGACCTCGTCCACGAGTGGAGCCGGGCACTGACAGATGCGCCCCTCGATCAGGCGACGGCGATGGCCAACAGTCTCGCTCGGCTCGCTTCGCAGCAAAACGCGATGAGCGAAATCGCCGGCGAGACGATTGTCGCCCTGGCCCGTCGGTCACAGTCGCGCCTGGTCGAACTCGCCCCCAGTCTGCGACGAATCAGCGATCGCTGGCGCTACGAACTCTTGCGAGCGCAAGCGGTCCTCATCGGCATCGGTTTGGGAGAAGCCGCCGAGACCACCCTGCAACTCATCGCGAATACGCACCGCCCAGGCGAGCAGGACTTCGGCAACGAATCGACCCGCCTGCAAAATGAAGCCGTTCAAGCCAACATGGCGGGAAATCACAAGCTTGGCTTACAGTTGGCCGAACGAAGCCGGCAAGCGGCCATCGCGGGGAACGAACCGATCTGCGTCATCATCGCCGAGGCGACGATGGTCGGTTCGCTGGTCGGTCTGGCTCGCTATCCAGACGCCGCCCATCTCACACGAGACATCCTTGGTCGCAGTCGCAGTCAAGCCGGCTTGAGCCGTGTATTGCCTCGTGTTATCTTGAATGGCTTCAACGCCTTCGTGCAACTCGGCCTGATCGAGGAAGCAGAAACCCTCATGGCCGAGGGATTCGCGGAATGTAACAAAATCGGGGATGCCCGCTACGACTACACCGCCCTGGCAACCGTCTGGGGCAACTATTGTATCGAGACCGGGAAAGCCACCGAAGCACTGGCCACGCTGAGAACCGCTCTCGGGTATCCGTCAAACGCCTATCCCGAAGAGATTCGAACGACCGCGTTCTACACGCTCATCCAGGCCCTGTTGCGTGTGGACAAGCCCGACGAAGCCCGTGAGGTTTTCCAGGCCGCTCATGATTTTCTCTGGTCGAGTCCAGCGGCACGGCAAAAGATGCACGAACTACTGAACCGATTCGTTGCGCCCCCGGAACCCGATCACCAGGCGGACCTCGGGCAACTCATCAACCAGGCTCTGGGATTTCAGCACGCGGGGAATCTGGAAGAAGCCTCGGCGACCTTCGCCAAGTTGCTCGAAGCGGCCCCCGAGAATGTCGTCGTCCTCGGCATTGTCGCGTTCTTCCTGCAAAACTCGCTCCGCGATTTCCCTAGCGCACGTGCTCTTTACGAGCGGTCGATCGAAATCGATCCCGCAGATGTCGTGAATCAAACCAACCTGGCAAGCCTGGAGTTCCTTCTTGGCGAACAGGCCGCAGCCCAGGCACGCATCGACATTTGTCTCACACTCGCGGCCGGGAAAGACGACGAATACACGGCGCGGATCGACTACCTCGCGGTTGTCCTCGCCGCGATACGAGGCGACGCGACGGACGAGTTGCTGAGCCAACTCCGTACCCGCGTGATCAGCGGTCGAGAACCAGCGGCTTGGCGAAACAGCGCGCTGATCGAGGCCGTTCAGCAGAAGGTACCACCGCCCATCGTCGATCTGTTGCAAGCCATCTTTGAGGCCTTCAGCTCACCCTCAAAATGGCAGGCACTGAAGGCTAGAGGGGAATGGAAGGCCTGATGGAATTGGATCGTATCGACGCGCGAAAATGAGTTCGCTCTGCGGCGTCGGGCGGAGGGGCTTGCGCTGTAGCATCAGGTTCGGGTGGTGGTTTTCTCCTCGGCGGCCAGAGCTTCCAGCTTCTTGGCGATCGGCGACAGGCGCAGGGTTCCGAACGAGCCCTCCTTCCACTACCTTCGCAACGAGCGTTGCACACGCCAGATGGATCAGCAGCACCGCCAACGCGTGCGATCAGAAACGGCGCGAACCCACCACGCTCGCCGCGGCCCTGGATCTGACGCTCGCGGACCTGTTCGCGCGGATCGAACGCGAATGACGCCCCGGCCGGCCGGACCCGCGGCGATCCCCGGCAACAGTCTCAAAGCAATCGAACGCGTCCGGTGATCGTCCGTCTTGCGGGGTGAGTTATGCTGGCGGGTTTCTTTGCAAGCAGGAGACCTCCTCATGGCCACTCGCGATCCACTTGTCCTCAAACGCTGGCAGTCGATCTTTGCCAACTGGCGCAGTACCGGCCTCTCCGCGGCGGCGTTCTGCCGCTCACAAGAACTGAACCCGTCCAGCTTCTACCGCTGGCGAAAGATCCTCGATGATCTCGATCCATCGCCCGCGTCGGGGCCGTCTCCGTCCTTCGTGCCCGTGCGGGTGGTGCCCGATGCCGTCGTCGTGGTCATCCTGCCTTCGGGCTTCCCGCCCCGCCCGCGATTCCGGAACCCGAAGCGAGGGTTCCGAAGCGGACGGGGCACGGCCGCAGGAAGAACCCGGCGAACCTGCCCCGCAAGCGGGAAGAGATCGACTTCAGCGACGCCGAGAAGGTCTGCCCCTGCTACGCCGGAATCCGCATCCGCATCAGCAAGACGGTCCGCGAACGCCTCGATTACACCCCGTCGTCGATCTTCGTCCGCGAGATCGCCCGGCCGACCTACGCCTGCCGGGCCTGCGAGCGGAAGGCCCTCGACCCGCAGATCGCCAGGCCCGACTTCCCGCCGGAGCCGGTGCCGAAGTCGGGGATCGGGGCCGGGCTGCTCGCCCAGGTCATCGTGTCGAAGTACGTCGACCACCTGCCTCTCTACCGCCAGGAAGCGATCTTCGCCCGGCAGGGTTGGCCGGTGTCCCGAACCCGCCTGTGCGACCTGCTCGCGGAGTGCGCGGAGTGCGCGGAGTGCGCGGAGTGCACGGCGTTGCTCGACCCAGTCTATCGGACCATGGTCGCCCGGCGGAAGGAATCGTTCGCGACCCGCCGCGGCACCCCACCGAAGAACCGGAACGCCCGGATGTGGCCCTCCAGGAACTTCTCCGTGCACTCCCGCGGAAACACAGCACGGAGACCGCACCCGAATGCGGCAGCGATAGCACGGACGCCGTCACCTTCGTCTCGACGCCCGCCACGGTCACCGTCGCGAACCCGTAATCGACCTGCGCCTCGCCCGGAGGATGGTCCAGCGGCAGTAACACTTCCTTCCGGCCCAACTGGATCGAACGCACCGCGTCCTTCACCACCGTGTCGCCGCCGGTGAAACCCGGCTCGTCCCGAAGGCGTTGCCAGATCCGCTACGCCGTATGACGCTGCTTCCGGGGCGCCGGGGCATCCGCGTCCAGAATCTGACGGATCACCGGCCGCATCGGCTCGATCGTCCGCTGCTGCGGGTGCGTCCGGCGATACCCCGGCGGCTCCTCGTGCGTGAGAATTTTCACCGGCGTCTTCCCGTGAATCTCGGACTCTTGGCACGCTTCCCGCTTGCTCATCTCACCGGTCAACACCCGGCGACGAATCTCACTCCCGAACTCCATGTTGGCGTACACCTCGGTGCCTCTTGCGGCCGGATAATGGGCGTTCCCCCATCATCTCAGCTCACAGGAAGGCACAGTTGTGCGCGGCACAATCTCGCCGCCGCCCGGTCTTCGCCGCGGCGCTGCACTTTTGATCCGCCGCCAACACTCTCATGTCGTCACCTCCGCTCTGATGATGATTGTTGACGGGGGACTTCAGCACCCCGGCCGCTCGCCACCGTTCCGCCTCACCCTGGGCCTGCGAGTGCGAGGGCGGCAGTTTCCGCTCGACCATCGTCGGGTGGTCCGGTAGCCCGTTGCAGCTCCGGGCGGGTTCGCCTTCCGCCGTCGTCACCTACGGTCGGCGGCCGGGCCGCGGGCCGCCCGGGCCAACCCCTCTCCCACTACCAGGTTCGGCACCCAGCACAGCCAGGAGATGAGTTGGTACGAGAGGTCGAACGGCAGGTCCAGCACGTGGCCGAGCGACAGGTACAAGCGGAGGGTGACGGCGGCGAACGTGAGCGCGTAGTTGCGGACCATCCACCGGCGGTGGGCGGCGAAGTCCCGCCCGCGGGCCGCGGCGTAGCCCCGCACGGCGGTGTACAGCCACGCGACGGCCAGGCACCCGAAGCCGAGCCGGGCCACCGGCCCGCCGAACGCGAACCAACTCAGGTACAGGCCGGCCAGCCCGCCGACCGGGACCGCCGCCCCGAGGTATACCCGCCCGACGAGGCGGTGTACCGCCGGCCACCGCCGCCGCACCCGCGCGGAGAACTGCACCGGCCCGAGCAGCAGCGCCGCCGCGGACGCGAAAATGTGGGCCGCGACCGCCAGCGGCCGGCGGCCGAAGTTCTCCCGGAACGCGGGGGGCAAGTTCGCCGCCCCCGGGCCGAACCCGTACACGCCGACCGCGTACGCCGCGACCAGGACGCTCAGCACGGACAGGGCGACCAAGAACCCGAGGCGCATACCCGCGATCCTGAGTGCGAAGAAACGACACGTCCCTGCTCGCGACCCGGGTCGGTAGTGGGTCCCGGGTGGTCGTGGCGGGGCGGGTGGCCGCGTGCGGCTTAAGATAGCGGGCGTGAACCGCCTGCGGCCCGCCGCCTCCCACCCGGTTTGGTCATGAAACACCACTCCGCCCTGTCGGCCCTCGTCCTGTGCCTCGTCGGGGCGACGGCCGCCGACCCGCCGAAGAAGGCCCTCCCGCTGCCCGGCGAGGTGTTCGCCCTGAACGGCCACACCGCCTTCCTCATCCCGGCGACGGCCGACCCACACGCGGCGGCGAAGCCGTGGGTGTGGTACGCCCCGACCCTGCCGAACCTGCCCGGCCCCGAAGAAGCTTGGATGTTCGAGCGGTTCCGGGTGGCCGGGGTCGCGGTGGCGGGCGTCGACGCCGGCGAGTCCTACGGCAGCCCGGCCGGGAACACGGTGTTCGACACGTTGCACGCGGAGATGACCCGGCGCGGGTACTCGGCCAAGCCGGTGCTGCTCGGCCGCAGCCGCGGCGGGCTGCAGGCGCTCTCGTGGGCGGCGGCCCACCCGGACCAGGTGGGCGGGTTCGCCGGCATCTACCCGGTGTGCGACCTGGCCAGTTACCCCGGCGTGGCGAAGGCGGCGGGTGCTTTCGAGCTGAAGGCGGTGGAGTTGGAGCGGCGGCTGAAGGAGTTCAACCCGGTGGACCGGCTGGCCGGGCTGGCGAAGGCGAAGGTGCCGCTATTCGCCGTCCACGGCGACGTGGACAAAGTCGTACCGCTGGAGGCGAACAGCGGGCGGGTGAGGGAACGGTACCAGGAGTTGGGCGGTACCATGACGCTGATCGTCCCACCGGGGCAAGGTCACACCATGTGGCCCGGCTTCTTCCGCTGCCGCGAACTGGTGGAGTTCGTCATTGCCCACGCCGGGGTCGGGCTGCGGCTCGACTCCCCGCGGCCGTACCAGGTGGTACAGAGGGGGGCGAAGAACGTCGGCACGGTGCGGGTGCGGGGCCGGCTCGGCGAGGCGGCGAAAGCCGCCGACGGGTTGGAGTGTCGTCTCGGCAGTGCCGAACAGCCCGGCGAATGGCGGAAGCTCGACGCGACCATCAAGGCCGGCACGTTCGACGCCACCGTCGAGGTGCCGGCCGGCGGGTGGTACACGCTCGGCGTGAGGGCGACGGTGAAAGGTAAGCCGGTGGCCGAGGCGGGCGTGGAACGGCTCGGCGTGGGCGAGGTGTTCGTGGTCGCCGGGCAGTCGAACTCGGCCAACCACGGGGCGGAGAAACAGGCCACGAAGACGAAGCGGGTGAGCGCGTTCGACGGCACCGACTGGCACCTCGCCGACGACCCGCAACCCGGCGCGAGCGGCACCGGCGGCAGTTTCCTCCCGCCGTTCGGCGACGCGATGGCGGAGAAGTTCGGCGTGCCGGTCGGACTGGTGGCGTGCGGGATCGGGGCAACGAGCGTGAGGGAGTGGCTGCCGAAGGGGACGACGTTCCCCCAGCCGCCGACCATCGAAACCAACGTGAAGCAGGTCGGCGACGCCTGGGAGAGCAAGGGCGACATCTACGCCACCTTCCGCGACCGGATGAAAGCCCTCGGCCCGAACGGGTACCGGGCGGTGCTGTGGCACCAGGGGGAGAGCGATGCCAACCAGAAGGACGCCACTCGCACGCTTTCGGGCAAGCTGTACCGCGAGTTCCTGGAGAAACTCATCCGCGACACCCGCAAGGATCTCGGCTGGGAGGTGCCGTGGTTCGTGGCGCGGGCGAGCTACCACGGGCCGGGCGATGAGGGGTCGGCCGACATCCGCGACGCCCAGGCTTCACTCTGGAAGGACAAACTCGCCCTGGAAGGGCCGGACACCGACGCTCTCAAGGGCGAGTGGCGGGACAACAACGGGAAAGGCGTCCATTTCAGCGGGCCGGGGCTGCGGGAACACGCCGCCCAGTGGGTCGAAAAGGTGGCCCCGTGGGTGAAGGAGCAGGCTGCCATCGCCCGCATCGGGTACACCGAACTCCGCACCGACCGGCCCGGCGGGCGTCACGCCAACGTCCGCACCATGCGGGCGGCGGTGGTGCGGGCCGACGGCACCGGGCGGAAGGTGGTGGGCGAAGAACTGGCGACGGAGGCCGACACCTGGACGCAGTTCACCGGCTGGTCGCCGAACGGCAAGACGGCGGTGGTCGGCGTCGGCTGGCAGTCGCCGGAGAACGCCAAGTGGGAGGAGGAGAACAAGACGTTCCGCATGGAGGACGGCAAGTGGAAGTACGACACCTGCCTGCTCGACCCGGCCACCGGGAGGGCGACGAACGTGACCGCCGTGGACCGCGTGAGCCACTACAACAGCGGGCTGTTCTTCCTGCCCGGCGGTAAGGGGCTGGGGTTTACCGCCCTGATCGACGGGGTGTCCAGGCCGCACCGGATGGACCTCGACGGCAAGAACAAGCGGGACGTGTCCGGCGGCGGCGGGTTCGCCTACGGGTACTCGGCCTCGCCCGACGGCAAGCACATCTGCTACCACCAGGACTACCAGTTGTACGTGTCGGCCGCCGACGGCACGGGCAAGCAGCACATCAAGACGGGCAACACATTCAACTTCGCCCCGGCGTGGTCGCCGGACGGCAAACGGCTGCTGTTTCTCAGCGGCCAGCACTACGACTGCCACCCGCACGTCGTCCGGCCGGACGGCACCGGGCTGACGAAGCTGGCCGACCGCGGCGGATACACGGCGGTGGTCGAGTTCCTCGACGTGCCCGACTTCCACGGCGGCAGCAGCGACGTGCCGGTGTGGGCACCGGACGGCACGGCGGTGTTGTTCACGGCGAAGGTCGGGACGTGCGTGGAACTGTTCCGCGTGACGCTCGACGGCACCGCCGCCCAACTCACGAAGTCGCCCGAAGACACGCGGCACTACCACCCGCAGCCGTCGCCGGAGGGGAACTGGCTGGTGTACGGCTCGCGGCGGGGCGGGGTGCGGAACCTGTACGTGATGAACCTGACCGACTGGGGCGAACGGCGGATCACCGACGCGAAAGCCGCCGACCCGCAGGCAATCGGACCATGGTCCACCAGCACTCGTATACGTTGAAGATCTGGTTCGAGATGTAGTCGAAGACGAGGTTGAAGAACCGAGGAAGGGGTGCCCTTCGCCGCCCGCATCGTCTGGGCCTTCCTCCGAAGAGCCTGGCCTTTTCAAGCGTGTTGCTGGAGACCCTGTACGATTGACGACATCGACGGACCCGTTTTGAGTTTCATTCATGTCGAACTATGAGCCGTGGCTTCGCGGTGTCATTGAGAACGGCGAATCGATCCAGTCCGGGTTGCCAGCTCTCTCGGTTGGCGACTTGGCCAAGGTCCGTAGTTTCTTGCAGGAAACGTTCGAATTCCGGGCACGGGAAGTGGCCGGGCCGCGCCTCTCATTCGACGCGGAGGTGAGCCTGTGGGCCGCGGATCTGCTGGCTCTGGCCTGTTGGCGGTCGGTCGGCGGCGAAGGGCCTTCGCTGCCGCTCGATGGCGAACGCGAACCCACGACGCCGGACTCGCATCTCTCTGCGGACACGATTCTGCGATTTCTCCCGAGCGTCTACCGGCGAGTGAAGAATCGTGGGGCCAACGATGCGCTCGTCACGGAACTCGAAGTGATCGCGCGTCGCTGGCCACTGACGGGTGTCTTGCTCGATCTCGAAGGACCGCCGACGACTTCGCCGGTATTCGCGGGGCATCCGGGGTTACAATTGCTGTACGCCGAGCGGTTCGTCGAGAACCCGCGCGGGGAGTGGCTGCCCCCGGAGGGGCCGGGCCGCGAGTGGGTCGAGCGAATCTGCGTCGAGCGTGGCCGACCGGTGCCGGCACCGCCCGCGTCGTTGGGGGAGGCCGCGAGTGTCTGATGCCATCGCCACGCAGTTGCACTCGGCCGTCACGGAGCCGCTCAAGCGGGCCTTCGTTGGCCGGGACGAAGTCATCGATCTGATCGCCCTGGCGGCCGTCGCCGGCGAGCACCTCTTCCTCTACGGCCCGCCGGGCACCGCGAAGTCGCTGCTGGTGCGCCGCTTCGCTGGTGCGGTGAACTGCCGGTATTTCGAATATCTGCTTACACGATTCTCCGAGCCGAACGAACTCTTCGGCCCGATCGACCTCGTGCGCCTACGCGAAGGGGTCGTCGCCACGGTCACGTCGGGGATGCTCCCCGAGGCGGAATTCGCGTTCCTGGACGAGCTCTTCAACGCGAACAGCGCGATCCTGAATAACCTGCTGACGGTACTGAACGAGCGCACCTACCGCCGCGGGCTGGAGACGCACCGCCTGCCGCTGGTGAGTGCGTTCGCGGCATCGAACCACCTGCCGGAAGACGACGCGCTCCAGGCGCTGTTCGACCGCTTCTTGCTACGGGTGAAGGTCGATTCACTGCCGCGCGAGCAGTTGCCGGGAATGCTCGCGGCCGGGTGGGAACTCGAACGCAACGGAAGCACGGGGGCCCCAGCGCCGGACTCCCCGACGGCGGACCAGCTGCGTGCGATGGCGGCGCGGGCGCGGGACGTGGACCTGAACCCGGTGCTCGAAATCTACGCCGACGCCGCGACGAAGATCCGCGACCTCGGCATCGCCTTCTCGGACCGGCGCGCGGTGAAGGTGCTGAAGCTCATCGCGGCCTCGGCCGTGATGTGCGGCCGCATGGTCGCGAACCCGTCCGATCTCTGGGTGCTGCGCTACGTCTGGGACCGCGCCGAGCAGATCGCGCCGCTTGGCATGCTCGTGAACGGCCTGCTCGAACTGGCCCCGAAGGCGGAGGTGGCGCATCCCCGCGCCACCCGGCCCGAGCAGGTGGACGCGGAGGCGCTGGCCCTCGAACTCGAACGCGCCGACAAGGACTTGGCACGTGGGCCGAAGCTCGTCGAGCTGGCGCGAGTGCGCGAGCGGGTGCAGTCGGTCGCGGATCGCTCCGCGTGGGTGGCCGACGCCGACCAACGCCGGCACCTGCTCAATCGCGCCGGCCTGCTCCTGGAGAAGTTGGGATGACGCCGGAGAGCGATCCGTGGAAGACCGTGTCCGCCGCGCGACTGCCAGCGGCGGGGCTAGCCGCGCTCGCGGCCGTCCGGCACCTCCCCGATATCGGCGTGCAACTCGAGGGCGACTTCGCGTGGGTCCATTGGCCGGCGGGGCGCATCGAAGTCGTGCGCTGCCTGCTGCCCGTCGCCGGCCTGCGATTCTACCGGCAAGACGGAAACGAATGGGTTCCGTTCAACGGCCGCCTGCCGACTTCGGAACGTCCGCCGGTCGTTGAAATGAAACCACTCGCCAGCACGATCGTGCCGGATCGCATGGAGCCGCGAGCGGCGACGGACAGTGCATTGACACCCATCCGGCTCGGCGCCGTTCGCGGTGGCCCGCCCCGGCGGGCGACGGCGCTCATCGCATCCGTGCGTGACCTCGCCACGTGGGCCGACATGGCGACGACGCGCGAACTCTCCAGCGTGCGAGTCGCGCTCGACGGCGACCGTGCCGGGCTGCTTGGCGAAGGCCTGCCCGCGATCCCGAACGCCGTACGCTACTGGGGCGACAGCGTCTTCGTCCCGCTCGGATTTCAAACGGAGCCGGCGCTCCCGGCCGAAACGATTCGAATGGCCGTCGGAGCCGGGAACGACGAACTGGTTTTTCTCAACGAAACCGAGGTCGAAATCGTTCCCAACGGCGCGTTCGTCCCGGCGACGCGCGCGGCGGTCCGATTGGCCATTTCTCACCGAACCCCGGCCGCACCGTGAAGCCGCACGAACGGGCGAACGCCTACCTCGCGATTCCGCCTCGCATCGCCGAACAGCTCGGCGGGCTGCGATGGTCGTTCACGCACGACGGCATCCTGGACTCCGACGGCCAGACGTTCGTGCTGGTCGAAGAGCTGGCGCAAATCCTCGACGGCGTCTTCGCGTGTCCGCCGGTGCCGCCGTTCGCGTACGTCCTCGCGGCGCTGCGCCTCCTGTCGCAATGCACGAACGACAGCCACGTCGGGACCGGGGACGCCTACAAAAAGAACCGCTCCGCCGTCGGATTCCCTCGCAACGTCGGCCTACTGATCGCGGAGTTGTGCCGCAAACTGCCGGCCGCCGTCGCGCCGCCGGAATCAGCCGAGGTGCGGTTGGCGTTGAACGACCGGCTCCGCTTCGGCCGTCAGTCGTTGCCCGGGCTTGTCGCCGATTCGTGGCTTGTGTTCGACGAGGTGGAGCGGACCCTAGCCGCCGCGCTGTTCAAAATCGAACCGGATTCGCTCGTCTCGTGGCTGCGGACCGGCGCGCCGCCGAACGCGGATGCGGCCGAGAAGCTGGCGGAGCCGGTCGAAACGCTCTCGGTGCGGATCGGCAAGTTGTTCGAACTGGCGAAGGTTCGTCCACGCCTGGTCGGGGCGGCGTGGCTGACGCCGGCGCTCGACGCGGCTCTCGCGTTCCCGCCGCGTCGCCGCGCTTCGGACGCAATCCCGCAGGGAGGCCACGCCGACGTCGCGACCCGCGGCCGACCAGAGCAGTTGTTGCTCAGCCAGTTCGCGCTCGATTCGGACGAGTTCGTCCGCCGGTTCGCGGAACGGGAACTGCTCTACTTCAAGCCGGAGGAGCCGCACGCGCCGCAGCCACCGGACCGCATCATCGTGCTGGATCAAGGCGTGCGAACCTGGGGCCACGTCCGGCTCGCTCTCGCGGGCGCCGCCCTGTCGATGCTTCGGAAACTCGGCAAGGGCTTCGGCCCCGCGTACCTCGTCCACTCGTCGGATTGCGATCCGGTTTCACTCGACCAGATGTCGCCGAGCGAACTGGCCGAGATTCTCGAAACGAGCGATCTCACCGCTTCGCCGGCCGAGACGCTCGCGAATGCCGTGGTATCGGCCGGGGATCGCGAACGGCCGCGCGATCTGTTCCTGTTGACGCATCCGCGTTCGATGCAGGAGCCGGATGTCATCCTCGCGATCAATGCCCGCCGCGAGACCGACCGCGTCTTCGCGCTCACCGTGGACGCGGCCGGACAGGCGGAGATCAGCGAGTGGGGCCCGCGCGGGCCGGTCAGGCTGCGATCGTTCCGCGTCGATCTCGCCGGCGCGGAAGCGATCCGCGTGAAGACGCCGCGCGAGGTCCGTCCACCGAAACTCGGCCGGAGGCTGCCGCCGTGGACGGGCGACGTCGAACCGATCGGCTTCCCGTTCCGCCCCGGCCTCGTCGCGGAACCGACCATCTTCGGCTTCGACGGCTCCGGCGAATGGCTCGTCACGACTTCGCGCGACGGGATCGTGCAGGCGATCTCGCTCGACGGCGAACCACCGGAGGTGCTGCCGCGCGCCTATCGCGACGGGTCCGTATTGAAATCGGTCGAGGCGATCCTCGGCACCGACGACGGCGTTGCCGTCTGTGGGCGGATGACGCTGGACGACGAATCGAATTTCGTGCGTGTCGTTTCGAACACCGTATCCGGCATGGAACCGGCCGTCATCTCGTCCGCGTCCGAATTCAATCCCCCGAGTCGTTCCGAGTGGTTCGTCGTTGCCCACTACAACCGCGAGAGTCGGGCGCTCGCTATCCACCGCCTGGCGAAGGCCACGGGGGCGGTGCGTTGGTTCGTTTCGAGATTTCGTCGCGAGATTGTCATCCGCTCGACATCGGGTTTCATTCCGGATTTGAACGCCGGTATCAGTCTCCAAACGGGAAAACACTTTTTACTTGAACTCGGGAACGACCCGACCTCGCTCGCCGACGCACCGCCGTACCGGCTGCCGGTCTGGACGAAGTGGTCGACGGAAGAGAGTTTTCGCCGCGTGCCGTACCTCCATCTCGAAAACCAGAGCTTCGAAGTTCGACTCGTCGAACCCGCCTGGCCGAAGCACGAACCGACGCGAGAGGGTATGCCGTTGCTCGGCGGCACGATTATCGAGAGTGCCCAGCTCGCGAACGACGTGCTCGTCCTCTCGACATCCAGTTCTGGCAACCGGCAGCGGCTCGTCTTCCGCGGCCCGGAGACGCGGCTGGTCTATCAACTGCCCGGCGGGAAAACGGGTTCGGAATCCGCGCTGTCACCGGACGGTGGCCTGCTCGCGTTCAAGGGCCGTGTCTCGGAGGTCTCGATCGTGGAGACGACCTCCGCCGCGCTGCCGCGTTCCGTGGCGACGACGGCGCGGCTGCATAACGGACTGTCCGTGAAATTCGACGAATCGCCCTGTGTATTGTGGATTTCCGTCGGTGATTTCGTTCATCGATTTTCGTTTGATTCGACCGAAATGGTACATTCGTTAATGCGAGGTGAACCGCTATCCCGCGGTGGAATCCCTTCATCGAGTTACATCGATTACGATCCATCACGCTTTCCATTGAGAACGCAGAATGGTTTCGACGTCTTTCGCGCCGTGGTCGATCGCTTGGGCCAAGTATTGTTAATGGAGAAGTCCAGGATCCTAGTCTCGTTTCTCATTCGACGCGAGAGGGCTGCGGCCATTTGTTCAGATGGTACAAGCTGGGGCGATCCAATCTTGCTTGGATATCCCGCAACGCCGCGAGCGGAAATGAAAATCAAGACCTGGCTCGATCATCATGGTGGGACAACTCCATGAAAATCCCCTTCCGACTCGTGCGACTGGAATCGCCGGCCGGCCCGGCCGATGCGGGGCTGCTGCTGACGGACGACCCCGGCTCGCTCGCGAAGGCCTGCGCGGCAATCCGGCCGATGCCGGCGGTCTTCCGCGTCGCGGGCGGGTTCCTGCTGCTCGCGAGCGCCCTACCGCCCGGCACGATCCGCCTGCGACGGCTCGGCGGCGATCTCTTCGTGCCCGTCGATGCGCAGCTCTTGCCGCGATTGCTCCTTGATGAAATCGTCGGCCTCACGAAGGCACGCGGCTTGATTGTGCTGGCCGACGGCGCGCTCACGTTCGACCCGACGCGACCACTGTTACCCAAGGAGTGGCTAAAGCCGCCGCGCGTTCGCCGCGATCAGTGGACCGCGCTTCCCGAAACGCCGGCGATCGCCGATCGACTCACCGCGATCGAGCGGCCGACGCCGCCGGGCGCGGTGCTCGAGATCCTCGCGGCCGGCGAGCCGGACGATGCGAATCCGCTCGCCGGCAATGGCCAGGCGGGCGGCGTGCCGGAGGAGGCCCGGCCGGGCGCAGGGTCGATACTCGGGCAGGTCGGGGCGGGGATGCTCCTCGGCGCGGCGCGGTTCGCCGCGTGGATGGGCAAGCAGTTGAACGCGCCGGGTCTGGGAAACCTCGCCGGCAAGCTGGCCCGCAAGGCCGTTGAAAAGGTGCCGCGAATCACCGAGAAGATTCTCGGCGACCAGGAAGCCGCACTGCGCGAAGTGCTCCGGCAGTTGCAGTCCGGCGATATCGAGAAGGCCCTGAAGCGTGCCCCGATCGCGGTCGGCGATCCCTCGAGTACGCCGGCCGTCGACACCTCGGCGAAATTGACCCCGCGCGATCCGCGCTTCTCGCTGCGCGACCTGCTCGGCGGCGGGGGCGGCGCGGCGTGGCTCGGCGGCGGCGACGTCTGGAACGATCTCGCCCGCGAATACCGCCGCCTGGCCGATGAGGCCGCCCTCCGCGGCGACGCCCGCCGGGCCGCGTACCTCTACGGCGTGCTGCTCCGTGACGTGCGCGCCGCCGCGAACGCGCTCATGGCCGGCGGCTACTTCCACGATGCCGCCATCCTCTACCGCGACAAGCTCGCCGACCCGCTCGCGGCCGCTAAGGCCTTCGAACGCGCCGGCGAATACGACGAGGCCGTGCGCCTCTACGAACGGCGCGAGAATTACGAGGCCGCCGCCGAACTCCTGCGGCGCATCGGCGACGAGGACCGCGCCATAGAGTATTTCGAACTCGCTGCAAATCGATTGCGGGATCGCGGGCAGTGGCTCGAAGCCGGCGACCTCGTTCGCAAGAAACTCGGCCGGCGCGAGGCCGCGACCGCGCTCTACCGCGAGGGTTGGAAGCGCGGCGGCACCAATCACCTCGCCTGCGGCGAACGTCTGATCGACGAGGTACTCGTGGCGGAATCATGGGCCGCGTTCGAAGAATTGCTGGCCGAAGCGATGAGCCTCGACTCGTCGGCGCACGCCTCGAAGTTCTTCAACTACGCCCTGCATGCCGGGCACGGGTGCCTGCCGGTCGAACGATTGGAATCGGCGCGCGACCGCGTGCAACTCTTCTATGCTCGGCAACTCCTCGAGAATCCCACATCGATTCGCCAGGCCGGCGAGAAGGCCCGCGAACTTTTCGCGCCAAAGGGCGGCTGGACCGGACCGCAGGTCCGCGACGCGGAATACGCAGCCCGGGCACTCGCGAAGGGATCGAATCCGACGAAGCCGGATATTTCGCTTCCGATACCGGCCGGCGAAGGCACGCTCACCGCCGTCGTCGCCGCGCGGGTCTCGCGCGATCTGGTCCTCGCCGTCGGGGATCGCATCTCGGTCTGGCGGAGCGTTACAGGGGAGACCGACCGCGTTGCGCAGTTGTCGAGCGCTCGCCCGCTCGGCTTGGCAACAAACGATGACGCGACGACAATCCACGTCCTGTATGCCGATGCGACCGGAGTTCATCTGAAGTGCTATGGCGCGAACCTCACCGCGACGGTGCGCACGTTGCCGTCCTACCTCGCGGAAGGACAGGTCAAACTGAGCGAAGATGACAACGCCATCGCGGACTGGTACCTCCAGCCGGCGTCGTACGAACACGACGGCGAGCCGGTCGTCGCGCTGGTCCGACCCGGCCGCCACACGACCTTCCACGGAACGTACCTCCGCGCGAAGACCACCGAGGACACGACCGGCCAACTTATCGGACCGAAGCAGTACTTACACGCGAATCTCAACTCATCCGAGCGTTGGGAATGGGACGAGAATTTCGTTCGTCATGTCGTCGGTCATCGAATGCGGCGCTGGGTGACAGATTGGACTCCGGGACATCCGACGAGAATTCCCCTCCGGCAGCCGGCCGTGGACTGGATCGCCCCCGACAGGAATTGCTTCCAGATCGTCGGCATCACGGCGAACGGCGTCTTGCGATGGAACGCGTATCACGATCCGAATCCGGACCGCACGATGGATTCAGCCTACTTCGTCTTGACGAACGTTACGTTCGTGGCGACCTGTTTTCGCGGACTCGGACGGATCGCGGCGGCGACCACGAACGGTGCGATTCACTGGCTCGCCGTCGAAAGCGGGAACCGGATTGTGTCGGAACTTCGTTCGACTGTACTCGGCCATCCGTCGCCGATCGCGTTCCTCGCCAGGGGCCAAACGCGCGATGAGATACTCGCGGTCTTCGCCGACGGTCAGGTTGCGCGAGTCCGCTCGGCCTGATCCCTCGCCGCACCATCCTTCCAACAAGGACCGAAGCGGTCGTCGAGGTGGAGTCGTTGCTGGTTGGAAGATCCGATAAGAGGTAGTGGTAATCGGCGTGATCGAGCTGGCCGCACAACTCCTCGAACCCGTTATTTGCAGAGCCGCGGATCGGTCAGATGGCGCGAAAGTCAATCATGGCGAGCGGCCGGGGATGATGAACCGCGGACTGATCACTCGGGGGGTATACACCAACACAAACGACAGCGCTGAGATCCCGTCCAAGCATCAAAGACCAGTCTTCGGGCCTCAAAATGAGGCACGTTCGACGGATCAAGTGGCCAGCAAGCCGGGGTGGCAGTGAGGAGTGCCCGTAAATGGCTGTCGAGCCCCTCCCGGAACGCCGCCTTGGTGGCGTCCAGTCCCAAGCCGAGCCACAGGGCTAACCCGCGGTCGCACGCTCGGCCGTCAATCAGCTTCTGCTTAGCGGCGTCGAACCCGAACCGATCCAGCACTCGGGCGAGCACCCGCTCGAAACAGAACACCCGGCCGGCCAACGACCGGCAGAGGGCGGCGCACGTCTGCCCCCACCGCCCCAGCGGCGGCCAGCCCGGCCAGACTCTTCTAGTTGCCGGTGGCGATTGACCGAGTCAGACACGAGCTGGCAAACGGCGAACAGCACCGCCTCCCCGGCGTCGATGTTCTTGTCCGTCTGCTCGGTCAGGGTAGCGATGGCCGCCGGGTCCGGGTCGGCGTCGATGTCGGCAACGGCCGTGAGGAATGCGGTGAGACGGGCGAAACTGGCGTCGCTGATCAGCTTGCGGTGCTTGGTGGTGGTGCTGGGCGCACGTGCGAAGGAAATTCGTCGAAGCCCAGGACAACAACCCGGCGAAGGCGAGCGAGGCGTTGGCCTTTATCCACACGCTCTACGCCGTCGAAAAGGAGATCGCCGAGAGGAAACTCACCGGTGACGCCGCGGTGTCGCTTCGGCGGACGCGGGCCGGGCCGATCCGGTTGCGGTTCGGCGAGTGGCTGGAGGAAGAAAACCGGACGGCGTTGCCCAAGAGCCCCTTCGGGCAGGCGGTGGGCTACACTCGTGCAGAGTTCGTGCAGAGAAAAGCATGGAAAGTGTGCACTCAGGGGCCAAAACGGTGCGATGTGAGTAAACTGTGTGATGTGTAACCGGCTGGAATCCTTGCGAATCGCGTATTTCGGCTCCGATGCTTCTGATTCGGGACCAAGAGGTCGCAGGTTCGAATCCTGTCAGCCCGACTCGACGGAAGCAGTTGACCGATAGCACTTTACGCTAACCCATCGGCGGTCGGTGGTGCGGTCTGAAAGCCAAAGGAATCCAGTACCGTACTGGATTCCGCTTTCGGAACCCACCATGCCTCGGAAAACCAGTCCCAAGTACCGTTACCACAAGGCCCGCGACTGCGCTGTCGTCACCATCAACGGCCGCGACCACTACCTCGGCGCGTACGACTCCGACGAAAGCCGCCAGAAGTACCACCGCCTCGTCGCCGAACACCTCGCCGCCCCGCACCAGCCGGCCACCCCGCCCAACGCCGACGCCCCGCTCACCATGACCGAACTCATGGCCGCCTACTGGCGGTTCGTGAAGGGGTTCTACGTCAAGGGGGGCGAGCCCACGAGCGAGGTGCACGCCATCAAGCTGGCCCTCAAGTTCGTCCGCCGGCTGTACCCCGACCTCCCCGCCTGCGAGTTCAGCCCGAAGAAGCTGATGGCCGTCCGGGAGGCGATGATCCGCCACGACATCGTCCGCACCTTCAAGAAGCGGGACCCGGCAACCGGCGAGGTGGTGCCGGTGAAGAAACTGCTGCACCGCGGCATGAGCCGCAAGTGCATCAACAAGCTCGTTGCCCGCATCAAACGGATGTTCCGCTGGGCGGTGGAAGAAGAGCTGGTGCCCGTGACCGTCCACGACGCGCTGTGCCGGGTGAGCGGCCTGAAGCGGGGAAAGTCGGCCGCCCGCGAGACGGCCAGGGTGCGGCCGGTGAGCGAAGAGCACGTGCGGGCGGTGATGGCCGTCGTGCCCAAGCGGGTAGCCGCCCTCATCGAGTTCCAGTGGTTGTGCGGATGCCGCCCGCAGGACGCAGTTCAACTCCGGGCGTTCGACATCGACCGCTCGGGGGCGGTGTGGGAGTACCGCCCGCCGCGGTACAAGACCGAGCACCACAACGACGACGCCCTGCCCGACCTGGAGCGGGTGGTGTTCATCGGCCCGAAGGCGCAGGGCGTGATCGCCCCGTACCTGCCCGACGACCCGGCCGATTACGTGTTCTCGCCGAGGCGGTCGGAGGCCGCCCGCAACGCGGACCGAAAAGAGAAGCGGGCGTCGCCGATGACGCCGAGCCAGGCGGCCCGCAAGCCGAAGGGGCGGAAGAAGGCCCCGCTCAAGCCGCACTACTCGGTGGCCAGTTACCGGCGTGCGGTGCAGCGGGGGTGCGTGAAAGCCGGGATGCCGGTGTGGTCACCGAACCAGTTACGCCACAGCCGACTGACAGCCGTGCGGGCCAAGTTCGGGCTGGAGGCGTCGCGGGTGGTCGGCGGGCACCGCGAGGTGGCCACCACGCAGATCTACGCCGAAGAAGACCGTACCCTCGCCCGCCGGGTGATGGCGGAGATGGGGTGAAAGTGAGTGTCACGAATGAGCGAGAAAAAGCATGCCGGTGTGCGGTTGAAGCCCACGCCGGTTGATGTCTTCCGGTTCGCCGATGCCGTGACCGAGTTGCGGTATCGGCTCGTGATCAATTATCTGAGGGCCGACCCGGATGACGGAGAGGTGTCCCCACCCAAGGTCGTGCGGGAGACGTTCCAGAAACTCCTCGCGGTCACCTTCACTATCAATGACGGGCGGCCGGAAGACCAGAAGCTGGAAGGTCACGTCATCGCCGGCCGAGCGATGAAGATCGCGTTCGAGCGGAAGTGGCTCGAACCCGAACATCGGCTCTGGCTGGAGGACCTTCGGAACGCCCGCCAGCCTTACGCCGAGTTGAATGAATACGACTTGGCGGACATCCGGCGGAACGGCACGGCGGAGTCTGACCCCGAAGGTCTGTCCGCCGTGGATGCCGAGGCGTTGCTTCGCTCCCCGTTCAATCCCAACGCCTGGACGACTTTCGAGGAGGCGGTCGCCAAGTTCGTTGCCACGTTCGACGCGCCGTGCCAGACACTTTACCGACTCGTCAGGACGCTCGCGGAAGACTGCTACCCGAACCCGGCGACCTATGACACGACCCTCGGCACTCTGTCGGTGTACGATGACGAACACCTTATCAAGCACATCCGGCCGCAGGTCAACCAACTGCTGGCGGAGTTCCAGTCCCAAACGTGCTTCCAGTTCAACTTCGGAGAATGGTTCGACGCCGCCAACCCGTACGGTTCGATCACGAAGTTGCACTTACATCTTGAACAGACACTGCTCGCCTGGGATGGGTCGGTGGCTGCCCCGCCGGAGTTGGATCGCCCGCGGTGGACCCCCGCAGGACCCGGTGACAAACATTTGGGAACACTCAGCTATCAGGGCAAGAGTGGCGACATCGATATCCGAGCCACGACGATCACACCGATCGTGGAAGCGTTTGAAGCAGTGAACTGGCAGCACCCCGTTCCACATCCCGCAGGGGTTGTTGTCAGTGCGGTGAAGCAGTCGCTGAACCAAACCATGGCAAGGCTAGAGTTGGACGTCGAGTTCTTCTGCGAGGGTAAGGGGAACGCGCGTGTCTGGCGTTGGCGACCTGCAACGGGGCGAGAGGTGCTGAACAAGCCTCTCGATGGCAAGAGCGGTGTGAGCCCAAGCTGAAAGCCACTTTCTGAACTCTACGAACTCTACGCGCATTTCGTCTCTCTATCCGCTCCATTGCCTCGATTTCCAGCCTTTTTCTGCAATCATCTCATTGCGTCGGTGGTCGACGCGAAGGAGGTGAAGATGAGCACTTCGAGTGGAGAGTTGATCCCGCTGTCGAAGGTGGCGAAGTGGCTGCCGCCGGAACTCCGTAACCTGCACGCTTCGACAACGGCCAGGTGGGTGTTGCGGGGGATCGGGAACCCGCGGGTGAAGTTAGAGACGGTGAAGATCGGCGGGCGGTGGTTCGTGACCCGCGAAATGATCGCCACGTTCATCGCGGCCCTGTCGCAGACGCAGGGGGCCGGGGAAGACGTGATCGTCAGCTCGAGACGGCAGAAGCAGATGCGTGAGGCCGACGCGATCCTGGACGCGGCGGGCGTGTAACCCGCCGGAACCGCACCCGCCAACTCGGTGCGGGAAGACAACAAGCAGAATCGAAACTCGTGTGAGAGCGACAACCCCCTGGTGTGCCGCCAGGGAGTGTCGCGCGCTCACATCCACACACGGCGAACAGGTGTATCAGACCCGGCCGCCACTAACCAACAGGAACCACACATGAAGTCTACCAGACGGAAGAAGGCAAACAAACTCAGTTCCGGCCCACCGGACGCCCGCGACCACGACGCCGGACACCTTGACGGCCGCTACGTGAACACCCTGCGGGTCGAGGACGACGGCGATGAACCGACCGTCGACCACCACGGCCGTGTCTGGCCGACGCCCCCGGACGACGCCCTGCCATTACAGATCGTGCTGCCACGCCTGGACCTGGTCCGAAAGGTCGATGGCGCGGCGTACATGGCCCGCTGCCCTTCGCACTACGACAACACGCCGTCGCTCTCGCTTCGGGTGACGGACAACGACGACTTACTCGTGCACTGCTTCGCCGGGTGCACCCTGGAAAGAATCTGTGCCGCGCTCGGCCTGTCCGTCGCGCGCCTGTTCGCCACCGAATACGCCCGGCGTCGCCGCGGGTGCGGAAGCGGGCTGTCCCCGGCTCCGGCCTCGTCCCGCGAGACGGTGGATTCGGACGGTCCCCCCGATCCGAAGTTCCAAGCGCTCGCCGAACGCTTTATGGCACACCCGGACCGCGACGGCTATCTCGCCCAACTGGCCGACCTGCTCGGCGTACCGAGACGCGTCCTTCGCCGACTGGGCATCGGCTGGGTGGACCGGCCCGAGCGGTGGAGCGTCCCCGAACGGGACGATCTCGGGCGGGTGGTCGGCATTTCCTACCGGCACGTCTGCGGCTTCAAAACGTCGGCTTCGGGCGGGAAGCGGGGGCTGGTCGTCCCCGACCACCCGGCCGGGGACGGCCCCCTGTACTTGTGCGAGGGCATGTCGGACACGGCGGCGCTGCTGACTGCCGGCCGGCGGGCGATCGGGCGACCGAACGCATTCCCGTCCGCGTTGGCCCGCGTCTGGCTGGCCAAGGTCGTCAGCGAGGCGACCCACGACACGGCCGTGATCGTTGTGGGGGACCGGGACGATGCCGGCCGCGACGGCGCGAGTTCGCTGTCGGACTGGCTGACGGACGAGTGCGGCCGGGCGGTCCGCTGGGCTCTGCCGCGGCCGGGGTTCAAGGATGTCCGCGAACAGTGGCAGGAGACCGGCAGCGTCGGCCTCAAGTTGCAAAGCACCACCCGGCGCTGACCGGGATCACCCCACCCAATCACACCCACAACTACAGACCGGAGAGAATCGTGAAATTGTAAACGCCGATCGAGAAGTGCAGCGCTCGCCGATTGAGAAGTGTGGCGCTCGGTGACAGTTTACCTCCTGGGATCGGACTACGCCATCCGATCCGACCAGCCACTTTCATCCCTCGG
>JALHPZ010000042.1 GCA_022842245.1 Gemmataceae bacterium
TCGAATGGAAGGTGTGAGAACCCCCACTCTGGCCGGACGTCGCCACTTTCGCCAGCCCAACTCCCTGACAGGTCAACAAGTTAAGGATTCACGCAACGGCATTCAGCTGCGTCCCCTTTATCAGAGTCGAGATCGAGAACCTGGCCATTTTACTTGTCATTTGTTCACTTATATCGAATGCTCCGAAATCCACCCGTCATACGGAGCAATCCCATGATCGCGCTCGCGCCTCCCTCCCACAACCGCATCGCCGCGCACCTTGCGCCGGCAGCAACCCCGCCGCTCCCCGCCACGGCCGAAGAGAAGCAACTCGCGTGGAGCGACGCCGTCTTCGCCGCGATGCTCTTCTACCAGTCGCGACTGATTCACCCGGACGTCGCCGCCGCCGAGCGCGCGGCGAAGGCGATCTTCGACCTCGAGCGGACCCGCCTCCGCCACGGCCGCGACCTCGCCGGCGCGACGGTCGCGCCGCCGAAACCCGAACCACAATCGACGTTGGAACCGCTCCGCGGGCTGGAACCGATCCCGGAACCGCGCCGGAGCATCGTGGAATCACTGCCGTCCGCAATGGTTGGGCCCGGCGCCCCGGCGGAGTTGGATGAGGACGAAGACGAGGTGGAAGACCAGGTCGTGTTCGACCCGTCGAAGTTCGGCGAGAAGGAGCGGCGGGCGATCGAGGCGATGGTTCGCCACGAGCGGTATGCGCCGATGATCGAGGTGATGCGGGCGAAATTGGTCTCACAGGGCGCGAACGACAACGTGGCGCGCCGGCTGGCGACGGACGCGTTCCGCCAACACGTGGGCGAGATCATTCTCGAGCGCCGGAGCCGGGTCACCTCCCCGGCATCGGTTGACGTCGGGCGACGCGCCGGGCATTCGTCATCCGACGAAGACGCCGCCGGCGGCGCCGGCGAAGGCGACCACGTTGAGTCGCGGGTCGGTGCCGCCCTGGATCAGGTCGGAGCCGGTGTAGACGCGCAGGCGGCCCTCGCCGCCGGGACCGTCGCCGGCCATGATCTCGAACGAGCCGTCGGCGTTCAGGTCGCGGGCGGCAATGCGGATGCCGCCGCGGTTGGAATCGTTCCCGGCGAAGTAATTGGCGACGGGGACATACTGGTTTGTGAGCAACCCCTTGCCGCTGAAGGCCGTGATGCGCGGTCCGCCGCCGGGTCCGCCGCCGGCGATCACTTCCGCGAATCCGTCGTCGTTGATGTCGCCGACGGCGATGAAGACGCCGTTGCGCAGCGTCTGCTCGAAGGCGAAGAAGTCGTTGAAGAGGACGGTCGGCGCGCCGGTCGTGACCGTAGTGCCGTTGAAGACGGCGACGCGGGGCCCGCCGCCGAAGCCGGCGGCGACCGCGAGGTCGGCGCGCTTGTCGTTGTTCACGTCGCCGACGGCAGTGCGGGCCCCGCCGCGGAAGTTCGGGTCGGCGATGCCGAAGAAGCTGGCGAGTTTGCCGAAGCCGTCGCCGCTGTAGACGTCGACGCGGGGTCCGCCGCCTTCGTCGGGGGAGACGACGATGTCGGCCTTGCCGTCGCCATTGAGATCGCCGGCCGAGACGTACACTCCGCCGGTGAAGGCGGATTCGAACGGCTGGACTTCGAAGAGGATCTTCTGGGTGACGGGGTCGATGACGCGGACGAGGGTGACGGAACCGGGACCGGTCGCGGCGATGACATCGGGCACACCGTCGGCGTTGAAGTCGCCGGCGGCGACGCGGACGCCGCCGGTGAAGGAGGCGTCGAAGGCGGTGAGGGTGGCGGCGATGGCGCCGGAGGAATCGTAGAGATTGACGACGGGGGCTCCGCTGCCGGCGCCGGCGAAGGCGAGCCGGCCGTCGAGGCCGCGGGGCGGGCGGGCGACGGCGGGGGAGAACGCGGAGGTGTCGCCGTCGACGACGTCGGTGACGGTGGCGGCGACGAAGGGCGCGGAGAGCGCGGCCGGAATGTTCGCGGTGTAGTTCGCCTTGCCGCTCGCATCGGTGGTGACGGTGACGGCGGCGGCCTTCGTCTCGCCTTCGCCGAAGCCGCTGGGGTCGGCCACGGAGTTGGTGTAGACGGTCACGAGGTACTGCGTGCTCGGCTGACCAACGATGGATCCGGTGACGGTGAGGGCGTTGATGGTGTCGGCCGTCACCTTGGCGATGGCGGGCGCGGCGAGTCCGTTATTGGCGTTGGCGTCGACGTCGATGCCGAGACCGCCGTTGAGGGCGATGGAGTTGTCGAGGATGCGGACGAAGCGACTGTTGCTGCGGACGGCAACGCCGTTCCCCTGGTTGCGCTGGATGGTGTTGGACAGGATGCGGTTGTTGGTGGTGGGCGGGTTGAAGCCGTTGAAGGGGGTGGTGCCGGCGAAGTTGTCGACGTGGACGCCGTCGCCGCCGTTGCCGGAGGCGGTGCCGGCGAAGTCGAGGCCGATGCGGTTGCCCTGGACGAGGACGCCGGCGGTGACGGGGTCGGAGATGCGGACGCCGTGGCTGGCGTTGGAGGCAATGATGTTGCCGGCGCCCGCGGCGGCGCCGCCGACGGTGGTGAAGGCAGCGCCGTCGCGAACCCAGACGCCGAAGGTGCCGTTGCCCAGCGGGGTGACGCCGTCGAAGGCGACGCCGATGAAGTTGGCGGCGATGGTGTTCTGTTCGGAACCGGCGGCCAGCACGACGCCGGCTTGCGAGTTGCCGGAGATGATGTTGCGCGCGTCCTGGCTGCCGCCGACGAGGTTGTTCTTGGACGCGGTGGTAATGACGATGCCGTCGGTGTTGGCGAAGACGCCGTTGCCGGCGGCGTTGACGCCGATGTGGTTGTTGCGGATCTGGTGCTGGCCGCCGCCGTCGATGCGGATGCCGGCGCCGTTCCAGCCGCCGAGGGCGAGGCCCTTGATGGTGCTGATCATGTGGTTGGACAGGGCGAGG
Source organism: Gemmataceae bacterium (assembly GCA_022842245.1). GTDB lineage: Bacteria > Planctomycetota > Planctomycetia > Gemmatales > Gemmataceae > Limnoglobus. The sequence continues at coordinate 2,909 of JALHPZ010000042.1, forward strand.
CCGTTCGCGCCGGCACCGGCCGAGTTGCCGCTGAGGACGACGACGGGCGTGCCGGCGTAGCCGGGCTGCGAGGTGCCGTCGATCGTCACGCTCTCGGTGATCGCGGGAAGGGCGTTCGGCGGCAGGATCGTCTGCACGCCCCCGCCGGCGATGGCGAAGTTGATGGTGTCCGCACCGGCCGTGGAGTTCGCGCTCAGGATCGCGGCGCGCAGCGATCCCGCCGTGGGCGCGCCGTTGTTCCCGTTGTCCGCGGTCGTGGTGACGGTGAAGACGGCCGGGGCCGTGCGGTCTTCGAGTTGGACGATGTTCAGACGGCTGCGCGTGTTCCGCACGGTGATTCCTCTCGTCGCGGGGGGTCCGTTTGCTCCGTCGTTTATCGGCGATCCGCCGAACCCGACATGAATATAGAGACGAATGCGCGGGGCGGCGCGATTGGCGCCGGTATCACCGGCACAGGCCCCACCGGCGCGCCGGCGGGCCGCCCAAAATGGGAAAACGGGTTGAAGTCCAACCGGTCACGGCCGGTCGTCCCGGTATTTCTTGGCGTTGTCCCGGAACCACGCCAGCCATTTCGCCACGATCGCCCCTTTCAGGTCGCCGGCCTTCTCGTTCTCCGCGATCGTCTTGCCCCAGTAGAAACTCACCCAGCCGTCGACGTGCGACTTCGAACGATCGATGAACTCTGCGGCTTCTTCCAGCGAACAACTCAGCGGGAAGATCTCCTCGATGACCAGCGGTTTGCCGACTTCGTACGCCTTCAGCGCCGCGAGCGAACCGGCGACGTCGCCCTTCTTCGGGTAGAAGTGGACGCTGACGAAATCGAGCGGATCGCCGACGCCGGGCGCGTTGAAGTCCGGCTTCGCCCCCTTGAACACCTGCGCCCACGGGATGACGCCGACGGTGAGCATCGGTTCGGGGTCGACGGCGCGGATCGCGGTCGTCAGTTTCTTGATCCACGACTTGGCGACATCCTCGCGGGTGCGGCCTTTCAAGTCGAGCGCGATCCGCTGCACGAAGTGCTTGCCGCCGAAATCCCCCGCGAGCCAGTCCTTCTCGGGCTTCGCGCCCGGCAGGATGGGTTCGTTCATCAGATCGTAGCAGAAGATCGCGGGGCGGCCCTTTCCCGCCTTCGCGATCGCCGTCCAGAAGACCTCCTGCGCGGCCCAGCGGCCGGCCTCGTCCAGTTTGTCGTACCACGCCGGCACGTCCTTCTTGTGGTAGCAGCCCAGGCCGGTGACATCGAGGTAAAGGCCCGTCTCCTCCGCGAGGCCCACGAGCTTCTCGAACCGTTCGAGGTTCTTCGCGTTCGGCCGATCCGGCGCATCGAGGAACTTTCCGACCTGCAGGTGCACGCGCACGACGTTCGCACCGAGGGCCTTGATCTCCCGGAAATCCTCGACGACGCTGTTCCACTCGTCGTGCCAGTAATCTTCGAGGAGCCGGTCGGTGGAGTCGTGGTCGTAGTTCACGCCCCAGACGACGAAGCGCTTGCCGTCGGGCGTGACGAAGTGCGTGTTGTCCTTGCTGGGCCGGACGCATGGCAGCGGGTCGGCGGCGAAGAGCGGGCCGGTCAGCGCGAGGGCGAGCCAGAGCGATCGAAGCATGAGGCACCGCGGGAAGAGGATGCGGCGAGCCGGGCGAACTTGAGTCAATTTCCCGGATTCTCCGATGAAATTCAAGTCGGTGGTGCGATTGTGTCGATTCTCAGGGTCAGGCCAGGGTACGCCATCACGCGAAAGTACGGAATGATTCGCAACATCAGGTTCGCCTTGGGAGTGACCGCACTCGCGTCGGCTGCGGGGTGCGCGACGGTGCCGTCGCCGGCCGTGCCGCCGCTTTCGCGAATTGCGGCGGTCGCGCCCGCGGTGTCGGCGGTGCCGCCGGCCGCCAGGCCGGTGATCGTGCCCGTCCAGCACGTCGAGGCCGCGCCGGCGCGGGTCGAAGACCTCGTCGCCCGCGCCATCGCGGGGAACCCGCGCCTGGCGAAGGCGCAGCACCTCGTCGAGGCCGCGCAGGGCCGCGTCGTCCAGGCGGGGCTGTACCCGAATCCCACTCTCGACATCAATGGAGACGAACTCGGCGACCGCACCGGCCCCGGTGGTATCTGGACCGCGCCAAAGTTCAGTCAGGACATCGTGACCGGCCACAAGCTGACGCTGGCTCAGGCCGTGGCGGCGAAGGAGGTCGACCTCGCGAACCTGTCGGCGCTGCGGGAGCGGTACGAGGTCGCGGGTGCCGTGCGCGCCGCGTTCGCCGACGTCGCCGCGCTGGAACGGCGCGTGGCGATGCTGGACGAACTCGTGAAGCTGTCGTCCGAGGGGGTGAAGTTCGGCCAGGCGCTGCTCGACGGCAAGCAGATCGCGCGGCTGGACCTCGTGCAGCTGGAAGTGGAGCGCGAGCGGCTGGCGGCAAAGGCCGAGGCGGCGCGCCGCGAACTGCCGTGGGCGCGCAAGCGCCTCGCCGCCGCCGTCGGCGATCCCGGCGCGAACTTCGATCGGGTGGAATTCCCCTTCGCCGAACTGCCGGTCTACGACCCCGACCGCACGCTCGCGGGCATCGTGGCCACGCACCCGGATGCCCGCACGGCGCAGGTCGCCGTCGAGCGCGCCAGCGCCGCCGTCCGCAGCGCCGAGGCCGCTGTCATCCCCAACGTCACACTCGCCACCGGCTACACCCGCCAGAACCAGAACAAGTCCAACGACTGGCTCGTCGGACTCAGCATGCCGCTGCCGACCTGGAATCGCAACCAGGGGAACATCCGCTCGGCACAGGCGGAACTCTGCGCCGCCCGGCAGGAGGTTGGCCGCGTCGCGAACGAGCTGACCGACCGCGCCGCCGCCGCGCTGCGCGCGTACCAGTCGGCGCGCCGCGAAGCCGAGCAGTACCGGCGCGAACTCCTGCCCCGCGCCGAGGAGACCTACAAGCTCTCCGTCGAGGCGTTCCGCGGCGGGCAATTCGAATACCTGCGCGTCATCCAGGCGCAGCGCGCCGTGGCCGAAGCACGGCTCGAATACGTGCGCGCCCAGGGCGAGGCGTGGAAGGCCGCCGCCGAACTCTCCGCCCTCGTCCTCGAAGACCAGTGGCCCGGCCCCTCCCCGCAACGCGTCACCGTCACCGCGCCCACCACGCTCGTCGAAGTGAAATAGGTTTCCGGAGCGCGGCGCGTCCGATAGGCTTGGGGGAACTCGCACGCAACCCCCGCAGGCCACCGTGAAGCGTCCCCTCCGGCTCCTCGCGCTCGTTCCCGCGCTCGCGCTCGCGCCCCTCCTCGCGCTCGAACCGCCGAAAGTGGCGGCCCCGCCCAAGGGCTACGTCGCCCACAAGGCCGCCAAGCCGCCGACCGTCGACGGCAAGCTCGACGACGCCGTCTGGACCGACGCCGCCTGGACCGACGACTTCGTCGACATCGAAGGGGACGCGAAGCCGAAGCCGCGCTACCGCACCCGCGTGAAGATGGCGTGGGACGACGCGGCGCTCTACCTCGCCGCCGAGCTGGAAGAACCCCACGTCTGGGCCACGCTCGACAAACACGATTCCGTCATCTTCCACGACCCCGACTTCGAAGTCTTCCTCGACCCGGACGGCGACAACCACCTCTACGGCGAGCTGGAACTGAACGCGAAGAACACGACGTGGGACCTCTTGCTCTCGAAGCCGTACAAGGACAGCGGGCGCGCGCTCAACGCCTGGGAGGCCCTCGGCCTCAAGACCGCCGTGGACGTGAAAGGGACGCTCAACGACGCGCGCGACAAGGACACGGGCTGGACCGTCGAGATCGCCTGGCCGTGGGAGGGGCTGAAGGAGCTGTCGACGTCCGCCGCGCCGCCGAAGGACGGCGACCGCTGGCGCATAAACTTCTCGCGCGTCGAGTGGGACTTCACGATCGAGAACGGGAAGTACGTGAAGGTGCCGAAGAAGCCGGAGTACAACTGGGTCTGGTCGCCGCAGGGCGTCATCGACATGCACCGGCCGGAGCGCTGGGGGTACCTGCAGTTCAGCACCGCCAAGCCGGGCACGGTGAAATACGAGCGCGAGGAAAGTCAGGCGGTGAAGGACCAGCTGCACGAACTCTACTACGCGCAGCGGAGCTACCACTCGAAGCACAAGCGCTACGCGAAGACGATCGAGGAGCTGGGCGGGAAGTACGAGGGCACGCTCGAACCGACGACGCGGGGCTACGACTACTCGCTGCCGTTCGGCGGGAAGCGGCTCGGCATCGGCCACGACTCGCTCCTGTGGCGCCGCTGAGCCGCACTTCGCCTCCCGGCACCCCGCGAGTGGGTCCGCCGCTCCCGCGCCACCCCCCGGCGGACCCACTCTTTTTTCCGGACCCACTCCGGTCGATACAGACCCCGTAAGGACTTGCGTCGATTTTGGCGATTCCGCCCGCCGGATTCCCGTAGGTCCCCGGCCCGGCGTCGGCTACGATGCGGCCAAAGCCCGGAGCCGGCGGCATGTGGACCGTGCAGATCGAAACTCTGAGCAAACGGGCGCTGCGGTTCGCCGTGCTGCGCGATGCCAAGCCGGCCACGGTCGGGGATGTGATCCACGGCTGGCGGGCGGACGAAGCCTTTCGCACGGCGTTCAACGACTGGCTGGCGGACGCGCCGTTCGCGGCCTACCGCTGGGAGACGCCGGGCGCCGTCGCCGCGTCGGTCGCGCGGCCCTTCGAGTGCGTGCTGCTGGACGATCCCGGCCTCGCCCGCCCGCCGGACCCGGACGCCTTCGCGGAGCATTTCGCGTCGACGGGCGAGCCGGTCGTGTCGTTCGCGAATCTCGGCCGGGACGCGATCCTGGTGGTGCCGCGACCGCTCGGCGATCCGTCCGGCTACGCCCACCTGGCCGCGTTCGTGCGGCACGCTCCGTACGCGCAGCGGTCGGCGCTCTGGCAGCGGGTCGGCGACGCCGTGGCCGGCCGTCTGGGTGCGAAGCCGGTCTGGCTCAGCACCGCCGGCGCCGGCGTCCCGTGGTTGCACGTCCGCCTCGACGACCGGCCGAAGTACTACGGGTGGGAGGAGAATCGGGCGATGGCGGGGTGAGGAGAGGCTTCGATATCCATCGAATGGCGTCCGTCTCGTTTTCGGCGATTGAGCGCTTCGCTGGGAACACGGGCGTTCCAATGCGAGCGTCCCGGCGTAAGCGGGACGTGGCCGGGCGCGCCGAACCACGTCGGGCTGACGCCGCGACGCTCACCAATTCGATGCGTTTCCGACCATTGGAGAACTGCTATGATGGCCGACACGACGCGCGAGGAATTGCTGGCGGCACTTGCGGAGCTGGGCAAGCTGTTTCCCGATTGGCGGATGGGCCAGACACTCGCCAATCTGGCGATGGCGGCCGGGCGTGCCGAATCGGGTGCCGTGTGGGATTTGGAAGATTACGAATCGCGCGGGGCAACGAGACGACTGATTGAAGGGAATTCTCAACTGAATCCCGAAGCACTATTGGATTCTTCGCTATATGTTGCAGCTAAGAGCGTTGATCCAATCTTATTAATGTTTCATTCTTTTTATCATACCCAAGGTTATCTGCCGCTTTTGAAGGTGAATAATGGCACCTAAGAGAATCTCCCCTAAGAAGGCTTCGAAACCGCAGAAGTCTAAAAATGCGACGATTCAAGAGCTTACTAAACCTACAAAAAGTGTAATCGCACTGTACCCAGTATTGGACGACTTCTTCGCCGCAGACTGGAAAGGCGTACCGCTGCGCCATGCTTTCGGAGTATACTCCCTATGCCTTTACGCAAATTTACCTGACTATGCAGAAGTTGCTTCGGAATCGATAACAGAGGGCGGAGACGATAAGGATTGTGACCTGTGCCTTATAGATTCAGAGGCTGGTGACGCGTTTATAGTTCAAGCTACCGCTTCAGATGACTGGAACAAACCTACAGCTTCTACCAACAAAGCCGACGACTTGTTAACCGCGCTTTCATGGTTACTCACAAAGCCCTATTCGCGAATACCAGAGTCGATTCGACCAAAAGCGATAGAGCTACAAGAAGCACTAGCCCGCAAAGAGGTCAAACATATACATTTGCTGTATGTTCACAATAACCAGCAGTCACACGATGTGAAAGAGTCGCTAACTACGGTTGCAAATTCGGCAAAAACATTGCTAGCCGGATATGATGTAACAGTAACATCACTTGAAATTGGGCTACCGAAGCTCCAGCACCTGTATAATTCGTTAACTAAGCAAATTGTAGTTGAAGATAGAATCACTTTTACTGTGAACGGGATGTTAGACGAGGCAGGCGACGGCTGGGAGGCCGTGCAAACCACCATTGAAGGATCAATTCTACATGATTTATGGAATCAACACAAGGATGACCTGTTTAGCGCTAATATACGTGGATTTTTAGACATGTTAAGCAGGAAAACTAGCATCAATCGCGGCATTTTAGAGACAGTAACTAAAGTTCCAAAGCGTTTTTGGGCATTCAATAATGGAGTAACGATATTAACAAAGGGAATCACCAAACAAGGAGGCTCGCTTACCGCGACCGGCGTAAGCGTGATAAATGGCGCACAAACTACGGGTGTGCTTGGAAATGCACCTCGCGAACAAGCAGCAGCATGCCGCGTACCTTGCCGATTTATTAAATGCTCTGATTCTGACATCGTTAATGAGATAATTGAGAACAACAATACCCAGAATGCCATTAAAGCGTTCGATATTCGCTCAAATGACGTAGTACAAGCAAGACTTCAAACTGAATTTTCTAGCGCCAATATAGTATATCTACATCGCCGACAAGGGGCGCAGCGTCTAAGCGGTTCTTCTATACAGGCAGAAGCCATCGCACCCTTTCTCGCGGCCTTCCATTCTAAATTTCAAGTGGCGATACGTCAGCGCAGGACTATTTTTGAGGACCGCTCAATATATGACAGTGTATTTCCTAAGCAGATTTCTGCAGGCCACGTATTGCTGGTGCAATCGCTCTCGACCGCTCTAAACAATTATAAATTAGATCTCGTAGCGCGGCATAGGCAATCGACACTGAATGAGCCAGAAGTCCTATTGAATGAGTTTCTAAAGTACTCCACTGCTAAATTGTTTATGATTGGAATAGTTGGCAGGATTGCATCTCAAATTGCGGGACAACCACTTCCGGACCTATTTTCTTGGAAAATTGCGCCGTCTTATTTCAAAGAGAACTGGAAGTCAACTCTCGTCAATCGCCGGAAACCATTCGTGGAATCTTTGGCACCTATCGTATATTCCCAAGTAGAGGGAGACCCAAAAGACGTGGTCCGATCAAACAAAGAGCTTGATAAAATTGCAATGAAAACAAGCTTTCAACTCCAATCCTTGAAGTTGCAATATGAAAGCGTAATGAGTCCGATTAGAGATGTGTGTATAGCATGATTCGATTATTCATCTTAACGAGTTGATGGCAAAATATAGATAAACTGCAGAGGCTCAATGATCCCTAGTGACTATTATAAATACTTTTCGTCTGAATCAGTATCGCTTATCTTACATTCTTTCAATCGATGGAGGATAGTGGCCGTGGCAAAAATCACAAATCAATGGCTAAATCGCGGACAAGGCCTGCGAGGCAGAGGTTATACGCCAGTCGATGTCGAAGTCGATATATATGAATCTACATCGGATTGGTCGAAACAGAATGGTATCGCGGTCGAAATAGTCGCAACAAAGGAGAATTACGAGTATCAAAAGTTATTTCTTACTTCAACAGATGTAGATATGGTTTCAAGTGAGATTATTAAGACTTGCACCAAAGATAAACGCATGGCGATTGCCTTGGAGATATTGTCAGAACTAACAGATCATGAACTTCATGTGATACTTGCCAATGTGTTTGATACTCGTGTATAGTTTGCCATTAAAAAATATATCTTCTATCTGCACTGGCGTATTGAATCGATAGGCGGTATTGAATCTGTTTGATTCCATTCTTACGTGCTAAGCTTCACGGTTGCGTCATCGTACCGGCCACACAAATATGACAGCCGGTACGTTTGCCCCATGAGCCTCGCTTGAGTGTTTCGCTACCCGGGCTTGCGCCGCTTTTTTCGCCCATCCTCACTCCCCCACCTTCGCCTTCGGGTACGTCATCTTGTACCGGTGCTTCACCGCGTTCGGGGTGTCATCCGGCGGCAGCTCGAACGGCAGGGCCTTCAGGAACTCCACCATGTCGTCCAACTCGGCGGGCTTCAGGTGGCTCGTGCGGCCGTGCTTGTCCTTCGGGTTGGCGGTCGTCAGCACGTCCTTGAGGGTGGCGGCGCGGCCGTCGTGGAGGTAGGGGCCCTGGCGGTAGACGCCGAGCAGCGTCGGCGTGTCGTAGAGCGGGCCGATCTTCTCGGCGGGGTGGTCGCCGGTGCCGACGTCGTGGCGGACGAACGGCTTCTTCATCGTGCTGTCGGTGTAGTACGCGCCGGTGTGGCAGCTCGCGCAGTTCGCTTCCTTGCTGTTGAAGATCGCCTGGCCGCGCTTGGCGGATTCGCTCAGCTTGCCCTCCGGGGCGTGCGGCGAGAGGCGGAACGTGAAGGCGTTCGTGTAGAGGGCGAGGGCGTCGAGGTCGGCGGACTTGTCCGAGAGGGGTTGGTCGAGTTCGGCGAACTCGGTGAAGGTCGTGCGGGGTTTGAGGCGATCGGACGCGAGGCCGCGGCCCTGCATGAGTTTGCCGCGGATCGTGTATTCGAAGTCCTGCACCTCGTCGCGGTCGGCGGACCAGTGGAGGGGGTGGGTGTGGGCGAGTCCGAAGAGGTGGGGGGTGCGGCGGTGGCCTTCGGGGTTCTGCCAGACGCGGCCGTCGGTCAGACCGTCGGGGTGGCACGAGGAGCAGGAGACCCAGCCGGTGCGGCCCATCGGCGGCTTGGCGGTGACGAAGAGTTCCTTGCCGCGCCGCCATTCGGGGCTGTGCGCGGGCGTGGCCACCTTGATGGCGCCGCGTTGCCGCAGGTCTTCGTTGTGGATGGTCACTTCGTAGTCGAGCGTGTTGTAGATGTAGATTTCGCCCGTCACGGGGTTCGTGCGGATGGCGCGGGGGTGCTTGCCGACGAGAACGATGTTGAGGCGTTCGAGTTCGCGGTAATCATCGTCGAGGACGTTGCAGATGTTGGCGTCGTTGGTGCCGGCGTAGATGGTGAAGAGTTTGGAGCCGTCCTTGGAGAAGCACGATTCCCAGGGGTTGGCCATGACGCGGACGCCGTTGAAGGTGTCGAGGTCGATGCCGCGGCGTTTCTTTTCGCCGGCGGGGCGTTCGAAGAGGTCGCAGATGGCCATGTGGGGGAAGATGGAGCCGCGGGCGTCGAAGTGGGTGACGCGGCTGCGGAGGAACGGGAGGTACGCCTTCGGTCGCTTGGGGTGGTGGACGACGTGGCGGGCCATGTTGTCGGATTCGTAGCCGGTCCAGGTTTCCTTCACTTTGCCGGTGGCGATGTCGACGGCGTGGAGCCTGGCGGTGTAGTACTCGGTGACGTAGAGGGTCTTTTCGTCGGGTGCGAGGGCGATGCCGCGGGCGAAGGGGCCGACCTTGAAGGAGCGGGTGACTTTGCGGGCGGCGACGTCGATCTCGCTGACGGTGCCGGGGTAGTCGTGGGTGAGGTAGGCGCGTTTGCCGTCGGCGGTGGTGACGAGGCCGTAGGGTTCGTCGTCGACGGGGAGGATGTGGGTGATCTTCTTGGCGTCGGCGTCGAGGAAGAGGAGGCGGTCATCCCCCCAGACGGCGACGAGGCCGACGTTGCCGGCCCAGGCGGCGGCTTCGGGGTGGTCGCCGGCGGGGAGTTCGCAGTGGACGGTCTTGGATTTCAGGTTCACGACGGTGACGGTGCCGCTGTCGGTGTTGGCGACGAGGAGGCGGGAACCGTCGGCGGAAACGTCGAGGAGGGAGTTGGCGGAGCCGGCGAACGCGGGGGCGGCGAGGGCGAGAACGAGGACGGCGGGAAGGACACGCATGATTGGCTCGTACGAGGAACGAATGCGGTTGGGATAGTTTATCCGGCGACCGCGCCCTTGACTCGTTTTCGGATCGCGTGAGAATTGGGGAGAGGGAACCGCCCCGTCACCGCTCGCGTCGAATCCGGTATTGGTCATTCCCGTCGGAGTCTCCACCGATGATCCGCCTGTCCGCCGCGTTGGCTTTGGTTGTCGCATTTCCCTTCGTTTCGCGGGCCGATGCTCCGAATCCGTTCGACCTCGTGCAGGGCCTGCGCGAGAACGGCATGTCCGACCTCGCGATCGAATATCTGGACGAATTGGGGAAGAAGAATCCGACGGCGGAGATGAAGATCCTCATTCCGCTGGAATCGGCGAAGACGCGGCTGCTGCTGGCGCAGCAGGAATCGGACGAATCGGTGCGGGATACGGCGATCGCGCTGGCGAAGCAGGATTTCGGCCTGTTCCTGCTGGATCACGGCAAGCACCCCCGCGCGGCGGAGGCGTCGCTGGCGCTGGCGCGCGTGCTGTCGCTGCAGGCGAAGACGGCGCTGAACCGGGCGTCGCGCATTGAAGTGCCCGTCGGCGAGGACGGTCGGCCCGACCGCGGCAAGATGCTGGAGAAGAAGGCGGCGTTCGTGGCCATCCGGCCGCTGTTCAAGGCGGCGACCACGCGCTTCGGCGACGCGGCCAAGCAGATGAAGGCCCTGATCGACAACCCGATGACCGACGGCTTCCGCAAGCGCAGCCTGCAGCGCGAGGCGATGCTCGCCGAGATGGATCGCGGGGTCAACCAGTTCAGCTTGTCCGAGACGTACATCGCCGCGGAAGGGAACGAGGCGGTGGAGCGCGGCGAGGCGCTCAAGCAGGCGCGGCAGATCTTCCTCGACCTCAGCCGGCAGGACACGGCCAACCCGATCTGCTGGGCCGCGCGGGCCTGGATCGGCGCGTGCGAACTCGAGATCGGCGACATGGGCAAGGCGAAATCCGAGTTCGCGAGCCTGCGGGCGGACATTTCCAAGAACCCGACGGCGGCGGCGGACGGCGTGCGCATGGTGGAATTCTTCGAGGCGCAGAACGACTACCTCGGCGGCCGCGGCGGCGACCTCGGCGCGGTGCGCGCGGCGAAGGTGAAGGCGAAGAACTGGCTGGACAAGGACAAGTACAAGCCGCGGATGACGCCGGAGCGGCTGAGCATGACCTACTACTACGCGGTGCTGACGCAGCGCGAAGCCGAGATGGACAACGGGAACATCTACGAGAAGAAGGCCGCGAACGCCGAGGGGCCGCGGAAGCTGCTGAACGTTTCGACCAATGCCCGGCTGTTGCTGCAGGAGTCGGCGCGCGAGTACAAGCGGCTGATGGAGTTCGACAACGACTACACCGACCGCGCGACCCGCGCGCGGATGCGCGCGATCCGCTTCATCGTGGGGGATGCGAATCGCGCGCCGATGCAGTACACGAACTTCGAGGAGTGCCTGATGGCCGCGCAGGTGCGGCTGGCGTCGCTCGACGACAAGATGGCCGACATCGACAAGCTCGACAAGATTCCCGCGACGGCGAAGGGGGCGACGGATCTCGAGGAGTACAAGCGGGCCGAGAAGGACAAGGCCCGGACGTCGGTGATCGCGCTCTTCGAGCGGTCGATCGGGCTGGTGGGCCCGACGACGCTGCCGAAGGACGCCACGGAGGCGCGGCTGTGGCTGGCACGGGCGTATTACGTGTGCGATCAACCGCACCAGGCGGCCGTGGCGGCGGAGCATGTCGCGCTCACGGCGCGGGGGAACCTCGCGGCCAAGGCGGGCGTGGTGGCGATCGAGAGCTACCTCGCCGCCCGCGGCAAGCTGGACGCCAACGACGCCGACGCCCGCAAGGTCGACCGGGAGCACGCGATCGAGCTGGGCCTCGCCGTCGACAAGCTGCTCGGCAGCGACCCGGCCACCGACAACGTCCGCTTCCGCCTCGGCCAGTTGTACCTCGAAGACAAGGAATACCAGGAGGCGTTCAACATCCTGAGCAAGGTGAACCTGAGCTTTTCGGCCGTCGCCGTGGCCCGCACGAACATGGGTCGCGCGGCCTATGCGATCGTCCTGAGCAAAGATCCGAAAATCACCCTCGAGCAGAAGGCCGAAATCCTCCGCCGCGCCATGACCGCCGCCGAGGCCGTGCCCGAACCGACGAACCCGAACCAGCTCAAATCGTTCTTCATCCTCAAGAACATCCTTGCGAATCTGTACCTGCTGCAGGGCGGTGGAGGATTTCTCCGGGCGGAGGCGATCGCCGCCGACACGGTGAAGCGGACGGACGCCGCGACCATGCCGGAAGCGGACAAGAAGCTCCTGCGGTTCTCCGCGGACGAGATTCGCCTGCGGGCGGTCTACGGCCAGTGCGCCCCGCTCTACAAGGACGGGAAGTACAAGGAACTGGCGGACAAGATGACGCCCTCCCTGCTGGCGATGAAGCAGACGGGACCGGCCGCGAAGGAAGTCGAGAAGTACCGCGGCGCCGAACCGGACGAGGCGCTCGGCGATACCGGCAACGCCGTCGTCGCCGCCGACGGCCTCGATCGCTTCCGCCGCGAACTGATCGTGCTCGGCCTGCAAGGCCGCATCCGCGAGGGCGCCGTCGATCAGGCGGCCGAACTCTTCAAACTCCTCGAACAGCTCGGCGGCAGCGTCGAAGCCACCACCGACGCCCTCGCCCGGCTCGTCGTGCTCGTCCGCCCGCAGATCGACGAACTCAAGAAGCAGATGAAGGACGAGGAGGCCCAGAAGCTGACGGACGTGGTCGGCAAGCTGCTCGGCGAACAGGCGGCGAAGGAGAAGCTCTCGGCGCGGGCGCTCGCGTTCCTCGGCCGCTCGCTCCGCGACCTCGGCCTGTATGAAAAGGCGCTCGAAGTCCTCGCGAAGGTTCCCACCGTGGACGAGGCGACTTTGAAATTACCGACGGCCGAACTCGATGCCGAGAAGCGCGACGCCGTCATCGCCTACCAGATCGCCCAGATCGAGCAGATCCGGGCGTACCGCCTGTCCAAGCAGTTCGACAAGGCGGACGAACTGCTCCTGCCCGCCGTGGGCAAGGACGGCAAGAGCGGCTGGGCGAAGTCGCTGGAGTTCCGCCGCGAGCGCGTGTTCGTGATGGAGGACCGCGCGGCCGAAGCCCCGAAGGACAAGAAGGGCGATCTATGGAAAGAGGCCTACGCCGGATGGACCGACGTGCTGCGGCCCTACGTGGCGAACGTGACGGCGCGCATTCCGAAGGACGCGAACGTCGAGCGCGTGAAGCAGGACCGCGAGAAGCTCTACCCGGTCATTCTCGATCTCTACGTCGAGGAGAAGCGCTGCCTCGCCAAGGCGAACACGGAATTGCTCGCCGCGAACCCCATGAAACTCGCCTCGCAGTTGAACGCCTTCGGCAAGCAGATCGCCACGCTGGAAAAGGGCTACGCGAAGGGCCTCGCGACCGACGTGCGCGAGCGGTTCCATACTCTGCTGCAAGAGTTCCCCGACATGATGGCGGGCTACAAGGAGGCCGGCGGCGTCGCGTTCCTCGACCCGACTTCGGAACTGACGACGGCCGCGGTGCCGATGGAAGAGAAAAAGTGATCCGAATGCGGAATGAGGAATGAGGAATTGAAGACACCACCGATTGACTCCCTCTCCCCCGGCTTTGCGGGAGAGAGGGCCGGGGTGAGAGGGCGAGGTGAGGGGGCGAGTGCGAATGGCACGCCGAGACCGCCGTGGGCGAGCCAGGGTTTGCAGGCCGAAACCCGCGAGTGCTTAGCCCAGGGCCAGGAGCGCAGCGACGCCGCCCTGGGTTCGGCCGGCACCGTTCCAGCAGTCTGAAAGACTGCGACAACGAGCGATGTCCCAGCCCTTCGGGCTGGATCGATATTGGAAATTGACGTTGCGAACCCAGGGCGTCGTCGCAAAGCCTCCTCGCCCTGGGCTACGCACTTCCAGGCCTTCGGCCTGAAGACAATCGATCGACCATCGAACCGAGTCGAATCGTCAACGCGATCGGAATACGCTCAATTTTGAGCAGTCAATATCACCGGAGTCATCATGCTCGTTCGTCGTCGCATCCTTTTAGCCCTCGCGTTCGGGTTCGCTGCCGTTTCGCTCCCGTGGGCCTTCGGCCAGGGGGCCGGCGCCACCGACCGCGTCCGCTTCCGCAACCCCAAGAAGGACTACGCGGAAGAGGTGATCCTCGGCAGCGTCGCCGAGTCGGCCGGCGGTCTCAAGGTCACGCTCAACAACAAGTCGGTCGTCGACATCGCCGCGCCGAACGTCGTGTTCGTCGAATACGGCAGCCTGCCCGGCCTCGACAAGGTGAAGCTGGACCTGAACTCGGCCGAGAACCAGGGCGCCGCCGCCAAGGCGAAGGACCTCTACGCCGCCGAGGTGAAGAAGAACCCGACCGACCCGAAGACGAAGCGCTACCTCGAATACCGCGAGGCGTTCTGGACCGCCAAGCTCGCCGACGCCAAGGTCGGCAAGGACTTCGAAACCGACGCCCCCGCCGCCATCGCCAAGCTCACCGGCTTCGCGCAGGAGTACGCCAAGAAGAACGCCTGGGAAGTGTGGCCCACGTCGCGCACGGCCGCGCGGATGAACGCCGAACTCGGCAAATTCTCCGAGGCCGCCACGGTCTATTCCTTCCTCGCCAAGGTCGACGGACTGCCGGCGGATCTGAAGTGGGAAGCCCGCCTCGGCGAAGTCGAGATGCTCGTGCGCAGCGGCAACGCCCTCACGTCCGTTCCGCTCGTCGACGAAATCAAGAAGGCGGCCGGGTTCCCCAACAGTGGCCCGATCGCCGAGAAGATGACCGTCCTCGCCGCCGTCGCCAAGGCGCTCTCCGAGAAGAAGACCAAGACCAAGCCGGCCGCGGAGGTGAAGGCGATCGAGGACGTGATCGCGAAGACCGCCGACCCGGTCGTGCGGGCCTACGGGCACAACCTGCTCGGCGAGTTGTACCTGCAGCTGGACCTGCCGCGCGAGGCGATGTGGGAGCTGCTCCGGGTGGAGGTCGTGGACAACCTGGACCACGAGGAAGTGGTGAAGGCGGTGTGGCGGCTGGCGGACGCGTTCCAGAAGCAGGGCGACGAGAACCGCGCCCGCGCCTATCGCGAAAAGCTGCCGACCGTGAAGGGGAGCTGAATCGATACCCTGGCCCGCGGATGACGCGGATGGAATGACGCGGATGAAGAGGATCGGCCGGGCGTTGCTTTCGCAGCCCCGAAGAGGCGACCGAAAATAGCCAGGGGTGGAGCGTAGCGCAACCCCTGGAATCGTCGATCAAGAACACCGTAGCCCCAACGGGGCGACCTTCGAGTCGAAGGTCGCCCCGTTGGGGCTACGGTTGTTTTCGCATGTCTTTCCAGGGGTTCGGTCGTTTCGCTCCGTCACCCCTGGCTATTTCCGGTGGCCCCGTTGGGGCCGAGGAGTGTCGGTTCGTCTATCCGCCATCCAGATCGAGACCGATATTCCGTTTCCCCCGACTCCCGTCCCCTGCTTCCTGCTTCGAGTCTCCTGCTTCCTCACCTCTTGGCTCACTTCTTCGCCACGCGGCCCATCGCGGCCACGCGGGCCGCCATCTTCGCCTTTGTCGCCCGCTCCACCTCGTTCGTCGCCGGCAGCGCCTCGGCTTTCGTCTTCTCGGCGGCGATCAGCGCGTCGGTCAGGTCGTCCTTCTTGCGGGCGAACTGAGTCAGCACGTTCACCACGTTCTTATCGACCTGCGCGAAGCCGCCGTCGATGAAGAACCGTTTGGTCTCGTCGCCATGCTTGACGCGCAGCTCGCCCGGCCCGAGCTGGCCGACGAACGGCGAGTGGTTCGCCATCACGCCGAACTCGCCGTCGAACAGCGGCAGCACCACCATGTCGGCCGATTCATCGAGCACGGCGCGCTCCGGCGTGACGACGACGACCTTGATTGACTTGCCCGTGGATTCGGCCATGATCTTCTCGGAAACGATGAATGTTGAATGATGAACGGCGAATGACGAACGAATTCCTCGTTCATCATTCACCGTTCATCGTTTTCGTCACTTCCCGCCGGCCTTCTTCGCCTGCTCTTCGGCTTGGGCGGCGGCTTCCTCGATCGTGCCAACGTACATGAACGCCGACTCCGGAAGATGGTCCCACTTGCCGTCGCAGATCTCCTTGAAGCTGCGGATCGACTCCTTCAGCGGCGTCACGTTGCCGGGCTTGCCGGTGAACGCCTCGGCCACGATGAACGGCTGCGACAGGAAGCGCTCGATGCGGCGGGCGCGGGCGACGACCTGCTTGTCTTCTTCCGAAAGCTCATCGACCCCGAGGATGGCGATGATGTCCTGCAGTTCGCGGTAGCGCTGGAGGATCCGCTTGACGCGGTCGGCGACCGTGAAGTGCTCCTCGCCGACGATGGCGGGGTCGAGGAGGCGGCTGTTCGAGTTCAGTGGGTCGATGGCGGGGTAGATCCCCTTTTCCGAGATCGAGCGCTCGAGGTAGATGAAGGCGTCCAGGTGCTGGAACGTGTTGGCCGGCGCGGGGTCGGTCGGGTCGTCGGCCGGCACGTACACCGCCTGCACGGAGGTGATGGCGCCCTTCGCCGTCGAGGTGATCCGCTCCTGCAACTCGCCCATCTCGGTGGCGAGCGTCGGCTGGTAACCCACGGCGCTCGGCATCCGGCCGAGGAGCGCCGACACTTCCGAGCCGGCCTGGCTGAAGCGGAAGATGTTGTCGACGAACATCAGCGTCTCGGCGCCGGTCGCATCCCGGAACCACTCGGCCATGGTTAGGGCCGAGAGGGCCACGCGGAGGCGGGCGCCGGGCGGTTCGTTCATCTGGCCGAAGACCATCGCCGTGCTCTCGAGCACCTGCTTGGCGTCGGCGCCGACGCCGGTCTTGGTTTCCTGCATTTCGAGCCAGAGGTCGTTCCCTTCGCGGGTGCGCTCGCCGACGCCGGCGAACACCGAGTAGCCCTTGTACACCTTCGCGATGCGCGAGATGAGTTCCTGCAGAATAACCGTCTTGCCGAGACCGGCCCCGCCGAACAGGCCGGCCTTGCCGCCCCGCGCCAGCGGCGTGAGGAGGTCGATGACCTTGATGCCGGTCTCGAGGACTTCGGACTTGGGCGAGAGTTCGTTGAACTTCGGCGGTTCGCGGTGGATCGGGCGCTTTTCGTCGCACTTGACGGGTCCGCGGCCGTCGATCGGTTCGCCGAGGAGGTTGAAGACGCGGCCGAGGGTGCCGTAGCCGACGGGCACGGAGAGGGCGGCGCCGGTATCGACGGCGAGCATGCCGCGGACGAGGCCGTCGGTGTTGCCGAGGGCGACGCAGCGGACGCGGCTGCCGCCGAGGTGCTGCTGGACCTCGCCGGTGAGGGCGATGGCGACGCCGCGCGTGTTGTCTTCGATGCGGAGGGCGTTGTAGATTTCCGGCAGGTGGCCGTCCTCGAATTCGACGTCGAACGTCGAGCCGATGATCTGCACGATCTTGCCGGATTTCGCAGCGGTGGCAACCATGTCGTCGGTCCTCGATTAAGCCTGTTTCGGTATCAGGAAGCTCAGGTGGTGCGCGCAGTGCACCTGTTGCAGTTTCCGGTTCGTGTCCTTGTCCATCGGTCCGAAGAACGGGGACGGCACGATGGGGCCGTCGTGGGCTTCGAACCGGGCGACGGCCGTCTTCAATTTCAGGACCGCCGCCGCGTCGTTTCCGTCGGAGGGCTTCACCGAGGCCGGATCGGTCATGCCGCCGGTCGGGAAGCCGTTCGCCAGGATCTTCTTCAACTGCCCCGGTCCGACCGTGTTGCGGGCGAACCAGAGGAACGCCTTCGCCACCAAGGGAGCCTTGCCGAACCCGTCGATCGGGCAGGTCAGCCAGTACGCGAGATGATTCGCGCACTGCGCCAGGTCCCAGTTGCCGGCCTTGTCGTAGCCGTTCGCCAGCAGGTTCTCGGCATCGCGGACCACGTCGGCGAGCGAGTCGAACCGAAGCGGGCGGCGTTCCGGCATTATTTCAGCGCCTCGCTACCGGCGATCAGTTCGCTGATTTCCTTCGTGATGTTCGCCTGGCGCGTCCGGTTGTACTCGCGCGAAATCTCTTTGATCAGGTCGCCGGCGTTCTCGGTCGCGGCCTTCATCGCCACGCGGCGGGCGATCTGCTCGCTCACGGCCGCATCGAGGAAGCACTTGAACAGCCGCACCTTGAACGCCACCGGCACGAGGTTGTTCAGGATCTCGGCGGCGTCCGGGAGGAACTCGTAGTCGGCCTTCGGACCGGTTGGCGCCGCGGACGCCGTCGGCACGCTGGAGAGCGGCAGCAGTTGCTCGACCACGGGCGTCTGCCGGGCGGCGCTCACGAACTTCTGGTACGCGACGTATACCGCGTCCACCTTGCCGCCGACGTAGAGGTCGATGTACTTCTGCGCGATCTCGTCGACCTGTTCGAAGGCAGGCTTGTCTTCGAACTGCTGGTACTGCGCCGCCATCGGCACGCCCTGGAACTTGAAGAACGTCGAGCCGCGGCGGCCGGAGACTTCGAGGTCGAACGGGATGCCGTCGGCGCGCAGCTGGCGGATCTTGATCTGCGCTTCGCGGAGGATGCCGCCGTTGTACCCGCCGCACAGGCCGCGGTTCGAGGTACAAACCAGAATCAATGCCTTCTCGATCTTGGGTCGCACGGCGAGCAGCGGGTGGCTGACTTCCCCGGCGCTCTGGCTGAGGTCCGACGCCAGTTCGGCGATCTTCTTCGTGTACGCTTCCGCCTCGGTCGCCCGGTCGAGCGCCTTCTTGAAGCGCGCGGTCGCGATGAGTTCCATCGTCTTCGTGATCTTGCGGATGTTCCGCACCGCCTTGCGGCGTTTCACGAGTAAACGGAGATTGGCCATCGGAGATTACGCTCGTGTACGGGTGCATTTTTCATTTTGCATTGGTCCGGTCATGTCCGGACCAATGCAAAATGAAAAATGGATTTAAGCCTTGAACTGCGGCTGGAAGGTCGCGATGGCGCTGTCCAGCTTTTTCACCACGTCGTCGGTCATCTTTTTGTCCTTCGCCAGCTGCTCGCGGACTTCCGGCATCTGCTCGCGGACGAACGTGAGGAATTGCGATTCCCACGCCTTCACCTTCTTGCGGTCGACCTTGTCCAGCGCGCCGCTGTTGCCGGCGTAGATGATCATCACCTGATCCAGCACGTTCATCGGCTTGTAGGCGTCCTGCTTCAGAATCTCGACCATACGGTAGCCGCGGTCGAGCTGCTGCTGCGTGACCTTGTCGAGTTCCGTACCGAGCTGCGCGAAGGCTTCCAGTTCGCGGAACGCGGCGAGGGCGAGCTTCAAGCCGCCGGCGACGCGCTTGTCCTTCATCGCGCCAATCTGGGCGTTGCCGCCGACGCGGCTCACGGAGATGCCGACGTCCACGGCCGGCAGAACCCCGGCGTTCTTCAGGTCCGGCTGCAGGTAGATCTGGCCGTCGGTGATGGAGATCACGTTCGTCGGGATGTACGCCGACACTTCGCCTTCGAGCGTCTCGATGATCGGCAGCGCGGTCAAGGAGCCGCCAGAGTTCGCGATCTTCACGAGCTTGTGGCCGGGGAAGTTCGTGATGTGGCCAGTGACCGTGCCATCTTTTTCGTGCTTCTCAGCCAGCTCCTTGTCGAGCGGGCCTTTATAGACCTTGCCCTTCTCGCCCGGCTCGCGCTTCTTGGTCGGGTCGTTCTCGGCGTTCACGCCCCAGTCGTCCTGCACCTTGGCGGCGTCGGCGCTCTCCGGGACGATGACGTACCGCTCGGCCATCTTGGCGGAGCGCTCGAGCAGGCGGCTGTGGCAGTAGAACACGTCGCCGGGATAGGCTTCGCGGCCGGGAGGACGACGCACGAGCAGCGAGAGCTGGCGGTACGCGGCGGCCTGTTTCGACAAGTCGTCGTACACGACGAGCGTGTCCTTGCCTTCTTCGTACATGAAGTACTCGGCCATCGCGCAGCCGGCGTACGGAGCGATGTATTGCAGCGGGGCGGCGTCGGAGGACGACGCGACGACGACGATCGTGTAATCGAGCGCGCCGGACTCGCGGAGCTTCTCGACGACGCCGGCGATCTTCGATTCCATCTGCCCGCACGCGACGTACACGCAGATGACCTTCTCTTCCTTCTGCGCGAGGATCGCGTCGATGGCGATCTGGGTCTTGCCGGTCTTGCGGTCGCCGATGATGAGTTCGCGCTGGCCGCGGCCGACGGGCGTCATGGCGTCGACGGCCTTGAGGCCGGTCTGCAGCGGCTGCTTCACCGGCTGGCGGTCGACGATGCCGGGGGCCGGGCTTTCGAGCGCGCGGCGCTTGTCGGTGATGATCGGCCCCTTGCCGTCCATCGGGTTGCCGAGCGGGTCCACCACGCGGCCGATCATGGCCGGGCCGACGGGCACGCTGAGCAGTTGCCCGGTCGTGCGGACTTCCATCCCCTCGCGCACCTTGAGGTAGTCGCCGAGGATGATGACCGAGACCGAGTTCTCTTCGAGGTTGAAGGCGAGGCCCTTCACGTTCGCCTCGGGGAAGTCGATCATTTCACCGGTCATGACGCCGGAGAGGCCGTAGCAGCGGGCGATGCCGTCGCCGACTTCCAGCACCTGGCCAACCTCGCGCGATTCGGACTTCTGGCCGAACTCGCCGATCTGTTTGGTCAGGACGCTGATGATTTCGCCGGCGTTAATTTTGGAGGACATAACTCGTGCCTCGCTCCATCAGTTGTGCGCGGAGGGTTTGGATGCGGGTGCGGACGGAGGTATCGATGACCCGGTCGCCGATCTGGACGATCAGGCCGCCGATCAAGTCGGGATCGACGACCGGGACGATGACGGGGGTCTTCTTCAAACTCGTTTGCAGTTGAGTCTTGAGCTTGTCGGATTGCTCGCCGGTCAGCGGCACGGCCGACTTCACGATCACGCGGACGCGCCCGGCCTGCGTGTCGCGGAGGTCGCGGTACACCGCCGCCACGGAGCGGATCAGCGCCAGCCGGCCGTTCTCGTTCAGCACGCCCAGCAGGTGGCGGACCGGTTCGGAGCACGACGCGAACGCGGAGGCGATCACCGGGCCTTTGTTCCGCTTGCTCACCGTCGGGTTCTTCAGGAACGCTTCGACTTCCGGCTTCGCCGCGAGGACGCCGCGGATCAGGTCGTCGAGTTCCGCACCGACGTCGTCCTGCCGGTTCGCTTTCGCGGCCACGGCAAAGAGCGCCTCGGCGTAGACGCGCGCGAGCCGGTTGCGGGTCACGCCCTCGTCGAGCACGGTATCGGGAATGTCGGCCATGGTGAGTTCCGCTCGGCAATGACTTCCCACGGACGTTTGTCCGTGGGCTTCGCCCAAAAATCAGTTCCGCGACGGTTCCTTGCTCAACTCGGCGATCGCCTCGTCCACCAGGTTGCGGTGGTCGGCGGCGGTCAGGTTCTTCTTGATCGTCTTCGTGGACAGGAGCGTCGCGAGTTCCACGGCCTTCTGGTAGATCTCCTGAAGGGCCGCGTCCTTCGCCGCGCCGATCTCGCGCCGGGCGCGGTCGCGTTCCGTCGCCGCTTCCTTCTGCCCGATCTCGCGCTCGGTCGCCCGCAGGGCGTCCGCGTCGCGGCGGGCTTCCTCCAGCATCGCCCGCACCTTGTCGTTCGCCGTCGCGAACTCCGCCTTCAGCTTCGCGGACATCTCCTCCGCTTCGCGCTTGGCCTTGTCCGCCGCGTCCTTCACGGCCGAAAGCATCTCCTCGCGCTTCTGCAAGCCCTTCGAGATGTTCGGCCACGCGAAGACCGACAGCACGAGGAACAGCAGCACGAACACGGCGAGCGTGTAGATCGTGAGGTCCCAGCGCTTGGGCAGGTCGATGAACGCGGTCGGGTCGTGGCCGTCGTCCGTCGCGCCCTCGGCCTTCTTCTCGGTCGCCGCGGCGGCGTACGCCGACGGCGCGGCGGAGCCGACGAACGCGCCGACGAACAACGCCAGGAGCAGCGGCGCGCAGATTCGTGCTAGCATGGTCCTTCCTCCGAGGGCCGCAAGGTCGGCGGTTTACGCACCCATGAACAAGGTCGCGAGGCAGAGGATGAGGCTGAGAATCCCGGCCCCTTCGACGAGCGCGGCCACGAGGATCATCGCCGACTGGATCGTGCCGGCTTGCTCGGGCTGGCGGGCGATGCCGCTCATGGCGGCGTTGCCGATCAGGCCGAGGCCGATGCCGATGCCCAGCACGCTCAGGCCCATGCCGATGGCGGCGGCATAGCCGGCGCCCGTGGCGGCGGAGGCCAGGTTCGCGGAGCAGAGGACCAGGAGCAGCGCTCCGAACAGCGGGAGGTTGCGGCGTTGCATGATTCGACTCGTCCTTTCGAGGAAAACGGTTGGAGGGTTCCAGGTTAGTGGGCCGGGTGTTTCGCCAGCCCGATGAACGTCGAAGTCAACAGTGCGAACACGAAGGCTTGCAGGCCCGCCACGAGCAACTCGAGGCAGCTCAGCGCCACGGAGAGCGCCACGCTCACGGGCGTGATGAGGTAATACAGCCAGCCCGGCGCTTCGTGCAGGTAGCCGCCCATCGGATCGGAGATCGGCCGGGAGACATACTGGATGAAGAACAGGATGATGAACAGCGCCGTGTGCCCGGCGAGCATGTTGGCGAACAGACGAATCGCCAGCACGGCGAGGCGGATGAACGCCGTCGCATATTCGAGCACCGCCAGACCGATCATGATGCCGAAGCCCAGCGCCTTCATGAACGCCCCGCCTTCCAGATGGATGTGCGGGATGAACGACTTCATGTAAGGACCGAAGCCCATCTCCTTCACGCCGCTCACGTGGATCACCACGAAGCTGCACAGGGCGAGCGCGAACGTCACCGCGATGCTCGCCGTCGCCGACCCGAAGAACGGGATCATGCCGAGCAGGTTCACGACGAAGATGAACAGGAACAGCGTGGTCAGGAACGGCACGTACTTGTCGGCCTCGTCGTGCAGGCCCGGCTTGGCGATCTTCTCGCGGACGAAGTACAGCAGCGATTCGAGGGCGTTCCACAGCTTGCCGCGCGGGTTCTCGCCCGTGGCCATCTTCTTGCCAATCCAGATCATCGCGACGGCGACGATCGCGGCGGACAGTGCGAGGAAGATGTGGAACTTCGTGATCTGATAGCCGGCGATCTTCGGCAGGTCGATCGCCAGGTGGAGCGATTCGAATAGCTCGATCTTCTTGTCGTCGATGACGTGGTGGAACGGATCGATGGGGAGCGGTTGCCCGGCGGGAGCGTGTGCGGCCATACGAAGGTCACCCCTTCCGGCCACCACCTCCGCGTCCAACCCAGCCGGGCTTCGCCAAAACGAAGACCTCGGCGGCCAACGAGGAGAGGTAGGCCACTGCGATCCAGAGCCAGTACGTCCAACCCGCGGCCTTCGTCCAGTCGGCCGCGAAATACACGAGAACCGATCCGGCCACGGCCACCACCTGCCGCAGCAGACCCGCCGCGATCACCACGATGGCGATCATCCGGCGATCGGTCCGACTGCCCACCCACCACAGGGAGAGCAGCGCCATCGGCCAGGTCAGCAGCACCGCCGCCGTCGCCGACATCAAGTGCCGGCCACCAATCGCGAACTCAACCACCGGAGCGGCCGCGAGTACCGCGAGGCTTGGCAGCGTCACCCAGCCGTAGTCCCGCGCCGTCATCGCTTCATCAGCCGGAACAGGTGGACGAACGCGGCGAGGATGCCGAGCGGGCCGAGGATCAACGTCGCCCAGGGCACGCCGTCGAAGCCGTTTCTCGCGAAGTCGATCGCGAGACCGACCATCGCAAAGCCGAACATCTCGGACCCGATCACCGCAAGTTGCGGGACGTTGAGCGCTCGACGATCCGACGGGGGATCGTTCATTCGGCGGCATCCGTTGCTATGGGGGACATTCTGGGTATTGCCCCAAGATCGTCAACCAGACAATGTGAAAAAATACACAAAGTCTTGACCCGATGCCGCACGAACCGAATCGGAGCCGTCGGAACTTGAAGGCAACTTGGATTTCCAATGAAATTTCACGCATCACGCGAGTCGGATTCGTTGAATCGGGCCTGAGGGAAAGATCTGTTACGATGGTCGGAATCGCCCTAACCAACCGGCACGACGGGATTTTCGCGGGTAGGAAATCCCTTAAAGTCTGCCTAGGGAACCGAATTCGCGTTGACAGGGACGGTCGATAGTTTTTACATTAGAAGGGTGGAGGGAGTGGAACTTCCTCCGGAAAACCGTTGGCGCCGGACGCCCCGCCCGAAATCCTGGATCGCCGCCCGTGGCACCAGCGTCTCTCGATATCGTTTCGGGTCAACGGTTTGAGTTCGATCGTCCGCGAACCAGACTTCACTTTCGGGACGGACCCCGGGGCCGGAGCCAAGCTGCGGATTCGTTGAACCGGAGTCCGAGCGACATTCGGCGCGGCGGCGATTCGGAATAATGCCCCGACGCCGGCGAAAGCCATATGCAGCGATCCCACGAGATCCGAACCGAGCGAACCGTGAAACCGAAAGCCATACCCGCCCCATCGGTCGCGAAGTCGACCAAGAAGCCGAAGCCGGCCGCGAAGCGGTCGCCGGCCCCGAAGCGGATCGCCTCGTCCACGGCGGCGAAGGCGCGACCCGCCACACCGGTCCGGGCCGCCAAGCCCGCGCGGCCGGTCAAGCCCGCCGCCAAGACGGTGCCCGCCGCCAAGTTCCGCGAAAAGAAACCGGCCGCCGCCCCGACGGTCGCCAAGCCGATCGAAAAACCGACGACCAACGGCACCCACAAGCCCAAGGCCTCCGACAAATCGAACACGCGAACGGCGCCCCCGCCGCTCAAGGTCATCGAAACGCCGATCCCGGCCGACAAGGACCTCTCCATGAAGTCCAAGAACCCGGTCAAGGATCGCATCTTCCTGATGGTGCCCGACCCGCACTGGCTCCACGCCCACTGGGAACTCACGCTCCAGTCGGTCCAGCGCGCCGAAGCCTCCCTCGGCCAGGACTGGCACGGTGCCAAGCCGATCATCCGCCTCTTCGACGTGACCTCGCAGGACACCACCAGCACCAGCGAAGCCCACGTCCGCGACATCGTCATCCGCGGCGGCTGCAGCCACTGGTACATCGACATCCCGCAGCCGCCCCGCAGCTACCGCGCCGACATCGGCTACCTCTCGCGCCGCGGCGACTTCAAGGTCCTCGCCCGCTCCAACGTCGTCACGCCCCCGAAGTCCGGCGCCAGCGAATCCCTCGAAGAGGGCTGGCAGGCCGAAATCGACGACATGACCGCCGAGCGCCTGCTCGCCATGTCCACCGGCTTCGAGTCCACCGACGGACCCCCGCAACTCCGCGAACTGTTCGACGAACAGATCCGCCGCGGCAAGGAGACCGTCTTCGGCACCGGCGCCGTGCTGCCCGAGAAGCTCAAGAAGTTCGACTTCACTATCGACGCCGAACTCATCGTGACCGGCCGCACCGACCCCTCGGCCCACGTCACGCTCCAGAACGAACCGGTGAAGCTCCGGCCCGACGGCTCGTTCACCATGCGCTACGCCCTCACCGACGGACGCCAGATCCTCCCCGCCGTCGCCGAGTCCGCCGACGGCATGGAGGAACGCACCATCGTCCTCGCCATCGAACGCAACACCAAGCACCTCGACCCGACGACGCACGACATGTACGGCGAAGTCTGATCGACCCCGAACTTCCTACAACAGCCCACGGTTTCCGTGGGCTGTTTCGCTATCCCTCCCGAGCGGTGACCTATGGCCAAAGCCCGGCAGATCGACCCCCGCGACTACATCGAACCCGGCACCGGGTTCCAGCAGACCATCGGCTACATCCTCTTCTTCCTTTCGACCGGTGTCTGCATCCTCGCGACGTCGATCGTGACATTTGGTGTCGCGCTCGTCGTCTACATCATCTTCTTGGCCTTTTACTTCTATCGCTGCCGGATCGCCCTCGCGCAACTCCGTGGCTCCGCGCTCAAGGTCGGCCCCAAGCAGTTCCCCGAAATTCATGAATACGTCGCCGAACTCGCCGACGCGATCGACATGGACCCGCCGGACGTCTACATCGTGGAAAGCGCCCAGCAGAACGCCTTCGCCACCAAGATCGGCGCGAAGAAGAACGTCGTGCTCTTCGATGCGATCGTGAACGCGGCGCTACAACTAAACAAGCCGGACCTGCTGCGCTTCATCATCGGCCACGAACTGGCGCACCACGCGTTGGGGCACACGGGGCTGATCCGCTCCCAGGTCAGCATGATCTACAAGCCGCTGTCGCGATCGGACGAACTGAGCTGCGACGCCGTCGGCGCGGCGCTGGTCGGCGAGCAAGCCGGGAAGGAAGCGCTCACGCTGCTTTTGATCGGCCCGCACCTGTTCCCGAAGCTCAACGTGGCGGCGCTGGACCGCCAGGCCCTCGCCGTCGAGGAAGACCGCTACACGAAGAAGGCCGAGAAGCAGATGCATTATCCCCTTCTCCTCCGCCGCATCGCCCGCATGATCCCGGACGAAGACGACGGCTACGAGGAGGAACGCCCCTCGAAGGCCAAGCCCAAGGCGAAATCGAACCGCTACGACGACGAAGAGGACGACGACGCCCGGTGAGTCGTCGATTCGTAGGGCGGGTCAAGCCTGGCGCCGACCCGCCGAACTCACAGTGACGACGGCGGGTCGGCGCCAGGCCTTGACCCGCCCTCAGCGAAACGCCACGGCGTCGCCGGTCCAGCTCGCTTCGACGGTGCGCCCGGCGTGCGGCGTGTCGAGCATCCACTTCGCCAGCGCCGCCACCACCTCCCGCTCGATGGCGCGCTGCAAGGGCCGGGCGCCGTATTTCGCGTCGAACCCCACCTGCGCCATTCGTTCCACCAGCGATTCCGCCCAGACGAGCCGGATGCCCGAACGCGCGATGCCATCCCGCCGGGCGATCGCCTCCAACTCGCGGCGTGCGATCGCTTTCACTGCCTCCGGCTTCAGCGGTTCGAACGTCACGACGGCGTCCATGCGGTTGAAGAACTCCGGCCGGAAGAACTTCATCGCCGCATCGCGATAGTTCGGCCCCTCGCGTTCGCGGCCGAAGCCGACGGCCGAGCCGCGCCCGGCACCGAGGTTCGAGGTCATCACGATGATCGTGCTGCGGAAGTTCGTCACGCGGCCGTAGGTGTCGGTGAGGCGGCCCTCGTCGAAGACGCCCATGAGCGTGTCGAACACGTCGGCGTTCGCCTTTTCGATCTCGTCGAGGAGCAACACCGAGAACGGCTGGCGGCGGACCTGGTTCACGAGCGGCCCCGGATCGCCGTCCGGCGGACCGAGCAGGCGCGACACGGCGTCGAACCCGCCGTACTCGCTCATGTCCAACCGAATCAAACGAGTGCGGAGTGCGGAGTGCGGAGTGCGGAGTGAAGCAGGGTCTTTGGTTTTCGACTCCGAGCTCCGCACTCCGCGCTCCGCACTGAGGAGTTCCGCATTCCCGAAGAAGTACTCGGCCAGCGCCAACGCGAGGTGCGTCTTGCCGACGCCGGTGGGGCCGCAGAAGAGCAGCACGGCCGGCGGGCGGCCGGGGTCGTTCAGCCCGGCCTTGAAGGTGAGGACGACGTCCGCGACGGCGGCGCAGGCATCGGGTTGATCGAGGACGCGCGACTGGAACCAGTCGAGCACGGCGGCGCGTTCGAGCGTGAGTTCGTCGCGGAGGAAGAGTTCGGGGAGGCCGGTGCGGCGGCGGAAGCGGTCGACGGCGTCGTCGGGGTCGACGGTCTTGCGGCCGGCGCGGCCCTGGGCCTCGACGAGTTCGCGGGCGAAGCCGGAGGACGGGCCGGGGAACGGCGCGTAGGGCTGGAAGCGGCGGAAGAGTCGGGCGATCCGCTCGCCGGTGCCGCGGGCGACTTCGATGCCGCGGCCGGACGCGGCGGCGTCGAGTTGCTTGTCGAGGACGGTCAGCGCGGTGGCGCGGTCGAAGCCATTCACGGGGACGATCTGGAAGAGGTCCGCGAGGCCGGGGAGCATGCGGCGGCAGGCGTCCAGTTCCGGGGGCGTGGCCTCGGCGACCATGCGCAGCTCGCCGCGCGCGAGGTACGGAATCAGGAAGGCGGCGACGCTGTCGGCGGGGCCGAAGCCGCCGCGGCGCACGAGTTCCAGCAGCCGCTCGACGCAGAGGACGCCGCCGATCTCGCCGAGTTCGGCGATGAGTTCCTCGACGCGTTCTTCCCACTGGCCAAGGTACCTCATGCCGGCGACGATGCGCCCGGCGGACGTGAGCCAGTAGCGGCGGCGGTTCCGCTTCTCCTCGTCCTCCTCGCGCGCCAGTTCCTCGGCCGCCTTCACGGCGTCGACGAGCAGCGTCGTTTTGCCGACGCCCCCCTCGCCGACGAGCAGCACGTTCGCCTTCTCTCGGTGCAGCCTCGCCACGAGGGCCGCCACTTCCGACTCGCGGCCCCACGCGCGGGCGAAGCTCTTGCGCACCGCGCGGTCCCCGACCGGCTCCGCGACCTGCTTGAGCGTCGGCGGCACCGATTCGTGCGCGAGCGTTCCGTCGTCCTTCGGAATTCGCACGGCCAGCTCGACGAGTTCGACCTCCGGCGGCGGCAGGTAGCGGTTGAGGTCGTGCGGCGCGAGGCCTTCGAGCTTCTGCAGCACGTACCGGCGCACGAGGTCGGGCACGTCCTTCTCGTTCGTGTAGTCGAAGCGGATGCCCAGCAGCGGCAGGTCGGCGGTGGGTTGGCCCGACTCGCGCGTGCCGAAGACGCCGGGGACGCGCACCGCGACTTCGGTCTCGCACGGGTAGAGGCGGTCGTTGGCGCGGTATTCGGGGCGAACGGCGACGGTGTGCCAGACGAGCCGGGGTTCGCGGAAGTCCGGCCCGGCGATCCAGGGCTTGCGGCGATGGAACCAGGCGAGGTACTCGCGCAGGTCGTCGCGGGCGTCGGCGGGCGTGGCGGCGAAGCCGACGGCGTTCGCGTCGACGGCGACGGCCGATACGCCCCGCGCCGCGTCGCGGCACAGCAGAACGGGATAGCGGTAGGTGGGCATTGCAATCGCTGTTGTACCGAACGGAGCCGTTCGCTTACACTGCCGGCCCGCGACCTTCGGAACGGACGCCCATGCGCTGGTTGTTGAACGCACTCTACCTGTTCGCGATCGTGCTGCTGTCGCCGTGGCTCGTCTGGCGCGCCGTGCGCACCGGGCGCTACCGGCGCGGCCTCGCGGCGAAACTCCTTGGGAGAAACGCGCTCCGCTCCGAAGACTCCGCGTCGCGGCTAAACGGTCCCGTGGTTTGGTTCCACGGCGTGAGCGTCGGCGAGATTCACCTGCTCGTCACGCTCGTGGCGGCGTATCGGAAGCGCCATCCGGCGGCGCGCTGCGTGATCTCGTCCACGACCGATACGGGCCTGGCGGAGGCGCGGGCGAAGTTTCCGGACTGCGACGTGATCGTGTGGCCGTTCGATTTCTCGTGGGCCGTGGCGAACGCGCTGGATGCGGTGAAGCCGGATCTCGTCGTGCTCGCCGAGGCGGAATTGTGGCCGAACTTCCTCGCCGCGGCGACGGCGCGGAACATCCCGGTGGTCGTGGTGAACGCGCGGCTCAGTCCGCGCAGCTTCGGCCGCTATCGCCGCGTCGCGGGGATCGCGCGAAGGCTGCTCCTGCGCCACGTGCGCGTCATCGGCGCGCAATCGAGCGAATACGCCGAGCGCTTCCGCGATTTGGGCGTGCGCGACGTGCGTTTCACCGGTTCGGTGAAGTACGACGGCGCGGTCGGCGACCGGGACACGCCGAAGGGCCGCGAATTGAAGCGATTGTTGAACGTGCCGCTCCTGCTCGTGGCCGGCAGCACGCACGCGCCGGAAGAGGCCATCGTACTCGGCGCGTTCCGCAAATGTCGCGAGCGGTTTCCGCAACTGCATCTCCTGTTGGTGCCGCGGCACCCGGACCGCTTCGCGGAGGTAGCGAAGCTCGTCGAGGAATCGGGCCTGCGGTTCGTCCGCCGCAGCGCGATCCGCGAGCCGTTGGAGAATCCGCCGCCGGTGATCCTGCTGGATACGGTGGGCGAACTCGGCGCGGCGTGGGGCCTTGCGGACCTCGGCTACGTCGGCGGTACGCTGGATGGCCAGCGCGGCGGGCAAAGCATGATCGAACCGGCGGGCTACGGCGTGCCGACGGTCTTCGGCCCGCACGTCTGGAACTTCCGCGACGCCGCCCGCCGGCTCGTCGATGCGGGCGGTGCCGAAATGGTACGCGAGGCGAGTGAACTCGCTCCCGCCCTCGAGGTGATCCTCGCCGACGGCGCGAAACGCGCTGCGATGGGAACCGCCGCCCGGCAACTCGTCCGCGAACAACAGGGGGCAACGGCGCGCACGCTCGATTTGCTCGACGAAGTGCGGAGTGTTTCCCACCCCGCGCAGGCGGCTTGAGTAAGCTGAATTCATGTCCGTTCCGCTCACCTATCTCAACGGTCGGTTCCTCCCCGCGGCGGACGCCACATTATCGCTGGCGGACGCCGGGTTTGTCTCCGGCGCGACCATCGTCGACAACGCCCGCACCTACGGCGGCACGCTCTTCCGTTGGGCCGACCACCTCGCCCGCTTCCGACGGGATTGCCAACGATGTTTCGTTCCACTCATGTCGAGCGACGACGAACTGACGCGCCTCGCCGGGGAACTGATCGAACGGAATCGGCCACTCGCGGCGATGCAGGACCTGCATGTCGTCACCGTCGCGACGCCAGGACCGCCGGGCGGACCGCCGACGCTCGCGATGAGCACGTATCCGATCCGGGTCGAGCGCTATCGGCCGTTCTTCACGGAAGGCGTCACGCTCGCGGTCGCCGGAACGCAATCGTTCAAACCGTACGACCTATTAACCGCTTCGGTGAAGCACCGCAGCCGGCTGCACTGGCACATCGCGGAGCGGACCGTCGCGGCGAAGCACCCCGGCGCCGTGCCGGTCGTGCTGAATCGTGGCGTCGGCGACACGGCCATCGGCGCGATCGTGGCGGTCCACGTCGACGGCACGTTGCTGCTTCCACCTACGGAATTCGTTCAGGACAGCATCAGCTTGAAAGTCCTCGCCGAACTGGCCGAACGATCGCGTGTCGGACTCTTCTCGTGGTGGTCGGACGACGTGGCGGAAGTATTGCTGACGGGCACCGGCTTCGGCGTCGCCAGCGTGAAGACTGTCCACCACGGCGACACGCGAAGCTTCGAGTGGCCCGGCCCCGTGTACCGACGGCTGGCGCAGGCGTGGTCGGGCCTCGTCGGCCTCGACATCGTCGAACAGTTCACCGGCCTCCCTATCCTGTCCCCATGAATCTCAACGTCGTCTTCGCGCTGCTGGCCGCCGGGGCCGGGGCGTGCATCGCCCTGCAGGCCAGCGCGAATGCCCGCTTCCGCGAGAACCTCGCCAGCCAGTGGTACGCCGCGTACTTCTCCATCTGCGGCACGATCCTCACGGCCTCGCTGGTCCTGCTCGCCCTGCGCCCTTCGGCACCGTCCGGCGAACAAATCCGACAAACGGAATGGTGGAACTGGATCGGCGGGCCGCTCGGCGCGCTGATCGTGCTCGCCGGCGCGGCGCTGACGCGGGAACTCGGCGCGGCCGCGTTCATCGCGCTGGTCGTCGCGGGGCAACTCATCTGCTCGCTGGCGCTCGACCATTTCGCCCTGATGGGCCTCAAAGAGCAGCCGATCACCCCGGCGCGCGTGCTCGGCGCGCTGCTCGTGGTGGCCGGAGTCGTTTGCATCAAGTATCTGTGAACGCATGAATCCGATCGATGCGCTGTTCCGCGATCTCCGCGCCGCGGGGAAGAAAGCCTTCCTGCCGTTCCTGACCGCCGGCGACCCGGACCTCGCATTCACCGAGGCGGCCCTGGCGGCGCTGGCGGAGTCGGGCGCGAGCCTCATCGAGGTCGGCTTCCCCTTCTCGGACCCGATCGCCGACGGCCCGGTGATCCAGGCGTCGTACACGCGCGCCCTGAATGCGAAGCTCAAGATCGCCGACCTGTTCGAGGCGCTGCGGCGGACGCACGCCCGGCCGGGCTGGAACACCCCGCTGGTGGCGATGGGGTCGTACTCGCTGATCTACAAGCGCGGCCCGGCCGAGTTCATCCGGCAGGCGAAGGCGGCCGGCCTGAGCGGCGCGGTGCTGCCGGACCTGCCCGTCGAAGAAGCCGACGAGTTCGCGAAAATCGCCGCCGATCAGGATTTCAAACCGATCCTGCTCGTGACGCCGACGACGTCGCCGGCACGGGCCGAGAAGATCGTGAAGGCGTGCAGCGGGTTCGTGTACGTCGTGAGCATCGTCGGCATCACCGGCGAACGCGACCGCGTGCCGGCGCAACTGACGGGCATGCTCGCGCGGCTGCGTTCCCTCACCGACCTGCCGCTGTGCGTGGGTTTCGGCGTGAGCAAGCCGGAGCACGTGACGGAACTCCGCGGCATCGCCGACGGCGTCATCGTCGGCACCGCGCTCGTGCGCAAGCTCGAAGCCGCCAGCGACCCCGCGAAGCGAGAATCCGCCCTCGCCGATCTCCGTTCCACCGCGTCCGCATTGGCAGCCGCACTCAATCCCGTACCCTAATGAGAACATTTTCATTTCGCTGACCGGAGCCAATCTCCATGGCCCGTCCGCTCGTTCTCGTTCTGGTTCTCTGCGCACCGCTCCGCGCCGCCGACAAAATCCCCGACGGCATGCTCACCCGCCAAACGGGCGAGCTGCCGATCCTCCTGTCCGCACCGCACGGCGGTCGGAAGCCGATCCCCGATTGCCCGGTGCGCGCCGGCAAGAACGTACCGTTGTTCGTCACCGTCAACGACACGAACACGGACCTGCTCGCCCGCAAGGTGGCCGACGAAATCGAAAAGGCGATGAAGGCAAAGCCGTATCTGGTGATCGCGCACTTCGAGCGGAAGTACGCGGACGTGAACCGGCCGGAGGCAAACGGCGTCGAGCACGCGGCCGCGAAACCGTACTATCGGGCGTATCACGACTTCCTGAAGGACTCGCGCGCCGCGATCCAGAAGGAGTGGGGCCGCGGCCTCGTGATCGACCTGCACGGCCAGGCGGCGGACGCGAACGCGATCTTCCGGGGAACCAACAACACGCAGACCGCCAAGCACCTCGTCGACCGATTCGGCAGGACCGCACTCACGGGGAAGTCGGGTTTCTTCGGCCTGCTCGCGAAGGCGGGTTATACCATCACGCCCGCCAACGACTCCGACGCGAAGGAAGACCCACGCTTTTCCGGCGGGTACATCGTCGCCACCTACGGCAGCAAAACCGACGGCAGCGTCGACGCGATCCAACTCGAACTCGGCGGCCAGGTCCGCACGCGGATGGGCATGGATCGCTTCGCGAAGGACCTCGCCGCGGCGATCGCGTCCTTCGCGAAAGAATACCTTCCGGCGGAGAAGAAGACCAAATGACGCGTCACGGTTTCCGCGGGAACAGCCCCCACTTCGCCGCGAATTCGTCGATGGGCAGTTCGTTCACCGACTTCAGCGATTTCATCCGGCCAAAGGAATAGAGATTCTTCTGGATGTGCATCGCCGAGTCCGGGATGCGCACCTCCTCGATCGGCAAGTCGACGACCTGGTGGAAGAGCGGCGTGTACGACACATTCTCGAACACGATCGACTTCAACTGGGGGAACACACGGAGAAACGAAAGGTCCCAGCAACTGCTCAGCGGGTCGCTGCCGGTGAGGTCGATGGCGACGACTTCGCCATCGACGATGGTGGGGGAAAAGGCAGAGGTCTTCCCTTCGTTTTGCTTCTCGAAGCGGGCGCGGGCGGCGGCAATGCGATCCAGCACCGGCTTGTCCTTGTGTTCGGCGATCCACTCGTCGCGGCGGGCGCGGAACTCCTCGCAATTGCGGAAGTACTCGGCCGCCGGAATCGGAGCCGAGTTGTACGCCCCAACCGTCGCAAGTTTCGGCAAGGTCCGCAGGAACGATTCGTACTGCACCGGATCGAAGCCGGAAAAGTCTTCGATGCTCGAACCTTCGAGCGCGGAAAGGTCGGGCTGGGCCGTGTAGTTCATCGCGAACGATCTCAACGGGCAACGCTTCAGCGGGGCGAGGTTCATGCCGCGGCCCCACTCGATGCGCACATGCTCCAGTGGGCATTCCGTGAGCGGCGCGAGGTCCGGTCCGGTGTCCGGGTGGCCGAAGTGGAACACGCGAAGCGGCAGCCCGGAGAGGGGTCGGAAGTCGGTGACGAACAGGTTCGGGATTTCGAGCTTCTCCAGCGGCATGCCGCGCAGGGCGTCGAGCGATTCGATGCCGCAGCCGCGAATCGTAAGCTGTTCGATCGGCAGGCCCTGGATCGGGCCGAGATCGGTCAGGCGGGTGTGGAAGTCGATGCGCAGGCATCGGAGTTTGCGGAGGCCCTTCAACGGCGCGAGGGAGGTCAGTCGCGAAGGTTCCTGTCCGATGGCGAACAGGGAGAGGCTTTCGAGGTTCGGAACGGCGAGCAACGGCATCAAGTCCGCGATCTGGTCGGACTTCACTTCGAGCGCCGATTTCGTGCCCGTCAGCGGGTCGTTGATCCAGGCAAGCCCTTTGCCGTCGTAGTCGGGATTGCGGCGCTTCAGTTCCTCGTTGATCGGGCCGAGGATGTCCGAGAGCGGCAACGCGGCAACGGTCTTGACCCAGGTGGGATCGAGCTTGGGAAACGGCGCGGAGTCGATGACAACAGGGGCGTCGGGCTTCTTCGCGGGCTTGGGTGGTGGGTCGGCCTTCTTGGCGGGTTTCTCTTCGGCGGCGCGCGGTTCGGGCCGGGAACCGCCCAACAGCGCGACCAGCAATCCAACGCCGAGGAGAATGGCCGTCATCCCACCGGCAGCGAGGGCGTAGGGCCGGCGCGACGGAGCCGGAGCGTGCCGGCGCGAGCCGTTCGACGCCTGTTCCGTCTCCTCGATTTCCAGTCCTTCGAAGGCGTTGCCCGATTCGATCATCGTCACGGCGACCGGGACGTAAACGACCGGACTGGCGGCGGAGGCCTGGGGCGACGCGACGATCGCGTGCAGGCGTGCCGCGACCTCGTCGGCGGTTTGGGGCCGGCGCGCCGGCTTCTTCGCGAGCAACTCATGAATGAGCTGCGCGAGCGCGGGCGGTGTTTGCGGATTTCGTTCGAGGACGGGCGTCGGTTCCTCGACGGCGAGGGCCGTGAGCATGGCCATGACGTCGGGACCATCGAACGGTAGCGAGTCGGTCACAAGCCGGTACAGCAGGGCGCCGAGGCTGAAAAGGTCGGCGCGGCCGTCGACCGGTTTGCCGCGCGCCTGTTCGGGGGACATGTAGGCGGGCGTGCCGACGACGGTGCCGCTTTGGGTAAGTTCCCCCTCCGTGGTCTTCGCGGGTCGGGCGAGTCCGAAGTCGAGGATCTTGACGCGGCCGTTCGGGGCTTCGAGCCAGATGTTGCCGGGCTTGATGTCGCGGTGGACGAGGCCGAGGCGGTGCGCGGCACCGAGGCCCAGCGCGATCTCGCGGGCGATGCGGATGATCTGGGCGAAGGACGGGCGACCCTTCTTCGCCAGGTATTCGTCCAGCGGGTACCCCTGCAGGTACTGCATGGCGATGTAGGGCAACCCGTCGGCTTCGTCCGCCTCGTGGATGGCGATGACGTTATCGTGGGCGATCTGGGCCGCGGCGCGGGCCTCGCGCAGGAAGCGTTCCTTCGACTGCGGATCGGCGGCGGCGTCCGGCAGCATCACCTTGAGCGCCACCTTCCGGCGCAGGCGTTCGTCGAAACCGAGGTAGACGGCTCCCATGCCGCCCTTGCCGAGCTGCTTCAGGACGCGGTAGCGATCGAGCCGGCCGAGGTCGCCGGCATGCTCCGAGGGGCGAAAGACCACCGTGCGCATCGTCAGCGCGGTGGCGATTGCCAGCGGCGCGGCGCCGCCGTTCGGAATGGTGCGCTCGTCCACGGCGCGCGGCGGGTTCGTATCCTCGCCGACGCCGATCGGTTCGGCGCGAGTGGCCGGCAGCAGATCCGATGTCGCGCTCACAGTGGCTCCGAGAGGCGGTGTTCGAAGCGCGAAACTCTACTGCGCGTTCGGCGGCATCGCCGGAAAGAAACCGATTGGAACTTCCGGGACATTCCTGCGAAGACCGAGATTTCGCCGGACGACGGAATCGAATCGGGAACCGAAGCCATCGACCCGGTATCGAAGAATTGACCCGACGCAGTTTGCCCGAACAGAATAGATTGACATTCCGACGCCCGCCTCCCCCGGAGCGACTTCGCTCATGGCCTCTCGCACGCTCGCGCTCTGTTTCCTCTTCTCGTTACCCGTCGCCGCGCAGGTGCCGCCCGATCAGCAGGCCGAGATGGCGATCAACGCCGCTCGCAAGCTCTACAACGACGGCAATCTCCCCGCCGCCCGCGAGCAATTCAAGCAGGTCCTCGCCAAGTTCCCGAACCAGCAAGGCTCCGCCGCCCGGCACGGTCTCGCGCTGACCTTCATCAACGCCCCCGAACCCGATTACGCCGCCGCCGTCGAACCGCTTACCCTTGCCGCGAACGACGGCGGCTACGCCGAACGTGGCTGGGTGCTCTACCAACTCGCCGCTACGCAGCGGTCGCTGGGGTTGCGCAGCGCCGACCCGAAGGCCGCCCCGCCCAAATACGAGGACGCCCTGCGCCGCTACGGCGAGGCGGCCGGCTGGTTCGACGGCAAGAAGAACGCCGAGATGGCGCTCCGCTGCCGCTGCGACGTGGCCGAGATGCAACTTCGACTGAATCGCCCGCGCGAAGTCCGCACGGCGCTCGACGCCGCGCTCAAGGAGCCGACCCTCGCCAAGAGCGCGCACCGGCCGCTCGCCCTCTACTACCACGGCCTCGCATGCTTCCTCGAAAAGGACTACGCGAACGCCGGGCGCTCCCTGAACCAGATCGCCCCGTTCACCGACCCCGGCGTCGGCCTCGCGGCGCGCTACCTCGTCGGCCGCGTCCTCCACCTCGGCGGCGAGACGGCCGAGGCGTCCGTCCATTACGACACCGTCCTCGCCGAATACGAGAAGCAGAAGAAGGATGCCGTCGAGGCGCTCAAGCAGCCGGACCGGTTCAAGAACAACCCGGACGAAAAGGCCCGCGTGCAGGCGCTCGCCACCGGCGCAGCGCCGGACCATGTCGCCGGCTCGGCCTTCCACGGCGCGACGTTGAATTACGAGGCCGGCAAGTTCGCCGACGCGCTCACGAAATTCCAGGGGTTCGCCGCCGCGTACCCGGCCTCGCCGCTGCACGCCGACGCGGCCCTTCGCATCGGTTTCTGCCAGGTGCAGTTGAAGCAATTCGACGAGGCCGCCAAGACGCTGCCGCCGCTCGTCGACAAATTCCCGAAACTGGCGGACCAGGCGATGCACTGGCTCGGCAAGGCGCAACTCGGGATCGCCGCGGCCGCCGACCCGAACAACGCCGCCGACCGCGACGCGAAGTTCAAGACCGCGATCGATACGCTCCGCAAGGCCGCCGAGCGCGCCCAGCAACTCGCCGGGCAAGGCGACGCCGACGCGCGCGTCCGCCGCGGCGACATGCTGCTGGATCTCGCCGACGCCCTTCAGACCGCGAAGCAGTTCCAGCCCGCGGCGCAGACGTACGAGGCGGTCTGGAACGAACGGCTACTGCCCGAACGCCGGCACGAGGAGATCGTCCAGCGGCTCGCATCCGCGTGGGGCGCCGCCGGCGACCTCAACCGCTCCGAGCAATGGTGCAACGAGTTCCGCACCAAATTCCCGCAGGGAACGCTCCTGCCCGCCGTCGCCTACCGGACCGCCGAGAACGCCTACGCCCGCGCGCTGGAGGTGGCGAAGGACCCGAACCCGAACCGCGCCGCCGAGCGGAAACAGCGATTCGAAGAAGCCGCGAAGAAGTACCGCGAGGTGGTCGACCGCTTCCCGGAGTTCGACCGCGCGAGCTATGCCCGCTATGGCGTCGGCGTCTGCCTCGTGCAGTGCGGCGACCTGGACGGCGCGGCCAAGATCCTCGACGCCATCCCCGCCCCGGACCGCAACGGCGAACTCGCCGGCGCGAGCTACCTGCTCGCCGATTGCCTGATCCGGCTCGCGCCGACGAAGGCGGACGACGCGCTCGCCGAAAACATTATCCGCGAGAAGCTGACAAACGCCTCCGGCCTGCTCGAGAACTTCGTGGCCTCCAACCCGAAATCGCCGGATGCGCCCGATGGTTATTTGAAACTGGGCCTATGCCTCAAGCGGCTCGGTTCCACGCTCGCCGACGCCAACGAGCGGAACACGCTCCTGAACAAGGCGCGCGAGTTCTACGAAAAACTCGAGAAGACCTACCCCACTGCTCCGCAGGCGGCGCACGCGCGCCTCGAGATGGCGAAGGTTCGCGCGATGATGGGCGACCGCGGCGGGGCCATGAACGACCTTCGCCAGTTCGCCGGCGGCGAGCGATCGAACTCCTCCGTCGCCCCGCTGGCGTACCTGCAACTCGCGGCGCTGCACCGGGAACAGAACCAGCCCGCCGAAGCGGCCAAGGTGTTGGACGAGGCGCGCAAGAAATACGAGGCCGCGCTTGCGCAGGACAAGGAGCGGGCCGAGTGGGCGCATCTGCTGAAGTTCCACCACGGCGTCGCGCTCTTCGAAAGTGCAAAGCTGCCCGAGGCGAAGCAACTCTTCGACGAACTCGTGAACGCCGGGCGCGGCAAGCCGATCGGCGCGGAGGCGGCGCTGCGGGCGGGTCAGACGGCGCTCGCCGTGGCCCGCAAGCAGATCGAAACCGGCCAGTTGGAACGCAACAAGCCGAACCTGAAACCGGAACAGATCCAGGCCGCCGAGCGCACGATGCAGCAAGGCCGCGAGGCGATCCTTCAGGCGTGCGACGCGCTGGTGCAGCGGAGTGCCGAGTTCGCGCCGGCAATGCCGGCGGGCGAGGGCCGCGCACGCATGCTCTACGACGCCGCTTGGGGCTATCGCTCGATCATGGACCACGAAGTGCAACAGGCGCGCAGCACACTCCAGCAGCAACGCATGGACAAGTGGATCGAGGAGACGAAGAAGCCCCGCCCGGAGGGCGTGCGGCCGCCGCCCGCACCGTCGGGCGAGATCGCCTTCGCCGACGCGCCGGTGCAACGGGCCGAGGAGCGCGCGGTCGGCGCGTATCGCAAGCTCGCCGACGAGTTCGCCGATCTCGCACTCGCCATCGACGCCCGGCTGGAACTGGCCGAGATGCTGGCCGACCGGAACAAACACGACGATGCGATCAAACTGCTCAAGGACGCGCTCGACCGCGAACCGACCGACCGCGCCGTCTCGCCGGACTTGCTTGAACGGATCCGTCTCAAACTCGGCGGTTGCCAGTTCGCCAAGAAGGACTTCAAGGCCGCCGCGACGCAGTTCGAGGTCGTCGCCGGGAACGAAAAGTCGCCGCACCGGGCGCAGGCGCTCTACCGGCACGGCGAGGCGCTGTTCGCGCAGGGCGAGTTCACCAAGGCGGCCGAGCGGTTGGCGGTCTTCCGCGACAAAGGGGAATACCACAACGTCGGCGGCGTGAGCGATCGCGCGATGCTGCGGCTCGGGCAGGCGCTCGCGGCGGCGAAGCAGTGGGAGCCGGCGCGCGTCGCCTTCGAGGCAACGGTCGCGCGCTACGGCAACAGCCCCTTCCTTCCCGAAGCCCGCTACGGCTGGGGCGGCGCACTCCAGGCGCAATCGAAGTTCGACGAGGCGATCGGCCAGTACCAGCTCGTGATCGCCGCGACGACGGCGGAAGTGGCAGCCCGGGCGCAAACGCAGATCGGCCTGTGCAAGCTCGCCCAGAAGAAGCCCGCCGAGGCGGCCGCGGCCCTGATGCTCGTGCCGTACACCTACGACTACCCCGAGATCGGCTTCGCGGCGGCGTTGGAAGCGGTCCGCGCGTACGACGAGGACAAGCAACCGGAGTCCGCTGCCCTGGTGCTCCGGAAGATCGTGAAGGACGCGCCGGCGGGCAGTGAGTGGGCGAAGGCCGCGCAGGAACGGTTGGAGAAGCGCAAATAATCCGGATCAGGAATTCGCTTCGTTCGTCGGCACCAAATACTTGTCCCCGGCGACGCAGGGGAGCTTCACCACCACGGTCACCGTGTCTTCGAGTGCCTCGAAGGCCGTCGCCTCGCCCGGCTCGATCGTGACGATGTCGTTGGCGGCCCACTCGCGGCCGAGCATGCGCACGCGGCCGGAGACGATGACGGTCAGTTCCGTCGCCACCTTGTGGAAGTGCGCCGCCTCGCGATCGCCGGCCTTGTAGACCTTGATGCCCACCTCGACGGCGTCGGCGGCGAACGCCGACGGCGCGAAGTTGCCGACGAACCAGCCTTTCACCATCTCGTCCAATCGGTGGTGTTTCATCGGGTTCTCAGGCAGCGGCGAGGGTGTCGTCCATGGGTCGGCCGTGGTAGCCGACGCGCGCGTCGTGCAATGCCAGCTCGCGCAGGAGCGAATCGGCGGAGAACTGGCCGTTCCAGCGCGCATCCTTGCGGATGACCTGCTTGGCGGCGTCAACGAACAGGTCGGTGGTGCGGTACCAGGCGAGCGCGGGCGTCAGGCCGTTGGTCAGGTGCAGGAGCGTCGTCACATCGGGGTCGACGACGAAGCGGCCGGGGCCTTCGGCCTCAAAGGACAGAAACACGTCGAGCCGCGAGGCTAGCGCCTGCGGGATCCGCTGGAAGTGTTTGGACCATTGCGCGGCGTCGGCGGCGACGATCGCGAGTTCGTCTTCGCCGGCGAATTCGTCGACGGCGAGGAGGACCGCGGGCACGAGGCCGTCCGGCTCGCGGCGCGTGCGCACGAGTCCGTCGCCGGGGGCGAAGCGCAGCTTCCAGCTCGGCGGGCCATCGGAGCCGAGCGCCCGCGTCATGCGGCAGACGCGGCAGCTCCGGCCGGCGGCCGCCTCCACGCGCGCCCCCCCGGCGGCGGCCGGCTGGCG
>JALHPZ010000043.1 GCA_022842245.1 Gemmataceae bacterium
CGGCGCGCGTCGAGCGGCCGCGCGTCGAACAACCCGCTCCTCCGCCCGGCCCGCGCGCCGATGCGCCGCCCGCTCTTCCGCCGCGACCGGCGATTCGCCCGCAAGGTCCCACCCCCATGATGCGCGACCGGATGGACCGCGCCGAACGGGACCACCACGACCGCCACGAGCGGATGGACCGACCCGAGCGCCCCGCGCGCGGTACCGGACCCGCCGTCAAGCTCGACGATCTCTACCGCATGCCCATGCCCAAGCTCTTCGCCCTCGCCGAGAGCGAAGGCCTGCGCGAGCACACCGGCATGTCCCGCGCCCAGCTCATCGTCGGCATCGTCCGCCGCCAGATCGAACGCGGCGAAGTCGTCCGCGGCTCCGGCACCCTCGAAGTCCTCCCCGACGGCTACGGATTCCTCCGCAGCGCCGCCCACAACTACCTCTCGAGTCCCGAAGACATCTACGTTTCCCCCAGCCAGATCCGCCGCTGCAACCTCCGCACCGGATACATCGTCGAAGGCCCCATCCGCCTCCCGATCGAAAACCAGGACAACTTCGCCCTGATGCAGATCGAACTCGTCAACGGCAAGCCCGGCGACGAGACCGCCTCCATCACCAGCTTCGGCGACCTGACGCCGCTGCACCCCAACAAACGCTTCACCCTCGAGACGACGCCGGACGAACTCTCGATGCGGATCGTCGACCTCGTCACGCCGATCGGCAAGGGCCAGCGCGGCCTGATCGTCGCCCCGCCCCGCACCGGCAAGACCATCCTCCTCTCGAAGATGGCCAACTCCATTCTCAAGAACCATCCCGAAGTCTACGTCTTCGTGCTGCTCGTCGACGAGCGGCCCGAGGAAGTGACCGAAATGCAACGCCTCGTGCAAGGCACCAATGCCGAGGTCGTGGCCAGCACCTTCGACGAACCGCCCGAGGAACATATTCACGTGGCCGAAGTCGTCTTGGAAAAGGCCAAGCGGATGGTGGAATTGAAGAAGGACGTGGTGATCCTACTCGACAGCATCACCCGCCTGGCACGGGCGCACAACACCGAGGCCGGCCCCGGCGGCAAACTGCTCTCCGGCGGCCTCGACAGCAACGCCATGCAGAAGCCGAAGAACTTCTTCGGCGCCGCCCGCAACGTCGAGGAGGGCGGCTCGCTCACCATCCTCGCCACCGCGCTCATCGAGACCGGCAGCCGGATGGACGACGTGATCTTCGAGGAGTTCAAGGGCACCGGCAACATGGAGCTCCACCTCGACCGCCGGCTCGTCGAGAAGCGGGTCTACCCCGCCATCGACGTGAACCGCAGCGGCACGCGGAAGGAAGACCTGCTGCTTCACCCGGAGGAGTTGCAGAAGATCGCGATGCTCCGCCGCGTGCTGGCCGACATGCACCCGGTGGAGGCGATGGAACTGCTGGTCAACCGGGCGAAGAAGACGAAGAGCAACATGGAGTTCCTGCTGAGTATGAACCTGAGTTGAGTCATTCTGCGATGGTTACGGCGCGCCACCCCCGACTTCGGACATATCCGGACGGGGGTGGTTTCGTTTGTGTGCCGACGAAGTTACAATGTGCCGAATGGAACTTCGCAACCACTTGTCTGGCGACGAAGACATCTCGTTCGGGAAATCAGAATCGGACGAACGCACATGGCCCGAGCATTCATCAAGGAGCTGAGAAGCAAACCCGTACTGATCTGTCTGGCGTTGTTGTCTCTGTCCATTACTTGCATCTTGTGTTTACGGAACGACACGAATCGGATCGAATTCGTTCAAGACAGCAAAGGGGCGGGCTATAACTGGACGGGCTTTTATTATTTCATTGCGAAGAAGAAGGACGATCGGACATTTGAACTCGTCGAGCGATTCTGCTATCACCCGACGACCGATTTCTTCGAACGGCCCTACGTACAACGCTACACGACCAGGTTTCGGTCCTTAGTTCCCGGCACGGATGGCGAATTCAAACCGCCCACGCGAACGCCGGACAACTCTCCCGGCTTGTTCACCGACTTGCCGAAAACTAAGGACGAGAGCATCGTGCTGTTTTACTCGAACTCCGACAAACACAGACTCGCGTTGGGTGATCCCGAATCGCCAATCGATCTGACTACGTGGTCGTGTTACGAATTCATTCCGCAACGCCATAACGTGATTTCAACGCAGATGCTGTTCGAGAATGCCGGTGCCACCTTGGGGAAATACGCGGGATGCAAGGCCGAGTAGAGCGAGGCGACGGGAGGTAAACGCTTCATTAAGTCATCGCCGCGATCCGAAGGAAGTCCACGTCCGCGGCTGCTGGGTCGTCGATCGGGTACTGGGGGAAGTCGTGATCCTTACTTCCCCAGAAACGCCCGTAGCTCCGCCAGCTTGTCGGTGTTGATGAAGTCCACGCCGGCATCCCGCTGCACCGCCCACGCCTCCGCGCGGTCCGGCGTCGCCCAGAACCGCACCTTGCGCCCTTGCGCGTGCGCCTTGGCCACGTGGTCCTTCAGCTTCTGCAACTCGTCCGCCGGCATCGCGCCCTCGCCCTTCCACTTGAAGAGCGAGCCCCAGCTCGCGCTCACCCACGGGATCAGCTCCGCCGACTCCGTGCCGTCGAGGTCCTTCGGCCGGCCATCGATCGCCGCCCGCCGCGGGTTCGCGGCCTTGATCCCTTCGCGGTCCCAGTTGCCGCTGATGACCACCGTCACCGCCTTCGGCTCCGGCTTGCCGTCCTTCCAGATCGTCAGGATATCGGCGTAGTCGTCCAGCACCTTCGCGAGCGCCGCCCATGTTGTCTTCGCGTCGGTCTTCACGTCGATCATCAAGTGAAACGCCGGGCCGTCCTTGTGGATCTTCCCGCCGTTCGCCTTCGCTCGCTCGCGGAGCGGATCGAGGTACAGCTTTTGCAGGGTGCGCTCCGGCTTGATCTCGAAGGCCGTGTGTGCGACGAGGAGCTGGCCGTCCTTCAGGAAGATGTCGGCCTCGACGCTGACAAAGCGCTGGTCGAGCGCGTCGAGGAGCGGGCGCTTGTGCAGGTAGTCGTTGTGGGCGTGGGGCTGCGGCATCGCCGGTTCGGCAGCGAGCACGGCGGGCACGAAGGAGACACAAACCAACAGCGCGCGGAGCATGGATCGCTCTCCGAAGTCGGATGGGGCCGTTATAGGTGCGGTCCGATCGTCGGAATCCCGGACGGCGCGGCTTGTTCCTCCGGCGGGCGTCCGTAAATTAAGCACCGATCGCCTGTT
This sequence comes from Gemmataceae bacterium, assembly GCA_022842245.1. Classification (GTDB taxonomy): domain Bacteria; phylum Planctomycetota; class Planctomycetia; order Gemmatales; family Gemmataceae; genus Limnoglobus. The sequence continues at coordinate 3,224 of JALHPZ010000043.1, forward strand.
GCCAGGCTCGCGAGACCCGTTTCGCACGAATGACCGACGAACCTACGGCCGATCGCGTGCCACCGCCGAGCGAACCCGTCGGCCGGTCCGTCCTGTTCGTTTGCACCGGGAACACCTGCCGCAGCCCGCTGGCGGAAGCCCTGTGCCGCAGGATGCTTGCGGATCGCCTCGGCGTGCGGGAATCGGAACTGTCGGCGTGCGGCTACACGGTGCGTTCGGCCGGCATCGCCGCCTTCCCGGGCGACGCCGCCAGCCCGGAAGCCGTCGACCTCGCGGCCCAATTCGGCGCGGACCTCTCCACGCACCGCAGCCGGCCCGTGAATCCGGAGCTGCTCGCGACCGCGACCGACGTTCTGGCCATGACCGCCGGCCACCTGGCGGTCTTGCGAATGCGCTTCCCGACCGACGGTCCCGAGCCGCAATTGCTCGCCGGCCCGCACGACGTGCCCGACCCGATCGGCGGCACGCGCGACGACTACGAACACTGCGCCGCCCTCATCGCGGCGCACCTGCACCAACGGATCGCGGAGTGGACGCGGACATGACTGCGCAGACGAAAGTGGCCCTCGGCAACGACCACCGCGGCGTGGACGCCAAGCGGCGCGTCCTCGCCACGCTCGCCAGCCTCGACTGTGCCGTCGCCGACCTCGGCTCGAACGCCCCCGCCGGCGTCGACTATCCCGACTTCGCCTTCGCCGTCGCCGAAGCCGTCGCCACCGGCAAGGCCGATCGCGGCGTGCTCATCTGCGCCACCGGCCACGGCATGTGCATCGCCGCGAACAAGGTTCCCGGCGTCCGCGCCGTCAACTGCCGCGACATTGTCGACGCCGAAATGAGCCGCACCCACAACAACGCCAACGTCCTTTGCCTCTCCGCCGATCTCCTCGGCGAAGATCTGATGGAGCAAATCATCCGCAAGTGGTTCGAGACTCCCTTCGAAACCGGCGGCCGCCACGACCGCCGCCTCGCCAAGATCGCCCAGTTCGAGACCGCCCAGTCGAAGAAGTGAACCTCCGATGGGTCCGCCGCTTCCGCGCCACCCTCCGGCGGAAAGACCCCCGATTTCCGGAAGCGCCATAGCCCGGTATGGACTTACGTCGATTTCGCGTCCGCGATGGCGGCCGGGATCGGCTCGAAATGCATCGGCGAGCTTCGTTGCGTGGTTTCACCTTCACTTCGGCAATTGATAATCCCCGAACAGAACGATGCGGTCGATCGCCTGGCCTTTGCGGAGGAGGTAATAGACGCCGGCCTCGCGGAGGTAGGCAGTGCGGGTGGCGCGGCGGAGGTTTCAATGGCGCTTCACCCGTGGCGACATTCGATGGCCCCATCCGGGGCCAAAAGCAAGATTCACTGCCTATCCGGACGGAAAACGGGAATCGAAGCTCGTTTCAGCCGATCCTCCTTCTCGGATGTCTCACTTCAGCATCGCATCGCCGATCGTTAGACTACTCCCATGCGCCTCTCCGACCTCGCCATCCGGAATCCGGTCTTCGCCGTCGTGCTTGCGGCGGCGCTGCTCGTGTTCGGGTCGCTCGCCTACCGCACCCTCGGCGTCAGCCAGTTCCCGGAACTCGATTTTCCCGTCGTCAGCGTCACTACCTACTACGACGCCGCCAGCCCCGACATCATCGACCACGACGTGACGGATGTGATCGAAGACGCCATTTCGCAGGTGGAGGGGATCGACTACGTTCAATCGCAGAGCACCTACGGCGTGAGCCAGGTGACGGTCTACTTCCGGCTCGACAAGAACGTGGACATCTGCATGCAGGACGTGCGGAACGCCGTGTCGGCCGCGGCGGGCCGGTTGCCGACGGACATCGACCCGCCGGTGGTATCGAAGCTGAACTTCAACAAGTTCCCCGTCATCTGGCTCGGCGTCCACGGCAAGAAACCGCTGAAGGCGCTCAACGATTTCGTGGACAACAAACTCCGGCAAGAGGTGCAGTCGGTACCGGGGTCCGGCGGGATCATGTACGGCGGGCTGCGGCAGCGGACGATGCGCATCTGGCTGGACCGGGATCAGCTCCGCGCGCGGGGGCAGGATGCGCTGGACGCGTTCCAGGCGATCCGGGACCAGCACGTGGAACTGCCGGCGGGGTTCCTCGACGGGGGCAAGCGCGAGTCCGACGTGCGCACGATGGGCGAGGCGAAGGACGCCGGCGAGTTCGCCGAGATCGCGGCGATGAACCGCGATGGGCGCATCGTCAAGCTCACCGAGTACGGTACGATCGAGGACGGCATGGCGGACAAGCGGAACTTCGCCCGCTTCAACCGCGAGCCGACGGTCGGCGTCGGCGTGATGCGCGCCACGGGCGCGAACGTTGTGCAGGTCTGTGACGAGGTGAAGGCCAAGCTGCCGATGCTCCAGAAGCTCGCCGCGCAGGAGGGGATCGAGGTCAGTGTCAGCACCGACTTCTCGCTGTTCATCAAGGACGACATCGCGGAGGTGAAAGAGGCGCTTGTGCTCGGCGTCGTCCTCACGGCGCTCGTCACGTTCATCTTCCTCGGCTCGCTCGGCACCACGCTGAACGTCTGCATCGCGATTCCGACCTCGCTGATCGGCACGTTCATTGCCATCAAGCTGCTCGGCTTCACGGTCAACTTCATGACGCTCCTGGCGCTCTCGCTGTCGGTCGGCGTGGTCGTGGACGATGCGATCCTGGTGCTGGAGAACATCCACCGGCGCATGGAGCTGGGGGAGAAGCGGCGGGACGCGGCGCTCAACGGGGCGCGCGAGATCAGCTTCGCGGCCGGGGCGGCGACGCTGTCGATCGTGGCGATCTTCCTGCCGGTCGCGTTCATGCAAGGGTCGATCGGCGCGTTCTTCTACCAGTTCGGCATCACGGTCACGGTGGCGGTGCTGCTGTCGCTGGTCATCGCGCTGACGGTCACGCCGATGCTGTGTTCGTTGTTCCTCCAGGTCGAACACAAAGGCGCGCCGAAGCCGAAGCGATCGTTGTTCTGGAGGATCGTTGGCTTCCCGCTGACGTTGCTGCATTGGCTCGTCGTCTGGCCGACGAATAAGGCCCTCGACGCCATCGGTTTCGTCTACATCCGCACGCTGCGGTTCGCGCTCTGGTGGCCGTGGCCGTGGCTCTTGCTCGGCCTCGCGATCGCGGCGGCGGCGGGGATCTTCGCCGTGGGCGTCGATCAACCGCTGCCGGGATGGATGAAGCGTGTCACGGGTCAGGAGCGTTTCACGGTAAGGCCCATCGGGCGGGAACTGGTGCCGAGCGAGGATCAGAACCGCTTCGTCGTGAACATCATCTGCCCGATCAGCACGAACATCGAGTACGTCGAGGACATCGTCGGGCAGTGCGAGACGGTGCTGGCGGAGCTGAAGGACCCCGGCACGGATACCGACCTTGTCGCGTCGATGTTCGCGACGATCTCGTTCCGCCCCGGCTCGCTCATTACGGAGGGGACGGTCTTCGTGCGGCTGATTCCGTCGAGCGATCGCAAAATGACCCAGGCGGAGGCGATGGCGGAGGTGCGGAAGCGCATGGGCGCCATCGCGGGGATGCGGCCGGTGGTGCTGGACCTGTCGACGCAGGGGTTCACGCCGACGCGGGGCTTTCCGGTGAACTTCGCGATCCAGGGGCCGGACTTCGAGACGGTGACGAAACTGTCGGAAGTGGTCCGCCGGAAGATGATCGATAGCGGCGTGGTGACGGACGTGAATTCGGACTTCCGGCCGGGGATGCAGGAGGTGCAGATCGTACCCGATCGGGAGAAGGCGGCGGCGCGGAACGTGAGCATGCGGCGGCTTGCGTTCGTGCTGGCGGTCGGGACGGGCGGGTTCCGGGATGGCCGCTTCACGCCGCCGGTGGAGGGAAGCGGCACGGCGCGGCGGTACGATGTGCGCCTCCGCTACCTCGAGGGCCAGCGCTCCTCGCCGGATGCGATCCTCGACGACTTCGTGAAGAACGACGACGGCAAGCTGATCCCGATCCGGGACGTGGCGACAGTGAAGGTGATCTCCACGTTGCCGACGATCCACCGGTACAACCACGCGCGGAAGGTGGAGCTGACGGCGAATATGGCCCCGGGCGTGTCGCAAGGGGAAGCGATCGCGCGCAGCCTCGCGCTGGCGGAGGAGTCGCGCGTCGAGCTGGGCCTGCCGGAAAGCTACCGCGTCGTGACGCTCGGCAACGCGTCGGCGATGGCGCAGACGATGTCGTCCTTGTTCACGTGCCTCGTGCTCGGCTTCGTCTTCGCGTACATGATCCTCGGCGTGCAGTTCAAGTCGTTCTTGCACCCGTTCACGGTGCTGCTGGCGGTGCCGTTCGGCGTGACGGGGGCGCTGGCGACGCTCTGGTGGTACGGCGACACACTGAACATGATGAGCATGATCGGTCTCGTGCTGCTGGCGGGTCTGGTGAAGAAGAATTCGATCGTGCTGGTGGACTACGCGAACCGGATGCGGAAACAGAAGAACCTGACCGCGCGGGACGCGATGCTGGAGGCGGCGCGGGTGCGGTTGCGGCCGATCATCATGACGTCGATTGCGCTGATCGCGGGCGCGGTGCCGCTGGCGATCGGTGTCAGCGCCGGCTCGGAGACGCGGGCGCCGCTGGCGCGGAGCATTATCGGCGGCAGCGCGCTCGCCACGGTGATCACGCTGGTGGTGGTGCCGGTCTTCTATTGCGTCTTCGAGCGGTTCCTCGCGTGGCTCGCGCGGCAGTCGAAGGCGTGATCGCGTTGGTTGCCGTCACCGCGTCGTCCCGCTGATCGGCACGATGCGGGCGAGTTCCGGCGGCCAGGGCGCGACGATCTCGATGGGCCGACCGTGGAGGGGGTGGGGGAATGCCAATCGTGCCGCGTGCAGGCCGAGGCGGCGGGCGGGGTCGGACACCGCACCGTAGTCGGCGTCGCCGATCACGGGGCAGCCCATCCCGGCGAAGTGCACGCGGATCTGGTGCTTGCGGCCCGTCTCGATCCTGAGTTCCACGAGTGAATAACCGCCCCGCCGCGCGACGACCCGATACCGGCTGACGGCGCGCTTCGCGCCCGGCGAACTGGCCGCGACGGCCCGCACCCGCAGGTTCGCCCCCTCGATCAGGAAATTGTCGACGGTCCCGCGTTCGTGAGGTGGTTCACCCTCCATGATCGCGAGATACGTCTTCTCGATCGCGTCCCAGTTCGCTTGCAGGCGATCGCGGACGGCGGCCGTACGCGCGAAGAGCAGCACGCCCGACGTGCCGCGATCGAGGCGATGCACGACGAACGGCCGGTCCCGCGATTGCGCCGCGAGCCGGACGAAGGCGGTGTCCTCCTTCTCGGCGTCGGTGGCGACGGTCAGCAGTCCGGACGGCTTGTCGATCGCGAGGAGGGCGTCGTCCTGATACAGGATCGCCAGGTTTGTTCGATTGGGTCGTTCGCGGGCGATGGAGACGCGGTCGCCGGGCGTGAGCGCGCGGTCGTGCCGCGTGTTGGACTCGCCATTGACGAGCACGCGGCCGGAACGGAGCAGGTCCTTCACCCGCGTTCGGTTCATGGGCGCGAGCGCCGCGAGCAGCCAGGGCAGCAGCGCGGCGTCGGCGGTCACGGGCGGCAAATCGTGGCCGGAATTCATGGAGTCACGATACGCGGTGGCCAGGCGGTTCACGAGATCAACCGCCGACCGCGGCACTTGCTCATCCATTCGATTCCGGTGCGGGCTCGATTGTGGGTTGTGGAGCCGCCGCCGGCGGAAACGTCGGGGCGAAGGCGATCTTGATCTTCGGCAGGATGCGCATCACCACGACGAAACTCGCGAGGCCGCCCGCCGTCAGCAGGATGCCTTGCAGGTTCGTCCAGACCGCGGCGGAGAGCGTGAGGGCGAAGATGACGGTGGCGGGGACGACGAGGCCGAAGATCGCGAGACGGAAGCCGAGGGCGCGGACGGTGCTGCCGCCGACGATGGCGAGGGCGGTGCCGGCGGAGAGGGCGATGGCGCCGGGCAGCGAGACGTACTCCTGCGCGAAGTAGAGCAACGGATAGGTGGCGGCGAAGGTGCCGATGGTGAGGAGCAGCAGCCAGCGGTCGAACGACTCGCCGCCGTAGGCGCGGGCGATGAGGCCGATGAGCAGGCCGAAGACGCCGACGCTGATGGGGCCGAGCCAGGTGAGTTCGCCGAGGCGGTCGATGGGGGCGATGCCGAGGACGTCGAGGCGGAGGGGTTGGCCGAAGAGCAGGCGCTTGTAGTCCCAGGTGTAGTTGGTGACTCCGGAGGCGCGTTCGAGCTTGGTCGGTTGCAGGGAGAGCTCCAGCATGCGGATGTCGGAGCCGTTGGCGGCGAGGGCGATCTGGAACTGGTCGAGGATGCCGCCGGGGGGCACGGAGAGTTCGTAGAGGCCCTTGCCGACGGCGGTGTAGGTGATGTCCAGCGCGGTGGGTTCGGCGGCGAGCGGGCCGCGCCAGACGAGCTTCCCGCCGCGCATCGCCACGCGGTCGCTCTCCTTCCCGCCGACGGTCACGGAGAGATCCGCGAGCGAGATTACCTGCGGCGGCAGCGGCATTTCCAGTTCGCATTCCTCCTGATCCTTCGCCAGCGGCGAGCGCACGGCCTGGAGCTTGCCTTCGAACTTCGCCTCGTAGATCGATTCGGGCGTGGCCGTGCCGACGGAGAGCTTGGGCGTCAGTTCGATGGCGGCGGTGAAGGACTTCACGTTCGCGTGCGGGCGGGGCTTGGCGGACTCGCCGGCGATCGCCGCTTGTTGAATGTTCTGGGCGGCGAACTGCGGCCCGGCGCCGAACTGCTGTTCGTTCGCCAGCTTCTGCCGCATGGCGGCGCTGCGGACCTTTTGCACGGCCGGGAGCAGCAGGCCGATGAGCAAGGCGATGACGAAGACGACGACGAGGAGTTCGATGAGCGTGAAGGCGGAGCGGCACCGGGACATGGGACACCTCCCGAAGAGATAGGAATGATGAGCGTTACGCACGCGCGTGCGGGTTGGTCCGGCCGCGGCGCGGGGTTGTGACAGGTTCGTTGCGCAGCGGGAAAGGACTGGAAGGGGATACTTCGCCAGGGCCGTACGGGTTTCGGCTTGTGGGAAAGTGTGGTGGGCCGCTATCGTCCGGCCGTTGGAGTTCGCCCGCGGATTCCCCCGTCCCCCTTCGTCAAGGACGATCCATGCGTAAGACCCTGTGCCTCGCCGGCTTCGCGTCGGCCGCGCTGTTCGTGTCGAATGGCTTCACGCAATCGCCACCCTCGAAGCCCGAACCACTGACGATTCCCCCGGCGCCCCCGGTGCCCGTCGCGATGCCGATCCCGGCCGCGTACTACCCGCCGACCCTGACCGTACAGCCGGTCTCCGCGCCGCCGCCGACCGTGCTGCCGACGCCAATCGCGGAGTGGATCCCCGCGCCCGCCGCGACGGAGCAACTCGTCACGAAGGTGATTTCCATCGGCGACGTGATCCTGCAGCCCGGCACCAGCGGCACGAAGACTGCACTCGTCGATCGCGCCGAACGGCTCACGAACCTGCTCGAAGGCTTCGTCGCGCCGACGAGTTGGACGAGTGCCGGCGGTCGCGGGTCGATGGTCTACTTTGCCACCAACCACACGCTCGTCGTTAACAACGAGGAACGGATCGTCCGCGATGTGGAATCCTGGATCGACCGCCTTCGCGACGCTTCCCGGCCGACGGTGTCGGTGTCGATCGACCAGATCCGCTGCGCCCCCGGCGCGCTGGCGAAGCTTGGCTTCGACGCAAAGACGACATGCCTGACGCCGGAGCAGCGTGCCCGGGCGATGAAGGCGCTCGAGGCCGATCCGAGCTTCGAGCGGCTCACGTCCCCGCGGCTGGCGGTGAACGAGAATCAGACGGGCACCGTGCAGATCGGGCAGGCGGTCGCGGCGACCGGTCAGCCCGCGCCGTTTGTCGGCACGACCTTCCGCGCCACGCCCCGCATCGCCCCGGACGGGAAGACGATCACGGTGCGCGTGGAATCGCAATGGAGCGAACTCGCGCCGACCAAGTCCAGCACGACGACGGCGGTGACGACGCGCAGCGCGCATGCGACGGTGGCGGTGCCGGCGGGCGGCACGGCGATCGTACCGATGGGCACGCAAGGGATGACAACGAAGACCGAGTGGAAGGTGCCCGTGTTGGGCGATGTACCGGTTGTCGACGGCCTCTTCCGCGGCACGTCCACGGAGGCGAAGGATTGCGAGATGTTCCTTCTGGTAACGGCCAACCCGCTGACCGGCCCGAACGCCGTGGCGTCGCCGCCAATGGTAAAGCCGGAACTGAAGCCGACGACGGTCCGATTCGTGGCCGCGCTGCCGCAGCCGACGCAGGGACCGACGGCGTGCGAGCTGGTCGCGGAGTACCGCAAGGCCTGCGCCGAAGGGCGCACCGACGACGCGAAGGCGCTCGCCGTGCGGGCGCTCAGCCTCGACCCGAAGTGCTTCACCGAGAAGTGAGCGATCGGGTCCATTCGAACGGGCGGGGTTCAATCCCGCCCGTTTTTCGTTTGCGGGACGGGTTCGGGCGCGGGGGGTGTGAGGAGTTTCAGGCCCACGATGCCGGCGACGATGAGGCCGGCGCAGGCGAGACGGCCGGCGGTGGCAGCTTCACCGAAGAGCGCGATGCCGAGGATCACGGTGCCGACGGCGCCGATGCCGGTCCAGACGGCGTAGGCGGTGCCGAGGGGGAGCGTCCGCAGGGCGAGACCGAGGAGTGCGAGGCTGACGGCCATCGCGAGGACGGTGCCCACGGAGGGCCAGAAGCGGGAGAAGCCTTGCGAATATTTGAGGCCGACGGCCCACGCGATTTCGAACAGGCCGGCCAGGATCAGGATTGCCCACGCCATAACGCACCTCGGCGTTGTTGGCGGGGTCGTCCCCACCGAGATGGTTTCCGCGCGGGGTCGTCCCCACAACGCACTATACCGTTCGACGAGCTAGATCTAACGAAAACGGGGGAACCGATCGGTTCCCCCGTTTCCCGTTCAGCTCAAATGGAGCTTATGATTCCTTCTTCGGGGCCGGAGCTTCGGCCTTCGGCATGGTCTTCGGGGCGGCGGCCGGAGCGGCGACCGGAGCGCCGGGGGCGGCGCAAGCCGACGTGGCGCAACCGGTGTTGCAGGTCGTCGCGCAGGCGGGTTCGCAGCAATCCTTCTTCTTGCGATGGAAGAGGCCGGCGAAGAGCTTCTTCTTGGCGCAGGGGTCGCAGGGGTCGGCGCAGGGCGTGGGGCACGGGGCCGGGCAGGCGACCGGAGCCGGGGCCGGGCACGGAGCCGGGCAGGCGACCGGGGCCGGGCAGCAAGCGGGGGCCGCTTCGCCACAGCAGGAGCCCTTGCGAGCCTTCCACTTGGCGATCAGGCCTTCGCGGCCGCTGCAGCCGCCGCCATCGCAACTGTTGTGCTTGGCGAACAGGCCGACGCGGCCATTGCAACCGCCGCCATCGCAGCCATTGCGACCGCCGAACGACGCGGCATCGCCGGAGGAAGCGACCGCCATCATCATGACCATGCTGTACATGTGCAGAACCCTCGGTGTGAAAAGACGTTGCGCCAAGCCGAGCGGTTCGTCAAACTGGGAAATCCAGTCGTTCGCCGCAAACGGGGTAGGCTGGCGTAGTGGGATGGTATTGCGCCCCAAAACCCAGTCAATAGGAATTTGGGTAGTTTGTCACCGATGACGGAATCTGTGTATCCTACGACGATTCTCCCGGACTTGTCCGTAAAGACCGCGCCAAGCACCAACGAATCCCAAATCGGACAGTTCTATCCTATGTTCCGGCCGCCCCATCGGGTATTCTAGTCTCGCCGGCACGGACCGCCGCGATCCCGCCGCGATCCGGCCGGCCCCCGTGTCCCACGGAGTGCCGCCATCATGGCCGAACCGCTCCCCGCCGATCCGCTGCCACCGCCCGATCCCGCCCGCGTCCACCGATTGGCCGGACTCGGGATTGTCCTCGCCGCGGTCGCCGCCGGACTCGGCTTCGCCACCGGCGAGACCGGTCCGTCCCCCCTCGCCACCGTTCGGCTGGTCCTCGTCGCCCTCGGCGCACTTCTCGCCGGGTCGGCTCTTTCGCTCCGGCCTAACCTGCCCAGCGCCTGGTTCCTCGCCGCCCTCGCCGCCGGCGTTGTGTCCCTCGGCCTTCCGGAACACTGGGATTCGATCCGCATGATGGCGCGCGTGGCCGCCGGCGCGGCCCTCGCGGGGGCGCTGCTCGCGGCGCTGCCGTTCGCCCTCCGCGTCGCGATCGGTTCCGTGGCCATCGCCTACCACTTCTTCTGCATCTTCATGGCCACGACCTGGCCCGACCCCACCCCGTGGTTCACCCAGCAGGTCGGCACGCGCTTCGTCCTGCCCTACATCCAGTTCGTCTACCTCAAGAACGCCTACCACTTCTATTCCCCCGAGCCGGGCTCCGCCAGCCACATGTTCTTCCTGATCGTCTACGACAAGATCGATCCGAAGACGGGCAAGCCGGAGGCGGAATGGGTGACGATGCCCGACCGCAAGGCGCACTGGAAAGACCCGATGGGGCTAGCGTATTTCCGGCGGCTCTCGCTGACGGAGCAGGCGAGCCAGTCGATGCCGGGGATCAGCGAGCAGACGGCCGAATGGCGGGAGATCGACGCGCGGCGGGCGGCGGTGGCGCAGGGGGCGCATCCGAATACGCCGGCGATCCCCTACTCGCCGCGCGAGTTCGACCCGATCCAGTACAAGATGCCGCGTTACGACATCTCGCGCTACCTGTTGCCGTCGTACGCGGCCCACCTGCTGCACCAACACTCGACGCCCGAACGGAAGGCGAAGACGGTGCGCATTTATCGCCTCGAGCACCCGATTCCCAGCCTGTTCGAATTCAGCCAGCGAGGGTGGAACCCGCACCATCCGCTCGGTTTCAAGCCGTTCTACTATGGCGAGTTCGCCCTCGCGGCCGACGGCGACGCGGTCCTGACCGACAAGCAGGATCCGATGCTGTACTGGCTTGTGCCGATCCTGCCCAAGGTGAAGGGGTCCGACGGCCGCGAGTTCGAAGACTTCATGAGCAAGCACGCGAAGTACGCCTTCGACTGGGAAGGGAGGACCCCGTGAACGGTTCCAATCGCTGGACGCGCTTCTGGTTCGCGCCGACCGACCCGACGACTCTCGGCTTCATGCGGATCATGACCGGCCTCGTGATGCTCTACGTCCACGCCGTCTACAGCCTGGACCTGAGCGCGTACTTCGGCAAGCAGGGCTGGTACTCGCTCTCCGAGGTGAACCGCGAGCGGCGCGAGGCCCCGAGCGTGCTCGCGCCGATGTTCGGCAAGAACGCGTGGGTGGAGCATATCCCGAACGCGCACGTGCCGATCTTCCCGCACCGGCTCGACGCCGCGATGACGTTCATCCGCAACCTCGACGGCGATCCGGCGAAGCGAAGGGAGCAACTCGCGTACCTCATCCGGCTGCACAACGTCGCGCTCGAGCGCGCCAACCCGCCGGGCGAGAAGAACCCGCGCACGGGTTTGGTGTCGATGGACCCGACCGCGGTGGTGCCGCGGGACCGGATGCGCGCGCCGATCGAGGGGCTGGATTACCTCGCCGGTTTCTACACGGCACCGAAGGAGCGCGCCGCGCAACTGGACGCGTACGAGAAGCCGGCGCTGCGTTCCCCGCGGGACCGCGTTCCGCCGGCGTTCCTCGACGAGCTGTCCGCCGAAGAGCACACGGTCGTGCGTCGCGAGATCGAAGCCCTGCTGGCGGTGCTGCCGGCCGAGTCGACCCAGCGGAAATACGTGCTGGACCACCTGCTCGAATCGAGCCTGATCAACCGGCACGCGCTGCTGGAATTCCTGCTCGACCTTCCGGCCGACGACGCGGAGCGGAACCGGCAGATCAACTACCTGGAAAAATGGAACAGCGAGGAGCGCAAGGCGTTCCGGGTCGGCAACCATACCTTCTCGCTCTGGTTCCACATCAGCGACCCGAACGAGATGGCGGTGGCGCACGGCGCGATCCTGTTCGTCATGGTGCTGTTCACGCTCGGCCTGTTCACCCGCGTGACCGCCGTGCTGACCTGGCTCGCCGCCGTCAGCTACATCCACCGGACGCAGCAGGTGCTGTTCGGCATGGACACGATGATGAACATCCTGCTGCTCTACCTGATGGTGGGGAACTGCGGCGCGGCGCTCTCGCTCGACCGTCTGCTCGCGCGCCGCCGTGCGGCCCGCGCCAGCCTCGGCCGCACCGGCACCCTCGACGACGCCACGAAGGCGTTCCTCGCCGCACCGCCCAAGTCCGTCGCCGCCGGCTTCGCCCTGCGCCTCACGCAGGTCCACTTCTGCATCATCTACATGGCCGCCGGCATGTCCAAACTGAAGGGCGCCTCCTGGTGGAACACCAACGCCTTCTGGGACACCATGGCCAACCCCGAATTCACCATGATCCATTTCTCGTGGTACGAACAATGGCTGCGCTTCATGGTCAATGAACGCTTCGTCTACGCCTGCATGGCCGGGTTCATGGTCGTCTTCACTTTCGTCATGGAACTCGGCCTGCCGATCCTCGTCTGGACGCGCCTGCGGCCGCACTTCGTCGTCCTCGGCTGCCTGTTCCACTTCGGCATCTCGCTCTCCATGGGCCTGAACATCTTCGGCCTGTTCATGATGACGCTGTTGCTGTCCTACGTTCCGGGATGCGCGATCCGCAGCCAGTTGCGCGGCGGGTCGAATCTCGCCCCGGTGGTGGTCGCGTTCGATCCGAAACGCGAGGAGCACCTGCGCGCCGCGGCCAACACCGCCGCCGCCGATGTCGACGGGCAGGTCGCGTTTGAACCCGCCGAAGGCAAAGCCTACGCCGTGACGGTCGGCGGGACCCCGGTCGACCCGGCCAAGGGCGTGCTCGGTTCGCTCACGCTCGCGCGATTCTTCGGATGGCTGCGATTCCTCCCCGGCGTGCGCGGCCTCTTCACGCCCAAGGGGGTATAATCCTCGCGAAGGGAGGATCGCGATGCCGCTCTACCGCTATCAGGTCGTCACCGACGACGACACCGGCGAAATCTTTGAAGTCGTTCAGGGCATGGCGGACGCGCCGCTGACGGTCCATCCCGAAACCGGCGTACCGGTCCGCCGGATCTTCACCACCGCGAACGCCCCGAAGAAGTGGACCGGGCAGAACATGAAGGCGAACCTGTCCGACAAGAACCTGGATCGGATGGGGTTCACGAAGTACGTGAAGAGCGACAACGGCAAGTACGAGAAGGTCATCGGCAAGGGGCCGAGCAAGATCAGCCGTCCGCCGGCCGGGTGAGCGGTCACCCCGCCGGTTCCAATTCCCGCTTCTTCCAGCCGAAGACCAGCGCGGCGAAGCCGAGGATGGCGCACGCCATCGGAATGGTCCTCTCGCGCAGCCGTCGCGCGCCGTCCGTGCTGAGGATCGTCTGCACGGTCCGGCTCTCCCGGCCCATCGGCGGCGGGTACTTCGCCCAGCCGACCGCCGCCGCGAAGAGCAGCATCGACGAGAGGATCGCGGTTCGTGTCATGGGTTCGCCCTCCCTCGGTGTCTCTAACGGTCCGTTCGCGTCCGATCGGTGCGCAATTTCAAACAATCGCTTTTGAATTCGTCAAATTTCAGCGATCCAACGAACATCACCGCGCGAAACGCCCTTTTCTTCTTGTCCCAACCGAATCGGCACGGTAGACTCCACTCACCTACCGGGGCAAGACCCCATACCTCCCCTTTCGCTTGGAGGCCGTTCGATGCTGACCTTTTACGGCGACACGAGCCGCTATTGCGATGGCCTCCCCCGACGATCCTTCCTGAAGGTCGGCGCATTGTCCTTCGGCGCGACGTCGCTGACGCTCGCGGATGTGTACCGCGCGGAAGCCGCCAGCCCGCAGGTCGCCAGCCTCGCCAAGCACAAGGCGGTCATCAACATCTTCCTCGGCGGCGGACCGCCGCACCAGGACATGTTCGACCTGAAGATGGACGCCCCGGCCGAGATCCGCGGCGAATTCAAACCGATCCAGACGAACGTCCCGGGCATCGAAATCTGCGAAGTCTTCCCGAAGATGGCGCGGATGATGGACAAGTTCGCCATCGTGCGCTCGGTTGTCGGCGCCTCCGGCGGCCACGACGCCTACCAGTGCACCACCGGCTGGCGCAACGAATCGCTCGCCGCCCTCGGCGGCCGGCCGAGCATCGGCTCCGTCCTCGCCAAGCTACACGGCCCCGTCGACCCGAGCGTGCCGCCCTTCGTCGGCCTCGCCGAAAAGACCTCGCACGCCCCGTGGAGCGATCCCGGCAAGACCGGCTTCCTCGGCAGCACCTTCGGCGCGTTCAAGCCGAACGGACCCGACATCGCCAACATGAAGATGAACGGCACGAACGCCGTCCACATGGGCGATCGCAAGCAACTCCTCGCCGGCTTCGACAATCTCAAGCGCGAACTCGACGCCAACGGCGCTCTCGTGGGCATGGACTCGCACACCGAGCGCGCCATGAACGTGCTGACCTCCAGCCGCCTGATCGAGGCGCTGGACGTTTCGAAGGAAGACCCGAAGATCCGCGACCGCTACGGCGACGGCAAGCCGTACCAGTTCCAGTACGACGGCGCGCCCACGGTGAACGAGCACCTGCTCGTCGCCCGGAGACTCGTGCAGGCCGGTGCCCGCTGCGTGACGCTGAGCTACGGCCGGTGGGACAGCCACGGCAAGAACTTCGACCTCGTCCGCGACCACGGCTCGAAACTCGACCAGTGCCTCTCGGCCCTCGTCTGGGACCTCGAACGGCTGGACATGCTGGACGACGTGACGGTGGTGGCATGGGGCGAGTTCGGCCGCACACCGCGGATCAACAAGGAAGCCGGCCGCGACCACTGGCCGCAGGTCAGCTGTGCCGTGCTCGCCGGCGGCGGCATCAAGACCGGTCAGGTCGTCGGTTCGACGAACCGCCTCGGCGAGTTCGCGAAGGACCGCCCCGTCACCTTCGGCGACATGTTCGCGACGCTGTACCATTCGCTCGGGCTGACGCCCGAAACGACCGTGCCCGATCCGACCGGCCGCCCGCAGCACGTCTGCGAAGGCGAACGCATCCGCGAACTGGTGTGAACCCGTTCTGGGAACAATACCTGTCGTATCTCCAGACGCACGCCCTCGCGTGCGTCCTCGTCTTCTTCATCGGCCGCTCCCTGCGCAGGTCGATCGGAGCCGAGTCCGAAAAACGGCGCATTCACGGCGGGTATGTCTTCTGGTGGACGTTTTGGACCTTTGCGTTTGGCGGACCGCTGGGACCGCTCGTGGCGACGGCCGATCTTCCCTACGGCGCGATCGGATTCGGCTGGTTCTGCCTGCTCCTCGGCTGGGTGATCGGTACGATCCACGGCGCGATCGTGCTGGCGTTCCGGCCATCCCGAACGCAAGCGGATAACAGGGTCGGACCAATGCAAAATGGAGAATGAAAAATGCAAAACGAAGGACTGTATTCGTTTTGCATTTTTCATTCTCCATTTTGCATTGGTCCGGATTGATCGAATCCCTTCAACAACCGAATGACCGGACCTCCCGCTCCCCGGCGACGATCGCGCCGGCTGATTCGCGGCCTTGTCATCCTCGCCATCCTTTCGCTCGGGTCGATTATCGTCATGCAATGGCTCGAAAATCGCTTCGTCTACCCGGGCAGCACCGCGGCCGAGTCGTGGGCGGCGTGCCCCGTCGACGATTACGAAGATGTGTGGACCGTCTCCGCGGACGGTACGAAGATCCACGGCTGGTACTTCCCCGGCCCCGGGCTGGACGTCGTCTTGTTCGCCCATGGCAACGGCGGGAATCTTTCGCACCGCGCGACCTACGCCATCGAACTCCGCGAGGTTCTCAAGGCCTCGGTGTTGTTGTTCGATTACCCCGGCTACGGGAAGAGCGATGGCCGTCCATCGGAATCGGGTTGCACCGCCGCCGGGGATGCGATGATCGAATGGCTCGCACGGGAGAGAGGCATTCCGAAGAACCGGCACATCCTCTTCGGCGAATCGCTCGGCGGGGGCATCGCGGCCGAGTTGGCGGTTCGCCACGAACACAAGGCGCTCGTGCTGACGAAGACCTTCACGAGCCTGCCGGCTGCGGCGAAGGTCCTCTTCCCGATACTGCCGACGGACTGGCTGATGACGAACCGGTACGAAACGATCCGCAAGCTGCCGAACATCCACACGCCGGTGTTCATCGCCCACGGCACCGCCGACCGGTTGGTTCCGTTCCACCACGGCGAGGAGCTCTTCGCGGCCGCGAACGAACCGAAAGCCTTCCATCGCATGGAAGGGCAGGAGCATAACGACCGGTTCACGCCGGACTTCTACCGGGCATTGAAAGATTTTCTGGACCGAACCGCGAAGTAACGCATATCACACGGTTTCAACTGGTAATCCGGGGTTCGTGCGGGTAATCTTCATGAGCCTTCCCCCACCGCAATTTCCGTCGGAGTCGGTCGATGTCGCACGCCGCGCCCCATCGAGGCTGTTCCTGGGTTCCGCCGCTCGCGCCGTTGCGCGTGGTGTCGCGGCGCTGGTTCCTGCAGGCGGGCCTGGCCGGGTTCGCGGGGCTGTCGACGGCGCGGGCCAGTTCCCCGAGCCGGCATCGCGATCCGAAGGCGGTCATCCTGTTCTGGCTCTCCGGCGGGCCGAGCCAGATCGATACATGGGACCCGAAGCCGGACGCGCCGGCCGAGATTCGCGGGCCATACAAGCCGATCGCAACGAGCGTGCCGGGTATCCAGTTCTGCGAGCACCTGCCGCGGCAGGCGAAGCTCGCGCACAAGCTCAGCGTCCTCCGCGCGGTCGATTGCTCCGCGAGTAACCACACGCCGATCACGATGCAGGCGGGCAACCCGCTCGCGCGGCGGACCGACGACAAGAAGGACGGCGGCGGCTACCCGTCGATGGGGTCGGTGGCGGCGAAGTTCCGCGGCGCGAACGTGCCGGGGATGCCGGCGTTCCTCGGCCTCGCCGATTCGTGGAAGGCCGACGTCTACGGCGCGGGCCACATGGGCAGTGCCTACGAACCGGTGAAGGGGAACGAGCTGCCGGGTCGTCTCGCGCTGCCGAAAGGCCTGGAACTCGGCCAACTCAACGACCGCGCCGGACTCCGCGACCACTTCGACACGATGCGCCGCGAACTCGACAGCCAGTCGCAGATGCAGGACACCGACCGCTACGGCGCGATGGCGCGAGAGATGGTGATGTCCGAAGATGTCCGCCGCGCCTTCGACCTCTCCCGTGAATCGGACAAGGTTCGCGACAGCTACGGCCGCATCAGCGTCGGCGAGAAGGCGCTGCTCGCTCGCCGACTCGTCGAGGCCGGGTCCACGTTCGTCCTCGTCAGCGGCAAGTGGGGCTACTTCGACCACCACGGCGACAACGTCCCGCCGTGGGGCGGCATCCAGAAGGGCCTCACGCCGATCCTGCCGACCATCGACCGGGCGCTTACGGCTCTCATCGAAGACCTCGACACGCGCGGCTTGCTCGACTCGACCTTGATCCTGATGATGGGCGAGTTCGGTCGCTCGCCGGTGATGACGAAGGACGCCGGGCGCGAACACTGGACGCCGGTGATGTCGATGCTCGCCGCGGGCAGCGGCGGCCGGCATGGCCAGGTCATCGGCAGCACCGATAGTCGCGGCGGCACGATCAAGAGCCGGAAGGTGACGCCATCCGACCTCGCGGCCACGGTGTTCCACCACCTCGACATTCCGCTGGACGCGACCTGGACTGACCCGACCGGCCGGCCGATCCCGATCGTCGCCGAGGGCGGCCAACCGATCCGGGAATTGTGCTGAAGTATCGCGGGAGGGCCGCCCATGTTTCCCAGCGGGCCGTGGAAGGGGTTCTGGCACCAGGACGGCTACGGCTGCCAGGAGATGGATCAGTTCGAGCTCGAATTCTCGCCAGGCGGCACCGTACGCGGGCAGGGCACCGACGTCGTCGGCGTCTTCACCTATCGCGGAACCTACGATCCGGACACCGGCTCCGTGCGCATGACCAAGCAATACCTCGGCCGACATTCCGTCGACTACGAGGGCGCCGTCGACGGCGAAGGGAAGATCGCCGGCACCTGGCGCATCGGCGAATACTGGTCCGGCCCGTTCAGCCTCTACCCCGTCGTCCGCGGCGACGAGCCGATCCACGAGATCGTGAAGTGACCCCGCTCGCTTTCTCCGTTCTCCCGTCCGCCCCCATCGGGTAAACTGTCGGTTCCCCCGGAGCGGCGACTCCCGTGCCACCGCAGGACGACAAGACGCGCCAACAGACGACGCCCTACGTGCCCGAATCGGACACGAACCCGCCGGCGACCGCGCCGGACCGGACGCAGCCGAGCGGCGACGGCACGGGCATCCGCTTCGGCCCGCCGGCGGCACCCGGCGAGATCGGCACGCTCGGCCGCTTCCGCATCAAGAAGGAACTCGGCCGTGGCGGCATGGGCGCCGTCTTCCTCGCGCTCGACACGCGCCTGGAACGGCAGGTCGCGCTCAAGGTGATGCTGCCGCAGGCGGCCGTGAACCAGACGGCGAAGGATCGCTTCGTGCGCGAGGCGCGGGCGGCGGCGCGGATCAGCCACGACAACGTCATCGCCATCCTGGACGCCGACGAGATCGACGGCGTACCGTTCATCGCCCTGCCGTTCCTGCAGGGGTACCCGCTGGACCAGTACCTGAAGAAGAAGGGGAACCCGGCGATTCCGCAGGTGTTGCGGATCGGGCGGGAGATCGCGAACGGGCTGGGCGCGGCGCACGACCTCGGCGTCGTGCACCGGGACGTGAAGCCGGGGAACATCTGGCTCGAAGCGCCGAACGGGCGTGTCAAGATATTGGACTTTGGCCTGGCGAAGCCGCAGGACGAGGAGGCCGGCGGCAAAGAGCTGACGCACAGCGGCGCGGTGATGGGCACGCCGGCGTACATGGCGCCGGAGCAGGCGGCCGGGCACAAGGTGGATCACCGCGCGGACCTCTACAGCCTCGGCACCGTGCTCTACCGGCTCGTGGCGGGCAAGACGCCGTTCGAGCGCCCCGGCGGCATGATGGCGCTTCTGACGGCGCTGGCGATCGAGCCGCCGCCGCGCGTCGAGGAGTTCAATGCCGAGGTGCCCCCGGCGCTCGCGGAGCTGATTCATCAACTTCT
Source organism: Gemmataceae bacterium (assembly GCA_022842245.1). Taxonomy (GTDB): domain Bacteria; phylum Planctomycetota; class Planctomycetia; order Gemmatales; family Gemmataceae; genus Limnoglobus. The sequence goes on from JALHPZ010000043.1 coordinate 22,318, forward strand.
GGAGAAGAATCGCGACCTGCGCCCGCAGTCGGCGAAGGAGGTGGCGAAGCGCCTGGCGGCGATCCGGGACAACCCGGGGACTTCGGGAGCGGACGTGTCGCTCGCGCCGGTGTCGACGGCGTCGCAGCCGCAGGTGCCCTCGTACGCGCCGGTGCCGGTGACACTCGCACCGGCGAGCGCGTTCGCGGACATCGACGCCGACGAACCGACGGAACGGGAAACGCGCATCAAGCAGCCGAAACCGGCGATCAAAGCTCCGAAGTCCAAGGTACCGATGTTCGCCGCGATCGCCGCCGGCGTCCTCGCGATCGCGGTCGGCGGCTACTTCGTCGCGAAGATGCTATCGGGGCCGGCGAAGGCACCGGAGGTCGTGGAGAAGAAGCCGGAGAAGCCCCCCGTCGACCCGCCAAAGGGCACCGGCGGCGGTGTGGGGAAAGTGGTACCATCCGTTCCCAAACCGGCCCCCGTCGAGATCAGCTATGTACCGTGGCAGCCGGTGAACGAGCTGACCTCGATTCCGAACGCCCCGCGCGGCCCGCTCGACGACCTCGACCCGGCGAAGATTCCGGCGGCGGAGCGCTTCCCGTGGCAGCCGAAGGAGCTGGTCGCCGTCGTCGGCAGTCACTTTGGCAAACTCGAAACGTTCTATGCCCTGTCGCCGAACGGCAAACTGATCGCGATGGTCAGCCCCGGTTCGGGATTGAAGATCCACGATGCGGACACCTTCGCGCTGAAACTGTGGGATCGGACCGTGGACTCTCCGTCGGCAGTCTGCGCGTTTTCGCCCGATGGGCGCTGGCTCGCGGTGCCGTCGAACGATACCGGTGGAAAGTCGGAGGTTCGGCTCTACGACGCTCGCGTCGAACCCAAACTGATCCGCTCCGTGGCGACAGGACGACCGCAAATCCAGTACACCTGTCTGGCGTTTTCCGGCGATGGGTCGAAGCTCGTCACGGGTGAATCGCCGGGTGCGGTCCGCGTCTGGAATCTGAACGGCCCGGGGGATGTCCCGGAAGTCACGATTCCGCTGGTGGGCGATCTTCCGCTGTTCGCGATTCCCAAGTCGGATACGGATGTCGTGCAGGTGGCGATCGCTCGGGACGGGCGGACGATCGCGGCACGATTGCAAAGCCGGAGCGCGGAGAACCCCGCGTCGTCCGTGCTGGTCTGGGACGTGAACCAGGCCCCGGCCGCGCATCGTTGCACGATTTCCGCCGACGAAGGCGCGCGGAGTTTCGTCCTGTCCGCCGACGGCCAGCGCGTGCTCACCGGACACGCGAATCGGCTCGTGGCGTGGAACGTCGGGGGACGCGCCCCCGTAATTCAGGATTCCCTCATCGAACCGTGGATGTGGGTCCGCTCGCTGGATAACGACCGGGATGAATTCTTCGCGATGCAGACCGGTTTCACGAAGCCTTCCCTCGGTCGGTTTGGCATCAAACTGGAGCGCGGCCGCGACCTGCCGTCGAACGTCGTCGCCGTCTCCGGTGACGGCCGCCGCTCGCTCCACAACGACGATGCGTCCGTCCACAAGGTCCGCGATGCGACCGGCAACGTGATCGCGTTCTCCGGCGAGGCCGTCGCCGCCGGGAACGGCTCGCCCGCGATGGGCCAATCGGTGATGACGTTCTATCCGTTCGAGAAGGTCCGCCTCTGGACGGCGCGGGATGGCACCTTCCAGCCCGAAGCGCCGAAGGCCGTGCGCGGCAACACCCTGAACCCGTTCACGCTAGCCTCGACATCCCCGGACGGCATGGCGGTCGCGGGCCTGGACATGAACCGGCTCGTCGCCTTCAAGGTGATCGGCACCAGCCTCTGGCCTCTGACCGAATCGACCCACGGCAACGTTTTTCAATTCGCATGGGGCCCCGATTCCAAGTCGATTCTGCTCGTCAACGATCAGAACGTCCTCTATCGCTGGAATCCCCACGAGACCGATTCCGTTGGCGAGAAGCTGCTCGATCTCGGCTATCCGTTGAGTAATCGCATCGGCCAGCTTCATGTGTCCCCGAATGGCTAGCTCGTCGCCGTCGCCAGCCCGGAGCGGGGTGTCGAACTCATTGATATTTCCGACCCGAAGGACCCGCGCCGGACGAAGCTCGATCTCGGCCCTGATTTCCGGCCGATCAACCTCGGTGCGATCGCGTTCTCCGCCGGTAACCGCTTCCTCTATGTACCCGGCAACGTCGGTCTGCTTCGCTTCGATCTGACCTCGCCGACGCTTCCATCCGACGTCGCGGCGGTCAATCCGCAATCGGGTTTCTCGGCGGTGCTGGTCAGCCCCGACGGTCGGCGCGTCGTCACGTCGGGTAACTATCAATTCGGGGGAATCGAGTGGTGGGACGCGACCGAGTTTCCGTTCAAGCGGCTCGGCGGCTACGCCGGCGTGCTACCGTCCAGTCTCGGCTTCGCCCCCGACGGCCGGCACTTCATGCTGGAACAGCACGGCACCGTCTACGTCCTGCGGATGGATGGGTCCATCACGACCGCGCCGCCAGCCCCCGCGCCACCCGCGCCGACGGTCACGACCGAGCCGGCGAAGCCCGTACCGGCTCCCCCGCCCCCGCCGCCGAAGGTGCTTGCCAAGTGGCTCGAACTGACCGACGGCCAGACGCTCGCCGCGTGGGACCAATTCCAGACCGCCGGCTGGACGCTCAAGAACAACATGCTCGAAGCCGACGGCAGCGCGCAGGGTTGGGTGGGTACCAAGAAGGAGTACGAAGACTTCGAATTCGAGTTCGAGTTCCGCCTGCCGCTCCGGGGGAACAGCGGCGTCTTCCTGCGCGCCTGGGACAACGGCTTGCCAAACGGCTCGGAGTTCGTTGAGATTCAACTCATCGCCGAAGCGGGTGTTCAGAATCTCCAAGCTTTCCAGCGCCACGGTGCCGTCTACAAGAAAATGCCCCCAAATCCCGTCCCCCCGTTCAAGCTGAACCAGTGGAACAAAGGCCGGATCGAAGTCGTCGGCAAGCACGTGACCGTGACCATTGGCGGCGTGAAGTGCATCGACGCCGACGTGGACTTCCCCCGCATGAAGGGCCGCGTCGGCTTGCAGCACTATCGCACGAGCGCCGAGTTCCGCAACGTCCGCATCCGCGAGAAGTGATCGAACGCCCCGCGCTCGGCTCCGAAGACCCCGCCTCGCGGATCAACAAGGTATTACGCATGTCCGCAACGCCGCCCGCTCCCCGGCTCGCTTCCATCGACGCGTACCGCGGCTTCGTCATGTTCCTCATGATGGCCGAAGTGCTCCACCTCGGCCGCATGGCGAAGACCTTCCCCGACAGCCCCGTCTGGCAGTTCCTCGGTTGGCACCAGTCGCACGTCGAGTGGCGCGGCTGCACGCTGCATGATCTCATCCAGCCGTCGTTCTCGTTCCTCGTCGGCGTGGCCGTGCCGTTCTCGATCGCGTCGCGCGTGGCGAAGGGCCAATCGATTCGGGCGATGTTCGGCCACGCGTTCGTCCGTGCGCTGATCCTCGTGCTGCTCGGCGTCTTCCTCCGCTCCGTCGGCAAGAAGACCACCAACTGGACCTTCGAAGACACGCTCTCGCAGATCGGCCTCGGCTACGTCTTCCTGTTCGCGCTCGGCCTCGCACGATCGATCTGGCACTGGGTCGCCGTCGGCGCCATCCTCGTCGGCTACTGGGCGCTCTTCGCCGCGTGGCCCGCGCCGGGGCCGGACTTCGACTGGAAGGCCGTTGGCGCCGTGCCGAACTGGGAACACCGCCAAACCGGATTCGAGGCCAACTGGGACAAGAACTCGAATCCCGCCTACGCCTTTGAACAGTGGCTCTACCAGTATCTCCCGCGGGCGAACCAGCACAACTCCGGCGGCTACGCGACCCTCAGCTTCCTCCCCACGCTCGCCACGATGCTCCTCGGCCTGATCGCCGGCACCTGGCTGAAGCAATCCCACGGCTGGCCCGTCATCGGCCGCTTCCTCGCCGTCGGCCTCCTGTTCCTCGGTGTCGGCTACGGGCTCGACCATTCCGGCTTCGCCCCCAGCATCAAACGCATCTGGACCCCCACCTGGGTGCTCTTCAGCGGCGGCTGGTGCTTCGTCCTGCTCGGCCTCTTCACGACTTTCACGGATACGATCGCCCGGCCCGGCTGGAGCTACCCCCTGCGCGTCATCGGCGCGAATTCCATCGTCGCCTATGTTGGCTCGCATCTCGTCGAAGGCTTCGTACTCGCCGCGTTCAAGACTCACTTCGGCGCGGAGGTCTTCCAACGATTCGGCAAGGAATACGAACCGTTCACGAGCGGCCTCGTACTGCTCGCCGTGTACTGGCTGGTGCTCTGGTGGATGTATCGGAACAAGATCTTCGTGCGGCTATAATTTCTCTCGGGTAAAGGAAGGATCCGCCATCGCTTCGACGTCGCCGAGCTTGCTGGAACGCCTCAAATCGCCGGACGCGCCCGACGCGGACTGGCGGCGGTTGCACGATATCTACGTGCCGCTCCTGCGCCACTGGCTCGGCCGGCTTGCGGTCCCGCCCGGGGACGTCGACGACCTCGCGCAGGAAGTCTGGCTCGTCGTCCTACAAAAGCTCCCCAACTTCGAACGCCGCCGCGACGGGGCGTTCCGCGCCTGGCTCCGGCAACTGGCCGTGCACCTCGTCCGCAACTGGCGGCGCAAGGCCCGCGCCGTCGGCCCGAACGAGGAAATCCTGTCCCAACTGGAAGATCCCAACAGCGACCTGACCCACCAGTGGGACCGCGACCACGACCGCAGCGTCTTCGACAAACTGCTGGAAATCGTCCGGCCGGACTTCGCCCCCGCGACGTGGACCGCCTTCCAGCGTTTCGCCATCGACGGTCGGCCGGCGGCCGAAGTCGCGCGCGACCTCGGGCTGACCGAAGCCGCCGTCCTGCAGGCCAAATCGCGCATTCTCAAACGGCTCCGCCTCGAATCGGCCGGTATCCTGGAATAATTCCGATTTTCGAGTCAGGTCGGCGGCGGTCGCGACATTTCCTTTTGCGTGCCCACAATAACGGGACATCGGCTCGCCCACGAGCGATCGAGGGACGGACATGACGGCGGCGCATCCTTCGGACGAACAGCTTTCCCACTACGGGCTCGGCAAGCTCACCGGCGCGGCGAACGAGACAGTCGAAGCCCACATCACCACCTGCGCCGACTGCCGGCAGCGCGTGGCTGCGCTGTCGTCCGACGGCTTTCTGGACCGCCTGAAGCGGGCTGCGCAGCCGGAGGCCATGAGCGGATTCGAAGCGTCCCAGCCGCCGGTCGAGAAGAGCACGGTCTTCAGCGGCGACGACGCGAACATCCCGCCCGCCCTGCTGACGCTCTCGATGTACAAGGATATCCGCCGGCTCGGTCACGGCGGGATGGGGGAGATTTATCTCGCGCGGAACGTCCACATGGACCGCGAGGAAGTGCTGAAGGTGATGAGCAAGTCGATGATGGAACGGTCCGGCGCGGCGGCGCGCTTCCGGCGGGAAATCCGTTCCGTCGGTCAGTTGAACCACGCCAACATCGTCACCACCTATGGCGTCCAGCAGGTCGGCGATACCGTCGTGCTCAGCATGGAATACGCCGGCGAGGACCTGGCGAAGCACTTGGAGAAGCGCGGCCCGCTGCCCGTGGCGCGCGCCTGCTATTACATCCATCAGGCGGCCCTCGGGTTGCAGTTCGCGCACGAGAAGGGGCTGGTGCACCGCGATATCAAGCCGAGCAACCTGATGGTGCTCCAGAACGGCGCGAAGTGGCAGGTGAAGATCCTGGACTTCGGGCTGGCGAAATCGCGGACGGAACCGCCAGACGCGTCGGATATCGACCATCAGACGAAGACGGGTCAGTCGCTTGGCACGCCGGCGTACATGGCGCCGGAGCAGATCCGCGACGCGAAGAGCGTGGACATCCGCGCCGACATCTACGCGCTCGGCTGCACGCTGTATTACCTGCTCACGGGTCGGCCGCCGTTCGTCGAAGACAACATCATGTCGCTGATCTTCGCGCACGGGGAGAAGATCCCGCAGCCGACGAATGAACTGCGCGCTGACGTGCCCGTCGCGCTGGCGGAGCTGATCGCGAAGATGCTGGCGAAGGACCCGAAGGATCGCCCGCAGACGCCGGCGGAGGTGGCGAAGGCGTTGGTGCCGTTCATCCGGCCGGGGGCGAAGCAATCTGAAGCCGTGATGACGGCGAGCCAGGCCGAGACGGACGTGGCGAGCCAGACGCAACCAATTCTCGCGCCGGCGAATCGCCCGCCAACTCGAAAGCGCTGGCCGGCGGTGGCGCTGGGGCTGGTGTTGTTGGCGATCGGCGCGATCGCTGTCGGCTCGCTGTTCATTCAGACCAAGGACGGGACCATCGAACTGACCGACCTGGACCCCGACGCGGTCGTGTTTGTCGACGGCGATAAGGTCACGGTGAAATGGGCCGACGGCAAACAATCCGCCGAAATCCGAGTCAGGCCGGGCACGCGGAAGATCGAGGTCAAGCAAGGCGATATCACCGTGCTCGGCGAGACGGTTGAACTCGAATCCAATGGCCGCAAGGTGCTGGCCGCGCGACAGAAGATCGAACCGAAACCGGAGACTCCGGTCGATCCGAAAGCCGGAACGATTCCGCCGAAGCCGAAGGAGGAGTTCACCCCGCTCTTCAACGGTAAGGACCTCACCGGCTGGGAAACCTCCGGCATGGGGCCGGGAAGCTGGCGCGTCGAGGACGGCGTCCTGGTCGGCAGCTTCGTGAAGAATGGCGGCGGCACGATCCTGACCTGGCCGAAGGGCCTGGCCCCGCGGCACTACCACCTGCGGCTGGTGCTGAAGAAATCCGACGAATGGGCCGCGCTGATCGCCCTGTTCTGCGACATGAAGTACACGGCGAACAACAAGAACCCCGGCGTGTGGCCGTGGGGCGGGCCGGGACCGGGGCGCTTCATCGTTTACACCGGTTGCACCACGCCCAAGCCGGATCATGAGGTCGGTCGGCTCGCGTATGTCGCGGGCAATGCCCGCGATTCCGCCACGCTTCTGGGCGGACCGATGCCGATCGCGAACAACGAATGGTACACGATGGACATCGTCGTGCTCGGCCAGCGCGTGACCGTGGACGTGAACGGCACCCGCCGCGCCGACTACACCGACCCGGAACTGCCGCCGGAAGGTCGGCCGTTCACCCTCGGTTGCCCCGGCGGCGCGACGGTCCGGTTCAAGAGCATCGAGTTCAAGGAGCTACCCGCCCCCGCGAAAGCGCCCGCGTTCACGGCACTTTTCAACGGTAAGCAACTTTTGGGTTTCCGCTCGCCGGCCGCATTCAAAGGGAAATGGGAAATCGAAGATGATCTGCTTGTGATTCGGGGAATTCGAAATCCACGCATCAAACCCAACCCGTCCAACTTGGGAGTTTTGGAATCCACGCGCAGCTACCGGGATTTCATCCTTCGCATCGAACATGCGCCCCTCGAAGTCGGCGATCACTCCATGCCGGTCGTCGTGCGAATGAGCGCCACGCGCAAGCCCTTCGTCGGGTACGAGGTGGCGGGTGGAGGGTTTTCCAAGAAGGGGGTGTGGCGCAGTCCCGGCGAAATTCGGGACGCCACGGAGAACTCGCTCGACGACAAGGACGACGATGATGACGAGATGACGTCCAGGCCGGGGTTCAAAGTGATCGAAGCGATCCGAAACAAGCCCTACACGATCGAAATCGCCGCCATCGGCAACCGGATTACGACGAGTATCGACGGAGTCCAGGTCCACGAGACGATCGATCCATCGCCGACGGCGGGGCCGATCCAATTACGGGCGCGCAAGGCGACGCGCGTCCGGTATCGGAAAATCGAGATTCAGGACCTGTCGGCCCCGAACGCGAAGGAACCGGCCCCGGAAGTTCTGCAACCGGTCGATCCGCCCGCACCGGAGGTGGACCGCACGGCGAAGATTCGTGGGGTGGGAATCTGGAAGGTCGACGGGGACGTTTTGACCGGCCGCGCCAGCAGTACTGGCCTCTTTTTTGGTGATCCGAATTGGAAGGACTACGAGTTCGAAGTTGATTACCGTGTCATCAGCGGCCCGCCGGAAGTCAACGTGAGTGTGCGGCGTCGCATGACTTTCGGGTTCCAGGGTGCATCCCTGAAACTGGGTACGGAATCCAATACGATCGATCTTTGGGCGGATGGGGACCCGAAGCCGCTCGAATTGAAGCGGAAACCGATGCGCTATTCGGATTGGAACAGGGTTCGGTTCCGCGTCGAGGACAATCGAATTCAGTGTTTCGTAGGCCCCGTGGACAAGCCCCAGACGACACCCGACTTTTCCCGAACGGTTCGGATGCCGCAATCGGGCCAAGTCGAACTCGGCATCGGCTATCCGCGCCAGCCCAAGGCCGCCGTCGTCGAGTTCAAGAACATCGTGGTGAAAAGCCTGGACGGAAAAGTCCTCTGGGAAGGCCTTCCGGAACTGCCGGTGCCCGACAAGGCAGAAGGAGTCCCGGCCAAAGTTCCGGCCGGCGGACGAACCGCCGCGATCGGCAACGGCCAATGGCGGATCGACGGCGATGTGCTCAAACAGACGAATGAGGCGAAAGGACCGGCCGGCCTCATCTTTGGTGATGCCAAGTGGACCAACTACGACTTGTCGGTCGACGTGCGTTGGCAAACCTCCGCCGCACAGGTCGTTTATCGAGCACCCTCCCTCCGAGAAAAGAGTATCGTCTTCGTCCGCGGCAAATCTGACAACGCCGGCCAGTCGCAGATTGGACTCGAAACGCACGACCCGACGGGTGACCGAATGACCGACAAACCCTTTGATCAAAAAATCATCCTGCGGGAATGGCACTCCATGAAAGTCTCGGTTCGCGACAATCAGGCGACGATCTTCGTCAACGGCCGGGAAGCCTGCGTTGTTCGGGGACTCCGCCACTCGAGCGGTAAAGTTGGCGTGCGAACTTTCGACGGATCCGCCGAATTCAAGAACTTTCGCGTCACCGATCCCGCAGGCAATGTCCTCTGGGAAGGCCTTCCGGAACTCCCCGCGCCCTGAACGCGTTCGCCCCTTTCCGCCTCCCTAAAATAATAGCCTGCTCTCGGCGTAGCGCGTCGCTGTCCGCTGATGGGTATTTGCGAGCCGCGCCATGGCGAAATCCACCCCCACCGAAGACCTGAAACAGATCCGCAACATCGGCGTCATCGCCCACATCGACGCCGGCAAAACCACGACCACCGAACACCTGCTCTTCTACGCCGGGGTCAAGCATAAGCTCGGCGGCGTCGATCAGGGCACCACCGAAACCGACTACGACCCCGAAGAACAGGCCCGCGGCATCACCATCTACTCCGCCTGCGTGCCGTTCACCTGGCGCGGCTTCAACGTCAACCTCATCGACACCCCCGGCCACGTCGACTTCACCGCCGAGGTCGAGCGCTCCCTGCGCGTCCTTGACGGCGCCATCTGCGTCTTCGACGGTCAGAAGGGCGTGGAGGCGCAGTCCGAGACGGTCTGGCGGCAGGCGAACAAGTACGCCGTGCCCCGAATCGTCTTCGTGAACAAGATGGACGTCGTCGGCGCGAACTTCGCCCACACGCTGGAGACGATCCGCGCCCGCCTCACGCCGAACCCCGCCGAGCAGGGCCGGCCGGTGCCCATCGTCATTCCCATCGGCTACGGTTCACCGAAGGACAGCCCGACCCCGTTCCGGGGCGTCATCGACCTGATCGAGATGCAAGCCCTCTTCTTCGACCCTGCCGACCTCGGCAAGACGGTGAAGGTGGAGTCCGTGCCGGAGGATTTGCTGCTCGAAGCCCTGGACTACCGCGCGAAGCTGATGGACATGCTGAGCGAATCGGACGAGAAGGACCTCATCACCTCGGCGTTGCTCGACGGGCTGGAGCCGGAGCCGGCGAAGGTGCGGCAGCTCGTGCGCGAGCAGACGCTCGCCCGGCGCATCTACCCCGTGCTGGCGGGTAGCGGCCGCGAACATATCGGCATCCAGCCGCTGCTCGATGCCGTGACGTACTACCTGCCCAGTCCGCTCGATCGCCCGCCCGTCGTCGGCAGTAATCCCAAGAGCAAGAAGGACGAGAAGCGCAAACCCGACCCGAAGGAGCCGTTCTGCGGCCTGCTGTTCAAGGTCGTCGGGCACCCGAACGGGAACCGCTACTTCGTGCGCGTCTATTCCGGCGTGATGAAGCCGAACATGCGCGCCTTCAACGCCGGCAAGGACGTGAAGGAAAACATCGCCAAGCTCTTCCACGTCCACGCCGACCCGGCGAAGGGCTTGGAGGAAGTGGAGTCGGCACCGCCCGGCGACATCGTGTGCGTGCTGGGTTTGAAGGACTCCGCGACCGGCGACACGCTCTGCGAGACGGCGCACCCGATTCTGCTCGAACCGATCAGCTTCGCCGAGGCCGTCGTGAGCCAGTCGATCGAACCGGAGAGCGGGGCGGACAAGGACAAGCTCGCCTCTTCGCTCGCGTTGCTCCAACTCGAAGACCCGACCTTCAAGGTGAAGCTCGACAAGGACACGGCCCAGACCGTGATGAGCGGCATGGGCACGCTGCACCTCGAGGTGAAGCGGCACCGGCTGGAGCGGGACTTCCGCGTGAAGGTGCGCGTCGGCAAGCCGCGCGTCAGCTATCGCGAGATGCTCATCAGTGGGAAGACGGTCGAGGTGGAAGTGGACCGGATGGGGGACAAGCCGGCGTACGCGAAGCTGCGGGTGTCGTTCACGAACTTCAAGGTCGATCGGCCGGTGATCGTGAACAACTCCGTCGGGCCGGAGGCGCTGCCGGCGCTCTTCGCCGCCGCGGCGGAGCGGGGCCTCGCCGACGCGCTCCAGACCGGCGAACTCGGCTACCCGATGATGAACGTGCAGGCGACCATCACCGATGCGAAGATCGACCCGAACCTGAGCAGCGAGGACTCGTTCCTGAAGGCGGCATCGCAGGCGTACCGCGAGGCGATCGACGGCAACATTCAGCTGATGGAGCCGATCATGCGCGTGACCGTCACGACGCCGAACGAGTTCCTCGGGAACATCATCGGGGACCTGACGCAGCGCCGGGGCATCATCGAGCGGCAGGAGGCGATCGGCGCCGGGGACACGTTCGAGGTGGAGGCGTTCGTGCCTTTGCGGTTGCTGTTCGACTACGCCGACCGGGTGCGGAGCCTGAGCCAGGGTCGGGCGGCGAGTGGTCTGGAGCCGCACAGTTACGAACCGGCCCCGGCGGACGTGCGGCGGGAGATGTTGGGGGAGTGAGAAACTGGTTCGATGCGATTGCGGAACGGTGAATTGTTTAGCGGCGAGGCGCAGTCTGCGGAGCCGAGCGCGGTGGGCCCGATCGTGTCCGAACTACAATTGCGATCAACCGAGGTTACGCGCTCGGCTCCGCAGACTGCGCCTCGCCGCTAAACGGGGTTGCGGTATGGTCATCGCCTCGCATGTTATTTTTCGGCCTACGGGTTCTGGCTTCCCAACGATCCGCGCGGCTCGTGGTCCGAGTTCGTCCGCAAATGGGAACTCTTCCTCGCCGGCGGTAAGGCGACGAAGACGACCGAGACACGCTCCCTCGCCTACCATTCCCACGACCGCGCGAAACGTTTCGCTACGAAGGAAGCGCTTTCGATGCCGCCGGTGAAATTCACGGGCATCCAGGCCCGCGCTATTGGCCGCGGCTTCGCCGAGTACGCTCGCAAGTCGAATCTCGAAATCTGGGCGTGCAGCGTCATGCCGGATCACGTCCACCTCGTCACAGCCCACCTCGACTGCACGTCGAACAGCTCGTGATTCAATTGAAAGCTGCTGCGACGCGGCTTCTCGTGAATGAAGGCATTCATCCGTTTCAATATTTGAAACCGGCCGACGGACCGCCGCCGAAGTGCTTTGCGAAGGGCGAATGGAAAGTGTTTCTGGATTCATCCGAGGATGTGCATCGCGCGATCCGGTACGTCGAGAACAACCCGATCAAGGACGGACTCCCGCCGAAGCGCTGGCCGTTCGTCCAACCACCCACCGTTTAGCGGCGACGCGGAGTCTTCGGAGCGGAGCGCGTAAACTTCAAATCCACTTCCGCCACCGGAACATTCCCAGTGTCCCGATCGCCGTGACCGCCATCAGGCCCAGCGCGTAGAAGTAGCCGTACTCCCACTTCGTCTCCGGCAAGTTCTGAAAATTCATCCCGTACACGCCGGCGATCAGCGTCAGCGGCAGGATGATCGTCGAGATCATCGTCAGCACCTTCATGATCTCGTTGAGCTTGTTGGATGCCGCCGCGAGATGCGTCTGCATCAGGTCGCTCACCATTTCGCGGGCACCCTCGATGAGTTCCGTGTAGCGCACGAGGTGGTCGTAGACGTTGCGGTAGTAGACGCGCTCGTCCGCCTGGACCAGCGCGAATTCGCCGCGAACGAGTCGCGCTAACACCTCGCGCTCGAGGATCAGAGTCTTGCGGAGGAAGATCACCTGCCGTTTGAGTCGCAACAGCATCGTGAGTGTTTGCCGCGTCGGCTTCGAGAAGAGGCGGATTTCGAGCTTGTCGAGCCGTTCGCCGAAGCGTTCCACCACCGGAGCGTATTCGTCCACCATTTCGTCGAGGATCAGGTGGAAGAGGAAGTCCGGCCCGCGGCGCGTCGTGTCGCCGTGGCGGCGGACGAACTCGCAGACCGCCGAGACGCACGGCAGCGGATCGTAGTGGTGCGTGATCAGGACGTTCCGCGTCAGGATGCCGCTGAGTTGCGGCCGCTTCCACCCGATGCGCATGCCCGCTCGCTTCGGCAGCCCCGGCTCGATCGTCTCCGTGAAGTCGGGCGGCGTGCCCGATTGTGGCTGGCAGATTTCCACCGGCAGCGGGTTCACGATCACGCACAGGTAGTCCGGAAATTCCTCGACCTTCGGCAGGTGCGCCCCTTCCTCCGGCAGGCGCCGCGGGCGCGTGACGTCATCCCGCGTCAACGGGTGGATCGGCAGAAATCCCTTGAAGACGCGGTCTTCCTCTTCCGGCGTCGGGTTCTCCAGGTCGATCCAGATCATCGACTCGCCGGTCAGGGCCGACCCGGATGGCAGTTCGGTCTGAACCGGACAAGTATCGGCGTCGGAGTCCGGCTCCCAGCGATAGACGCGAATCATGGGCATGCGACTCGATGCGATTCTTGAGATGGGACGCTGGTTAGAGTAGAATCGCCATCGAACGGCGGGAACCACCCATCTCGATCGGGCGCACGAAGATGAGCGCAGTCCAGAATCGGCTGGCCAACATCCTGACCATCCTTGGCGGGATCGCGGCATTCACCGCGGTGATGCCGTCCTACGAATATCGTGGCGGCACCGTGGTCGACACCGCGACGGCAAAGCATCTTCAGACGAATCCCGACCATCTGCCGTATACGGAAGCATATCGCTTCGGCTGGACGTTTTCTCCGTTGGTGGAACATCGCCACGCCAGTGAGCTGGAGGTGAAAGCCGACAGCGGATTCACTTTGAAGCACAGCTCGAACACGAGGTTCGATCTGATCTCGTGGTCGGCCCTGTCGCTCGGGGTCGGCGTCGTACTGATCGCACTCGCCCGGAAGGTCCGGTCGAAATCGTCGGTTCACGTCTCGTAGACGATCCGGCCGTGCTTGCTCGCGCGGCTGATGCGGTCGCCGGCGTAGAGGCCGGCCAGCACGAACTCCACGCACGACGCGCGGATCGCGTCGCTCTCGCCGGCGTTCACCTCGAACGCCTTGTCCCACGCCTTCGGCACGCGCTTCAGCCGCTTCGCGTACTCCGCGCTGGGCAGCAGGTCGCCGACCTCCACCTTCACGCCCTTGCCGAAGACTTCGGCGATCTCGTCCAGGCCGTGCTTCTCCACGTACTCGGCGAAGACTACGCGGATCGCGTCGGCGACGATCGCCTCGAGCACCTGCTTCTCGCTCATCTGGTTGGTGCCCATGAGGTCGAGTTCGAGCTTGCCGAGCGAGGAGGTGGGCAGGTGGCCGAGGTCGCTGATGCGCGGCACGGCCGGCTTCTCGCCGAGCTTCACGCCGCGGTGCCGGGCGCTCGCCACCATCGTCCGGTAGTTCGCCATGCTGAAGCGGGCGCTGACGCCACTGGCGTGGTCGACGTACTTCGACTTCCGCGCCGAGACGCTGATCTGCTCGATGATCTCCTTCATGAAGTACGGCACGAAGACGGGGAACTCGCCGCCGAGGTCGATGCCGCTCTCGGCTTCGATGATCTCGATGCCGAGTTGCCGCTCGCGTGGGTAGTGCGTCTGGATGAGCGAGCCGATGCGGTCCTTCAGCTGCGGGATGACCTTGCCGGAGCGGTTGTAGGTGGTCGGGTTCGCGCTGAAGAGGATGAGCACGTCGAGGTCGAATTGGATCGGATAGCCGCGGATCTGCACGTCGCGCTCTTCGAGGATGTTGAAGAGGCCGACTTGAATGAGATCGTCGAGTTCGGGGATCTCGTTCATGGCGAAGATGGCGCGGTGCATGCGCGGGATGAGGCCGAAGTGGAGGGCGTCCTCGGCGCTCATGCTGGTGCCGGCGGCGAGCTTGGCGGGGTCGATCTCGCCGATGATGTCGGCGAACTTCGTGCCCGGGGCGAGGCGCTCGGCGTAGCGCTCCTTGCGGTGCCACCAGGCGATCGGGATCTGATCCTCCGGCGTGTTCGCGACGAGTTCCTTGCCGGCCTTCGTGATCGGGTGGTACGGGTCTTCGTGGACCGGCGAACCGGGGATATCCAGATACGGCACGTACTCGTCGAGGAAGCGGACGAGCGAGCGCATGATGCGGGACTTCGCCTGTCCCTTCTCGCCGAGGAAGAGCATGTCGTGCCCGGCGAGGATGGCGATGTTGATTTCGGGGATGACGGTGTCGTCGTAGCCGACGATGCCGGGGAACAACTCCTCATTGGCCTTCATGGCCGCGAGGAAGTTGTCGCGGAGTTCGTGTTTGACGGACTTGGATTGCCAGCCGGAGTCGCGGAGTTGCTTCAGGGTGGTCGGGCGAGCGGTCACGGTCGCGTCCTCGGGTGCGGAGTCGATGCGACATTGTAGGCGCGCGGGCAGCGGGTCGGTTAGAATGATTGGAGAAGGGAAATACCATGCCGCTGCTCGACCATTTCCGTCCGCCGGTCTCGAAGCGAATCCAGTGGAACACGCTGCATTCCGCGTGGGCGTCGCGGCTCGCCGACCAATTGTGCGAACGGCTCCCCCCGGACTTCCGCGCCGAGGAGCACATCAAGCTCCCCGGCGGCGTCGAGATCGACGTGGCGACGGTCCGCGATCGAAACAGCCCGGACAACCTCACGGACGAAGAGCGGACCAGTTGGGTGCCACCGCCACGCACGTGGCGCGTCGATGTCGACTATCCGGGGCAATTTGAGGTTCGGGTGCTGCGGGCGGATGACCGCGAGGTCGTCGCCGCCATCGAACTCGTCAGCCCAAGCAACAAGGATCGGCCGACGGAACGGGAAGCGTTCGCGGCGAAGGTCTGCAATTATCTCGTGTCGGGAATCTGCGTGATCGTCGTGGACGTGGTGACCTCGCGGCGGGGGAACCTGCACAACGAGATCGTTCGCATTCTCGACCTGCCCGCAGAACAGCGTCTGCCACCCGAAACCGAACTCTATGCGGTCACTTACCGGCCGGCGATGCTGGAAAACCGGCCTTTGCTGGATTTCTGGACGCGTACCTTCGCGATTGGGGAGCCGATGCCCGAGATGCCCTTGCGCCTGACGGGCGAGCTGTTTGTTCCCGTGGATCTCGAAGAAGCATATGTGGAGGTCTGCCGCCGGAGAAAGGTGCTGGAGTGACCGGGCGCGGGTTTCGGCTCCCGCGCTCGGTTACAAAGACTTCGCCTCGAGACGAATCGGAGTCTTGTCTGATCACTTCTTCCGCTTGTAAGTCACGGTGAACATCGGGTCCTTCCCGTCGCCCATGTACATCGCAAAGGTCGCGGTGTTCTCGTCCTTCCATTCCGTCACGGTCTTGTGCTTCTGGATTTTACCGTCCGGTCCGGGGGCGTCGCCGGACATGGTGAGCTTCCTGGTTTCCTTGTCGTAGGTCCCTTCGAGGATCATCGGGCTGGTGGACATGCTGTCGCACCAGATGCTGACGAATTTCTTCTTCTTGGCGTCGTAGGTGTCCATGCCTTTGCCGGCGAACTTGGTGCCGAAGAGTTCGATGTCGAGGGCGCTGGCGAGCCAGAGGCCGCCGAGTTCCATCTTGAAGGTCGAGGTGCCCTTGGCCTCGGTGCCTTCCATCTTCATGGTCACGTCCCAGGTGCCTTCCCACTTCTTGAGCATGTCGTGTTCCGGCCCGGGCTTGACCGGCTCCTGGGCGCGGGCGACGGGGCCGGCAGCGGCGGCGACGATCGCGACGGTGGCGACCAGGACGAACGAACGCAGCATCGACATGGGAACTCTCCGCGAGGGGCGACGCGCCGGCGGACGGGACGCCCGCCGCCGGTCGAGTCGTGTATGGATGTTTACGTTGCGGTTTTAGACTATACGCGGACCGAAAGCGATGTCCGTAGGCGATTCGATTCTTGAAATCGCGCCGGAGGATTCATCAGAATCGGCACAACCATCAGGTCATCGGTCATTTTTTCAAAGCGCGGCCCGGTCGTCCGCCGTCGTGGCCCTAGAAGTACGCGGAATATTCCCGTTCGGCGATCTGGGCAATCTGTGCCGAGTGTCGGGGTTTTCGGCGGACGGGGGAACGGGCGAAGAAAACCAAAGATGCGGCGACGGAACCGCCGATGAGAAGCGTGCGAGTGGCTTCGCTGTGGATTACGGCCATTGGATGGAGGGATTCGCGTGTTGGATATTGTCATACCGATGGCCGGCCGGGGCAGCCGCTTCGCCGAGAAGGGCTTCGCGCTGCCGAAGCCGTTGATCCCGGTCTGCGGCGTACCGATGACGAAGCTGGTCATCGAGAACCTGCGGCCGCGCGGTCCTCACGCGTTCACGTTCATCTGTCAGCGTTCGCACCTGAAGGAATACGATCTCGGCGCGAAGCTGCGCCAGTGGGCGCCGGGCGCGAACGTCATCGCGATCGACCGCGTGACGGAGGGGGCCGCCTGCACAGTGCTCCTGGCCGAACACATTATCGACACCGATCGACCGTTGATGATCGCGAACTGCGACCAGTACATCGACACCGACATCGACGAGTATCTGGCCACGATGGAACGGGACCAACTCGACGGCCTGATCATGACCATGACCGCGCACGACGCGAAGTGGTCCTTCGTCGGCTACGACGCCGCCGGCCGCGTGAACCGCGTCGTCGAGAAGCAGCCGATCTCCGATTCGGCCACGGTCGGCATCTACAACTTCCGCCGCGGCCGCGACTTCGTCGCCGCCGCGAAACGGATGATCGCCCGCGATCTGCGCGTCAACGGCGAGTTCTACGTCGCCCCGACCTACAACCAGCTGATCGAGGACGGCGCCCGGATCGGCGTGCACTCCATCGGCTCGCTCGGGGCCGGCATGTACGGCCTCGGCGTGCCCGAAGACCTCGCGCTGTTCGAATCGCTGCCGATCGCCCGGCACGTGCGCGGGCGGGTGGCCGCGTGATCGTTCTCAGCCACCGCGGCTACTGGAAGACGCCGGACGAGAAGAACACCGTCGCGGCGTTCCGACGATCCTTCGACCTCGGCTTCGGCACCGAGACCGACGTGCGCGACCGGCTCGGCGAACTGGTGATCTCCCACGACATGCCCCGCGGCGGGGAGCTGGTGTTCGACGCCTTCCTCGACCTGCTCGGCGACCGCGACCTGCCGCTGGCGATCAACGTGAAGGCCGACGGCCTGGCGGATGCGATCCGCGACGCCTTCGCGAAACGGCCGCGACTCACGCGATGGTTCGTGTTCGACATGTCGGTGCCCGACACGCTCCAGCAACTGGCGCGCGGCAACCCGACCTTCGCACGGCTCAGCGAATACGAGCCCGCGATTCCGGATCGGTTCGCCGAACGAATCGCTGGCGTCTGGCTCGACGGCTTCCACGGCGACTGGTGGACGCCCGAGCTGATCGAAACCTGGACGACGCGCGGCCGAACCGTTTGCGTCGTCTCGCCGGACCTGCACAAGCGCGATCCGGAGCCCGCGTGGACGCGACTGCGCGCCGCCCGGTTCTCCCGCCCGGACCGCGTCCTGCTCTGCACCGACCAACCCGAAGACGCCGCCGCGCGGCAGGGAGGCGGACCATGATCCGCGCCGTGATCTTCGATATGGACGGCGTCCTCATCGACGCCAAGGAATGGCACTACGAGGCGCTCAACCGCGCGCTCGAGCTCGTCGGCTTCACCATTACCCGCGAGGAGCACGAGACTGCCTTCGATGGATTGCCGACCAAGAAGAAACTGGACATGCTCACCGATCGTTTCGGCCTGCCGCGCAAGCTGCACGGCTTCCTGAACGAGATGAAGCAGCAGTACACCATGGACCTCGTGTACCAGCTCTGCAAGCCGACCTTCCACCACGAGTTCGCCCTCTCGCGCCTGAAACGGCGCGGCTACAAGCTCGCCGTCGCGTCCAACTCCATCCGGCACACCGTGCGCGTGATGATGGAGAAGGCGCACCTGGCCGAATACCTGGACTTGCAGCTGAGCAACGAGGACGTGGCGCAGGCGAAGCCGCACCCGGAGATCTACCTGAAGGCGATCCGCACGCTGGGCTGCGTGCCGGCGGAATGTTTGGTGGTGGAAGACAACGAGAACGGCATCAAGGCCGCGACGGCGTCCGGCGCGCATGTGCTGGTCGTGCACGACGTGAACGACGTGCACCTCGACAACATCCTCGCGCGGATTCGCGATATCGAATCCGCCCCGGCGCGGAGGGCCGCCTGATGAACGTGGTGCTGCTGGATCCGTCCGACCGCCAGACGGCCGCCGACGCGGCGGCGCGCGTGGAGGCGGCCGCCGGCCGGAGCTGCCGCGTCTGCCGCATGACGCGGGCGCTCGGCTCCGATGGCCCGCCGAGCTGGAAGCTGCGCTTCGCCCCCGGCGACGGACTCGTG
>JALHPZ010000044.1 GCA_022842245.1 Gemmataceae bacterium
TTGACATTGTAGGGGTCACTGGTTCAAGTCCAGTAGCGCCCACTCCGCCACGCGGCGGAAATCCCCTTTGCCGAGAGCGTTTTTCGCTCCCCCGCCTCTCTTCGAGGCGTGCGGCCGATCGCGACCGGATCGCGGACATTACGGACAAGCTGTCCGTAACGCTCCGCCCCGGACGACCGGAGCCGCACCCATGCCGAAGAAGTCCGTCTGGCCCCCGCGAGTCAATTCCAACAACGGCCACGATCGCGTCTGGATCCCGGCGCAGCCCGGGCACCCCGGCTACTGGCTCCGGCTCGGACCGACCGGCTCGGCCGAGGCCCACCAGGCGTTCCTCCGGCTCGTCGCCGAAATGCCCACCGCCGACGCACCGCCGCCGGTATCGTGCCGCAAGTCCGAACCGCTCGTCGGTGAGATCCTCGCCGACTACCTCGCGCACTATTCCTCGCTGCCCCGTTCCGCCGACGCCATCAACCGCGTGCGCATCGCGACGACCGCCGCCGCCGAGCTGTACGGCGCACTGCCTGCGACGGAGTTTCGCGGCCCGCAGCTCCGCGCCATCCAGCGGCACCTCGCCGGCCGCAACCTCACGCGGACCTACGTCGGCGGGCTGATCGCCGCGGTGCGCGCCGCGTTCCGCCACGCCGTGGCCGACGACCGGATCCCGGCCGAGGGCCTCGCGGCGCTCGCCGCCGTCCGGGGCCTCGAACCCGGCGAGGCCGGCTGCGCCGAGCCGACCGTCGTCGAGCCGGTGTCCGTCGAGGTCGTCGAGGCCACGCTCCCGCACCTGCGCCCGCCCGTCGCCGCGATGGTCCGCGTGCAGCTCCTGACCGGAATGCGGCCCGGCGAGCTGTGCCGGCTGACGCCGGGCCAGATCCACCGCGGCGGCACCGTCCGCGTCGTCGGTCGCGGCTCCGTCGACGTCGGCCGGCTCGGCGGCGTGTGGGTCTACGCGCCGGAGCAGCACAAGACCGCCCGGCTCGGCTACGGCCGGTACGTCGCGATCGGGCCTCAGGCGCAGGCCGCGCTCGAGCCATGGCTCGCCGGCCGGGCGGCGGACGCCCCGTGCTTCTCGCCGGCGGAGGACTGGGAGCGGCAGCTCGCCGAACGCGCGGCCCGGCGCAGGACGCCGCTCTGGCCGTCGCACGCCCGGCGTCGGGATGCGGCCGGATCGCGGGGCCGAGCCGGCAACCGGGGCGAACGGTACACCGTGCGCGGCTACGCGCGGGCCGTTGCACGCGCCGCGAAAGCGGCCGGCGTCGAGCACTGGCACCCCCACCAACTCCGCCACGCGGCCGAGGTCGTCGTCGAATTAGCGTTCGACCTCGACGCGGCGAGGGCCACGCTCGGCCACCGGGACGCCCGGACCACGGCCCGATACGGCGTCCGCGACGTGCTGCGAGCCGCCGAAGTCGCGCGGAAAATCGGGTAAGGTTTTGCTCTCCGACATATCCAGAACAGGTGAACTGTGGTACACTAGTGCGCACCCGCGACAGGACGAGCAGCGGGTCACATTCACAACTGTCGCGGAGGGCTGGATGGATGAATCTCGACGAATTCAAGCGGGAACTGAGGGGATTGTTGCGCCGGGCCGGGGTCCGGGGCTACCGCTATGCGGCGGTGGTGGTGCACGGCCGGACGGACGGGCCGGACGAGGTGATCGTGGTGCAGGGCCGGGTGCGTGCGCCTGCACCGCGGCCGAAGGCGACGAGCCGGGGGACGCGGCGGGAGCGAGCGTGACGCTCACCCCGCCGGCGACGCCCGCCGCCGCATAAACTCCTCGACGAGCGCGCGGAGGCCCGCGTACACGCTCCCATGCTCGCGCTCAAGTCGTTCCCGCTCGGCGGCCGTCACTCGCGTGAATGCGGCGTCGAGCGTTTCCCCCGGCGGCTTCGGCGGTCGGCCTGGGCCGCGTTTGGGCTTGGCGTCTGGCGTCGTCATGTTGCTCCGTGAATGAGGAAAAGCCCCCGGCGAAGGGGGCGGGGGCGGAGTGTTACTTCCGTGCGTGATTCAGCACGAAAATGATTTTGTCGAGCGGCCCGACGAGTTCGCGCTCGCCGGGTTTGGTCGCGACGTAGGTCTCGCCGCGACGATGGATCGACCAACCGTCGCCACGGGTGAAAAGCAGAACGTCTTGGCTCACGGTGATCTCCTTGAGTTTGGGGGTGGGAGTGGTGGGTTATCGGGTGCCGATGCCGGCCGCCCCGGTCTCGTATTCGGCGCGCTCGTCGTCGTCTTGGCTTTGCCACTCCGAGTAGTCCCCGCCGAATCCTTGCGACGAGGCCGCATAGCGATACGCCTCGGCATCGCCCTCGACTCGCCCGCGCACCATGTCAGCCTGATCGACCGCGTCACGGTAGCTGTCGTGCGTGCTGTGCGTCGTCCACTCGCCACCGACCCTGACTTGTACGGTGTACTTGCTCATCGTCTTCCCTCTCGTTTTCGCGTCGCGGGGTGCGTCGCGTCATGAGGGTATAATATCCGACTGGCTGATATTGTCAATATCGGAAGGGCGAAAATATCGGAATTCCCGAAATCGTGCGAAAAGGCTTGGAAATGCGGGGAAGTGCGGGGCGCCACTGGCGGGGCCGGGGGTGCGGGCGCTCGCACGTCAGCCGGCGAGTAGCGCATCCTCGACCGCGATCCGCTCGCCGCATTCGGGGCAGGTAAAGACGATCATGGGTCAGCCCGCCTTGTGCTTCGACTGCGCCGCCTTCAACGCTTTGTCCGCCGCGATCTGTGCATTGCGGATCTTCGACACTTCCGCCTCGATGGACTTGAAACGGGCTGTGATCTGAGGGCGGACGAGCGGGTCGACCAGGCTGGCCACCGTTCCGCCTTCGATTCTCGCGATCCATAGCAGCATGTCCGCAAGGTCCGCGTGGATGCGGACCAGCTTTGTAGCGGACTCATCAACCGGGGCCAGTGACGGCTTTTTCGGACGGCCCATCGCCATAGAGGGACACCGTTCAAGTAACATGATTTCCCTCTGGTTACAGTAACCGGCAACCAACCCCGTAGCTATTCGCAAATCAACCGCCCGCCATTTTCTGTTTTTGTTACTTGACTAGTAACTAGTAACTGATTAGTATGTCCGTATGAAGAACAACGTCGGCCATCGGTCGGGTGCCGTGAAGATCGCCCCTGACCTCGCTGGAATGATCGCCGCAATCAAGCTGTGCAATCCAGCCGTGACCGCCGCCTCCATCCTCGACCCGCTCATCCGACCGGAACTGGAACGCCGCTACGCGGCCCTTCCGGCGCACGTGCGGAAGACGGTCGAGAGCCGCGCCCGCAAGGCTGCGGAGAAGAAGCAACCCGCGTAGGTGCGAACGCTCGCACCACGCAACGAACCGTCGGGTTCCGTTTCCGCTGGCCGGTGGAAGCGGTTTGGAGCGAACCGGTTTTGGCCACGATCCCCGGCCGGACCGGTTCGCTCGCCCGGCGGGCTGTCCAGACCTTTCCCCTCTCACGGAGCACTGCGATGGCGACGACGACGCGAACGCAACGCCCGAAGCCCCGCCCCGACCGGCACGCGGCCGAGCCGATGGCGCTCACGGAGATCAAGCCCGACGCGCTGTACGGCCTCAAGGACTTCTGCCGCGTCTGGCCCGCCCGCACGGGTGGCCGGCTGTCGATTGACGTGGCCCGCCGGTGGGCGGCGAAGGGGCTGTACGGCTTCTTCTCGCTCGCGGCCGAGGACGCCGCCCGCCGGCAATTCGTCACCTACGGCCGGGACATCATCGCGGCCGTGACCCGGTGCCAGCCGCCGCCGGCGGAGCGACGCCCGACGCCGGCCGAGGAGAGGCGCCGTGCCCGCGACGTGATGCAGCGGCTGGCGGACATGACCGGCAAGCCGATCAACTCCGTCGGGCTTGGCGAGACGTTCACGCCCAGGAAGGCCGGTGCCTCGTGAGCATCACCGCGTTCAAGGCCTTTGTCCTGCTGGCGGTTGCGTCGCTCTGCGTCGTGATCGCGGCGAAGCTGGTCGACTGGATCGAGCCGCTCGACGGCGAGTGACCGGCGCGGCGGCGAGACTTGGTTCCCCTGTTTGTGGCACACTCAACCCCTCTGGAGACGACCCATGAGTGCGACGACGAAGGCCGGACCCCCGGCCCGAACCCTGCGAGGCATCACGGACGAGTTCCGTGCACTCGCGGACCTGCTGTCCGAAGGCGCGCCGGAGCTGGAGGCGGAAGCCGCCGCCGCGATGGATGCGTGGTACTGCGAGATCGTCGGACAGGAGTCCGCGAAACTCGACGGCTACGTCGATCTGATCCGGCACTTCGAGAGCCGGGAGGCCGTGGCGAAGGCCGAGGCCGACCAGTTCCGGGCCGAGGCCGAACGGTACGCGGCGATCGCGCAGGTGCAGGCGAACGCGGCGAGGCGGCTCAAGACGCGGCTCATGGAGCACCTGATCGCGACCGGCCAGCCGAAGGTGACGACGGCCACCGGCCGCACGGTGCGGGTGCAGAAGAACGGGACGGCCCCGTTCCACGTGGCCCCGGACCTGAACCTCGACGCGGTGCCGGCGGAGTGCGTGAAGGTCGTGAAGAGCCTCGACTCCGACGCGGTGAAGGCCCGGATCAAGGCCGGCGAGACGTTCCCGTTCGCGTGGTTCGGCGAAGCCGGATCGCACCTGCGGATTCACTGATTGACCACACCCCTCTCTGGAGACGACCACCGTGGAAGCAGCGAACTTTAGCGACATGGTTGCGAAGAGCCTTGAGCGGCTGGCCGCTCGGGCCGTTGGCAACCGTCCTCTGCTGGTTGCGGCGATGGCACCGCCGACGCAGCTCGATTACCTCGCGAGCCAAGCCCCGGAGATGCCGGACTGGTTCACGAAGGAGCACTACGAACCGACGCCGGTGCCCGTGCCGGAATCGGTGCAAAGGATGCTCGACGCGAGCGAGCGCCACCGCAAGGAGTTCGGCACCGGGCCGGCTGGCGACGCCGCTTGGCTCCAAAGGCGGGACCTCTCCGTCGAGGTCGTGAACAACCTCGGCCGTCTCGCAAATGATGACGAGAAGCGGTACGCATTGGCCTGCAAGAAGGCCCATTTCATCGACACGATGATGCTCAGCGCCAAGTGGCGGTACTGGTGGGCGATGCAGCAACTCCCGGTGATTTCCGCCGCGGTGTCCGGGGCCATCAAGGACGGCCAGTCGTGAGCATCCTCGACCTCCGCACTGGCGACCTCGAACCCACGGCGACCTATTCGGCCCGCTCGTGGCGGTTCATCCCGGCCGACGGCGAGACGATCGGCAAGCTGACGATCGTCTGCGACCACGCGAAACGCAACAAGATCGACGTCGACGACTACGACGTGATCCCGACCTCCGGCCCAGCGGTCGAACTCGCGCACCGCGAGACGGGCGAGG
Source organism: Gemmataceae bacterium (assembly GCA_022842245.1). Lineage (GTDB taxonomy): Bacteria > Planctomycetota > Planctomycetia > Gemmatales > Gemmataceae > Limnoglobus. The sequence continues at coordinate 5,379 of JALHPZ010000044.1, forward strand.
TGTACGCGGTGACGATCTCGCCGCCGTCCTGCACCTGCAAGGCCGCGCAGTGCCGGCTCGACTGCAAGCACGTGGCGGCGCTCGCCGACCTCGAACGGGCCGAGCCGGGCACGCTGACCCGCACGGCCGACCTGGCCCCCTGTTTCTGACCCGGAGGGAACCGCGATGATCGTCGTCATCCAAACGCCGAAGCCCGAAGCCCTGTCGATCGTCGCCGGCGAGTGCGGCGCGATCCATCGGGCCACGACCCACGGCTGCACCTACTCGGCGGCGATCGAGCTGCTCAAGCGGTGCCACCCCGACGAGCTGCGTCAGCTCGAATTGCACGACCTGCGACGGCTCAAGCAGCGCGCCGCCGGTGTCGTGCTCCCTGAACCCCCGGCCACCGATCGCGAAACGAACGCGGTCGGCAGCCTGTAGGAGCCAGTCGGCGGCCTCACCGGCCGCTAGTTCGTCCCCGTCGGACCCGAACGGGCTGGAACTTCGGGCAACTTTCTCACCACCACCAACCCAGACGAGGGAAGGACCATGACCACCGCGATACAAGCGTCGAACGGACAGGCTGCAATCGTTGAAAAAGTTATGATCGAGGGTAACCTCGACAACCTCACAGCCGAGCAGCGAGTCGGCTACTATCGGACCGTCTGCGATTCACTCGGACTTAACCCGCTCACCAAGCCATTCGAGTATCTGAAACTCAACGGCAAACTCATTCTCTACGCCCGCCGCGACTGCACTGAACAACTGCGAAGCCTGCGGAAGATCACCGTGACGATTTCGCACACCGACATCGTCAACGGCGTCTATGTCGTGCGGGCCAAAGCCGCCACTCCCGAAGGCCGCACGGATGAGTCGATCGGCGCCGTTCCGGTCGAAGGACTGAAAGGTGAGCCGCTCGCCAACGCGATGATGAAGGCCGAAACGAAGGCCAAGCGCCGCGTCACGCTCTCGATTTGTGGCCTCGGACTTCTCGACGAGAGCGAGGTTTCGTCGATCCCCGGCGCCCAGCCTGTCCCGGTCGCTACCTCCCAACCAAAGCAACTCGCGACTTCGCAGCAGCAGCCTCCGGCCGACCCGTTCGAGCCGACCGACGCCGAGATCAAGGCGGCGATGGCCGACGGCGAATCATTCCAAGCCGCTGTCGCCGCGTGCGGCGTGCCGTGGGCGACGATCGTCGCGCAGCTCAACGTCGAATTCGGCACCGATTACACGAACAGCGACACCATCGAAAACCCGCAGCACGGCCGCTGGATCGTGCGGAATGCGTTGTACGAGACGAAGCGAAAGGCCGCTCAGAAGAAGTCGGTCTGACGAGCAACGCGGCCACGGACGGCCGCATGGATCACGGCGGCGACGGCCGGACCTTTGCGAAAGGGTCGAACGAGCTGGTGGGCGACGAGTGCCAGCGGGTCGCTGTAACCATCGCAGCCGGAGCGTGGGTCACAACTCCCCGCGTGATCCGGCCCCGACGACGGGTGTAACGGTCGATGGCGGCGACTGCCCAGTGTCGCGATGGTGCCCGGGCCGGTGTGGCATCGGGTAGGTGATGCGGCGGCGGCGGTGGAAGCGATGCCGCGAGCCGTGTCCCGACAACCGGGTTCGATCCCCGGCGGGCACCACTGGAGCGAACAATGACCCGACGCGAGCGACTCCTGCAACTGATCCGCCAGCGGAACGAGGCACTGCTCGCCGTTCCGCTCGCCGCGGCGGCCGTGTTCCCGCCCGGCACCGACGTCTACGTGCTCACGCGGAAACAGGTGCTGCACGGCCAGGTCGTGCGGATCGGACCCGGCGGCGAAGTGATCGTGCGCACGGATCACGGCACGCGGGAGTGCCACCTGAGCGACGTGCTCGACTGGAACCCGAACGCCGGCGAGCTGCTCGCCGATCCGAACTGAGGACGCCGACGTGATCGCGATTGCCTCACCGATATATGCCGACAGCATCCGGGCCACACCGGAGGAGTCGCGGCGGATGGACGCCGAGCGAGCGGCAACACTCGAACGATTGCATACGGCGAACCGGATTCTCTCGCAGATCCCCAAGCCTCTGCTGGTTACACAACCGGCGCCACCAGCGACGCCCAGCAAGAGGACCGGCAGCGAACCACGCGGCCACGAGATGGGGCTGCTGCTGGGAGACGAGACGATCGCGGACCTTCGCCGCAGCCTGCCGTCTCTCCGATGGCCCAGAAAGCGATTGACCGAACTGCTCATCGAATTGGCGGTCGCAAGTCGAAAGGCACATGTAAGCCCTACGACTGAAAACTGTTCGGCGAGGAGCGAGGCCGTCGCGGCTCATGACTCTGAGTGCGACTACATCGGGCAAATCTGGGTCACGACTCTGGCTCATGCTATCGCGACGTGTCCTCGGACTGTTGCCGAAATGCTGACCCCGCTCCTCGATGAGTGGATCCAGAAGGAATTGGAAAAATCTTTGCGGCCAGTCTGGAGGCACATCACCGAACGGCTCGAAGTGCTCGAAAAAATCGTGGCGAAGCTGGAGGCCGCACGCTGATGACAATCTCGCCACGCGAATTTCTCAAGCAGCGAGCCGAAGCCATTAAAGCCGCTGAGGCCAACGGCACCGCCGCACCCGTGGCCGTCGCCGACCCGTGGCCCGATCCGATCCCGCTCTCCGCCGCCCTGACGCCGCCGCCTGCGTTCCCGCTCGACGTGTTCCCGGAGCGGATCGCCACGTTCGTGCAACAGGTCGCGAAGGGGGTCAATGCACCCGTCGACTACCCGGCCGCGTTCGCGCTCGGCGTCGCCGCCGGGGCCATCGGGGCCACGCGACGGATCGAGATCACGCCGAGCTGGTACGAGCGGGCCTGCCTCTACCTCTGCGTCGTCGCACCGAAGTCCAGCGGCAAGACGCCGACGTTCCTCGCGGTCACGAACCCGCTCCGCAAGGTCCAGGCGAAGCTCTTGAAAGAGCACGAGAACGACAAGGACAAGCCGGTCGTCTACACGACCGACACCACGATCGAGGCGATCGCCCCGCGACTGCTCACCCGTGCCCGGGGCTTGATCGTCACGTCCGACGAGCTGGCCGGCTGGATCGGCGGGTTCGGGCAGTACAAGGGCGGCAAGGGCAACGACCGGCAGTTCTGGCTCTCCGTCTGGTCCGGCGGCGACGTGTCCGTGCTCCGCCGCAACCCCGACGCCCCGCACATCTACGTCCCGCACCCCTGCGTCTCCGTCGTCGGCGGCGTCCAGCCGTCCGTGCTCGCCGAACTCGCCGCCAGCCGCGACGACGGCCTGCTCGAGCGGCTCCTGCTCTGTGCACCCGTGCCGCGGCACGCGACGGAACTGTCCCGCGACGGCTACCCGCTCGCGAAGGAATGGGAGACCACGATCGAGACGCTCGTGCGGGAGGAGATGCCGCAAGGCGACTACGGTCCGCGCGCGACGCGCATTCCGCTCTCCGAGGAGGCGTACGAAGTCTTCGCCGACTGGTATCGCGTGCCGGCGTCGGATGAACGCATGGCCGGTGCGATGAGCAAGCTCAAAGGCTACGCGGCCCGGCTGTCGCTCGTCCTGCACACGCTGATCCACTGCCCCGATCGCGGCAACTACGCCCCGCGCGAGGTCCACGCCGAGACGATGGAGTCCGGCGTCCGGCTCGCGAAATACTTCCTCGCCCACGCCGAGCACGTGTACGGCACGCACCGGCAAAGCCCGGCGATCGCCGACGCCGAGAAGGTGCTCGCGTGGATCATGCGGAGCCTGCCGAAACTCCGCGAGCGGGCGAAGGATCGCGGCCTGGCCGGCGACGAGGTCGCATTCGAGCGGCGGGACGTGCTCGCATCGCTGATCCGCCAGTTCCCTACCGCGAAGAGCCTTGCCGATCCGCTCAAGCTGCTCGTGGACCACGGCCATATTCGCTGGCTGACGGGCGACAACGCCGAGCGGTGGACCTTCCGCGTCAACCCGAAAGTTGCTGGCGGTGCTGGCGCTGTGCTGGCGGGAGCGCCAGCAGATTTAACCGTTGAAACGAAATGACTTACGGCAGGATTGGGCGGTTTGCTGGCGCTTTGACGAGACTCTCCAAAAACTGGCCGATGGCAAAAGAAACCGACCAGCGCCAGCACGCCAGCAAAACGCCAGCGACGACGCGAAAACGCTTGCAAAACCAGTGAAAAACTCTGCTGGCGCTAGCGCCAGCAACGCGCCAGCAACGCCAACAAGAATCCGCCCCGGTGCGAACGCCTGCACCAGCCCGACGGAGGGTGCCGCAACGTGATCGACACCCCCGAAAATCGCAAGCGGGTCGCGAAGGAACTCCGTCGCGGGGATCACTCCGTGCTCTGGCTCAACGGCTGGACCGACGAGCAGGTCGAGGATCTGCGGGCCGACATGGAGCGACAGGTGCGGCGGAAGGTCACGGCCGAGCGGATGGCGAAGGCCCCGATGTACGTGACGCTCATCGCGAAGCCGAAGGTCGAGGTCAAGGAGCCGACGCTGTGGGAATGAAGCTGCCGCCGGAACTGGAGCGTCGGGTGCTGGAACTGGCCGGCGAGCTGCCGGTGCGTGCGTCTGCACCCGTGGCGAGCCGGTCGAAGCGGTCGGCGGTGCAACCCGGCCCGGCCCGCGTGCGGCTCATCGTGTGGATTCCCGGTCTCGTCGTGCGGAGCGAAGCGAACATCGGCGGCGAGCTGCGGGGCAAGATCGCCCGGAAGGTCGCGATCAAGTCGGCGGTCGAGTCCGCACTGTCGACGACGCTGCCGCCGTTCGCCGTGGCTCCGGTCCGCGTGGTGCTCACGCGGGTCGGCACGCGGCGGATGGACGACGACAACCTCGCGAATGCGTTCAAGCCGGTCCGCGACGTGATCGCGAAATGGCTTGGCGTGGACGACGGGAACCGGGCTGCGGTCCGGTGGGTTTATCGCCAGCGTCCCGGCTACGTGGCCGGGGTCCGCGTGGCGGTGGGGTAGCAGTGGAGGGAATGCGATGAAGTCGACGATCCGAAGAGACCAGTTGCCGCCGAGGCCCGAATGGGAGTTGATCACGCCGGAGATCGCGGCCGAACTGTTGAAGGTGCCTGTCTCCAATCGGCGCTTTCTGCGGTCCCGTGCGGACTATTACATCAAGCAGATTCAGGATGGGACGTGGCGACTAAGTCACCACGGAATTTGCATCGGCAGGTCTGGTGGCGTGGTTGATGGCCAGCATCGTTTGCGGGCCATGGTGGAAACAAAGACATCGTTCTGGCTGCTGGTCGCCCGGTGGCCTAGTGTCAGTTGTGCATTGGAACTTGGCGCAGATCAGGGGGCCAAGCGTACCAATGCCGACCTGTTGGAAATTTCAAAAGATCACGCAGCCCTCGCGGCTGCGATTGGAAGATTTGCGGTCGATCACTCCGGACGAGTGCCGTCACCTGACGACGTTGGCCGCGTGTATTTTTCCCACTTCAAACAGGAAATCGACCTCCTGTACCAAGTTTGCAATACGAAACGGCGGGGGTCTTCTTCGGCGGCGGTTGGGGTCGGTGCTGTGGTCAACATGAAGAAGCACCCAGAACACATCGCCGAAATCGCCGAACAGTACCGGAAGCTGGTTTTGATGGAGGAGGGCCGCTGGCCTTCTGTCGTCAGTCTGGCCAGATCATGCGCCGACGAAGGCGGGGCCAACAGGTATCCGCTTATTGCGAAGTCTTACCTCGCATTCGATCCTGACCGTCGGCACGTGGAAAAAATTATCGTTCGAGACCAGGGCCGGCTGCTGGCAGAGATTCGCGAGTTCCTCTCCGACGTACTCGGCCTCACGCAAGGGCAGTCGCAATCATGACCCGCTCGCCGCGATCCCGCGAAGCCCGTCGCCTCAACGACGCCCGCGCCCTCGCTCGCGGCTTCGGCCTCTCGCTCGTCGTGCATCGCTACGGCCAGCGGCCCGGCGATGCCGACGTGTGGACCTTGCACGCGGACGGCGTCGAGGTCGGCCACTGGGTGCCCGCGACGCGGCACTACCGCGTGCGGGACTACTACGGCGGGCCGATGCCCTTCGCCCGCGTCTGCGCCTGCCTCGCAACGATCAACCTCACCAACAGGAAGACCGCATGACCCCGACGATCCTCGCCACGATCGCACTCGACGACCTCCGGCCGTCGCCGACGAACCCCCGGAAGACCTTCGAGCGGCTCGACGAACTCGCGGACAGCATCCGCACGCACGGGATCCTCCAGGACATCCTTGTGCGGCCGATCGGCACGGACGCAACGCCGGCCCGGTACGACGCGAAGGCGAAGGCGTGGGAGTGCGATCACTTCGAGATCGTGGCCGGCGAGCGGCGGTTCCGTGCGGCCAGACTCGCGGGACTCACGGAACTGTCGGCGAAGGTCCGCGTGATGCCCGACGCCGAAGTGCTCGCCCTGCAGCTCATCGAGAACGACCAGCGGGAGGACGTGCGGCCCTCCGAACAGGCGGCGGCGTACAAGCGGCTCGTCGACGCCGTCGGCCTGGCCGAGGCGGCACGGCAGATTGGGAAGCCGGAGGCGACGGTGCGCGGCACCGCGCTGCTCGCACGGGCACCGGCCCCGCTCGCCGCCGCGGTGGACGCGGGCCTCGTCGGGCGGAGCGTCGCGGAGCTGGTGTGCCGCGTGCCGGGGGAGCGGTCGCGGGCGAAGGCTGCCTACTGCGTGATGATCGGGGAAATGACGCCGCCGAGCGATGATGAATGGGACGCGATAGACGACGTGCGTCCGAACATAGAACGCGGCAACGGCGTCCTCACCCACCGCGAGACGAAGGAACTGATTAGCCGCCACTTCACCCGCGAGCTGAAGACCGCGCCGTTCTCGCGGAAGACGCTGTACGTCCTGCCCGATCCCGACGGCGAGAAGGGGCAGACCCGCATCGGGCACGACTGCGACGGGTGCCCGAAGCGAGCCGGCAACGACCCGACGGCGAAGGCTGAGAACGTGCGGGGCGACATCTGCCTTGACCCGGAGTGCTACGGCGAGAAGGCGGAGGCCCACCGGCGGCAGGAGATCGAGAAGTTCGCGAAGAAGATCCACGGCGACCCGAAGGCCAATGTTTGCGTCATTGACACCGTCGTCGGCGCACTGGCCCCCGGCGGCTACTGCCTGCTGAGTGAACTGGTGACGGCGAGCGAACTGGGGATGAACGACAGGTTCAAGCCGAAGCAGCAAGGCCAGACCGTCGGCGAACTGCTCGACGGCGTGGCCCCCGTCGGCCCCAGCGTGCCGAAGATCCTCGCGTTCGACGCGAAGGGCAAGCCCTGCCCGCTCGTCCGAACGGCCGACTTGCGGAAGCGGTTGATCGCCGCCGGCCTGATGCCGAAACCGGAGAAGCCGAAGCCCGCCCCCTGCCCCGCCGTGACCGCGAACGGCAAGCCCGCTACGACGTCGTCGGCGGACGGGCCGTACCTGCTCTACCGCGTGCGGCTGAACCCGGACGTGATGCCGGCGGTCGAATTCGACGCGGTCGACGGCACGACGCCGGACGAGCTGCGGGAGCAGGCGGCGAGCGCGTTCATGGACTGGTTCGACGGCATCGGCTGGGCCGACGCGAAACGCATCCCCCAGCCGTTCGTCGACTACGAACGGGTGCCGGAATCCGAGGCCGCGCCCGCCCCGGCGCAGACGCCCGCACCTGACGCCAAGCCGTTCACCTACGACGACGCCATTCGGAAGATCCTGCACGGCCAGGTCGGGTCGGCAGAGCGGTGGGCGAAACTGATCGAAGAGGGGGCAACCGACGCCGAGATCAAGGCCGTGCTCGCCGACGTGTGGGGCGGCGGGGGCGGCGGCTGTGGACCGGCATCCGAAAGCCGTCCACGGTACGACTACCGCTACAAGGGCGGATCGTCGCCGTCGTTGGAATGCACCGTCGGGGACGACGACCAGCCGTTGAAACTCAAGGGCGTTCCGCTCATCGACCGCGTCCGGTCCGTACTCAACATCCCGCATCCCGACGACGTGCAGACACCCGCACCCGGCCCCGTCGTCTGCTCGCCGGGCGAAGCGAAACTCGCCGACATCCCCGGCATCACGAAGGACGACGCCGCGTGCCTGCACGCCGTCGGCATCACGACGCTCGCCGGGCTGGATCAGAAGCTGGACGCGCTGCGGGCCGAACGCGGCCGGCAGAACGCGACGGTCTACGACGTGCTGCGGCAGTACGGCGGGGCGTTCACGCCCGGCGACGCGGTGCGGATCGGGGACGCGATCATGGACCACCTGAACGTCGGCGCGGCCGTGAGTGCGGCCGTGGACGCGGTGGAATCGAAGGCGGCCAAGGGGAAGCGGAAGGGGGTGCGGGGGTGAAAGTGAAAGCCAAGAAGCGGCGGTGGGCGGTGATGGTTCCAAGCAAGGCGCAGTACGTCGGAACGAACGGCCGCATCCACTGGACCAGCAACGTCAACGAAGCCAAGCAACTGGCAAAAGCGGTCGATGGTGTCGCCGTCGATGCCGACTGGCTCTCAACAAATTGGAACGAGTGGCGGAAGACCGGGGTCATCCCGCCGGAAGCGACGCCGGAGAAGACTGTGCGGAAGGCGAAGTAACCCCCGCCACTCCGGCGGGCCGGCACCGGGGGCGGGGTGCGACATGAAGGGAACGTGAGGAGATGGACTGGATACCTTGCTTGCGGGAACTGCCGCCGACCGATGTCGTCGTGGAGACGAAGATCGACGATGAGAACGGCGTTCGGAACGTGCAAACGCTGCGGCGATACCAGCGCGATACGAATACGCGGTCGCTGTGGTTCTTCCCGAACATGAGCATGTACGTTTACTACGAACCGACCCACTGGCGAAAGGCGGGGTGAGGGGTGAAGGCCTACATCGTATCATGCGGCGACGAAGACGGGCACGGCCAGAAACTCACGTTCGCGGAATCGTCTCGCAAGGCGGATCGTTATGCGAACGCGGAAGTCTGCGATTGCCCGTACATCGAACGACGTATCAGGCGTGCCCCGCAATTCGACAAATACGCGCCGGGGCCAGTCACCACGGAACAATATCTCGCCGAAGGCTGGTTTTTTCCGTGCGGCAAGTGCGAGAAGTTTTTGTACTCCGATGATTCGCCAATCGTAACCGATCGCGGTTTTGCCTTTTGTTCTCGCGAATGCCTCGAAAAGCACTTGGAAAATTACCGTGATTTTGGCCCGAACGCGCATCATTCGATCATCGACAGTGTCGCGTCAATGGAGCGATGGATCGCGGCACAGAAGTCTAACTAACCCCCGCCCTTCCGGCGGGCCGGCACCGGGAGCGGGGTGCGAACTCAAGGGCGAAGGGACGGTGCGGGGATGGCGAAGAAACTGATTCAGGCCGGGCTAGTGCAGGTCGGCGACCGGGTCAAGTGGTTCGGCGGCTGGCATGTTGTGCAGTCGGTGGCGAAGGTGCAGATTCGCGGAATGCAACTCGCGTTCACGCTGAACAACCAGTCAATCCAGATTCCGCTTGACGACGTGAACAGCGTTCAGATCACGGCCGGCGGGCACGCGATCACGCTAGGCCAGACGGATCAACTGGAATGCGAACCGCAACGAAAGGGGCGTGGGTGATGGCGGGATTCATCGACGAGAAGCACCTCCGCAAGTGTTGGGACTGCGGAACGACGAACGAACACGAATCGCGAATCGTTCCCGGCGTGCTGTGCCCAAAGTGCGGATCGCAGGACACGCGAGCGATTCGAGCCGATCACAAGCCGAAAGCCACACCGGGGTGCGTGATGGCGAACGACGAGACGCGGGCGGCGGGGAACTTCAAGGAACGATTCAGTTACCCGAAAGACGCGACTATGAGAGTAGTTCGGCAACTCGAAGGTGAACTCGACGAAGCGAGAGCCGAACTCGCCCGCCTGCGGGCGGAAGTCGCGGCGGCGCGAGAGGTGGAAGCGGGGGCCAAATTTGCGGGCACAAGTCTGGTTGATTGGTTGCAATCAGAAGCGGACCGCCAAGACAGAATCACGGACGAACTTCTAACGGGCGAGCTTCCAGATGGGCAGCGGAATTGCCGTGTTCCATTCCAGCAGTTCTTTGCGATGGCCTATCGGAAGATCGCGGAACTAATTGAAAACACCGCCGCGCCCGACCTGCTCGCGGAAGTCCGACGCCTGCGGGCGGCGAACGCGGAGCTCGAAGCGTGGAAGCGCGGAGCCTTGTCCGTGATGGATGAACTGGACACGCAGGCCGTCGGCAAGCTGCTCGGCGTCCCGCTCGGCCAGCCGATCTACGCGGCCATCGAACCGGGCATCCGGCGGTTGATCGAGGCGAACGCGGAACTGGCGGAAGCGTTGCGGCTGTCATTGGACGCGATGGACGCCATCGACTCCTGTCTGAGCCAGATCGGGGTGGGTTACTTCCCCATAGCCGAACACAAGCGGAAGTCGGCCGAACGTGCTGGGGAAGCCGCTCTCGCCTGCCACGACGCGGGGAAAGGGGAATGATCCAACGTGCGAGCAAGAAAACCATTGCCACAGGCACAGGAATTGAAAGCGAGAACCCGTCTCGCCCGTCGCAAATCCAGTGTGAGCTTTAGCAAAGACACCTACATCAAGACGATGATTTTCAAACCAAAAGTCGTTCACGACGCGGGGAAAAGAGGTGGGAAATGAGTTGGGAAGCGTGGGGCGATCCGCCAGACCCGCCGAAGATGGAAACCTGCCCTGACTGCAACGGTAGCGGTGAGTTACAGGAAGTCGTTGATGGACTGTTGAAGGTGATGGAGTGTCCGACCTGCCACGGTGAAGGCGAGATCGAACAACCGGACATGCGATTCGATGACGATGTGATAGGAGGGTGGTGATGAGCGCGACCTACGGACCGTGCCCGCGATGCGGAGAACACACGATGTACGACGACCGCGAACCGACGCTGTGCTGGAAGTGTGTCGTAGCGGAACGCGGACCCGAACGAATTGCTCGCGTCGATGCCGCGATCACGCGGGCGATCCAGACCGGCAACCGCAAGGCGCGGCGAGCGGCGAAGAAACTAGGGAAAGGCGGGGCCGCACGATGACACCGGTGTAAGGCGGCCCACAAGGTCAACGGCTACGCGGTGGCCCATCGCAGCTACGGCTACTGGATCGCGGAGCGCGTCGGCGGGCGATGGGTGCCGGTCGGCGAGGCCGCGACGGTCAGCGGGGCGTTACGAGAGATCGAACGACTTCAACAAAGGAAGGCGGGGTGAGGGGATGGCTGACAACATTCGCGGCGAACTTTGGGTGTTTCTTCGCGATGTGCTGGCTCAGGGCGGGCATATCCGCGACGACTACCATGGGAAGACTTACGAATCTTATGCCGCTCGGCTCGACGCCGCCGCACGGGAAAGGGCGGACGAACTGGAACAGATGCTCGCTGAATCGAAACGAAAGGCGGGTGCGTGATGGCGACGAACGACGAGACGCGGGCGAACCCGACACCGAAGGCGGCAATCCCGTGGCTGCCGAACCCTGCCTACCACGACGCCGGACCTTACCCGCCAATGTTGGTGGGTGATCGATTTTTGATTGCCGTGCCGTTGAGCAAGGGTAGCGGCGGCGGCTTCGATCTGTCCGTCATCGTGGCCAACGAAAACGGATTTGACGACTCAGATGGGGGTTACTGGTCCGCGTGGGATTGGTCCGACGTGGAATATTACGTCCCGCTGGACGGGGCGCGCAAAGAGGAGTGCGACTAATGGCGACGAACGACGAGACGCGGGCGGCGATCAACCTCGACGACTTCGCGGGGCATACGCCGGGGCCGTGGAAAGCATTCTGTCGTGACACGGGGTACGTTGAAGGGGAACCGTGGTCGGAGGACCGTTTTCTTCAATGGGACATCGAAGGCCCAGAGGAACCAGACGGCCGTGGGACGTTTTTCGAGAAAGACGCTCGCCTCGTCGCCGCTGCGCCCGACCTGCTCGCAGAAGTCCGACGCCTGCGGGCGGCGAACGCGGAACTGGCGGCGGCGCTGCGGCTGTCATTGGACGCGATGGACGCGGTTGACGCATGTCTGAGTCAGAGCGGGGTAGGCTATTCCTCCGAAGCCGAACAGAAGCGGAAGGCGGCCGAACGTGCTGGGGACGCCGCCCTCGCCCGCCACGACGCGGGGAAAGGGGCCGCGTCGTGACCGCCACCCGCTACAAGATCGACGCCCCGATCCTCTGCGCCGCGCCGTGGGCCGGGGGCAAGCGCCGGCTGGCCCCGCGCATCGTGGAGTTGCTCGGCGAGCATGACACCTACGTCGAGCCGTTCGTCGGCGGCTGCGCGATCCTGCCGCAAAAGGCACCGTGCGAACGCGAGATCGTCAACGACGCGAACCCGGCGGTCGTGAACGTGCTGCGGGCCATGCGGCACAACGAGTACCAGTTGAGTCGGATGCTCGGTCCGATGGCGTTCGACCGCCAGACGTTCGAGAACGCCAAGAGTCTGCTGGCGTCCATCGCTCCCGGTGCCGACCTGATCGGGACCGACATCGCCGCCGCCCAACTCGTCGTCTGGTGGATGGGTGCGAACGGCTACGCGGGCACGACGAAGACGGGCTGGTTCGCCCAGCGCCGCACGAAGACGGGCGGCGACCCGGCGGTGCGGTGGGAGTCATTCAAGCGGTCGCTGCCGGCCCTGTCGGAGCGGCTGCGGAACGTCGTCATTTCGTGCCGCGACTTCCGCGACTTTCTCGCCGGCGGCATGGATCTGTCCGGCATCGCGATCTATGCCGACCCGCCGTACCTCACGAAGCGGATCACCTACGCGCACGACTTCACAACGAAGGATCACGCGGACCTCGCTGCGATCCTGAACCGATTCCGCCGCGCCCGCGTCGTCGTCAGCTACTACGACGCGCCGGAACTCGCCACGCTGTACCCGGCCGACCGCTGGGAGCGGATCGAAGTCGGCATGTCGAAGTCCAGCGCGAACAGCCGGCGCGGGGCCACGAAGACTGAGGCCGTGGAACTGCTGCTCGTCAACCGGGGGACCGCATGAGCACCTATCGCTACAACCGCTCCGGCGTCTACCCGCCGCATTGCCGCCACTGCGGACGCGGCAAAGTCATCCGGCCCCGTGGCCTGTGCTGGACCTGCTACTACACGCCCGGCGTGCGGGACCGCTACCCGACGGCGAGCAAGTTCGGGCGGCACGGCATCGCCGGAGCGAACGTCGCGGAGAAGCCGCTCCCCACGCCGACGATGACGATGCCCGGCTCGCCGGAGCGGGCCGCCGTCATGGCGGCACGGGCCGCCGCCGGCGAGGCCCTGTTCCACCCCGACGACGCGACGGCCGTGACGGCGATCCGCGTGACGGACGCGGAGCGGAACTGAACCACGCGAAGGAGCCACCCATGACCGCGCATCGAGAACGCCACGTGCCCGGATCGCCGTTCCCGCCCGACGTGCGGGTCGTCGTCACGCGGCACGCCTGCGACCGGCTCGCCCAGCGGTTCCGCGAACTGGAGATCGCGTGCCCGGCCGACGCCGCCGAGGTGCTCACGCTCGCCTGCCAGACCGGCCGCGTGCTCCGCTGGCGGGATCTCAACAAGTACTTCGCCGGCGCCACCACCGGCGCGACCGGCACCATCTGCTACTCGCCGGAACTCGGCGGCGTGATGATCATCCGGTTCGACGATCCCGGCACCGCGATCGTGAAAACCGTGTTCCCCCGCAAGCCGATGGCCAAGTACGCCGGCCTGTTCGACCCGGAAATGAACTGACCACTACCAACCAGAAAGGAATCCCATGCTCGTCTTAACCCGTCGCCGCGGCGAGAACCTCATCCTCACCGTGCCGCCGTCGAATCTGCCGCGGCAGATCGTCGTCGGCGTCGCCGCCATCGAGCGGGGCCGAGTCAAGATCGGCATCCAAGCCGATCGCGACGTCGCCATTGTCCGCGAAGAATTGGCCCAGCAACCCAACCCCGCCCTCACGAGGACCGCATAACCATGCCGACGACCTACACCGCCGCTGAACCCGAAGTGAACGACCTGCTCGCCCAGGTCATGGAGCGGCACCACAAGCCCCTGCACGAGGCCGGCGTCCGCGTCGGCATCCTGATGGCGTCCGAACTCAAGGCCGGCGGCTACCCGGCCTACGCGACGATCAAGATCGTGCCGCTCAAGGACCGGCTGTCGAAGCAATACGACGCCGAACTCGTGATCGACGCGCACGAGTGGGAGTCGCTCCGCGAGCGGCACCGCCGGGCGCTGCTCGATCACGAGCTGTCGCACTTGCAGCTCGCGAAGGCCCGCATGACCGGCGAGCATTCCGAGATCACGAAGGGCGGCATCGTCTTCGAGCGAGACGACCTCGGCCGGCCGAAGCTCAAGACCGTGAAGGGCGACTGGCACGGCAGCGACGGGTTCAAGGACGTCGTCGCCCGCAACGGGAACTGGGCTATCGAGTTCCTGATGGCCAAGCGAGTCCACACGTTCGCGACGGCCGCCCGGGATGGCGTCACGCCGGAGACGCAGCGAGCCGTCGACAGTCTCAACGACCTCGCTGAACGCATGGACGGCATGACGATCACCGCCGGCGGAATCACCGGCACGGTCAAGGCCACACAATCCACGATCACCGAACCCGAAGGAGAGCCGCACTGATGGACGCCATCGCCACGATTGAGGCCGAGATCGACAAACTGGAGGCCCGGATCTCCGGACTCCGATACGCCCGCGAACTACTCGGCGGCGCGACCTGCACCGTTGAGGTTTACACCGGTTCGGATCCGTGCCCGCCGACGGCGACCTTCGCGGAGCCGCCCGCAAAAAAGCCTACGCCTCCGGTGGCCCCGTCGCGGCCGGAGGCGGGACGAACGGCGCCAGCAGTCGCGGCCCGGCACGAGGCCAACCGCGAAAAGCGGCGGCACGGCATCGCCCAGCATCTCGCGGCGAAGGGGCCGACATCGTTCGGCGATCTCGAACGGCTGACCGGAGTGCAGACGGTCACGTTGCGGGATCTGCTCCGCTGCCCGTACTTCGAGAAGACCGACCCGAGCAACCGCCTCAGTCCGTGGACGCTGACCGAATCCGGGCGAAAGTTCGCCGAGTCGAACGGACCTGGCTGACGCCGGGCGAGACGGAGCATCTGGACGAGATCCGCCGCGAGC
Source organism: Gemmataceae bacterium (assembly GCA_022842245.1). Classification (GTDB taxonomy): domain Bacteria; phylum Planctomycetota; class Planctomycetia; order Gemmatales; family Gemmataceae; genus Limnoglobus. The sequence continues at coordinate 20,426 of JALHPZ010000044.1, forward strand.
AGCGCAGTGTGCTGGCTGTCAAACTGAACTACAAGCCGCAGACGGCCGAGCAACTGAGCGAGGCCGTCACCCTGCCCGTGAAACTGGTCGAGAAGAGGCTCCGAGAGGAGCCGGAGCGGTTTGAGTGCACCGCCGGCGTGTGGCGATTACGCTGAGACTTCAATTCCGTTCCGACGTGAAGCGGGCCTGCGAAAGCGGGTCCGCTGTCGTTTTGCCTTGCGATTCCGGCCATTCCGCGACGACGGACGAAGAAAAACGTCGAAGATGAAGAAGTGCGTCCGGGAAAAAAATACCCCCTAAGCAACTTATTTCTGAAATAAGTCACTTAGGGACCTTTTTTCTCCCCGGCACTACCTCGCCAGACGCGGCTCGCGCACTTCGCGTACGATGGGGCGATGCTCCCCCGGCACCAGCAGTTCGTCGACGAGTACCTCGCGGACCCCGATCTGAACGCGACGCGGGCCTACCGGAAGGTGTACCCAACGGTGGGCGAAAACGCCTCTCGTCGCAATGCGAGCCGGCTGCTGTCCAGGGCTGACGTTCAAGCCGCGATCGCCGAGCGACGCAAGGCCCGGTCGCTCAGCACGCAGATCACGGCCGAACGGGTGCTGCTCGAGATCGCCCGCCTGGCCCTCGCCGACCACCGGAAGCTCTACCACCCCGACGGCCGGCTCAAGGCCGTGCACGAACTCGACGACGATACCGCGGCGACGATCGCGTCGAGCGAAGTGGAGGAGGAATCGAGCGGGACGCAGACCGTCGTGCGCATCAAGAAGATCAAGCAATGGGACAAGCGGGAAGCCCTGAACATGCTCGGCAAGCACCTCGGCCTGTTCCTCGAACGGCTCAAACTCGAAGGCGAGGTGAAGACCACGCCGCCGCCCCAGTTCAACCCTGCGCTGCTCGCCGATGAACAACTCCGCCAGCTCCGCGGCCTTCTCGCCGCCGCCGTTCAGCCTCCCGCCGGGCCTGTCGCCGGAGCAGCTCCGCCGGCTGGTTGACGCCGAGTTGGCCCGCCGCATCCTCTTCGAGTTCGCCAAGTTCACGTCGCCGCCGGAGTACCACTGGAGCACGCACCACGGCGTGCTCTACCGCTGGCTCGACGACTTCGCCGCCGGCCGCCGCAAGCGGGTCATCGTCGAGATGCCGCCGCGGCACGGGAAGAGCGAGGGCACGTCCCGCCGGCTGCCGCCGTTCCTGTTCGGCCGCGTGCCCGGTGCCCGGGTGGTGCTGTCGTCGCACACGGCCGACCTCTCGGAGGAAATGTCCCGCGACGTGCGTCAGATCCTCGACGGCGAGCCGTACCGCGAAGTGTTCCCCGGCGTCGGCCTCAAGGCGGGCCGGCGCGACCGCGATCGGGCCGACCTGTTCGACGTGACCGGCGGCGGCTCGTTCAAGGCCGTCGGCGTCGGCGGCGCGTTGAGTGGCCGCGGGTACACCCACGGCATCATCGACGACTACAACCGGGATCGGGCCACCGCGAACAGCCCGGCCCACCGGGAGCATGTCTGGCGCTGGTACACCTCGACGTTCCACACGCGGCAGGCGAAGGACGCGGCGATCCTGATCACGGCCACGCGGTGGCACGAGGACGACCTGATTGGCCGGATCAAGCGGAAGGTCGCGGCCGGCGAATCGGAGCCGTTCGACGTGCTGACGCTGCCGGCGATCGCGACGGACCGACCGCACCCCGACGACTGGCGGAAGCCCGGCGAGGCCCTCTGGCCGTGGTTCCGCGATGAAGCCGCATGGGAGCAACGGCGCAAACTCGAACCCCGCGACTTCTACGCGCTCGACCAGCAGGACCCGCGCGCCGAGGGCGGCACGGAGTGGGACTCGTCGCTGTTCCCGTCGTCGATCTGGTTCGACGACTGGCCGACCGATCTCGTCCTGCTGACGTTCGCCCTCGACCCGTCGAAGGGCCGCAGCTCGAAACACGGCGACTACTCCGCGATCGTGGCGCTCGGCCGATCGAAGGACGGCACGCTCTGGTGCGAGGCCGACCTGGCCCGTCGGCCGACGACGCGGATCCTCGACGATTCGATCGAGTTCGTCGATCGCATCCAACGCGAATCGGGCAAGTCGGCCGACGGCTTCGGTGTCGAATCGGACCAGTTCCAGGAACTGCTCGCCGACCAACTCGCCGAGCGGGTGTCGGGGAAATGGTTCGCTGGAATCGTGTACAAGATGTTGACCGGAGGCGTGCCGAAGGAAGTCCGCATCCGTCGGCTGACGCCGGACCTGACCGGCCGGAAGATGCGATTCCGGGCCACGCCGGGGACGCGGCTGCTCGTCCGGCAGCTCGAGGAGTTCCCCGTCGGCGAGCACGACGACGGCCCCGACGGACTCGAATACGCCCGGCGGCTCGCGATCCACCTGTGGAACGGGAAACGAGGCTCGAAGTGAACAATCCCCCCAGTGCAGACGCCCGCACCGAGGAACTCCGCCGACTGCGGATCGAGAACCGGCTCGCGGCCGAGCGCATCCGCGAGAACCGGCTCTCCCGCGTGCGCATGGCCGAGCAGCGCCGCACGCAACTCCTCGAATCCATGTCGCTGAACTGGATGCCGGCGTACGCCGACTACCTCGATCGGATCACCAATCGCGATCCGCAGTTCGCCGGCCCGACGTCGCGATGGCAGCGCGCTCGCGGGCAGAACTACCCGATCTTCCAGACGGAGCAGGAACTGGCCCTGCTCCGCGCACCGGCCCGCCTGTTGCTCGCGACGAACAGCTACGCGATCGGCCTCATGGAGGGCCTCACGTCGTACGTCGTCGGCACGGGGTTTACCTACCGCGTCGCGCCGAAGGCCCGCAACGCGCAGCTACCCGACGGACTCGCCGAGTCGTGCCAGCTCGTCGTCGACGAGTTCCTCGACCGCAACTCGTGGCACGGAGGCGAAGAGGTCAGCATCGAGGAGGAGCTGTTCCAGCGATCCGTCGGCGACGGCGATTGCGGTCTCGCCTTGTACCGGCAGTCGGGCGGTGCGACGGAGGCCCGGATCGTCGACGCGGACCAGATCACGATGCCGCCCGGCGGCGACCCCCGCGAGTGGCTGTTCGGCGTGCTCACCGACCCCGGCGACCTGCAGCGCCCGCTCGGCTACTGGGTGCAGTTCGGCCCGACGCCGGCCGACGGCGAGGAGTTCAGCCCCGACGAGTTCCTACACCTGAAGCGCAACGCCTGGCGGGGCATCAAGCGCGGCACCCCCGACTACTCGTTCGACACGGGCGACGCCTTGCGGCTCGCCGGCGTGCTGCGCGAGAACCTGACCGAAGGGGCCGCGGTGCAGGCGGCGATCGTGGGCGTGCGGCAGCACGAATCCGCGACGCAGGAGACGGTGCAGCGGTTCGTCGACGACGACGCGGACTTCACCGAGCCGAACTTCGCCACCGGCGGCACGGTGCCGGTCCGCCGCGCCCGCGTCGGCATGGAGGACGTACCGAAGGGCCTGACGTACGTCGCCGGCCCCGGCGCTCAGAACGCCGCCGCGCACCTCGCAGTACTGGAGTCGTGCCTGCGCGGGGCCGGCGTGCGGTGGAACGCACCGGAATGGCTCTCGACCGGCACCGGCAGCGCGATCAACTACGCCAGCTCGCTGACGACGGAAAGCCCATTCGTGAAGACGATCCTCCGCCGGCAGAAACAGTACCGGGAAGCCTTCCGTCGCGTCGTCGCGTTCGCCCTGCAATGGGCCGCCGAGTGCGGCCGCATCCGCGACGCGAACGGCAACGCCTACGACTGGCACACGCTCCAGCGGCTCGTCGACGTGCAGTGCGAAGCCCCCAGCCCGGAAACCCGCAACCTGCTCGAGGACGCGCAGCGCGCGGCCATCGAGATTCCGCTCGGCGTCGACAGCCGGCAGCAATACGCCCAGCGCCACGGCGGGGACTGGGATCGCATCACGAGCGACAACCGCGACTGGCTCGCGGAGAACGGGCGCGACGCGGTGGAACTGCCACTTCCCGGCCGTGGCGGTCCTGCTGCTGCTGCTGCTGAACGGCTCGCGGGCGGAATGGACCCCGACCCGCTCGCCGACTGAGTGCAGACGCACGCACCTCCGGGTCCGCACCATGCCCCGCCGATCCCTCCGCCCGTTCCACACGCAGGAAGAGCGGCTCCTCGCCCGCTCCGAGGCCGCCGCCGAAGCGGTCGACCGCGCCATTGCCCGGCTCTGGCGGGAGCTGCTCGCCGTCCTCAAGCCCGGTACGCCGTGGTTCGTCGTGCATCGCACCGTATCCAGCGTGCTCCGCCGTTTGCCGGAAACGCTCGCCGTCGTCGCGCAGAGTCTCGCCGACACCGTCGCCGACTCGATCCAGTCGGGCCGGGCCACGCTCGCGGATCAGGTGCGAACACTCGCACCCCGGCCCCTGACGGAGGACAGCGGCACGGCGACGGATCGGCTCGTGTCGTTCGCGTTCGACACGGTGTTTGCGGCACCGTCGCAGGATGAGGTCTACGGCATCGTGTACTCGTCGGGCTGGCAGCGCCGGTTCGCGGAGCTGACGACGCTCGCCGATCCCGACGCGCTCGCCGCCGTCGTCGCGAACTCGATCGCCCGCGGCGAGACGCCGCGACAGGCCGCCGCCGCGATCCGGCCGCTGGTGCAGGACGTGGGAGCGAGCGCCCGGCGCATCGCCCGGCACGAGTCGATCCGCGTCGCGCACGAGGCCCGGTTCACGGCGTACGAACAGCTCGGCGATTTCGTCGAGGGCTACCAGATTCACGCCGTACTGGACTCGCGTACACGCCCGGAGCATCGTCGGCGGGACGGGACGATCTACTGGCGGAATCCGAAGCCGGGGCAGAAGTCGATGGCCGAAATGCCGCGCCCGCCGATGGAGGCCGACGGCTCGATTGCCTTCAACTGCCGCTGCTACCTGACGCCGGTTCTCGGCTCGTGACGCGGCGAGTCACGCACGTCGATTTGCATCCGTTTCGCGATCTGTGGCACGCTGTTGTCCATGTCGCAGCGCCGCAACCTCACCGAAGCCTTCTCGACCAGCTCGCCTGACGAGCCGGCGCTCCGCGTGGACGCCGATGCCGGCGTGATCCACGGGGTGAAGGTGCTCGGCCGGTTCTCCCGCAACTCGCACGGCGCTCCCGGCGCGGCCAACGGCACCGAGTACACGGTCGACGCGATGCGCAAGGCCGTCCCGCTCTACGAGGGCGCGGACGTGATGATCGACCACCCCGACCGCGACCCGGCCGGCAAGCGATCCAGTCGCGACGTGTTCGGCAAACTCCGCAACGTGCGGCTCGAAGGCGAGGAGCTGCGGGCCGACCTGCACTACCTGAAAACCGACGCGATGGCCCCGAAGGTCGTCGAGGACGTGACCCGCCGGCTCGGCGTGTTCGGCCTGTCGCACAACGTCGCCAGCGGACGCGAGCGGATCGACCGCACCGCTGGCCGGCTCATCGTCGAGTCGATCGACCTGGTCCGATCGGTGGACCTCGTCCGCAAGCCCGCCACGAACCGCAACCTGTGGGAATCCGACATGACGCCCGAAACCAAGCCGCTGCTCAAGACCACGCTCCGCGAACTGCTCGAATCGCAGGGCAAGCGATGGAGCAAAAATCGCAAGCTGTGGGCCGACTGCCTGCTCGAAATGGACGGCATGGACGGCCCGGTCGCGGCCCCCGTCGAAGTCGAGGCGAACGTCGAACCCGACGACGCGCTCTGGAGCGGGTTCCAAGCCGCGATCCTCGCGTGCCTCGACAAGTACGAGGCGGGCGAATGCGACTCGGCGACCTGCCTCGCGAAGATCAAGGATCTGCTCAAGACGCACGAGAAACTCGATTCCGACGCCGACCCGGAAGCCCCGGAGACGGAGTCCGACGACGACACCGAGACCGAAACGGACAAGACGGAATCGGTCAAGCCCGACGCCGAAAAGGCCGAGCTGGCCCGGTTCCGTCGCGAGAAGCAGGTTCGCGACCTGTGCGAGTCGCTCGAATTCCAGCCGACGAAGCCCGTGTTCGCTGCGCTCGTCGCCCTCGAAACCGACCGCGACCGCAAGGCCCTGATCGAGGAATCGAAGGCCGTCGCGACGAAGCCCGGCGTTCGTCCGCCCCGCTCCGGCCGGTCGCTCACCGAATCGCAGAAGCCCGACCCGAAGGCCGACGCCGCCGCGGTGGCCGACCGCCTCGCCCGGCTCCGCAGCCGCTGACCCTCGCCCGGTGCGTGCGTTCGCACCGGTTGGACCGCCGCCCACACAAGCCAACAAGGATCACGATCATGTCCATCGAAGTCGGAAAGGTGATCGACAACAAGACGATCAGCGTCCTGTTCCCCGCGAGCGTCGCCCAGGATCGCGGGAACCTCATGTACCTCGACTCGTACACGCCGAAGAAGGCCGCGTTGCGGACCGACATCGGCAGCGAGGCGGGGAATCAGGCCGACTTCGCCCCGCTGTTCCTCGGCGTGTGCGGCGAGACCCGGCTCGCGGCCGACGGCACCACGCTCCGGGGCGTGGTCCATACGGACGTGATTGTCGACGCCGACTGTTCCTCGCGGGCGTGGACGTTCGGCGAACTCGTCGGCGTGGCTCGCGATTCGACGAACAGCGTCAACTACAACCAGCAGGTTGCCCTCGCGACGCATCCGGCGCAGGCGATCGGCATCTGCGTGCAGGACACGGCCGGCGTGGCGAAGACGAAGGTCCGCTGCCGCCTGACGAGCAAGCGGGCGTGGAGCCTCGCGGACCTCACGCCGGGCTTCGGGGCCTCGCAGCTCGCGGGCACGGCCGGCACGCTGGCGGCCGGCGCGGACACGACGCTCACCGTCGCGTCGGCGGTGATCCAGGTGGGCATCCCGACGGCCGACCGCAAGGTGATCCTGCCGGCTCCGGCGATCTCGAAGGGGCTGATGTTCGTGATCGTGAACAACTCGGCCGGCGACTTCGACCTCAACGTCCGCGACTCCGGCGACACGACGACGATCCAGTCCGTCGTGCAGAACAAGCGCGCGATCTTCCTCTGCGACGGAACCACCTGGTTCGGTCTGCTCGGCGCGTAACCCCGACCACTCCAGACAATCGGGCCGCGTGGACCGCGGCCTTCGCTCAACCCTGAGAGACCAGCCATGCGAGGCAAAATCGCCCTTCGGAACCTGCTCGAAGACCACGGCGGCGACCGCGCCGCGTGTGGCGCCGAACTGCTCCACTTCGCCGGCCTGACGGACCGGAACGGCAACCGGTACTACGGTCGCCACGGCCGACAGGAGCTCCGCGATCCGGCCGACGGCGCGCCGCGACTGGCCCGCGACGAGTGGTCGCTGAGGAACCTCGCCGAGGAGTTCATCGGCGAGGACGCGGTCGAGCGGTGGATGAACCCCACCGCGACGCGGAGCCTCATGGAGTCCGGCGGCGCCGGGATTCCGCCCTCCGTCTTCTCGAACATCAACGCCTTCACCGGCGTCGTGTCGGGCCTCATGGAGGTCGCGATCCTCGAAGGCTACCAGAATCCGATGTTCATCGGCGACAAGCTGATGGGCACGGAGTCGACTCGCCAGTTCGAGGGCCGCAAGACGATCGGCGTCTCGCGTGTCGGCGACGTAGCCGAAGAGCGTCAGCCGGGGATGCCGACGGCGCGGGCGAAGATCGGCGAGCGGTGGATCACGCAGCCGCGCACGGTCGAGAACTCGCTCGCGATCGAAGTCCTGCAGGAGACGGTCTACCTCGATCTGACGGGCGACGTGGCCCGCGAAGCGAACGATCTCGGCACGTGGGTCCGCTACCGGAAGGAACTGCGGCAAATCGACGCCTTCATCGGCGTCACGAACAACTACACGTACAAGGGGACGAGCTACAACTCGTACCTCACGACCGGCTCGTGGATCAACGACAAGACTTCGAACGAACTCGTCACGCACGAGAACATCAAAAATGCGGAGATCCTGTTCCGGGACATGACGGACCCGGAGACGGGCACGCGGATCCTGACGAACCCGAACGCGATCCTCGTGCAGCGCGAGTACCTCGACCGGGCGACGGCCCTGCTCGGCTCGCCGAACCTGACGTACCAGCAGACGCCGGAACTCGGCTCGACGGCGATCCGCCGCACGGTCGACGGGCCGAGCGTGTACGCCGGGAAGTACGAGATCCTCGAATCGCCGCTGGTGTACGAGCGGATCGACGCAGCGGACGGCTTGAACCAGTCGTCGGCGGACGCGGCGAAGTACTGGTGGATGTTCGAGAAGGGCAAGCCACTGGTCTACGTCGAGAACTGGCCGCTGCGCGTGCAGACGGCGGCCCCCGGCCAGGTCGAGATGATCGACCGCGGCATCGTGCTGTACGTGAAGGCCGACGAGCGGGGCGTGCCGATGTGGCGCGAGCCGCGCGCGGTCGTGCGGAACAAGGGTTGATCCGCGTCGAGTAGCACCCCTCCGGGCCGTGGGCAATCTGCTCGCGGCCCCACCCTTCGAGGACGACGACGATGGCGAAGAGCAAGCCCGCCGACGCAACGCCCGAGATCGAGCCGGCCGCGCCGCCGACCGACGAGCCTGCGACCGAACCGACGCCGGAGCAAGCGGAGATCGCGAAGCTGCGGGCGGAACTGGAAGAGGCGAAGGCCCGCGTCGCGGCAGCCGAAGCGAAGGCGAATCCGGCGGCCCCCGACCTGTCCGGCCCGATGCGGAAGTTCGTCGTGAGCCTCCAGTACGCCGATACGTTCGTCGTCGAGGCCCCGCACGAATCACTCGCGTTCGAGGCGTACAAGAAGGCCAGCGGCGTGATCCGCAGCGACTACGCGCCGGAGGTCCGCGAGGCCAGCCCGGACGCGAAACTCGGCAAGGTCCGCAAGACGTTCCCCTGATCGCGACCCGGACACCCTGAGAGACCCCCGTGGCCGTCAGCAACCTTCAGGAGTCGCTCGACAACCTCGAGCAACTCATCGAGACGCAGACGGCCGCGTGGCTCTCGGCGGGCTGTCCGCCGACGTTCTCGATCGACGGCGAATCGTACGACTGGAACAACTGGCTCGACGGCAAGATGGCGGCGATCGAGAAGCTGACGGACCTGATCCAGAAACGCGGCGGGCCGTACATCGTCCGCTCGCGAACGAGGGCCTGACGTGGAGCACGTGCAAGCGGTCCAGTACGCGACCGGCGCGCAGCGGGCGAACCCCGCGAACGCGAACGGCTCGCTCGCGGTCACGACCACGCCGCCGGCGAACGATGGCGTGCTCCGTCGGCCGACCGTCGGCGGGTTCACCCCGTCGCGGTTGCGGCTCTGGCCGTTCGGCACGGGCAGCGACAACGGGACGCACACGCTGCAGGTTGTCGGCTGGCAGTGCGTCTCCGGCCTCTGGTTCCCGTCGATCCTGTACGAGGCCACGGTCACGCTCTCGACGTTCGTCGGGGCGGCGGACCAGGCCGTGATCGCGACGGAGCGATTCTGCGACACGATCGCGACGACGGCGAACAAGGGCAACGCGAACGTCGACGCGGTGGTGCTCAGCCCGGCGGACAACACGCCGGCGCACGTGGTGATCGACGTGAAGGGGTCGCAGTTCGTGGAGGTCCGGGCGTCCAGCGGCGGGAACGCGCTCTACGCCTGGCTGTAATGCCGGGGGTGGAGCGTGAGTGTCACAACCGTCCGACCGGCCACCCGGGAAAACGTCTCGCACCCGTTCTCCTTCGGCGACGCGGCGCAGACGATCTGGACGATGCCGGCCGACGGCCGGCGGTTCACCCTGTTCGTGCGCGGGCAGGCGTCGGGATACACAATCACGTGGTTCAGTGGGATAAAGTGGCCCGGCGGCGCGGCCCCGACGATCCCGACGACGAGCGGCCGGGTGCTGCCCATCGGCTTCATCCGGCTGGCGTCGGGCGAATGGCTTGGGATTCCGGGGTCGGAGTGCTACTGACCCCTTCCGCCCGCACGCGGGCAACACGCAGGAGAAGAGACGATGGAACCACTCAGCCCCGGCTATACGGGACTCGACCCGAAATCGGTTTACGCTTTCATGGACGCGCCCGGTTCGACCGACGACGGCGACACGTTCACGGAAACCGCTCCCGGCAGCGGCGTTTCGATACTGCCGGCCGGCTACTCTGTGAGCGTTCATCGCCAGCCATCGACGAACGGCGTCACGGTGGAAGTGAACGCGAACGGCAGCGGCTTCCGTGTGAACACGACCGCCCTTCCGCAACTCGCGAACGGAAACTTTGCCGACTCGTTCGCGTGGATCGCGACGAAGGCGGGTGAACCGGACATCGGCCCGTATCGCGTCGATCTTGAAATCTGCAACGCGGGGTAAGCCGTGGCGACGTTCAGCGGATCACCGACGGCGAGCGCGGACGATGGGTACGTCGATGAGAATGGCGGCACCATTGACAATTCCGCGACCGCCGTACAGGTGCGGGGGAACGACTTCGACTCATTGGGGCCGTTGATCGGTTACGCCCGCGTCCCCGGCGTCACGATCCCACAAGGCGCGACGATCAACAGCGCGACGCTGACCGTGATTGCGTCGGCGAACTTCACCCCGTTGACGGCAACAACCGTCATGGCTTTCGACGAAGACGATTCTGACCAGATCGCGGATGTAACGGACTATTACGGCCGAAGCCAGACAACCGCAAATACGGACGACGTTTTCAATGGAGCATTCTTCGCCGGTGACCCGGAGGCGGTCGATGTAACGGCGATTGTACAGGAGATCGTGAATCGTGTTGGCTGGGTCAGCGGAAACGCGATGCAGTTTGTATTTGAACAAACCGGTGCGTTCATGGCCGTCGTCGCCGCCGAGTTCGCGGCCTACGATCACGCGACCTACGATCCGGCGTTGCTTGAAGTGGACTACACCGCCGGCGGCGGCGGCGGCGGCTCCGCGACCTTCCTCCCCGCGTTCGCGCCGGGGTTCGGCTGGTAGGGTGCGGGCGCTCGCACTGCCGGCGGGGATCGCCCCGCTGGGAATCCGTTGGCCCATCTGCGGTAAACTCGTCGCATGGCAGCTCCCGGCGACACGCTCAACGGCTACTTCCTGACGGAGAACACGTCGGGACAGGCGGCGAACGCCGACAGCCTGCCCACGGTCACGATCCGCCGCAACGGGTCGATCCTGCCCGATTCCGTCACCGTCACGAACCCCGCGACCGGCGAGTACGCCTTTGCCTACGGCACCTCCGCGTCGTGGTCCGCCGGCGACCTGATCGTCGCCGTCGCCAGCGTCGTCATCGCGGGCGCGACCTACACCGTCGTCGTCGGCGAGTGGACGCTGTCCGCCGGCGCGACCGTCCCGCTCCCGACGACCACCGGGCTGCCCGGCACCCGCGACGAGTGGCGATTCTGGCCCAACCTCGAAACCGTCACGCTCCGCGTCGTCGACCTCGACGGGTACACCGAGCACGCGATCCTCAAGGCGAAGCGCCGGGCCGTGCAGATTCGCGAGCAGGCGGCCTCCGGCGGGGCCTACGTCGCGTCCGACCTCGTCTGGCTGATCCCGAACGAGCTGCTGCCCGCCGGCGTCACGATCAAACCCGCCGACGTGATCCGCGACGCGGCGTCCGTCGACTGGACCGTGCTCGCCGTCCAGCCCCGCGGGAAGTTCGGCAACACGTGGCGGGTCACGACCCGTTCGCTCGTGCTCGTCGCGGATCTGCGCACCACCTGCGACCAGCTCCGCCCGTCCCTCGCGCAGGACGCCGCCGGCCAGCGTGCCCCCGTGTTCGCCGTGATCGCCGCCGACGTGCCGTGCAAGTTGATGGAGCTGGAGCACGCCGTGCTCGGCGAGTATCAGGGCGGGCCGACGGACCGGCGCGAGTACACGCTTTACGTCGGCTCGCGGCTGACGCTCCGGGCCGGGGACGTGATCGACGTGGACGACGTGCGGTACGACGTGGTCGGGGCGGGCAACTGGGACCGGATCGACCAGCTCGGCGAGGTCCGGCTGGTGAAGGCGGGGACACTGTAATGCCGGTCGATTTCGACATCGCGGGGTTCGAGCAGGAGCTGCGGATGCACGCGGCGAAGAAGCTCGCGCGCGTCGCCATCCACATCGTCGCCGCGCACCAGCGGAACCTCTCCGTCGCGAACCCCGCCCCGCACAAGACGCCCGCGCCGCGAGGCCAGTATCCACGCGGCCGGACGTTCTTCCTGCGCGCGAACATCGGATTCCAGCCGACGGCGATGGCCGATCTCGCCCGCACGCTCGCCGTCTCCGTCGGCGTCTACGAGCCGGCGATCTACGGCCTGTACCTCCGCAACAAGGGCTGGAAGGGCCTGCTCGACACCGTGCAGGCCGAATACGCCCGGATCGACGCCCTGCTCAACGGGAGGACGATTTGAGCCTCGTCACCACCGACGACGTGATGCGCGCCTACGTCGCCGCCTGGCCGGCCTCCGGCACGTTCGCCGGCGTCCGGTTGTTCGCGCACGCCAAGCCGCCGAACGAGACCGCCGCGAGCTGGGCCGTGCTCACCGTCGCCGAGACCGGCGAGCCGAAGACCGAATCCGACGGGCTGACGGAGCAGACATTCCGCGTCGAGATCGCCGTCTGGTCGCGGGTCAACCCGCCGCCGACCGCGAGTTTCGCCGCGGGCCTCGTGCTGCTCTACGACGGCACGAACGCCGCACCGGGGGCCGGCCTGACGCTGCCCGGCGCAGGCCAGACGATCACGCTCGCGAAGCCCGGCGTCTCCGCGATCCGGCGGGAACTCGAACGCCGGGCCGGTGCCGACGTGCTCTGCGCGAGCCGGGCCTGGACCGTCACCACGAACGCGAGCCAATGACCCATGAGCGCCGTCCTCCGCAGCCGCATCGCCGCCCAGTCCGTCGACACGTTCGTCTCCGGCACGATCTCGCAGTCGATCGTGCTGGCCCGCGACGTGACGGACCTCAACCTCAACATCCGGGCGGGGACGAACAAGACGCTCCAGCAGGTGATCACGGAGCAGACGCTCGCGGTCGAGACCGGCGTCACGATCGACCTGAACGATGCGAGCAACACGCTCAAGGACGCGGGGAACAACGCGATCCAGTTCGCGAAGATCTTCTGGTTCCTGCTCGCCGTCGTCTCGCCGTCGACCGGCAAGGGCGTCCGCTACGGCCCGATGGGGATCAGCAACGCGGCGCAGCTCTGGTTCAGCGGCGTCACGGCCGACGAGTACGAGGTCGTGAAGGACGCGGACCTGAAACTCTCCCGGTCGGAGGGCTGGTCGGTGGACTCGGCCAACGCGAATCTGCGAATCTATAACCCGTCGGCCTCGGTCGCCTGCACGGTCCGCCTGTGGATCGTCGGCGAGAAGCCGTAACTCAGGAGATCGTCATGGGTCGACCATCCGGCAAGGGCGGCGGCGTTTACATCCAGATCGCGGCCAGCGGCGCCGTCTTCGCGCTGCCGACCGCTTCGTTCCGCTTCACGCAAGACCCCCGCCTCGGCGAGGACACGGAGAGCGACGACCTCGGCGCGCACTTCTCGGCGTCGGGTGCCCCGCTCGGCACGGGCATCCTGACCCTGCACCGCCGCGACGCGAACTACCCGGAGGCGCTCAACCTGACCCCGGGCCTCGAAATCAACCGCATCTGGTTCCGGTGGGGTGCGCTGCTCGCCGGCGGCACCACGCCGAAGGGGATCATGCTTTACAAGCCGACGCTCGGCGCGTTCGACGACGACGTGCAGGACGTGGCCCCGAACATGCCGATCCAGATCCAGGTCATGGGCGGCGCGATCTACCGCGGTGTGAATCTCCCCGACGTGGGCGACACGCCGGACAACAGCGCACCGAACCCGAACCCGTAAGCCCCGCCGGTGCGTGCGCACGCACCGGCTCAAATTCCGGAATTCCGGAATTCCGTAATTCCATCCCTCCCGGAGGCCCGCCGTGGCCGATCAAGCCCCTTCGACGACCGCAACCGATCAACTGCTCAACGTGCCCCGCACGCTCACGCTCGGCGATCGCGTGCTCTCCGTCGCGTCCCTGTCGCTACGAGAGGAGCGCGCCCTGTGGCAGGAGCTGGCCGGCCTCGTCGCCGCCAGCAGCGACCCGTTCCAGCGGATCGCGCCCGTCGTGGCGCGGCTCACCAAAGACGGCGACCTCGTCGCCCGGTCCGTGCTGCTCGAGCTGGCCGGGCGTGAAGTGCTCGCCGACGTGCCGCCGCCGGACTCGCTCGTCGAGAAGGCTCGCCGCACCGTGCCCGCCGTGCTCGTGCGGGAGCTGTACCGCCGGGCGAAGAAGTTCCACCCGGAGCTGCGCGAGGAGGAACTCACGGCCGTCGTGACGAAGGTCAACGTCGGCGACGTGTGGTTCGAACTCGAGGCAGCCCTCGGCGGGGGCACCGACGACCCAAAAGCGACCCGCTGATCCTCGCCCGCTGGATCGCCTCGCAGGACCTGAGCGGGGCGATCGGCGGACTGCTCGAGTCGGGGATCACGCCGGGGCAGATCGCGGACCTGACGCCGCACCAGGCGTTCGCCGTGCTGTTCGAGCAGCCGAAGGAGGAGCCGGCATCGGAGCCGTTGGAGGCCCTGTACCGGATCAACCTCGGCCGCGAGGAGAAGGGTGAACCGCCGGCGATCCCGCACTGGTGGGGCGAATCGCTGCCACGCAAGCCCCGCAAGCCGAAAGGGAAGCCATGAGCCGGATCGGTGGCGAGCACTTTTCCGAGTCGATCACGTTCGAGGCGGACGGGCTGGAGGACATCCTCCGGCTCGTGCGCGAAGCGAAGAACGAGACGGACCTGCTCCACTCGTCGCAGCTCCGGGCCGCGACGCAGTTCGGCCGGGGCGTCGGCGCGATGCCGGGCGTGAACCTCGCGTCGACGCTCGCCTCGCGGCTGACCCGCACCGGCACGACGCCGGCGGGGACCGGCCCGTCATTCGCCTTCCAGACGGCGGCCGCCGCGGCGATCGCGTCGGGCGGTTCGCCGGGCGGATGGAACGCGGCCCGGCTGTCGGCGGCGTCGTACGTGCCGCCGGTGCCGCTCGCTCGCGGGATGCCGACGCAGGCGTACGGGCTGCAGACCTCGGCGGCGTCCGACCTGGCGATGGGCCGGCAGCGGCGGCAGGACGCGATGGCGTACGCCAGCTTCGGGGGATCGGCGGCGTCGGCCCGGCGGATGGGGACGAGCTTCGGGTCGAACGTGCACGAGGGGCCGGCGCCGCTGCCGGCGCCGGGGATCGCGAGCTGGGAGCGGGCGAAGCGGAACGCGGAGCAGTACCGCGAGAGCATCGTGCGGATCGTGAAGGAATACGACAAGCTCAAGACGTCGGCGGCGAACTGGTTCCACGGCGACCCGATGACTCGGCGATTGCGCGAGCAGGGCCGGGCGGCGCAGGAGGCGTTGCGGCGCGAGCAGCAGCTCGCGGAGCAGGCCCGGCGGCGGTCGATGGGTTTCCGGGGCCGGCTCGGCGAGGACTGGGGCCGCGAGGGCGGTTATCGCGACCGGATGTACGCGGCCGGCGGCGTGGCGGGCAATCTCGCGCTCGCCGGCGGTCTCGGCGTGTTCGGCATGGGCATGGCGGGGCTGCAAGGCACCGTCACGGGCAACCGGTTCCACAACGAATTCGAGCGCACGCAGCGGGAACTGGGGAATGCGTTCGGCCCGGCGCTGCGCGAGGCGACGCACTGGCTGGAACAGTTCAATTCGTGGCTGTCGAAGCTCTCGCCGTCGGGCCAGCGGCTGATCGCGGCCGGCGGGATCGCGGCGGCGGGCTACGCGGGTGCGCGGGCACTGGGCCTCGGCGGCGCGGTTCACGGAGCCATCGGTGGCGTGGCGAACGCGGCCCTCACCGGCGCGGCCGCCTACGGGCCAGGGGCGTTGCGGGCGCTCGGCGGCGGGTCGATGCTCGCCGGTGCCGGGATCGCCGGCGTGAGCCTCTACGGGGCGTATAACGCGATCTCGCGGAACATGGACTCGCGATCCTCCGCGGACTTTTCGAGCCGGATTCTTTCGGGCAAGGCGGACCAGCAGGAAGCCGACGCGCTCGAGCAGGAATTGAATCTCGCGCACCAGCGGGCCGGCGGTCGGAAGGAATTCGAGGCCGAATTCGAGCGACGGAACGCGGAAATCAACCGCCGGCTGCACGGGCTGGATGCCGACGGCAAGCGGCTGGGAGTGTGGGGCCGATTGAAGGCCGGAGGGAACGACCTGCGCACAAATCTCGGCCTCGGCGGCGATCTCGACCGGGAGCAGGAGTGGATCAACAAGAACGCGCCGCTCATCGCCGCCCAGCGGGAGAAGGACGCGAACGGCCGAATCCGCGTCGGCGGTCGGAACGTGGAACCGCTCGCCGGCGGCGGGTTTGAATCGCTGATGCAGACGTATCAGCGGATCGAGACGGCGTTCGGCAAGATCGACAAGGGGAAGCCGGAGGATAAGCAGATGAAGGCGGCGGAGATCTTCCAGCAGGCCGCGCAGGCACTTATCGACGCGATCAACCAGAAGGGCGCAGGTGGTGCAGCCGTTGCCGTTGGAGCCGGCGGAGCTTTGGAGCAAGCCGGGAAACAGGCCGAAATGGCGGCGAAGAATCTGCTCGGCTGATCGTCTTCACTTCGCCTGCCGGAATGACCAGTGGCGAAGCCAAGCCTTATCGACCCACGCGAAGTCGCCTTTGAAGACGCCGGTGATGACCTCGACACGGGCGAACCGGCCCTTGATCGACACGACTTCGACCCGGTCGCTCTCGTCGAGGAGTCCGACGGCACCCCGCTCGGCGTGCGCCGTGGCCGTGGCCGCGACATCATAGCGGTTGATCGCCGCGTTGATGGACCCGACCGTGTCTTCGTCTCGGCAGATCAGACTGAATTTCGACGGCCCGGCTTCGACATGGTACATCTGGCCGACGCGGGCTTCGAGCGGGTCGCGGGTGAGTGCCCAGTAGGCGAACAGGGCAAATGAGACGACGGCAACGGCACCGAAAGCCCCGCCGACAACGAGTAGCGTCTTTCGCGCGCTGGTGCGGCTGCGTTCCCGCCGGCTCCGCTCCCGCTCGTCTCGCGACATGGCCAGCCCTCCGAAGTTGGGGCGCATCATAGGACCATTCGCCGCCGGTGGGGAGGGCTTTCGCTCGGCGGGATTCCGTTCGGCCCTCTGCGGTAGACTCGTCGCATGGCCGAAGAGAACTGGATCTACTCGCCGTCGGGCATCGGGTACAACTGGCGGTATCAGCCGCAGGCGTACGCGGAAGCGTTCGCGCGCAACGCGAATCAGATCAGCAACATCCTCATCACGAAATGGGACGACGCCGGCAGCCTCAAGGCTGACCTCATGGAGTCGGCGGAGCACGTCGCCGGCCAGGCGTGGCTCAAGCGCACCACGCCGCTCGTCTGCCCGGAGTCCGACTTCCTCTTCCTCGGCAGCATGACGAAGGTCGAATCGTTCCCGACGCGGAACACCGACGGAAACTACGGAGTGCCGACCCGCGACGACGAGACGGGCTGGTGGAAGCAAGACCGGATCGGCTACCAGTGCACGTTCATCAACCTCCCGTATCAGGTCAAGGAAGACGACGAGGTGAAGAGCCTCGCGGAGCCGGAGCTGAACCGCTACTGCACCGTGCACCCGATGCCGGTGGTGCAGAATCGCGTCGTGTCGGGCCGGCGGTACGTGATCAGCGGCACGAATACGGGCGTCAACGAGACCGCCGCCGTGCCGGAAGTGCTCACGCGGTTTCTGATCAAACAGTGGATGTGGCCCTACGCCGCGATCCCGTGGAGCGTGATCTCCAGCCGGTCGGGCAAGGTGAACTCCGGCAGCTTCACGATCAAGGGCACGACCTACGCCGCCGAGCGGCTGCTCTACGAGGGCCTCGGATCGCAGCCGGAAGAGTATCACGGCCCGGACGGCCAGAAGTACGTCGACGTCGTGCACTCCGTGATCGTGCACCCGGAGAACTGGAACAAGACCTATTGGAACGGGTCGTACCAGTACATCGAAATTGAGGGCACGTCGCCGGCGCAACGCCGATTCCAATCCGCATCGTTCTCCGAAATCTTCAAGCCTGCCTAGTGCGAGCGTCTGCACCCCATGATCGACCCCAACAAGCGGCTCAGCCCCAACGAGATTCCGGCCCTCAAGGAGCAGGCCCGGCGGCTGGCGAACCAGTCGGCCGCACTCGTCGGCAACACGATCGGCATCGGGCCGAACAGCGAGCCGCTCGACTTCCGGCCTCAGGGCTTTTGGGCCGTGCTCACCGCGGACCGCACCGGCAACCGGTACGGCTGGAAGATCACCTACCCGAACTTGGACGGCACGCTCACGACCGACACGCCCGAGCCGGAGACGCCGCACGGCTCCGACACCGTCTGGCCCGCCATCGAGGTCGACGGCCGCACGGACCTGGTCGAGGGCGACGGCCCGTTCTGGCTCTTCCCCGGTGCCGGGGCCTACTACGTCTTCTGGGGCGTGGAGTACGCGAACTGGACGCACAAGACGGGGACCGTCGAGGACGCCTGGCGGGGCGGGCTGCTCAGCACGGGCGCGCAATCGCTCAAGGGCCCGAAGACGCTCCGAGACACATTGAGGATTGAGGCACCGGCGAACGACTACGGATCAACGACTGGCGGCGCGGTGACTATCTCGAGCACGTATTCATCAATCCCACTTTCGCGCGCCGCGAACGTCCAGTTAAGCACCGAACCGCCTAGCAACCCGGGGGCGGCGTTTACGGCCGGGATTCAGGTCGATGGTGCCGCCGGCTCCGGCCTGACGCAACTCTACCTGCACAACACCTCGCTCACGGCCTACTTCGGCGACGCGGCGATCTACTGCACGGCCACCGGCGGGTTCATGCTGCTCGGCGGGTCTTACGGCTGTCGTGGGTTCGGCGGCATCGACACCGAATTCGAGGACGCCAACGGCCGCGTCCTGCGCGTCGTCGGGGGAATCATCGTCGGGGAAGTCACGACTGACCCGCCACCTCCACCCCCGCCGCCGCCGTCGGGACAAGGCACGCTCCGCGTCTCCGTGTTCGAGGACGCCGACGCGGACGGCACGCGGGACGCCACCGAGGTCGGGCTGGCGAACCGGCTCGTGACGATCTCCGGCTCCGTCGCGCAGGGCGCTCTCACGGACGTGAACGGCTACTGCGACTTTGTCAATCTCGCGCCGGGCAAGTTCGCCGTCACGGTGGCGCTGCAATCCGGCGAGACCTGCGCCACGAACGGCGATCTCGAAACCGTCGTCGCGGATACGCTCGTCGACGTGGAACGTGCCGTGACGCTCAGCCCGCCGCCGCCGACGACCGGGGCCGTGGCGATCGTCGTCGTCAAGGACGGATCGGAGTACCTGTCGCGATCCGTCTCCGTCGCCGGTCCGACTCCGCTCAGCGGCACGAGCGCCGCGTACCTGTACCCGCTCGCCGAAGGGGACTACACCGCGAGCGTCACGCCGGACGGCGGCGACACGGGCACCTGGTCCTGGTCGATTCAGGGCGGCGCATCCGGCAGCGGCACGACCACGGACGAGTTCGCGAGCGACGGGCTGACGACGAAGAACGTGACGTTCTCCCTCACTTCTCCCCCACCGCCTCCCCCGCCTCCCCCCCCTCCGCCCTCTGGCGTCACGGGGATCATCCGCGACGCGACGGGTACGCCGACGCCGTTGCTGGGCGTTACGGTCACGCTCTACAGCAATTTCGGCGTCGTGCTGGGTTCCGACGTGTCCGACGCAAGCACCGGCGAGTTCGTCATCACCGGCGTTTCGACGCCGGAACTCGGCTGCTACTTCGGCGTGGTCGGCTACCCGAACAGCGGGTCGATCTACGACGTGGTGACGGGAACGGAAAACTTCGGGAACGTCGATCTCATCTGACGGGCGGAGCAAGGTGCGAACGCACGCACTCCGCTCCGTCGCGAGACTTGGTTTGGCCGTTTCTGGTACGGTCGGTGTGTCCCGTGGCCCTATCCCGCACGAGGCGCCGATGCTGCCAGTCGCACTGATCGCCCTTTCGCTGGGTCAACCGATCCACGTTCCGGTTCCCATCCCCATCGCCACGCCGAAGGTGGCGGAAATCCCCGCCGGCGAGAAGCCGAAGCCGCAGGAGTTCACCGCCCGCGTCGGCGAACTGAAGCGGTTCGCCGGCGGATCGGACAAGGCGAAGTGGGAACTCGCGGCCGGCACCGTCGGGGCCGATCTCGTCGCCGACGGCAAGGGCGGCTGCGTGTTCTCTGCCGAGGCAAAAGGCCGGTTCACGCTCGTCTGCTACACCGAGGGGCCGTGTGCGTGGGTTGTCGTAACGGTCGGCGATGGCCCCGCGCCTGCACCCGGCCCGGCTCCCGCGCCTGTTCCTCCGTCGCCAGTACCCCCGACGCCGACGCCGCCCGCTCCAGTGCCCGTTCCGCCTGCGCCGCCGAAACCTCTCAGCCCCAGTGCGGAGAAGTTGAAGGCCGCCGTCGAGAAGGACGGCGGGTTCACCGAGGCGAACCAGAAGTCGCTCGTGCAACTGACGGCTCTCGTCAGCGCCGCCATCGACGCGATGAAGAACGCCAAATTCACCGACGAATACG
>JALHPZ010000045.1 GCA_022842245.1 Gemmataceae bacterium
GGGCAGGGCGACATCAAGACGGCCGTCGAGGCGATGAAACTCGGGGCCGAGCACTATCTCGTCAAGGACAAGATCGTCAACGACGAGATCCGGGCGATCGTGGAGAAGTCGGCCGAGCGAGTGCGCCTGGCGGCGGCGAACCGGGATCTGCGCCGGCAGCTTGACGAGAAGTTCGGCTTCGAGGGCGTCGTTGGCAACAGCCGCGGGATGCAGGACGTGCTGCGGAAGCTCAAGGCGTTCGCCCCCACCACCGCGACGGTGCTGGTGCTCGGCGAGAACGGCACCGGCAAGGAACTGGTCGCGAAGGCGCTGCACACGAACAGCCCGCGCAAGGCCAAGCCGTTCGTCGCGATGAACTGCGCCGCCCTGAACGAGAACCTGCTGGACGACGAGATGTTCGGCCACGTGCCGGGGGCGTTCACGGACGCGAAGGGGGAACGCAAAGGCCGCTTCGAACACGCCAACGGCGGCACGCTCTTCCTCGATGAAATCGGTGACATGCCCTTGAATCTGCAGGCGAAACTGCTGCGGACGCTGGAGAACGGCGAGGTGACGCGCATCGGAGCGAACACGCCGATCAAGGTGGACGTGCGGCTCGTTGCGGCGACGAACAAGGACCTCGACCAGATGGTGAAGGACGGCAAGTTCCGCCTCGACCTCTTGCACCGGCTGAAGGTCGCCGTCGTGCGTCTGCCGCCGCTGCGAGACCGCAAGGACGACCTGCCGTTGCTCACCGATCACTTCCTGAAGGAGCTGGCCGCGAAGCACGGCAAGCCGGTGCCCAGGGTGTCCGAGGCGGTGCGCAAGGCGTTCCTCGCGGCCCCGTGGCCGGGGAACGTTCGCGAACTGCGCAACACGCTGGAGAGCATGGTGCTGCTCGACACCGACGGCACGCTCGGCGCGGATGACCTGCCGGACGAATCGATGCAGGCGCCGGCCCCCACAAGCGGCGGTGGCGGCGGAGCGGACACGCTCATCGGCCGGCCGCTCGCGGACGTGGAGCGCTATTACATCGAGAAGGCGCTCGAGCTGACGGGCAACAACCGCGAGGAAGCCGCCCGCCTGCTCCAGATCGGCGAACGCACGCTGTACCGGAATCTCCAGAAATGGAAGGGCGAATGAGATCCTTCCGCCTGTCCCTCCCCGCAGGTGATCGATGAAACTCCTCTCCGCGATACTCGTCTCACTCGTCGCTTCCCATTCCTTCGCAGCCGAGCCGTGGGCCGATGCGAAGATGACCGTGCGCGACGGCCTCGAATTGTGGCTGGATGCGAGCAAGTCGAACGGCCCGACGCCGCCGAAGGACGGGAAGGTCGAGAAGTGGTGGGACGCCTCCGGGAAGGGCCGGCATCTCGCGCAACCGAACGCGGAGTTCCGACCATCTCGCCATGCGGCCGGCCCCGTCGCCGTGGTGCGCTTCGACGGGCAGGACGATTGCCTGCGCGCGGTGAAGCAGGATCGCAAGCTCGAATCGTTCAGCGTCTTCCTCGTGGCCGTGCCGAAGAAGAACCCCGGTGCGTTCCTCGGCATGATGGCGTTCAACGCCGCCGGCCAGCGCGACTACCAGAGCGGCTTGAACATCGACTTCGGCCCGTTCCCCACGCCGCGCTTCACGACGCTCAACGTCGAAGGCCCCGGCTTCGGCGGAGCGGGAAACCTGCGGACGAAGCAAAGTGCCTTCGGCGAGCCGATCGTGCTCGAACTGACATCGAGCGCCGCCGAGAAGACCGTCCGCCTCGCCATCAACGGCCAGGCCGAAGGGCAGCGCCCGCGCCAGATGCTTCCCATCAGCATGGACGAAATCACCGTCGGCGCCCGCTTCTACAACAACGGCCCCGGCCAGCAACTCGCCGCCGGGTTCTGCCGCTGCGACATCGCCGAACTGCTCGTGTTCGACCGCACGCTCTCCGCCGACGAGACGAAATCGGTTCGCACTTATCTATCGACGAAGTACGCCGGCCTGAAGGACGCGATCCCCGCCGAACTCGACGAGCGCGGCTCGCCGCTCGTCTCCGTGAAGGATCCGCCGCCGGTGCAGACGTTCCTCCCCGGCTTCACCGTCCGCGAACTCCCCGTTCAACTGACGAACATCAACAACGTGAAATACAAACCCGACGGCACCCTCGTCGCGCTCGGTTACGACGGCAACATCTGGCACCTCAAGGACACCGATGGCGACGGCCTCGAGGACAAGGCCACGCAGTTCTACAAGAACGAGAAGGTTCTCTCGTCCCCCATCGGCATGGACCTGACACCGCCGAAGTACAAGCACGGCGACGGCATCTTCGTCGCCACGCAGGGGAAGTGCCTGCTCATCGTGGACACCGACGGCGACGGCAAGGCCGACAAGGAGATCGTCGTCGCCGGCGGCTGGAAGGACCGCAGCGTGAACATCGACGTCGTCGGCGTGGCCGTCGATCCGAAAGACCACTCCGTCTACTTCGGCCGCGGCGCGGCGAACTACGCCAACGGCTACCTGCTGGATAAAGACGGCAACGCGAAGTATTCGCTGGCCGACGAACGCGGCACGATCCAGAAAGTCTCGCCGGATTTCAAGACGCGCGAAACGTTCGTCACCGGCATCCGCTTCCCCGTCGGCATGCGCTTCAACCGCGCCGGCGATCTCTTCTGTTCCGATCAGGAAGGGGCCACCTGGCTGCCCAACGGCAACCCGCTCGACGAACTGCTGCACATCCAGAAGGGCCGGCACTACGGCTTCCCGCCGCGGCACCCGATGCACCTGCCGAACGTGATCGACGAGCCGAGCACCTTCGACTACGGCCCGCAGCACCAGTCGACTTGCGGCATCTGCTTCAACGATCCGGTCACGAAGGACGGC
The DNA here is from genome assembly GCA_022842245.1 of Gemmataceae bacterium. GTDB lineage: Bacteria > Planctomycetota > Planctomycetia > Gemmatales > Gemmataceae > Limnoglobus. Next base: position 2,840 of record JALHPZ010000045.1, read on the forward strand.
CCGATCTTCGGCCCGAAATCCTGGGCGGACGACGTCTTCGTGACCGGCGAATCGCGCGGGAAGCTCTACCGCACGAAGCTCGTGAAGACGCCGGCCGGGTACGTTGCGAAGACGGACCTGTTCGCCTGCCTGAACATGCTGACGGTGGACGTGTGCCTGACGCCGGACGGGTCGCTGCTCGTCTGCTGCCACAGCGGCGGGCCGGACTGGGGTAGCGGACCGACGGGCAAGGGCAAGCTCTTCAAGATCAGCTACACGGATCGCGACTTGCCGCAGCCGGTGCTGGCGTGGCCGAGCGGGCCGAACGAAATCCGCATCGAGTTCGACCGCCCCGTCGATCCGCAACTCCTCAAGGACGTGGCGAAGCAAACGAAGGTGACGGCCGGCGCGCACGTCCGCGCCGGGGACCGGTTCGAATCGCTCTGGCCGGGCTACGCGGTCGTGCAAGCCGAGAAGATGGCCCCGCGCTACGACGTACCGGTGCGCTCGGCGCAGCTCACGCCGGACCGCCGCTCGCTGATCCTCGCGACCGACCCGCACACGGCCGCCGTCCACTACGCCGTCACGCTGCCCGGCCTCGGCCGCACGGCCGGAGCGGACAAGCAGCATCCGCAGGTTGACATTGCGTTCGACTTAAGTGGATGCGAGGCGATTTGGAGCGTGGACGAAAAAGTGATCTGGAGCGGCTGGCTTCCGAGCCTCGATCTCTCGGTGTCGCGACAATTGACGAGGGGGAGCGCGCCGCACGATGCACTCTGGAATTTAATGAAGGAACGGGGCGGTGCTTTGTCTCTCAAGACGAAGCTGAACCTCGTCGATATGCTTCGTCCCGCCGTCCAGCCGGGATCGCAGTTGGACTTCAAACATCCTGACGAAACGGTAGCGCTGGAGATTCGGACATACTCGGAGTTGAAAGTAATCGGCGACGGTTCTGGACGTCGTAAGTTCTCAAGGGATGGGGGAGAGCTACGGGGCGAAATAACCATAGAGCCGAAGCGCGGACAACCTGAATACATCGAGTTCCATCCATCGCACAATCCGATCCTAAACGATTTCCCCTTCTCAATCGCCTATCACACCGTCGAAGACCCCCGCCCCCGCCCATTCCCGCTCCATCGCGCCCTGCTGCCGTGGGCCGACACGTCGGCGAAGGCGCTCGAGCCGGTCGCGCCGAAGCCACCTCCGGAACTCGAAGGCGGAAGCTGGGCGCGCGGCCGCAAGGTCTTCTTCAGCGAACAGGCCGCCTGCTCGAAGTGCCACACCGTTCACGGCAAGGGCGAGACGATCGGTCCCGACCTCTCGAACCTCATCCACCGCGACTACGCCTCGGTGATGCGCGACATCGAGAAACCGAGCTTCGCGATCAACCCGGACCACCTGACGTACACCGTGAACCTGAAGGACGGCCGTTCGCTCGTCGGGACCGTGCAGACCGTCGGCGACACGCTCCGCATCGGCGACAAAGACGGAAAGATCGTCAAGGTGGCGCTGGCCGACGTCGATTCGAAGAAACCGTCGGCCGTCTCGACGATGCCGGAGGAGTTGCCGAAACTTCTCGGGCCGGAGCGGATGAAGGATTTGCTGACGTACCTGCTCACGTCGCCGGTGAGCATGCCGCGCGACTATCCCGGTACGCGGCCGAAGCCGCGCACGATTGCGGAGGTGAACGCCGTCCTCAAAGGCGCGCCGAACCCGCCGGAGAAGACGCGGCCGATCCGGCTCGTGCTCGTGGCCGGTCCGAAAGACCACGGCCCCGGCGAGCACGACTATCCGGCGTTCCAGAAGGCGTGGAAGGAACTGCTCGGCGCGGCCGACAACACCGAAGTCGAGACGGCGTGGGAATGGCCGACCAAGGAGCAGTTCGCGAAGGCCGACGCGATGGTCGTCTCGCAGCACGGCACCTGGAACGCCGGGCGCGCCGCCGACGTGGACGCGTTTCTCGAACGCGGCGGCGGCCTGACGTTCATCCACTGGGCCGTCGACGGCGGGCAGCAAGCACCCGAGTTCGCCAAACGCATCGGCCTCGCCGGTCGCGGCTCCGTCGCCTTCCGGCACGGCGCGATGACGCTCGACATCGGCGCCGCGAAGCATCCGGTGCTGCGGAACTTCGGCAAGCTCGACCTGATCGACGAGACCTACTGGAACATGGTCGGCGACCTGAAGCCGGAGCGCATTCTCGCCACGGCGATCGAGGACAAGGCCCCGCGCCCGCAGCTCTGGAGCCTCGAGCACGGCAGGGGCCGAGTGTTCGTCTCGATCCCCGGCCACTATTCGCACACGTTCGACGATCCGCTCTTCCGCGTGCTGCTCCTGCGCGGCATCGCCTGGAGCGCGAAGGAGCCGGTGGACCGCTTCAACGATCTCGTCTGGCCCGGTGCGGACGTGGCGAAGTGAATTCGGGAGATTCCCATGATTCGATGTCTGCTCCTGTTCGCGCTGCTGGCGGTTCCGGTGCGGGCCGCGGAGGCGGACGCCGTCGACGTCGTGGTCTACGGTGCGACACCGGGAGGGATCGCCGCGGCGCTCGCCGCAGCGGACGACGGCAGCACAGTCGCGCTCGTCGAACCGACGGCGCGCATCGGCGGCCTCGTCACCTGCGGGCTTTCGCATTCCGACTTCCGCACCTTCGAAGGGTTGACCGGCGCGTTTCGGACATTCGCGAAACGGGTGGAAGCCGAGTACGCGCGGCGGTACGGGGCCGACTCGTCGCAAGTGCGGGATTCGTTCCGCGGCACGTTCGGCGAGCCGGGCGTGAACCTCGCGGTCTTCCAGGCGATGCTCGCGGAGCGTAAAGGCATCCGCGTAATCCTCGGTCGGTCGCTGGATTCGCTGGAGAAGAAAGCATCGAACGGCTCGGAGCGGATTGTCGCGGCGACCTTCGTGGATGCGAAGGGCGAACGATGGACCGTGCGGGGCAAGGCGTTCGTCGATGGCACGTATGAAGGCGACCTGATGGCGAAGGCGGGCGTGCCGTGGCGCGCCGGCCGCGAGGGGCGGGCCGAGTATGGCGAATCGCTTGCGCCGGAAGCCCCGGATGCGCAACTGCAAGCGTACAACTTCCGCTTCATCATGACGCGCGATCCGAAGAACCGCGTCGCTCCCGTCGCGCCGGAAGGGTACAAGCGCGACGACTTTCTACCGGTCGTCGAACTGCTGAAGGCGGGCCGGTTCAAGTCCGTTTTCGGCTATCCATCGGGCTGCATCTTCAAGGCACAAACGCCGGTGTTGCCGAACGGGAAGTACGACATCAACGACGTCTCGAAGGGCCTCGTGCGGCTGTCGCTGCCGGGGCGGAATCTCGGTTGGCCGGACGGCGACGCGGCCGCGCGGGCGAAGATCTTTGCGGATCACCTGCGCGATCAGGCCGGTCTCCTGTACTTCCTCCAGACCGACGCCGACGTGCCGGCGAAGTACCGCGACGAGGCGAGAGAGTGGGGCTGGAGCAAGGACGAATTCGCCGAAAGCGGCCACCTGCCGCCGCAACTGTACGTGCGCGAGGCGCGGCGGATGGTCGGGCGCCGCGTGTATACGGAGCGCGATTCCGCGGCGGCGGCGGGTGATGTCCGTGCCGTGCTGCATTCCGATTCCATCGCCATCGGGGACTACGGCAACAACTGCCACGGGACATCCCACGAGGGGCCGCGGTTCGGCGGGGCGCACGGCGGCGAATTCTACAAGGCCGTCCCGCCGTACCAGGTGCCGTACGGCACGATCGTCCCGAAATCGGTCGCTAACCTGTTGGTTCCGGTGGCGGCGAGTTCCTCGCACGTCGGGTTCTGCGCCCTGCGATTGGAGCCGATCTGGATGTCGCTGGGCGAGGCGGCGGGCCACGCGGCCGCGGATGCAGCGCGTTCCGGTACGGCCGTGCAGTCGATCGATGTGAAGAAATTGCAGGCCCGGCTGCATCGCGCGGGCGCGGCGACGATTTACTTCAGCGATGTGCTTCCCGGCCATGCCGACTTCGCAGCCGCGCAGTGGTGGGGAACGGCCGGCGGTTTCCACGGCCTGGCGCCCAAGGACGCGAAGCCGGGCCAGCGGGGCAGGAACATCCACGGTCAGTATTACGAGGCGTATCCCCACCATGCGGCCGAGTTGAGTCGGGTACTCGACGCGAAAACCGGCGAGCGCTGGAAGGAGTTGGCCCGACAACTGGGCGTGCCGACCGAGAGATTGCCAGCGGTCGACGGCCGCACGACGCGCGGCGAATGGCTGCGGGCGGTCGACGCCCTTCGGAAGTGATTCATTGCCGTGGCGGGTCGGTGGCCGCGCCCTCGAACGGCGGGGCGGTGATCCACGCCGGTCCGCCGATGCCGTGGCAGTAGCCGACCTCGTAGAGCCGGGCCATTTCCTTCGGATCGAAATCGAGGCCGAGCGGCTGGCCGTTGTCGCTGTCCGGCAGCGCGGTCAGCCAGAAGTTTCCGCCCGTGAGCTTCGACTGGTAGAAGATCGTGGAGATTTCGGCGCGGCAGTGCGAGTAGAGGATGCTCGTGGCCGACGCGCCGAGGACCGCCAGGATTCGCGGTTTGACCGGGTTCGGATCGGCGAAGAGTTTCCCGGCCACGATGATGTGGATGTCGGTGCCGGAGGGCGAACCGTCGGGTTTGGTGGAAAGTGTTCCGGGTGGCAGGAAGAGCTGCGCCGTGGCACCGCCGTCGGTGTGCAGTTCGCGGAAGGTGCGATTGTTTCGCAACACATTCAGGAGGACGGGCGGCATCATGCCGGGTACGGAACAGGACGCGAGCAGGATGCTGCGGAACTGTTCGGCGCATTCGGGTCCGCCGCGGCTGGCGATGGCGCCCATGTCCCACGTGACGAGCTTGCGGGTTTCGAGGTTCGTCGTGCCGACGTAGAGGCGGCGGCCGCGCCGGTGCTGGGCCGCAACGTGTTCAAGGAAGCGGTCGTCGACGATCGAGGCGATCAGTTGCTTGAGCGGGTCGCTGGAGGTGACGGACCCCGCGCCCGGGATGAAGATCCAGGCGCGGCGCTTGTAGATGTCCGAGGCGCGGATGGATGTATAGAACTCGCGGGCGGCGTCGTCGTATTCAGGCCCGAGGAACGCGACCGTGGCGATGAGCGAACCGGTGCTGACGCCGGTGACGACGTCGAACTGCGGCCGGGTGCCGGTCTTCGCCCAGCCGGCGAGGAAGCCGGTGGCGTACGCGCCGTACATGCCGCCGCCCGACAGGACGAGGACCGATTTCGGCGGCGAGGTCGGATCGATCGGTACCGGGACGACTTCCGGCGGTTGCGCCGTGGCGCGGCGGACCGTCTGCCGGACGCGCTCGGTATCCGACGGCTTGCACGTCGGCTTGCCGGCACAGCCGGAAACCAGCCCGAACGCAACCAGCCAGCCCAGGGTGACGACGCATCGGTGGATCATCCCCCGCTGAATAGCCGAAGCGCGGGGGACGGTCAATCACAGTTGTCAGGGCGCGGCGCGGCCAATGCCACGGCCAATGTAATGTGTGCAAGCATGGTGATCTCTTCTGGTGAAATTAGTTGTCGGAAGCGATTTCCCCGCCAGCGCGGGTGCCCATCGCGCGCCACGCGGCGGGGGCGATGCTGTCGCGGACGAAGCGGACACTGCCGTCGGCGAGGGCGACATTGACGCCGCCGGAGAAGTTGCTGCGCGCCGAGAACCAGCCCTGCCCGTGCGCGGCGGCGTCCGGCGTCGGCGAGTTCGGCGTCAGGTACGTCACGAATCCGTTCACGGAGCCGTTGCCCCAGATCCACGATCCGCCGCGATTGCTCACCCACGTTGTCGCATTCTCGGCATCGATCTCGTTGAGCTGCGGGTTCAGCCCGCCGGTGGCAACAGTGCCGCGGCCAGGCAGGTTCGCGTACATCCGGCGGCGCTGTTCGAAGGAAAGGGCCAAGCGCGGCGTGCCGGAGAGCGTGCCGCCGTTCGTACCGCGCAGGCACTGCGACCAGAGGATCGTGTTCGAGGAGCCATCGACGATGTCGGTGAGTCGGACCTTCGAGCCGTACCAAAACAGGCCATCGGTGGGGAAACGGGGGTCGTAGGTGTTGCCGAAACCGGCGCCGACCTGGCCGGAGCCGATGTTGACGACGTAATTCGTGCCGGCGTGCACGCCGCCGCCGGTGATGGTGGTGTAAAGCGGGTCGTGACCATCGCCGGGGCAGAGGAAGGTCTTCACGGGCATCCGTGCCGTGTCGACGAGCACGGGGTTGAGGGCGAGGCTGACCGGAAAGGTACCGGTGAAAAGCGGCATCGTGTTGGGATCGAAGGTGCGGCCGAGGTTCTCCTGTTCGATGAACGGCAAGATGCGGGCATGGACGGAATAGCCGAAGGAGTTCGCATTCGAACCAGTCGGCGCGGGGGCGAGTCCGGGCAGGTGGCCAAAGGATGAATAGTGATTGTGGCAGGCGAGCGCCAGTTGCTTGAGGTTGTTCTGGCTGCTCATGCGGGCCGCCGACTCGCGGACCTTTTGCACGGCCGGCAGCAGCAGGCCGATGAGCACGGCGATGATGGCGATGACAACCAGCAACTCGATGAGCGTGAAACCGGCGCGCGTTCGGCGGATCATGGCGGCCTCCGGGGGATAGAAATGACGACGTATAACAAAATAATAACCGCGAATAAAAAGTAAAGGAGATTTTCCCGGTTTCCCTCCGCGCGCAAAAAAGAACCGGAGGGTTTCCCCTCCGGTTCCTCGGTACGACCTCGATCGCGAACTCAGTTGTCGCGGCGCATCGGGCGCTGGAAGGCGCCGGCGCGGATCTTCTGGACGTCGACCTTTTCGCCCACCAGTTCCTTCCAGGTGTTCTTCTGGTCGGTGGTCAGCACGGCCACGACCTTGTCCTCGGCTTCCTTGCGGAGGCCGTCGCTCTTCTTGGTGAACTCTTCCATCTTCTTCTTATCTTCATCGGAGGGCTGCTGGCCACCTGGACGGCCGAAACCGAGACCGCGGGGGGCGTCGCGGCGGAGTTCCGCGGAGTCCTTGGCGTATTCTTCCGCGATCCCCTTGATCTTCTCCTTCTGGCCGTCATCGAGCTTCAGCTTCTCCTGGACCGTCTTGTCGCTGTAGGCGCCGAAGCCGAGGAGTTGGACGTTGATCTGGCCCAGGCGCTTGGCTTGCTTCTCGTCGAGCACGCCTTCGACGGCCTTCTTGGTTTCTTCGGTGAGCTTCGCGAGCTTCTCTTCCCGTTCCTTGCGTTGCTCTTCGGTCAGCATCGGGCGCTGGCCGCCGGCCGGCCGGCGGTTGCCACCCGCGCCCGGCGCGGCGATGCCGAGGATTTCGTTCCGCTTCGCGTTGATCGGCTTCAGCGCGTCTTCGAGCTTGGTCTTCTGTTCGCCGGAGACTTTCAGTTCCTCCTGCAGCACCGTGTTGGTGGCGATCATCGAGTAGGCGTTCGAACCGCCGAACCCGAAGCCGCCGGTGAACCCGCCGCCCGGGCGGCCTTGCGCCGACGCCGTCGCCGCGATGGCCAGCGCGAACGATACGGCCAGAAACAGTCGTGAAACGTACTTCATGACACACCTCATCCAAGAGACCGAGCGGCGGAGAGGCGGGGGTCGCCCGGTGCCGTTCGGAAAACAGGTACCGATATGTTGCGCCGGGTGCGGTGAAGATGAAATGAGAAAACGCCGTCGAAACGACGGCGTTAGAGCGATTCGGTTTTGGCGCGAATCAGGGGAGCGCTTTCCGCGGCGCCGTCGGCGCGGCGGGGGCTGCGCTCATCGATTTGAATTCCCAGCCGTCTTCCTTTCGCGGCATTGTCGCCACGAAGTGTTCCTTCTTGATCCCCTCGTTGTTGATCTTCGGGTCCTTGAAGGTCCACTGGTCGATCTCGTCCTTGTTCTTCTGGATCACCACGACGGCCGGCAGGTAGTCCCATTTCCGGTCGGCGAGCTTGCCGCTGTAGAGCACCAGCAGCATCGACTCGAACTCCTGCTTGTCCTTCTCGAGTTTCGGCAGGATCTTGATGTGCGTGTAGTAGTCTTCTTCCTTTTCGAGTTTCAGGTCGAAGCGGGTTTTCACGTCGTCGGCGCTCATGGAGCCGGACATGAATTCCATGAGGAGGTTGTCGCCGACGCCGCCCTTGCCACCGGGCGGGATGAGGTACTGGCGGACGACCTTGTCCTTGCCGGCGTATTCGTACACGGCCTTGCCGTCGGCGATGTATGAGAGGAAGTCGTTCTTGTCGGCCTTATTGTCGATGCGCATGCGGGCGAGGTTCGGCTTCATGCACATCATGGTGCCGGTGAAGGTCGTTTCCTTGCGGAGGAGCAGGTTCTTGCGGACGTATTCGCAATCGGAGTAGTAGGAGCCGACGGCGGTGGATTTCTTTTCCCACGCGCTGAGGTGCGCCTGGAGGGCCGGCGGCAGGGCGACGGCGGAGGCGGGCACGATGGCGGCGCCGGCGCGGCCGGCGCCGGGCAACTGGTCCGGGCGTGCCAGACCCATCGGCGTCGGCGTTTGGGCCGCGGTCACTCCCGCGGCGACGATCAGACCGGTAATCGACAGGCCGAACCCACGCATGGCACCTTCTCCCGAACCGTGGAGCGACACGCCATCCTATGGCGGTGTCCTCCGAGTCGGGTTGGCTTGTACCCCATGTCGGGCGCGGCGCAAAGGCCAATCGCGCGAAGTTGAGCGGGCTGCGCGGCCTGTGCGGTTATTTTCCGCCGGGATTGCTCCGACCCAGTTTCCGCCGGAGTAGGATCTTGTTCAGCACCGTCTGCCGGAGCTTCGGTGCCGGCTTGTCGTGCTCGTCCTCGATCTCGCCGACGATCTCTTCCAGAACGTCTTCGAGCGTGAGGATGCCGACGACCTTCGCGCCGTTCTCGCGCACCACGGCAAGGTGCCGGTGCGACTTCTTGAACACCGCGAGCGCCGTCGCCACCGGCGCGTCGGCGTCGAGGATCACCGGTTCGTAGATTGCGTCGATCAGTTGCACGACGCCGCTGAGGCTGAAGAGGTAGAACAGGTCCTTCGTGTTGACGACGCCGACGACGTTGTCCGGCGTGCCGTCGTACACCGGCATCCGCGTGTGGGCACCCTGCCGCACGGCCGCGAGGAGTTGCTCCGACTGCGTTGTGACGTCGAGCGCCGACACCTGGTCCCACGCCACCATGCAATCGCGGACCTTCTTGTTGTTCAGCCCGAAGACGTTCATCACCACATCGGCCTGCATCGACGACATCAAGCCTGCTTCCTCGGTGTCTTCGATCAGGAGTCGCAGTTCGTCCACCGAGTAAATCTCGCCCTCCTCGGCGTCGGGCTTATAGCCCATCGCCCGCAGAAAACGATTACTGGTGCCGTTCATCAGGCGGATGAGCGGCCGGGAGATCCGGGCGAAGCGGTTCAGCGGTCCGGCGATGAACAAACCAATCCGTTCGCTCGATTGCAGGGCGGCGATCTTCGGCATCTGCTCGCCGAAGACCACGTGCAAAAAGGTGATGAGTGCGAGCGTCAGCACAATGGAGATCGTGTGAGTGATCGTGCCCTGCCACGCGGCCGGCAGTTCCTTGAACAACGGCGCGATCAGCGATGCCAGCGCCGGCTCGCTCACGAACCCGAGCGCCAGGCTGGCCACGGTGATCCCCAGTTGCGCCGCCGCCACGCTGTCGTTCAGGTTGTCAACGGCCGCAAGCAGTTTCGGCGCGCGCGTATTACCCTGATTCACCAGTTCTTCCACTCGGCTGCGCCGCAGGGCGACCAGCGCAAACTCGGCGGCCACGAAGAATGCATTGATCAAGATCAACAGCGGAATCGCGATCAACCCCACGATCAGGGCGGTCGACGACGGTTCGGCAGCGGCGAAAATCACGAGCGTTTCCGGGTACGGGCGGAGAGGTGGAGGTGATTATAGCACTCGGCTACGGAAGCATTCGCGGTTGCGTGCCCGGTCGCGACTCGCTATGCCGGGGGCATTGTCGGATGGGTCCGGGTATGAATTCGCATTTCCTTGTTCTCTTCGTCGCGTGCCTGACCGCCGGCTGCGCCACCCCGGCACGGGAACGGTTGAAGACGCTCGGTTCGCCGCTGGACGGTGCCGCCCTGCGCGATGCGGTCCGTGGCGAGACCAAAGTGACTCGGATTGACGTGATCCCCTCGACTCGAAGCCGGCTCGCGGGTGCCGAACAGGTGGTGATCGCAACCGTCTACGACCGGGACGGCAAACCCAAGCCGCGGGCGAAAGTCGAATGGACGCTCGAAGGCGTCGGCAAGATTCTCGCCGTGGACGAAGGGGCCTTGCTCCATCGCGGCAAGCGTGTCGACTCGGCGTTCGGTTACGGTTACACGTCGGCCTCGCGGCGGTCGATCCTCGGCGACCGCGACGACCCGCGCGACGATTTCGAACTGGAAATCGGCCAGACGTATTGCATCGTGACCGCCACCGAACCCGGACGCACGAGCGTGACGGTCCAATCGCCCGATGCGTCCGACGCGAAGGCGACGGCACGCCTTCAATGGACGGACGGCGCCACGAAGCTCCCCAACGCGATCGCGACGAGTGGCGAACGGCCGGACGCTCCCCAGGTGAGCCTCGATCTCGTCATGCCCCGGGCGGTCGGCGTCGGACGCGAACTCACCGCGACCATCGCGCTGGCGAACGGCGGCAAACGCGACAGCCAGCCGCTTACGGTGAAGGCTGTCGTGCCCGAAGGCATTGAGATCCTGCGCATCGAACCGCCGGTGGTCCGACGCAGCGGCAATAGCCTGACCTGGGCGATCGAGCGACTCGCGGCCGGCGAAACCCAGGACCTCACCATCACGCTTCGACCGAAAGACCGCGGCTCGCTCACCGTGACGGCGTCGGCCGAATCCGCCGACGGCCTCCGGGCCGAGCAACGCGTCGGCACGAGCGTCGATGCCGCCGGCATGACACTCAAGATCGACGTGCCCGCGACGGCGTCCACCGGCGGCACGCTCCCCGTGCGCGTGACCGTGACGAACGCCGGCGCCGTCCCGATCGAGAACGCCATCGCGTGGGTCGACGGGCCGGATGGTGCCGCGAAGCCGACGGAGAAGAACCTGGGTACCATCCCCGCGAACGAATCGAAAACGGTGACGGTGAACGTGCCGGTGGAACGGGCGGGGAAGATGCCGGTGCGCGTGAACGTGACGGCCGACGGCGGCCTCGCGGACCGCGCCGAGTCCATCGTGCAGGTCGGGCAGGCGGAACTGGATCTGGCCATCAGCGGATCGGAATCGTTCCCGGTCGGTCAGGAGGGGATGTTCGAATTCCGTGTCACGAACCGCGGGGACGCGCCGCTCGCGAACGTCACGATCCGAACCGAAGTCCCCCGACCGCTCGCCGCCGCCAAGGCGTCCGACGGTGGCCGCAGCGTGGAATCCGGTGCCAGTTGGACCGTCGGCACGCTCGCCGCGGGCGAGTCGAAGGTCGTGCGGCTGGGCGTGCAGGGCGACCGCCTGACGGAACGGGTCGCGCTCTCGGCCACGGCCGAGGCGGAACTCGGCAGCGGGATTCGCATCCGCGCCAAGGAAGCAACCTTCCGCGTCGCGGTCGTCGGCCAACCCGTGCTCTCGTTGCTGCTCGCCGAACCGGTCGGCCCCGTCGTCGTCGGTGGCCGGGCCACCTGGCGCGCGACCATCCGCAACACCGGTAGCGCCTCGGCGCGCGAGGTGACTGTGACTGCGACCCTCACCGACGAATTCCGGCCGACACGCGGAAATGGACCGAATCGCGTGGAGGCCCGGATCGGCGAACGCTCGTACGTGTTTCCGTCGCTCGGGGAGTTGCCGCCCGGCGCGACCGCAATTTATCTTTTGGATGCGGATGCGGTCAAAAGCGGTAGTTCCCGGATCCATTTGGAAGTCAAAAGCCGCGAAATCGACAAACCGATTCAGGAGGAGCAAGCGACACCGGTGGAACGTCGGAAATGATTGTGGACATAAAGTATTATAGCGAAGCAATTTGTGATGAGTTTTGAAAGATGACCCTTTCGTCGTGGTTTTCTTGAGACGGCATCTCACCGAATTCGCACTGTTCGAGTACCATTCCGCGTCTTACAAATCGAATAATACCAGTACGGATTCGATCCGCACGGTTGTTCCGACTCCCCCGAGAGCGACGCGATGCCACTCCTCAGCCGCAAGGCCGACTACGCGTTGCTGATTTTATCGCACCTGCATCGCAGCCCGAACGGAGGGAACGCGCGGACGATCGCGGAGGCGTTCGGCCTGAGTCGGCCGTTCGTCGCAAACATCCTGAAGGAACTCACGCACGCGGGCTACGTCGCCAGTCACCGCGGCGTGAAGGGCGGCTATGCTTTGCTGCGTCCCGCCTCGGCGGTGACACTTGCCGAACTGCTGGAGTCGATTGAGGAAGGATTCAAGCTGACCGTCTGCAACGGGCACGACACCGCCGCGAGTGAAGACGAATCGTGCTCGGTCTCGCACGTCTGCCCGATGAAGGGACCGGTCGCGGAGATCCACCGCCGCCTGATGGGCGTCCTCCGCGGCGTGACGCTCGAGGAACTGTTCGCTTCGAACCAACCGGTCCCGAGTTCGACGCTATTGCCGCTGACAATGATGAATCACCGAGAGCCGGAATTAACCACGGATGAGCACCGATGAGCACCGATCCTCAACTGGTTTTTGACGGAACGGTTATTCATCCGGAATCATCTGTTGCCGAGAATAGGAACCTGAAATGAAGCTCCCGATCTACATGGATAACAATTCGACGACGCGGGTCGATCCGCGCGTGGTCGAGGCGATGCTTCCGTACTTCACCGAGAAGTACGGCAATGCCGCCAGCCGCAGCCACCCGTACGGCTGGGAGGCCGAGTCGGCCGTGGACGACGCCCGCGAGCAGATCGCCAGCCTGATCGGCGCGACCGAGAAGGAAATCATCTTCACCAGCGGCGCCACCGAGAGCAACAACCTCGCCCTCAAGGGCGTTGCGGCGATGTACAAGAAGAAGGGCAACCATATCGTCACGGTGCCCACCGAGCACAAGTGCGTGCTCGACACCTGCAAACGCCTCGAACGCGACGGCTGCGATGTGACCTACCTGGACGTCGACAAGTTCGGCCGCGTGACGGCGGAGCAGGTTCGCAACGCGATCACCGACAAGACGATCGTCGTTAGCGTCATGTTCGCCAATAACGAGATTGGCACGATCCAGCCGATCGCCGAGATCGGCAAGATCTGCAAGGAGAAGGGCGTCCTCTTCCACACCGACGCGGTGCAGGCCGTCGGCAAGGTGCCGGTCGACGTGGAAGCGATGGGAATCGACCTGCTCAGCCTGACGGCCCACAAGCTGTATGGCCCGAAGGGGATCGGCGCGCTCTACGTCCGCAAGAAGAACCCGCGAGTGCGCCTCGAGCCGATCATCGACGGCGGCGGCCACGAACGCGGCATGCGCTCCGGCACGCTCCCGGTGCCGCTAATCGTCGGCTTCGGCGAAGCCTGCGCGATCGCCAAGGCTGAGATGGCCGAGGAGAGCCAGCGGACCTTCGCCCTTCGCGAACGGCTCCGGAAGGGAATCATGGACCAACTGCCGGAAACGTACCTCAACGGCCACCCGACCGAACGCCTGCCCGGCAACGCGAACATCAGCTTCGCCTATGTCGAGGGCGAAGGGATGATGATGGGCATCAAGGACGTCGCCGTCAGCAGCGGTTCCGCCTGCACGAGCGCGAGCCTGGAGCCGAGCTACGTCCTCCGGGCGCTCGGCGTCGGCGACGAACTGGCCCACAGCAGTATCCGCTTCGGCCTCGGCCGATTCAACACGCAGGAAGAAGTCGACTACGTCGTGGACCTCGTCGTCCGCGAAGTGAACCGCCTTCGCGAGATGTCCCCGCTTTATGAGATGGCCCAACAAGGGATCGATTTGAAGTCCATCGAGTGGGCCGCCCACTAATCGAAAACAGATGAAGTCCGCGGACGACCGTCCGCGCGGAGTCCCTTACCAACCAGGAGCATCCCATGCCGTACAGCGATAAGATCCTCGAGCACTACAACAACCCGCGCAACGTCGGCAGCCTCGACACGAAGTCGGCCGACGTCGGCACCGGCCTCGTCGGCGCCCCGGAGTGCGGCGACGTCCTCAAACTCCAGATCAAGGTCAACAAGCTCACCGGGGTCATCGAGGACGCCCGCTTCAAGACCTTCGGTTGCGGCTCCGCCATCGCGTCCAGCAGCCTTGCCACCGAATGGCTCAAGGGCAAAACCGTGGACGAGGCGATGGAGATCAAGAACACCGCCATCGTGGAAGAGTTGGCCCTGCCGCCGGTGAAGGTCCACTGCTCGGTGCTGGCCGAGGACGCGATCAAGGCCGCGATCAAGAATTATCAGGAAAAGCAGGGAGTCGATGCCGAAAAGGAACTCGTCGGGTCGGCCAGTTGATGTCGGTTCGTTTATTTGCGACCGAGCCCCGGCTCGGTCGCGACTGTTCCGAGAAAGGGAAACGAGTGAAGCCGGTGGGGATCGAACCCACGACCCGCAGATTAAAAGTCTCCCCCAATCGCATTTCCCGACCATACCCTGAGATTGACGGTTATAAATTTAGCCTGACATTTCCGGTATTTCCTTTGCGCTATTCCTATCCGTTGCTACGCTGAGATTGACGGCGATTGTTCCACGGCGTAGCAAGGGCGTAGCAGTGGGAACCTTGAGATTTACACAGAAGCGGCTGGAAGAACTCCAATGTCCCCCCGGAAAACCGAACATTTACGTTCACGACGCCGACACGAAGGGCCTGACGCTCTACGTTTCGCAGAGTGGCGTGAAGTCGTTCTATCTGTACAAGCGGATCGGCGGCAAACCGACGCGGTTGAAACTTGGCCGATGGCCGGATGAACTCAGTATCGACGACGCGCGGCGGGAAGCGGTGAAGGCGTCGGGCGAAGTGGCGAAGGGAAACAATCCGCACCGTGACCGGTTGACCGCCCGACGGGAAACGACGCTCGGCGAACTCTGGACGATCCACCTCGAACATGCTCGACAGCATAACCGCCCGTCGTCGGTCGCAGAGAACGAATCCCAGTACCGGACTCACCTCGAACGGTGGGCGGGTCGCAGGCTCTCCGAAATCACGCGGGCCGACGTGGAACGACTTCACCGATCCATCGGCGAGAAGTCGGGCAAGTACGCGGCCAATCGGATGTTGGCATTGCTCTCGCATATGTACCGCGTGACGGCAACGCGGATCGGATTCGCCGGGCCGAACCCGTGCGCCGGAATCGAGAAGTTCAAGGAACGATCCCGCGACCGATACTTGACATCGGAGGAATTGCCTAAGTTCTTCGCCGCGCTCGATCAGGAACCGGAAATCTTCCGCGACCTCTTCCGGATGGCATTGTTGACCGGGGCGCGTCGGAGCAACCTACAGGCGATGGCGTGGGTCGACGTGGACTTGTCCCGCAAGGTCTGGTCGATTCCGGCCGATGATGCGAAGGCGGGCGAACCGATCCACGTCCCCATCGTGGGCGAAGCGGCGGAGATTTTGACCCGGCGGCGGAACGCCGACCCAAACGGCGAATACGTGTTTCCCTCTCGCGGGGCGACCGGGCACATCGTCGAAATCAAATCGAGTTGGGACCGGATCACGAAGCGGGCGGGCATCACGGGCCTGCGTCCGCACGACCTTCGGCGATCGACCGGCTCTTGGCTGGCGGCGGCAGGCGTCTCGCTCCCGATCATCGGTAAGCTACTCGGCCATCGGAACGCCAGCACGACGCAGGTCTATGCTCGGCTCGCCCTCGACCCGGTTCGAGAGGGCGTACTGGCGGGAACATCTGCGATGATGGCGGCGGCACGGGCGAAGCCGACGGAAGGGGGAACCCAATGAGCAACGATCCGAACCCGAAGGCGACCGAAGCGGCCATTCAGTACGTTCGCACCTGGCGATGGAAGGCCCGACCATCGTAACGTGGGCGAAGCTACACGACTTTCACTTGCGTGAACGCATTCCCGAAGCGAACATTGAAGCGGTGGCGTTTCGGCTCGTGGGCAATGGGTTACTCTCTCCGCGAAAGCGATAAATCCGTACGGGCGAACGCGAGCGGCAGTGGTCGATGCTATTGCAAGACCTGGACAGCTCGTGTGACATCTTTCCGGCGGCGCTCGACATTCCTGAGCCGAAGACGAAACGGAAGCCGGAGCCGAAGGCGCAGCTACCGGGCGACAAGGCGACGCTCTACCGGGCGATTGAGGACCGACTGCGCGACAAAGCGAAACCCGCCGACATCAAGAAAGAACTGGGCCAGGCCATCAACCAATACATCAAGGTAACTGACAAGCGGAATAGACCAGACGCTATCATCAAGGATGTCCGCGAGGCCATGCGGCGGAAACCGAAAGGCACGAATTAACCGCGTTCGGAATTCGTGCCGAAGTTTTTTACTTCTGCATTTCGCCAAGCATTTCAAATCAATTCGCACTCTCCCCGTCGGCACGAAATCGGCACGAATTGATTCTTGGAATTCGTGATGGGCTAACCCGCGTCTAGTGGCGTGTTGGCAATCAGCATCCATTACGGGGGACGCCATGATAACGACAGACAAAATGCTCACCGATGACGAAGCGGCGGAAATGCTCGGCCTGCGACCTCAGACATTGGCCGTCTGGCGCTGCACGGGCCGGAACTCCCTTCCCTACGTCCAACTCGGCCGCGCCATCCGATACCGGGCCAGCGACGTGCAAGCATTCATCGAAGCGAACACGAAGGGCAAGCCGACGCCGAAGCGCGAAAAGCAAACCGCATAAACGACACCGGCCGCGCCCCTGGCAGGGCCGGCCGGCAAGTCATCGCATCAACAGCAAACCCACGCGGCACGACCCACGCGAGTTGACATATGATACGCGATTCCGACCCAGGCGATCAAGTCCTGCCGCACGACCGCGATGCGGAACGCGCATTGTTGGCGGCGATGCTCAACGCGCCCGATTGTATCCCGTCCGTCTCGGCCGTACTGGACGCAGGCGATCTGTTCTGCGACGGGCACCAACGCATCTACGCAGCCGTAGAAGACTGCTATCGTGGCGGGGCCGTGCCGGATGCTCCGCTCGTGTCCGGTGCGCTCTCACGCGAGGGCCGGCTGGCCGACATCGGCGGCATCGAATACCTGGCCGACCTCATCACCGGATTCGGCACTGGTGCCAACGCACTGCACTACGCCAACATCGTCCGCGAACACGCCATCCGGCGGAAGGCGATCCACGCGGCGACGGTGCTGCTCCGCGACGCGAGCGACCCGCGACGACCGGCACGGCAGATACTGGACGGGTGGGGCGAAGCGTTCGCGAGTATCAAGGCGCGGGCGGACCGGGGGACGGAGACTCAATTCAAAATCTACAGTGACGCCGAATTCCGGGCCGGCGACTTCCGCCCGAATTGGCTCATCAAGAATGTACTGGTCCGGGGCGAACCGTGCGGCATCGGCGCGGCGATGAAATCCCTGAAGACAAGTCTCGCCTGCGACATGGCGCTTTCGCTCGCGACCGGCACGCCGTTCGTCGGCACGTTTGAAGTCGTCGCGCCGGTGGGCACGCTGTTCCTGAGCGGCGAGTCTGGACGCGGCACAACTCAGATGCTCCGCAATCGCGTGATGGACGCGAAGGTATTGCACGACACGGACCTCGACCGCATGTACTGGATGTTCGATACGCCACAACTCGACGACGTTCGGGGAATGACACAACTGGTCGAAGAGTACACCAAGCGCGACGTCGTTGTGGCCATCCTGGACCCGCTCTACCTGATGTTCGGCAACGTTGACCCCGCGAATATCTTCGCAGCGGGGCAGGCGCTGCGGACTGTGGCGAGGCTGTTCTCCGAACGGGGCATCACGCCGATTCTGATTCATCACGCGAAGCGATCGCTAAAGCCTGGCGACAAGATGGAACTGGCCGACCTCTCGCACGCGGGCTTCGCCGAATTCGTACGGCAATGGTTGCTCATCAATCGGAACAACGAGTACCAGTACGACGGGCGACACAGCCTCAATCTGCGGATCGGTGGCAGCGCCGGGCACAGCGGCGAATACGTCGTCGAAGTGGACGAAGGAACGCTCGGCGAGGACTTTACGGGCCGCAAGTGGGGCGTGGCCGTGCAACCGGCGGCAGAGTCGCGGCAGGCGAAGGTTGACGACCGCGAAGAGCGCAAGGCGGAACAAGCAAGCCAAGCGGTCCTACGCGAGAACGCGAAGCTCCTGGATGCCATCGATAAGGAAACCGAAAAGGGCGAAGCCGGGGCAACGAAGAACGCAATCCTCATCCGGTGCGGGTGGAAGTCCGCGAAGGCGGCGGAAGTCATCAATCGTTTGCTCGGCGACGGACAAATCGAACCGCACGACTTCCAGAAAGGTATCGGCAGCAACGCCAAGCGCCCCGTGGTCGGGTACCGTCGGCCGGTCAAAGTGGAGCAATCGGACATCCCATTCGATTACCAAGCCAACCATGCCGGACCATGCCGGGAAAATGACGACCTTCCGGGATGCCCGGCATGGTCTGGACCAACGACCGAACCATCCCCGGACCATGCTGGGTGGGAAGCCTCTCTCTATAGAGAGGCTCCCACGGTCCGGGATGGTATGGTCTGCAACACGAACCAACCATCCTCTACGAAGAAAGCCTCATCGAAATCGAAACGCAAGTCCCGCAAGGCGGAAGACCACACCAGCAAGTTGAGGGACAAAGACGGAAGTATCCCCTCAGCCATCTGAACTGACCTTGCGCCCGGGTGTCGCGTGTCGTACACCTTTGGCATGACGCCGGCCTCGCTCGATCCCGCGTTCCTCGCCGCCTTCCGCGCCGGCACCCTCACCGAAGATCAAGCCGACCTCTTCCTCAATCGCGATCCCCTCGAAGTCCGATTCCTCCTCCTCCAACTCAGCGCCGCCATCGCCGGCTCCGGACAGCCCGGACCCCACACGCCCTCCGGAAGCGTGCCGCCCTACCTCAAGCCATCCGCGAAGTCACGCTCGGCCAAGGTCGGTGCCCAACCCGGGCACCCCGGACACACCCGCCCCACGCCCACCCGCATCGACCGACGCGAAACCCACCAACTCCCCGCCTGCCCGTGCTGCCACGGGCCGCTCCAACGCACCGGTCGCACCCGCACCCGCCTCGTCGAAGACCTCCCCGACGACCTCCGCAGCGAAGTCGTCGAACACACGATCCACCGCGACTGGTGCCCGGCCTGCCGGAAACAGGTCGAGCCGACGGTGCCCGACGCCCTGCCGAAGTGCACCCTCGGCCACAGCGCCGTCGCCCTCGCCGCCTGGCTCCACTACGGTCTCGGCACCACCACCCGCCAGATCGTCGACGTCTTCAACGGCCACCTGCAACTGAAGGTCAGCGAGGGCGGCCTCACCGAGATCTGGCACCGACTCGCCGCCGTCCTGACGCCGTGGTACGAGCAGATCCATCGCGAGTGCCTCGCCGCCTCGGTGCTGCACGCCGACGAGACCGGCTGGCGCGTGAAGGGCCATACCTGGTGGCTGTGGTGCGCCACGACGCCGGCGAGCACCTACTACTGGATCGACGACAACCGCGGCCACGACTCGCTGAACCAGTTCTTCGCCGAGGAGTTCGCGGTCGTGCTCGTGACCGACTTCTGGAGAGCCTACGACGCCTTCGCCCCGCGGTCGCAGAAGTGCTGGGCGCACCTGCTGCGGGACGTGGCGGCGCTCGACGATCGCCCGAGCGAGTCGCGGGCGGCGTTCGCTCCGCCGGACCTCGCCAACGTGGATTTTTTGGGTTCTCGCATTACCACCCGGCGAGAGCCGGCCACCGGTCTGTGAGTCTCACAATAATCGCGCGAAACGGCGCCCAGCGTTTGGGGTCCACCTCTCTTGGCGTGTTCCTGGAGCAACTTCGACACGCAATACTTCTCGAAGTTCACCTGAGTGGCGAAGACTTCGCAGCCATTCGAGAGCGTTTCCCGCATCAGCGGCGCGTCGAACGTCAGCACCTTACCAAACGTATCCGGGTTCCGCAGGATCAGCTAATACGCGCCCGCCCCTGACTTGCTGAACCCCAATAGCAACCACCCGTCCCGCTCGGCTCGCACCAGGTACGTCTTCTCGATCAGCGGGACGACGGCCTTGAGGAGGTGGCTTTCCTGACGCAGTTCCTGTTTCGTTGGGTGGTCGGCGTACCACGGCAGCGTGGAGAACGTAGGAGCGACGAACACGGCTTGAAACGTGTTGTGCAGGTCGTGCTTCTTGATTTCCAGCAGGCCGTTGCCGAACTTGGCGTCGTCCGTGGGTTCGACCGGCAGGATGTACACCACCGGGTACTTCATTCCCTTCTCCAGACGATCCGGCACCAAGACGCGAACCGGCAGCTTGCCCGACTGGTACGGCGATTCCAGTTGATGGACGAAGAAGCCGTTGGCGTCTTTTGTGGCATTGTCGGCAGCGGGTGTTGGCTTCGCCGGTTGCGTGACGGCAACCGGATGTGCGAGCAGGACGACGGACACCAGAATCGCGAGGCGCGACAACCGGAACGACCGCACATCGAATTTGAGCATCGACACGTTTGCTCCTCCAGATCGCGCGACTATCGAATGAGTTTCACTGGTACGGCGAATCGGAATTCGCCTCGGCGGGCTGAACGATTGCTGCGGCGATTACTCTCGGCGTCACTCCTGCCAGCCGAACGGGATTCATCCTACACTCTCCGCAGCCAGCCCTCGATTCCGCCGCGACCGGTACGGTCCATCCAGCGGAAGAGGAAGTACGACGCGATCAGAAACACTGCTGCGAGCGGGAGAGTCGCCCACACCGGCATCGCCTTCATCCAGAACTCCGTCGGCTCGCTCCCCGCGATCACCCCGTACACCCAAAGCGGCCAAAGGTGAACGACGTGGTGGAGAACGTAGATCGAGAGCGAGTACTTGCTGAACACCGACGCGATGGCGAGGAGGCGCGTGCCCTCCAGCGACTCGGCCCGAGGGTCCACCCACCGGTGGACGAGTGAGAACGTCAATAAGGCGAACCCGATCGTCCCGATCACGTACTCGACGGACGGTGGGAACATCGTCCACCCCCGTAGTACCCACACCCCGAACAAGTCCGGCGCGAACCTCCGAAGCGCCACGCAAGCCAACGCCAGCCCCAGCATTCCGGCCCCGATCAGGGCCGTCCGCCCCGTCGGCGGTTCCTCGCCGGGTCCGCCCGCGAAGAACGCTCTCCCGGCCACGTAGCCGACGAGCGGATACGCCAGCCAGGGGAACAGCGGGAAGTATCCGCATGCCAGGTAGCCGACCAGCAAGTCATACAAGGTCCAGTCCGGATCGAAGTGGGTATCGGGCCAGTAACTGTGGTAATCCGTCATCTCGCGTAGCACCGGGGCGAGGGCGAACGTGGCGGCCGCCATGACCAGTGGGGCGGCGGGGGGCAGGTTGCGTGCGACGTTCAGAACGAAGAACGCCGTCCCGATCAGTGTGAGTACGTCCCAGTTAAACGTGTCGCCCGGTAGCCAGATCAGGACGTTGAACGCGAACCCAAGGACGAACAGGAAGACCCCACGGCGCGCGGTCACGCGGGAGATCTCCGAGTCATCTTTCCCCTTCGCCTCCTGGGCGTTCACCCACAGGCGGTAACTCACCCCGGCGAGGAAGGTAAACAGCGGTGCGCCGAACCCCGCCGGCGTCCAGACGGCTCCCGCCAAATTCTCGAGGAAGTGGACGAGTACCATCAGAACGATGGCGAACGTCCGCAGGATGTCGATGGAGACGTATCGCACGGTCACTTCCCCGCCGACAGTAACTCGACCGTAACCAGAATGGTTTGGGCCAGGAGAAGGACGATGATGATCCACTCGAGGGTGTGGCCGGTGCGGGCGATCAGGTACTCACTCGCCTTCTGCCCGCATCCCTCGTAGACGCGCTCGAACACTTCGAGTTGGGTGTCGAGTGACTCGACCCGGTGGGCCATGCGGACACGCTCGCGGAGCCGCTCATTAAGTTGGGTCGCGAGCGTTGGCGGGTGGGCGTGTGGGGCGAGGACAAACGGGGCGATACGGGCCAGCCGCGTGCGAAGGGTGAATACCCGGCGGAACCGCGCGGCCAACTGGCGGCGGAGCCGAACCGACTGCTCGGCGAATGCGAACGCAAGCGGCGTGTCGGCCTCCAGTTCCGGCCAGAGGGAGGCCAACTCTGTTTCGATCGCGCCGAGTTCGGCGTCGTAGTACGCGACCTCGACGGCTGCATTACGGACCGCGTGGAGTCGGTCGGGGATTGCCACCACCGCCAACCGGGCGGGAGTCCAAACGACCTGCGCACCCTGGAGCATGAGGAGTTGCCCGGTTCGCTCCGCACCAGCCGTCGGAGGATCGGCCCAGTCCCGTATTTCCGCGAGCAGGTCCGGCTCCTCGTCAACGGTCGCCGGCACGGCGAGGACGAGCAGTTCGCCGCGCGCGGGCGTAGCGGCCGGATCGGTTCCGATCACGACCACCCGGCGGCCGAGCGCGGGTGGGAATTCGGCCAGGACCGTTTCCCCGGTGGCCGGCCCGGCGGCGAACGCGATCCGATGAAATTGTGCGCCCGCCGGCAGGGCAGACGAGGGAGCTTCGATCAACTCGGTCACAAACGTTCTCCAGTGGTGGCGAGCAGCGGGGGATGGCGGCCGCGACGATCGGAAGGGTGATAGTCCGTTTCGTTGCCTTCGCCCCGATTCGGACGGCTGGCAGGAGTCGGTCGGCCGGAGGCCGTGGCCGCCCTCCTGGCCAAGTTCGCGGCGATCCACTTGGCCACGTATTCGGCCGAATCCAACACCCCGTTGAGGGTCGAGTCGAACAGGTAGTCGCCGACCAGGAACAGGTTCGGGTGCTCGGCAGGTTCCGGGCAGTGGCGGCGGTCGAGGCTCAGTGGCACAGCCCCGCCGGGCATGGCGTTGACCGCTCCGACCCACCGATGCACATGGGCCTCGACGAAATGCCGGCGGCCGTGGGCGAGGAAGTTCGGCAGCGAGTCGAGGGCAGCGGCGATCAGTTCCTCATCGGTGCGTCGGCTCATCTCTTCCGCCTGTGCACCGCCAATCAGCCACCCGAGTACGCCGTGTCGGGCGTCCGGGTAACGGGACGACTCGTCGTACAAGCAGCAACCGCCGAACTGGTCGAGCATGCAGTACGAGTCCTCGAACGCGCCGCGCCAGAACGGCCGGTCGAACAGCGCGGTCACCCGCAGGTAGTGGGCCGGGTGGTCGTAATGCGCGTGGTGCCGGGCGAGCGCGGCCGAAAGACGCTCGCCGTCGAACGCGATCGACGGCAGGCACGGGTTCGGCAGGGCGACGACGACGAAGTCGAACTCGTCCCGCCGCTCCCGCCCGTGGTGCACGGAGGTCACGGCCATGCGGCCGTCAGGCGTCTTGCCGATGCGCGTGACCGCGTGCTCCAGGCGCTTGGCCGCACGCACCCGCGCTGCCAGCTCGAAGGCGATCCGCTCGTTCCCACCTTCGATGCTGTAGAGTTGCATGTAGGCGGAGTGGTTCATCAGGTAGTTGTGCAGCCCGTAGGTCACGCTCGTCCGCTCCGGCTCGGTCGCCAAGTCGCTGTGGATGAGCGTCTCGACGAACCGCCGCGTCGCTGGTTCTGGGATGGCGTCGAGAAACGTGTCGAACCGCAGAGCGGGCCGAGTGGGTCCGACCTCAGCGGACTCGTCGGAGTGGTAGAACTCCTGCGGACTGATGCAGTCGCGGGCACGCCGGTCGAACGCGGTCAGTGCGGAGCGGGCGGCCGGGCCAAAGTAGCGTTGCACATCGTCGAGGTTGGACAGGACGCGGTGATCCATGATCACCGACGTGCCCCGCATGGGCGTGATGGGGAGGCCGAGTTCCGCCACGAGTTCACGCAGCGAGTCCTCGCCGACGGGCGAGTAGTCGTAGAGTTCTGCGGCTCCGGCCTCGTATGTGGCGGCGGCGTGCGAAAACCGCCGGGTCAGGATTTTCCCACCGAGCCGCAGGCTGGCCTCGAAGAGTGTGGCCGAGATCGGCTCGGACGCCAGCTTCTGAAGAAAGTAAGCGGTCAGCAGTCCACCCGGCCCGCCGCCCACGATTCCAACCGTCCGGTTCCGCCACATTCTTTTCTCCGGTTCGCCGACGGCAGAGATAACACAATAAACGCGATGACCCACATCGCACGACTACGGAATGAGTTTCATCGGAACTTTGAGCCGCTTGCCGTCGCGGAGGACGTGGACGTTCACCTGATCGCCGACCAGGTACTTGCGACGAACGAGGGACAGGAAGTCAGACATCGACATCTCCGGTTCCAGGTCATCGACACCCACGATGACATCGCCGGGCTTGAATCCCGCTTTGGCCGCGTGCGAACTCACCTCTTTCTGCTGGCGGAACGCGAGTTGTCCCGGCTTCAACCCGAGGGCGTTCTTCTCGTCCGCCGTCAGGTTATCGCCGTACAGTTTCAGGGACGGGATGCGCTGCTGTTGCGACGGCCGCCAGGTAATGTCCGTCTTTTTCCACCCCTCGCTCAGTTCGAGTTTGGCGGACATCTCCTTGCCGTCTCGCTCCCATGCCACGTCAATCGCGCCCTTCGCGGGAGCGCGGTCGAGGGCGAACAGGGCGTCGCCGAACGAGTGGATCGGTACCCGGTTGAGTGTCCGCAGTTGGTCGCCCTTCTGGAGTCCGGCTTTCGCGGCCGGCGATTCCGGTGTCACAGTCTTGACCACGTTGCCGCGGTCCACTTCGGGGATCACGCCGAGGTTGTCCGGCGGGGGGAACCGCCACACCCGGTCGCGGGTCCACTTGCCCGCTTTGGTCAGGTCGATCTCCTGCTGCTCCTTCACGTTGTGGCAGTGGACGCACCCTCGCTTGGCGATGCTCATGTCTTTCGGGATGAGCGGCTTCTCGACCGCCCGTTCCGCCACCAAGGGCGTCTTGCTCTTGTGCATCGCCAGAACCGATTCCATCGTGTGCCGCAACCCGGCGAGCGACAGCCGGTTCTCGGCGTCTTTCGAGTCTCGCCCGCCGTACCGGCTGTACACCTTCCCCTCGGGGCTGAGGAAGAAGGTCATCATGGTCAGGTCGAAGTCGAAGGCGAACAGGTTGATGTCCACGTCGATGACGCGGGTCAGACGCACGCGGATGAACTGGTCGGCGATATCTTTGAACTTCTCTAATCGGACAACCTGCCCGTAGAAGTCCTTGCAGTCCCCTCAGGGAATGCACCGCAAGATCACGACGACGGGCTTGTTCGTCCGCTTAGCCTCCTTCATCGCGGCGGGCAGGTCTTCGGTCCACCCGTACCGCTCGGCGTCGTCGCGGGCTTTCCCTTTCTGGGCCGAAACGGAAGCCGCATTCAGCCCGCTGAGGGCGAGCGCGATCAGGCCAAAGGTCAGCGATCTCATGGCAGTCTTCTCCGAAGGTTGGGTTAGTGTTCCTGGTTCAAGTTCCGTCAACGCACCTTGCGGCTACGCCAGGATGTCTTTGACGACGGTGCCGCCCACGTCGGTCAGCCGCATCGCGCGACCGGCGTGGCGGAAGGTGAGCTTCTCGTGATCGAGGCCGAGCAGGTGCAGGATGGTGGCGTGCCAGTCGTGGATGTGGACCTTGCCGGCGATGGCCTCGTAGCCGTACTCGTCGGTCGAGCCGTGAGAGATGCCGCCTTTCACACCGCCGCCGGCCATCCACAGCGTGTAGCCCCTGTGGTTGTGGTCGCGGCCATCGCCGTTGTTGGAGTGTGGCGTGCGGCCGAACTCGCCGCCCCAGATCACCAGCGTGTCCTTGAGCAGGCCCCGGCGTTTCAGGTCGGCCAGCAGGCCGGCGATGGGCTTGTCCGTGTTGCCAGCGTTCTTGGTCATCCCGTCGTTCAGATTGTTGTGCTGGTCCCAGGTGCCGTGGCCGAGTTCGATGAACCGCAACCCGGCCTCGGCGAACCGCCGGGCCAGCAGGCACTGGCGGCCGAACCCGTCCGTCAGTTCCCCGCCGATGCCGTACAGGTCGAGCGTCTCCTTCGTCTCCTTTGAGAGATCCATCAACTTCGGCACGGCGTCCTGCATGCGGAACGCCAGCTCGAAGCTCTCGATGGCTCCGTCCACGAGTGGCGACGGGCCGTTGCGGTAGATCGCCTCGCCGTTCATCTGCTGGATCAGGTCGAGTTCGAGCCGCTGGAGGTTCGGCGAAAGCTGGTCGTTGCGGACGTGGTTGACGCCGAGCGGGTTCGTCTCGCCCCGGCGCATCCGATCCACCGGGCGGTTCCGGGCGCTTGAGTCAGCGATGTTGAATTTGGTCCCCTGGAACGCGGCGGGGAGGAACGCGCTGCCGTAGTTCTGTGCCCCGCCGACGCTCGTGGGCGGGTTGATCGAAATGAACCCCGGCAGGTTGTCGGACTCGGTGCCGAGGCCGTACAGGGTCCACGCCCCGAGCGACGGGCGAACGAACTGAAAGTTGCCCGTGTGCATCTGCACGAACGCCTGCGCGTGGTTCGGCTGGTCGCAGTGCATCCCCCGCAGCAGGCACAGGTCGTCCGCGTGCTTCGACAACTCCGGGTACAGGTCGGAGATCCATAGCCCACTCTTGCCGCGTTGCTGGAACGCCCACGGCGAGGTTAACAGTTTCGACCCGGCGTACTTCGACGCCTTGCCGTCGTCCTTCTTCAGTTGCGGCTTGTAGTCGAAGGTGTCGAGGTGCGACGGGCCGCCCCGCATGCACAGGAAGATCACCCGCTTCGCCTTCGCCGGGAAGTGCGGGGCACGGGGGGCCAGCAGGGACTTCTTCTCCTCGGCCTGGAGCGTCGCCAGCCCGGAGAAGGCGAGGTAGCCGAAGCCGGCGGACGCCGCTTTCAGCGCCTCACGGCGGGTCAGATTCAACATGGATCACGTCTCCGTGGGCGGTCAGTTGAGGATGCGGAACTCGGCCAAGCAGAGCAGGGCGTGGCAGTACGCTTGCAGGCTGCGGCGGTCGATGTCGGTGAGTTTTTCGGTCGTCGCGGCCCGTTTGAAGTTGGTCATGAAGTCGTTGGCGATGGCACGCTGCTTGTCGGTCGGTGGGCGACCATAGGCCAGCAGGTGGGCGGTGGTGATCGGGTCTTCGCCCTTCGCAGATTGAACCCGGAGGGCCAACCCCTCAGCCTGCCGACGAACGAACGGGCTGTTCATCAGGTACAACCCTTGCAATGGGCTGGTGGTCGTATCCCGCACGCCCATCACCAGACTGGCGTCGGGGGCGTCGAACAGGTCGAGCATTTCCGGCAGCACGTTCCGAACACGAGGCAGGTACACCGTCCGGCAGTCCGCCTCGATCTTGCGAATCTCCGGCTCGAACACCGAGCGCCCGATGGTACCTTCGCCGACGCTGACAAGAAACGTCCCGAGCGGGCGTTTCTCGTCGAGGTGGCCGGACACGAGCAGCATCGAGTCGCGGATCGCTTCCGCCGTCAACCGTCGGGGCTTCATCCGCCAGAGGTAGCGGTTGTCCGGGTCGATGGCGAAGTTGGCCTCGTCGTGGTCGCCGGCGAGTTGCCACGCCCGCGTCAGCACGATCTCGCGGATGAGCGCTTTCACGGACCACTTCTGTTCCACGAACCGCAGTGCGAGGTGGTCGAGCAGTTCGGGGTGTGAGGGCTGTTCCCCGGTCACGCCGAAGTCATCGACGCTGCGGACGAGGCCGCTCCCGAAGAGGTGGTGCCAAACGCGGTTCGCCATCACCCGTGCGGTGAGCGGGTTCTCGGGGCTGGCGATCCACTTCGCCAGTTCGAGCCGCCCGCTCCCCTTCGTTGTCGGGAGAGTGTGTTTGCCGGGCTTGGCGACGACCTGCACGAAGCCCCGAGGCACTTTCGGCCCAAACTTGTCCGGCTCGCCGCGGACGTTCAGCCACGTCTCGACGGGCAACTCGCGGTCCTGCACGCCCATGGCGAAGACGCGCGGGTTCCCCTTCTCGTCGTACTGTTGGTAGGCGAACTGGGTGCGGTCGCGGTCGGTACGGGAACGGAGCCACACACTCTGGGCGATCTGCTCCCCCGCCCGCCGCCTGCGGAAGATGTCGTCCACGAGCGCCGCCGCCTTGTCGCGTTCGTCTTTCAACTTCGCCAGGTGTTCCTTCGTGATCGACTTGCCGACCACGGGCAGTCCCATCCCCGTCAGATCGATGAGCGTGTTCGCCTGCCGGGCCTGGGACTTCAGCAACCCGAAGTGCGTCTCCGTGCTGCGGAAGATGCCGGCCATCGCGTAGTAATCGGTCTGCGGGATGGGGTCGAACTTGTGATCGTGGCAGCGGGCACAGGCGACGGTGGTGCCGAGGAACACGCGGGTGGTGGCGTCGATCTGCTCGTCCACCATGTCGGCGAAGAACCGCCGGCCTTCTTCCTCGGCGACCAGCTTCACGCCGGTGGCAAGGAACCCGGTAGCGACGATGTTCGTGGCGAACTCCTTCGGGTTCGCGGCGGGGAGCAGGTCGCCGGCCAGTTGTTCGAGGATGAAGCGGTCGTAGGGCGTGTCGGCGTTGAAAGAGTCGATGACGTAATCCCGGTATCGCCACGCATGGGGCGTGACGTTATTGGCATCCCCGCCGGTCGATTCGCCGAACCGGGCCACGTCCATCCAGTGCCGGCCCCAGTGCTCGCCGAACCGGGGCGAGGTGAGCAACTCGTCCACGAGCTTGCTCATGACCTCCTGCTTTGCCTTCGGGTTGGTTGCGGCAGCAAGTCGAGCGGACCAGAGTTCGACGGCTTCCGGCGTCGGCGGCAGACCGATGAGCGTCAGGTGTAGGCGGCGGACCAGCGTGAGGGCGTCGGCGTCCTTCACCGGCTTGTGCTTGTTCTGCTCCAGGCCCGCGAGGATGAAGCGGTCGATGTCGGTGAGCGACCAGTTGGCATCTTGAACCGCCGGGAGACCGGGCTTGGTTGGCGTGCGGTACGCCCAGTATTCCCGCCCTTTGGCGATGTCGATCTTGGCTTGAACCGGCACGCCGGACTTGGCCCCGCGCGGGTCGGGAGCGCCCATCTCGATCCACTTCTTGAAGTCGGCGATCACCGAATCGGGCAGTTTCCCGTCCGGCGGCATCTGCATCGACTTGTCCTGGTAGGCGATGGCCTTGTACAGCAGGCTCTTCTCGACCGACTTCGGCACGACCGCAGCCCCGCTGTCGCCACCTTTCAGGAACGCCGCACGAGTATCGACCTTCAACCCACCCTTCGCCTTCTTGGACTCGTCCG
This sequence comes from Gemmataceae bacterium, assembly GCA_022842245.1. Lineage (GTDB taxonomy): Bacteria > Planctomycetota > Planctomycetia > Gemmatales > Gemmataceae > Limnoglobus. Next base: position 31,954 of record JALHPZ010000045.1, read on the forward strand.
AGTGGCAACCGTAGCAGTGCTTGACCAAAACCGGGCGAATCTTCGCCTCGAAGAAGGCGTCTCCGGCCGGCTGAGCCAATGCCGGCGAAAGGAACGCGAGTATTCCGCAGCAAGTCATCAGGAATCGCATGGTGTCCTCCGCAAGCGGGTCTATTTCTTCGGGGCGGGTTTTGGCGGCACGGCGACGGCGGTGTTGCCGTCCTCATCGTCGAACACGATGTTCAACTCGATCACCTGCTTGCCGTCGGTCACGACGCGGGCCATCGCCCCCGGTTCGAGCTTGCGGACGGCGCTGTTCTTCAACCCGCCTCCGACCGGAGTGCCGACGTGGAACGCCCCGGTACGCCGCGTGTGGTGGGCCGTCGTCACTTGAACGTCCGAGGCCACCGGGAGCGTTACCGCCCCGGCCCCACCTTTCGCCCCGCCCTTTCCTTTCCCCTTCGCCCCGGCCTCGGTGTTGCGCTTGACGAACGTGATGGTGCCGTTCTCGATCTTCTGGACCGTCACTATGGACTCGTCGGCCGAACCCGCTGAGGCGAGAACCACAACCAGCGCGGCGGAGAAGCCGAACGCCGCGATCCCGAACCGACGCATGTGCCGTCCTCCAGTTATTTGCTCGCCTGCTGCCGTGTTGGCATCGTTCATTACTTTTTGCCGGCGATGAGCCACCGATGGTTGCCGCCGCCGAGCCGGGTGCCGAGGATCGCACGCCTCCGACCTTGCCGGGAGTCCCGGTCGAGAACCTCGAACGGCGGGGTCAGGTTCCCTTCGAGCCGGTACAGCGATTCGTCGAGCGGGCGAGTGTCGGTCAGCGTGAAGGTCAGCATCTCCTGCTCGCGGCCCGGTCCCATTTGGTTCACGGTGAATTTCTGGATCACCTTCGTCGCGGCATCCAGTTCCAACTCGGTGGATTCGAGCCACTGGCGGTGGAACCCGGTGCGGAACTGCCCGCGAACGATCACGGTCTTACGGATCGGGTCGCCGGGGCGCTGGTTCAGGTCCGCACCCGTCAGCAGGTCGTTCAGCAAGGTTTTCGGCTGGAGGCCGTAGCGGTCGCAGAGCCGTTGCAGGGCCGGGCCGATTTCGTCTGGGTTGATCTTCAAGCCGCGCTGCGGGGCGGCGACGACCCACACCGACCCGTCGTGGTCGCGGCCCCAGGACCATCGTTCATTGTCCTGATCGACCTCGACGCGGAAGCGGTCGCCGTGCGTCCAGACCCGCATCCGCCGCTTGCTCAGGGTGTCATCCGGGTCGTCGGTCGCACGCCGCACCTCGACGGCGTATCCCCGTTCCACGGGGAGGAGTAGAGCTTGCTCGGCTTCGCGGAGCGTCTGATTGGCACGCACTTCGGGCGAAGGGGCGAGCAGAACTGCAAGGAGGACGGCGGCAGCGACGGCCATTCCGCCCACCGCGAACGACGCCCAACGCCGACGTGAAGTCGGCCGATTCCCCGTGGCAGGACGTTCAACCGGCTTATCGAGAAGCCCCGCGAACTCGTGTTCCGATAGCGCCGCACCGGCATCGAGAGCCGAATCGAGATTGATGTACTCCAGGTACACCCGTCGGAGCGCCGAATCGGTTCGCAATGCCTCTTCGAGCGGCTTCAATTCCTCGGCCGGGAGTGTCCCTTCGATGTAGCGGGCGATCCGCTCCAACCAGATCGTGTGTTGAGGGTCGGTCATTACGCACCTTCCAGAGCCATTCCCCGGCGAACGCAGTCGAGCAGTTGCAGCCGCACGCGGTGCAACCACTGGTAGAAGCCCCCGACCGTCCGGCGGCTCCGCTCGGCGATGTCCTGGATGCGAGCGCCCGGTTCGTAGGCGGCAAGCACGAGCGCCCTTTGGTCGGCAGGGAGCTTTTCCAGGCATGCCTCCAGCCCAGCCCGTTGGGAGTCGAGGACCGGTTCGAGTGCCGTGGCCTCCCTGGCGAGTTGTTCGAGAACGTCTTCCGCAAGCACGAGACGATCCCGCCGCTTGTCGCGGAGCCACGCCAGGGCTTCGAACTTCGCTACCCCAAACGACCAGCGGCGAAAATCGTCAGGGTCGGGCAAGTTCTCGAACTTCTTCCAGAGGACGAGGGCCACTTCCTGCATGACATCCAGCACGTCGGTACGCGCGGGGACCAACCGCCGCACGAACGCCCGGATCGCGGGTTCATGGGCCGAGTAATGCCTCAAGAACTGCTCGTGTCGTGTCGCTGGCTCCTCGTTCATCATTCACTCCCACACATACACTCCGCACGCCCGCGCAGTTTTACGCCCCTCGTTCTGTGGGCCGGGCATGAAAACGAGAACGCCCGGCACGAGCCGGGCGTTCAGCGGCGGATGCGGTTCACGTCAGTCGTTCGCCTTACCTTTACCCTTGCCCTTCCCCATTCCGTTGATCTTGACCTCGGTGAGCACGCCGTCCTTCGCCTCGAACGTCAGCTTCTCGCCAACTTTCAGCGCCTTCTCGAAGTCGGCGTAGGTGCCCTCCTTGGCCTGCCCCTTGCCGCCCTTCGCCTTTCCGCCGGCGACGGTCACTTTCACCTTGTCGTTGAATTTGTACTCGTTGTCCTTGTCCCCTTCCTTGATCGTGACGGTCTTCTTGTCCAGATCAACCTTGCTGATCGTCCCCTCGGCCGCGACCACCAGTCCGGCCATGAGGAACATTACGCCCACCGGCCCGAGCCACCTTCTCATCGGATTGCCCTCCCAAGCGGTTGTTGAAGCGGGTAGTAGTTCGCCCCAACAGACACACTCCGCGAGCCGAACCGGCTTTACGGGACTGGGTGAAAATCTCCCAAAGCGACAAGCCGATGCCGTATCCCCGGGCAGCGAAACTCGGCGACGAAGCAATCGAGAAAACAAAGGAACCCGATGTAGCCACGGGGGGTGCGGTGAGGTGCTGACGGTTTTGACTGACAGCCGATCGACGCCGACCGGCTCCGGCGTGTCGAGCACGAGGTTCGGACTGAAGCCGAGCGTGCGCCAGCTGTCGGTCGTCTTCGGCACGAACGACTTCGGCTGGATCGCCTTCAAACCCTGGATTTTCAGCAGTTTCGCGACCCGCTTCGGACTGCACGCCACGCCGCGATCCGTCGGGCACCGTAGCGTCGCTTGTGACGCCAGAAGATCGCCGCGACCTGCTCCTGCAACCGCATCGCCTCCCGCACGCGGGGCGACGCCGCACCGTGCCGCCAGGCGTAGTACGCCGAGCGGCCGACGCCCAACGCCTCGCAGACCGGAACGAGCGGGAACGCGGCGTCCCGCTGATCGACTCGACCGCCGCGTAGACCGCACTCAGGCGTGCCGGTCGAAAATGGCCCACGCTTTTTTAAGATGTCCCGCTCCCGCTCGACGCTGAGCAGTTCGGCTTCCAGTTGACGCACCCGCTCGTCGAGGCTGCCCGCAACAGGTCCGCCGTGTATGACGAGCTTCTTCTTCCAGACATAGAGGAGGGAGGGATCGGCGATCCCGAGTCGCTCGGCGACCGCGGACGCCGAGAGTCCGTCGAGCATCATCAGCACCGCTTCGCGGCGGAACCCGTTGCTGAATTGCCGTCGCTTCGGACGGTCCGGGATCGGCTTGGCCATGATCGGGACTCCTTCCCGCCGCCAGCCTAACTGTAAGTCGGACTGCCCGTCAAACCGTCAGCACCTCACAGCGCCAATTGCAATTCGTGTTAATTCGAGATTCCAGTTTTGCTTTGCTTCATACGCAAGGCTTGCTGGGCTGCTCTGATGACATCGCTTTTCATTCTGCTCCGTCCTCCTCGTTTTTTTGGATGCTTCTGGATAAATGCTTTCAGCGGTTCGTCCATGATTTTCGAGATCTCACTGTTCTTTTTTCCTTGGCGGACCAAGTCCCAGATGTTCATGTAGAGCTTCGCCTGTTCGTCTCCTCGATTTGCAATTGGCATCACTCCCGGCTTCCGCCTGACGGATGATTTTGTACTTTTCGTCGATGACCCATCTACGTCTGTTAATTCGATCGCACCGGGAAATCGCTCGGCAAAGCTTTTCCATTCCGAATTCACGAAATCCGGTCGATGACGTGCGACCTGATGAATCCAGTCGTCGAGGCGGTGTACGACCTGTTCCAATGTCTCGGCGGTAATGTTCATCGTCGAGGGAGGTTCGGGGATCGCAACTTCCAACCGGTGGAGATTTCTCGTTTCTCGCATCGAGAGCCAAATAGCCGAAATCAAGGATCGAAGGACCGATTCTGGCTTCTGTCGTTCCACTGTGACTGGACGAAGTATGATCGCGAATCGGCTGACCCCATGTTCTCGGAAATCAAGATCGAGGTCTCGATGGACGAATGCTCGAACGTCATACTCGAAGGCGCCGATACACTGGCCGTTGATCAGGCGATCGGCCCAAGATAGGGGGTCTTTCGGCCATCCGGACGATTCAACGAGATATGGATGGACCACGTGCTGGGTCTTCTTCCGACAATCAAATATTGGCACGCTGAAGCCGTGTGGCATCTGTCTCATTTTGGACCAAGGAGACCGATGAAACTCGGCGACCGATGCCGTCGCAATTCGGCCTTGGTAGGGAGCTAGAACGCTTTCTGTTTCTTCGGAATCGAAAAACGACGAACGCGAGTGACTCGATTGACCTTTAAAGTAGGTATCGAGTAAAGCGCACAGCAGCATCAGATCGCCAATCCCACCGATTCGTTCGTTAGTCTTTTGAAAATCCAAAAGATCGACGCTCGAGTCCCAAACACTGAAATGCAACAAATCACCAAGGAAATCACGGACCGGATCGTGGCCTCGCTCCCGACCGACGTGAAGCCGAATCGCTTGCTGCCATTTCCACCAGCGTTCGCCAAATGGGCCTTGGTTCCAACGGAAGTAGGATGAAGTCAGGTGTTCCCACGTATACAGCCCGGACAGATACCAAGCATTCTCCCAGTCCGGTGAAGATTGAGGAGACAAAGATTTCCTGGTGCGCTTCGGCATGCCCGTTCACCTTGGCGGCAGCCCGGTCGGTCCGGCGGCGAAGGTGAGACGCACGGCGGACCGACCGTTTTCAGGCGCGACGGTTTCGAACCCGTCGTGCCAGCTGCACGAATATAGTCGTAACACATGACCGAAGGCCGTTCCATGTACGCAGAGAACGAGCACCGGAATCCACGGTTGGCAGCCTGAATTGCTTCAGGGTGCCGTTTCGCCAGCATCGCCAGTTTCAGGCAATTCCTGCGACCATGTTCCGGAGTCGCGAAGCGTTGCACCCACTTCGCATGTCGTACACGATGGGAGTTCGCCGGTGGCGATCGAACGGCGCGGAAATCGCGTCTACTACTACACTTATCGCCGTAAGCGAGGCCGCGTCGTCAAGGAGTACGGTGGTTACGGTCGCACCGCCATCCTGTCGGCCCAGTTAGATGCCGCCAATCGGGAAATTCGCAAACAGGGCCAACTGTCAAGGAAGACAGATCGTGACCTGGACCAATTTGAGTTACAGCAAGATCGGGATTGGTTCGAGAGAATCGATCGCATCGTCGCGGTCGCACTCGAATTGTCCGGCTGGCATTCCGTCCAGCGGCAATGGCGAAAGAAACGAGGAAGTTCGATGAACGTCTCGACAGCAAACCCGCCGCTCTCCTGGAATTCCGATGAGTTGATCGCGGCCGTGGGAAAGCCAAGCAAGGAATCGTTGGAACAGGCGAAGGCCGGCGATTCGGTAGCCAAGGCATCGATCAAGGAGTATCTGGCCCACCCCGCGGCCCGGGCACTCTATGGTGATATTGGCCGGCATACGCTGAATGCCTGGGTCAAGCTCATCGCCCGTGAAGACCCGGCGATCAGCGGGGGCCTGATTCGATTTGCCTGCGATCTGCGCGCCGCGTTAACGGGGCCGAACGGCGGAGTGCTGGAGCAGTTGGTCGCCGAGCGCGTCGTGCTGTCCTGGCTGTTCGTCCACTGGGCCGAGTCGCGGTTTGCCGGCTCGGCGAGCGAACTGAACCGTTCGGAGTGTACATTTCAGTTGAAGCGGATGGAACTGGCCGATCGGAAGCTGATGAACGCATGCCGGACGCTCGCCAAGGTGCGGCGGATGAAACTGCCCGAAGTGCTGGCGCTCGTCAATGTCGCACCGTCAACGGGGGGTGTCGCCGACGGATAAGCCATTCCCACGGCAGAGACGTTCACTAAAAATCACTGCCGTCAACAAGAATTGCGGGGCACGTCCGCACAAGGCCATCGACCCCATGAACGCCGTCGAGATCGAAGAAGCCTAGGAGTTACGCAGTTGGCAGTTGGTAGGTCGGGTGCGTGAGGAAGTTGCGCACCGCTTCGCGGATGATGGCAAGTTTGGCGGCGAACCAGGTGACCCCGGTGCTGAACCGATGCCATT
>JALHPZ010000046.1 GCA_022842245.1 Gemmataceae bacterium
CGAAGATCCTCGACTGCAGCCACCCGTAGGTGTCTGGCCAGTGTCTCAGTGCCAGTGGCGCGGGTCGTGCTCTCACACCCGCTAGACATCTTCCCCTTGGTGGGCCGTTACCCCGCCAACTAGGTAATATCACGTGGGCTTCTCCCAGGGCGGCGGACCTTTGGTCTCTCGACATCATCTGGAATTACCCCTTCTTTCGAAGGGCTATGCCAGACCCCAGGGTAAATACCCACGCATTACTGCCCCTTACGCTGCTTCCCCCATTGCTGGGATTCGCACAACTTGCATGCCTAATCCATGCCGCCAACGTTCGTTCTGAGCCAGAATCAAACCCTTCAAAAGTTTATTGGTTCCCGGGGGCCACCCGGGAAACTTTCGAGAATCGAATCGGCTCGTTGCTCGGTGTTGATCTCACTCAAATTGGCCGGACAACAGGATCGCTCCCGCCACCCAGCCGAGCGAGTCACCACCGTCCAACGGCAATGAACTCGCCCATTCGCAAGGCTCGTAACGCTACCGATTTGTCAAAGATCAGCTCGATGGGGCCAACCACAAGATGACTTGCTCTTGGCCCCTCAGTCTTTCGCAACCGAATCGCTTCGGCTGTGCAACTACTTTACACGCGGCCGGCGGATGGTCAACGCCTTGGAGAAATTTTTTGGGAAAAACTCCCCGCCCCGCTTCAATCGCTGATTGAAACAGGCCACCGACAACCAGAGGTGGCGGTTCGACTCGTCGCACAGACGAGCAGTTTCGCGTTCATAAGATGATGACCGGGCGGCAACCGTCGGTCAAGCACAAACTCGTTTCCACACGGAAAATATCCCCATGGCCACACCGGGCGTTTTGATCCTCCGCGGGCCGGGCACCAACTGCGACAACGAAGCCGCCTTTGCCTTCGAAAAGGCCGGCGCCGTCGTAACAAAACATCACATCAACCGGATTCGCGAGGCACCGCGACTGCTCCACCAACACGAGATCCTGCTCTTGCCGGGCGGCTTCAGCTACGGCGACGACGTTGCCGCAGGGAAAATCCTCGCGGTCCAACTCGAACACTTCCTCGCCGACACCATTCGCGAATTCCGCGATCAAGACAAATTGATCCTTGGCATTTGCAACGGCTTCCAGACGCTCTTGAAATCCGGCCTGATTTTACCACCCGACGAGGACGGGCCCCTGGCCACACTGGCGCACAACACTTCCGGCCGCTTTGAAGACCGCTGGGTGCGACTGCTGGCTACGCCCGGACGCTCCGTATTTCTGCGCGGGATGTCAACGCTTGAAGCGCCCGTTGCACATGGCGAGGGGAAGCTGGTCTGCCGCAAAGAGTGGATTCTGCAAGGCCTCGCCCAAGCCGGGCAGGCGGTATTGCACTATGTCGGCCCGAACGGCGAACCGCCCGAATATCCCCACAATCCCAACGGTTCGCAGGGCGACATCGCAGGCCTAGGGGACTCGACCGGCCGCGTACTCGGCCTCATGCCGCACCCCGAACGCAACGTGCTACCGACGCACCATCCGCGATGGACACGCGACGGGCTGAAAGACGCCGGCGACGGCTTCACGATCTTCAAGAATGCAGTCGAGTACTTCAACTGAGCGCCGCGGCGATCCGTTGCAAGACGCGATCCTTGCCGAGAATCGCGAGTGTGTCGAACAGGCCGAATCCGACGCCACTGCCGGTGACAGACACTCGCACAGGGAGTTGAATAGCGTTCACCTTGATTCCCTTCGCCGTCGCGAAGTCGTGCATCGCCTTGTCCGTCGTCGCCGCGTCGAACGGCACGCAACCTTTGAGAACCTCGGCGAATTCGGCGAGCAGTCCCTTCGCATTCGGGTCCTTGAACGCTTTCTCCTTCGCCTTCGCATCGACTTCGATCGAGTCCTTGAGGATTGGCGCCGCGAACGCGAGAACATCGCTGAACAGCTTTATCCGCTCGCCGGAAGCGTCCACGATCTTGGTCAGCACTGCCCGCGTCGCGTCGTCGAGCGACTCACCGATCAACTTTGCCTTTCGCAGGAACGGGATGCACCGCTCGACCTTCTCGGCCGTCGGCACCAGTTTCATATGCTCGCCCTGGAGCCAGAAGAGTTTTTTCGCGTCGTAGTTCCCCGGTGCATCGGTGACGCGTTCCAAGTCGAACTTCGACTTCAGGGTATCGAGCGTCATGAACTCCGTCTCGGCGTCCAGGCTCCAACCGAGTCGGCAGAGATAATTGATCAGCGCTTCCGGCAGGTAGCCGATTTCCTGGTAGTAGGCGACCGCAATGATGTTCAGGTCGTCGCGGCCCTTGATTTCGTCGTCGGTCCAACCACAGGCTTTGAGCTTGCCGATCTCCTCCGCACCGAGCGGCGGGGTCTTGCGCTTCGTCATCTTTTCGCCGTTGTAATAGACCTGCGGGACGTGGGCGAAGGTCGGCAAATTCGCTCCCAATGCCTGATACATCAAGATCTGCGTCGGCGTGTTCTCCAGGTGTTCGATCGCCCGAACGACGTGGGTGATGCCGAAGTCGATGTCGTCCACGACCGTGGCGAAGTTGTAGACCGCCCGGCAAAGTCCTTTGTCGTCCGGGCCGCGCAGCAGCATAGGATCGCGGATCGTATCCGTGTTGACCTCGTGATTGCCCTTTACGGCATCGGTAAATCGCACCCACTGCCCCGGTTCCACCTTCAGCAGCAACGGCGCCTTCATCGTGGCGTACTGCCGAACGTTTTCCTCGGCGGGCACGTCACGGTTCGTGCCGCGATGGACGTACGGCTTGCGCGCGAGTTTCGCCTGTTCGCGAGCAGCGTCCTGCTGCGCTGGCGTGGTGTAGTCGGGGTACGCTTTCCCCTCCGCCAGCAGTTTCATCGCGGCGGCTTCGTAAATGTGGTTCCGCTGCCCCTGGTAGTACGGATTGTGCGGGCCGAAGCTGTCGCCGCTGGCGTCGGGCGTCGGGCCTTCGTCCCAGTCCATACCGAGCCATTTGAAGCCGTCGATGATCGGCTTGACGGCCTCGGCGCGGTTGCGTGCGTCGTCGGTGTCGTCGATGCGGAGGACGAACTGGCCGACGTGACGCTTCGCCAGGAGCCAGCAGAACAGCGCGGTGCGGACGCCGCCAATGTGAAGGTAGCCCGTCGGCGACGGGGCGAAGCGCGTGCGGATCGTCATCGAAAGTTCCGAAAGATCGAGGAGTGGTCAGACCGTACCATTGGCGGACAGATGCGCCGCGGCGGGTTCGAGGTTCGGCCGTGGCCGACACTCGATCAGCGTGGCGATGCGACCTTCCTGAACCACTTTGCCGTCCTGATTCACGATGGCGCGGTGCCAGATGATTTCGCCCCGCTTGCCCCGACCGCGCAGCGTCTTTTCCACCGCATCGGAGCGGACGCGAATCGTATCGCCGATGAATACCGGCAGGATGAAATTCCACTCGCGGACGCCAAGCAAGGCGATGGTCCGCATCGGCGGCGATTGCACACCGAGGCCGCTGGCCATCGAAAAGACACCGAATCCGTGGGCGATCGGCCGGCGGAACGGCGTAGTGGCCGCGAAGGCGTGATCCACATGGATCGGGTTGAAATCCCCACTGAAACCAGCGAAATTCGCGATATCCGCTTCCGTGACGGTGCGACCGCCGGATTCCCAGACCTGGCCGATCTCGATATCGTCAAAGAACAGATGTATGGACGAATAACCCATGCGGGCCTCGGCGGGAGCCGTTACGCGGGCGGACTGGCGGTCCGAAGGTCGATTATAGAAGGCGGCGGACGAATCCAAGCCCGAACCGCGTCGATTCACGCGGTCGCCGACGGCGCAGCCGGCAGGAGCGGTACCGGTTCGCGATTCGGCCCATTCGGCCGCACGCCGACGTACACCACCTCGGCGTCGGTGACCGGGATGACTTCGCTGCCACGCTCCGCCAGCACGTCGATGTGCATCGTGATGGAGGTGCGGCCGACGCGGATACAGGTCGTGCGGAACTTCACCACGTCGCCGACGAGCACCGGTTTCTTGAACTCGACGCGGTTGACGGCGACGGTGACGTACTGCGTGTCAGGCGCCCCGCCGCGCAGGGCGATCTCGCGCCGAGCGGCGATCGACCCGGCGACGTCGATGTAGCTGAGGATGACGCCGCCGAAGATGGTGCCGTAGGGGTTCGTGTCCTTCGGCATCATCACGACCTGGATCGCGGTGTAGGGTTCGGCCATGAAAATTCGACTCCCCGGAATCGTGTGGAACCTCCCCTCGTTAGAATACGTTGGGAGCCAGCACGCTGACCGTATGAACTGACAGCGGCGAACTGGAAAGGCCGGTTCGACTCGTTCGCAGACATCGACGCGAACTGGTGCCCGGTGCCGCCGGTGGTATCGAGGATTGTGACGCTATGCAGTACATCGACCCACACATCCACATGATCTCGCGTACCACGGACGACTACGCGCGGATGGCGTACGCCCAGTGCGCCGCGATCAGTGAACCGGCGTTCTGGGCGGGGTTCGACCGCGGGACCGCCGCCGGGTTCCACGACTACTTCCGCCACCTCACGGAAGTGGAGCCGAAGCGGGCCGCGCAGTTCCACATCCGGCACTACTCCTGGCTCTGCATCAACGCGAAGGAAGCCGAGAACGTGAGCCTGTCGCGCGAGGTGATCGCGATGATCCCGGAGTTCCTCAAGAACCCGAACGTTCTTGGCATCGGCGAGATCGGCCTCAACAAGAACACCGCCAACGAGGCAACAGTCTTCCAGGAGCACCTCGATCTCGCGGCCAAGACGAACGAACTTATCCTGATCCACACGCCGCACCTCGAAGACAAGTACAAGGGAACGCGGATGATCGTGGACATGCTCAAGAACGACCGCCGCGTGCAACCGCACCGGGTTTGCATCGACCACGTTGAGGAGCACACGGTCAAGCTCGCGCTCGACAACGGATTCTGGTGCGGCATGACGCTCTACCCGACGACGAAATGCACGCCGGCGCGGGCTGTTGACATCATCGAGATGGTCGGCACCGACCGCATCATGGCAAACTCCGCCGGCGACTGGGGCAAGTCGGACCCGCTGGCGGTGCCCGAGATGATCCAGGAGATGAAGCGCCGCGGCCACCCGGAGTCGGAAATCAAGAAGGTCGTGTACGACAACCCGCTCGCTTTCTGGCGGCAGGCCAACAACTGGCAAGAGTGGAAGTAGTTCGCCCACCCCCTACGACGGTTTCCGATCGGAGTCCCTTCCTCGACATGTGCGGCCGCATCTTCCTGTTGCTCGTTTTCGCCCTCGGCGCCTTCGTCGGCGTCACAGTGGCCGCCTTCGTCTATCTCGAATGGTGGCAGGCGATCCTCGCCATCGCCGCTGTGCTCGCCATCCTTTTCGTCGGCGGGAAATTCCTGCTGAAGACGGCGATCGCGGCCTGGGGCGAAGAATTAACCAAGATGACCGCCGGCCAGTCGCTCGTGCTTCGCAACGCCACGATTCAGGTCCACAAGGTGCAACGGGCCGATCCGCCGCGCGAACTCACGGAGGAGGATGAATTCGACGACGACGACCCCGAAGCGTTGGCGGAGCGCAACGAGGAGGTCCTCGGCAAAACCTGGTACAAGATCGAAATGACCGTGTTCCCGAATCCGGACATCGAGGAATCGGTGAATCCGTGGATGCCGGAATCGCTCGTGTTCGTGCCGTTCGACCGCGAACCGCCGAAAAATATGCTGGCGGACGCGATCGACGACGCACTCATCCATCCGGATCGGATGAAAGTGATCTCGGACGTGCCGGCCGAAGACGAACGCACGGGGCCTCAACGAATATTGTTCCTCGTCGGCGTAGCGAATGAGGTGCACGATCTGGCCGTCCGTTACTTTTCCGAGCAGTTCGGCCGCATCCGGCTGCCGGGGCCGTTCGACGAAGCGCCGCGGATCCGCGAATCATGACGACGTATTTCCTCGGTCTCGAAACGTCGTGCGACGAGACTTCCGCAGCGGTGTTTACCGACGACCGGCGCATCCTCTCGAACGTGGTGGCGTCGCAGAACGATCTGCACGCGCGTTTCGGCGGCGTCGTGCCCGAGATTGCGTCGCGGGCGCACTTGCGCCACCTGCTGCCCGTGATCGACGCGGCGCTCGCGCAGGCCGGGATCGGCCTGGCGGACCTCGCCGGCATCGCGGTGAACCACAAGCCGGGCCTCGTCGGTGCCCTGCTCGTCGGCGTATCGGCGGCCAAGGCGCTCGCGCTGGCACTGGGCGTGCCGCTGCTCGCCGTCAACCACGTCCACGGACACATCTACGCCTGCCGACTCGCCGCCGAACGCGACATCTTCCCCTGCGTCGGCCTCGTCGTCAGCGGCGGGCACACGTCGCTGTTCCGCTGCGCCGACGCGCTGTCGCTGGACCTCCTCGGCGGCACGCGCGACGACGCCGCCGGAGAAGCCTTCGACAAAGTCGCGGCGATCCTCGGCCTCGGGTTCCCCGGCGGCCCCGCCGTCGAGCGCGCCGCGGCCGCGGGCGATCCCAAGGCGTTCGCCTTCCCCCGCGCCTTCGCGCACGACGACCGCCTCGAGTTCAGCTTCAGCGGGTTGAAGACGGCGGTGCTCTACGCCTGCCACGGCCAGAACCTGTCGGCGGGCGAACCGCCGACCGGCCAGCGGCTCGCCGACCTCGCCGCGAGTTTCCAGGCCGCCGTCGTGGACGTGCTCACGCTGAAGTGCCGGCAAGCGCTCCGCAAGACCGGATTGCCGCGCCTCGCGGTCGGCGGCGGCGTGACGGCGAACCGGGCGCTCCGCGCGAGCCTGCAGGCAATGTGCGACAAGGAACGAGCCGAGTTGTTCATCCCGCCGATGAGCCTCTGCACCGACAACGCGGCCATGGCGGCCCTGGCGGTCGAGAAATGGAACCGCGGCGAGTACGCCCCGGACGACCTGGACGCGGAACCGAACTTCGAGTGACGACCAATCGAATCGAGACGGAATCGGCCGACAGAGAAGACTCAAAAGTGATTCCGCCGCCCCCGCGCCACCCTCCGGCGGACCCACTCGCGTTTTCCGGACCCACTTGGGAACGATTCGACCCGAAAACGACTTACGTCGATTCTCGCAGTCGCGGGATCGGCACGACGCGTCCGATTTCTCGCCGGAATCGATTAACGCAAAAATACATTAACGACTATCCTGCCAACGTCGCCCGCATCCCAACAAAAAACCGCCGGGGTCGCCGGCGGCTGATGTCACTTCTTGAGTTCCTTCTTGATCTCTTCCTGAATGTCCTTGGGGACATAGGCGAGAACGCCGAGCCGCTTCTCGAACTTGGCGCGGCGCTTTTCCTTCTTCTTCCGTCGGACGCCAGCGGGATTGCCCATCTTACCACTCCGAATGCGGTTGCGCGTTCCACTGATCGCGGTCCGAAATTCTAGGGACTTTCCGGGGATTGAGAAGGGGAATGAAAGGATTTCCCGCGCAAGCGGGCCGGGCGATCCCGTTAACCCGTCGGACCGAACGGCCGCCATCGCGGCCGCCGCAGGATGCGATTTCGGAGAACGAACATGATGCTCGCCAAGCCTTTCCCGCTCCACGTCGAAACTTTGGAATTCCGGGACATGCCCTCGACCGCGGTGATCGCCCAGCCGGCGATTGACGACGTCGTCCACGCCCGCCGGTTCGCCGTCGGCTCCGGCGCCGGCCAGGTCGCCCAGGTCAGCGTCTACGAAAGCGGTACGAACGCCCTCCTCACGATGTTCCAGCCCTTCGGCAACACCTACACCGGCGGCGTCACGGTCGCGACCGGCGACCTCACCGGCGACGGCATCGACGACGTCGTCGTCGCGGCCCTCTCCGGCAGCTCGCGCATCGCCCTGTTCGACGGCGCCACGCGCAAACTCTCCGGCGAATTCGAAGCCTTCGCCGGCGCGACCACCGGCGCCTTCATCGCCATCGGCGACGCGACCGGCGACGGCCGCATCGACCTCGTCGCCGGCGGCACCACCTCGATCCGCATCTTCCGCGGTCAGGACCTCTGGAAGGGTTCGCCGAAGGTCGCCGCCGAGTTCCAGCCGTTCGGCGGTTCGTTCACGGGCGGCGTGCGCATCGCGGTCGGGGACCTGAACGGCGACGGGATCGCGGACATCGTGGCCGCGCCGGGCGCCGGCGGGCCGGCGGCCGCGTACGCCTACACGACCACGAAGGCGTGGGGCGACACCCAACCGACCGCCTACTCCGCGAAGCTCGCGACGATCACGGTCGGCGGGCCGAACGATCGCGGCGGCGTCTTCGTCGCGGCGGGCGACTTCAACGGCGACGGCAAGGCGGACATCGCCGTCGGCCGCGTCGTCGCGGGCCGTGCGACCGTCTCGGTGTTCCAGGGGAACCAGCCGGCGAAACGGCTCTACCAGGCGTTCGGTTTCACGAGCACCGAGCCGGGCGGCGTGCCGGTGGCGCTCCGCGACCTCGACGGCGACGGCCGCGCCGAACTCCTCGTTAGCGGCGGCCAGGGCGTCTCGCAGGTGCGCGTGCTGTCCCCGTTCGGCGGCCTCGCCCGCAGCTTCTCCGCCTTCCCGCCGATCTACTCCGGCGGCGTCTTCGTGGGATAAAGGATAAAACTGACGCAATTGCAGCATCGGGTCGAAGCCGATCCAAAACCCACAACCTCGTCCCGAACCTCGGGTTCGGGACGCGAACGAGCGCAATCCGATTTCGTCCTTGGCAGCGGTGCCGTTCGAGCTATCCAGTTGCCGCGCGAGATTCCGCGACGCGTTCATGACGCGAACGATCACGATTTCATCGGCCGAAGGACCGCAGCCAAATTGAGTTGCGTCCCATTTCCCTTGCGCAAGCTGGACGTGCCCGCTCCCGGGTGAGCCGAGTCGGGCCGACAGGACCGCGTCGTCGACTTCGCCGGCCTGGTCGCACACGATGTCGTCCGGGTGGTCGGCGTCGACCTCCGGATCCCGCGCCGCTCCCGGAACGGTCGGGCCGATGGGTGGAGGCGGTGGTCCGGGGTCGGGTGGTCCGCCGCCGGTCGGACCGTCGGCGGGCGGTTCGGGGCCATCCGGGCCGGGCTTCCGTTCGATCTCGTTGAACTGCGAATCGATGATTTCGTGCAAGCCCGCGCGGCCCACCTTTTTCAGCAGATTGTCGTAGTCGGCCATCGAGAAGGCGTTGAACGGGTTGTTATCCTCGCCCGGCTTGGCGTGGCGGATCGTGGTCATCCAGAACTTCATGAGGCAGGTCGCGGCGCCGAGCGAGGTCTTTTCGTCCATGGAGCGCATGAGCCGTCGGAGCCAGGTCATGGCTTCCGCGCCCGACTGTCCCAGCAACCGGGTGCGTTCGGCCAGGATGTCGGCGTCCCATTCTTCGAAGTGTTCACGGCTATAGCGCTCAACGTCCTCGAAGGGTGCATTGGTCTCGAGGGCGGCAGTCTTGAGTTCGAGTCCGCGCGCGACGAGCTGGAGCGTGTCGTAGTACGGCGATTGCGACGGATGGCGGACCATGCGACACCTCCGAGGGCCGCGAGGGGAGACGAACGGGCAATGGGAAGTCATAAGATATAGTGGACAATTGTCAATTATATGATTGAGCCATTGGATGGCGACAATTCCAATCGGCACGGTCCGACAACGGGTGAACGTCACATTTGTTGGTGGAACATTTGTCGACTCCGTTGTCCCTCTTCAGTCCGAAGGACCGGGAGTGCATAGCCCAGGGCGAGCCGCTTCGGCGACACCCTGGGTCACCACCGATACAACCCGCAGTCCAACGGACTGCGACAAATGGCGACCCGATCCGCGTCTTGTCTCAGCCCTTCGGGCTGAGTGTTTTTTTTCCTCGTGACCCAGGGCGTCGTCGCAAAGCCTCCTCGCCCTGGGCTATGCACTCCCAGTCCTTTGGACTGAAGACAGGCGGACTGAACAAACTTGTCACCAACTTTCGTGACGTACACCCCTCCGACAATAGTCGTCGCAGAATCCCGATCCGCAGGCACGGTGTCCCTATAATCGCCGTCAGCGGCCGGTGGCGGTTCGCGCCGAACCGCTTCCGTCAGCGCCCCTCGGAGGCTCTCAGGAAGGCGATCTTAGCGGCGGCGATGGCGCTCGGTCTCTACGCCCTAGACGAGAAGTCGGACCCGGGCGGGACGTGGAAGTGCGAGTACGAGATCGGCGGGCAGAAGCGGAGCGCCACCCAGAGGGTCAAGAAGGACGGAGACAAGTTGGCCTGGACGATGGACTGGCCGGACCAGAAGGACGTGAAGGTCAAGGATCTGAAAATGTAGGAAGGGAAGATTACGTACTCCGCCTCGTGGAAATTCATGGACAACGAGTCCCCCTTCGACTACAAGCTGTCGATCGCCGGTGACAAATTCAAAGGGAAGGCCGCAACAGAGTTCGGCGGCCAGAAGGTGGAGTTCGACATCGAGAGGAAGCGGGAGAAAAAAGACAAGTAGCAGATCGCCTATGCACCGCGAACGATACGGGGAATTGAGTCACGAGCCTGCGAACCGCACTAGAGGGCCATGAACTCTGCATCCACGTAGATTATTCAACAGGCAGAGATAGGGACAAACTTAAATGACTATTCTACGATACACGCAAGTTTTCGTGCCCGGCGGGCTTCCTGATGTAACGTATATCTCACGCGATAATTTCAAATTGGAAGACCGGCTCAGAAGTGCGACTGACAATCTATGCAAATTAGTAGTCGTCACCGGTCAAACAAAATCAGGAAAAACTGTATTAGCCCGCAAAGTATATCCTAAGCAAAATTCCGTCTGGATCAATGGAGGAGGCGTCGCAAACGAGGCCGAGTTTTGGAGCATAGTCGGCGACGAATTAGGAATTTGCGCAAATACCTCCACAAAACAATCCGAAGGCCAATCGTCTACGCTTGGAACAAGAGGCGAGAGTGGTCTCGATCTTTTAGTTCTTAAAGGCAAAGGGGAGGTCTCGGCAGTTAAAAGTGAGAATCGATCACACGAAACGACTGAAACCAAGGTAGCGAATACGAGAATTACATCCCTTAAAAAACTCGCGATCACAAAAACACCGCTAATTATAGATGATTTTCACTATCTCCCTCGAGAATTACAGGGTCCAATTGTTCGATCCCTAAAACCGTACATTTTTGATGGCCTGCCCGTCATTTGTATAGCGATTCCACATCGACGGTATGATGCAATCAAAGTTGAACGAGAAATGACTGGTAGAATAGAACAAATTAATGTGCCAACCTGGGAAGAACGAGAATTGAACGAGATCGGAAGGATTGGATTTGACCTATTGAACATTTTGCCGGACATTAGCTCGATGAATGAAATGGTAAAGCAGGCCCTTGGAAGCCCGCACTTGATGCAAGAATTCTGTCGAGAAATTTGCAAAATCTATAATATTGAAACGACTGTGGAGCAGCAGAAGAGCGTCTCTTTTGCTGATCAGTTAGACAACACTTTTCAAAAAGTTGCCGAAAACACTGGTCGCTCCATGTTCGACAAGTTGGCAAGAGGGCCGAAATCTAGGACTGATAGAAAAATGAGAAAACTTAAGAGCGGCGACAATGCGGATATTTATCGCGTCGTTATGTACGCTTTGGCCTCACTGAAGCCTGGCATGGTTACGATCGATTACGAAGCATTAAGGGCAGCAATTAGAGAGTCACTCCTTGAAACGCCGCCTCAAGCCCATGAAGTGTCACGCGTGCTTAAGCATATGGCTACAATTTCATCGAGCGATGACGCCTCTACGCCAGTTGTCGATTACGAAGAAAATGAACG
Source organism: Gemmataceae bacterium (assembly GCA_022842245.1). GTDB lineage: Bacteria > Planctomycetota > Planctomycetia > Gemmatales > Gemmataceae > Limnoglobus. Next base: position 11,732 of record JALHPZ010000046.1, read on the forward strand.
CATGTTACATGTGTTGGACCCCTTCTTCGCATATTTCCTTCGCTGGGGTCAGTTAGTTGTAAAATCGAGCTCGCCGGCTCACATTTCACAGACTCATCGAACATAGTTTCTCGGCCGGCAGATGGATGGGCCGGGGATTCCTCTCGTTCCAACAGGTCCGAAAGATATTCCGTCACGGTGTCGAACCCCCGCTCGGCCGCGAGGGGCTCGGCCTTTTTCATGAGTGGCTCGGGCAGCGTTCGGTTCTCGGCATTCCTCGAACCCCGGCGAACGGCGCAACGTCAGTTCGCCGGTGGCTTGTCTGAACAGACTGCTTCGCGGAACTACCGGCGGACTCACGTCGCGCCGTTCGCCGGTCACGGGCGTCGCATTCTATGCGAACGCGACGCCCGCCCTCGTGGAACTTACGCCAGCTTCGCGATGTTCACGAACGTGTGCACGTGCGGCAGGACGCGGAAGTTCCAGACGAAGCCGGGGCCTTCCAGCCGCCAGAAGTGCCAGTTCTTCGAGTCGCCGTACTCCTCGAAGTAGAACGCGAGGTTGATCTTCTCCATGCCGCCGACGGTCTTGATGATCTCCATCACCTCGTCGGCGTCCTCCTTGCGGAACGGCGAGAGCAGCTCGCGCATGGTGCCTTCGACGAGCGCCTTCTGGTCCTTGCTCATTTCGGAGATGTGCAGGCCGGGGTGCTTGTCGCGGAACTTCACGGAATTGAACTGCTCGCCGGGCGTGCCTTCGATGCTGGCGGCCTTGCGCTGCTTCTCGTCGAGGGCCTCGTAGACCTTGCGGACGGCCTTGGTCTGGTAGAAGAAGACGTTTTCCTCGCTGAGGCCGTCGGGCGTGTGGCCGTAGTACATCGGCCCGCCGAACGCGGCGCCCGGCTCGGAGTTGCCGTCGCAGCGGATGGTGAGGTGGTGGCCGGAGAAGACGAGGGAGAACTTCCCTTTCTCGGCCGGGTCGCCGAAGATGTGGGCGCCGATGTTCGTGAAGGCGCCGCTGGCGTCGAAGTTCCCGCCGCGGCTGAGGCGCTTGTAGCCGTCGCCTTCGGCGCAGAGGCTGCGGAAGAGCTTGTCGAGCAGGTCCTGCTGCGCCTTGGTGTAGACCGCGGCGATCTTTTCGTTCTTGATGGCGGCGTTGTACATGCCGAGGCGCGTCGGCCGCTGGCCGGCGGCGAGGACATGGTCCCACGGCAGGACGACGGTCTTCTTCTGTTCGGCCGACAGCGTGCTGAAGAGTTCACGGACGAGATCTTCGCTGGCCTTGGCCTTCTCCGCGCGGGCGAGGGAGGCGGTGCCGCCGAGGGCGATCGCGGCCGCGGCCGTGCCGCCGACCCGGCGGAAGAAGCTTCGACGATCGGTTTCGGGGAACAGACCGTTGCACTCGGTGCACGGAATGGTGTCGCGTGGCGTCATGGCCGACTCCTGAAGGGAAAGGCGGGGGTGGGCGGTTCAACTGCTCCGATCATACCGCCATCGGGCATCGGATCAAAGTGAGAATTCGCCGAGTGTCGTACTCCCTACCCGACTCGCGATGCGCGGCGTATACTCGCGTGCAATCCCACCCTCGCGAACCACTCCCATGAAACGACTCATCGCGACTCTGTTCCTGCTCGCAGGCGCCACCCTTGCCCCGGCCGGCGATCCGTGGATCGAACTGCCCGGCGGCGACGGCATCGGCAAGGGCAAGCACATCGTCTTCGTCAGCGGAGACGAAGAGTACCGCTCCGAGGAAGCCCTGCCGCAACTCGCGAAGATCCTGGACAAGCACCACGGCTTCCGGTGCACCGTGCTGTTCGCCATCGACAAGGACGGCGCGACGATCAACCCGCAGGTCACCGACAACATCCCCGGCCTCGAAGCGCTGAAGTCCGCGGACCTCATGGTGATCTTTACGCGGTTCCGCAACCTGCCCGACGAGCAGATGAAGCACGTCGTCGATTACGTGAACGCCGGCAAGCCGATCGTCGGCCTGCGCACGGCGACCCACGCCTTCAACCTGAAGAACAGCCAGTACCAGGATTATCACTGGGCAAACAAGGACGGCGGTTTCGGCCGGAAGTTCCTCGGCGAAACGTGGGTCGCTCACCACGGCCATCACGGCAAGGAAGGCACGCGCGGCCGCTTCGCCCCGGGCCAGGAGAAGCACCCGATCCTCAAGGGGATCAAGGACGGCGAGATCTTCGGCACGACGGACGTCTACACGGTGAAACTTCCGCTGCCGGGCGACAGCCAGCCGTTGGTGATGGGCGAAGTGACGGAAACGCTCAAGGATGACTCGAAGGCCGTAAGCGGAAAGAAGAACGAGCCGATGATGCCGGTGGCGTGGACGAAGACCCACGAAGGTTCGACGGCCGGGAAAAAGGCCCGCGTCTTCACGACGACCATGGGTGCCTCGGAAGATCTGCTTTCGGAAGGAACGCGTCGGATGATCGTGAACGGCTGCCTCTGGGCGCTCGGGATGGAAGCGAAGATCCCGGACAAGACCAACGTGGAGATCGTCGGCGTGTTCAAGCCGCTGCCGTTCAAGTTCGGAGGCCACAAGAAAGGCGTGAAGCCCGCGGACCTGTTGAAGTAAGCCTTACCTGCTCAATCGGAGTCCATCATGCGTCGCATCCTCTCCCTGGTCGCGATCGCGCTGCTTGTCGGTCCGACGTTCGGCCAGGCGCCGCCAGTCGTCCCGGCCATATCGGCCCGGATGCATCAGTTCGACAAGTCTAACGACCTGTCCGGTTCGGTGACGGTCGTCGGCCGCGGGAACTCCATCGTCCACTTCGACGCCGTCGGCCTGGCCGACTTCGACGCGAAGAAGGAGATGACGCGGGAGACGATGTTCAAGATCGCCTCCATGACGAAGCCGATCACGGCGCTCGGCATCATGATCCTCGCCGACGAGGGGAAGTTATCGCCGGACGACCCGGTCGAGAAGCACATCCCTGCCTTCAAGGGCCAAAAGCTCAAGGTCGGCGGCGAGTTGAAGGATCCGAAGCGGCCGATCACGCTCCGCGACCTGCTGACGCACACGGCCGGGTTGCCGAACTATCCGCCGGCCTGCGCCGATGTCTATCAGAAACGGAACAAGACGCTGGAGGAAACCTCGAACATCATCGGCAAGGAACCGCTCGTCTTCGAACCGGGCACGAAGTGGTCGTATTGCAACCCCGGCATCGACACGCTCGGCCGCGTCATCGAAGTCTGTTCCGGCGAACCTTACCACGTCTTCCTGCAGAAGCGGGTCTTCGATCCGCTCGGGATGAAGAACACCACCTTCTACCCGTCGGCCGCGCAGGTGGCGAACACGGCGACAATCTACAACAAGAAGGACGGGAAGCTTGTCGCCGCGACGAACCAGATCCTCGAGCTGCCGGCCGGCGCGAAGCACCCGGTGCCGGCGGGCGGGCTGTACTCGACGGCCGGCGACATCGCCAAGCTCTGCCAGGCGATGCTCGGCAAGGGCACGCTCGGCGGCACGCGGATCGTCAGCGAGAAGAACTTCGCCGAGATGACGAAGACGCAGACCGGCGACATCAAGACCGGCTTCGTCGAGGGCATGAGCTTCGGCTACGGATTCGCGGTGGTGAAGGAGCCGAAGGGCGTGACGGCGTTGCTGTCGCCCGGCACCTTCGGCCACGGCGGAGCGTTCGGCACGCAGTACTGGATCGACCCGAAACAGGACCTCTTCGTCATCCTCATGATCGCCCGCACCGGATTGAGCAACGGCGACGCTTCGATCATGCGCGAGGAGTTCCAGAAACTCGCGGTCGACGCGATCAAGAAGTAATGAACTTCCAGCCCGGAGCGCAAGCGACGGGCGAGCCACGCCCGTCGCTTGCGCTCCGGGCTGGTACTACTCCTCTCACGAGTTCAACGATGTCCTCCCTCTCCCGCCGCAGCTTCCTGCAAACCTCCGCCGGCGTGCTCGCCGTCGCCGGGTCCTCCGCGACCTCGTTCGCCGCCAACGAGACGATCCACGTCGGCGTCGTCGGCTCCGGCGGCCGCGCCCGACACCTGTTGAAGTCGCTGATTACGATTCCCGGCGTTCGCGTCACCGTCCTCTGCGATGTCTGGGACAAGGCGCTCGACGAGGCGAAGAAGCTGGTGCCGGGGGCGAAGACGACGAAGCGGGCCGAAGAGGTGTTCGCCGACAAGGACGTGCACGCGGTGCTGATCGGCGCGCCGGACCACCAGCACGTGCCGCTGACGATCGCGGCCTGCAAGGCGGGGAAGGACGTCTACGTCGAAAAGCCGCTGACGCACGAGCTGAGCGAAGGCAAGGCCGTCATCGCCGCCCAGAACGAGCACAAGCGGATCGTGCAGGTCGGTACGCAGCAGCGGAGCATGCCGCACATCGCCGAGGCCCGCGAACTGATCCAGGGCGGCAAGATCGGCAAGGTGCTGAAGGTCAAGATGAGCTGGAACCGGAACAGCGATCGCGTCAAACGCTTCCCGCTCGGCGTCGACCCGAAGAGCGTCGATTGGACCACGTTCCTCGGCACCGCGAAGAAACAGGAGTTCGACGAATACCGCTTCCGCAACTGGCGCTGGTACTGGGATTTCGGCGGAGGCATCTTCACCGACCTCATGGTCCACTGGGTGGACGTGGCCCACTGGGTGCTCGACGTGGACCACCCCACAAAGGCCGTCAGCCTTGGCGAGTTCGTGAACGCCAAGGGCGTGTGGGAGACGCCCGACACGGTGCAGACGATCCTGTCCTACCCCGGCAACGTTCAGATGTACTTCGAAGGCACTTTCAGCAACGCCCGCAACGGCGCGCACATTGAATTCCAGGGGACCGACGGCACCTGCTACATCGACCGCGGCCGGCACGAGTTCATCCCGGAGCGCACCAAGAAGTTCGAGCCGAAGGACCGCATCCTCGGCACGGGGCCGAAGGGGGCGGACTTCTACGACAAGCCGGACGGCGAACTCTTGCACCTGACGAACTGGATCGACTGCGTGCGCAGCCGCAAGACGCCGACGGCGCCGGCGGAAGCGGGCGTGTCCGGTGCATCGGCGGCGCACCTCGCGAACCTCGCGATGAACGCCGGCGGCGTCGCGGAATGGAAAGGCTGATCCCTCAAGCGAGAACCGGCTTAACGAGTTCGCCGTGGACGTCGGTCAGCCGGTAGTAGCGGCCTTGGAACTTGTACGTCAGTTTCGTGTGGTCGATGCCGAGCAGATGCAGCAGGGTCGCCTGCACATCGTGGACGTGGACGCCGTTCTCCGCCACGTTGTAGCCGTAGTCGTCGGTGGAACCATAAGTGATTCCCGGCTTGATGCCGCCGCCGGCGAACCAGATCGTGAAGCAGCGCGGGTGGTGGTCCCGCCCGTAGTTGTCGGCGGTCAGCTTCCCCTGACTGTAGTTCGTGCGGCCGAACTCACCGCCCCAAACGACGAGCGTGTCCTTGAGCATCCCCGTGCGCTTCAAGTCCTGGATCAACCCGTAGCACGCGCGGTCGATGTCCTTGGCCTGGCGCCGGATGCCGCCGGGCAGGCCGCCGTGGTGGTCCCAGCCGGGGTGATAGAGCTGGATGAACCGCACGTTCCGCTCCGCCAGCCGTCGGGCGAGCAGGCAGTTTGCGGCGAAGGTGCCGGGTTTCTTCGCGTCCTCGCCGTAGAGGTCGAAGACGTCCTTCGGCTCCTTCGAGAAGTCCATCACGTCCGGCACGCTCGTCTGCATCCGGTATGCCATCTCGTACTGCGCCACGCGGGCGGCGATCTCCGGATCGCCCTCCGTTTCGCCCTGAATCGCGTGGAGTTCCTTGAGGCGGTCGAGCATCTTGCGACGGCCCTCGGCGCTGACGCCATCGGGGTTCTGAAGATACAGCACCGGGTCCTTGCCGCTGCGGAACTGCACGCCCTGGTGGACGCTCGGCAGGAAGCCGTTGCCCCAGAGGCGGGCGTAAAGGCCTTGCTCGGTGCGGTCCTTCGAGACGAGGACGACGAACGCCGGGAGGTTCTCGTTCGCGCTGCCGATGCCGTAGGAGAGCCACGCGCCGAAACTCGGCCGGCCGGCGATCTGGTGGCCGGTCTGGAAGAAGGTAATGGCCGGGTCGTGGTTGATCGCCTCGGTGTAGCACGACTTCACGAAACACAAATCGTCCGCCATCGAGGCGATGTTCGGCAGCAGGTCGCTGACCGTCGCGCCGGACTTGCCGTGCTTCGCGAACTTGAAGATCGACCCCGCGAGCGGCAGGGTCGCCTGGTTGCCGGACATGCCGGTGAGCCGCTGGCCCTTGCGGACGGACTCGGGCAGGTCGGTGCCGTTCTTCTCGTTCAGGAGCGGCTTGTGATCGTAGAGGTCGAGCTGGCTCGGTCCGCCGGCCATGAAGAGGTAGATGATCCGCTTCGCCTTCGGCTCGTGGTGCGGTTTGTCCAGCACGCCCTTGAGGGCTTCCGCGCGCGATTCGTTCGCGAGCAGCGAGCCGAGCGCGATGCCGCCAAGGCCGAGGGCGGATTGGCGGAGGAACAGGCGGCGGTTCGCGGCGGGAAGGATGGCGTGTTCGGTCATGGTCGTCTCATGGAAAATCGACGAGGGTCGCAGTGCGGCGAAGATAGAGTGGGTGCCGCGGCTGGCGGTTCCCGGCGGGGCCGATCATCTCGATGCATTTTAGCGGAGTCATCGACTTCTTGAGGAGCGCGAGCACCCGATTCGGGCGATCGGGCGCCGGCAGGTAGCCGCCCCACGCGAGGATGCAAACGTCGGCGGCGCGGACCACGGCGTGGATGTGCCGGTCGTTCGCGGGGCCAACGGGATCGGGAACCGACGCGAGTTCCTTCCGGTCCGGCGTACGGTAGGCGAAGAGGTTGACGACGCGGATGCCGCCGAAGCCTTCGCATTCGGCGAGCCGGACGCAGCAGCGGATGGTCGGGTCGTCGGTCGTCGCGTCCGCCGTGGACGGGTTCAGCATCACGAACGCGGCGAGCGGACGCCCGGCATCCCACTGTCGCGAGAGCCGGTAGCGATACAAACCGCAGGGCGAGAACAGCGAGTCGGCAAGCATAAGCTGAATCGTATGAACCACGACGTACGGGCCGTGATCTTCGACGCTGTCGGCACGCTGATCCACCCGGCCGAACCGCCGGCGCGGACCTACGCGGCCGTCGCGGCCCGCCACGGAATCGCACTCGACGAAGCCGAGATCGCCCGGCGGTTCCGCGCCGCGTTCCGGGCCGAGGAGGAACGCGATCGCGCCGCCGGCTGGGTCACGTCCGAGGAGCGCGAAGTCGAACGCTGGCGGTCGATCGTGACGGCGTCGCTCGGCGACGAACGATGTTTCCCGGAGTTGTGGAAGCATTTCGCGCAGCCAGGGGCGTGGACCGTCGACCGCGACGCGGCAACCGTTTTCGATGCGCTCCGCGATCGCGGCCTCGTGCTTGGTCTCGCATCGAACTTCGACCAACGGCTCCTGCGAATCGTCGATTCGTTCCAGGAACTCACGCCACTCAAGCGGCACGTCGTCGTCAGTTCGCAAGTCAGGTATCGAAAACCATCGGGCTATTTTTTTTCGGAGATTGTCGGAATCTTGAACGGCATGATGCCCGAATGCGCGGTCTACGTCGGCGACGATCTCGAAAACGATTATCGTGGTGCCTGCGCGATGGGGATGCGAGCGATTCTTCTCGATCCGCACGGATTGCATCCCGAAGTTGACCGAATCGGAATACTGAAGGAACTGACAGGTCGATTCAATTCTTGGTGACTTGTTACGAGATGCGCCAGCGGCGGCCGTCGTGGGCGACCGCGACCTCGCATTCGGCCGGGTTTCCAAACGCGATCGTCGCCAACCGCCGGCCCGGTTCGCCCTTTTCGGCGATCCGCTCGACGATCAGCCGATCCCCCTCGGACTTCACGACCAGGTGGCCCAATCCCATGCCGACGGGGATGCCGCGATCCCAGAGCTTGCGGAACTGGTGGTAGAACTCCAATCGCGCCGCGGCGACGTCGCCGGGCGGCGCGAAGGAATGGTTCATCAGTTCGAGCGCCGTGTCGATCAGTTCCCGCAGCGATTCGGTCATGCCATTCCCGCCGCGGCGCGTTCGAGCAGATCCATCGAGTGTTTCGCCTCGTCGACGGTGATGGTGAGCGGCGGAGCCACGCGCACGACTTTCTTCGAGAGCGGCCCAAGGAGGTGCACGCCGTCCTTCCCATTCCCGCGATACGCCGCGAGGACGAAGGCGTTCGCCCATTCCGGCCCGGTCTTGCCGGCGTGGTCCTGAAACTCGACGCCCCAGACCATGCCGCCGGCCTCGCCGCGCACGGCCGCCACGCACGGAAGCTTCTTCAACCGCACGAGGCCCGCCTCGATGATTCGCGACGGTTCCTGCATCGCCCCCAGCACGTCCCGCGACTCGAACTCGTCGAGCGTCGCCAGCACGGCCGCGCTGCTGATCGGGTTCGCGCTCCAGGTATCGGACGTTTCGCCATAGTCGAGCGAGTTGAAGATGTCGGCCCGGCCGACGACCGCCGCGACCGGCACGCCGTTGCCGAGGCCCTTGCCGAGAACGACAAGGTCAGGCTCGAGGCCGTAGGCCTCGAAGGCGAACATCTTCCCCGTACGGCCGAAGTTCGCTTGCACTTCGTCGAGAATGAAGACGAGGTCCTTCTCGCGGCAGAACTGCTGGAGGGCTTGCAGGTACGCCTTGGGCGGGTGGTACGAGCCGCCGCCGCCGAGGTACGGTTCGGTAATGAGGCAGCCGAGCCTCGCACCGTACTGATGCCAGAGGGCGTCGAGTTCCTTGCAATACGGCGCGGGGTCGAACGGCTCGTTCCGCTTCGACACGTCGCGGCACTCGGCCATCGGGAAGGAGATGAACTTCACGCGCGGGTCGCGCTCGGCGTCGGTCTCGCTGCCGGTGACGGCGCACGAGAGGCCTTTCTTGCCGTGGAAACCGAAGCGAGTGGCGAGGATCATCGGGCGTGTCTTATCGCGTGCCATCGCGGCCCAGAGCGCCTTCTGGATCGCCTCGGAACCGGACGCGGCCCAGAGCACGCTCTCGAGCCGATTCCCGCCGGGGCAGCGCTTCAGCATTGTGACGAGGCGCCGATTCGCTTCGGCTTCGAGCGGCGTGATGGCGTTGTAGGCCGTCTGCGGCATCGCCTCGAAGTACTCGGAGTTCGGCAGCGTTACGGACCAGCCCATGTAGCCGAAGAATTTTTCGGTCCAGCGCGTGGGGTTGTGGCCGAGGTTCGAGACGAGTACGCCGGAGCTGAAGTCGTAAAGACGGCGGCCGTCGGGCGTCCAGTGGAACGTGCCGGCGCTCTTGGCGATGACGGCCTGCGTCGGCGTGAAGGTCCGCAGGCTTCGCGGCTCGAGCCGCATCACCGATTCGCGTTCGGCGTTCGCGGCGGGTTCGTCGGCGTGTCGAATGACCGTCATCGGTCGGTCTCCGGGTGTGTTCCCTCATTGTCGGGAATCGCCGGCGATTGTCCGTAGTGCGACTTGTCCGAATCCCGTTCGCGCATAACCTGCGCTGAAGCCCGCCCCACCGAGCCCCGTCATGTCGCGCGTCGCACTCTTCCTGATTTTGGTCCTCACGCCGCCGTTGGCCTCGGCCGATCCGAAGCCGAAAGGCAAGCCGAACCGCCTCGCGAAGGAGAGCAGCCCGTACCTGCTCCAGCACGCGTACAACCCCGTCGACTGGTACCCGTGGGGATCCGAGGCGCTCGAGCGCGCGAAGAAGGAGAAGAAGCTGATCTTCCTCTCCATCGGCTACAGCGCATGCCACTGGTGCCACGTGATGGAGCGCGAGTCGTTCGCCAACGAGGCGATCGCCAAGGTCCTCAACGAGAATTTCGTCTGCGTGAAGGTGGACCGCGAGGAACGCCCGGACATCGACGAGATCTACATGGCCGCCCTGAACACCACGGGCGTCAGCGGCGGCTGGCCGCTCTCGATGTTCCTCACCTCGGACGGCAAGCCGATCTTCGGCGGCACCTACTTCCCGCCCGCGGACAAAAAGGTCGAAGACGGCACCATCACCGGTTTCCCGACGATTTTGAAGCGCGTCATCGAGCTGAACTCCACGAAGGGGGACGAACTGGCGGCGCAGGCGGACCGCATCGCACGGCTGACCGTCGAATCGCTCGGCCGCGGCGAGGCGACGCCGCTGGTGGCGCTCGACCGCGAGATCGTGGCGGACGCCACGCGCTGGTTCGAATTCGACCCCGTCCACGGCGGCATCGGCAACAAGCTCGCCCAGTTCCGCGGCACGAAGTTCCCCCGCCCCGCCGCCCTCGGCTTCGTGCGCGATCAAAGCGTCAAACCGGGGAATGAGAAGCTGGCGGCGAACGTCGCGCTCACGCTGCGGAAGATGGCCGAGGGCGGCATCTACGACCAACTCGGCGGCGGCTTCCACCGCTACAGCACCGAACGCACCTGGACCGTGCCGCACTTCGAGAAGATGCTCTACGACAACGCGCAGCTCATGGAGCTGTACGCCGAGGCGCACCGCGCCACGCCCGACCCGCTCTACCCGCGCGTCATCGCCGAGACGCACGCGTTCCTCGCCCGCGAGATGACCAGCCCCGAGGGCGCGTTCTACTCGGCGCTCGATGCCGACAGCAACGGCGTCGAGGGCGAGTTCTACGTCTGGACGGCGGACGATCTGGCGCTGGTGATCGAGAGCGGCAGGAACCTCGCGTTCCTGAAGACCGTGTACGGCATCGGCGAGCCGAACTTCGAGGAGAAGTACCACATCCTGCGGCTGCCGAAGCCGACGGCGGAACTGGCGAAGGAACTCAAGCTGACGGAGGCGGAGCTGTTCGCGAAGCTTGAACCGCTGAAGGCGAAGCTGCTCGCGCACCGGGCGAAACGGGTGCGGCCGTTCCTCGACACGAAGGTCATCACCGGTTGGAACGGACAGATGATCGCCGGGTACGCGAAGGCCGGCGAGGTGCTGAAGAAACCGGAATACACCGCCGCCGCCGCGAAAGCCGCCGACTTCGTGCTGAAGTCGATGCGCAACAAAGACGGCCGGCTATTCCGGCTCCACGCCGCCGTGCCGGGCGAGAAGCCCGCGCCGCGCGGCAACGCCTTCCTCGACGACTACGCCTTCCTGCTGCACGGCCTCGTGAACCTGCACGACGCCACCGGCGAAAAGCGCTGGCTCTACGAGGCGAAGGCGACCGCCGACACGATGATCCGCTGGCACGGCGACAACACCCTCGGCGGTTTCTTCTACACCGCCCACGACCACGAGAAGCTCTTCGCGCGGTCGAAGGACAGCTACGATGGCGCCCAGCCCTCCGGCAACGGCGTCGCCGCGCGGGCGCTGCTCAAGCTCGCGGCGAAGACCGGCGACACGAAATACCGCGACCAGTCCGTCCGCACCGTGCGCGCCTTCGCGGGAGCCTTGAAATCCAGCCCCGGTTCGATGCCCGGCCTCGCCGGCACGCTGGATGTTCTTCTCGACCTCGCCGCGAAGGACCCGACGCTTCTCACCGCCAAGGACGCGCCCAAGCCGGCCGCGAAGAACCCGGTCGAGGCCGCCGATGTGGTGACGGCGAAGCTCGCCGCCGGCAAGCCCGACAAGGACGGGAAGCAGACCTTCACCGTGACGCTGACGATCGCCGAGCCGTGGCACGTCTATGCGAACCCGGTTGGCAACGATTCGCTCAAGGAATCGGAGACGACCGTCGAGGTGCTGGTCGGCGGCAAGGTCGCCGAAGCCGAAATCGCATTCCCGCCCGGCACGCCTGCGAAGGACATGGGCGACGGCGCGTACCAGGTGTACGTCGGCACGGCGACGCTCACCGGCACGCTAAAACGATCGAAGGACGACGGCGAACTGGAAGTCCGCGTCCGCCTGCTCGCCTGCAAGGATCGCCTCTGCTTGAAGCCAAGTACGTTGAAGCTGAAGTGACGTGTTTTCCCGCTTTCGACATCTGCATCGAAGCGGTACCATGAAGGTTTGCCCACGACGAGATTCGCGCATGAATCGCCGGGACATCCTGCATTCCGCCACGTTCGGCGTCGGTAGCGTTGCCCTCGCCTACCTGCTCAACCGCGATCGCCTGCTCGCCGAGCCGGCCAAGCCGGACCTCGAACGAAAGCTTTACACGCTCGAACCCCGGCCGCCGCATTTCGCCCCGAAAGCGAAGGCGATGATCTCGCTGTTCATGCAGGGCGGGCCGAGCCACATGGACCTGCTGGACCCGAAGCCGGCGCTGACCAAGTACGACGGCCAGCCGTTCCCCGGCACCATCAAATACGACAACGCCGCGCAGGCCAGTTCCAAGGTCCTCGGTTCGCCGTGGAAGTTCCGCAAGCACGGCCAGAGCGGCCTCGACGTCAGCGAACTACTCCCGCACACCGCGAGCATTGCCGACGATCTGTGCGTCGTGCGATCCATGAAGACGGGTGTCAACAACCACGTGCAAGGCATCCACGCCCTGAACACCGGCCGCATCGTCAGCGGGCACCCCGTCCTTGGCAGTTGGGTCTGCTACGGCCTCGGTTCGGAATCGCGAAACCTGCCCGCGTTCGTCGCTCTGCCGGACCCCGTGAGCCTGCCGGTGAGCACGACGGAACACTGGTCGAACGGCTGGCTGCCGGCGGTCTACCAGGGCACGAGCGTGCGCCCGCGCGAGCCGCGCATCCTGAACCTCGACGCCCCGCCGCACCTCCAGGGCACGCCGCAGGAGAAACTCCTCGGTTACCTGAACGAACTGAACCGCGATCACCGCCAGGCGCGGCCGGGCGAAATGGACCTCGACGCGCGCATCGGCACCTACGAACTCGCCGCCCGCATGCAACTGGCCGCGAAGGAAGCGATGGACCTCAGCCGCGAATCGGCCAAGACCAAGGCGATGTACGGTCTCGACGACCCGGCGACGGCCGAATACGGCACGCGCTGCCTCCTCGCACGCCGGCTGATCGAACGCGGAGTCCGATTCGTCCAGGTCTTCACCCAAAACCAGTTCTGGGACCACCACGGTTCCATCCGTACCGCCCTGCCCGCCGCCTGCAAGAAGACCGACCAGCCCGCCGCCGCACTCGTGAAGGATCTCAAACAGCGCGGCCTGCTCGACAGCACGCTCGTCATGTGGGGTGGCGAGATGGGCCGACTGCCCGTCATCCAGAACGACGCCGGCACCGCCAAGGTCGGCCGCGACCACAACACCTACGGCTTCACGCTCTGGTTCGCAGGCGGCGGTTTCAAGGCCGGGCACGTCCACGGAGCGACCGACGAGTTCGGCCACCACGCCGTCGACAAGATCGTGACGCACCACGACCTGCACGCGACCCTGCTGCATCTCTTCGGGCTGGACGCGAAGAAACTGGTCTTCCGCCGCAACGGCGCCGAGCAAAGCCTGCTCGACGGCCACGACGGCCGCGTCGTGAGGGAATTGCTGGCTTGAGTCCCCGACGGGAAGTCAGCGGAGGGGAACCTTCCCTTCGGGCTTGCCGGCGGCATCGAGAATCTGGAAATGGTGGATGCCCGATTTCCGCTTGTCCACGTGCGTCCAGACGATCGCCTTCGCGCGGGTCACCTCCAGTAACTTCACCTGCCCGGCCGTCGCATGATGGCTTGTGATGACCGTATTGCCGTTCTCCAATCGTTGCACGCCGCAGGCATCATTGATGGGTTTCCCGGGCAAGTCGTCGTTGGAGACACGCCAGACTTCCGTTCCCTTCGCATCCACTTCGATCACAAGGTGGCCCAGCGTGCAGCCGATGAGCGTATGCCCGTCCGGCAGGCGGATCGCCGTGAACGGCATGTGCGGCGTCTTGGTCTCCCACACGATCTTGCCCGACCGGTCGTATTCGCGAACGACCCGATCGAGCAATTGCGGCACGAGATAGTTCCCGTTCGCAAGCTTGCGCGTCATCCGTGTCTGTAAATGATGATCCTTGACCTGGGCCTGGATGGGCACCTCGGCCCGGACTTTCCCGTCCCGTCCCACTTCGAGAATGCGCGGTTTCGCCCCGGCCTCGGTCAGCAGGACCGCCCCGCCTTCGAGCGGTTGAACGGTATTCACCTCGGATTGCGTTCCCTTGTACTCGAACAGCGTTTGACCCTTCCGATCGACCTCGACGACGGCCCCACCCGGATACGTCTTGCTCTTCGCGAGGGCCAGGAGCACGTGGCCGTTCTCGAGGACCCACCCGTCGCGCGAGGGGTGCGGGTAGGTCCAGGTCGCCTTACCGGAATCGTCGACGATGAACGTTTCACCGCCGGTGGCGAGGAAGGCGTGCCGGATCGGGTCGGCGGCCATCGAGGGTCCAGCGAAGAACAACGCCAGGATCAGGATTCGAAGGTAAATGGGCACGGGAGTCTCGCGTAGGCTTCGTGTGGGGTGGAATCGTTTCCCGCGAGGGATTTCGCGTGAATTCGGCGAACTACAATCGAGGTAGACCGCTCTTGTAGAATCATCCTGCTGTAAGTTTATCGTTATGGCGAGGTAGTTCCGATATGACTCCGTACCGTACCGTCCGCCGTGCGATGGCGATCCTGGCAATATTCGTGGGATGTACGGCGGGTTGCCGCCCCCCCGCCGAAGCCCCGAAGGCACCGCCCCCGCCGTCCGTCACGGTCAGCCGACCCGTGATCCAATCGGTGCAAGGATATCTGGAATACAACGGCTACCTCGACGCGATCGAGACCGTGCAGGTTCGGGCCCGCGTGAAGGGCTATCTCGAAAAGGTACATTTCGTCGACGGCGTCGACGTGACGAAGGGGACTCCGCTCTACACGATCGACCCGCGGGAATTCAAGGCAATGGTGGCCAGGGCCGAGGCCGACATCGAACGCGCCCGCGCCGACCACGCGAACGCCAAGGCGCAGGAGAAGCTCGCCGAGGCGGAAGTGAAGCGCCAGAAGGCGCTCGGCACGGCCGCGTCCGCCGCCGAAGTCGACAAGGCGGAAGCGCTCCTCGCCGTGGCGCAGGCGCAGATCAAGACCGCGCTCGCCAACGAGCGAGCCGGCGAGTCCGCCAAACGCACCGCCGAACTCGAGCTGGAATACACCGACATCAAGGCCCCGATCGACGGGCGCATCAACCGTACTCTCGTCACGCAGGGGAACCTCGTCGGCCAGAACGAAACGACGTTGCTCACGACCATCGTCCGCATGGACAAACTCTACGTCTACTTCGACGCCGCCGAGCGCGACCTCGTCGACTTCCTGCAGTCCAAGGCGACCGACCGCGCCGCCGTCCGCATGGAGGTCGCCGTCACGAACGAACGCGGGTTCCCCCACATCGGCAAGATCGACTTCCGCGAGAACCGCGTCGACACCGGTACCGGCACCGTCCGCATCCGCGGCGAACTCGATAATCCCCTCGGGCCCGACGGCAGGAACCGCGAACTCTACCCCGGCCTGTACGCCAAGATCCGTGTCCCGAACGGCTCCGAACGCAAGCTGCCCGTCATCCCCGAAGTCGCCCTCATGACCGATCAGGAAGGCCGCTACGTCTACGTCGTCAAGGACGACAACACGATCCGCAAGCAAAACGTCTCCGTCGTCCGACAGGTCTTCTGGAAACGCTCCCCCGCGTCCGACGCCAAGGAGGTCGGCTGGCAGCTCCCCGCGCCCAACGACGCGAAGGACGCCCAGGTCGTGAAGGTGAATTCCATCGTCGCCATCGAGTCCGGCCTCGAACCCACCGACCGGATCATCGTCAACGGATTGCAGAAAGCCTTTCCCGGCCAGCCTGTGACTCCGGAGTTGCGCGAACTGACTCCTCCCCCGGCCTCGAAGTAATTCACCCCCCGAACACCGGAGACCGTCCGCCGGGCGGAACCCATGATCTCGCGCTTCTTCATCGATCGCCCTGTCTTCGCGAACGTCCTCGCGATCCTCACGATCCTCTTTGGATTCGTGGCCATCGGACGGCTGCCCATCGAGCAGTACCCGTCCATCACGCCGCCCACCGTGGTCGTCACCACGGTGTACCCCGGCGCGAACGCCAAGGTCGTCGCCGACACCGTCGCCGCCCCGATCGAACAGCAGGTCAACGGCGTCGAGAACATGATGTACATGTCCTCGACCAGTTCCGCCGACGGTTCGTACTCGCTCACCATTACCTTCGAGATCGGCACGAATCTCGACGACGCGCAGGTGCTCGTGCAGAATCGCATCGCCGTCGCCGAACCGACGCTCCCGGAGGAGGTCCGCCGCCAGGGCGTGACTGTGAAGAAGCAATCGTCCAACATCCTGTTGGTCATCTCGCTCACGTCCCCGAACGGGGCGTATCCGCCGATTTTCCTCTCGAACTACGCCACCCTTCGAATCCGGGACGAACTCAGCCGCGTGAAGGGCGTCGGCGAAGTCACCGTCAAAGGGGCCGGCGCCTACTCGATGCGCGTCTGGATGGACCCGGACAAGATGGCGGCGCGGCAGCTCACCACGCAGGACGTCATCGCCGCGCTCGCGCGCCAGAACGTGCAGGTCGCGGCCGGGCAGGTCGGCCAGCCCCCGAACCCCTCCGGCCAGGCGTTCCAGATGACCGTCACCACGCTCGGCCGGTTGACCGAGGTCCCCCAGTTCGAGGACATCGTCGTCAAATCCGGCGCGAACGGGCAAATCGTCTACCTGCGCGACATCGCGCGGATCGAACTCGGATCGCAGACCTACGATTCCTTCGAAGCCCGCTCCGGCGTCGCGGCGGCCAACCTGCTCGTCTATCAGCTTCCCGGCTCGAACGCCCTCGACGTGTCGAATCGCGTCAAGGAGCAACTCGCGAAGATCAACGCGTCGCTGCCGGACGGCATGGACGCCATGATCCCGTTCGACACCACGAAGTTCGTCGACTCCGCCATCTCGAACGTCTACAAGACGCTGATCGAAGCCGGCGTGCTCGTGCTCATCGTGATCCTCGTCTTCCTGCAAAGCTGGCGCGCCTTGTTGGTGCCCGCCACCACGGTGCCCGTCACCCTCATCGGCGCGTTCGCGTTCATGTACCTCTTCGGTTTCTCCATCAACCTGCTCACGCTCTTCGGCCTCATCCTCGCCATCGGCATCGTCGTGGACGACGCCATCGTCATCGTCGAGAACGCCAGCCACCACATCGAAGAGGGCATGGCCCCGCGCGAAGCGACCATCAAGGCGATGAACGAAGTGACCGGCCCGGTCATCGCCATCACCTTCGTGCTCCTCGCCGTGTTCGTGCCGACCGCGTTCCTCGGCGGCATCACCGGCCAGATGTATCGCCAGTTCGCCCTCACCATCGCCGCCACCGCCGTCATCAGCGCCGTCAACGCTCTCACGCTCAAGCCCGCCCAGTGCGCCGCCTACCTCCGCCCGCACGCCGGCAAGAACGTCTTCACCCGCATCTTCGACTTCGTCTACAAACCCGTCGAACGCGCCTACACCTGGATCGTGCGCATGCTGCTCCGCGTCTGGTGGCTCGTCTTCATCGCCTTCTTCGCCATCGGCTACGGCACCTGGAAGTGGTACAACGAGGTGCCCACCGGCTTCCTCCCGCAGGAAGACCAGGGCTACGCCGTCGTCGCCGTCCAGCTCCCCGACTCCGCCTCGCTCGACCGCACCCGCGAAGTGGCGAACCGCATGAACGAAGTCCTCGGCCGCTACCGCGAAGCGGGCACCGTCGAGAACTGGTTCGTCCTCGGCGGGCTGTCCCTGCTCGACGGCACCGCCGCCCCGAACGGCGCCACCGCCTTCATCGCCTGGACCGACTGGTCCAAGCGCACCAAGCCCGAACAATCGCAGGCCCGGCTCGTGCAGGCGCTCCAGATGGAGTTGATCCAGTTCAAGGAGGCCAACATCTTCGTGATCATTCCGCCGTCGATTCAGGGGCTGGGCTTCTCGGGCGGCTTTGAAATGAAGATCGAAGACCGCGGCGGCGTCGGGCTGGATGTCCTGCAGGAGCGCACGCAGGCGATGATCGCCGAGGCCGCGAAGCACCCGGAGATCGCGCCGCCCCCGGCCACGCGATCCACCTTCCGCGCCGGCGTGCCCCAGATCTACCTGAACATCGACCGCGAGAAGGCCGAGAAGATGGGCGTGCCCCTCAACGACGTCTTCGCCGCGCTCCAGGCGAACCTCGGCTCCATCTACGTCAACGACTTCAACAAGTTCGACCGCACCTACCAGGTGCGCATCCAGGCCGACGCTCGGTTCCGCGGCGACACCGAACTCCTCCGCCGCCTCGAAGTCCGCAACCGCGACGGCGGCCGCGTGCCCCTCGGTACGCTCCTCGACGTCGAAGTCCGCGTCGGCCCGCAGTCCATCATGCGCTACAACCTCTACCCCTCCGCGACCATCAGCGGATCGACGCGCGATTTCCGCGTCAGCTCCGGCCAGGCGCTCGAACGGATGGAAAAGATCGCCGCCGAAGTCCTGCCGCAGACGATGGGCTACGAATGGACTTCGATCGCCTACCAGGAGCGCCGGCTCGCGCCCAAGCCGATCGAGTTCCTGGGCCTGAGCCTGAAACTCAGCGAATCGGTGATGGTCTTCGGCTTCGCCGTGCTGCTCGTCTACCTCGTGCTCGCCGCCCAGTACGAGAGCTGGCTGCTGCCGCTCGCCGTCATCCTCGTGGTGCCGCTGGGCATCCTCGGCGTCGTCGCCGGCGTCGCGATCCGTGGCCTCGACAACAACATCTACACCCAGATCGGCGTCGTGCTCATCATCGCGCTCGCTTCCAAGAACGCGATCCTCATCGTCGAGTTCGCCCGCGAGCTGCGCCTGACCGGCAAATCGATCCGCGACGCCGCCGTGACCGCCGCGAAGATGCGCTTCCGGCCGATCATCATGACGTCGATCGCGTTCATCCTCGGCGTGGTGCCGCTGGTGTTCGCCACCGGCGCCGGCGCCGCGAGCCGGCAATCGCTCGGCACGGCCGTCTTCGGCGGCATGATCACTTCGACGGTCCTGGCGGTCTTCTTCGTCCCCGCCTTCTACGTCGCGATCCAATCGCTGGTCGAACTCCTCAACGGCCCACCGAAGCTGAAGGTGGAAGAACCGCAGTTGTAGTGGGCGGCATTCAGGATACCGCTCCCCGGACGCATTCCCGGTTTCCCTCGCATCGCACATTTCCCTCGCAGGCAGCGGTCGCCTCCGGTATCGTGCAGCCACGGAGGCACCGCCATGACACCGCACGTTCCGCCACTCGGATTGTTCGTCGTTCTTCTCTTCGCTACCGTTGTCGCCGCCGCGCCGCCGGATGCGAAGCCGAAACCGAAATTCACCCTCGGCAAGGACACGACCTACATCACCGAGCCGCTCGACAAGGACGGCTACGTCGACTACGAGACGGCGCTGAACGAGCGATTGCGTGGCACGATCACGCCGGAGACGAACGCGGTGGTGCTGCTGATGCAGGCGATCGGCCCAAAGCCGGAAGGGAAGGAACTGCACGCCGACTGGTGGAAGTGGCTCGGCGTGAAGCCGCCGCCGGCGGAGGGGACGTATTTCGTGAGCTTGGACGAGTATCGGCGGAAGAAGGAAGGAGTCCAATCACGCGACGAGTCCGAGTGGGACCAACTGTTTCGACAAGAGGCATTCGCTCGGTCTCGACCCTGGACTCATGCGGATATTCCTTTGCATGGGGACTGGGTCGAAACGAATTCGAAATCGCTGGATATCTGCGTGGAGGCATCCAAGCGACCACATTTCTACAGCCCGTTGGTTCATCGACCCAAAGACGGCTCGCGTCCATCCCTGACCGGATCCTTTTCGCCTTGGTCGAATCGAATGCGCGGGATCTGCGAAGCGCTCTGCAATCGCGCGATGACTCGGATCGCCCGGAAGAAATTCGACGAAGCCTGGTCGGACCTGCTCGCCGCGCAGCGTCTCTCGCGCCGAATCTCCAGCGGAACGACGATCGAATATCTAATTGGAGTCGCGACGGAAATCTACGCACTCCAGGCATCGGCGACTTTTATCGCGATGGTGCAAAGCGAGGGACGATCGATTGTGAAGTATCGCGATGAGTGGTTGGGGTTGCCGCCGTCATCATCGCTCGAGCAGACCATCAACTTGCAAGAACGGTTTTCCAGACTGGACATGCTTCAAACCGTCCACGCCACGGCTTCTCGTATCCGGGACGAAACGCTGCGCGCGAAGTTCGATTCGCGCTGGTTTGAATCGCTTCAGCGGGAAACGAACGACGCATTGGACAAGACGGTCGCCCTGTTGCGGAAGAATCCACTGGCCGGCTTACAGTCCATCCCGGCTCGGGGATCGAACAACTCCAAGGATGGCTTCGACGGGCTTGGCGAAGCGTTCTCATTCGCTTCGATGATGACCGACCCCGAAGAACTCTCGAAAGTCGAACCCGAAAAGGTGCGAGCAGCACTCCGTCGATTTCATTCCCCGAACATCTATGAAAAGCTGTTTCATTCCGGCGTCAGACTCCAACAACAACGCTTGAACCTTCGGCTCGCCTTCGCCCTCGCCGAATTCAAACTCGCGAACGGCACCTATCCCCAAAAGCTCGCGGACCTCGCGCCGAAGTACCTCGCCGCGATCCCCGACGACCTCTTCACCGGCAAGCCGCTCGTCTACAAGCCTGCGAAGGACGGCTACCTGCTTTACAGCGTCGGAGCGAACGGGAGGGACGACGGCGGCAAGACCTACGGCGACGACCCGGCCGGTGACGACCTCGTCGTTCGCATGCCGCTGCCGAAGCTCAAGAAGGAATAATCACCGGCCCACTTCCATCTCGCTATCCAGATACTCGGCCACGGGGTGCGCCCGCAGCGCCTCGGCGATGGCCTGCAAGGCGCCCTTCACCGCGCCGTGCTCGGTTCCCACGATCGCGAAACCGAGCGTCAGCACCTTCACGTCGTCGTGCGTGTCGACCTCGGAGGCGGAGACGTTGAACGAGTTGCGCAGCCGGTCGAGGATCGAGCGTACGACCTGGCGCTTGTCCTTGAGCGAACGGCTCTGCCGGAGCAGCAACCGAGCGCGGAGCGTGCCGGAAATCATGTCGGGAATGCGCCGGAGGGCGTTACGGGGGAAGGACGAGTGCGCCGGAAAGCCAGTCATAGTTCTTGAGGGGCGTCTTGCCGTAGAGGTTCGCGCCGATGTCGCGCCAGTGGACTTCGTAGACGTCGCCGGCGGAAAAGAGGAAGGTGTGCATCGCTCCGCGAGCGATCCCGAACGCGAAGCGGATGTTCTGGAGCTTGAGCAAGGCCGCGGGATCGAGTTTCGTATCGCCCATGCTGCCGAGCACCGGGACCCAGTTCGGCAAGCCGGCGTCGTGGGGGGCGTAATTCACGATCGTGCCGACGATCGGCATGTCGTAGTACTTCTTCTGGCCGATCGCGACCTTGTAGGTGTACGGGTGCTCCTGGTCGCCGTCCTTCGGGTTGTTCGTGTCGGGCGACCAATAATAGGCCTTCCAGCCGAGGCGGACGAGGTATCGCGCCAGCGGCATTCCTTCGGTGTAGTGCCAGATCTCCTTGGCCAGCCCCGGCTGGCCGGTCTGCTCGTAGGCGTAGGAGATCACCTTGCGGACGTAGGTGATGCAATCCGTTCGCTTTTTGCCGGTGGCGTCCGCTCCGACGTACTTCGAACCGACTTCGTCATCGTGATTGAGATAGAGGCCCTTCATGCGGTCGAGGGCGTGATCCGTGAAGGATTTGCTCATGGGAAGGACCCGTAAATGAGACCGAAGGACTCGTCTACGCATCCATACGAGCGCCGAGCGCCTCCCGGATTCATGGGAAGGCGTGCGGCGGGCCGGATTCGGTCTTTTGACCAGGCGTTACAGCGTACGCTGGCGGATCTCGATCTTGAACGCTTCGATGACGTCGTCGACCTTGACGTCGTCGAAGCCGGCGATCTTCATGCCGCACTCGAAGCCCTCGCGGACTTCCTTGGCGTCGTCCTTGAAGCGCTTGAGCGAATCGAGGCCGACGACCTTGTCGGACGGCGGATAGACGACCACGCCCTGGCGGATGATCCGGACGCGGGCGGAGCGTTCGATGACGCCGCTGGTGACGTAGCAGCCGGCGATGGTGCCGACCTTGCTGATCTTGAAGGTGTCGCGGATGACGGCGCGGCCGAGGTGGACGACCTCCTCGATCGGTTTGAGCTTGCCTTCGAGCGCGGCCTTCACGTCGTCGGTGAGCTTGTAGATGATGTCGTATTCGCGGAGGCTGATGCCGCGGCGCTTGGCGAGGTCGAGGGCCGCGTCGTCGGCGGTGACGTTGAAGCCGATGACGAGGGTGTCGGCCGGCGAGGTGAGTGCCAGTTCGACGTCGGACTCGTTGATGGCGCCGATGCCGGCATGGAGGACGCGGCAGCGGACCTCCTCGTGGACGAGCTTCTCGAGTTCCTTGCGGATGGCTTCGACGGAGCCGCGGGCCTCGGCCTTCACGATCACCTTGAGTTCGGTGATCTTCTGCGCCGCCTTGGCGGCGTTGAAGGTGTCGAGGCTGACCGGCGTGAAGGTGTTCTGCGATTCGCGCTGCTTGAGGGAGCGGCGGGTTTCGGCGATCTCGCGCGCGGTGCTGAGGTCTTCGACGACGTAGAACGGGTCGTCGGCGTCGGGGACGACGTCGAGGCCGGTGATCTTGACCGGGGTGCTCGGGCCGGCTTCGTCGATCTGCAGGCCCATGTCGTTGTACATGGCGCGGACGCGGCCGAACGTGCTGCCGCAGAGGACGATATCGCCCTTGTGCAGGGTGCCCTGCTGGACGATGAGCGTGGCCTTCACGCCCTCGTCGGCGTCCTGGTACGCTTCGAGGCAGGTGCCGGAGCCGGGGTGCAGCGGGTCGGCCTTGAGCGGCGGGTCGGCGAGTTCGGCGACGAGCAGGACCTGTTCGAGCAGTTCGCCCACGCCCTCGCCGGTGACGGCGCTGGTTTCCACGAACGGCACGTCGCCGCCCATGTTGTCGGGGAGCAGTTCGAGCTGGTAGAGCTGCCGGCGCGTCCGATCGACGTTCGCGTTCGGCATGTCGATCTTGTTGATGGCGACGATGATCTGGACGTTCGCCGCCTTGGCGTGGCTGATGGCTTCTTCGGTCTGCGGCATGACGCCGTCGGTGGCGGCGACGACGATGACGCAGATGTCGGTGACCTTCGCCCCGCGGGCGCGCATCTTGGTGAACGCCTCGTGGCCGGGGGTGTCGAGGAAGGTGATGTAGCTGCCTTCCTTCTCGACCTGCCAGGCGCGGATGACCTGCGTGATGCCGCCGGCCTCGGTGGACACCACGTCGGACTTGATGCCGTACTCCTGGCGGATCTTGTCGAGCAGCGAGGTCTTGCCGTGGTCGACGTGGCCCATGATCGTGACGATCGGCGGGCGCGTGACCGCGAGGGCGGGATCCATCTCCTCGGCCTGCTTGCGGTACTTTTCGAGAATGATGTCTTCGGCCGTGAGCTGGCGCTTGAGCTGGAGCGTGATCCCCTTCTCGATGGCGATCAGCTCGGCGACTTCGAACTCGACGGGCGAGTTCACGGAGTAGAGCTTGTTGGTTTCCTTGACGAGCCGCTTGCCGAGTTCGCCGACCTTCATGCCGATCGCTTCCGAGAGGGAGCGGACGGTGATGGGCGGGGAGATTTCAACGGGGCCTTCCTTCTTCACCACCTGTTGCATCTGGCGGCGTTTGAGCTTGCTGAGCAGGGCGGCGCGAGGCCCGCGGCGGGAGCCGTGCTTTTCCTCGATGATGTCCACGCTGCCGCCCGCGCCGATGACGACGGAGTTGCGGTCGGTGGAAGTGGAGCCTTGCCGTCCGCGGTCCTGACGGCTCTGGTGGCGGGCATTGCGGCCGATAACGCCGGCACCGCTCTTGGGCTTTTCCTCGTCATCGCCACCGGTGCCGCCGGTGCTGGGGACGAAGGGCCGGGCGGGGCCGCCGGTGCGGGCGGGGCCGCCGGTGCGTGGGGCGTCGGGCCCGCGAGCCGGACCGCGATTGTCGGCGGTCGCACCCGTGGTGGTGACCTCGCCGGTCTTGTGCATTTCCTTGATGTCCACGCGCTTGCCTTGCTGGGCGAGCTTGCGGATCTTTTCGAGCATCTCCGGCGTGAGCTTCGTGGTCTGGCCGGGCTTGGGCGGCGGCGCGACCTGCGGCGGCCCCTTGCCGGTGTGGGGCTTGGGCGTCCCGCCCGCGGGCGATCCGCCGCCGGGGCC
>JALHPZ010000047.1 GCA_022842245.1 Gemmataceae bacterium
GTCGCGGACCTCCAGCAATACCTGGGCGTGGCGCTCGATGCCTTCTCACCCGCGGAGTGCGCCAACTACTTCCGTAGCTGTGGCTACCGAGCCGCTACGGCAACCTGAGAACCGCTCTAGGTCTGCCAGATCCCGGTATGAGCCGACCACGCCCGTGCGTACCAGCTCGTCGCAGCGGATGGCCAGCGCCATCCAGCGGGCCACCTTCGGCACGCGGCCCACGGGAGCCACGGGCATCGGCCCCGGCACCAGCGCCTGCCGGACGCCATGACCCACGCGGTCGAGATGCACGTCGATCTCGTCGGTCACGTCCGAGCGGCGTTCGTGATCGTGCAGCGTCTCCGGTTCGTGCCGAACGAACACTTCCCTTGGGGACCGGCCCCGAAACGCCCAAGCGAGTGCCTGCCCGATCACCGGAAGCAACTTCGGGAACTCTTCAAGGAACTCGGCCTCGAAGAGCCGTCGAAAGCCGACATCATGAAAGCGATGAGCGAGTACAAAATGTTCTCGCAGGCCGAACTCGCCGAGATGGAGAAAGAGATTGCGATTTGAGCAGGCACAACTACGTCGTGCCGATTACCTGTGACGGCGAAACCGCCGAACTTCACGCCTTCTACGACACGAGCGCTGCCCTCAGCACTCGGCATGACGTAATCTGACGGGGCGAATGTAGGTGGCGAGTAGCGGCGAGGAGGCGCACGATGGCGAAGGCCAAAGCGAGATCACCCGCCAGAGGACGCAGCCACACCGTACCGATGTCGGTGCGAGAGCGACAACTACCGCCGAGCCGCCACGAGTGTCGTCGAGCCGTAACCGGATGAGAGCGGCAAGGAGATTCCGAATGGGCCGGACCAGCAAGAAACTGCACGCCAAGCTTAGCCGGGGCGGACTCTCGGGCCTGCCGACCGGGGAGTCGCCCCGCCACCCGGACAAGCCCGACATCGAGGCGTGGATCAGGCAGGGCATGGACCCCGTTCACGCCGCCTACGCCTTCGTCCAGCACGTCACGTCGTTCTTCGCAGAGGGAACGTCACGACTCCCGGAGATGAAGACGTACGCCCGGATCGTCGCCGCGGCCGAGGACGAGTACATGCCTTCGGGACCGCCGATGAGTCCGCTGACGGGCAGCTTCTTCACGTCCTGGGCGTTCTACGACCTCCCGTTCGACGACGGCGACACCCTGGCCTCGTGCCTGATCGAGTCGAACGACGTGGTGGGCATGAACCCCGACCAACTCGACGCCCTGAAGAAGATGGCCGCTTCCCGCATGGGCGTGTACCAGCACGTCGGCACGGACGGACCGCATGTCCGGCTGCGGGAACTCGTCACGGACGCCGAATCCGTCTGCCACCCGACTTCCGGCTATCGGGGAACAACCGCCGAACTCTGGTACGTCCGGCTCCTCCCGCCGCTGCTGCCCGATCTGGCGCAGTACCACGTCGCCTTCACCACCCCGTACATCCTGATGGCGAGTCAGAACGAGTGGTCGCAGTTCCTCCGCAGGGCGCTAGCCGGGTCAGTCAACGAGGAGACGGGCCTGCACCGATTCTTCAAGTACGGTCCCGGCCCGAACTACTGGAACGAGTTCGTCTTCAAGGCGTATCACCACCACAGGAGCGATGCGATCTTCCTCGCCGGAATCCCGGACCTGAAGGCGACGTTGCCCCATGCGTGAAGCCGGACCTCAACCGGGTTGATTCCCAATGCTGCTTCCCCCGCACGAACTCGAACTGTTCTTCAAGCTGCACCGGGCGCTCCTGTTCTTCGTGAACCAGCGGCTCACGGTGATCCCCGACACGCTCGCCTCGCCCGAAGAGTTCGCCGCCCTCTCGCCGGGCGTGCGGCTCAAGGTCCGGGACGCCCTGACCGCCAACCTCGCCCTGATCGAGTCGTTCGTCGCAGAAAACCCGGCCCACATGTCGGACGACGAACTCGACATCGTGCGCTCGTGGCGGCATCTGGCGGCGGGCCGGTTCTACGTCTTTCGGGAACTGAAGAAGTACACCGTGTTCCTCTCCACCGAAACGAAGCCCGTCGCTTTCGGCGTCCTGGCCCTGTCGCAGCCGTTCGAGGAGTTGATCGGACCCCACCTGCCGGTACTGACGCAGACGGTCCTGCTGCCCTTCAAGAGCAGGATCGTCTACGACGGCTTGATGAGCAGCTACAACGTGATGTTCGGCCCCGGCATCCGGCGCAATCTGAACGAGGACTTCAAAATCGCCAAGGACCGGCACGGGATCGTCACGTCCCTGCCGGTGTCGGCCACGCCGACGCCTGCGAAAGCACCGAAAGCCAAGCCGGCCCCGAAGCCGCCGTCGAGGGCGGACAAGGACGAGTCGCTGGCGGTGATCGTCGGGTTGACCGACCAGTTCTGCCGGGAGCATTTGAACGAGGAGTACGCCGGGCTGTGTCGGAAGCTGGCCGAGAAGCTGGCCCGCAAGCGCCCGTCGCCGCTGGTGAGCGGGAAGCCGCAGACGTGGGCGTGCGGCATCGTCCGCACGGTCGGGTGGGTGAACTTCCTGGACGGCCGCAGCCAGACGCCGCACCTGAAGCTGACGGCCATCGACAAGGCGTTCGGGGTCGGCGAAAGCACCGGCCAGGGCAAGTCGATGCTGATCCGCAAGACGTTGAAGATCAGGCCGATGGACCCGGAATGGTCGCTCCGCAGCCGCATGGACCAGAACCCGATGGCCTGGATGATCCAGGTGAACGGCTTCCTGGTGGACGCCCGGTTCCTGAAGCGGGAGATTCAGGAGGAGGCGCTGCGGAAGGGGCTGATCCCGTACATCCCCGAACGACCGTAGCCCTTGAAGGAAGACGACGAGGAGTAGCACGATGACGAAGGGTGATTCCATGTGGTCCGATAAGGGAGCCACGAAGAGCGACAAGTCCGCTCGACAAGAGTTCGGTCTAGCTCAGGAGGAAATCATCGCAGCGATCCGGATGGGCAAGCTGCAATTCCGTGAGAGCAACATGCACGGGAATCCTTGATATCGGCTGCTTCGGCACGAAGTCGAATCTCTCGTCCGGGAAAAGAGCGGGCCGGACCACCTTCACCAGAAGAAGCTCCAACAGGAGTTGGCCGATCTCGCCAAGGAGGCCAGAAAGCTCACGACTCGCCTCAAGGTCATCGAACGGCGACGGGCCGAGTTGATGACCGAATTGAATGGATAACTTGGAGTAGCAAGATGGCGAAACCGAAATCCCCGTTCACGGGCCGCTGGCGGATCGTCTCGATGAGCGCCTGGGAGCAGGACTTCGTTGACGAGGAGGAAGAGGGCTACGTCGAGTTCGGCGACAAGAGCCAAGGCCAGTTCCACTTCGGCTACGTCCACGGTGACATGAACTGCAAGCTGACGACACGGGACGGCGAGCCAGCGGTGGAGTGGACCTGGGATGGAAATGACGAGATGGACCCGGCGCATGGCCGGGGCTGGGCCGTCGTGAAGGGCCACGAACTCCACGGGATGATCTTCTTCCACGGCGGCGACGAATCGGAGTTCGTGGCGAAGAAGAAGGACACGCCCGCCTCAAAACCGAATAAACCTTAACCACTCAATTACTTCCACGGAGACTGACCGATGGCGACGTTCATCACGAACATCAAGTTCACGCAGCAGGGCATCAAAGACATCGCCCACTCGACCAAGCGGGCGGCGATCTTCAAGGCCGAGGCGAAGAAACTCGGTGCGAAGGTGAAGGAGATTTACTGGACTCTGGGCGACCACGACGGCCTGCTGATCCTGGAAGCCCCGGACGAGGATACGGCGACCGCCGCCATCCTGCACCTGGGGGCGATGGGCAACGTCCACACGTCCACCTGCCGGGCCTACACCGCCGCCGAGATGGACAAGATCGTGGCGAAGGTGCATGGGACTGAATGACCGATGCTCGACCCAGCGACAGTACACGACCGGAATACGCCCACACGCAGAAGTCCCCGCTCTGCCTGCTGATCTACGCACTCGCCGTCGTGTTCCTTGCGGTGGGCTGGTTCGTCCGGGACGCACCGCCGATTCCGTGGCTGTTCCCGCCCATCGGCCTGCTGGTGCTTGTCCTCGCCGCTTCGATTCACCACCTGGCCGTCGAAGACCGGGGCGACGTGCTGGCGGTTCGCTTCGGCCCCGTGCCGCTGTTTCGCCGGACGGTTCGGTATGCTGACATCGGCTCCGTCGAGATCGGCAGGACGCTGCTCCTGGACGGCTGGGGTATTCACATGAGCGTCCGGGGCGGCTGGGTGTGGAACCTGTGGGGCCGGACGTGCGTGGTGGTCCACTTCAAGAACGGCGGCACACTGCGGATCGGCACGGACGACGCTGTGAATCTGGAGGGGTTTCTGGCAAGCAAGATCGCCGAGGGAGGGGCGTGATCGTGGGAAACGGAGAAGGCAAACTGAAACTCGGCAAAGGGTCGGCCTTCGTCAAGACGCACATCAAGCGGCTGGAGCAGGAGGAGGACACCTGGGAGGCCGACTTCCGAGCGTTTCCGAAACCGCAGGGCCAGACGGAGACGCATTACCTGGGGTTGGTCGTCGCACTGCCCCGGAACAACCCGCTGGTCTGCATTCCCGTGGAATACACCCCGGACGTGAACGACCTGGCCGACCTCCTGGCGGCAGTGATGCGCCGCCCGATGACGGATGAAGCCCACCGCCCCCGCCGAATCACCTTCCGGGGCAATCCACGCTGGGAGGAGTTGTTCCCCCACCTGCACCAACTCGGCGTCGAGGTCTCGGTTCAGAACGAACTGCCCGCCGTGGATGAAGTCTATGTAGACTTCCTTCGGCAAATGCGCCGGGCGAAGTCCAACCCGCTGATCCTTTACACGCCGAGTCCGACCGACATCAAGAAGGCGTTTCCCGCCGTCGCCAAATGGGTCAACGGCTTCGGCCATATTGAGATCGGCGACCAGGAAGGGTACGGGTTCATCGTCCGGGCCATCGACTACGGCGGGGTCATCTTCGAGGACGACAAGCCCAACACACTGGCCGAAGCGATGGCCGCTCTTGAGAAGAGGTTGGCCGACTATTTCGTGCGAGAGGGGATCGAATGACGAACCTCTTCTCCGACATCCCTGCCAACCTGCCAGGCGAGCTTTTCACCACGCTGCTCGAAGCAGCCGACGTGCGTATCGAACGGATCGTCTCGCACGGCCACGCCTCGCCCGAAGGGTACTGGTACGATCAGGACCGGTACGAGTGGGTGGTGCTGCTGAAGGGGGTGGCGAGACTTCGGTTCGAGGATGAAACCATCGAGTTGAAGCCCGGCGACTTCGTGAACATCCTGGCGCACCGGAAGCACCGGGTCGAGTGGACGACGCCGGACGAGCCGACGATCTGGCTGGCGGTGCATTACGGAGGGGACAAGGCATGACTCGGTACATCCTGATCGGCATCGCCTGCTTACTGCCGCCCATACTCCTCGCCGACGAGCCGAAAGCCCCCGGAACCGTGAAGGCGTTGTGGGCCGACGCAAGTCCTTAGTCTTGCGGGGTTTCTGTTCAGGGTGACTGACGGGACTTGAACCCGCGACTTCCAGATCCACAATCTGGCGCTCTAACCAACTGAGCTACAGCCACCGTGTTACCTATGGACAATCATAACGCGGCCGGGTTCGCCGGCAAGGCGTCCCGGCGGCCAAAGGCGTTATGATAGTTGCAAGGAGGCCGTCATGCCGAACCCCGCCCTCGCCATCGAGACCGTCGTCCTCGAAGGGCACATCGTCGATTCGCTGCTGCTTCCGAAGGTGTTGGACGCCATCCTCGCGCGCGGGGGGCGGTATCACATCGCGGAGTTGAAGTTCGGCGAGCGGCAAGACGATCCAAGCCGCGCGACGATCGAGATCCGCGCCGATTCGGTCGAGGCACTTGAGGCGATTCTCGCGGAGATCCACGCGCACGGCGCGGTGCCGGCGAACGCGAAGGATTGCGAGACCGCACCCGCGGATGTTTCTGGCGCGTTCCCGGAAGGTTTTTACTGCTCCACAAACTTTCGCACGCAAGTGCGCTGCGGCGGCGAGTGGATCGAGGTCGAGGACCAGGAAATGGACTGCGGTATCGTGCTGGATGCGGACGGTAGCAGCGCCCGATGCGTGCCGATGACGGAAGTCCGGGCTGGTGACCGGATCGTCGTCGGTCGTGACGGTACGAGGGTCATGCCGCCGGAGGGGGAAGCGAGGCGGCATGGCCTGTTCGAGTTCATGGCCAGCCCTGTTAGCAGCGAACGGCCCAAGGCGGTCGGTGTGCGCGAGATCGCCACGGCGATGAAAGCGGCACGATCTCGCGGCGAGAAGATCGTGGCCGTGCTCGGCCCGGCCGTCGTACACACCGGCGGCGGGGAACATGTCGTGCAATTGATCCGCCGGGGTTTCCTCCAAGTGCTCTTTGCGGGGAACGCGCTTGCCGTTCACGACATGGAGCAGGCGTTCTACGGCACGAGCCTCGGTGTTTCGCTCGATCGCGGCCTGCCGACCGACGAGGGCCACGAACACCATTTGCGCACGATCAACACGATCCGCCGACTCGGCGGCATCCGCCAGGCAGTCGAGCGTGGCGTGTTGAAATCGGGAATCATGTACGAGTGTGCGACGCGTGGCGTGCCAACAGTGCTTTGCGGCAGCATCCGTGACGATGGGCCGATACCGGACGTCATCACGGACATCCTTGTTGCGCAGTCGGAGATGCGCAAGCACGTACCCGGCACCGGGTTCTGCCTGATGGTGGGAACGACGCTTCACAGCATCGCGGTCGGCAACCTGCTGCCGGCATGGGTGAAGGTGGCGTGCGTGGACATCAATCCGGCGACGGTGACGAAATTGATGGACCGAGGCAGCACGCAGACGGTCGGCATCGTATCGGATGCCGAGCCGTTCCTGCAATCGCTCGTAGCGGAGTTGGCGAAGTGATTGTCCGGACTCAGGCCTTCTTTTTAGCCGGGGACTTCTTTTTCTCGGCCTTGGGAGCGGCCGTCGCGGCATCGCCGGCGGGTTTCAGACTTGCTTCCGTCCAGAATGGGCTGAGGCGCTTGATCTTGTAGACGATCTTCTCGCGCGCTTCGCCCGTCGATGTTTCCAGCTTCTTCTTCAGCTTGCGCATCTTGTCCTTGCGCTTGTATCGGCGGTCCAGTTCGATTCGTCGCTCGACCATCGCGGAACTCCCGTCGCACGTTTCGGAAACCGTAGACCGGTTACCATACGCCCCGGCCCCGTTTCGACAAGCACGATCGCCGTCCGCGTGCTAGTGTTGATTTGGTTTCACCGCCATAATCCCGCCAGACCGCCATGACCTCGGACATCGTCGAACTCGTTCCCGTCGAAGTGACCGCGAGCCTGCAAGCGGACTTCGACGACTGGGGTTGCACGGTGCACTTCGGCCAAGACGTGCCCGCATTCCTGTGCGGACGCGCGCCGGACCGGATCGCGGACTGGCGGCGCGCGACGCGCGACGGGTCTCCCCTTGGCCGTATCCTGTACGGTGAATGCCTTGCCGAAGGCGTCGAGACCGATCGCAACGCCGCGGCGGCCTTTGAACTGTACCACTCCGTCGCCCGCGAAGACTATCTCGAAGGCATGTGGCTGACGGGCGAGTGCCTGCTTGACGGCGCGGGTACGCCGCGCGATCGCAAGGCAGCCCTGCAGTGGTTCGAGAAAGCCGCCGGCGGCGAGTTCGCCCCGGCCGAGTATTCTCTCGGGCTGATGCACCTCGACGGCACCGTCGTGCGGCCGGATGCTCTCACCGCCGCCGAATGGTTCCTCAAGGCCGCGAACCGCGGATACGTGCCAGCACAGACCAAACTTGGCAAAATGCTCCTCCGTGGCGAAAAGCTCAAACAGGACGTCGCCTTCGGCCTCGAACTCCTGGAGCGTGCCGCCAAGCGGGGCTACGCTAAAGCACAACTCGCGCTCGGGGCGTGGTACTACGAACCGCTCGTCGGCCCACCGAACCCGCGCGAATCGCTCCGTTGGTACCGCGAGGGCGCGAAGAACGGCTGTGGCGATTCCATGTTCCGCATCGGCCTCATGAACGAGAACGCCATCGGCATGATGCGGGACGAGCGCGAAGCGGCCGAGTGGTACGTCCGGGCCGCCGCTGCCGGGCACGTCGAGGCCGCGTTTCGCGTCGGCAAATTCTACTTTGGCGGGATCGTGTTGCCGTTCGATCCGCCCGAAGGGCTGCGCTGGTTGAAGTTCGCGGCGTTGAAGGGCCACGCCGAAGCCGCCCGCGAATGGGAGCGCCGCACCGCGCCGAAGGACGACTGATTTCCGCAGGCCGATCTCTGGGAGAGATCCGACAATACCATCGCAATCCATCAACTCCTTTCGCGGATGGTCGCCATGCGTCGGTGTCTCGTGCTCGTCATGGTGTTCGTTCCGCTGGTTGCCGGTGCCGTCGAGCCGCCGCCGGGCGTGACGATCGCGCACTCGCCGGCGAAGTCGAAGCAATACATCGGCTCGCCCTCGATTGCGGTGCTGCCGAACGGCGAATATGTCGCCTCGCACGACCTCTTCATGGCGGGAGACAACGGCGACCGGACGCACGTCTACGCTTCGAACGACAAAGGGAAGACCTGGGCGCACCGCGCCGAAATCGTCGGACAATGGTGGGGGACGCTATTCGTACACAAGGGCGACCCGTACCTGATGGGCGTGTCGAAGGCGCGCGGGTTCTGCATCCTCCGTAAGTCGACCGACGGCGGCAAGTCCTGGACCGAGCCGAAGGACGCAAAGTCCGGGCTGCTGCACGCCGACGGCATGTACCACTGCGCCCCGGTGCCCGTCCTCGTCCACGGCGGCCGCCTCTGGCGGGCCATGGAGGAGGCGAACCCGACCAACGGCGGCAAAGGCTGGGATCGCAAGTTCCGCAGCATGATGATGTCCGCGTCTGTCGATGCCGACCTGCTGGACGCGAAGAGTTGGACGACGACGAACAAACTCGCGGCCGACTACGGCTGGTTCAACGGCAAGTTCGGCGGCTGGCTGGAAGGGAACGCCGTGGCGACTCCGTCGGGCGAAGTCGTGAACGTTCTGCGCGTCCAGCAACCGAACTATCCCGAGAAGGCCGCGATGGTGCGGATCTCGGCCGATGGCAAGACCGCGAGCTTTGACCCTGACAAGGATTTCCTCGATTTCCCCGGCGGTGGGAAGAAGTTCACGATCCGCTACGACTCGGCCTCGAAGAAGTACTGGACGCTCGCCAACTTCGTCCCGAAGGAGTTCGAGGGCCCGAATGCCGCCAGCCGGCGGAATACACTCTCGCTGGTTTCTTCTAGCGACCTACAAACGTGGAACGTGAATCGGACGATCCTTCAACACCCGGACGTGAAGGCGCACGGCTTCCAATACTGCGACTGGCTCTTCGATGGCGACGACCTGCTTGCCGTCGTCCGCACCGCGTCCGACGAACCCGACGGCACGCCCGCGCACAACGCCCACGACGCGAATTTCCTCACGTTTCACCGCGTGGCGGGGTTCCGAAAATGAAGTCTTCCATCCCGATCGACAATCGATGATAATGGCATCACCAGCCAGACATCGACCGCCCGCACATTCGACAGGTAAGGACCGATGATCGATATCGCCCTCGGCCAATCCCGACGGAGCTTTCTCCGCGTCGGCGCGGTCGCCGGACTTTCACTTGGCGCTTTGCTCCGCACGGAAGCGGCGACGAAGAGGAAGGGGGCCCGCGCGAAGTCCGTCGTCCTCGTCTTCCTCGGAGGCGGCCTCTCGCACCACGACAGCTTCGACCTCAAACCCGAAGCTCCGGAGGAGATTCGCGGAAAGTACAAGCCGATCGGTACCGTCGTGCCCGGCCTTCAGATCGGCGAGCGGCTGCCGATGATGGCGAAGGCGATGGACAAGATCGCGCTCGTCCGGTCCGGTTCGCACACGAACGACCACCACGAGACGGCCACGAACTGGGTCCTCTCCGGCCGCTTCGGCACGCCCTTCGGCGATTACCCCGCCATCGGCGCGGTCGCCGCGCACGATTTCGGATTCAGCGGAACCTTGCCGCCCTACGTCGCCGTGCCGCGCAACCCGTCCTTTACCTGGGAACTCGGCAAAAGCGCGTTCCTCGGCGGCCGATACGAATCGTTCAAGGCCGGCGACCCAAACGCGGCGAACTACAAGGTCGAGGACGTCTCGCCGCCGGCGTCGCTCACAAAGCGGCAGATCGAGCGCCGTGAGACGCTCCTGAAAGCAGTCGACGGCCTTGCCGCCAAGGTGCAGGGGAACGACCAGATCGCGACCTACGACGAGTTCCACCAGCGCGCCGCCGCGATGCTGCTCTCGCCGGAGGCGAAAAAAGCGTTCGACATCGGCGCCGAGCCCGAAAAGCTCCGCGACCGCTACGGCCGCACGACGGCAGGGCAATCGCTCCTGCTCGCCCGCCGGCTCGTCGAGGCGGGCGTCCGCTTCGTCACCGTCAATTACGCCGGGTGGGATGACCACGGCAAGATCTTTGAAGGACTGGACAAAAAGTTGCCCGAGTTCGACCGCGGCATATCAGCCCTCGTCGAGGACAGCACCGCCCGCGGCACGATCGAGGACACACTGTTCGTGGTCATGGGCGAGTTCGGCCGCACGCCGAAGATCAACAAGGACGCCGGGCGCGACCACTGGGGTCAGGCCGCGTCGATGCTCTGGTGGGGCGCGGGCGTGAAGCCCGGCTTCTTGCTAGGCAAGACCGACAAGCACGGTGCCTTCGCCACCCAGCGACCCGTCTCGCCGGCGGACGTGGCTTACACCATCCTCGATTCCCTCGGCATCGACCCCCGCAAGCAACTCGTCGCCCCCGACGGCCGCCCCATCGAAGTCCTCGACAGCGGCGAATCCGTGAAGGAGCTCTTCGTTTGAGAATTGATTGGCCACAGATGAACACAGAAATCACAGATCGGAAAAAGACAAGATTTCATTTCTTGGTTCTGATCAGTGTTTTCTGTGTTCATCTGTGGCTCACCTCTTCTTCCGCCCAAGACAAGAAGAAGGCTCCAGTGCCGAAGCTCACGGTCGCGATGCCGCTTGTCGTCGAGCCGGGGAAGAAGACGAAGGTCGTCGTTCGCGGGGTCAACATCGACGGCTTGATGGAACTGCGTGTCCACGAACCAAAGTCGAAGGGTGCGATCGCCGGGAAGCCGAAGAAGGTCGGGCTGCCCAACAACTACCCGCTCGACCGCGTGGGCGATTCCGAGATCGAGATCGAGCTGGACGTGGCGAAGGACGCGCCCGGCGGGACACTCGCGTTCAGTGTCGTCGGCCCCGGCGGCGAGTCGAACGCGATCAAGGTGGCGCTCGCCGACGAGACGCCGCGGACGGCGGAGAAGGAGCCGAACGACGGCCTCGACAAGCCGCAGTCGATCACACTACCCGCCGCCGTCGAGGGAAAGATCGACCGCGAGCGCGACACCGATGTGTATTCCTTCGTCGGCAAGAAAGGGGAACGTGTTTCCATCGACTTGCTGGCCGCGCGGCTTGGCTCCCCGGCCGACCTGCACCTGACCTTGTTCGACTCCGAAAAGAACATCCTCGACACCTGCGACGACGCGAACGGCTCCGCCGATCCATCCCTGACCGTGACGCTGCCAAAGGACGGCACGTATTTCCTTTCGTTGATCGAATCGAACGACCTGGGCGGTGCGATGTTCCCGTATCGGATGCTTGTGATCAAGAAGTAGTTCGGCTGAGCATCTCGGATCGATTAGAGTCGGGAACTCGTTCCGCGAGTTCCCCCAGTACCTCTTGTGAAATCCCGAGTACTCTTTGTCTTGCGACAGGCCCACGGGGAACTCGCGGAGCGAGTTCCCGACACTCGAACCGTATCGTGATGGTATCCAGTTTCAAATCGGCCCACGGGGAACTCGCGGAGCGAGTTACCGACTCGGGAAACGCGCGGTTACGCTTGCACGAATTCTGACTGACGCGGTATGACATTGCTCATGTCCACGGTCGTCGTGCCCGGAATCCAATCCGCGACCATTGTCGTCGTTCCGCAGGCCAAGTCGTCGCGTATCGACTGTTGGGCCGCGCGGCTGCTCGGCGGACCACTGACCGTCTGCCTGGCGATCTTCTGCTGCGTCGTCGTCGCCTACTGGCTGCCGGGCCGGCTGACCTGGCCGCTCTGGACAGACCATGACGTCTTTGCCGTTCTCGCACAGGGGTGGGACGCCGGGGAACGCCCTTACCGCGACCGGCCGACGACGAACTTCCCCGGCCCGATCTATCAGGCGTGGGTCTACGGCCAACTCTTCGGCTGGGGCGGCGCGAAACCGATCTACATCTTCGACACGATCCTCATCGTGGGAACGGGCATTGCCTCCGCCGTCTGGTCGCGAATGCGGCTCGGTTGGTGGCTGCCGGGGGTGTCGGCCGCGGCGATTCTCGTGTCGTACCATGCCACGCTTGATTTCGCTCACGCCGCCCAGCGGGACGGTCAAGTGTCCGCCCTTACCCTGCTCGCCTTGCTTGCGGTCGCTGGGCGCGAACGACCGCGATGGTCGCTGGTGCTCTCGGCCGCGCTGGTCGCCTTCGCGCTTGTGAGTCGACCGCAGGTCGTGCTGCTGCTCCCGGCGTTCGCGCCGGCGCTTGGCTGGAACTGGCGAGTCGGACTCGCGTGGGGATCCCTTGTCGCAGCGTTCGCTGCCCTGCTCTTCCTGCCGGTCATCGCGAATGGTTTGTTCTTCGATTTCCTGAATCAGATGCGTGCCATCGGCGACGGCGGCATTTACGCCCAAGCGAAAAGCGATTCCCTCGCGATCCACTGGAAGCAACTCTCGACCGGCGGTGCCGCGATCGTCATCTTCGGCGCGCTCCTTGTACGTCCGAAACTCGCCTGGCCCTTCGTCGCGCTCGCCGGCGCGTGGCTCTATCGCCCTCTCAGCCCCTTCCCGCACGACTACCTCGAACAGCCTCTGCGCACGATGCTCGCCGTCGCAGCGATGGTGCTGCTCGGTTCGATCCTGAACGGGAACCTCGCGAACAAATGGAAACTCCTCGGTGCCCTCGCACTCGTCGCTTCGACCATCCACTTTGCTCCACGTTGCTGCGAGTTCACCAACCAACGCAAAGTGTGGCGCGCATTGGATGGGAACATCGAACGCTTCGTGCCGAGGGGCTACACCAACGCTTCGCTGCCCGGCCTGTGCATCTACCCGTACCACCACGACCGGCAACTGATCGAATATCTGAAACAAACTTCGCCCGACAGGAAGGTCGCAAACCTGCTCCTGTCACCCGCCGCCGTGAACGGCCCCGCCGGCCGGCGAACACCGCTGCACGCCGAGTCGATGATGTGGATCATCATCGTCGGCCGTAAGGATACTGATGCCTTTGCGAGGGAACTCGCTCACGCATCTTCCGACTCGCTCGCGGTCTGGCGACCCGCCGAGTGGGTACCCATCCCGGATTGGGCAATCATTCCCGATACGCTGCGACGGCACTACCGGCATCGAATCAGTTTCGGCGAGATCGAAGTCTGGGAGCGAAAGCCGCACGACGAATCAGCCTCTTCGCGGTAGAATCACCGGCAGCCCTCCCCGCCGAGCCTCGCCTTCCATGCTCGACTCGTCCCGACCGTCGCGCGGACTCGCGGACCTCAGCATTCGCAATCCCGTCTTCGCCGTCATGCTCGCGGCGGCGATGCTCGTCTTCGGCTACCTCGGCTATTCCAGCATGGGCGTCAGCCAGTTCCCCGAAGTCGATTTCCCTGTCGTCTCCGTGGTGATCGCCCTCGAGGGAGCTTCGCCGGACGTGATGGATGGCGACGTGACGGACGTCGTCGAGGACGCCGTTTCGGGCGTCGAGGGCGTCGACTACGTCGTCTCGCAGAGCTACCAGGGCGTCAGCCAGGTCAACATCTTCTTTCGCTTGGACCGCGACATCGACGTGGCGATGCAGGACGTGCAGAACGTCGTGAGCGCCGCCCGGCGGAAGTTGCCGCGCGAAATCGAACAGCCCGTCATCCTGAAGCTGAACCCGAACAACCTGCCGGTGCTCTGGATCACGCTGTCCAGTTCGAGCGTGTCGCACGGGAAGATCTGCGACTTCGCCGAGAAGGAGTTCAAGCAGGCGATCGCCGGCATCCAGGACGTCGGCGGCGTGCAGTTCGCCGGGCTGCGCGCCCGGAACGTGCGGATTTGGCTCGATACGAAAAAGATGTGGTCGTACAACCTGACGGCCGCGGAGATCCGCACGGCAATCCAGAGCCAGCACCAGGAACTGCCAGCCGGTACGATCACCAGCCGAATGATCGAGGCCAACGTCCGCGCGATGGGCGAGGCCTATTCGATCGACGAGTTCAAACGCATCCTGATCGCCCGGCGGAACGGCCAGGCGATCTACCTCGCGGACCTGACATCGAGCATCGAGGACGGCACGGAGGACGAACGCAGCGTCGCGCGGTACAACGGCCGGCCCGCCGTCGCCGTCGGCGTGCGCAAGGCGATCGGCGGCAACCTCGTGGCGGTCTGCGAGAACGTCAAGAAGGAACTGCCGCGCCTGAAGCGCATGGTCCCCGCCGGCATCGAGATGGACGTTCCGATCGACTACTCCGTCTTCGTCCGCGAGAACGTCGAGGAGATGAAACTCACGCTCGTGCTCGGCGTGCTACTCACGGCGCTCGTCTGCTTCCTGTTCCTCGGCTCGCTCGGCACCACGATCAACGTCTGCCTGTCGATCCCCACGTCGCTCGTCGGCACGTTCTTCTTCGTGAACTATGGGATGAAGCTGTTCGGCCATCCGCCGTTCACGATCAACCTGATGACCCTCCTGGCGCTCTCGCTGTCGGTCGGCGTCGTGGTCGACGACGCGATCCTCGTGCTGGAGAACATCCACCGGCGGCGGGAGGAGGGCCTGTCGCGGGTGCGGGCCGCGCTGCTCGGCTCGCGCGAGATCAGCTTCGCCGCGGTCGCCGCCACGCTCTCGATCGTGGCGATCTTCCTGCCGGTCGCGTTCCTCTCCGGCACGGTCGGCCGGTTCTTCTTCCAGTTCGGAGTCACCGTCGGCGTGGCCGTGCTGCTCTCGCTCGTGTCGGCGCTGACGCTCACGCCGATGCTCTGCTCGCTGTTCCTTGACGTGCGGCACGGGTTCAAAGTCGCGATCCCGCGCCGGCGGAAGTGGACGCTCGGCCTCGTCTGCGGCGTGGTATTCGTCGGCCTGCTGTATGCGATCCGCTTCACGCTCGAGCAGATGCCGCTCTGGCGAAAGGAACACGAGTTCCTCGAATCGGCACGATCGGTGTTGAATCTTACCGTGAGCCTGCCGGCGGCGTTTGTCCTCGGCTTTCTCCTCGCCACGCGCGGCCACCAACTGTACGCCCTCATCGACAAGTTCTTCCTCACGCCGTTCTTCGTCTACCCCGTTGACCGCTTCATGCGGTTTCTCACGGCCGCGTACCTCGGACTGCTGCGGTTCTCTCTCCGCGTGCCGGCGCTTGTGCTGCTTATTGGCGCCGGCATTGGCGGCATCGCCGTCTGGATGCTCGCCAACGACGTGCTCGGCCGCGAGTTGATCCCCAGCGAGGACCAGAGCCGGTTCGTCGTGCATGTCGTCTGCCCCGTCGACTCGAACATCGAGCAGGTCAAGGAACTGCTCCGAGAGTGTGAGGAGCGTCTGTTGAACCGCGACGACGTCGCCGGCGTGCTGACCACGGCGGGCAGCGAAAACGGGCAGCTCATCTTCGAGGCCGACATCTTCGTGAACCTGATACCGAAGGAACGCCGGGCGAAGAATCAGAAGGCGATCATGAACGAGATCCGTGCCGAATTGCAGGCACTCGGCGACATCCGCGTCGTGATGCGCGACCTGTCGCAGGAGGGCTTCACGGCCCAGCGCGGCGACCCGATCGACTTCGCAATCCGCGGCGACTGGGGCGAACTGCCGCACCTCGCGAACACGATCATGGAGGAGATGCGCGCGAGCGGCTTAGTGGCGGACGTGGATTGCAACTACCGGCCCGGCAAGACGGAGCAGCGCGTCATCCCGAATCGCGTGAAACTCGGCCGATTGAACGTGCCGGTCGGCCGCGTGGCGGAGTCGCTCTCGCTGATGGTCGGCGGTCAGAAGATCGCGAAGTACACGGACAACGGCCGGCGGTACGACGTGCGGATCAAGCTCGCGGCCGGACAACGGGACGTGCCTGCGGACCTGGACAGCGTGCCGGTGCGCGTCGGCGTGGACAAGCTCGTGCCCCTGCGCGACGTGGTGGACTTGCAACCGCAGGCGACCCTGCCGGTGCTGAATCGCTTCCGGCACGGCCGCGCCATCGAGATCACCGCCACGCCGGCGGAGGGCGTGTCGCAGGGGGAGGCGGTGGCCGCCTGTCAGGCGATCGCGAAGCGCATCCTTCCGGGCGAGGATTACGAAACGGTGGAACTCGGCAATGCCTCGGCGATGCGCGAGACGATCGAGGGACTGGTCTTCGCCCTCGCGCTCGGCATCGTCGTGGTCTACGGCATCCTCGCGGTGCAGTTCGCCTCGTTCGTCCATCCGTTCACGGTGCTGCTCGCGCTGCCCTTCGCCGCAACCGGGGCACTGGTCACTCTCTACCTCACGGGCGACACGCTCAACATGATGTCGCTCATCGGCATGATCCTGCTGACGGGACTCGTGAAGAAGAATTCGATCATCCTCGTGGACGCGGCGAACCGGCACCGGCTGGCGGGGTTGGTACCGGTCGACGCCGTACTGAGGGCCGGCAAGGATCGTCTGCGGCCGATCCTGATGACGAGCCTGGCGTGCGTGGCCGGGGCGGTGCCGGCGGCGATCGGCTTCGGCCCCGGCGCCGAGACGCGCGCCCCAATGGCCCGCGGCATCATCGGCGGCATCGTGCTCAGCACGCTCGTGACGCTCGTGATGGTGCCGGTGTTCTACGTGCTGGTCGAGCGGTTCCGGGGGTGGTTCAAGTTCGCCGAGGAACCGGAATCGGCGAAGCCGGAGCAGATGACTTTACCCAATACGTCGATCAATGGAACGGTGCATGCCGTAGAACAACCGACGATTGGAGTCGGTGAGAATCGCAGTGAAATCCTTGTCCCCTCCCCCTCGAAGGGGGAGGGTTAGGGTGGGGGTGACGGAGGTTGCAACCGCCCGAAGGATCGCGATCCCCGTCACCCCCACCCGGGCCCTCCCCCTTCGAGGGGGAGGGAGAAAAACCGGCGAACGGCGCGACGTCAGTCCGCCGGTTCTTGCCTTGAACCAACCACCGGCGGACTGACGTTGCGCCGTTCGCCTTCAGGAACCTCCCCATGCGAACGCTCCTCTCACTCTTCCTACTCCCGCTCGCGTCCTTCGCGGCCGATCCGCCGAAGCCCGCGCCGCCGCTCGTCGCGCCGATCAACATCGACGATTGGACGCCTCGCCCGGCCATCGGCAAAGGCGAGCCGTACGAGCGCATGAAGGACCCGGAGTGGGACGACAAGCGATTTCAACTGACGGACACCGGCCCCGTCTTGAATTGCAGCTTCCGCTACCCGGTCGGCAAAGATCAGCACATGGCCTACAAGGCGACCGTCATTAAACTCGACGGCGGCAAAGCCGGCGTCGCATTCGACCGGAACACGATGCGCACGGTCGCGGGCTGGACTGGTGGGTACGTCAACATTAGCGCTCGGCGCTTCGGTCTGCTCAACACGCCCACTCCGAACGGGACGATGGCCTTTTCGCTGCCGGCAGGACCGGGTTGGGCCGACGCGAACGGCAAGTGGGACTCGGGTATGAAGCGGTACACCGCCCCGCTGCCGAAGGAGTGGGTAAAGTACCGGGGCACATACGTCAACGGTGACCGCGTGGTACTCAAGTACACTGTCGGAGAAACCGAAGTCCTTGAATCCTTCGAGACGAAAGAAGTCGATCGATTGACTGTGCTGGTGCGGACCATGGAAGTCGATTCCTCCATTCGGACCCTCTCGACCGCAACGGCATACTCCTTGCGCAATTCCGGTGCGCCTGGACTGGGTGTGGCTGGTAATTTCGGTGCGATGACATACCTCTGGCTCGACGACAAGCATCGGCTTGATATCGGTTGTGTTTCAAAATCCAGTATTCGCTGGGAGGACGCTGGGAAACCCAACGAATTCACCGACCTGCGAACAACTTTCAAAGTCGTGCAGCAATCCCAAGTCCATCAGATCTTGTACGCTCTACATGGGTTGGACGCTCCTGCCGCGAACGTATTTGAACGATTCCTTGAAAAACAGCAGCCCGCTGGTCCGCTGAAGCCCTTCACCAAACCCGGCCCCCCGCGCTGGGGCAAGCCCCTCGTCACAAAGCTCGTGCGCGGCAGCGCCGATGGCCCGCTCGCCGTCGACACGCTCACGCTCCCCTACGACAACCCGTTCAAGGCCCTCTTCTTCTGCACGGCAGTCGATTTCCTCCCCGATCAGCGGATCGTAGTCTCCACCGCGCACGGCGACGTCTGGCTCGTCCGCGTCGACGAGGCGAAGGACCAATGCCACTGGCAGCGCTTCGCCACCGGTCTCTACCAGCCGCTCGGCCTCAAAGTGGTCGACGGCAAGATCCACGTACTCGAGCGCGGCCAGCTCACGCGGCTCCACGACAACAACGACGACGGCGAGGCCGACTACTACGAGTGCGTCAACAACGACTGGCACTGCTCCGGCGGCGAACACAGCTACGATACCAGCCTCGAAACCGATCCGCAGGGGAACTTCTACTTCCACAAGACCGGCGACACCGACACGCCGACCGGCGGCACCCTCATGCGAATCCT
This sequence comes from Gemmataceae bacterium, assembly GCA_022842245.1. Classification (GTDB taxonomy): domain Bacteria; phylum Planctomycetota; class Planctomycetia; order Gemmatales; family Gemmataceae; genus Limnoglobus. The sequence continues at coordinate 18,718 of JALHPZ010000047.1, forward strand.
CAAGGACGGCAGCAAGGCCGAAGTGTTTTGCACCGGCTTCCGCCACCCGATCGGCCTCGGCATCTCGCCGACGGGGATCATCACCGGGGCCGACCAGGAAGGCAACTGGATGCCCGCGACGCGGATCGACCAGTACAAGCAGGGCGGCTTCTACGGCGACATGCGGGCCCACCACCGCGCGACGCCGCCGAAGACGTACGACGAACCGCTCTGCTGGCTGCCGCGCGAAGTGGACAACTCGGCCGGCGGCCAGGTCTGGGTGCCGAAGGACGACCACTGGGGCGTGCTCGCCGGGCTGCCGCTGCACTTCAGCTACGGACGCTGCAAGGTGTACGTATTGCTTCGCCAGGAGATCGGTCACAAGGTGCAGGGTGGCGTTGCGGAACTGCCGGTACGGTTCCTGAGTGGCTCGCGAACGGGCCGGTTCCACCCGAAGGACGGCAGCCTCTACGTCGTCGGCCTCAACGGCTGGCAGACGGCCGCGAAGGCGGATGGCAGCCTCCAGCGCATGCGCCTCACCGGTAAACCGCTCGACTTGCCGGTGAAAATGGAGGTCGTGCCGAATGGCGTGAAGCTGACGTTCTCGCGCGAAATGGATGCAAAGACCGCAGATGTTCCCGCCAATTACCGCGCCGCATGGTGGAACTACCGCTGGAGCGGCGAGTATGGCTCGAAACGCTGGAAAGTGTCCGACCCTAAGGTCGAAGGCCAGGACGATGTACCCATCGAAAGCGCCAAACTTGTCGACGCGAAGACTGTCCTTGTTAGACTGAAGGGCGGCTCGAAGCCGGCGATGTCCATGCAACTGGGCTACAATCTGAAAACTGCGGATTCGAAGCCGATAGCGGGATCCGTCTTCCTGACGATCCACGCGACAGGGAAGTACTGATGCTTCTCCGCCGTTTCCTTGTCCTGCAATCGCTCCTGTTGTGGCAGGGCGGGTTCCTGTTCTACGCCCTCGTCGTTGTGCCGGTTGGCACCGACTTCCTCGGCTCGGCGACGCAACAGGGGTTCGTTACGCAGCGCGTCACGCTCTGGCTGAACCGGATCGGCTGGTTCGCGCTGGCGGTCTTCGCGATGGACTCGCTCGCAACCGCGCCGCGCCGTCGGCTCCGTTTTTGGCTCGTTGTTCTGGCAACCCTCCTGAATGCGCTTCTCACCTTTTGGCTCCACGGCGCGCTTACCGAACGACTCGACTTCGACGAACACCGCCTCCGCGAACGCGACGGCTTCTACGGCCTGCATCGCTGGTATCTCCTTCTCTCGACCATACAGTGGCTCGCGATGTTCGCCTATTCCGTCGCCACGCTTTCCGCCTGGCGCGCCCACGACGGGCACCCCGGCGCGGCCCTCCGCTGGCTCTTCAACCGCAAATGACCGCTCGTGAAAGCTTCGCGAAATCGACAGGTATTCCTACCGTGGCACGCCGACACCAGTCGCCGTGCGTACACTATGGGGGTCGCCCCCATCATGTCGTTCCATTCCAGGAGTTCGCGAATGAATCGGTTCCTGTCCGCCGTGGCCGCCGCCCTGCTCGCCATCGCCCCGTCCGTCGCCGCCGACAAATACAAGCTCGACGGCGAGAACACCACCATCGAATTCACCGGCACCAAGAAGGACGGCAAGCACACCGGCGGATTCAAGAAGCTGGAAGGCACCGTCACCAACGACGGCAGCTGGAAGATCGACGTGACCATCGATACGACCTCGCTCCACTCCGACAACGCCATGCTCACGAACCACCTCAAGAATGGCGATTTCTTTGGCGTCAAGGACCACCCGACGGCGAAGTTCGTCACCACGAAAATCGAGAAGGGCGACAAGGGCTTTACCGTCACCGGCAAGTTCACGCTGCTCGGCAAGGAGAAGGAGATCAGCTTCCCGGCCGAAATCAAGACGGGCGAGACGTTCGAGCTAAAGGCCGAGTTCAAGATCGACCGCACGGACTACGGCATGACGTACGGTCAAGGCAAAGTCGACAACGAAGTCGCGATAAAAGTTGAAGTGAAAGCGAAGAAGTAAGCCATGCCGCTGCCGCCGACACCGATGGTGCTGGAGGCCCTGCGGGAGACCGTGGGGCCGCCGTTCGCCGTCGGCGTCGTCGTTCTCGTCGCCGCGCGATGGATATTCGGCAAAAAGTCGATCCCGTTCGCAGCGTTCGTCGGGTTCGCCGCGGCGTTTGCGGTTGGGAATCTCACTTCGCAATTCAATTCCGATTGGTGGCCGTCCACCGCGCGGGCGTCGTGGCTGCCGTGGCTGGCGATCGCCGGGGCCGTGGCGGGCCTGGTGGCGCGGCGGTGGGCGATCGCGGGCGCCGTTTTGTGGGCGGCAGTGGGTGCAATAGCCGTTACTCGTATCCTCGCGAAGGACTACTACGCGTCACCGGAGTGGGCGGTGCCGGCGTTCGTGCTGTTGCCGGGAGCGGTCGGGTTCGGGCTGATGAAACTGGATGCGAAGCGGCCGAGCTTTGCCGTGCCATTCCTGATGGGCTGCGCGTTGATGTCCGCAGGCGCCGTCGCGATCCACGCACACTCGAAGAGCCTTTTGGACGCCGCCACGCTGGGCGGGATGTGCCTGTTCGGCTTCGCGGTCGTCGCGGCTTTCGGTGGGCTGGAAACCGGCAGCGTGTTGCCCGGCACGGCGATCCTGCTGACGGGGACGGCATTCGCGTCGTTTCACGAAACATTCGCCGAGATTCCGACCGCGGCGTTCGTGCTGCCGGCCGCCGCGCCGTTGCTCTCGCTCATCGGCCATGTGCCGGCCGTCGATCGGTTATGCCCGAAACGACGACTCGCGATCGTGCTGCTTCCTGCGCTGGTCGCGATGGCCGTCGGCGTCGCGCTGGCGATGCGGGCTGCGCCGCTCAATTTTGATGATCCAATCTGAGCTTCACGCCGCGACTCGTCGTGTCTGATCTCGCCACGAGGCCACGAAGGCGGCATAGTCGGCCGGCGTGTCGACGCCCCGATGTGCCTCTGGTACCGTATCGAGTCGGATCGTACCACCTGCGGCGAGCATGCGGAGTTGTTCGAGCTTCTCGAATTGTTCAAGCGGGTGCGGCGGGGAGTTCGCCATGCGGAGTAGCGCATCCCGTCGATAGGAGTAGACGCCGAGATGCAGCAGGAACCGACCTGAGGCGAAGTCGGGTTCGCCATCGCGGACGAAGGGGATCGGCGAACGGCTGAAGTAAAGCGCCCGCCCGTCGTCGGAGCCAACGACCTTCACGCAGTTCGGATTCTCGTAGGTGGCACGGTCGCGGATGGGCGTGGCGAGTGTCGCCATGCTGGCCACGCCGTCGGTCATGAGGTCGATGAGCCGTTCGATGGCGCGCGGATCGAACTGCGGTTCGTCCCCTTGCAGGTTCACGAAGAGGTCTGTTGTCGGCAGCCCGGCGGCGACCTCGGCGATGCGGTCGGTGCCGCTGGCGTGATCGGCTCGCGTCATGATGGCTTCGCCGCCGAAAGAGCATACCGCGTCGTAGATCCGATTATCGTCGGTCGCAATCAGCACACGGTCGGCGTTGCGGACTTCCTTCGCCCGCTCGTGGACATGTTCGATCAGGTATTTCCCGGTCTCGCGCAGGAGCGGCTTGCCCGGCAGGCGGACGGACGCGAAACGAGCAGGGATGACGATGGCAGTGGACACGGTTCGGACTCCGGAAGTGCGGAGTTCGTACCGCGCCGTCGACGCCGGCGTCAATCGGACTGTTTGGTGCCCAATAGCTGATTCAGGTGTGTCTGGAGTTTCCGATGCGCCGAGGTCGGTCCCTTGGCAAGCAGGAGCGCCTCGCGGATGTTCAGCTTCAAGTCGGGGACGGGAAGTTTGGCGAGCGCGCTGTCCAGGTCGCAGAGCAGGTGGTAGCGGTTGCCATCGGGATCGACGGCGATGCCATGGGAACGGAGGAATTCCAGTTCGCGGTAGAAGCCCCGTTCGTTGAGCTTGAGTTTCTTGATGAGCGTTTCGCGGCGTTGCGGTCCGTCGGAGAGCAAGGTCAGCATCTTGCAGACGCGGACGGCGCGATCGCGCGTAATCGGGGACTTGTCGTCGGTGGTTTTTGCGCTCATGGAAAATCCTTTTCGGCCGGTCGCAGCGCAGGGCTTGCGAGAGGGCGGTGGCATCCAACCCCGCGCTGAGCCATGATGTTAGGCCGGGCGCGGGACGAAAGCAAGCGCGCGATGGGAATTCCTCCGCGTTCTTTCATGGATCCCATTGCTGGCGATTCGTTCCGCTGGCAGGTATAACAACAGCATCGTCAATCCCGCCTCTTGGCCCGACTCTCCGGGTATCGTCATGTATCGATTCGCCATCGCTTGGTTCTCGACGGCCCTGGTGCACTCCGCACTGTTGGCCGCCGATCCGGTGAAGGCCGCCCCGGACTTCACGCGAGAGATCCAGCCGATTCTCGTGGAGCACTGTTACGCGTGTCACGGCCCGGATGCGAAGGCGCGTAAGGCCGGCTTGCGTCTGGACACGAAGGAGGGGCTGGCGGCGGCCGCGCCGCCGGGCCAGCCGAAGGAAGCCGAACTGCTCGCGCGCATCACGAGCACCGAGGAAGGCGAGGTGATGCCGCCGAAGAAGTTCGGCAAACCACTCAAGCCCGACCAGATCGCAAAGTTGAAACTCTGGGTCGAAGGCGGGGCTGAATGGAGCGAACACTGGGCGTTCGTCGCTCCGAAGAAAGCACCGGTGCCCAGTGGCGTCATCCCGATAGATCACTTCATTCGCGAACGGCTAAAGAAAGTCGGCCTGACCGCGAACCCCGAAGCGCCGAAAACCGCCTGGCTGCGCCGTGCCACCTTCGACCTCACGGGCCTGCCTCCGACCCCGAAGGAAATCGAGGCCTTCCTCGCCGACAATTCGCCGAAGGCCCATGAAACCGTCGTCGATCGCCTCCTCGCATCCCCTCACTACGGCGAGCACATGGCCCGTTTCTGGCTCGACAGCGCCCGATACGGCGACACGCACGGCCTGCACCTGGACAACTACCGCGAAATGTGGCTCTACCGCGATTGGGTCATCCGCGCCTTCAACGAGAACAAACGCTACGACCGTTTCTTGGTCGAACAACTTGCCGGCGACCTCATCCCAAACGCAACGATCGATCAGAAAGTCGCCACCGGCTTTCTCCGCTGCAACATCACGACCAGCGAAGGCGGGGTCATCGAGGAGGAATGCTACGTCCGCAACGTCGTCGATGTGACCGACACCTACGGTTCCGTCGTTCTCGGTCTCACCGTGGGCTGCGCCCGCTGCCACGACCACAAGTACGACCCACTCTCGCAAAAGGACTACTACTCGCTCTTCGCCTACTTCAACAGCATCGACGGCTCCGCGCTCGACGGCAACGCGGCCCGGCACGCCCCCGTGATTCCCGTACCGACGGTGGAGCAAACCAAGCGGCTCGACGAACTCCGCGCACGGCTTGCGACGGTGAACGCCAGGATCGCCGATGCGATCGCAAAATCCGATTACCAAGCCACGGCCACCGGCAAGGCCGCCGCAAGCCCGACGCACCGCGATATCGTGTGGGTCGACGATGCCATCCCCACCGGCGCAGTGGAAACATCGGAAGCCGGTTTCAACCGGAAATGGGTGTTCGCCCCCAAGTCGGAGCGCGAACCGGCTGCGGGGGATCGCAGTCTCAAGCTCGAGGCGAAGGGACTCATGCAAGTCGTGGCGACGGATGCCAAGCCGGGCCTGCGCGTCGGCGAGGGGGACACGCTCTTCGCACACGTCTGGATCGATCCCAAGAACCCGCCCAAGGAAATCATGATCCAGTGGCACACCAACAACTGGCTTCATCGGGTCTACTGGGGCGAGAACCGGATTGATTGGGGCAAGGACCGTTCGACGGAACGTCGACCGCGCGGACAACTCCCGGAGGCCGGAAAATGGGTCAAACTGGAAATTCCGGTGGCCCAGGTGGGCATCACTCCCGGCACGATCATCAACGGCATCGCCTTCACCCAGTTCGATGGCACAGCGTACTGGGACAAAGCCGGGATCACCACGGCCGCCCCGCAGGGCGATCGCCGTTTCGAAACGCTCGCGGAGTGGGCAGCCGTCAGTGGGGCCGACACCGCGGTTCCGAAGGCGATCCGCGACCTGCTCAAAGTCGACGCCTCCAAGCGGACCGACGCTCAGAAGAATCAACTGCGCGAATATTTTGTCGAGTACGGATATTCGAAAACGCGCGACCTCTTCGAACCGCTCCACAAGGAGCGTGCCGAACTGACGGGCACGATCGCCAAACTTGATGGGGAAGTTCCGACGTCTTATGTCTTCAAGGAACGGGCGACGCCCCGGCCGGCGTTCATACTCAAACGCGGCGAATACGACCAACGCGGCGAACCCGTCCAACGGGCGACGCCGAAGGCCCTCGCATCGCTCCAGTCGGCGACGCCGAAGGATCGGCTGGAGATGGCGAACTGGATCGTCGGGCCGAATCACCCGCTCGCCGCCCGCGTCGCCGTCAACCGCTTCTGGCAGCAGGTCTTCGGGACAGGATTGGTGAAGACCGCCGACGATTTCGGCACGCAGGGCGAGGTGCCGAGCCATCCCGAACTCCTCGACTGGCTTGCGGTCGACTTCCGCGATGGCGGCTGGAATGTGAAGAAGCTGATGAAATCGTTTGTCCTCTCGGCGACCTACCGGCAATCGGCAAAAGCCACGCCGGAAAAACTCGCGATGGACTCGCAGAATCGGTTGCTGTCGCGGGGACCGCGGTTTCGGCTCGATGCCGAGATGGTGCGCGATCAGGCTCTCGCGGCGGGCGGGTTGCTCGTCGAGTCGATCGGCGGCCCGAGCGTGAAGCCACCACAGCCCGCCGGCCTGTGGGAAGCCGTCGGCTACACCAGCAGCAACACCGCCCGATTCTCGCCCGACAAGGGCGACAAGGTCCACCGCCGCAGCCTGTACACGTTCTGGAAGCGCACGTCGCCGCCGCCGCAGATGACAGCGTTGGACGCGCCGAGTCGCGAGGCGTGCACGGTCCGCCGGGAGCGGACCAACACGCCGTTGCAAGCGCTGCTGCTCATGAACGAGACTCAATTCGTGGAAGCGAGCCGCGCGGCCGCCGAACGTGCGCTGGCGGAAGGCGGCGACGACCCGATCGGCCTATTGTTTAAAGTCGCCGCCAGCCGGCCCGCCTCGGCCGACGAGTTGGCGATCCTCAAGAAAACGCACGACACGTTCCTCGCCGCGTTCCAAAAAGAACCGGCCCGAGCCGCCAAGCTCATCGCGATCGGCGAAACGAAACCGACCCCGAAACTCGACACTGCGAAACTCGCGGCCATGACGTTGGTCGCGAACACGATATTCAACCTCGATGAAGTCCTGACCAAGTAACCGGAAAGTCCGCCATGCATCCCATACTCGAAGCGCAAGCGATCCTGCCACGCCGCGCGTTCCTGTCGCGCGGCGCCCTCGGTATTGGCGCCACGGCACTGGCCTCGCTGCTGCCCGGGCGCGCCAGCGCCGAGGCGATGCCCGGCCTGCCACACTTCGCCCCCAAGGCCAAACGCGTCATCTACCTGCTCATGAACGGCGGACCGTCGCAACTGGACCTGTTCGACTACAAGCCGAAACTCGTCGAACAATACGACAAGGACTTGCCCGCGTCGATCCGCATGGGCCAGCGATTGACGACCATGACCAGCGGCCAGGCACGCTTCCCCGTCGCGCCGTCGAAATACAAGTTCACCCAGCACGGCCCCGCCGGCATGTGGATCAGCGAACTCCTCCCGCATACCGCCAAGATCGCCGGGGAACTCGCCTTCGTCCGCTCCCTGCACACCGAAGCCATCAACCACGATCCGGCCGTCACGTACCTGTGCAGCGGCAATCAGGTCCCCGGCAAGCCGAGCCTCGGAGCGTGGCTCAGCTACGGCCTCGGCACCATGAACAAGGACCTCCCCGACTTCGTCGTCATGACACCGTCCTGGACCGGCCGCAAAGAGGCCCAGGCAATCTACAACCGCCTTTGGGGCTCCGGCTTCCTCCCCAGCAAGCACCAAGGCGTGGCCCTGCGCTCGCAGGGCGATCCGGTCCTGTTCCTCTCCAATCCGGATGGCGTTGACGGTGCCACCCGCCGCACCATGCTCGATGCGCTCGCCGAGCTTAATCGCAAGCACTTCGACGCCGTCGCCGACCCCGAAACGCAGACCCGCATCGCCCAGTACGAAATGGCTTTCCGCATGCAGTCGAGCGTGCCGGAACTCGTCGACCTCTCGAAGGAAGACAAGGCGACGCTCGACCTCTACGGACCGGACGTGACCAAGCCCGGCACGTTCGCCGCGAGTTGTCTGCTGGCTCGCCGGCTCGTCGAGCGCGACGTGCGCTTCGTGCAGCTCCTCCACCGCGGCTGGGACCAGCATGGCAATATCGCCGGCGACCTGCCGAATCAGTGCAAGGACGTGGACCAGGCTTGCTACGCACTTATCACCGACCTGAAACGTCGAGGCCTGTTGAAGGACACACTCGTCGTCTGGACAGGCGAATTCGGGCGGACGGTCTACTCGCAAGGAGGGCTTTCCAAGACGAATTACGGCCGGGACCACCACCCCCGCTGCTGGACGATGTGGATGGCCGGAGGCGGGATCAAGCCCGGGGTCGTCCACGGCGAGACCGACGACTTCAGTTACAACATCGTGAAAGACCCGGTTCACCTGCACGAACTGAACGCCACGATCCTGCACTGCCTCGGCATCGACCACCGGAAGTTCAGTCTCAAGTTCCAAGGTTTGGATCAACGGCTCACGGGCGTCGAGGAATGCAAGGCGGTCAAGGCCTTGCTTGCCTGACGCCCATCCCACGATCCGCCTAGAATGGAACGGTTCGACCTCCCGAGAGACCGAAGCGAATGGCCACCGTTCCCGACGAGACACCACCGGTCGCACCGGCTCCGCCCGCGACGCCTGCCAAGTCACCCCGTTCCCAACCGCTCCTGCCGGGCGGTTGGGCCGCCGTGATCGTCGTTCTTGGCGTCGTCATCCTCCTGCTTCTCTTCCAAAGTCCTGCTCGTGTCTCGCTGACCGCGTTCGAGAAGATTCGCGACGCCGGTGAAATCAAGACCCTCAAACTCGTCGGTACCGATCGCGCGTACGGTGAACTTCGCGATCCAAAAGGAGAGCTCGCCAAATCCCTCAATCTCACAGGTGGTCAGTTCACGCTTCAACTTCCCCATAGCGACAATCTCTACCGGGATGTCGTCGATGCCGTACGCGACGCCGACCGCAAGGTCCGCACGGAGAAGAAAGACGACGCCGAACCCGTCGTCGTGACCGTCGAAGAGGACCCGCTCGGGGCGATTGGTCCGGCACTCTGGTTCATGCTGTTGTTCGGTGCGTTCGCGGCGTTCACCGTGTTCGTCGTGCTGCCCCGGCTGCGCGATTCCGGAGGCGGCGGATTTATCAACGGCTACATCCGCAGCCCCGCGCGGCGCTACGAAAAGGGTAAGACCCGCGCGACCTTCGAGGACGTCGCCGGCATGGACGCCGCCAAGCGTGAGCTTCAGGAAGTGGTGGACTTCCTTCGCAACCCGGATAAGTTCACCCGACTGGGCGCGCAGGTTCCCAAGGGCGTGCTGCTCGTCGGACCGCCCGGCACCGGCAAGACGCTCATGGCCAAGGCCACCGCCGGCGAGGCGAACGTGCCGTTCTACAGCATCAACGGATCCGAATTCATTCAAATGTTCGTCGGCGTCGGTGCCAGCCGCGTACGCGATCTGTTTAAGACAGCAAAGGAAAACGCCCCGTGCGTGATCTTCATCGACGAGATCGACGCCGTCGGCCGCATGCGCGGCGCCGGGGTCGGTGGCGGATCCGATGAACGCGAGCAAACACTCAACCAGATCCTCAGCGAGATGGACGGGTTTCAACCGAACGAAACCATCATCGTTCTCGCCGCCACGAACCGCCCCGACGTGCTCGACTCCGCCCTGCTCCGCCCCGGTCGGTTCGACCGGCACATCACGGTCAGCCGCCCAACCTGGCAGGGCCGCCTCGCGATCCTCAAGGTCCACACCCGCAACAAGCCACTCGCCGACACGGTCGACCTTGAAAAGATCGCTCGCGCCATGATCGGTATGAGCGGTGCGGAATTGCGGAACCTGTGCAACGAGGCCGCCCTCGTTGCGACGCGCGCCGGCAAGAATACGCTCGAACAGTCCGACTTCGACCAGGCCGCCGACCGCGTCCGGCTCGGTGCCAAGCGCGAAGAGGCCTTCGGCGACGAGGAGAAGAAGCGGACCGCCTACCATGAGGCCGGCCACGCCCTGTGTGCCTGGCTGGAACCCAAGGCCGACCCGATCGAACGCGTCTCGATCGTGCCGCGCGGCCGCGCCGGAGGCTTCACCCTCTTCCGGCCCGACGAGGACCGCGTCGACCATTCCCAATCCGAATTGCTCGCCGAACTTGTCGTCACGCTCGGCGGCCGCGCCGCCGACCGGCTCGTCTTCGGCGAACCCCTGAGCGGGGCCATCGGCGACCTGAAGCACGCCACCAAGATCGCCCGGCTCATGGTCACCCAGTTCGGAATGAGCGATAAATTGGGCCCCGTTTCCTATCGCGTCGGCGAGGACCACGTCTTCCTCGGCAAGGAGATTGTCGAATCCCGCGACTTCAGTGAAGGTACCGCCCGCATCATCGACGAGGAAGTGCAACGAATCCTGAGCGAAGCCGAAGCGCGGGCCTATGAATTGATTGAACGCAACCGGGACGACCTGGACAAATTGGCCACAGCGCTGCTGCAACAGGAGGAGTTGGACCGCGACGACGTGAATCGGCTCTTGCGGAAGTCTCCCCAATCCGAACCGGCCGCCGTGCCCGCCGAGGTGCCGCCCGCGGACACCGTCATCTCGCCAAAACTCGCCTTCGGCAGCACATGATTCAAAACGCGTGCTGGACGCCGAACCAAAACTGGATCGGCGTGTCGTCGTTGAGTGTCTTGGCCACATCGAACCGGAACGTCACGCGCTCGATGAAGCTGAACAGGGCGGTATCGACGCGCAGGCCGAGGCCGAGCGCGTGCGCAACATCGCCAACCACCAGGCCATTGGTGTAGACGGCCCCGACATCGTAGAAAGCCGCGAGCCAGAGATTGCGGGCACCGATGGTCCGGTCTAGAGCGTCCCACTCTACGTTGCGCACCAACGGAAGTCGAAGTTCCAGATTCGCCGCCCAAAGCGCGCTGCCTTGCAGTTCGCCCAAGTCGTAGCCGCGGAACAGCGTGCCTCCGCCGAGCGCGAAGAATTCGCCGCGGTCGGGCGTAGCCCCCATCACCACGACGCGGGCCGCGACGCGCGAATGGCTCAATCGACCAAGGCACTCGCTGTCGAGCACCTTCTGTACGGCTGCGAGTTCGAGTCGGAACTGCGCGTGCCCCGTATCGCGGCGCAGCCCGGCGACGCCACCGCCGACCGTCGCGTCGATCCAGAAGCCTCGCTCCGGGTCCCAATAGGGCGTGTAAAGGTTGATGCGCGTATGCAGGCCTGACAGTTGCGTCCAATCCGGTCGCTCCGCGCCCGGCGCCCGCGATCGGCTGAACGGTAGGAAGTTGTCCTGATAGGACGTGAACAGTTCCGTGTACGCAAGCGGTGGGAGGTAAAGGCTGGATCCGTATCGATGGACGTATCGGGCGAACGCGGCGGCGCGCGTGGCCGTGTCGCGCCCGCTGAGATCGCCGTAGGGACCATCAATCCGCTGTTCGACGCTGAACCCGAGTTGCGACTTCGGCAATGGCCAGTGGTCCCAAAGCCCGTCCGCACCGACGACGAGGTCTCGGTATTCCGTCCGGTAAGCCGCATAGAGGCCGCCGCTATAGATCTGCGTCCGGTGCACGCCGGCGCGAACGCCAACCATCGACGACCGCGCGTACCACGGATCGGGATACAGCGACCCGCCGATCCACGGCCCACCCCCGAAATTCCATTTGTCGTAGTCCGTCGTCAGGTCGGTCTCATTCAACATCGAGTGGAACGGCGCCACCGAAACCCTCGGCTCCGGCTTCCAGACGTTGTTCGCCGGGTTCGCGTCCAGCAAGATTCGATCGGGATCGACCGCCACTTGTTCGGGCGTCCATGGCAACGTGATTTCAACCTGAAACCGACGATCCGAGAGCGGAGTCACGACAAAATATTCGACCGATCCCACCTTTTCGATTTGCCCACTCACGGGAACTCGAATGTCCTCGCCTCCCGAGGGATGTTTGAAATTCAAGACGGTCGGTTCCGTGAACTCGCCCGCTTGATTCAAGACGACTTTCACCTTGCGCGGCCCACGACGAATGACCGACATGTTCTGCCGCACGCGGCCGAGTTCGGAATTGTCGATGTCCACCGATTCCACCCGCCAGTCGGTTAGACCCTTGCCGTAGACCCAACGTTCGTAGAACTCGTCCCAACACTGCCCGGTGTAGGCCTCCAACTCCATTCGGAACTGCTGGGCCGAGAGGACGCGCCAGCCGTACTTATCGACGACGCCGCGCATGAAGTCGAGGAACGCCTCCTCGCCCAATCTCGCCTCGATCATGCCGAAGATGCGCGAGCCGCGGTCGTAGGCGCCGCTGAAGAGTCCGACGAGGTGGTTGAAGCCGGGCAGTTCGCCGGCGGCGGCGGGCATCTCGTCGCGGCGGATCGCGCCGTACATGCTCCCGTTGCGGTAGTTCTCGCGCCGGATGTTCGGCATCCATTGCATGCCGCCCGGCCACTTCAGGAATTCGTTGTTCTTTCCGTGCTTCCGGTCTAATAAGCGGTGCGTGAAATACGTGGCGGCGCCTTCGTCCATGAACGTCTCGGCGTAGCCGTTGGTGCCGACGAGGTTGTACCACCACTGGTGGCAGGTCTCGTGCGAGACGAGGTACTCGACGTATCCGCGGGCAAGGTGGGGCATGCCGAAGACCCGTTCGTCGATCATGACGAGGCCGGAGCATTCGTTGCCGTTCCAACCGAAGAACGACTCGGCGATCGTGAACTGATCGTAGGGATAATCACCGAACCATTCGGAGTAGACCGGGATCGCCTCACCAACGATCTTCAGGATTTCCTTCGCGTAGTGTTCGTGCTTTGCGAACGCCAGGCACTTGAGCGTAACGGACTTTCCCGATCGCAACTGGATCGTGGATAAGAACTCCCGGAAGTCGGCGCTCGCCAGGATCGCGAAATCGCGCCCAACAAACGGATCGGTGATAATTTCCTTCCAGCCGTTCGGCAGGATGGTCTCGCTCTTCTGTGCCGCCGAGCAGGCGATCTTCTGATCGGCGGGCAAGCGGATGACTGCCGTATAACGGCCAGCTTCGTTCCAGAACGGCTGGTGCCAGGGGATGAACGGCATGGCGTGCCAGCCGGCGTCGTCGTGGAATGCAACGACGGGCAGTGCGTTTACTAGGCAATGAATTCCTTGCCAGTGGCCCCATCGCCCCTGTTTGTTCGGCAAGATCACGGCACCATCGAGCGAAAGCGAAACGGTCACGCCGGGCGCGACCGGCGCGGGCAATTCAATGACGACCGCCGACGGGTTGTCGTGGCGGTAGTGGAACGCGAGCGGCTTCCCGCCGCCGACCCCGGCAAGCGTGACGCGATCGAGGTGACCATGCCGGCCGGCGCGGTCGATGCCGTCGGATGGATTCAACCGCAACAGTTCGAGCGTTTTGGCGAGCAGCAGGTGGTCGCCGTCGGGGATGCGGTATTGCGGGTAGAAGTTGAAATGGATTTCGTTCGTCGGCTTTTCGGAGCGGTTCGTCCATTCAACGGTGAGCTGGAAATCGGCCCGGTGGAGTTTCGTGTCGAGCGTGAGCTTCAGGTCGTACTTCGGCAGCGCGTCCCCGCTCGCCGCGGAAAGGGACGAAATCGGTACGAGTAGGAAAGCGACAATCGCGACAAAACGCGGCATGGACCGGAATCCTCCGGTCCGGTGGATAGCAGGAGAGTCGGATCTTCGCTACCCAGATTGGGTTAATTGCCGCGATTGATTCGTCGGTTTTCACGGCGCTGACAGGGCAGTTGGGAAGCTTCTCGAAGCGGCTCGGGTAGTTCGGCGGAATCGGGGACGAGAACCGGGATACCGTTCTTGATCGGGAAGCGAACGTGGCAGTTGCGACAAAGCAAAACGGTTCCGTCGCGGTCTATAATGGCCTGGCGAACGGGATCGATGGGACAACGGAGAGTGGCGAGGAGTTCGTCGGTCATGGTCAAACTCATCGGTCGGAAAATGAAGAAACCCCCGTCGGTTTGACCCGACGGGGGCTTCAATATATCTCTGCAAATCGGTAGCGTACGAGTGTGAACGGGCGATGACTTGATTCGGGCGAACCCGTGAAGGTCCGACCGTGGAAATACATCCTTAGAAAGGAGGTGATCCAACCGCAGGTTCCCCTACGGTTACCTTGTTACGACTTAGTCCCAATCAAGTATTTCGCCTTCGACATCGGCAAAGATGGCTTCGGGCGCTCTACTCTTTCGTGGCTTGACGGGCGGTGTGTACAAGGCTCAGGAACACATTCACCGCGGTGTTGCTGACCCGCGATTACTAGCGATTCCAACTTCACGAAGGCGAGTTGCAGCCTTCGATCTGAACTGGGGCGTGTTTTTTGGGATTGGCTCAGTTTCGCAACTTTGCTTCCCTTTGTTCACGCCATTGTAGCACGTGTGCAGCCCTGGACATAAAGGCCATGAGGACTTGACGTCATCCCCACCTTCCTCCGGTTTGACACCGGCAGTCCCACTAGAGTCCCCGGCATGACCCGCTGGCAACTAATGGTAAGGGTTTCGCTCGTTAAGGGACTTAACCCGACATCTCACGACACGAGCTGACGACAGCCATGCAGCACCTGTGATAGCTTCCGGATTGGATACCGTTCGTTCCCGTTTCCGGGTTCTACCTGCTATCTCTTTCGAACATGTCAAGTCCAGGATAAGGTTCTTCGCGTAGCCTCGAATTAAGCCACATGCTCCACCGCTTGTGTGAGCCCCCGTCAATTTCTTTGAGTTTCAGCCTTGCGGCCATACTCCCCAGGCGGAGAACTTAGCACTTTTGCTTCGGCAGTAAACCCAAGTCAAGTCTACTACCTAGTTCTCAACGTTTAGGGCCAGGACTACCGGGGTATCTAATCCCGTTCGCTCCCCTGGCTTTCGCGCCTCAGCGTCAGAAAAGGTCCAGCAAGTCGCCTTCGCCACCGGAGTTCCTGTGCATATCAACGCATTTCACCGCTCCACGCACAGTTCCACTTGCCCCTACCTTCCTCGAGACCGCCAGTATCCACGGCCGTTCTCCAGTTAAGCTGGAGGATTTCACCACAGACTTGGCAGCCCGCCTACGCGCCCTTTAAGCCCAGTGATTCCGAACAACGTTCGCTCGGTTCGTCTTACCGCGGCTGCTGGCACGAACTTAGCCCGAGCTTCCTCCAGGGATAGATCAAGTTTCCCTTTCTCCCCCTCGACAGTGCTTTACAACCCGAAGGCCTTCATCGCACACGCGGCATCGCTCGTTCAGGGTTGCCCCCATTGACGAAGATCCTCGACTGCAGCCACCCGTAGGTGTCTGGCCAGTGTCTCAGTGCCAGTGGCGCGGGTCGTGCTCTCACACCCGCTAGACATCTTCCCCTTGGTGGGCCGTTACCCCGCCAA
>JALHPZ010000048.1 GCA_022842245.1 Gemmataceae bacterium
CGCGGCGGCGGCGGGTGCGGCGGGCGCTGGCCGGTTCCCTCGCCGCGCTGGTCGC
This sequence comes from Gemmataceae bacterium, assembly GCA_022842245.1. GTDB lineage: Bacteria > Planctomycetota > Planctomycetia > Gemmatales > Gemmataceae > Limnoglobus. The sequence goes on from JALHPZ010000048.1 coordinate 56, forward strand.
CGTGGCGGCCGGCGCCGCCTGGATCGTGCGCGAACAACGCTACGAGCGCCAGCGCCAGGTCGAACGCGCCACCCTCGCGATCCAATCGACCCTGGACCGGATGCCCGACTACTTCGCCCGCTCGCTCTGGACCGACGCGCTGGGCGCGCTCGACGACGGCGAACGGCTCCTCGGCACCGACCCCGATCCCGTGCTCCGCTCGCGGATCGCGCAGGCCCGCGCCGAGGCGAAGTTCCTCAAGGAACTCGAAGAGATCCGACTGCTGAAAGCCACCTTCAAGGACTTCAACTTCGTGGCGGACGACGCGCTCGCGCGCTACGAGGCCGCCTTCGCCGCGACGACCGCGTTCGGGTCCCCGCCGCTCGATCCGTTCGGCCCCGACCGCGCTTCGTCCGCCGCGCGCTTGCGCGAGTCGCCGATCCGCGATGCCGTCGTCGCCGCGCTCGACGACTGGGCGTTCACCGTGCCCGACATCGGGAAAGCGCGGGCGATCTTCCAGTTCACCGCCGACGCGACGGGGCAGGCGTGGCGGCGAACCCTGCCACCGACCGACGCGGACCATCTTGGGTACAAGACGATTCTCGATGCGATTCCCGCGGCGGATCGATCGCCGGCGCTGATCGGGCAGTTCGGCCAGCGGATCGAACAGCGCGGCGGCGACGGCGTCGGCGTGATCCTCGCCGGACTCACGCGCTACCCCAACGATTTCTGGCTGCACATGTACCACGGCTTCACCGCGCGGACCGCGATGGCGCAGGCGACCGCCCTCCGCGCCGCCCTCGCCCTGAGGCCCGACGTCTTCGGTGCCCACGTCTACCTCGCGAGCGTGCTGCTCGATGGCCGCGACGCATCGCCTGATTCGCACCGGCAGGCGCTGGCCGTGGCCGAACGCCTCGTTCGCCTCTGGCCGGATGAGGCCCTCAGCCACAATTACCTCGGCGGCGCGCACGGACGGCTGAGCCACCACGCCGAAGCGGAACATCACTACCGCAAGGCGGTCGAACTGGAGAAGGGGCGCATCGCGCACATGCACTGGAACGGCCTCGGCCTCGTTTTGCGAAGGGCCGGGAAATGGGACGACGCGCTCGCCGCGTTCCTTTCGGGGCTGGCCGTCGCGCCGCCGAACGAACCGTACCTTCCGCAGAACGCCGGCGACACCTTGATGGTGCTGGGCCGATACAACGAGGCGATCGCCCACTACGAAATGGCCCGCCGGAACGGAATGACCGGCCCGGGGCCTCACGTGGGCCTGGGGGCAGCTTATTCGGCCCTCGGCCAACCGACGGAGGCCGAGAAACAATTCCGGCTCGCCGAGCAGCAGAAGGATGTGCCATCGTATTACCTGTTCCTGGCGGCGATGCTCGCCGAGCGCGATCCCCGATCCAAGGTTCCCGCGATCCTCCGGGAGCGAGCCGGGCGGCTGGCACCCGGCACGAATGAACCAATCGAACAACGGGTCGCCCGACTCAAGGCGGGCGGGAAGAAGCAGGAACTCCGCGCACTCCTCGACACGGCGTTCGCGAACGTTCGGAACAACGCTCGCGTGGCCTACGAGTACGGTGCCTTCCATTTCGAGGAACGGAACTACGCCGAAGCGGCGCGCGGCTATGGTCGCTTCGCCGAATTACAGCCGAAGTTATGCGCGGCGCATTGCAATCTGGGCGCGTCGCTCGCTCAGCTCAAGCGATACGACGAAGCGATCAAAGCGTACGAGAAAGCCGTCGAAGTCGATGCGAAGGACGCCGGGGCCTGGTTCTGGCTGGCGAACACGTATCGGCTGGCGAATCGCCCGCAGGACGCGCTCAAGGCCGTCCGCGAATCGAACCGGCTCGACCCTAACGACCCGATGGCGCGGGAGCTCTTGACGCTTTTGGAAGCCGGGTCGAAGAAGCAATAATGGCGAACGAAGACAACGGCGCGACCGGGATGGAAGCGGCCGCTTGTCGGCAACGAGTGGTCGATCCGCCGGGCCGTCAGCGAGAATCGGCGCAGGTCTCGATCGGGACGAAGCGGGTCGGGAGGTCGGGACGTCGAAACACCGTATTTTCAAAGACTTGCGGCGGAATGGCGGAGTGGGTCCGGAAATCGCGAGTGGGTCCGCCGGGGGGTGGCGCGGGGGCGGCGGAGGAACTCGTGGGTTAACGAAAAAGCCTCCCGCGTTCGCGGGAGGCTTCTCGGCGTCAGCCGAAGGTTACTTCTTCTCGACCGGCTTGGCGGCGGGGGCCGTCGCCGGAGCGGCGGGGGCCATCGTCGGGCAGCCGCCGGTGGCGCAACCGGTGGTGCAACCCGTGTCGCAGGCCGACTCGCAGGTGTCCTTGCAGCACAGGCGGCCGCCGAAGATCCGGTTCACGAATTCGCGGATCGGCTTCTTCGGGGTGCAGACATCCGCAGCCGGGGCCGGCTCGCAGACCGGAGCGCACGGCTCGCCGCAGCTCGCCTTCTTCTTGAAGAGGTTGGCCAGCTTGCCGCAGGCGGTCGCGGCGCACGGATCGCAGGCGTCCTTGCCGCAGGCGTCCTTGGCACAGCCCTTGTTGCAGGTGTCACAGCCGGCGTTGCCGCAGTTGTCCACCGGCACCTTGCGCGTCACGACCGTCGGCACCATTTCCGTCACGGTGTAGGGCACCTTCACGGTCTGGCAGACCGGCACCTGCTTCGTCAGCATGACCGGTACCTTCTTGGTCACGGTTTCCTTCACCATCTCCGTGACCTTCGTCGGCACGAGCTTCTTCGTCTCGACGCGCTCCATGCGGCAGACCGTCGTCGGCACGAGCTTCTCGACGACCGTCGGCACCATCTTCGTCGTCGTCACGGGCACCATCTTCGTCACTTCCTCGGCGACGGTCTTCTCGACCTTCACCGGGACCTTCTTCGTCTCGACGACGTTGACCATGCGGGTCTGGTTGGTGGCCACGTCCTTGGACACCTTGAGGCCTTCGACGAAGACGCGGCCGGGGCCGCCGGTTTCGTAGGTCGGCGTGGTGGCGGGGATCGCCTTGGCGGCGTCGCCGAGGATTTCGCCGGAGCTGCCGGTGCCGGCCGCGCCGCCGGTGGCGCTGGCGTCGACGTAGGCGCCGTTCACCATCCGCTTGTTCGTCTGGGGCACGCGGCGGGTTTCGGTGACCATCGCGTTGCGGGTCACTTGCGTCGGCACCTTCTCGATGACGGTTTCCTTGACCATGCGGGTCACGGTCGTGGGCACCTTCTCGGTGACCTGACGCTTGACCTGGCGGGTGGTCGTGCAGGGGACGGTTTCCTTGACGGTCCGCTTCACCATGCGGGTGACGGAGACGACTTCGGAGACGTCAACCATCTTGGTGACGGTGCGGGTCTCGGTGCGATCCGGCTCACGGACCATGGTCATGCCGTGGAGGCCGGGGCCGCCGCAGTTGCCGTTGCCGAGAACGCCGCTGGAGCCGGCGGAGGCGCCGAGGCCGGCGAGGCGGGCACGGACCTTGTCGGCGAGGCTGGCGTCGTCGCGGCTGCCGCAGAGCTTGGCGAGCAGGCCGCCCTTGGGGCCGCACGTGGGCTTGCAGGGATCGCAGGGCTTGGCGCACGGATCGCAGGGCTTGGCGCAGGCGTCGCCCTTCGCGCACGGGTCGCACTTGCCGCAGGGGTCGCCGCAACCGTTCGCGCCGTTCGCGCACGGGTCGCACGTCGGCACGAGCTTGCAGGCGCCCTTGATCGTGACGGTTTCGGTCACGAGCTGCGGGACCTTCTTGCACACGGTTTTCGTCTCGACCACCGGCTCGCAGATCTCCTTCTCGACGCACTTGTTGTGCGTCTCGACGACGTTCTCGACGATCGTGCGAGTGACGTCCTTGCAGACGGTTTCAATCACCGGCTTGCAGACGACCTTCGCGCAGTCCTTGAGCACCGTCTCCGTCACCGGCTTGCAGACGGTGGTCGTGCAGTCCTTGTAGGTGACTTCGCAGACCGGCCGGCAGACGTAAAAGTCCTTGCGCTCGACGATCGTCTCGCACACCGGCTTGCAGACCGTCACGGAGCATTCCTTGTACTCCGTCTCGCACACCTTCTTGTAGACGGTGTACTTGCATTCCTTCATGCACGTCTCGGCGACGCACTTGTTCACCGTCTCGCAGACCTTCTTGTTCACGGTCTCGTAGACGGGCTTGTAGTTGACACAAACCTCTTCCTTCATGACCGTCTTGCAGACCGGCTTGCAGACGACTTCCTGCACCGTCTGGCAACCCTTCTCGGTGACCGTCTTCATGACGGTCTGCTTTTCTTCGCGGTAGCAGGTCTTGGTGACCGGCTTCATCACGGTTTCCGTGATGGTCTTGTAGCAGCCCCCCGACGGGGCGCATCCCGGCTGACAATCGGCGTGGCTGGCTTGCGCCACCGACACCGGCTGGCCCGGCGCGTACGACGTGCTGCCAGCATGACCGGCGAAGGCGAACGGTGCCACGCCAAGCACCATCGCCACACAAAGACCCCATCGCATCCTCATGATGCTCCTCCGGTGAAGGGAATGCGGTCCGCGGCTCCGCCGCGGCCGTCGGCCGATTCAGAAGAATCGATGCCGACGGTATTCCCGGTAAAGTTCCTGTTCGTCGCGCGGTCGCGACGTTGGGCGCTCGGCCCGTCCGTCAGGGTTATCGGAAGGCCGGTCGTACCGGAACTAGCGGGGACTGCGCGCCGGGTCGTATTCGTTCGCCGATTCGCTCGCGTCGCACGGCGTGTAGCGGAAGTGAAGGGAGAGTTGGTTGTAGCGGCTGTAGCGAGGGGCCCGACCGGCCTAAAGAATCGCTACAACCGGCATAGTCCTTACCATGCTCAAAGTGCGCTCAAATCACGGGTCGATCGTCGCCAGGATCGTCTGCGCGACGAACTTGTTACCGGCTTCGTTCAGGTGGACGCGATCGCCGGTCAGGATGCCGCGGTCCTTGTCGTCGGCGTTCGCCTTCGCGAGGTGGTCGACGAACGCCTTGCGAAGGTCGCAGAGTTGAACCGATTCCTTCTTCGCGACCTTCCGGCTGATCTCGGAATACTCGTCGAGTTTGGAATCGAGCGGATTCGACTTCTTCTCGCCGATGACCGACGGCGTGCACAGGACGACGCGGGCGCCCTTCTCCTTGATCTTGCCGATGATGTCCGTCAGGCCGGCTTCGAAGTTCTCCGGCGACGTGCCCTTCTTCGGGTCCTTCTCGCCGTGCCAGACGTCGTTGATGCCGATGTAAATGACGACGAGCGTCGGCTTCTTGTCGAGTACGTCCTTCGTGAGGCGGCGTTGCAGGTCGGGCACCTTGTTGCCGCTGATTCCCGCGCCGATGACCTTGATATCGAGGTCCTTGTGCTTCTCGGCGAGGGTGTTCTTGATGACGGTGACGTAGCCCTTCGGCCCGACGCCACCTTGCGTGATCGAGTCGCCGAGGAAGACGATGGTTTCGCCTTTCTTCAGGGGAATTTTCTCCTCCGCGTACAGGGGAGCGACAAGGGCGCAGGCCAGAAGTACCGCAGGAATAATTCGACTTGAGAGCATGGATAAACTCCGATTGGATGGGTGAATTCTTGTCGTTTCAGCCCCGAATTTCTGGTTGAGTACAAAACCTGAATAAAAGTAAAGAGCTAGTTTCCGACTGTAACTATGAAGCATAATTTGGCTGAGAGAAGCGAGAGGCATCCGTGCCTCTCTAATCCTTTCTTACGGTCGCCATCCAGCGCCCGTTCCCGTCCACGATGCCCACTGGGCTCGAGATAGGGACGAAAGGAATCCCCCCGCGTAAAGCATGGGGCCTCTCTGGTAAAGGCGGTTCGTCTTGTTTTGCTGGTCAGCACGCGCTAACGAGTTACCAGCCTAACGGCGCGAACCCAACGCCAATGCCCTTCACAGCCACGGGAAACCGTGGCTGTGTTGTTTCATGAGTTGGTTATCTCCTTGATCCGTTACTCCCTTTTCAATGAGCTGGCAGCGTTTCAATCCATGTCGGTAGTGCATTTTCTGCGGTGTGATCGCAGTTACACCTTCGGGTAGGGCGTCTTGATTTCGAAGGTGCCGTCGGGCAGCGGGATCTTCTGGTAGTCGCCGAAGAGGTTCGGGCTGTCCTGCGCCAGCACGTCGAGGATGCGGTTGGCGAGCTTGCGGATTTCGGGTTCGGCACCGGTGGAGCCGCGCTGTTCGAGAAAGTGGCGCAGGGCGCGGGCGTTGGCCGTCACGAAGATCTTCGTTTCGGTGGCGTTGGGCAGGACGCTGCGGGCGGCCTGGCGGGCCGCCTTGCGGCGGGTGGTGCGGTCGGCGTCCGGGGGCAGCATCGCGGCGGTCGCAGCGGCGGGGTCGGCGAGTTTCGCGTTCAGGAGTTCCGCGAGCTTCACGTAGGCGGCGTGGGACTGCTTCACGGCGTCGAGCCAGACGGCGTGCAGGTCCGGGTCGTTCGCGATGATGTCCGGCTCGACGTACTCGGCGACCGATTCGTCGACGTAGCGTTGGGAGAGCTGCGAATAACCGAAGCCCGCGCGGTGTCGGACCAGTTCGTGCGTGAGGCTGCGGCTCAGGCCCGTCAGGAGCAGGTTCCAGACGCCGTGCTCGAGCACCGAGCCGTGGCCAACTTGCTTGATGTGGTTCAGGTAGGTTGCGTTGCCGCCGGGCCGGGGCTTGGCGAAGCTCATGTAGCAGACGCGACCGGCGGTTTCGGCGAGGATTTCCGCCGGGACGTCGCTGTCGCTCTTCCAGTTCACGCCGTGATCGCCGAGGAAGCGTTCGAGTTCCGGGGCCTGCACGATCTGCTTGCCGACGAGGTAGACTTGGGGTTCGGTCAGGACGGTGACGGCGTCGGAAGTCGGCATGAAGTCGCGGGCCTCGGCGTGGGAACTTGTACCGGATTTAACGTATGCGCCGGACGCGGCGTGGGCCGTACAACGCGAGCAATTCGTCCGATTGCGGGGACCGGCGAAGCGGCGGGGAAGATTCGGGATTTCGCGAAGCGCCCGAACCTGCGGCGCGGGTATACTCAGAAAGACCCGATTCGGGCGAATGATCTTCAAGTTTTTCGGTTTCCCTCCACGGTCTGAGGACGGCCGACCGTGCCGCAACGCGTTCCGTTGGCCCGTGTCTTCCTGCCACCCCTCGCGGTGTTCGTCTTCGCCTGCGCGCTCGCCGCCCAGGAGAAGAAACCGGCCGCCATCAAGCTGCCCGACGGCACGATCGTCCTGTACACCGCCAACCCGAACGAGGCGGCGCCGAAGATCGACGGCGTGCTGCTCTCGGCGAAGGAATACCAGCAGTTGCTGGACGCGACGGAACAGCTGAAGAAGCTGCGGGAGGCGAAGCCGGCGGCGCCGAGCGTGTGCAAGATCCGGGGGCGCGTGGAGTCGGGCGGCGGGAAGCCGGTGGTGAAGCTGACGGTGGAGTACGCGTATCGGACGACGGCGGCGCGCACGCTCGTGCTATTAGGCGGGCAGCGCTGCGCTCCGGTGGCGGCGATCGGGCCGGACGGCAAGGTTCCGCTGTTGGAATCGACGGCCGAGGGGTTGGCGGCGCTGGTGGACCAGCCGGGCGAAGGCCAGGTGACGGTGGAGTTCGAGGCGGTGGCTGCGCCGCGAGGTGGGAAGAATGAACTGGCGGTGGAACTGGGCCTGCCGCGGGCGGCGATCACGACGTTGACGTTCGAGACGCCGGGTCCGGCGGTGAAGAAGCTGACGGTGGGAACGCGGACGCCGGAGGCCGGGGCGGCGCGGCCGGCGGAAACCAAGCGAGTGACCGAAGACGCGGCCCGGTACGCGGCCCGGCCGAACGGCGCGGGTGTGGCGCTCGGACCGATCGACCTGCTGGAGATTGCGTGGGAAGTGCCGGTGACGGGCGGTGAAGCGGCGCCGACGGCCGAGAGCGAAATCACCGTACGCGTCGATGAGACCCAGGTGGAGACGACGGCGAAGGTGCGATTGCGCGGGCCGGCGCGCGAGTGGCTGCTGCGGCTGCCGATCGACGCGACGGTCACGGCCACGTCCCCCGGCGCCCCGGAGGGGGCCGCCGGCGCGATCATTGCCCGGCCGACCGATCCCAAGCAACCCCTCTGGTCGGTGCGTACGCCGGACGCGGGCGAGTGGCTGGTCACGGCCATCGCGCGTGGAACCCGACCCGACCCGAAGGACGCGAAATCGGTCGGCCCATACGCCGTGCCGGTCGCGTTCGCGATGGGACTGCCGCGCCAGACCGGAACGGTGCGGATCCATGCGCCGCCCACGATCCGGATTTCGAATTTCCAGCATGCGGCCGAAGTCCGACGGCTCGACACCGTGACCGGCGGCGACGCGCCGGTCGCGGCCTTCCGCTACGCGGTCGCCGGCGCGGTCCCGCCGACGCTGACGTTCGAGGCCCGGACCGCCCGCGGCTTCACCGCCGTGCAACCCCACCACAAACTGGACCTCACCCACGAAGGGTGGCGCCTGCGGACCGAATTGCGCATCACGCCCGTGCGGACCACGGTCGAGCAGGTCGTCTTCGAATTGCCGAGCGCGTGGCGCGAGCCGGTCGCCCGGCCGGACGACCGCGTGGACGAAGTGCAAGCCGGCCCGGAAGCGAACGGCAAGCGACCGTGGACGATCCGTCTGACCAACGGCACCACCGAACCGTTCGCGCTGACGATCGAGACGCTCTATTTGGTTCCCGAGACGGCCATCGAATCGACCTTGCCGCTGCCCCGGTTCCCCGGCGTCACGGAGCGCGAGACGCAAGTGACCGTGAGCGTGCCCGACGGGCTGGCGGTGAAGGGGGGGGGGCGGGACGCGTCGGCAACGACGGCGCTGACGCCGGTAGGCACCGCGAAGCCCGCGACCGCGACTCAGCTGGCCGGCACCTTTGAAACGCCGCCGACCGCGCTGGAACTGGCGTGGCAGCCGTTCCGTGCGGAGCTGTCGGCCACGCTCCGTGCGGACATCACGCTCGGGGAGCGGCAGATGACCATCGCGCAAACGGTGGTGCTGCGGGCGAACGATCCGATCGGCCGGGCCGTGCGGTTCAAAGGACCGCCGGTGCCGCAGGGCCTGCAAACCGCACCGGTGCTCGATGCGAGCGGATTGGGTCAGTGGAGTTGGACGCCGGCGATGGATGCGCGGGAGGCGACGCTGACGGTGAGCTACAGCGTGCCGTTGCCGCCTCGCGGGGAGGCGAAACCCGAGGGGAAGCCGGGCGCGGTGGACGTGCCGCTGTTCTGGCCGGATGCGACGTCGGTGATGGCTACGGTGCGGGTGTGGGGCGCGACCGGTCCCGGAGCGCGGCGACCGGTGCAGGTGCAGGGACCTTGGGACGAGCGGCCGCCGGAACCCGTGGCCGAGCGAGATTCCCTGCCGTGGCTGACGCTCGCGGCGGCCGGGTCGACGAAACCGATTCCGTTGGCGTTCGAGCTGGCGGAACCGACGGAGGGCGGGGGCACCGTGATCGAACGGGCCGCGCATCAATATTGGATTTCGCCGGATGGTGCGACGCAGTCGCGATCGCGCTTTCTTTTGAAGCGTTGGTCGCCGACAGGGGTGGAACTGGAGATCACCGGAGCGGTCGCGCCGACCGTGTACGTCAACCGGGAGCGGGGCGATGCCGTGGCGATTCCCGGAACGGACGGCCCGCGCGTCTATCGCGTGGCGTTGCCGGAACCGAAGCCCTCGCGGCCGACGCTGGTCCTCGAAGTCTACCATTCCCTCACGGACGGGGGTCGGAGCGAATTGGTATTCCCGCCGCCGCGCTTGCGGGGCTCCGCCGCGCTTGCTCCGGCGCGCGTTCAAGTGGCGCTGCCGCCGTTCTCGGTGCCGATCTTGGTCGGCGGTTCGTTCGAGGCCGATCGGCGCTGGGGCTGGCGGGGCGGCTTTCCGGCACCCGTGGCCGGCCTCGCGTCGGAGGAACTCGACCGCTGGTTCCTCGGCGGTACGCTGCCGGCGGATGCCGACCCGTGGGAGGTGCCGATCGACGACGCGGTCACCGGTCGGCTGCACGGACCGGCGCCGGTGCGCGTGCTGCGGTTGCCGCGCGGGCCGTTCGTCGTGGCGTGCTCGCTGTTCGCACTGGTCCTCGGGTTCGGCGTGACCCGTTTGCGACCGCGATTGATCGGCCCGGCGATGTCGCTGGTCGGGGTCGCGGCGGTCGCCGGCGGCGCGCTGTGGCCCCAACCCGCCATGCAGGGCCTGGCGGCGATGCTGCCCGGGCTGTGCGCGCTCGTCGTCGCGCTCGGCTTCGCGACGCTCGTCCGCGGCATCATCCGCCGTCGCATGGATCATCTCGCCACGTTCCGCCGCGAGGTCGGACCGCTACCCGAATTGCCGGCCGGTTCAAGCCCCCGCCTGTCGCGGAATGGCGCGGTCGTCGTCGGCTCCGATCGGACCGGCCCGCCGTTGCAACCCTCCGCCGCGCCCGGGTGAAACATGGCGCGCACGCTTCTCTTGGGAATGGTCCTGTTATTGTGCGCGACGGCCGCGTCGGCACAAGCGCTGCCGTCCGCGCTCGCGCTCGCGCTGGGTGCCCAAGAGTTCGCGCTCCGCGAAACCGCGCGCCGTCCCGACCCGATTCCCTTGCGCCGCGTCTGGCTCGCGCCCGGCGATCCGCTGCCCGCCGCGCCCGAGGGCGATCCCCTCCGCCGGCTGTCCCGCGAGGAGTTCGAGCGCCGCGTTCAGTCGGCCGCGCACAATGCGCCCTCAGTTCCGAAATTAGTCCGTGCCGAGTATCGCGGGTCGCTGGTCGACGACGCGCTCGCCGGGACCGCGGAGTGGCAGTTCGCCTCCGATGGCCCGGGCGCCTTCCCGCTCGATACGCTCAAACTCGCGCTGCGCAACGGGAAATGGTCGGACGGGCGGACCGCCCTGCTCGGCGGCGTGCCCGCGAAACTCTGGATCGAACGCGGCGGCCGTTCGACGGCGACCTTCGCGTGGTCGACGCGCGGCGCCGAGGAACCGGGACAAATCCGATTCCAACTCGCCGCGCCCGCCGCGCCCCTCGCCCTCCTGGAACTGGAACTGCCCGCCGATCGCATTCCCTCGGCCCGCTCCGGCACGTTGCTCGCCGGCCCGGCCCCGCGGCCCGGCGGACGCGCGACCTGGCGATTCGCGTTCGGCGGCGAAACCAGCCTCGAAATCGTGGTGCGAAGCCCCCTCGCCGGACGCCCCCCGCCGGTCGTCTCGTTCCAGCGGGTTGCCCGGTACGATCTCGCCCCCGGCCTGGCGACGCTCGCCTGCGAGTTCGACACGAGCGCCCTGCGCCACGCCCCGACGGCGCTCGAATTCACGCTCGATACCGGACTCGGCGTTAGCGAAGTCACCGCGCCCGGGCTGGCCGGTTGGAAGGTCGACGCGAATCGGCTGACGATCGCCTTTCGCGAACCGTTCACGAGCGGCCGGATCGTGATCGCCGCCGCCGCCGCGTTTCCCGCCGACGGGCAACCCTGGGTGCCGCCGTTGATCCAAGCGCCGGATCTTCCGCTGGCCGGTGATCAAATCGAATTGCTGTTGGCTCCGGAATTGCGATTCGACGGCTTGGAGCCTGGCGACTATCGCGCCGTGCGAGGCGCGAACACCGAGCGAGGTCAGGCGTTGAACCTGCGCGGCAGCCTGCCGGCCGACGCCACGGCGGCGCGCCGCCCGCCCGCGCTCCGGGCACGCGGGACTCCGGCCGAATACGCCACCGTCGAAACGATGGACTGGCGCATCGACGCCGGCCGATCGGCGCTAACGGCCCGGTTCCGTGCCACCGTCGCGCGCGGCCCGCTCACGCGGCTCGTCGTGCGCGTGCCCGCCGGATGGACGCCCCTCGCGGCCACCCTCACCCCCGACGACCCCACGGTCGTGCTCGCCTCGCTCGGCGGCGGTCTTTGGGCGATCGAACCGACTCACCCCGTGGCCACGGGCGACACGCTGGATGTGCGACTGGAATTGCGCGGCTCCGCGCCGGCCTTCGTGTCCGGCCGCGCCGCGATGACGCTCGCGAATCCGTCGCCGGTCGGTGCGGGCCGACGCGACGGCACGATGACCGTTCAACTCGAGCCGACCCTGCGAGGCTGGTCCACGCGAGCCGAGAGCGATTTTTCCGAGGCCGGTATCGCGATGGTGAAGTATTCGCGCGATGAACTCGTACCCATCGTGCTGGCGTCCCGTGCGCTGCCGGTTCCCGAATCCCCGGAACCGCCGCGACCCCCGCCGCCGGCCCGGAACTGGCAATTCGCGGACCTGGAAGCCGAAGCCGCCCTCGAACCGGACGGGACCGCACGGGTCGAATTGCGGGGGATGATCCGCGGCGCGAGGGAGCGGGAACTTCCGATCGTGTTGCCGTCGGGCGGGAAGGTCGAAGCGATCCGGATCGCAGGCAAGTGGGTGGACGCTCCGGCCGGCGAACGGGTCCGGCTGCCGGTGCCGGAAACCGGTGCGGAGGGCGCGGCCTTCTCGGTGCGGTATCGCGTGCCGCCCGCGTCCGGCTGGCCGATTCGCGTGCCCGAATTCCGGCCCGAACTCCCCGACGCACCGACGATCCGCGCCTCGGTCCTCGCAGGCCCGTACCATCGTGCGTGGCCCTCGCTGGCGGAGTCCGCGCAGCCGGGCACACCCTTGCTACCCACGGCCGGTTTACGGGCCGCCGGATTCGTCGCGGCCGCGATCCTGCTGGGCTTCGCGCTCGTTCCGGCCCTGCGGCGCTCGGTCGGTCGACTGGGCCGCGGATTCGCCTTTCTTCTCGTGGCCGGCTTCGGATTCGCGGCGTGGCTCGCGCCCGCCGGATGGTCCCTTCTCCTCGCCCCGCCGCTTGCGGTCGCCCTTGTCGCCTGGCTCGTGATGCGCCTGCGCCCCCGTGCCGTGGCTCTCGCGGGGGTGGCCTTCGGTGCGCTCGGCACCGGCATCGCCCAGGCCCCGGCCCCGGCCACCGTCTACCTGATGGCCGACCAGGACCGGATCGTCGTTCTCGCCCCGCGCTCCACGCTCCAACGGCTCGCCGATCTGGCCGCGCCGCACCGGCCCGCCGCCCTGCTCGTGGATGCCGAATACGCTGGCATAGTCATCGATGGCGGAATGCGCTTCGAGGCGACCTGGATCGTCGCGGTCGATCGAACGGGAAGCCACGAAATCGAACTTCCCTTCGCGGGTGCGCGGCTCGAACGCATGACGCTAGACGGCTCGCCTGCCTTCCCCGACGCGGTTCGCCCCGGCCGCTTGAAGGTGTCGGTGGCCGGCATCGGTATGCACGTTCTGGGCGCGGTGTTCGTCGTCCCCGCCGTGGAATCCCCCGCCGGCCGCGAGGTCCGGTGCACGGTTCCCGATCACCCCGGTTCCCGCGTGATGCTCGCGATGCCCGCCGACGGGCGCGTGCCGGAATTCGTCGGCCGTGCCGGCGCGCGAACGACCACGACGGCCGGCACCCGCGGCGAACTCCGCGCCGACCTCGGTGCCGGAGGCGTGCTCGCCCTGCGCTGGCGGGACGTCGCGACCACCGCTCCCGTCGTCACGGTTCAGGACGCCACGGTCTGGACGATTACCGAAGCCCGCGCCGAGGCCCTCTCGGCGTTCCTTCACAAGATCGAACGTGGCAGCCTCACCCGGCTCGTCTTCGACATTCCCGCCGGCCTGGAAGTCGGCGCTTTCGCCGTCCGCGAACTCGAATCGCCGGACACCAACGGACTGAAGGATTGGTCCCTCGAAACCACGCCCACCGGCACGCGGGCCACGCTCGTCCTGCGCCAGCCGGCGCGCGGCGTCCTCGCCACCACGTTCCGTCTCGTGCCTCGCGCCCGACCTTCCGCGCGACCATCCCTCGCGATTCCGCGGACCGTCACCGGCGACACCATCGCCAGCCATCTCGGTGTTCGGCTCTCCGGCGTCACGGCCGAAAGCTGGCAGAATGAACACCTCCTCGACGTACCGGCCGATTCCGTCAGTCGCGAATTCGCCGCCGTCCCCGAACTCGAATTCGATCGCAGCCTGGCTCGCTCGCTCCGGCGCGAAGGAACGAATCCGCCCGTGGCGCGCCCGTTGCTGCGCGCACCCGCCCCGCCCCTCGCCCCGGCCCCGGAACTCGTCTGGTCGCTCGGCTCGCGCGCCGAAGTGATCGGCAGCGTGACCGCGGCTGGTGTCGTCGGACCGGTCGTCGAGTGTCCGTTGCCGCCGGGGATCACCGTCGTCGATGTCGCCGCCGCCGACCTCGCGGCTTGGGAGCGGGCCGGCAACCGCCTGCGCGTCTGGTTCAAGACCGACGTGTGGGAACCCAACTGGAAATGGTTCGGATCCTGGCCCGCATACGCACCGGGTACGACGTTCGAACTGCCCCCGGTACCCGGCGCCACGTACCGCGTGCGCCCCGCCGAAGGAGCTGCCATCGCCGTGGCCAACGCCGACGCCGTCACCTGGCTTCCGTCGCCGCGTCCCCGCGAACGCGTGTTTCGGACCGGCGATCAGACGCCGGCGCCCCGGTTTCAGGTTCATCCGCCAACAGCGCCCATCGTGAAACGAACCGCGACACTGACGCGAACCGCCGCCGGCTACGAACATCGGCTCGCGTTGGAGACGACACTCGCCCCGAATCGACCCCACGCATTCACGCTTGCGATCGCGAATCCACCGCCAGGTGCCGACACGCGCATCGAATGGCCGACGGACGTCGTCGGAATCGAAGAATCCTCCAACGCGCCGCGCAAGACCTGGCTGGTCGATTGTGGCCCCCGCACCGAGTCGCTGCTGCGGATCGCCGTCGTCACGCGGTTTCCCCTGCGACCCGATCCGGAGCTTCCGTTGGTCGAGATTCTCGCCGCGAACGTGCCGCTGCCTTCGGGCGAACATCGGCTCGCGTTGCCTCCCGAACTGCGCCCGGCTCCCGGAGTCGCGAAACCGGTGGCCGGCGGCTGGCTCGTTCACGCGGAAAGGCCTGTCAGACTGTTGGACGCGCCGATAGAGCCGTCGACCCTCCCGGCCGAGGACGATCGCTCCCCGATCGCGAACGGGGACGAAACGCCGCGACCGTTCCGGGCCGCGATCGTGTGGTTGTTGGGACTGATACTTCTGGGATGGACGGGAAGAAGCTGGGGACAGCCGGAATGGACAAGCGCGTACGGCGCGCTGGCGGCTGCCGTCGCTGGCTCCGCATTCCTCGCATTCGTCCTGGTGGGGGTTGGCTGGCGCCTGGTGATCGTTCTCCGCGCCCTCGGTCGGCGCGTCGGACGCTGAATCAGGGCACCACAGGAATCGCCAGTTCGTCGAGCACGGCGTCGACCCCGGTGGTACCGGCGGCGAGTTCAATGGCCCGCGCCTTTTGCACGCCGTTCGTCACCACGCCCCGCAGCCGCACTTCCCCGGGATGCCTCGCGATCGCGACCGTCACATCGGCCCCGACCATTTGCTTGTCGGTGCGGATCCGCAAGCGCACGCGCTCCTCGATCGGCAGGGCGTCGCCGGCGCGGAAGGCCGCCAGCGGACCGGCCAGCCGCCGGCTTTCCGGCATCACCGCAGCCACCTGCGCCTGCGCCTTGCGCCCCGCCTTCATCAGGATCGTCAGGTCGTCCGCCTTGCTCAACGCCAGGGTTCCGGCCAGCACGAAGACGAACAACGACACGGCCAGAAAGCGCTTCATGGTGCGTTCGCAGCAGGAAAATGAACCAACTCGACTATGGTGCGCGTTTCGCCCCTCCGCAAGCGAACCGGCGCCGGATTCCCTCGATTGCGCGGGCCGATCGTAACGATCGGGGCAACCGAAACAGACGAACCGAACGGGGTTGGGAAGAGTTCACGGACCGAACGGGACCGGGCGGGATCGGCTCGTATAATGCTTGAACCGACCGGACCCGCGCACGATGACGCTCTCCACGCTGCAAGGCGTGTCGCACACCTGCTTCGGACTCAGTTACCTCCTGGCGCTCGTCCTGGAGCTGGCGCGGCTGCGCTGGCCCGGGAAAACCCTCCGCACCGCCGCCCTCGCCGCCGCCGCCGTCGGCCTGCTCACGCACTCCGCTTTCCTACTGATACACCATCCCTCCCCCGCGACTCCGTACGGCTCGTTGCTACTCCTCGCCTGGGTCCTCGCGATCTTCTGCCTCTACGGCGCGGTCCACCACGCCCGGCAGGCCTGGGGTATCTTCGTACTCCCTCTCGTCGTCGGTCTCGTCGGGTTGTCCCTGGCGCTGATTTCCACCGGCGGGGCGAACGACGCGGCCATCCCCGCCTGGCTCGTCGGCGAAAAATTCTGGGGCGCCGTCCACGGCCTGCTCCTGCTCGCCGCCGCCGTCGGCCTCAGCGTCGCCTTCCTCGCCAGCGCCATGTACCTCGTCCAGGCCCGCCGGTTGCGCACGAAGGCGAACCCGCTGGACCTCAAGATGCTCAGCCTCGAACGGCTCGAAGCCATGAACCGCCGCGCCGTCAACCTCGCCTTCCCCCTGCTCACCGCCGGCGTCCTCCTCGGCATGCTCATGCTCAACCGCGAACCGCTCGCCACGCTCCTGACGCCCTCGCTGAAGGTCCTCGGCAGTTACGGGCTGATCCTCGTGGTCGCGATGCTCGTTTACATGCGCTACGCCGCGCACGTCTCGGGCCGCCGGCTCGCCGTCTGGTCTCTCCTCGCCTTCGCACTGCTCGTCGGCGTCCTCATGGCCGCCCACCCCTTCGCGGAGGGGGCGAAGTGAGAACCGCCGCGCCAGACAAAGCCCCGGCATCGGGCCTCGGTGACTTCTTCACCTCCCCCCTTGAGGGGGAGGTCGCCGCGAAGCGGCGGGTGGGGGGGGTGGGCGTCGTCGTGACCACGGCGGGATATTCAACTCCAATCGGCCCACGGACCCCCCACCCTAACCCTCCTCCTCAAGGGGGGAGGGGACAAGAGGCCGGTCGAGTCGCTTCGTGCCGTTGGCAATCGACGATCGTCGGGTGCGTCGGAGGTTCCCCATGAATCTCCGCATCGCGGGCTGCAACTTCCGCTCGGCGCCGGTCGACCTGCGCGAGAAGCTGGCCTTCACCCCCGAATTGCAGGCGAAGGCCGCCGCCGAACTCGCCGCACGCTACGGTTGCGAGGCCGCCATCCTCTCCACCTGCAACCGCGTCGAACTGTTCCTCGCCCGCCCCCTCGCCGCCGCGCCGGTCTCCACCGATCTCGCCGCCGAGTTCCTCGCGGAGGTCCACGGTCTGCCGGTCGAACGGATCGCCCCGCACCTCTATTCCCACGCCGAAGCCGACGCTGTCAAGCACCTGCTCCGCGTCGCCGCCAGCCTCGACAGCCTGATCGTCGGCGAAGGCCAGATCGCCGGACAGGTGAAGGCGACCTATGAAGCCGCGCGCACCCTCGGTACCGCCGGCCCGTTCCTCAACGCGCTCTTCCCGCACGCCCTCCGCGCCGCCAAACGCGTCCGCACCGAGACCGGCATCGCCCACGGGCATGTCTCCGTCTCCAGCGTCGCCGTCGACTATGTCCGGCAGGTCTTCGACCATTTCGACGACAAGACCGTGCTGGTGATCGGCGCGGGGAAAATGGGCCGACTGACCCTCAAGCACCTGCAGGAATTGAAACCGAAGCGCATCCTCGTGACGAACCGCAGCCCGGAGAAGGCGCGCGAGGTGGCGGCCGGCTGCGGGGGCACGGCCGTGCCGTGGGAACAACTCGACGACGCGCTCGCCGAGGCCGACATCGCGCTCAGCACCACCGGCGCGGGCGAGCCGATCGTCACGGCGGACCGCTTCGCGAAGCGGGTGCTGCCGAAGCGCCGCCCCGGCCGCACGCTCGTCGTCCTCGACATCGCCGTCCCGCGCGATTTCGACCCGACCATCCATGATGGCGACCGCGTCTGCCTCTTCAACATCGACGACCTCACGCGCATCCGCGAGCAGACCATCGCCGCCCGCCAGTCGCACCTCCGCCCCGCCGAGGCGATCGTCGCCGCCGAGACCAAGGCGTTCCTCGACGACTGGGAACGCCGCCGCAACGGACCGGTGATCCAGCAATTGCGCAGCGAAGTCGACAAGGTCCGCGACGAAGTGCTCGCGCCGCTGCTCGCCAAGCTCAACGGCAAGCTGACCGCTTCGGAGAAGGACCAGATCGCCGGAGCGTTCCGCCTGTTCCAGAACAAGCTCCTGCACGGCCCCATCGCCGCGCTCCAGGACGCCAGCAAGGACGGCGATCGCGGTTCCCTCGTCGACGCCCTTCGCAAGCTCTTCCGGCTCGGGTAAGCGGGCGACCCGCTTGGGAAACCGGAGCGATCCGACGTCTGCCCGGCACACGAACCATACACCAACTTCATGGCTCGCATCCAGCTTTTGCCCGCCGAAGTCGTCACGCAGATCGCCGCCGGGGAAGTGATCGAACGGCCCGCCAGCGCCGTCAAGGAACTCCTCGAAAACTCCATCGATGCCGGTGCCACGCGCATCGACATCGACCTCGAAAACGGCGGCCTCGACCTCATCCGCGTCGTGGACAACGGCGCCGGCATCCACCCCGACGACCTCCCGCTCGCCTTCGCCGCCCACGCCACCAGCAAGCTGCGCACGGCCGCCGACCTCTTCCGCATCGCGACCAAGGGGTTCCGCGGCGAGGCGCTCGCCTCGCTCGGCGGCGTTGCGAAGGTGACGCTGCAATCGCGCCGCCCCGGCGCCGACGCCGGGGCCGAGATCGTCGTCGATGGTGGCAACCTGGGCCAGGTCCGACCCTGGGGCGGCTCCCCGGGAACCCGCATCGAGGTCCGCCACCTCTTCAGCAGCGTCCCGGCCCGACGCAAGTTCCTCAAAGGACCGGCAACCGAACTCGGCCGCGTCTCCGACATCGTCGAATGGATCGCCCTCTCGCACCCCGGCCTGCACGTCGTGCTCCGCCACAACGGCAAACTGGTCTACGACATCCCCGCCACCGCCGGCTTCGCCAATCGCGTCGGCCTCTTCTTCGGCGCCGACGTCCGCAACGGACTCTACGAACTCGACTCCGGCCCCCCCGGCGACAACGGCCTGCGCGTGACCGGCTGGATCGGCGACCCCGCCATCGACCGCGGCAACGCCAAGCTGATGTACCTCTTCGTCAATGGCCGCTGGTTCCGCGACCGCAGCCTCACCTACGCCGTGCAGGAAGCGTACCGCGGCCTTATCATGACCGGCCGCTATCCCGTCGCGTTCCTGTTCCTGACCGTGCCGCCCGGCGACGTGGACGTGAACGCGCACCCGACCAAGGCGGAGGTACGGTTCCGGGATAACGGGCTGATCTTCTCGCTGATCCGTGCGGCGGTGAAGGAGCGGTTGCTCAAGGAGAACCTGGTGCCGCGGATGGTGGCGCCGCCGGAACCGGAGCGGCTGCCGCCGCCCGCGCCATCGCTGTTCGAGCCGCGGCCGATCGCGCCGCCCGACCTGCCCTTCCGGCTGGCGTCCCCGATGCCGACACGCACGGCGGCGATGGCGTTCCCTGCCGGCGACTCGCCCCCCAGTGCATCCGACGTTCCGGCGCCGCCCCCACCGGACATCGCCTTCGGGGACACTCGCGACGCGAATGCCCGACACAGTGTCGGCGACTCGCTCCGCGAGTCGTCCCCGGCCGCCCCGGTCATCGCATCCGCGGATGCACCCGTAGAAAACGCCCCGACCTTCGACTTTCCGACACCGCCGCCCGGCACGGCGCTGCAGGTGCACAACGCGTACCTCGTGCAGGAGACGCCGCAGGGGATGCTCGTGATCGACCAGCACGCGCTGCACGAGCGCATCCTGTACGAGCAACTCCGCGCGCGGGTGCGGGCCGGGCGGCTGGAGGTCCAGCGTCTGCTCGTGCCGGAGCCCGTGGACCTGCCGGCGCATCAGGTCGCGATGGTGCTGGAGGCGAAGGACGCGCTCACGGAACTGGGCCTGGAGGTGGCGGAGTTCGGCGGGAACACGGTCATCCTCTCCAGCTACCCGACGCTGTTGTCACGTCGGCCGCCGCACGAGATCTTCAAGGCCGTCGTGGACTTCCTGGCGACGAAGGAGCAACTGCCGCCGAAGGAAGTGATGCTGGACCATTTGCTGGCAACGATGGCGTGCAAGGCCGCCGTGAAGGCGGGCGACCCGCTGACCGCCGACGAGATCGCGTATCTGCTGGAACTGCGGCAGATGGCCGAAGACTCGCACCACTGCCCGCACGGTCGACCGACCTCGCTGCTCTTCAGCCGACAGGACCTCGATCGGCAGTTCCGGCGAATCTGAGCGGGATTGAGACACACGGAGGAATTCAATGGCGAAGAAGACCAAGGCGGCGGAACCCGAATCGCGTCTGGCGCGGCCGGCGGCGCGCGGAAAGGCGATCCCGATGACCGAACGGATGCCGGAGGCAATGAACAAGCTGGCGATGGTCTGGGAAGCCTTGAAGGTTCTGGGAAACACGGCCAAACCGGGGCAAATCGCGGTGCTAATCGAGAATCGCTACGGTGCAAGGATTGCGACCGGGATGATCAGCGCGTACAAGTCTCTGCTCGTGGCACGCGACCGACCCCAACTGCCGCGGCCGCGGTTGACGTCGGATGATCGAAAAATGCTGGCGGAACTGATCGATCGCGTCGGACCGGAGCCGATCCAGGCGATGTTGGACGAATATGAATGAACGGGCTTCCGGCGGATCTGAGCGATCCGCCGGAAGCCAGCTTGATCACTTCTCGTCGATGCCGAGCTTCTTCATTAGCTCCTTCGCCTTGGCGGCGGGGCTGCCCTTGATCTTCTGCAGTTCGTCGAGGCCGGCCTTCAGGATTTCGGCCTTGGCCGGGTCCGCCTTCTGTAGTTCGTTCACCATGTATTCATAGCTGGTGACTTCGCTGCCGAGGGGTTGCCCCTTGGCGTAGTTCTGGAGGGTGGACTTCACTTGCGCCATCGGGTCGACGGGCTTGACGGGGATCGCCTCTTCCTTCGGGCCGCCGCCGCAACCGAACGCGACGAGGACCAGCGGCAGGAGGAGGGCGCAACGCAGGGAACGGAACATCGATACCTCGGTGTGTCTGGTGGAGGAAAGACAGCCGACCGGTCGAAGGTCTCGACCGGTCGGCGGCGGTAGTCGAAACGTTTAATCGAGGGTGAACGTCTGGCCGTCGGCGGCGTGGCCGAATCGCTGGAAGGCGAGGACGTCGACGGAGTTGGCGACGAAGCGAACGGAGCCGTCGCCGACGAGCGCGTTGACGCCGCCGGAGTGCATGGCGCGCGGCGGAAGGATGCCCCAGCTCCAGTCGTGGGCGCCGCCCGGGCAGCAGTTGCCGCCGGCGGACGGGTGTTGCCAGTTCGGCGGGGCGGCGGTGGAGACGGAAGATTGGCCGAGTGAGTACCAGAGCGGCATGGTGCCGTTGTTGGAGCGGACTCCCTGCGGCGACGTGCGGGCGGCGGTCCCAATGGCGTCGAGTTCGGCGACCGTGGGGAATTCGCGGTTCACGACGGAGGTGAACAGACCGTCGCCGGCGTAGAAGACGTCGAAGGGATACCGGCCGGGGCCTGCCTGGGGCGCGCCGGAGCCGGAGAGCAATTCGGCGGCGAGGAGGGTGTTGGAAAGCCCGTCGGTGGCGTCGGCCATCTTCCGGCGGCGCATCTGGTTGATGAGTCCGTTCTGGTTTTGCAGCCACATGCCCTGGATGTTGCTGCCGACGCTCCAGCCGTAGTTGGAGCCGGGACCGTCCCAGCCGTTCGGGTGGGTGCCGCGGCGCGGGGCCGGCAAGGCGGACGGGCACTTGAACACGGACAGGTCGGTGTTCATGAGGCCATACGCCGTGCCCCAGTTGGCGGAGTTGCCCGCACCGGCGGCGGATTGACCCATCGGCGGGGCGTTCGCCGGAATCACGAACTGGTTGAACAGGTTCTGCTGCTCGACGTAGGGCAGGATCCAGTAGCTCGCGCTGACCGATTCCCACACGTTGACGCCGATTTGCTGCTGGTTGGCGGGGAAGTAATTATTCACGTCGTGGTAGGCATGCATGGCGAGGCCAAGCTGCTTCAGGTTGTTCTGGCATTTGGCGCGGGCGGCGGCCTCACGCACCTTTTGCACCGCGGGCAGCAGAAGGCCGATCAGAATCGCAATGATCGCGATCACGACCAGCAATTCGATCAGGGTGAAGCCACGGCGGCTTCGGGAGAGGGAACGCAACATCGAGAACCTCGGAGAGAAAAGAAAATAACGACGAATCGAACGCGAAGACTCGCGATCGCGCGGCGTCAGGCCAAGTAGCGACTATAAGACGAATGGTCACAGTCGTCGGATCGACCGGTACCCGGTCGAGTGTGGCAGGCCGCAGGTTATTGTATCACCAAACCTTCACATTAGACAACCCCGCGCCGTGTTTCCGGTTCCGCGCGATCCGATCCGATTGGCTTCGTCGTGTCGCCGTCGGTTCCCGCCCCGCCTATCATCGCATCACCCGCATCTTGGAGGTAGTCCCTGCGATGCTCGCGTCCCTCGTCCTCGCCCTCGCCCTGGCACCGGCGCAGGCCCCCGCCGCCTACGCCCCGCCCGTCGGTTCCTTCAAACTCCGCTCCATCGGTCCGGCACTCACGTCCGGCCGCGTCGTCGGCTTCGCCGTCGATCCCTCCGATCGCGCGAAGTACTTCGTCGCCGTCGCCAGCGGCGGCGTCTGGAAGACCGTCAACGCCGGCACAAGCTGGACGCCCGTCTTCGACAACGAAGGCTCCTACAGCATCGGCTGCGTCGTCCTCGATCCGAAGAACCCGAACGTGGTCTGGGTCGGGTCCGGCGAGAACAACAGCCAGCGGAGCGTCGCCTACGGCGACGGCGTGTACAAGAGCATCGACGGCGGGCGATCCTGGACGAACGTCGGCCTCAAGGCCAGCGAACACATCGGCACCATCGTCATCGACCCGCGCGATTCGAACGTCGTCTACGTCGCGGCGCAAGGGCCGCTTTGGGGGCCCGGCGGTGACCGCGGACTCTACAAGACCACCGACGGCGGCAAGACCTGGAACAAAGTTCTGAACATCGACGAGAACACCGGCGTCACGGACGTGATCCTCGACCCGCGCAACCCGGACATCCTTCATGCCGCCAGCTACCAGCGCCGCCGGCACGTCTGGACGCTCGTCAACGGCGGGCCAGGCTCCGGCGTCCACCGCAGCACCGACGGCGGCAAGACCTGGAAGAAGGTCGGTGGCGGCCTCCCCGGCGGCGAACTCGGCCGCATTGGTCTCGCGAGCGCTCCCAGCGACCCCGACACGCTCTACGCCATCGTCGAATCGGCCGACAAGTCCGGTGGCATCTTCCGCTCCACCGACAACGGTATCACCTGGAGCAAGCGGAACCCGTTCGACCAACAGGCGCAGTACTACTCGCACATCGTCGTCGATCCGGTGAACAAGGACCGACTCTACGTGATGAGCGTCTTCAATCAGGTGTCCGACGACGGCGGCGCAACCCTGCGTTCCCTCGGCGACGCCAGCAAGCATGTCGACAACCACGAGATCTGGATCGATCCAAAGAACACGAATTATTACCTCGTCGGCTGCGACGGCGGCATCTACGAATCGTTCGACCGCGGCGCCACCTGGCACTTCAAGTCGAACCTGCCGGTCACCCAGTTCTACGACATCGGCATCGACCAGAACCCGGCGAGCGGACCGTTCTACCACGTCTACGGCGGCACGCAGGACAACTACACCCTCGGCGGACCGGTCCGCACGCGGTCGAGCCACGGCATCACGAACGGCGACTGGTACGTCGTCCAGGGCGGCGACGGCTTCCACTGCAAAGTGGACCCCACCGACTCAAACACCGTCTACGGCGAATACCAGTACGGCGGCCTCTGCCGCTTCGACCGCCGCACCGGCACGAGCGTGGACATCCAGCCGAAAACCGGCCCCGGCGAGGCGCCCCTGCGCTGGAACTGGGACTCGCCGCTGACGCTCAGCTCGCACAACCCGAAGCGGCTCTACTTCGCCGCGAACAAGCTCTTCCGCAGCGACCGCGGCGACACGTGGGTGGCCGTCAGCGGCGACCTCACGCGGCAGATCGACCGGGATTCGCTGCCGGTGATGGGCAAGGTCCAGGGGCCGGACGCCGTGGCGAAGCACGTCTCGACGAGCTTCTACGGCAACTGCGTCGCCCTCGCCGAGTCGCCGAAGAAGGAAGGCCTCATCTACGTCGGCACCGACGACGGGCTGATCCAGGTGACCGAAGACGGCGGCAAGACCTGGCGCAAGGACGAGACCTTCCCCGGCGTGCCGGAGAAGACCTACGTCAGCAAGATCGTCGCTTCGCAGCACGATGCGAACACGGTGTACGCGTCGTTCGACAACCACAAGAACGCCGACTTCAAGCCGTACCTCCTGAAGAGCACCGACGCCGGCAAGACGTGGGCCGCGATCAGTGGCGACCTGCCCGAACGCGGCACGGTCTACTGCCTCGCCGAGGACCACGTGAACGCGAACCTGCTGTTCTGCGGAACGGAGTTCGCACTGCACGTCACGTTCGACGGCGGAAAGAAGTGGCACCGGATGAAGAACGGCCTGCCGACGATCCAGGTGAAGGACCTCGTCATCCAGAAGGCGAACGACGACCTCGTGGTCGGCACCTTCGGCCGCGGCATCTACGTCATCGACGACTACAGCGCCCTGCGGCAACTCACTTCGCCGGCGACGAAGCCCGCGGAGATCCTGCCGGTGAAGGAGACGATCCAGTACGTCCGCAACGCCCAGTACGGCGGCGGCGGCAAGGCGTTCCAGGGTGAATCGTTCTACACGGCCGAGAATTCCGCTTATGGTGCGGTGTTCACGGTGCGGATCAAGGACGCGCCGAAGTCGCTCAAGCAGAAGCGGCGGGACGCGGAGCGCGAGCTGGAGAAGGCCGGCAAGCCGGTGCCGTATCCGTCGAAGGAGCAGTTGCGGGCGGAAGCGGAGGAAGAGGCTGCCTCGAATGCGCTCGTCATCACCGACCGCGAGGACGCGATCATCGCGCGGCTCTCCTGCCCGACGGGCGAGGGCGTTCACCGGCTGACGTGGGGCCTGCGCGAGATGGGGGTGAACCCGGACGCGCCGCAGGGGGGCTTCGGGCTGATGGTGGTGCCCGGCGCGTACAAGGCGCAGATCGTGCAGACGGTCGCCGGGCAGACGAAGCCGCTGTCCGATGTGACGAGCTTCCTCGTGCAACCCGATCCGCTGGCGGGCCTGACGGGGGCCGACTACGCCGCCATTGCCGCGTTCAACAAGCAAGTGAAGGTGCTTCAGAAGCAACTTCAGACGGTGACGACCGCCGCAACGGAAGCTGGGACGAAGATCGATTCGCTGAGAAAAGCGATCAAGATCGCACCGAAGGAACAGCCGGCGATCGAAAAGGCGCTCTTCGACCTGAGCGAGAAGCTCAAGGTGATCCAGCGCGAGCTGAACGGCGACCGGACGCTGGCGGCACGGAACGAGAACGTGCCGGATTCGATTCGGGCGTCGATCCGGAACGCGTCAAGTGCTCATCAGGACGCCATCGCGAAGCCGACGGGGACGCAGAAGGAATTGCTTGTGAGTTCGTCGAAGGCGCTCGCGGCCGTGGCGGCGGCGGTGGCCGAGGTGGCGAAGTCGCTGCCGGAGCTGGAGAAGGCCGTCGAAGCGGCCAAATAGGTACGCCAAGGCCAAGCATTCATGAATCATCCATGAACACGCCATCCAATCCTTCGATTGTCGTGCCGATTCCGGAACCTCCCCCGGGCTGGACTTGCGTCAATCCTTCGGTCGCCGGGCCATCACAGCCCGGACCGAAGGAACACTGGGACATGATTCGCGGCGCGATCGTTCATGAAGATAATCTGATCAATCATCGATTGACCTGGTTGTTGACGGCGCACGCCTTCATGTTTGCGGCATTCGCGGCGGTTCAGAACGTGGTGATGACGAAAGATCTGTCTCGCACGCAGATCGTTTTCCTGGAATTGCTGCTCGTTGTCTTGTTCGGCTATTCCATGTTGTTGTGCCATTCCGTCAACTTCGCGGTTTCGCTCGCCCACAAACATCTGGCCCATTTGAGAAGCTGGTGGATGAAGACATACGAATCTGAGTGCCGCAAGCCGGTGTCCGTGCCGAAGGATCATGTTCCGACAACCTATTGGATCGACTGCATTCCAATTGTGAATCTGCTTCGACTCATATATGTTCACGTATTCAACTACAATTGGCTGAGCGAGTCGGGGTTTGAATATGAGAGTCAACTGAAAACAACCGGTTTGACGGACTGTGAGCCGCAAGAAGCAATCCCGACGAAGTTCCCGCCGATCGGCGGGTGGTTCAATCTGGATCCTCATTCCAGTACGAAGTCCATTACCTGGCTTTTGCTCCAGATTGATATTGTCTTATTGTTGTGCAGCTTTGTCATTTTGTGTATCAAATACTTTGCACCGCAAATAACAATCGAAACGATCTCATGAGCGAGTCCGCGCGAGTTCCGTGCCCGCACTGCGGCGGCCGCGTGCCGGTGCCGCGGGGGCACTCGCGCGCGAAGATCCGCTGCGGCGACTGCGGCTACTACGCCCCGGTGCCGGAGAATCTGCGGAGCGAAGCGGCCGACGAAGCGGACGACCTGCCGGTGATCGCGCCGGACGCGGTCGAACCGCCGCGCCGGCGGTCCCGCAACGATGACGACGACGACGTGCCGCGACCTCCGCCCGTCCCGCGCTCGAAGCCCAAGAAGCCCGCCGCGAAGGCCACCGCCCGCGAGAACCCGAACCCGCGCGACCTCCGCCCGGAGTTCGTCATCCCCGACGGCGCGGACCTCGGCCCCGACCTGCTCGAAGGCAATCAGGTCGAGCACGACGACCAGGCGATCCCGTACCGCGTACCCGGCGACGGCACGATGGCGTGCCGCGAGTGCAACTTCAAACTCCCGCTCGGTTCGGCCTTCTGTGTCAACTGCGGCCTCGACTTTGCTACCAAGAAGAAGCCCAAGAAGCGCTTCCAGCCGATCGACCGCGAATGGGAACCGCGGATGAACCTGACGGTCCGCCTGCAGATTTTCGCCGGGTTGCAGGTGCTCAACGTCCTCGTCATCGTGCTGCTGCGGGAGAACGTCAGCGTCGTCGGTGCCTTGCTCGCGCTGTTCTTCCAGGGCGGCCTGCAGGCGTTCCTCATTGGCAGCTTCGAGAAGATCGCCGTCCACCGCACCGAGAAGGGCGTGGCCACGATGACCAAGACCTGGCGCTTCTGCTTCATACCCATGACGCCCGCCGAGATCGACTGGCGCAAGAGCCACGCCATCGGCGTCATCCACACCCACTCGCTCGGCTTCCTCGAATGGTTGACCTTCTTCTACCTGCTGCTGCTGTTCGTCGTTCCCGGGATCGTGTTCTATTTTCTGGTGATCAACCCGATGCGGTACCAGATCGTGCTTTGCGACATCTACGGCAGCGTGGACGAGGTGATCTTCCGCACCACGAGCGACGATCAGCCGGAGGAGATCTGCCGCGTCGCCAGCACGGCGACCGGCCTCACGTACCGCGGGACGATGTGAAACCGGGAACCGCCGCCTCGCGCAGGAGCATCGGACCGCATGGCCGAACCCGAATCCACGCGACCGTACCATCCGCCCACGAACGCCTCGACGGAAGAGGGCACGAACCCGTTCGTGCCGGACGCGGTCGACGGCGCGGAACCGGGCGATCGGCCGGCGCTCGCTGGGTATGAGCTTCTCGGCCCGCTCGGCAAGGGCGGGATGGGAGTCGTCTATCAGGCCCGTCACGTCGGTTTGAACCGCCTCGTCGCAATCAAGATGCTGCCCCGGCCCGTCGGGGAGGATACGGTGGCGGCCGCGCGCTTCCTTGCCGAGGCTCAGGTCGTGGCGGCGGTGCGCCACCCGAACGTCGTCTCCGTGTTCGACTACGGCCGCAGCGGCGGTCGCGCCTATCTGGCGATGGAACTGCTGCCGGGTGGGACGCTGGCCGAACGGCTGAAGGAATCCCCGCAACTTCGCCCGCGGGAGGCGGCCGAACTGCTGGAAGCGATCGCCCGCGGCGTCGGCGCGGCGCACGAGCAAGGGATCGTGCATCGCGACCTCAAGCCGGGCAACGTGCTCTTCGCGGCCGACGGCACGCCAAAGGTCGCCGACTTCGGCCTCGCCAAGCAGACCGGCTCCGACCTGACCGCCACGCAGGCACTCATGGGCACGCCGAGCTACATGGCGCCGGAGCAGGCGGCCGGGCGGGGGAAGTTCGTCGGTCCGCCGGCGGACGTGTGGGCGCTGGGCGTGATGCTCTACGAGTGCCTCGCGGGCCGGCGGCCGTTCCAGGCGGCGGACACGATGTCGCTGCTGACGAAGATCGTGAACGACGCCGCGCCGCGCGTGCGGTCCTTGGTCGGTCGGCTGCCGCGCGAGCTGGATGTGATCGTCGAGAAGTGCCTGGCGAAGGAGCCGGGGGATCGCTACGCGACGGCGGGGGAACTGGCGGAGGATCTGCGGCGGTGGCGCGCCGGGGAGCCGATCGCGGCGAAACCCGCGGGGGTCGCCGAGCGGGCGTTCAAGTGGGCGAAGCGGAAGCCGACGCTCGCCGCGGCGTGGATGCTGGGAACGCTCGTCGTGATCCTGGGCGGGCTGGGAACCGTCTCGACCCTGTCCTGGTTCCGCGCCGAGCGGGCGCGGGATGAGCTGGCCACGGCGCAGGGCCGCACCGAGGAGGCGCGGAAACAGGCGGTCTTCGAAAAGGGGAAGACCGAAGACGCCCTGAAGCAGGTCGAGGCGGCGCGCGGCGAACTGCAAAGGACGAACGCCGAACTGGACACCGTCAACTACCTCTCCACGATCGACCTCGCGTATCGCTCGCACGCCGGGAACATGGCGCTGCTCGAAACCCGCGCGCTGCTGAACGACTGCAACCCGAAGCTCCGCAACTGGGAATGGCACTACCTCGACCGGCTCGCGCACCCGGAGTTGGCGCTCGTGGAACCGGACGGGCTAGGGGAGATCGAACGGAAACAGTTCTACTTCCTCGACGCCGCGTTCAGCCCCGACGGAGAACGGTTGTACGTGGCCGGTAGCGATCCGACGCTGCGCGTATGGGACACGAAGGCCGGGCGATGGGACAAGTCGGTCCGGAGCGAGGTGCCGTTCCTGCGCACGCTGCGCGCGAGCCCGGACGGCAAACGCCTGCTGACGACCGGCCCCGGCGAAGTCTGCGTCTGGAACGCGGGGACCCTGGCGGTCGAGCGGCGCTGGAAACGACCGCCGAACGAACCCGAAGCCCGCGCCTGGTTCGCCCCGGACGGCCAACACGTCGTCACGGCGGCGATCCGGGAATCGAAGGCGCGGCTGCGCGCCATCGACACCGGTGCGGAGGTGAAGAGCTTCAACGTGCCGGACGAAGAGGAAATCTGGGCGGCCGGGTTTCCCGATGGAAAGCTGCGACTCGTGACGCTCGACCGCCGCGCACCGAACGACTTCCGCCCGGCGACCGTGCGCGTCCACGACGTGGAAACCACATCGCCGCCGGTCGTGGTGCCGAACGTCGCGCCCGCGCCGGGGTCGCGCGTCTTCAAGGCCGGGCTACACGGCGTGGTCATCGATGTCAGCCCCGACGGCCACCGCGTGCTTGTGACAACGAATACCAATCCCTACAAGGCGACAATTTGGAATGGCCGCACCCAGTCGACTCAGGAGTTGACGAACCTGCAGTACAACGGCCCGCACTGGTTTTCGCCGGACGGCGCGGAGATCCTTTCGGTCGGCCGGCAGAAAGTGACGCGGACGGACCTGCAACGGAACAGCGCCCGCGAGTACCTCGGCCCCCTGGAGGCCCTGCGGTTCGCGACGATGAGCGCGGACGGGCGGTTCATCGCCGCCGCCGGCGGGCAGGGCCAACCCTTGCGAATCTGGGACGCGTCGCGCCCACTCGGTCCCGTCACGTTTCCGCGAAACTTCAACCAACTTAGCAGCATCGTCGGCCGCTTCTCGCCGGACGGCACGCGCTACCTGACATGGTGGGACGACGGCAGCGCCCGCGAATACGACACCGCGACCGGGAAGGAACTGCGCATCCTCGATCGCTTCCCGCTCGTGCCGAACGCGAACGGAACGGGCGCCAGCCTGCGTGCGGCGGGCAGCGGTTACAGCCACGACGGCCGGCGCGTGCTGCTCTCGGCCGCGCGGGAAGACGCGAACCAGGCCCACATACTCCGCGTCTACGATGCTGCCACGGGAAAGCTCGAAGTCGATGTGCCGGAGAAAGGCCGATCCGGTGGTTCGCATGCGTTCACGGCCGACGGGTCCGGCGTGTACGTCTATGACGACGCCGGCGGTACGGGCGTCTGGGATCTCGCGACGCGATCGTATCGCGGGGCGATTCCCGAGGTGATGCGCGTCTACGCCGTCAGCCCCTGCGGTCGATATCTGCTCACCGACGACACGCCGCCGGACCGCGCGCTGCCCGAACGGCGCGCCGGCCTGCGCTCCGCGAAGACCGGAAAGCGCGTCGCGAACCTCGCCGGCTACCCGCCGGTCAACAGCCCCGATTCGATCTGGCTGAACGCCGCCTTCAGCCGCGACGGCGAGCGCGTCGCCGTCGCCTGCCCGGACCTGAAGGTCCGCGTCTGGAAAACCGCGACGGGCGAACTGCTGAGCACGACGCGCGACCCGTCTTCGTTGCCGAAACTCGGCCTCGCGTTCTCTCCGGACGGCGAACGGCTGGCGACGTCCAACGGCGGCTTCGGCGCCGACGTGTGGGACGTGCGCACCGGCCGCGCCGTGCTGCCGCGCCAGACCTTCCGCATGGGCGCGGCCGCGATCGCGTTCACCCCCGATGGCCGCACGCTCCTCATGGGCGGCCTCGTGCGCGAACTGATGACGCGCGTCGACGCCGGGCGATAGTGTGTCGTTGGTCGGTCGAGGTTGGGGGGAGGCCGGCACTTCGCCGGGCGGAAGAAGTTCAGACGTGCTGCCCGGCGAGCCAGCCGGTGCTCCACGCGCTCTGGAAGTTGTAGCCGCCGATCCAGCCGTCGAGATCGAGCACTTCCCCGGCCAGGAACAGGCCGGGTTTCTTCTTGCTCTGCATCGTGCGCGAATCCACCTCGTCGAGCGACACGCCTCCGGCGGTCACCTCGGCCTTCTCGTAGCCGAGCGTTCCCTTCACCGGCAGTCGCAAGCGCTTGACGGATTGCACGAGTTTCGCACGGTCCACCTTGCTCAGCGCCGCGGCGCGGCGATCGGGCGGCAAGCCGCAGACCAGGAGCAACTGATCGCAGACGCGGCGCGGGAGCATCGCGGACATGACGACTGCCAGGAGTTGCTTGCCGTTCGCGACCGTCTCGACGCGCAGGAATTCGTCGAACGCCGTCTCCTTCACCTCCGGCAGCAGGTCGAGTTCGAGGATCAACTTCGACGGCGTCGCGTGGCCGCTGATCGCGCGGCTGACGTCCAGCGGGGCGGGGCCGGTGAGGCCGAAGTGCGCGAACAGCGTCGAACCGCGCCGGGCGCTCAGGACCTTTGATTCTTCCAGCACTTTCAAACCGATGTCGGGCAGCGTGACGCCCTGCAGTTCCTTGATCCACGTCGGTTGCACCGTGACGGGCACGAGGGCCGGCCGCGTCGACACGATACTGTGGCCGAACTTCGTGGCGAAGCCGTAGCCGTCGCCGGTGGTGCCGCAGCCGGGGAACGACAGGCCGCCGGTGGTGACGACGACATGCTCGCAGGTGAGCGTCCGCTTGTCGGTGACGACGCGGAAGCCGCCGTCGATGGCGTCGAGGTCGCGGGCCGGCTCCTGGAGCGCGAGCGTCGCATTCGTGCGGCCGAGCCGGCGGAGGAGCGCGTTCAGCACGTCGAGCGCGCGGTCGGAGACGGGGAAGATCTTGCCGGTGTCCTCGACCTTCGTGGCGACGCCCTCCGCTTCGAAGAACGCGATCGTCTCCTTCACGCCGAAGTTGGCGAGGGCGGAGTGGAGGAACTTGCCGTTCGGCCCGAAGGCCTCGACGATGCCGCGGTTGTCGCAGTCGTGGGTGATGTTGCAGCGCGTGCCGCCGGACATGAGGATCTTGACGCCGGGCTTCTTGCCCTTCTCGAGGAGCAGCACGCGCCGCCCCCGCTCGGCCGCGTGGATAGCGGCCATGAGCCCGGCCGCGCCGGCGCCGAGGACGATGGCGTCGAAGTCATGAACTGGCATTGTCTGCATTACACGAAAAGTACATCGTCACCGGGCTGGGCTTCGCGAACTTTCTTCGAGAA
This sequence comes from Gemmataceae bacterium, assembly GCA_022842245.1. GTDB lineage: Bacteria > Planctomycetota > Planctomycetia > Gemmatales > Gemmataceae > Limnoglobus. Next base: position 32,115 of record JALHPZ010000048.1, read on the forward strand.
ACCGCGATAGAAGAACGTCAGGCTCTCGGCCGGATCGCCCGACAGTCGGCCCTGCGCTTTGTCCCAAGTCAGGATCGCAATCCGGTAATTCGGCTCACCTACGACCAAGACCGGTTGATCGCGTTCTTCGTGCCAGTAGTACTGGCCTCCGTGATTCCGGCGGGCCACTTCGAGGATGTAGCAACCGAAATACTGAGCCGACTTTTCGCGTTGCTCGGGAGTCATGTCGTCGAAGTAATCCGCCACCTCATCGGCCATTCGTTCCAAGGTTTCCACACTGGCTTCCGAAAAGTCCAATACGCCGAAGCTCATCGCTTCGCTCATTTCAACCGCCAGATTGGCGCAGTATTCGACTTGTTCGTTCACGTCGTCCATCTTCGCCTCGATACGTTCGGTTTCGATAAGGGAATCGTCGAAATATGGCCTTCATTGCAAGCACCAACGGCGAGCGTCCCGGCGTGAGCGGGACGTGGCTG
>JALHPZ010000049.1 GCA_022842245.1 Gemmataceae bacterium
CGATCCCGGGCGCTGCCGGCGGCTATGGTGCGGTCGGCGCTCCGCCCGTCGCGGCGGCATCGGGAATGTTCGGCCCCGCGTCGGTCGCGCCGCGCGCGCCGACGCGTGGCTGGGAGTATCGCATGGTGGACATCACTTCCAAGAACTCCGTGGATGTCATGGCGATGCTGGAAAAAGACGGTGCCGACGGCTGGGAACTCGCCGGTATCGACGCCATCGTCACTGGCGGCCGCACGGCCGAGCGGACGGCGATTTTCAAGCGACAGAAGTTCGCCGGCGGCACGATGAACACGGGAATGTACGGCGGCGGCGCAGGAATGATGCCGACGGGAGTGGGGGCGTCGACCGGTAGCGGCGGGATCGGCTATGGAACGGCGACGACAATGCCGGCTCCGGGCGGTGCAGCCATTGCACCTGTTAGTCAAACGGTGTCGCCGTCCACGAGCGTACCTGCCGGCGTCAACTCGCCCACCGGCGTCACCACGCCCGCACCGGCGTCAAAGCTGACACTTCACACGATTCCCTTGCTGGCCGCGACAGCGACGAACGCCGCCAGCGTGCTGAAGGAACTCATGGGCATCGGGGAATTTTCCGGCGTGACCGCCATCATCGCGGACGCGGATACGAACAGCCTGATCGTGAAGGCGACCGATGCGGGGTTGAAGGTCGTCACCGAGCGGGCGAAGAAGCTCGATGACGCGGCGGCCGTGAAGCAGAAGGAAGACGCCGTAAACAAGGTGAAGCTCAAGCCGTGATCGCTCGCCGATCGCCGCGCGGTTCCCGACAATGACCGCATGAAATACCGACCGAGTTTTGAAGAGTTCGTCGCCCTCGCGCAGTCGCACACCGTCGTGCCGGTCTACCGGCAACTGGTGGGCGACACGCTCACCCCCGTGTCCGCCTTCAAGGCGATCGCGGCGAACGACGATTGGGCCTTCCTCTTCGAGAGCGTGGTCGGTGGCGAGCGGATCGGCCGCTACAGCTTCGTCGGCGCCGGACCGTTCGAGCGCTTCGAGGCGAGCGGGCCAAACGTCTCCGTCCACCGCGACGGCAAGACCACCACCACCTCTTCGCCCGATCCCCTGAAATCTCTGGAGGAATCGGTCGCCCGCTTCCGCGCCCCGCACCTCGCGGGATTGCCGCGCTTCATCGGCGGCGCCGTCGGCTTCGCGTCCTACGATGCCGTTCGTTACGTCGAGCGCCTCCCGAACGCCCCGCCGGACGACCGCGGCATCCCCGACCTCTGCTTCGGCTTCTACGACCGGATGGTCTTCTTCGACCACATCAACAAGACGGTCAACGTCGTCGCCCACGTCTTGAATGCGGAATGCGGAGTGCGGAGTGCGGAGTTAAAGTCCTTGTACGACGAGGCTTGTCGGCGTGTCGATGAGCTGGTCGAACAACTCCAGCGACCCGTTGCGGACCTGCCGTTGCGGGACATCGATGTCTTCACTCCGCATTCCGCACTCCGCACTCCGCACTCGAACTTCACCAAGGCCGGGTACGAAGCCGCCGTAAGGAAGACGATCGAGTACATCAACGCCGGGGACGCGTTCCAGGTGGTGCCGAGCCAGCGGTTCCAGACGGAAACGACGGCCGACCCGTTCGACATCTACCGGGCGCTGCGCGTGGTGAACCCGTCGCCGTTCATGTTCTTCCTTCGATGCGGCGCGACCACGCTGGTCGGGGCGTCGCCGGAGATCATGTGCCGGGTGGAGAACCGCGAGATGACCGTGCGCCCGTTGGCCGGCACGCGGAAGCGCGGGGCGACGCTGGAGGAGGACAAGGCGCTCGCGGAGGAACTGGTGAACGACCCGAAGGAGCGGGCCGAGCACATCATGCTCGTGGACCTCGCGCGGAACGACATCGGCAAGGTGGCGGAGATCGGCAGCGTGAAGATCGGCGACCTGCTGACGGTCGAACGCTACAGCCACGTGATGCACCTCAGCAGCACGGTGACGGGCACGCTGAAGGAGGGCCTGACGGCGTTCGACGCGATGCGGTCGAGCCTGCCGGCGGGCACGCTTTCGGGCGCGCCGAAGGTGCGGGCGATGGAGATCATCGACGAACTGGAACCGCACCGCCGCGGGCCGTATGGAGGCGCCGTCGGCTACTTCGACTTCAGCGGGAACATGGATACCTGCATCGCCCTGCGCACGATGGTGATCCAGGGCACGACCGCGTACGTGCAAGCCGGCGCCGGCGTCGTGGCGGACAGCGACCCGGCGAGCGAGTACCAGGAGACGGTGAACAAGGCGATGGGCCTGATGAAGGCGCTCGAGATCGCCGAGACGCAACTCGGGCGCTGAGTTCAACCGCGAGCTTCGGCCTCGACCTTGATGAGGCGGCAGCGGTGTTCCAGCAACCGGCGCAGGTATCCCTTCAAATAGATCCGATCGACCATCCGGCCGAGGACGCCGTACGGGGATCGGAATTCCAGCGTATCGACCATGACGGTGCGGCCGTCCTGCCACTCGAAGCGGTGATCGTGGACGAGCGAGCGGAACGCCCCGGACGTCATCTCGTCGCGAAAATGACGGGGCTGATCGAAGGCGGTGATCTTCGCGGTGAGCCGCTGGCGGACGCCGAGGTGCTTCGCTTCCCACGTCACCGTTTCGCCGAGTTCGATAAGCCCGGACGTGCGGCCGGCCACGGCGCGCTCGCCGGTGGCTTCCATCGTGCGAAGGTGGAAGTCGATGTCGCGGGCGAGATCGAAGCAGACTTCGATCGGCGCGGCGATGGTGGTGACGATGTGGAACGCTGCCACGGTGGATCCTCTCGAAGGATGAACCGCAGCCGGGATTGGCCGACAACGCTCATTCCGTCTTCGGCAACGCCCCGTAGAGCGCGATCCGCCCGCAGCCCGCACACATGAAGGCGTTCACGACGCCGGCCGTCGGGTAGCCCCCGGTCCAGAAGCTCACCTTGTCGTCCGGCATTCGGTAATGGAGGACCGTCGCACTGCGGTAGTTATGGTCCATGATCACGATCGGCAGCATGGTCCCGTCGCATTCGCCGCAGGTCCGCGTCGGTTCGTCGGCCATGAGGCACCGTTCGGGGAGAAAGGATCGACTCGAATCCAGCCGTATCGTACCCGGACGGCCTTGCACCGCAAGAACGAACTTCCCCGGTCCTATAACAGTCCCTTCAGAGCACCCTTACAGGACCAGCGATCATGGCCGAGAAGATCACGCCGCGAGCGAAGGATTATCCCCAGTGGTACCTCGACGTCGTTCAGGAGGCCGGCCTCGCCGACAACTCCGACGTGCGCGGCTGCATGGTCATCAAGCCCACCGGCTACGCCCTCTGGGAGAAGATGCAGCGCGGCCTCGACAAGCTCTTCAAGGACACCGGCCACGTCAACGCCTACTTCCCGCTGTTCATCCCGATGAGCTACCTCGCCAAGGAAGAGGAGATGGCCGAGGGGTTCGCGAAGGAGTGCGCCGTCGTCACGCACTACCGCCTCAAGGCCGAGAAGGGCCAGCCGCTGCACGTCGACCCCACGGCGAAGCTCGAGGAACCGCTCATCGTGCGGCCGACCTCCGAGACGATCATCTGGAAAACGTACAAGAACTGGATTCAGAGCTATCGCGATCTGCCGCTGCTCATCAACCAGTGGGCGAACGTCGTGCGGTGGGAGATGCGCACGCGGCTCTTCCTGCGCACGGCCGAGTTTCTGTGGCAGGAGGGGCACACGGCGCACGCCACGGCGAAGGAGGCCGAGGAGGAGACGCTGCGCATGGTGCGCGTCTACCAGCAGTTCGCCGAGGAGTTCATGGCGATGCCGGTGCTCGTCGGGCCGAAGAGCGACGGGCAGAAGTTCCCCGGCGCGGTCTACACGCTCTGCATCGAGGCGCTGATGCAGGACGGCAAGGCGCTGCAGGCGGGGACGAGCCACTTCCTCGGCCAGAACTTCGCGAAGGCGTTCGACGTGACGTTCACGAACGTAGACAACAAGATCGAGCACGCCTGGGCGACGAGTTGGGGCGTCAGCACACGGCTGATCGGCGGCCTCATCATGACGCACTCGGACGACAACGGCCTCGTGGTGCCGCCGCGGCTGGCGCCGACGCACGTGGTGATCTGTCCGCTCGGCCGCAATGACGCGGAGCGAGGCCCGAGCATCGCGGCGGCGGAGAAGTTGGCGAAGGAACTGCGCGAGATCCCGCGCGACGACTTCTACGGCTACGAGCCGATCAGCGTGAAGATCGACACGATGTTCGACAAGCAGCCCGGCTACCGCTACGCGGAGTACGAGTTGCGCGGCGTGCCGGTGCGCGTCGAGATCGGGCCGAAGGACATCGAAAAGGCGGCCTGCGCCGTGGCGCGCCGCGATGTGCCGGGCAAGGAGGGGAAGCAGTTCGGCGTGCCGCTGACTGGCGCCGCCGCGCACATCGACGCGCTCCTGCGGGACATCCAGAAATCGCTCTTCGAGAAGGCTAAGAAACACCGCGAGGCGACGACGCGCACGGCCAATAGTTATGACGAGTTCAAGCAGATGATCGAGCAGCCGGGCTTCGTGCTGGCCCACTGGGACGGCACGCGCGCGACCGAGGACAAGATCCAGGAAGAGACAAAGGCGACGATCCGCTGCATCCCGTTCGACGGCGACCCGACGCCGGGCGCGTGCATGGTGACGGGCGCGCCGAGCGCGAAGCGCGTGGTGTTTGCACGGGCGTATTGACGATTTTCAACCGTGATTCGGTCGGGCCGCGCGAACCGCGGCTTTGATCGACTCGATGGCCCACTTGGCATGGCCCAATCCGTTCCGCCGCGCCGAACCCAACGCTCGCCACGATGCCCGCAGATTCCCGCGTTGGGACTCTGCATATGCCAAGCCGAAGTAACCCTCGCGCAAATCCCGTCGAAGCATTTCGCCATCGATCGGGTGCAGCGGCCGGTCGAGGTGGCTCTGCTTCAGGGCCAGCACTTCACGGAGCGTCGTCGTGCCCTGAGCACTGGTGTTGGCGGCGTGCAGCCGGTACTCGCCGATCGGCTCAGGAATGTACGCCAGCGTGCCAACGGTGGTCAGCTTCAAGCTGATGTCCGCATCCCACGCAACGCGGAGAGCCGCGTCGAAGCCGCCGGCCTTCGCCCACGCCGATTTGCGGAAGGTCGTGCTGCTGGCGATGGTGAGCGTGCCGTGCGAGAGGACGTGCGCGTAGACGCCGGCCGGGTCGAGCAGGCGACAGCCGACGCCGTCCGTGTAGGGAATCGCATCGATCCGAACGCGGCTTTCCGCGACGAAGTCGCCGGGCGTCGGTTTCCCGTCGGCTCCGATCTTCACGAGCAACCCGATCGCGGCGGCGGCGTTCCCGTGCCGATCGAGCGCCCCGGCCTGCCGTTCGATCCGGTCCGGCAGCATCCGGTCGTCCTGGTCCAGCGTCGTGATGAACGGTGAAGCGGACTGCTCGAAGCCCTTCGTCATCGGCAGAACGGGGCCGCCGCTATTGCGCTCGAGTTGCAATATACGGATCGGAACCGGGCCACGCAGATCGTGAAGGACCTTCAACGTGTCGTCCTTCGAGCAATCGTCGACGACGACGATCTCACTCGGCTGTCGAGTCTGGGTGAAGACCGATTCGATCGCGGCCGCGATGTACTTCGCCCCGTTGTACGTGGGGATGACGACCGACACGGGCGAGGACACGCGAGACTCCGATCAGGGACGCACTTCGTAGATGGCCGACTGGCCGACGTTTTCCTCGACTTCGACGCGCACGGCCTCGGGCGAATAGCCGCGCGAACGGACGCCGTCGAGCACGCGTTCGGCGATCAGCTTCGCCAACAGCTCGGCCGTGGTGTTCCCGATGTCGAGCAGGATGCAATCCTCGCGCGGGAAGATCCATTCCTTCGCGCCGAAGGTCACGCGCACGCGAGTGTCATCCGCCGACACGGGCAGCAGCGGGTTCTTCGTAGCCAGCAGCATGTGGTGGTCGAGTTCGCCGGCGATGGCGCGCGTGAGGTTCTGGAGGGCGATGAAGTCGAAGACGTAGTGGTTCTCGTCGAGCGGCCCCGCGACCTCGACGGCAACGCGGTAGTTGTGTCCGTGCAGACGCTCGCCCATGTTCCCGTTGAACGTGATGAAGTGCGCGCAGCTGAAGGTGAAGAAATCCTTCGCGACGCGGACGTGATAGCGCTCGGTCATGGTTTACGATTCCCGGCCAAGTACGATTGGCTCGGCGGGCTGTTCGATGTCCGAAAAAAAATCTGCCAACGGGAGGTCAACGCGAACCGTCTTCAACGAGAGCGTTTCCGACAGGCTCGTATACAGCGTGGTCCGCCATTCGCCGCCATCGGTCCGCGTGTATTGTTCGATCCGTGGTTCATCATCCGCGATGAGGACGATCTCGCGAACCGACGCAGCCTTCATGTAGTGTTCGTGCATCGTTCGGCGGTCCCGCGGTTCCGATTCCGCCGTGAGAACTTCCACCAGAACTAGCGGGTTGATGGCGATGTCTCGGTTATCTCCAATGCATTCGATGGGCCTGGGTACGATCAGCATGTCCGGAAACGTGTAGAGTCCCGTGGCCGGAAAGTAGACGCGCATTCGACTGGAGTACGAGCAATAGGGCGTATCCCGGATCGGCATGCCAATCCCACAGATCAGATAGGACATGATCGAGTGGTGGTTTCGACTGGGATGAATCATCGGCGTCATCACGCCTTCGCAGAATTCGTTCTTCCACGGATCGGCCTGATCGAGGGCATAAAACTCTTCGAACGTCAGCTTCTTCTTCGGCACCGCGGTCATCGTCGCCCCTCAGAGCCAATCGGGAACGTCCCATTTGAACGGGTCCGACGGCTTCACCTTATCGTCCCGCAGCGCGACGAACAAGCACGCCGTCACGAGGTCGGCCGTCGTGCCGGGGTTCAACTTGTTGCCGTCGGAACGCAGATGCGCGTCCAGTTCGACGCCAACTTCGCGGCCTTCGGTTGTATCGAGGCCGCCATGTTCGAAGACTCGCTTGGCACGCTGTTGAACGTCCTCCGCGACCGACATTCCGTTTTTGCGCGCGATCAGCGAATCGGGGAACGTGGCCAGCCACTTCAACTGGCACTCGATCACCGCCGGCTCGATGCGGCCGAACTTCGCGAATGCTTCAAGGAGCGAGGGCACGCCGAAGTCGAAGATGTCCGCGTAGCCGTTGGCGTACTGCCGCGCGATCAGGTCGCGGTCGGCGGCGAGCTTCATCGCTTCCAAGATCGTGATCGTCGGCTCGTCTTTCACGTCCGCCTCCGGCGCATCGCCGAGGCCACCGGGTGAGGCGAGGCGGATTGCTTCGAAGACGTCCTTTGTCACGCCGAGGTCGAGCTTCGCCAGGAAGCGCGGGATCGCGTAGTGGTTCGAGTCGCAGTAGAGAAGCGGGAGCAGCACAAGCAGGATGCCGAGATTCGTGTTCTGCCCCGTCGCTTCGCGCGTCGCCTTTACGGCCTCCTTCAGCACGAGACCGAATGGCCAACCGTGCAGGGCGCGATTCAACGGGTCGGCGATGGCAGCGGCGCTCAGGGCGAAATCGAGGTGCGTCGTGCCGGCGAAGTCGGCGTAGCGGTGGACGTTGCCGACCTTTCGCGCCGTCGCCTCCCACAAGCACGCCGTCTGAACGTGCAGGATCACGTCGCGCGCCTCGGCCGGTTCCTCCACCTGACGGCGTTTCATCGGCACGGCGTGCCCTCCGCCACGAATCGCACGATTTCCCGAGCCACGTCCAGACCGCACGTCGGCGCGAGCGCCTTCCAGCCGGGCACGGCGTTCACTTCGATCACGAACCACTCGCGCCGTTCGTTCCGGATCAGATCGACCCCTGCGATCGCGGCGCCCGTCGCGGCCGCGGCCTTCAGGGCCAGTTCGGCCTCCTCGCGCGAGAGTTCGTGCCGTTCCGCGGTGCCGCCGCGCGCCACGTTCGTGCGCCAGTCGCCGTGGCCGGTCCGCTTCATCGCGGCGATCACTTCGCCATTTAACACAAAGGCCCGCACGTCCCAGCCGGGGTGCTTCACGAACCGCTGGAGGTAGATCGCCCCCTTGGTCTGTTCGATGGCGTGGAAGGTCCGCCATGCCAGTTCCGGATCGGTCGCGCGGACCATGCCTCTCCCCTCGGCCCCGAACAGCGGCTTCACCACCACGTCGCCGCCGAGCGCGTCGTACGCCGCGATGGCGTCGTCGGCCGTCTGGCACACGACCGTCGGCGGTACGGGCAGCCCGGCGTTCGCCAACCGCACGTTCGTGAGGTACTTGTCCACGCACGTCTCGATCGCGCGCGGCACGTTCCAGACGGGCCGACCGCTCGCGGCGAACGCGTGCATCACGTCCATGCGGAAGACGACCTGTTCGAGCGACCCGGCAGGCATCGTGCGGATGATGGCGGCGTCGAACTCCGGCAGCGGCGGCGCGTTCGTCGCGACGAGCCGGCGGAAATCGACGGCCTTCGCCGCGTGCCCGAGTTCGCGCGCCGCCCGGATGAGGTCCTGCACGTGCCAGCCGTCGCCGCGGGAAAGGATCGCGAGTTGCATGGGGTGATGGTATCGCCGTGTCAGTCGCCGATGGCGCGGTCCCATTCGGCGAGCTGGCGCTGGAGTTCGGAAAAATCCAGGCGGTGGATCGGTGGAAGCAGCGGGTCGTCGAGCGGGTCGGGTTCGTCGCCGTCGGCGGGCCGGGGACCGGTGCGGAACTTGCGGAGTTCGTCTTCGAGGCGGCGCAGCCAAAGGGGAACGTCGAGGCCGACGCCGGACGGGGATTCGGCGAGCGGGCGAATGACATCCAGGAGGCCAAGGAAGGCCGGGGACGTTTCAGGGGCCTCGCCCGCATGGTTCATGGCGGCTTCGCGCGCGGTGGCCGCGGCGCGGGCGACGCGGGCGGCGGCCTGGTCGATCTGCAGCGGCTGGACGAAACGCTCCTCGAGGCGGTTGCGCACGGTGCGGACGCGGAGGCTGTGTTCGGTTTCGCGCGCGGCGAGTTTCGCCAGCAGTTCGTCGGCGATGCCGTGAGTCTTGCCGAGGATGTACTCGCGCCAGCGGGCGGCGAGGTCGTCGAGGCCGCGGCGGCAGAGCGCCTCGTGGACAAGCACGAACGGCTTGAGCCGCCACGCCACGCGGTCGTACGAGACCTTGAGGCGGAGGAAGTCCAGCAGGATGTGCAGGTTCTCGCCGTAGTCGGATTGCGTGGTGGTGGTGTTGTAGTCGCGGTATTCGTCGTAGTGTTCGACGATCGCCTGGAGCACGATCTCGAGTTGCTTGACGAGGGCCGAACGGCCGGCCGGCGCGTCGCGCCAGGCTTCGAGGATGCGGGGCGGCTTCTCGTCCTCACGGTAGCCGGCGACATGGTCGGCCTCGGCCAGACTCGCCAGCCACGTCTCGGTTCCCTGCGTCAGAATGCCGCGGATGTTGGAGAGCGTGAGGAAGCGCACGGTGAACAGGTCGGCTCCGAAGCGCCGGATGAACCGCGCCGTCTCCGCCCAATCATCGTCGTCGATGACGGATTCGAGGGCCGAGAGCCGCAGTGAATGCGAATGTTCGAGCCAGAGTTTCTGGAAGGAATCGGCAACCTGGCGAACAACCGGAAACAACGTATTCGGATCGGCGGTTTCGTTCGGCGACGCCTCGAAGGTGGCGAGCAAGGCGTCGGCGACGTTCACGACGGCGGTGCGGAAGAGTTGATCGAAGGAACTGACGCGACGGCCTTCGGGGGGCGAATTCCGTTCCATGGCGCGAGCGAGCCGGGTGAGCTGGTAGGTCTCGCGCAGGAGCCCCAGTCTCGGCAGTCGGGCCAGCAGGGATTCGAGGAAATGCATGGCCGTTTGCGCGCGGACGGCGGGGCCGGGAGGGCCGCCGTCGGCGGGCGGATGCACGAGCAGCGGTTCGTGGCGGAACAACGGCACGAAGGCGATGACGAGTTTCCGGGCGGCGGCGGGATCATTGGATGCGATGGCTCGCTCCAACCGCACCGCCACGTCCTCCCACGCCGGCGCGGAGGCGTCCGGCTCGGGCAGCGGTTCGTTCCGCGCCGCGACCGCCGCCAGCGACCGGATGGCGGACGTCGTTTCCACGAGCGTCGACGCGGTCAGGTCGAGCAGGTGGCCTTTCATGGATCGTCGGCGGTCGTATTCCATCACGCCTTCGACACCGGAGGAGGGCGCGGGGAGGTCGATGGCGTGAAGTTTGTCCATGAATTCGACGAGCCGTTCGCGGTGCCCGCGAGCGATCCGCAGCCATTCGGCGATCGCGGACGCGGCGTCGGCATCGTAGGGCTCCCACAACTCCGGCCGAGCGATCGTGCGCCACCATCGGGCGACCGCGGCGAGAAATCGCAGCCGGTCTTCGTGCGCCTCCGCGTCGGCCTCCAGAGGGAAGTCGAACGCGATCTCCGGTCCGCCTCCTTCGACCAGAGAGCCTTCCACGCCGTCGTTCGCGGAATCGCGAAACGACATTCCCTCGTACGCGGACGAGAAAAGCTCGTCGTCTTCGTCGGAATCGTCGTCCTCCGGTTCCCGGTCGTCGTCGGGTTCCAGGTCGCGCGTGGCTCCCGTCGCCGTGATTGCCGGGACGGTCCAGCGGGTGTCCGCGTTCGCTTCGACCAACTCGAAGAATCGCTGGATCAACGACGATTTTTCCTTTGATGGCGAATCGGCGGTGCAGATCCCCTTCACCCAGCGGAAGGCAAGCCGGATGAACGAGGCCGATGGGTCTTGCAGGAGCACGGCCTGCGAATCCGTCACGCCCGGCGCCGGGGCTTCGCCGAGCCAGGTCATGAGCAGGGCGAGCGAACCCTTGTAGTCGCCGGTGTCGAGGAGGGCGTCGATGACCTGCGCGAAGGCGGACGGGGTGCGGAAGCCCTCGCGGTGCTTGCGCCAGAAGGCAAGGTCATGGGCGCCGGACTCGGCCTTGCGCCAGCGGGCGAGCGCTGTGGCCACGTGCCTCGCCGCGCCGGCGCGTTCCGAACCGACGACGCGCGGCATGTCGCTCACGGTCGAGGTTGCAAACCGGTCCCACCAGTCCGCGAGCGTCTCCATCTGGTGCGTCAGCCGTTCGATCGTCGGTGCGTCGTTCGCCGCCACCGCCGCCGTCAGCGCCAGGGCATGGCGGTCGAACTGCCGCCCGACGGTGAGGATCAACTCTTCCGCGCGCGGATCGCGAACGGTGTCTTCCCGGCCGGGAAAAATCGGGAACAGCCCCTGGTAGCCGAGAATGTTCCATGGGTCGACCATCGCACCGCAGTCGATGCCGCGACGGACCAGGTCTTCGGCTTCGGCGAGCAGATCGGATGCTTCACGCGGGCGGCCGGCCTTTGCCGCGAACTCCGCGGCCGTTTGCCGGATGCGGATCTCGCAGTTGAAGCGCACCGACGGTGCCGGGATGTTCGCCGCCCGCGCCCGCGCCGCCCCCGGATAGCCCATCGCCGCGAAGAGCATCGCCAGCCGGCGCTCCTGCAAGTGCAGAGCCCGTTCGGTCGCAATCGACTGGTTCAGGAACTGCCGAACCCCCGCGAAGGGTTGCTTCAGCTTCTTGGCCTCTTCGCGCAGGCGTTCGCCCTGAGGACCGGGCAGTTGGTCCAGCAGGCGCTTATAGAACTCGTCGCGGTAGCGGGCGATCCGTTGCACGAGCGCCGTGAGGGTGACGGACGAATCGTACACGGTCGGACCCGACCCGCTCACGCCTGCGCCCATCAGGATGGTGCCCGCCAGCACTGCCGCCGACTCGAACAGCCGCTCGCCGTGGAAGCCTTGGGGCGAATCCAGCTTTGCCCAGCGGTGCAACGCGTCCAGCGTCGGCTGGCGCAGGATGAAACGGCGGTAATGGCCGGAGTTGTCGATCAGGTGCGGGTCCCATTCGCCGAAGAGGACGTTTGGTCGCTTCGTGACGGGGTGGAAGTGGTCGGCGGCGCGGGGGTCGACCGCGAGTTCATCGAGGTGGTCGAGTTCGAAGCCCGCTTGATCGCGGAGCGCCTCGTCGGTTTTCGTGAGCAGGTCCAGCGCCGGGCGTACGAGGTCGGCATATGGCCCCGGTGCGACACCGACACCGGCGAAGTAGACCGGTACGGCTGCGACCTTTTCGTGCGGGTAGTATTCCGTCTGCGCCCGGGTTTCGAGGATTGCGATCGGGCGGTACCCGACGTAGTCGTTGAGGGCGAGCACGGCGTCGCGCGCCAGCGACTCGGGACCTGCGGTCGGGCGCTTCGCGCGGGCACGCAGCGTGCTTTCCGCGGACCGTGCGAGGAAGAAGGCGGTGAAGAGGTTGCTGTCGGGTTGATGGGCGAGCAGGTCTGCGTGGTGGGCACGGTACAACTTCGGCACAAGATCGAATGCCGTTTCACGGACCACCTTCGCCTGGCTCAGGTCGCGGAAGGCCGCGGATCCGCCGCTCTCGAGTTCCTCGGCCGCGGCGGCGAGCCATTGATTTGTCGTATGCCACGGTCGCTCATCGCCCGCCGCGATCCGATGCGTGAAGACGTCGGCAAGAAGTTTGCGGAATCGCGGGTCCGGGCGGCCGTCAGAAAAATTCAGGTAGCCGAGCAGTTTGCCTGCGTCGAACCGGCGTCCAAGTTCCGCGAAGATACCGTCCATCCACACCGTTCCCGCTGCGCGGCCGGAGGCGATCGCTCCGGTCAATCGTAACACCATCTTAGCAGATCGCGTGGGGGAAGGGGGATGACGGATTCCTCGACCGTCAATTCCGCTCTTCGGATCGCGGACGGTCTGCTACGATAATGCGATACGCGACGCGATCCGTGCGAGGTTGACCATGCCCGTCCCGATAACCTGCTCCGGTTGCTCCGCCACGATGACCGCCCCGGACCATTTCGTCGGCAAGCGCGTGTCGTGTCCGCGCTGCAAGACCTCCTTTGTGATTCCGGACCCCAAGGCCGCAGACGATTTCGAGGTGGTCGAGGAGGAGCCGCTTCCGGTGGCAGAAGTGCTGGACGACGATCCGCAGCCAGCTCCGGCGGCGAAGCCGGTCCCGAAACCGGTAATGCCGGTGGCGACGAAGGCCGTGGCCGCCGCGCCCGCGGCCGCCGGTCCGATCGCGGCCGCCATCGCCGGCGCTGCGGTCGCCGCGACCACAGGCAAACTCAAGAAGCCGAACCCGAAATACAAAAAGCAGGTCGATCCCTCCGACTACCGGACGCGGATCAACGGCAAGCCGCTGGCCTTGAAACCGGGCGAGGCGATGCCGCCGACGTCGCTGCCCCGCAAGAGTCCACCGCGAAAGTAAGTGTGCCATGCCTATCTCGGTTCTCTGTCCGTCGTGCGAGGCACCGGTGAACGCGCCCGATTCGGCGGCCGGCAAGCGTGCGAAGTGCCCGAAGTGCCAGGAGATCATGATCCTGCCCGGCGGCGTGGAGGATTTCGAGGTCGTGGACGAACCCGCGCCGAAGAAGAAACCGCGAGTCGTGGTGGAGGACGAAGACGACGAACGGCCGCGCAAACGCAATCGCGCGACGCGGCGGACGATGAAGACGAGGAGGAGGCGCCGAAGCGGAAGCCGTCGCGCCGTGTCGTCGCAGATGAGGATGAAGAAGAGGAACGACCTTCGCGGAAGTCCCGCCGCCGGGATGAGGACGATGAGGACGACGACCGCCCGCGCAAGAAAGGGAAGGGCAAGAGCCAGAAGAAGGCCGGCCCGCCGATGGCTCTGATCATCGGAGGTGGGATCGCATTGCTCCTGCTAGTCGCCGGTGGATTGTACCTCGCATTCAGCGGCGGCAGCAGTTCCGGCGGCGCGGCTAAGGGCGGCGCAGCGGCACCGAAGGGCATCAACTGGGTCGCCTTCTCCGCACCCGATGGCTCGTTCGACACCGCGTTTCCCGACGGGGCCCCGTCGGTCGAAGACATCGAGTCGCTCTCCCGGCAGATGGGGAACAAGAACGCCAAGCCGGAAGAAATCAAGATGGCCAAGGATATGATGGCCGCGATGGGTATCAGCATGTCCGGCTGGAGTCGAACACACGGCGAGCGCAAGTACGTGGTGATGGTGATGGGCGTACCGGCCGCGATGGCGAAACAACTCACCCCGGACGCCCTCATGCAACAGGGTCAACAACAGAGCGGCGATCAGATCATGAACCAGTCCGATTTCACCGGTGGGGGCCTCGTCGGCAAGCAGTTCCTCGTGAAAGAGAAACTCCGAGGTCTCTGGCAGATCGTCCGATTCGCTCCGACGACCGGCGGCAAGATCGTCATTCAATTCGTGGAAACCAAAGACGAACTCAAGGCCGACGACGCCGACGCGAAGGCATTCTTTGAGAAATTCCAGTGGAAGAAGTAACGCGAGTCTGGCGCTGCCGGCACCTCCGCTTCGCTATCGGTGCCCAGCCGCTCGTGCTCGGCATCGTCAACGCCACGCCCGATAGTTTTTCCGACGGCGGCGCTTACGACCCCGTCGCACACGCATTGACGCTCGTTGCCGACGGGGCCGACCTGCTCGACATCGGCGGCGAATCGACGCGGCCCGGATCGCAACCGGTGCCGATCGACGAGGAACTCCGCCGCACGATTTCCGTCATCAAAGAGTTGGTGAAGCGGACGTCCACGCCGATCTCCATCGACACAAGCAAACCCGAGGTCGCCCGGCGGGCGATCGACGCCGGCGCGGCGATCATCAACGACGTCACGGGCCTGCGCGACCCCGCGATGATGCGCCTCGCGAGGGACGCCGGTGCGGGCCTCATCGTCATGCACATGCAAGGCACGCCGGCCACCATGCAGGCGAACCCGCAATACGGCGACGTGGTGCGCGAAGTCTCGGACTATCTCCGGGAACGATTTCGCGATCTCGTCGCGTTCGGCGTCGATCCGGAAACGATCTCCCCCGACCCCGGCATTGGATTCGGCAAAACCGTCGAACAGAACCTGCAACTCCTCGCCAATCTCGACCGCATCGCGGTCGGCGAACTGGCGGACCGCCCCCTGACGCTCGGCGTCTCGCGTAAGGGGTTCATCAGCAAGGCGCTCGGCCGCAGCGGTTCCGCCGACCCGATCCCGAACCGCCTCGCCGGCTCGCTCGCCCTCGCCTGCTTCGGGATGGCGGCCGGCACCGCGAACATCCTGCGCGTCCACGATGTCCGTGAGACGGCCGACGCCGTGAAACTCCATGCAGAACTCGCCCGGTTCGCAAACGAACGATCTTGAATACACCAAAAGACATGAAACTCAAGCTCCTCGGCTCCGATCCGACGATGAACCTGGCCATGCTGGCGGAGCAGTGCCTGGCGATGGCGAAAGCCGCCCGCGCCGCGGCGAATACGCTCGCCACCGTTCGCACGGAACGCAAGAACGCCTGGCTGCGCGCCGCGGCCGACCGGCTCCAGATGCAATCCGGCGACATTCTCGCCGCGAACGCGCGCGACGTCTCCGCCGCGCCGGGCTTCGGGCTGAACGCCGCGGCGATCGACCGCCTCGCGCTCACCCCCTCGCGGGTCGCCGCCGCAGCCGAGGGGCTGCGCCAGATCGCGGCGCTGCCCGACCCCGTCGGCGAGGTGCGCGAAGGGGGCACGCGGCCGAACGGCCTGCAGGTTCTCAAGGTCGGCGTGCCGCTCGGTGTGATCTTCTTCCTTTACGAGTCGCGGCCGAACGTGACGGTGGATGCCGCCGGCCTCGCCGTGAAAAGCGGCAACGCCGTCATCCTGCGCGGCGGCAAGGAGAGCCTGCACTCGAACGCCGCGATCCACGCGATCCTGTCGAGCGAACTGGCCGCGCAAGGCCTGCCCCGCGAGGCGGTGCAACTCGTCGGCACGACAGACCGCGATGCCGTCGGTCAGTTCCTCCGCATGAACGAATACATCGACCTCGCGATCCCGCGCGGTGGCGAGAGCCTCATCCGCCGCGTCGCCGCCGAAGCGACCATGCCCGTGCTCAAACACTACCTTGGCAACTGCCACGTCTACGTCGACCGCGCCGCCGACCCTGACATGGCCGAACGGATCGTCATCAACGCCAAGACCCATCGCGTCGGTGTCTGTAACGCCGCCGAGAGCCTGCTCGTCCATGCCGGCATCGCGAATCAGTTCGTCAAACGCATCGTCGAAGCCCTGCGCGAGAAGAAAGTCGAAGTCCGCGGCTGCGCCGAGACTCGGAGCTTCGTGCCCGACGTGAAGGCGGCGAGTGAAGACGACTACGCCGCCGAGTATCTGGATCTCGTCATCTCGATGAAGATCGTCAAGGACTTGGACTCCGCGATCGCTCACATCAACAAGTACGGATCGAAGCACACCGACGCGATCGTGACGAACGACCTCGCGGCGAGCCGAAAGTTCGTGGCGGAGGTCGATTCGGCGGCGGTGATGGTGAACGCGAGCACGCGCTTCAACGACGGCTTCGAGCTGGGTCTCGGCGCCGAGATCGGCATCAGCACCGACAAGTTCCACGCCCGCGGCCCCTGCGGGCTACGCGAGCTGACGACGTACAAGTACGTCGTCACCGGCGACGGCCATGTCCGCAATTGATCGCGCCTCTGGGCCGGGCGGTTCCTATCGTGACGCCAACCCCGGAGGAATCCCATGCGATCCGCCATCGTCTTTCTCTTCGTTGTCGCGAATGTGTCGTTCGCACAGGCGCCGGCCCGCACCCATTCGATCACAGTGGACGATTACTTCACGCTCGCGGCGATCACCCAGATCGCCGTCTCGCCGGATGGCAAGCAGATCGCCTTCACGGAAGCCCGCTGGGACAAAGCCGACGACGCGAGGAAAAGCGATCTTTGGGTGATCCAGTTCGACGGCCAATCGGAAGCCCGACGACTGACATTCGACCGCGCCAACGACCGGAATGCGAAGTGGGCCGCTGACGCGAAGACGATCTACTTCCTCGGCAACCACAAGCGCGAGGGCGAGAAGAAGCCGCCCTACGACGGCAGTACGCAGGTCTGGCGCATCAACGCGAACGGCGACAATCTCCAACCCGTCACGCGCGTCGACGGCGGCGTCGGTGGTTACGACCTCGCCGACGGCGGAAATTTCCTCTTCTACTCGGTCGAGAAGGACCACCGCGACCAGGACGACTTCGCCAAGCTCCGCACGCAGTACAAGGCCGACTACGGCCATGGCATCCGCAAGGTATCCGAGATCCACAAGCTCGACACTCGCACCTGGCGGACCGAGAAGGTCGTGGACGAGACGCGCTACGTCCGCGAGTTCGCCGTCACGAAGGACGGCTCGAAGATCGCGATGGTGACGGCATTCGATGACTCGGTCCTGAAGAGCGAAGGCGAATCGCGCGTGGACGTGTGGGAAGCAGGCAAAGTCACCACGCCGCCGATGGACGCCTACCGCGCCAAGGCCGCTTCGCCGCACGCCTGGCTCGAAGACCTCGCGTGGAGCCCCGACGGCAAACGCTTCGCCTTCTGCGTCATATTCGACGCCTATCCGGCCGAACTGGCGATCGGCACGCACTCGGCCGCCGGCTGGGACGTGTCGCTCGCCCCGCGCGAGGGGAAGTGGGAACTCGTCGGCTACGGCCGCGCCCTCGGCATGCCGGTGCTTTGGAAAAACGCTGACGAATTCATCGTGCAAACGGAGAAGGCCGGCCGCGTGATTCCATTCAAGATGAAGTTCGGTCAATCGACTGGCACGCCGATATCGGACGAGCCCATTCTCGCCTTCGAGCCGGTACCCGGATTCGACAACGTGTACGCCGGCATGCGCGGCAGCGTGGGTATGCCGGAGATCGTGAGCCTCGGACAGAACGGACCGGTTTACCATCCGAACCCGCACACTCGGACCTGGAAGTCGCCGTCGATCCAGCACGTCACGTGGAAGGCCTCCGACGGCACCGAGGTCGGCGGCGTCCTCGAACTTCCCTTCGGCTACAAGAAGGGCGACAAGCTCCCGCTTGTCGTCGGCATCCACGGCGGGCCGACCACCAGTACGAAGGCCGACCTCAACTTCGATCCGCACAACGGCCGGCTCTACTTCGCCGCGAACGGCTACGCGGTCCTCTTCCCGAATTATCGTGGCAGTACCGGCTATGGCGACAAGTTCGTCACCGACCTCATCGGTCGCGAGAACGACATCGAAGTGAACGACATTATCGCCGGCGTGCAGCACCTCGTGAAGGAAGGCATCGCCGACGGCGACCGCGTCGGCGTCATGGGCTGGAGCAACGGCGGCTACTTGACGAACTGCCTCATCACGCGGAAGGACCTGCCGTTCAAGTTGCGCGCCGCCAGCAGCGGGGCCGGCATCGTGGATACGGTCGCCGAGTGGGGCTTCAACGACGAGCCGGCCTACCCGAAGGTGTTCAAGAAGGGCCACCCGTGGGAATCGCCGGAGCTGTACAAGAAGAGTTCGCCGACCTACGACCTCGGCAATGTGACGACGCCGACCTTGATCCACGTCGGCGGCAACGACGTCCGCTGCCCGCCGGGCCACAGCCGGATGCTCTACCGGGCGCTGAAGGAGTACCGCAAGGTGCCGACGGAGTTGGTGGAGTACCCCGGCGAGCCGCATGGGCTGACGAAGGGCACGCACCGCAAGGCGAAGATGGAGTGGGACCTGGCGTGGTTCGAGAAGTATCTGAAGAACGCCAAGTGAATCGTCCCGGTATTCCCGTCCCGGAACCCGTGCCGTCGGGTACCGGACGGATTCGACCGATCCCCGGTTCGGGTTGAAAATCTGGGAGGCCGCGGTATTGCCGCGGTGATTCTGGATTCATTCACTCCCGAACCGGGTGGAATCGTCGATGGGCAAAATCGTTCTCGCCTTCGTCGCCCTGCTGCTCACGTTCCAAACGGTCCTCGCACAATCCGCTCCGCCCGTTCCGGCACCGCCGACGCCAGCGCCGACCGCCGCGCCGGCCGCCACCCCGCCCGCCGGGTTCAAGGACGATCCGATCTTCTCGGCCCCGCCCACGCGCGTCGACGAGCGCGGCTGGTTTGTGGATCCCGTATCCAGTGCCGTCTGGAAGGGCGGCTTCGACCTCGGCCTCAACGGTGCCACCGGCAACTCGGAGGTTCTCAATATCCGCTTCGGCGCCAACAGCGACCGCAAGACCGACACCAACCTCCTCCACGCCGACCTGCTCTACACCCTCGGCAAGCAGGAGGGCCGCACGATCCAAAACGCGATGCTCTTCAACGCCCGCGACGAAGTGCTCTTCGCGGGCTCGCCCTGGACCTTCTTCACGTCGACGAACATCGAATACGACGAACTGCGGGCATACAAGTTCCGCATCGGTGTCTACGCCGGTGCCGGGTACATCGTGCGGAACGACGACACGACGCTCTTCAAAATCCGGGCCGGGGCCGGTGCGGTGCGCGAGATCGGCGGTCCGCAGGACCGCTGGGTGCCGGAACTCGTCTTCGGCTACGACTACCGGCACAAGATCTCGGAGCGCAGCGCGATCGTGTCGAACCTCGATTTCTATCCGCGCGTGGACGACTTCAGCCAGTTCCGAGTTCGGGGGAACATCGCCTTCGAGACGATCCTCGATCCAGCGACGGGGACGAACTTCAAGATCGGCGCCCAGAGCCGCTATGACAGCGATCCGGGGCCGGGCGTGCGCCGGCACGACTTGAACTACTTCGCGACGCTCGGGGTGAAGTTTTGAAATGCCAATGCCCGCGGACGATCGTCCGCTGGCATCGCACTTATTTGAGATCGAAGAGCAGGACTTCCCCAGTTCCCGACACGACGATCGGTTCGCCTTCGACGGCGGCGGCGTCGCCCTCGCGCAACTCCCGTCCGTTGATCGTGACGGTTCCCTTCGCCACATGCAGCCAGGCGCCACGGCCTTCGCCTAGCGCATACGTGAGTGCGGCACCGTCCAGGATCGCCGCCGAGAGTACGGCGTCCTGATGCACGCGGATCGAACCGTCGCGGCCGTCGGGCGACGCGATGACGCGCCAGCGGTTGCGCTTCTCTTCTTCCGTGAACAGCTTCTGGTCGTACTCCGGCGTGATGTTTTTACGGTCCGGATGGATCCAGATTTGCAGCAGGTGGACCGTTTCGGTTTCGGACGGGTTGAACTCGCTGTGTCGGATGCCGGTTCCGGCGGACATCTTCTGCCATTCGCCGGGGCCGATGACGGTGCCGTTGCCCATGCTGTCGCGGTGCTGGAGTTGCCCGCGCATCACATAAGTCAGGATTTCCATGTCCCGGTGCGGGTGCAGGGGGAATCCGCCACCGCCACCGATGACGTCGTCGTTGATGACGCGCAGGCTGCGATAGTGGTGGTGGGCCGGGTCGATGTAGTCGCCGAACGAGAAGGTATGCCGGCTGTGGAGCCAGTCGATGTTCGTGAGGCCGCGGTCGTCGGCGCGTCGGATGGCTAGCATGGGTGATCCTCCGTTTGTGTACGGTTGGATATACCACGCACTGAAGATTTGCTTTCAATGACCGCCTCATCCTCACGACTCGGAACTCGAATTTGAACATGTGCTGTGTGTACTGCGTCAGCCTGAAATGGAATTCCGTTGTCCGTGGATGGGATGGTGCTGTGGGAGCGGAGTACGGTGGGCCTGCCTTGAGTTGTTCCTCTTGGTCGTCGGTCAGGGCCTTCTTGCGGCCATGGCCCGGCAGGGTTTTGATCCGGTCCGTCCGGCTTTGTTGAAGCGGACGATGGGCTCCTGAACGGTGCGTTTGGATTATCGGGCCGCGCGGGGCGAGGGCATTGGCTGTCTCGCTTTCGAGGCTCCGGGGCGGTCTGAATCCGCCGCGAGACTCGGGCGTGGGGTTCGGCACGGAGGAAGCGCCGGTGTTGGTGGGTGGTGTGGTGGGATTCGTCGTGCTTCGCGGGACCCCACCCGAATCGGGAGGTTGCAGCATAATCCGCGCCGACGCAAAACCGCAAGGCCCCCCAAAGGCGAAGCCTTCCTAATAGGTATCACTTCCCAATGCAGAAACGGCTAAAAATCCTGTCGAGTAAATCGTTCGTGTAGACGGCACCGACCATCTCGCCGATTTGATCGAGGGCCTTGCGGAGCTCGAGGGCGAGCAGTTCCTGGGGGTCGTCCTCGCGGACGTGCTCGTGCGCGCGGCGGAGCGAATCGAGTGCGGCGTCGACATGGTACCGGCAGCGACTCTGGCTCGGGGCGAGCGGCGAACGGGTGAGGGATTTGATGCGTTCGGTCAATACCGTTTGCAGGTGTTGAAAGCCGTCGGGAGAAACGACGGACGCGGAAATCGAAGACAACTCGCGGGGGTTCCCAACCCCCACCATAACCTTCCCCCACAAGGGGGGAGAGGACAAATCCGCTTTTGTGCGGACGAGAATGGTCTCCCCTGCAATCGGTTCCGGTCCCTCCGGGATCGCTTCGTTCGCGGGCACGCACCACAACACGAGGTCGGCGCGGCGGGATTCCTCACGGCCGAGGTCCTGGGCTTGGCGTTCAATACTGTTTCGGGCGTCCTGCCAGCCTGCGGTGTCAACGAGTTCCACCGGGACGCTGTCGAGGTCGATTCGTTTGACGAGATAATCGCGAGTGGTGCCGGCCGCGGGGCTGACGATCGCGGGGGTATCGCAGCCGGCGAGGGCGTTGAAGAGGCTGCTCTTGCCGGCGTTCGGCGCGCCGACGAGGGCGACGCGCACGGCGCGGCCGCTGACCGTGCGGGCGTCGAGCTGGCGTTGCAGATTCGTGAGTTTCGCGAGGCCGACGGCAATGCGCGCGAGCTGCTCCGACTTGCCGACGAACTCGATGTCTTCGTCGACGAAGTCGAGACCGGCCTCCACGTCGGCGAGCAGGCTGAGAAGGTCATCGCGGAGCTCGTCCATTGGCCGGGCGAGGCCGCCGGAGAGTTGGGCGAGCGCCTTTGTGAGTTCATCGTCGGAGCCAGCGTGGATGACGGCGAGGACGGCCTCGGCTCGCGTGAGGTCTTTCTTGCCGCGCAGAAACGCCCGAAGCGTGAACTCGCCGGGCTGGGCGGCACGGGTGCCGGCCGCGAGCAGGTCGGCGATCAGCCGTTCGACGAGCGGTGGCGAGGAGATCGTGTGCAGTTCGACAAGGTCCTGCCCCGTGTAGGAGCGCGGAGCGCGGAAGTAATAGGCTGTGACCGGGAGCGGGGCATGCACGCCGGAAAGTTGCAGTTGGCCGGGCGTGACGAGCCGCGGCGAGCCGTTGAGGCTGCGATCAACGGATGGCGTGAAACGCGGTTCGACGATCGCGAGGGCGTTCGGTCCACCCACGCGCACGATGGCACGCGATCCTGGGCCGGGGGACGACGCGAGAGCGACGATCGTGTCTTCGGGATGCGGGATCATGAAGGCATTAGAGCGATTCCCAAGTTGACGGAGCAGATCTTGCCAGGTCTGTGTTAGCCCGACGCACCAGCGTGGGTGATCTTACGGAGAGCGCCTCGCCCTTGCTGGCGCGTCGGGCTAACCAGTTTTTGCTACACCGATTCGGGAAGCGCTCTATGCCAAGAACGCTGCCATGACCGGCTGTTACAACATGGGATCGGAACGACGAGAACTCAAAGCCCGTCGTCAAGTTGATTGAAAAACGCTGGCGTGGGAACGACCGTTTCGTCATTCCCACGCCCTTGACTTCATGCTTCAACCAGCAATTCACCCAACGTAGATACCACCCGTCGTGTCGACGGGGAAGAAGTCGTCGAGGATGGTGAGTCCGGCGGCGCTGAAGATGCGGGTCTGGGCGGCGCGGCCGGCTCCGGTGGCGACGATGATGTCGGCGCGGCCGTCCTCGTTCACGTCTTGGGCGGCCACGCGGGCACCGCCGGTGAAGCCCTGTTCGAAGGCGAAGAAGCTGTTGATCGGCTGCTGGTCCACGCCGTTGAAGACCTGGACGCGCGGTCCGCCGCCGACCTCGGCGCCGGTGATGATGTCCGGCTTGCCGTCGCCGTTCACGTCGCCGACGGCGACGGTGATTCCGCCGGTGAAGGACGGCTCGAATGGGGCGTAGTCCTGGAGCGTGTTGGTCACGTTCGCGCCGTTGAACACGCGGATGCGGGTGGGGACGCCGAAGCCGGTGCTGGCGACAATGTCGGCGAGACCGTCGCCGTTGAAGTCGCCGGCGGCGACACGGGTGCCGCCTCGCTGGTTGCTGTCGAAGGCGAAGAAGTTGTTGAGGATCGTGCCGTCGGCCCCACTGAAGGTGGTGATGCGGGGGCCGCCGCCAACCTCGGCACCGACGATGACGTCCGCCTTGCCGTCGCCGTCCACATCGCCGCCGGCGACGAAGATGCCGCCGCGGAAGGTGTCTTCGAAGGCGAAGAACTCGCGAATGACGGAGCCGTCGATGCCGGAGAAAACCCGGACGCGGGGTCCGCCGCCGATGCCGGAGCCGGTGATGATGTCTTCCACGCCGTCGCCGTCGACGTCGGCGGTGGCGACGCGGACGCCGCCGAGGAAGCTGTTCTCATACACCTGGATCCGCAGGCGTTCGCTGCCGGAAGAGTAGTCGAAGACGCGGACTTCGGGGAGGCTGCCCGCGCCGCCGGCCGTGACGACGAAGGTGGGCAGCGCGGTGTTGATCGGGGCGCTGAAGGACGGATTGCGCGAGCCGACGACGACCGGGGGCGTGGTGGTCGGGGGTACGGTGACGCCGCCGGGGTTCTGGGACGAGCCGAGGAAGTTCTGCTTCGACGGATCGGGGGGCACGGTGGCGGGCGGTGGCGGCGGGGGCGGCGACTGGGCCGGGATCACTTCGCCGAAGTTGTACTCGACGCCGGCGTCGCCGGAGGCGAGCACGACGGTGAGGACGTCGTTGGACGGGTGCGTGCCGCCGAGGCTGCCGACGGTGTCGAGTCCGTCGATCCAGGCGATCGGCTGGGTTTCGACGATGGTGTACGCGCCGGGCTGGAGGTTCGTGAACTCGTAGAAGCCCATCGCGTTTGTGAGCGTGGTACCCACGACGGTGCCAGCTGCGTTGCGGAGCGTGACGGTGACGCGGCTGATGCCGGCTTCGCCCTGCGCCGGCTGGCGGATGCCGTTGGCCTGGAAGGTGTCGCGGTAGACGTAGCCGCTGACGCGAGCCGGGATGATGACGGGCGGGGGCGGCGGGGGCGGGACGATCGGGTCGATGAGGCCGAAGTCCTGCCGGAGGTTGGCGGCTCCGCCGGCGTCAGGATTCGTCCCGAAGGAAGTCAACGTGATCGCTCGGGCGCGAATGACCGCGCCACCCGTGAGGGTGTTCCCCTTGTCCTCGCTATCGGCGTCGTTCGCGGGGAGCTGGCCGGCCGGCGACGTTTCGTACGGGCCGGTGTTCGCGTTCGGCGTGCCGGTGGAACTGGAGAGGTTCGACGGGCGGTCGATCTCGACCGTGTAGGTGCCGGGGGCTAGGTTGTCGAAGAGGTAGTTGCCGGCGGTGTTCGTGGTGGTCGAACCGATCGCCACACCAGTGCCATCGAGGAGTCGCACGGTCACGTTCGGCACGCCGGCCTCGCCGGTATCGAACTTGCCGTTGTTGTTCGCGTCCTTCCAGACGAGGTTGCCGATGGCGAGCGGTCGGAACAGTCCGAAGTCCTGGCGGAGGTTGGCGAGACCGTTCGAGTCGGGGTTCGTACCGGGAGCGCCGAGGACGACGGGCGCGGCGGCGGAGTAAATCCCGCTCGTGGTGCCGTGGTCCTCGTTGTCTTGGCTGCCGGACACGCCGGGTTCGTACGGTCCGGTGAGGCTGCCGTTCGTGCCCGTACTGGAGCGGAAACCGGCGGGCGGTGCGACGCGAACGGAGTAGGTGCCAACGCCGAGGTTGGTGAACAGGTAGTTGCCGCTGGCGTTGGTGACGGTTCCGCCGAGGACGTTGCCGGCCGAGTCGAGCAGTTCGACGGCGACGCCGGGAAGGCCCTGTTCGCCGGCGTCGAGTTTGCCGTTGTTGTTGACGTCTTCCCAGACGAAGTTGCCGAGGGCCTGCGGTCGGAAGAAGCCGAAGTCCTGGCGGAGGTTGGCGGTTCCGGCGGCGTCGGGGTTGGCGGGGGTGCCGAAGCCGCCGAGAGTGACCACGGACTGGGCGAAGTTGCCGACGGACGTGCCGTGGTCAGAGTTGTTGATGGTCGTCTGCGGCGCCGGTTCGAACGGGCCGGAGGCACTACCGTTTTTGCCAGTGGAACTGGCGAAACCGACGGGGGTGGCGGCGCGGACGATGTAGGTGCCGGGGGCGAGGTTCGTGAAGAGGTATTCGCCGGCGGCGTTGGTGGTCGTGGTGGCGTGAATCAGGCCGTTGGAGTCGACGAGCGTGACGGCGACGCCCGCGAGCGGGGCCTCGCCCGCATCGAGGTCGCCATCGTTGTTGGCGTCTTCCCACACGAAGTTGCCGAGGGAGAGCGGCCGGAACAGGCCGAAGTCCTGGCGGAGGTTGGCGAAGCCGCTCTCGTCGGGGCTGGTGCCGGGCGTGCCGAGGGTGAAGTTGGCGGCCTGGACGACGGAGCCGTTGGTGGTGCCGTGGTCCTCGTTGTCCTGGAGTCCGGTCAGGCCGGGTTCGTAGGGTCCGGTGGCGTTCCCGTTGTTTCCGGTGCTGCTTCGGTAGTTGGCCGGGGGCGCGATGCGGACGGCGTAGGTGCCGGTGCCGAGGCGGTCGAAGCGGTAGTTGCCGTTGCCGTCGGTGACGGTGCTGCCGAGGACGGTGTCGGTGCCGTCGAGCAGGTCGACGGCAACGCCGCCGATGCCCTGTTCGCCGGTGTCGAGTTTGCCGTTGTTGTTGACGTCGTCCCAGACGAAGTTACCGACGGCTTGCGGGCGGAACAGGCCGAAGTCGATGTTGAAGTTGGCGTTGTTCGGCATCTGGCCGTTGGTGTCCGGGTTCGCCGGGTCGCCGGGCGTGGCGAGGGCGACGACGGCGGCGCGGATCGAACCGTTCGCCTGTGTGGTGCCGTGGTCCTGGTTGTTGAAGTTGCCGACGATGCCGGGTTCGAACGGGCCGGACGCGGAGCCGTTCTTGCCGGTGCTGGACAGGAAGCCGGCGGGCGGCAGGATTTCGACGATGTAGCTGTCGGGGCGGAGGTCGTCGAACTGGTAGCCGCCGTTGCCGGTAGTGACTTGGGTGCCGAGCAGCGTGACGCCGTCGGCGGCGTAGAGGTTCACCGTTACGCCGTTGACGCCGAGTTCGCCGGAGTCGAGGCTGCCGTTGTTGTTGACGTCGTTCCAGACGAAGTTGCCGATGGAAACGAGCGGCTGGTCGACGACGCCGATGTCGAAGGTGTGGTTGGCGGCGCCGGCGGGGCCGGTGGTGACGTTGACGGTGAGGTTCGAGCCGACGGTGATCGCGTCGGAGTCGATGGAGTCGCCGCTGGCGCCGGCGACGGCGTTGGCGGAGGTGCCCTCCTTGCGGGCGAGCGCAGTCTGGTTGAGCGGTACGCGGATGGTGTACGTCGAGTTCGGCGTGAGGCTCAGGTTCAGGATGCGGCTGGCGGTGGTGAGGCCGCCGCCGGATGAGAAGATGTAATTCCCGCGATCGTCGGTGGTCGCGCTGGCGACGAGGTTGTTGCCGGCGTCGAAGAGCTGGACGAGGGCGTTCGCGACCGGGGCCTCGCCGGGATCCTGTCGGCCGTTGCGGTTGACGTCGTTCCAGATGTAGTTGCCGATTTCGATCGGCGGCGGCGTGGTGATGGCGATGAGATCGCCGAGGCCGTTCGCCTTCGCGAAGGTGTCCGCGCCCGGCGCGATCGGCGTCTCGTAGATCTGGTATTGTTTGGTCGTCGTCCCGGTCTGGTTGTCGTACCAGCGGACACCGCCGGTGTTGACGATGCCGGGAATGCGGACCGGGTCGAAGGCGGTGGTGAGCAGCCAGTCGGTGCCAGGAATCTGCAAAACGCCGCCGACGCTGATTTCATCGTGTTCGGTCGCCACGCCGATCGGGGGCAAGGCGGGATTGCGCGGGAGTTCGTCTTCGAAGTAGAACTCGCCGCCGCCGGGGCCTTGGCCGGAATTCTGCGGGGCGCTGCCGACGCCACCGGGTCCGCGGCCGTTCGACTCGAGCGTCCAGCCGGCGAGCGCCGTGCCGGGGTCCGTCATCACGGCATCGAGGTTGTAGGGCGTGTTGATGAACGCGCGGAGGGTATCGCCGGCCGTGATGCCGAAGAAATTGAAGGCGTTCGGGTTGAGCGGGTCTTCGGCGGTGAGCCGGCCGAACTGGTCGCCGGAGCGGTCGCGGATGCCGAGGACGAGGTTGCCGAGCGAATCGAACGAAAGGCCCGTCAGCATCGGCTGCGGATAGTCGGCGCGGCCGATCGCCTCGGGCTGGTCCGCGATCAGCTTGATGGTCGGCGACCACGGATTCCACTCCGCCGGGTCGGGCGGCGCGATGCCGTTCGGGAAGCCCGCATTCATCTCGCCGGCCATGTGGACGTGGCCGCGATCGTAGTTCAGGTTGAATTCGAGGACGGCCTCGGTGGTGGTCGCCTGGCGGCTGGCGTTCACGAACTGACCGGTCGCCGGGTTGAACGCGAAGACGTAGCCCTTGAGGTCGTTGCGGTTTTGGGTGCTTTCGGCCGAGTTTACGGCCCCGACGTAAACGAGGCCGCGGTGCCATTCGACGGCAAAGGGGCGCAGGTCGCCGAGCGGGTTCGCGGCGGTGCGCCCGGTGACCGTCGCCGGGATCGGCAGATTGAATCGCTGGACGGTCGAAGTATTGAGCGCGCCGGTGGTGGGCAGCGAGTAGAGGCGGCGGTCGCCGAGGGCGACCGTGAACATGGTCGAATTGGTGTTGTCGGTGTCGAGGCCGCCGAGGGCGATCTTACCGACGGTGTCCCAGCCGAGGTCGCGCGTGACGCCGTTGACGTCGACGAAGCGGACGAGGCCGTCACGTGCCCAATCGACTTCGCTGGTGTAGTTGCGGAGGAAGGAGACGGGTTGGTTGGCGGCGTTGCGGAAGACGTCGTTGAGGTTGCCGGCCGGGAAGTCGCCGTAGATCGTGTTCAGGTTGGCGTAGACGGAGGCAGTGGTGCCGCTTAGACCGGTCTGGTAGATCGCGCCGGGGCCGCCGGGGCCGAAACCACTGTGCCGCTTCATGAAGGCGGCGGCGTAGATCCGGTTCCGCGCGGAGTCGTAGGCGAGGCCCCACGTGGTGCCGACGTTGTCCTGTCGGACGTTCAGGTTGTGAGTGGCCGGATTGAGGTAGTTGGCGGCGTTCGGGTCGCCGTCGGCGGAGCCGGAGGACAGCGCGAAGTCGATGAGCACGCCGTTGCCGGCGTTCGCGTCGGCAGGGGTACCACCGGCGAAGACATAGACGCTGGTGACGATTTGCGGGTTGTCGACGCTGATGTCTTCCGGCCGCACGAGCGCGAGGTTGACGCCGATGGCGTCGGAGTTCACGAACTGGATGGCGGTATTCGTGCTGGTGCCGCTGGGTCCGAAGAAGGTGCCGGCGGGCAGGCCGGTGAATTCGATGCGCAACTGCCCGGCGACGGTGGGCACGAGGGTGTATGTGCCGTTCGCGCCGGTGATGGCGCTGCCAACGACGGCGTTATTGGCGTCGTAGGCGGTCACGGTGACGCCGGACAGCCCGATATCCCGCGCGGTGGGCATCGTACCGGCGCCGTTGTTCGCGATCACGCCGCCGACGTCGAACGCGCCATTTGCGTTGTAATCCTGAAAGACGGTGCCGGTGACGACCGGGGTCAGTCGGTCTTCCAATGTCAGGAGGCTTAAAGCATTGCTTCGCAGGAACTTCCGTGTTCGTTGCCGAGCCAAGTCTTTGATGGAAAGCGCCATGGAGTTCGCCTCTGGCAGGGGGTGCTCAAGAATTCGGAACGCGGTTCAATCCCTTGGGAGCGTTCCGGCGGGGTCGAAGAGTTCGCGGGAGGGTATTCGCATAACTCTTGTAATAGTAAATATTTCCGCCGATTGAACGAGCCGGTGGGCCGTATTTTCGTTCAAACGGGAAAATTCGACTCAAGCCACGAGATCATTCTCCGAAATCTCTTGGCAATCGTTCAAGTCAAATTCGACAAAATTCGTTTAGTTTACGCGGATGCCTGTCAGAAAATCCCTCCGGTCCTGACGGTTGAATCGAAGGCCGGGGTTGAATCGGGTCGGTTCGGGATTCTCTTGGGAAGCGCATGGTCTCGACTTCGCGGTCGCGCGCTAAGGAACCGATACGGGTTCTGTACGGGATGGAATCAATCCGCAGGCATCTACCCGTGATCCGGATCCCCCACCGGATCCGCCTGTGCGAACCCGGGAGAGGATTTCCCATGCTGACCCGCTTTCTTGGCGGTGCGGTGGCTTGCGCCGGAGCGGCCGGCGCCTTGTCCGCCCAATCGCCCATCGTCATTCCCCAACCGCCCACGGCCAGTGCGGCCAGCACGCTCGTGGATGTCGGTTCGCCCCTGAGCACGGCACCGAGCCAGTTGCCGGCGGTGCGTCCGGCGCCGCAGACGGCGTATCCGGGCACGGCGATCGCGGCTCAAGGCGCGCCGGCGGCGAAGCCC
>JALHPZ010000050.1:0-20537 GCA_022842245.1 Gemmataceae bacterium
CGAGATTTCCCGTCATCGCTTCCACGGGTTTCGCTGCGCTTCACCCGTGGCTACAGGCCGGCGCCCCTCCGGGGCGAAAACCAAGATCTTCCGCGATTCTTGCCCGGCGGTTATGACTAGGGGTCGCGGAACGAGCAATCGTCCCGTCGCCCCATCCGGGGCGAGATTTCCCGTCATCGCTTCCACGGGTTTCGCTGCGCTTCACCCGTGGCTACAGGCCGGCGCCCCTCCGGGGCGAAAACCAAGATCTTCCGCGATTCTTGCCCGGCGGTTATGACTACAGGCCGGCACCGCTCCGAGGCGAAGACCGCGATCGTTCTCGACGCTTGTAACGGCTTACGCCAGCACCCAGGTGTCCTTGCTGCCGCCGCCCTGGCTGCTGTTGACGACGAGGCTGCCGCGGGGCAGCGCCACGCGCGTCAGGCCGCCGGGGCAGACCACGATCTTCTCGCCGCAGAGCACGAAGGGGCGGAGGTCGATGTGCCGGCCTTCGAGTGCATGGCCGTCGACGAAGGTCGGGTGCGTCGAAAGTTGGATCGTGGGCTGGGCGATGAACTCGCGCGGATGCGCCTTCACCTTGGCGGCGAACTCCTCGCGCTGCGCCGCCGTCGAGGCGGGACCGATCAGCATGCCGTAGCCGCCCGATTCGTTCACGGTCTTCACCACGAGCTTGTCGAGGTTCGCGAGGATGTGGCTCATCTGCTCGGGCACCATCGGCCGGTAGGTTTCGACGTTTTGCAGGATGGCGTCCTGGCCGAGGTAATACTTGATGACGGCGGGGATGAAGGGATAGATCCCCTTGTCGTCGGCGATGCCGGTGCCGATGCCGTTGGCGAGCGAGACGGTGCCGGCGCGATAGGCGTTCACGAGGCCGGGCACGCCGAGCATGCTGTCGGGCCGGAAGGCGAGGGGGTCGAGGAAGTCGTCGTCGATGCGGCGATAGATGACGTCGACGGGTTGGAGGCCGCGGGTGGTGCGCATTTGCACGCGGTTCTGATCGACGACGAGGTCGCGTCCTTCGACGAGTTCGATGCCCATGCGCTGGGCGAGGTAGCTGTGTTCGAAGTAGGCGGAGTTGTACATGCCGGGGCTGAGGAGCACGACGGTGGGGTCGGGCCGGCCGGGCGGGGCGATGTACTTGAGCACGTCGAGGAGGTGGGCGGGGTATTCGTCGTTGCTGCGGACGTCGTAGCCGTCGAAGATCTGCGGGAAGACGCGTTTGAGGACCTGGCGGTTGTGGAGGACGTAGCTGACGCCGGAGGGGGTGCGGGCGTTGTCTTCGAGGACGAGGTAGTTGCCGGCGGCATCGCGGATGAGGTCGGTTCCGCAGACGTGGACGTAGATGCCCTTGGGCACCTCGGCGCCGACGAACTCGCGGCGGAAGAACTCGCCCTGATAGATCAACTGCGGGTCGACGACCTTGTCGGCGAGGATTTTCTGGTCGGTGTAGAGGTCCTTGAGGAAGAGGTTGATGGCGGTGAGCCGCTGGACGAGGCCGCGCTCGATCGTGGCCCATTCGTCGGCGGGGATGATGCGGGGCACGGGGTCCATGGGCCAGACGCGCTCGATGCCTTCTTCGGCGCGGTAGACGGTGAATCCGACGCCGTCCTGGCGCATGGAGAGGTCGGTCATGGCCTTGCGGCGTTGGAATTCCTCGGGGGAGAGCTGGCGGAGCCGCTCGAAGAGTGGGCGGTAGTGCGGCCGGGGCTGGCGCGCGGTGTCGAACATCTCGTCGTAGGCGGCGCCGAGCGGATAATTCGCGAATAGTCCGAGCGGTTCGGTGGGCGTCGGCATAGGGGAGAGCCGGTTCTTCGGGCACCGGTGCCCGACCGCGCGGCAGTTCGGCAGTCGGACAGACCGGGTTTCCCGTACTTTTGTCGGTTGTCCTCGAAGTTGCAAGGCCTGTGCCCGTGGATTCGGCGCGTCTGCCATTTTCGGCGGCGGGTCCTATCATGCCCCGGGAATGGAATCCCGAACAATCAGCCCAGCGGGTAGCATGTCGTATTGCCTCGCGATCCAGACGAAACTCGGCCTCGTCTTCGCCTCCGACTCGCGCACGAACGCCGGCCTCGACCAGGCGAACGTCGCCACGAAGCTCACGACGTTCGTGAAGCCGGGCGAACGCGTCTACGTGCTCCTCACCAGCGGCGGGCTCTCGCTCAGCCAGAGCGTGCTCGCGGTGCTGCACGGCGAGTACGGCGCGGGGAAGGGCCTGGCGGGCGCGGCCACCATGTATGAGGCCGCCCGCATCGTCGGCGACGCCGTGCGCACCGTTTCGAGCCGCGACCGGGAACATCTCGAGAAGGACGGCATCGCCTTCAACGTGAACTTCATCATCGGGGGGCAGATCGGCACGCAGCCGCACGAACTGTACATGATCTACCCGCAGGGGAACCCGCTGCGCGCCACGCCCGAAAGCCCGTTCCTGCAGATCGGCGAATCGAAGTACGGCCGGCCGATCCTCGATCGCGCCGTCCGCTACGACACCACCTCGCTCGAACAGGCCACCAAGCTCGCGCTGATCTCCCTCGATTCCACGATGCGGTCGAACCTGACCGTCGGCCCGCCCGTGGACCTGGTCGTGTACCACGCGAACGAGTTGAAGGTCCGGCAGCAGATGCGCCTCGGCGCCGACGATCCGCAGCTCATGATGATCCGCACGCAGTGGGAGCAGGAGCTGCGCGCCGCCTCGCAGCGCCTGCCCGAAGTGAAGTTCCCGGAGGCGTGAGCGGCACTCACTTCGCCAGGGCGTCCAGCTTCGCGAGCATCGGCTCGACGATCGGCTTGAGCTGGCCACCCACGCCGCGAGTCGCCAGACTCGCTTCCGCCTCCATCTTCACAAGCGCGAGCTGGTCCCGCACGAGTACGGTCGCCTTCGCCTTGTCCATCGCGGGCAGCTTGTCGATCAACTCCTTCAATCCGTCCACCTGCCCGGCCAGCGATTTCACGGTCTCGATCGCGAAGCGGCTGCGCATGCTGTCTCGGGCGTAGGCGAGGGCCGTCTTGAGGCCGTTGAAGAAATCGACGATGGTCTCCAGCGATTTCGACTCGGTGGGCGCGGGGGCCACCGGATCGGTCGGGTCGGGCTTCGTCAGCCCCGTCGCTCGGCCGGGCAGCGGATCGGAGGGCCGGTCGGCGTCCCAGATCTTCTTGTAAAGCACCAGCGCGGTGCCCCCGACGCCGACGAGCAGTACGAGGAGAATCCCCAGGAACAGCCGGGAACGGCGCGGAACGGGTTTCAAGTTGTCGATCGCGGGTAGGTCGGTCATCGGGAGCGTCTTCGAGGAGAGGAATCGACGGCTCGATTTTTCTTATCCCACGCGGTCGATTCCCGGTACCATCGTCTGCAGGAAATCCCGGAGAACCTCCATGCGCCGTTTGTTTGTCCTCTTCGCCGTATTCGCCGTTGGCACCGCGTCCGCGGACGAATTCCAACTGAATCCGCGCGCCCGCACGGAGACCGCGCCCGGCACGGGCCGCTACCACGCGATCACGAAGCCGGCATCGTGGAATGCCGCCAAGACCGCCGTCGTCGTCTGCGACATGTGGGACAAGCACTGGTGCCCCGGCGCGACGGCGCGCGTCGGCGAGATGGTGCCGCGCATGAACGAATTGCTCGTCGCCGCCCGCAAGAAAGGCGCGCTCATCATCCACTGCCCATCGGACACGATGGAGTTCTACAAGGACGCCCCCGGCCGCAAGCTCGCGATGACCGCCCCCAAGAGCGAGCCGAAGGTGCCGCTCGAACGCTGGTGCAAGCTCGATGCGGGCAAGGAGGGCAAGCTGCCGATCGACGACTCCGACGGCGGCTGCGCCGAGTTCGCCAAGAACTATCGCGCGTGGACGCGCCAGCACGAAGCCCTGAAGATCGAAGCTGGCGACGCCATCACCGACAGCGAGGAGGCGTATCACCTCATGCGTTCGCGCGGCATCGAGAACGTCGTCGTCATGGGCGTGCACACGAACATGTGCGTCCTCGGCCGACCGTTCGCCATCCGGCAGCTCACGAAGCAGGGCCTCAACGTCGTCCTCGTCCGCGACATGACCGACACGATGTACAACCCCGCCAAGGCGCCGTTCGTCTCGCACTTCACCGGCACGGACCTGGTGGTCGAGCACATCGAGAAGCACTGGTGCCCGACCGTGACGAGCGTCGATTTCCTCGGCGGCAAGGAGTTCCGCTTCAAGGAGGACACGCGCCCGCACCTCGCCATCCTCGCGGCGGAGGATGAATACAAGACGGAAGTCACGCTGCCGGAATTTGCATTCAAGCACCTCGGCAAGGACTACCGCGTGTCGTTCGTCTTCGCCGACGCCAAGAACAAGCACGTGCTGCCGGGTCTCGACGTGCTGGATTCCGCCGATGCGATGCTCGTGAGCGTCCGCCGCAAGCCGCTGGTGAAGGAGCAGCTCGATCGCATCCGCAAGTTCGTCGCGTCCGGCAAGCCGGTCATCGGCATTCGCACGGCGAGCCATGCGTTCGCGCCGCGCAAGGGCGAAGCGCTGCCGGAGGGCATCGCGATGTGGGAAGCATTCGACCAGGAAATCCTCGGCTGCGCGTACAAGGGGCACCACGATAACAAGCTGAAGTCGTCCATCGAATACACGCCGCCGGCGACCGGCAAGCCGCACCCGGTACTCAAGGACTGGCCCACGGGCCGGACGGAATCGACCTGCTCGCTGTACCAATCGAACCCGCTGGCACCGGACGCGGTGGTACTGCTGACCGGCCGTGCGGGCGACCATCCGCTGGAACCGGTGGCGTGGGTGCGCGAGAAGACCGCCGACCGCGGCCGCGTCTTCTACGCCAGCCTCGGCCACGTGGACGACTTCCAGCAGGACGCGTTCCTGAAGCTGCTCAAGAACGGCATCGCGTGGGCGGTGGGGAAGTAAGAGCAACATGAGCGATTGGTTCGAGAGCTTGCAGACCGACAAGGGGTGGGAGATTCGGCCCAACCGTCGAAGCGCCCGTTTTGTGGCCGCGGTTTACGCTGGCTTTTTGTCGGTCGTGGCGGCGTTCATTCTGCTACCTCCCGCGTGTGTTGTGGGTGTGCTGACCATTTCGGCACTATTCACGTCGTGGTTACCGGAAGACTGGGTCGCACCCCTCCGCCTGTTTGGCGGCGGGTTGGGCGTTATTGCCGTGCTGCCCCTACTGGTGGCCTGGGCCAAGTTGGCCTTTCGGCAATCGCTCCGTAAACACTGGCAGACGCTTCACGTGTTGCTGAGGGGTGAAGTCTCACTAGGGGAGCAAGTGTTGCAGGACGCGGACCGTGCCCGGAGGGTGATCGTGCACGAACAGATCACATACGATGGCGAGGGCGACCCAACGGTCGAGTATTTGGTGGAAGTCGTGCAAGATCGGGAATCTGCCGCCAACGTGGTGGTACCCATTCCCGGCTACGGAACATGGGGGCGAAGCGTGCAAGGCCGGAAGCACGCGACCGCGTTCGCTCTAGCTTTGAGCGCAGCACTCGGCATCCCCGGACCAGAGGGTATTGACTGAAGAACGTTTTCGTGAGATGGGGAAGCCAGGACCTAAATCGACCAATCTATGACCAACAACCCCGGCACGCGGCCGAAGTCGCGGAGGTTGCGGGTGACGACGGTCGCGCCGGATTCCAGCGCGGTCGCCGCGATGAGGAGGTCGTTGCCGCCGATGTTGTGTTTCTTCTTCATCAACGAATGGAAACGAAGTATTGCGGCTTCAGTCATCGGAACGATTGGGAATCGACTGAAGAACGCGACCGCTGTCGCATAGTGGCCCCCTGCGTTCGCAAGCTGATCCGGAGTCTTGGCGCGGCCGATGGCGATCGATCGACCATCGATCTGTTCCTTGACGACGATCACCGGTAACCGAACGACTCCACGGGGGTGGGCATCCACCTCGAGAACCAGTTTCGGATGGCCTTGCTGCAAAAGGCTCAAGCTGTCGGTGTCGAGAAGGTACGTCAACCCTTCGACCCGTCGTCGATGCCGAATTCGAGTCGGTCGCGTTCATCCGACAAGGCTCGTTGCTCGCGCAGGATTTGTTCGAATTCGGTCCAGTCGGTCGATTCGCTCAGGGACTTCCACTCTTTGAGGAACTCGTCATCGTCGATGGGCAGATTCACGATCTTCCCATGGGTTCCGATGCGATCCGTCAGCCGTTGTCGGAGGGCGTGCAGAGCTTCCGGTTCCGAACCGGCCTCGGCCTGCAAATCCGGCACGGTCAGGCTCGTGGCCTTGAAACCGTGGGCGGTAGGTTCGACCAAGACTGCCATATTCATGTTGCGCCTCCTCTGAATCGGATTATACCCCCCGCCCCGTCTTCACGCACGCCGCGATCCGACTCGCGGCCGCGTCGATCTCCGTCTCCGTCGTCGTCTCGCCCAGGCTGAAGCGCATGGCGGATTTCAACACGTCGTCCGGCGCGCCCATCGCGGCGATCACCGGCGACGGCAGCAACGAACCGCTCGAACAGGCCGAGCCGGTGGAGCATGCCACGCCGGCGAGGTCGAGCGCCATCAATAACAAATCGGCGCGGCAGCCGGGGAAGGAGAGGTTCAGCGTCGTCGGCAGCGAATCGGGATCGCCGGGGAGCGGGCCGTTCACGACGACCGGCGGCACTTCGCGGCGCAGGTGATCGAGCAATTGCCGGCGGAGGCGCGTGAGGCGCTCGGCCGTCTCGGCCATATTGCGGACGGCGTGTTCGAGGGCGACGGCCATGCCGACGGCGAGGCCGACCGGTTCCGTGCCGGGGCGCAGGCCGCGCTGCTGGTGCCCGCCGAACGCGAGCGGGCGGAGCGCGGTTCCCTTCTTCACAAGGAGTGCCCCGATGCCCTTGGGCCCCCGGAACTTGTGAGCCGAGAGTGCCAGTGTCGCGACGCCGAGTTCGCGGAAGTTCACGGGAATCTTTCCGACCGCTTGGGCCGCGTCGGTGTGGACGGGAATGCCGAGTTGAACGTAGGCGCGCACGGGCTGGATCGCGCCGGTCTCGTGATTAGCGAGTTGAAGCGTGAGGAGCCGAATCGATTCCGCGCTTTTGTCCCCTCCCCCCGGGCGGGGGAGGGTTAGGTTGGGGGGGACCGCCGCGATTCCGCGTCGATCGACGGACAGCCATTCGATCGCAAAGCCGATCTTCTCCAACTGCTTCAGCGGTTCGATCACGCACGGGTGCTCGATCGGCGCGGCGACGATGCGCCCCGGCGGCTGGCCCGCCAATCCGAAGAGTGCGAGGTTGTTCGCCTCAGTCGCCCCACTCGTGAAGACCACTTCTTCCGGCAACGCGCCGAGCAGTGACGCGACTTTCTCTCGCGCGTCTTCGAGGTGCCGCCGCGCCGCCCGCCCCCGCGCGTGCGACGACGACGGATTGCCCGGCGCCTCCGCCTCCACGCGCCGGCGGGCCTCCTCCGCCTCCGGCAACACCGGCGTCGTTGCATTCTGGTCGAGGTCGATCATACTGTGCAGCCTACGTCACTCCCGCACGAGGGCCGCGCCGGGCTTCGCCTTCACCGTCGGCTCGCCCTTCAGGTAGCCGAGCGATTCGAGGAAGCGATCGGCTTGCTCCGCCGTCGCTTCGCACCACGGGGAGCGGTTGAAGAAGCCGTGCGGTTGGTCGGCGGCGGTGAACAGCTCCGCGCGCACGCCGAGCGCCTTGGCCTTGGCCGCGTACTCCGTACCGTGCGATTTCAGCTTGTCGGCGGTGCCGAAGAAGAGGATGGCGGGCGGGGTGTCCTTCGCCAGGTACAGCGTCGGCGAGATCGCCTTGGCCACATCGTCGCCGTTCGCGCCGGGCACCTTGCGCCCGTCGAGCATCGTCATGTTCAAGACCGGATTGAAGAGGACGAGCGCGTTCGGTTTCGCCGACACCTTCGGATCATTCTTCGCGTCGAAGCCTTCCACGAGTGCCGTGGTCGCGGCCAGGTGCCCGCCCGCCGAACCGCCGGACGCGATCAGCTTGTCGGGGTCGACGCCATACTTCGCCGCGTTCGCGCGCACGAAGCGCATCGCCGACTTCGCGTCCTCGACGCAAACGTCCGGCGTGGTCTTGTGCTTCGATTGAATCCGATACTCGGCGGAGACGGCGACGAGGCCGCGCGACGCGAAGTACTCCGATTGCGGGACGAACTGCTCGTACGAACCGCTCTTCCAGCCGCCGCCGAAGAAGAACACGATGGCGGGGCGGCGGTCGGCGGCGGCCCAGCCGGACGGGTAGAAGACATGCAGTTTCAGCTCGCCCTGCGGTGTCGTCTTGAAGACGACCGCTTCGGTTTTCACTTTGGCATCGGTGAGTTTGAGCGATCCCTTTTTCGGTTGGGCCGCGACGGGCGCGGCAAGGAGGAGCGCGACGGCGAGCGCGGTGATGCGAATCATGGATCGTCTCCGTGGGATGGCGAGATTGTATCCCGTCCTTATCGATCCGCGTCGAGGACGGTCCGGACTTTCTGGGCGAGCGCCGAGGGGGTGAACGGCTTTTGCAGGAAGGCGAACTCGGCTTCGATGACGCCGTGGCGGATCACGGCGTCGTCGGTGTAGCCGGAGAGGAAGAGCACGCGCGATTCCGGCCGGATGCGGGTGTAGCGTTCGGCGAGTTCGCGGCCGCCGAGGTGGGGCATGACGACGTCGGAAATGAGCAGATGGATCGGTCCGGGATGGGTTTCGGCGAAGCGGAGCGCGTCCTTGCCGTTGGCGGAATCGAGCACGACGTAGCCGCAGTTCCGGAGGATATGGCGGCCGAGCGCGCGGACGGCGTTTTCGTCTTCGACGAGCAGGACGGTTTCGGTGCCGGGCGGCATGGGGGCCGGGGCCGCGGCGATGCGGGGCGCGCTGGCCGCGGCCGACACCTTGGGAAGATAGACCTTGAACGTCGTTCCGTGGCCCGGCTCGCTGTACACCGCCACGTGGCCGCGCGATTGCTTGACGATGCCGTGGACCGTCGCAAGCCCCAGACCGGTTCCGTGACCAACCGGCTTGGTGGTGAAGAACGGCTCGAAGATGCGGGACTGGGTGGCTTCGTCCATGCCCGTGCCGTTGTCGCTGACCGCGAGCAGGACGTACTCGCCTGGCGTCAGGTCGGCGTAGGCGCGACAGTAGTTCGCGTCGAGCGTGACGGCCATGGTCTCGAGGGTGAGGTGCCCGCCGCGGGGCATCGCGTCCCGCGCGTTCACCGCGAGGTTGACGAGCACCTGTTCGATCTGCCCCGGATCGACGCGAACCTTGCCGAGGTTCGGCGCCAGGTTCGTGGCCAGGAGGATGTCCTCGCCGATGAGCCGGCGGAGCATCTTTTCGGTGTCGATGACGATGGAATTGAGGCTAAGGACCTGGGGTTCGACAACCTGCTGTCGGCTGAAGGCGAGCAACTGGCGCGTGAGGGCGCCGGCGCGGTCGCCGGCGCGGTGGATCTCCTGCAGCAGGCCGCGCATCGGGTCGTTGTCCGCGAGGCGGTCGAGCAGCAGTTCGCTGTAGCCGTTGATGACCGTGAGCAGGTTGTTGAAGTCGTGCGCGACGCCGCCCGCCAACTGGCCGACGGCCTCGATCTTCTGCACCTGCTGGAGCTGCTTCTCCAGTTTCCGGCGGTCGGTGAGGTCGATGTGCGAGCCGAGCATGCGGACGGGCGCGCCGGTGCCGTCGCGGACGATGGACGCCTGCGATAGGATCCAGCGATAGCCGCCGTCGCGGTGGCGCAAGCGGAATTCGACGTTGTAGGAACTCTCCGGGTTGTCCCGGTACTCCTGGAGGCGGGCGAGTGCTGGTGCGAGGTCGTCGGGATGAACGCGCGATCGCCATTCTTCGATCGTGTTGCCGAGGTCCGTATCCTCATAACCGAGCTGGCGTTTCCACTCGGGCGAATAGTACAGCGTGTCGGTGTGGAGGTCCCAGTCCCACAGCCCGACGTTGGCGGACCGGGCCGCGAGGCGGAGGCGTTCGTCGGTGGCGCGCAGTTCGCGTTCGGCGATGCGCCGCGCGGTGATGTCGATGCCCATGCCGAGCAGGCACGTGTCGCCGAGGATTTCGGCGCGCACGCCGTTGAAATAGTATGGCGTCCGGCGGCCGTCCTTCGCCACGATCTCCGCTTCGACTTCATTGCGCCCGTCGCGGAAGACGCCTTCGATGCGTTCCGCCAGGAGACGCTTGTCTTCGCCGTCGAAGAGGTCCAGCGGGTGGAGGCGGGCGATCTCGTCGGGGGTGTAGCCGGTCACCTCTTCGAATCGGCGGTTCCAGCGGAGGAACTGGCGGCGG
Organism: Gemmataceae bacterium; assembly: GCA_022842245.1. Lineage (GTDB taxonomy): Bacteria > Planctomycetota > Planctomycetia > Gemmatales > Gemmataceae > Limnoglobus. The sequence continues at coordinate 10,222 of JALHPZ010000050.1, forward strand.
TCGTTGTAGACGTAGTAGATGCCGGGGAGACTGCCGAGGATGGCGGCCGAGAGATCGCGCTCGGTGCGGATCGCATCCTCGGCGGCGCGGCGTTCGGTTACGTCGCGCGTCACGACGCTGAAACCGGCGTCCTTGCCGAACGCATCCCGCAGGCGTGTCGCGGTGACGATCGCCCAGAACCGCGTGCCGTCCTTCCGCATCCGCACGCGTTCCTGCTCGTAGTGCCCCTCCGAAACCAGCTTGCTCCAGACCTCCTCGTGCTCGCCCGCTTCCACGACTTCCGTGGGATAGACCGCGTGGAACGGCTGGCCGATGATCTCCTCCGCGCGATAGCCGTAGATCCGCTCCGCACCGGGGTTCCAGCTGGCGATCCGCCCGCCGGGGTCCACCATGTAGATCGCGTACTCGACGACCGATTCGACCAGCAGACGGAACGGATCCGCCGCGGCGTGGGCGAGGGAGGAATAGAACGGCTCGCGGCTGGGTTTCGACATAAGTATTCGTGTGCGGTGAAGAACCGAGATCCCGCGACGCCAATCATCAAACGACATTCCACATTAGTCGATCGAACAGGATTGATTCAACCGACGATCCCCGATCTTGCGACGAATTTCATGAAACGACGCCCCGACAACGCCGCGGTTCATCCCATCTCGTCGTCGCTGTGGATCGCCTCGTCGGTGAGGCGGGCGATGGTGAACGCCTCGCCGATGGCGCGGCGCATCCAGTCCTGTTCCTTCCCTTCGGGCACGCGGCCGGCGGCGATGTAGGCTGCATAGATGTTCGCCGCGGACCGCGCCACGGTCATTTCGCTCGGTTGGAGGGACAGGAACGCTTTCGCCATGTTGCACCGGGTTTGTGAATGACGGACGGACCAGCGTAACGGACAGCCGGCGCCGCGACAACGAAATTAGCGGCCGTGCTTCGGCTTCTTGCGGGCGTCCTTGAGGATCCGCCGGGCGGCCTTGCGCAGACGCTTGGCGATCGATTTCCGCTGGGCCTGATCGGCAAGATCGAGCGCGGCCAATGCCACGGCGAGATCGCGCTCGGCCGGGTCGAGCTTCGCCAGATGTTCGCGCAGCGGTTCGAGAATCGGCGTTCCGTTTCGGTCGTGCAACAACCGGGCCGCGTCGCCCTGGTAGCGGCGGGGCAAGTGGTGGACCATCGCGAGTGCAGCGAGTTCCGATTCGATGATCGCCTTGAGGTTCGGCATGACGCCGATCCGGTCCGAGGCGGAATGGCTGGCCGTATTGAGCGTGGGGTCGCGGAACAGTTCGCGCAGCCGTGCGGGTGTGTAGCGCGGTTCGCCGATGGTGTCACGCCATGACTGGAGCAGGACCGCGGCGCCCGCCACGATGGCGGCGGCGGATGACGTTTCCGCGAACAGGTCCCCATATTCGTTCAACGCGGTCGAGCCGGGAAACTGGAGAGTCGTTTGGACGCCCCGACCCCACGCAAAGCAATCGACGCGATTTCCGTAGTTAGACGTGCCGAGCCGCGAGCGGAGCTTTTCCTCGGCGGTGAGGGCGGCGGTTTTCGCAGCCCCGACGAGGATCGCGCCGGAATCGCAAAACGCGTCGTTGCAGGGCGTTGGATCCAGAATGCGGTCGGTCCCGCGCGTGAAGGCGTCCAAGTCCACATTCCCGTTGGCGGCGGCTTCGACGACGACGATCTGGTTCGTAACGGCGAGAATGATCGCATCGCGGACGACGTCTTCGACTTCGACGGGCAGCCAAGGCTCTACCGCGTAACACGAACTCCCCAGCATTCCCGTTTGTGCTTCGAGAAGAAGGACATCGCCGCGATGGCTGGCGTGGACGGCCTCGACGATCGCTTCGGCGACATTGTAATCGTGCTCGCACGGATCGGTATGGTCCGGGCAGGGCGTGCTCCGGCAGGTCCACGGCGAAACAACGCGGACGCCGCACCGCGGGGCGATGCCGACGATGCCCCGGTCGTTGTCGCTTGCACGAACGACGCCGAGGACCTTCAGCCCGTGATTGTGGTGCAGGTAGTTCAGGCCATAGATCGGCGGCGGGATGGCGGCGGAGGCCAGTTCCTCGTGGTTCAATTCCCATCCTTGTTCCAGATCCACGAGGCCCACGCCGGTCCCGTTTGCCGGCGTGTTGTTCCAGACCCAGCGCGCACCGACACCGTCGGGTGCGCAGTCGAGGTAGCCTTGGAGGTGGCTGAGGAGATCGTTTGTTGCGAGTACGGACGAGGGGGGCGGGGCGGCACCGGGTTGCACGTAGACCTTCTCGACGCTCTGCCAAGCATCGAGCCGTTCGACCACGTCGTCGGCCGAGACGTTCGGCGGGCAATCGACGACAAAATAGGACGTGAACCGGAAGGGTCGATGCCCGACTGCGGGCGTCAGCTGTTCGTAGCTTTTTAGTCGTACGGGATCGATGCGCGGGAAGAGCAGGCCGAAGCGCGTGCCGGGATGAGGATTCGAGATTTCGCTCCAGTCGTGTCCGGCCTGATCAAGAAGCTTTTCCACGGCCGTCGCGTTGTAGGGCAGATTGACATCGGGCTTGAATCGAACAACGACGCGGCGACGGGCAGCCGGGCTGGCGGGTGGCACGGGGGCGACTCCAAGGAAGGGGCGACCGTCCGAGACTCGGTCGCCCGGACGTTTTCAACGCTTGCACGTGCGGATTATGCTGTCGATCACACGACCGCGACGATCCAACGCCGTGACATGAAGGACGTTCCGGCGGATTTTCGGTCCTTCGCGCTTCACCAGCGTCAGGACCCACATGCTGCCGGATGCGTTCTTCGACGCTTGGTCGTAATCCGACACGAACACCTTGCGTTTCGGTGGTTTTGTGGGATCGCTCGGGTCCGGCTTCCGTTTCGTCGTGACGATCCAACCGATCACGCTCGCGACGTTGGAATTCGTGGTCGGCACCTTGACGATGACGTTGGGCATGGGCGTTATTCCTCGATGATGATGCCGCTGAGTTCGCGGCGTTGAAGGCCGTTGAGTGTGACGTTGATGTTCAGTTCCTCGTCGGTATCGACTTCCACCGGCGTCGAACCCGAAATGTCGAACAGGGTCGCGACCAGTTTGTGTGATCCGGTTGCGTCCGTCGTGAGCTGGGCCGTCGGCTCGATAGTTGGCTCCGATGCCGCATTGAACGGTGCCGAATCGCGCACGGGAAGTTTGGCGGTCGTGGTCGAGGAGTTCGGCGTGTGGAACAACGAAAAGGTCACTTTGTGGGTGTTCGACGGCGGGGGCAAGCCGGTATCGTCCTCGTCGCGGACGACGGCGCTTGGCCAGAAATTCTGGCCGGCGTCGGTGCCCGATAAGGGCCATTCGATCTCGACGACATACGTGGGCACGGGGGGAATCTCCGATCAGGGTGAGGGGGCGGGTAACGGTTCGATCACCACGTTTCGGATCGAGATCGTGGAGAGCAGGCCGAGGATGCCGAGCGGCCGGCGCGGGGTCCATTCGGGGACGGTCCAGCCGGCGCCGCCCTTCGAGTTCAATTGCCGTTGCATCGCGAGCTGGCTGTCTTCCAGTTGTTCGCGGGACAGGGAACCGACGATGCGCGGGGGCTTGCCCGCCGCGACGGCGAACGACACCGTCACACGTTCGGGATGCACCTCGATCTCCAGCGTTCGCCAGATCGATTGCTTCTCGCCCCTGCTCAGGAAGTGCGCCACGACGGGCAGGCCGATATCCGGATCCTTCAATCCGACATCCGGCAAGCTGGGAAACGTGCGGGCGTGAACGCGGATCGGGCGCGGCTCGTCGTCCGCGTTTGGGTTGGCTTTCGTATTGCGCGTCAGGTCGTTGAAGTCCAGCGAGTACATCGTGTCCGCCGTCGCGCCGTCGAGGCCGAGCAGTTTCCGGTAGCCCCAGAACAGGCCGATCTTGCTGGCGTGGTTCGTCGTCTTGTTCGTTTCGTCCGCGCGCATTCCGCCGTAATGGAGAATGTCCGCCCGGAAGCGATAATGGTCGGTCATCGGGTCTTCGACGAGCATCAGGCCGGTGTAGCGTTGCGACTGCATTCCGAGGGCGTTCTTGCCGTCCTGGGATTTTCCCATCAGGCCGGGCAGCAGCACCCATTCGTGCCAGCGCGGGCCGCCGGTCTCGCCGACGAGCGTGACGGCCTCGCCGCGCGCCAGTGCGCGTTCGATCGCGCCTTTTTCGTCCGTCACGCGGCGCACGATCGCGACGGCGGCGGCGAGCACGAACACCAACCCGAAAAGCGCCAGTGCGATCCGGTGCCGGCGCAGCCGGCGGCCGAAGCGCTGGAGCGACGTCGGCGGCATGGCGACCGTCGGCTCGCCCGCGGCCCAGTTGGCCAGCTCCCGCGCGAACGCTTCCGCCGAGGCGTAGCGCCGCGCCGGGTCGTTCGCCAGGCTCTTCTCCACGATCGCGCCGAGTACGGGGCAGAGGTCCGGCCGGCGCTCCGTCGGCGGCACCACGTCGCCGACACGCGCCCCGCGCAGCGCCCGGGCGGTCGATTGGGTCGTGTGCGGCGGGCTGCCGGTGAGCAAGTGGTACAGCGTCGCGCCCAGGCCGTACACGTCCGACGCCGGGCCGATCCGATCGGTGCGGCCCTCGGCCTGTTCCGGCGGGATGTAGCTCGGCGTGCCGATGACCATTCCGGTCCCGGTCAGGTCGTCCGTCTCGTCGGTGTGCTTGGCGAGCCCGAAGTCGGTCACCTTCACGGTGCCGTCGGGCGCGATCATCACGTTGCTGGGCTTGATGTCGCGGTGCAGCACGTCCACGCGGTGCGCGCAGTGGACCGCCTCGGCCGCGTGGCGCACGATGCGCACCGCTTCGAGCGGCGGAAGCGGACCGTCGCGCTTCACGCGCTTCGCGAGCGTCTCCCCTTCCACGAATTCCATGGAGAAGTACGGCCCGTGGTCGCACTCGCCGCACTCGTAGACGCGGACGACGCCGGGGTGATCGACGCGGCCGAGGGCGCGGATTTCGTTTTCGAATCGTTCGCGCCCTTGGCCGTGGGTGCCGACGGCGGCGCGCATGACCTTGATGGCGACGCGGCGCTCGGTGCCGGACTGGATGCCGCGGTAGACATCGCCCATGCCGCCGCCGTTGAGCCAGGCGACGTCGCGGTAGCCGTCGAGCCGGGGCGCGGCCCGGCGGACCGTGCGCACGGTGCCCTCCGCCACGACGGTGCTGGCAACGTCGGCTTCCGGCCGGTGCGTGCCGGTCCGTTCGCCCGGCAGGTCGACGACGAAGTCGCCCTCGCGGTCCGCCGGGGTGCCGGATGCCTTCGGTGTTTCGTTTCCGGCTTGCGCGCTACCTCACGACGGACAGGTGCCGTCGGACAGGTGCTCCGGCAGCAGGCTACCGCAGCTCCGGCATGTGCGCGAAATCGACATGACCGCACCACGGGAAGGGGCGAGCCACCGTCAGGTTAACCGACCGGGGATCGCTGTCAACGAGATTCGATTACCGATTTCGAAGGGAATGTCCGGCGTCTCCCCTGTTTAGGGGAGGCGCGTGCGGTCGTGCTCACGCCCGGGCGTCGAGGCCGGCGAGCGTGCCCGTGCCGGAGCCGAAGCGGTCGGTTTCGATGCCGAGCCGCTGGAGCATCGACACGTACAGGTTCGCGAGCGGCGGGGGCTTGTTCGGGTCGAACGCGAGGTGCCGGCCGTGGCGGAAGCCGCCGCCGGCGAGCAGCACGGGCAGGTTCTTCGTCGAGTGGTTGCTGGCGTTGCCGAGGTTGCTGCTGAAGAACACCGTCGTGCGGTCCAGCAGCGTTTCGCCGTCTTCCTTCGTCCCCTTCAGCTTCGCGAGGAAGTCGCGGAGCGTCTTAAGCTTCTCGATCTCGACGGTCTTGAGTTGTTCGAGTTTCTTCGGGTCCTGCCCGTGGTGCGAGAGGTCGTGGTGGCCCTGCGACACGCCCGCCACCGGCGGCACAAGGCTCGTGCCCAAGAGCAACAGCGTCACGAGCCGCGTCGAATCGGTCTGGAACGCGAGGTGGATCAGGTCGAACATCAGCTTCGCCTTGGCCACGAGGTCCGCCGGGTTCGCCACGTTTTGCGGCGGCTTCGCGTCCACCTTCGGTTTCGGCTTCTTCGCCCACTCCTCGGCCCGCGCCAGCCGGCGCTCCAGTTCCCGCACGCTCGTCGTGTACTCGTCCAGCTTCTCACGGTCCTCTGCGCCCAGCCCGTCCCGCACCCCCTTCGACTGCTCGCCGACGGCGTCGAGGATGCTGCGCCCGTTCGCGAGCCGGCGCTTCTGCGCCTCCACCTCGTCCGGCCGGCCTTCGAGGAACAGCTTCGCGAACACGCTCGACGGGAACGAATCCGACGGCACGATCGCGCCCGTGCGCGTCCACGACAGGCTGAACCCCTCGCACGAGAGCGCGAGGCTCGGGAAGCGCGTGCGCTCGCCGATCCGGTCGGCGGCGAATTGGTCCAGCGAGATGGAGTTACGAAAGCCGGCACGCTGCTCCGGGTGCGGGGCGGTCGTGAGGAAGCTGTAGATCGAATCGTGGCTCGATCCGACGTCGGGGTGGGCAAGGCCGGTGATTGGCGTGACGTCGCCGCGGAGGTCTTTGAAGACGTCGAGGTAGGGGGAGGCCTCGTAGTCGGCGCCGGCGGTCTTGGGGACGAAGTGCGGGGCGTGGAGGCCGAGCGGCGTGCAGATGCAGACCATGCGTCGGGGCGTGTCCTTCGCGGCGGCGGCGCCGAACGCCGGCAACGCGAGCGAGACGCCGGCGGCGCGCAGAAACTGGCGGCGGGTGGGGGTCATGCGGCAAGGCTCCGGTGGGCGTGCCACCATCCTAACCGGCCGTGCCCGGCGATGCGCGGGAATTACGGCGGGGTACACGCTTTCAACCGCTGCAGGATCAACTCCCGCTCCGACGGCGACGTCGCGAGGCGATACGCCCGCGCCAACTGGTCCCGTGCCGCCGGAAAATCCCCGGCGCGGCGGTGCAGTTCGCCCACGACCGCCGGCCACAGGTAATAGCCCTCGGGAATGCTCGCCGGCGGGATCGCGTGCAACTCCGCCAACCCCACCGCCGGGCCGTCGCGCTCGGCCACGGCCACGGCCCGGTTGAGCGCGTGCAACGGCGACGGCGCGATCCGCAACAGCAGGTCGTACAGCCCCACGATCGCGGTCCAGTCCGTTGCGGCGAAGCTCGTCGCGGCGGCGTGCTTCGACACGATCCCCGCCTCCAGGTGGTAGCGCGAGAGTTCGTCCCCGACGCCGGAGCGCGCGAACCAGTGAAACCCCTCCGCGAGCAGCGCCGGGTCCCACTTCGCGCGGTCCTGGTCTTGCAGGAGGTGCTGCCCGCCGCCGGCGATGCGCGCCTCGAAGCGGGCCGCGTTCAGGAGCATGAGCGCCAGCAGCGCGAAGGTGGACGGGGAGCCGGTCGCGGGGTCGGCGGCGAGCAGGCGGCCGAGGCGGATCGCCTCGTCGCACACGTCGCGGCGCACCAACTCGTTCCCGTGCGTCGAGTGATAGCCTTCGTTGAAGAGCAGGTAGACGACGGTACGCACGGCTTCGAGGCGCTCGGGCAGGCGCTCGGGCGGAACGACGGACGGGTCGAAGTTCACCTCGCGCAGCCGTTCCTTGGCACGGAACAATCGCTTCTGGACGTTCTCTTCGTTCGTCAGCAGCCCGGCGGCGATCTCGCCGGTGGAGAAGCCGCAGAGCGTCTTGAGCGCGAGGGCGACTTGCGATTCGAGCGGCAGCGCCGGATGGCAGCAGACGAAGAGGAGGCGGAGTTGGTCGTCGGCGATCGCGTCGTCCGACGTCGGCTCGAGGGGTTCGGGCAAATCGCGGTCGCCGAGGTCGGATTGCTTGCGTTCGCGGCGGAGGGCGTCGGTGGCGGCGTTGCGGGCGACGCGGTAGAGCCAGCCGGCGGGGTCGTCGGGCACGCCGCGGAGGGACCACGATTGCAGTGCGCGGACGAGTGCGGTCTGGACGACGTCCTCGACCAGTTCGAGCCGGGCGACCCCGATCGCGCGCGCCAGTTGAGCCACCAGCCGGCCGTACTCGTGCCGGAAGAAGTGCTCGACGAGTGCGTGGGTCGGGGCCGCCATGCCGTCAGGCTATCATGAGAAGCCGGCGAGTTCGCGGATTTCCAGCGTGCCGTGCAGTGCGCCCGGGCATTCCTTCGCCACCGCCACAGCCTCGTCGTAGTTCGCGGCCTGGATGATCGAATAGCCGCCGAGGATCTCTTTCGCTTCGACGAACGGCCCGTCGGTGACGGCGGTGCCGCCCTGGCGCAGCACCTTGCCGCACTCCTTCAGGCCATCGCCCGGATCGAGGAGGTTCCCGGTCTTCATGAACTTCTCGATCCAGACGCCCCACTGGGCGAGCACACCCTGCATCTCCTCCGGCGAGGGGGGCGCGGGCATCGGTTCGTTGCGGTAGATGAACAGGTACTTCGGCATGGCGGACACCTCGAATGCGACCGCGGAGCCAGCCCCCGCGATTCGAAGCTTCGACGAACGGCGCGAACGCTTCCGGACAGCAATCGGGGGATTTCTCCGATCGCGAGCGGAAAACGGAAGTGGCACGGGAACCACGTCGAATATCGAGAGGCCCCGCGAACGGCGTGACGCCTGGCCAGATCCAAAAAACGGTGTGATCGCGAATTCCCGCCGTCGGGCGCAAGTTCTCCGCCCGCCGGGCGATCCAACCTTGAACGGCAAGGCTTTCCCAGTATTGGGAACGGTCAAAAAAAACTTGCAAGCCGGCGGCCTCGTCGGTTATGATAGGTTTGTGGAAATATCGCCTGTGGATGTTCCACCCCCGCCGGCGATCGTCTCTCTCCCCGCGGTTCGACGACCATGGTCACTGGCAACACCTCGGCCGAGCGTTCCACCAATCGAATCCGAACCATTGCGCCACCCGACCATGTGCCCAAGCTGAGCATCTACGACGAATCGCGGAAGGAAGAAGACCAGTTCAAGTGGATCGAAAGCGAAAAGGTCGGCTACGACCTCGGCGAACAGGCCGTCCGACGCTGGATGCGTGAACACTGGAACGGCTACCTGCGGGCGCGCTGGCTCGAACACCTGCAAGGCAAATGCTTCTGGATCGAACTCGACCGCGGCGACTTCGGCCTTCTCCTCTCCCAATTCCAAGACCACGCCGAAGTTCTCACTCCGATCCTCGAACGCCTCAAACACGGCGAGGAAAACCTGCCGATCATCAACTGGGCGATCGCCAACGGGATGCCCATCTCGACCGTGCTGACCATCCTCGAAGCCCTCGACATCAACAGCCGCCGATTGATCCATCGGTTCGACAACTGACCGGTTGCCGATTCCGCCGCGTCGCGGTTAATCCTCCATGAACGCGACCGACGCCACTCCCGACCGCGCCATCGTCCTGTACGACGGTGACTGCGCGTTCTGCCAGCGTTCCATCCGCATTCTCCGCGCGCTCGACTGGTTCGGCCGGCTCGCGTTCCAAAGCGCCCGCGACACCGATCGCCTCCCGGCGACCGAACCCCCGCTCGATCCCGCCAAACTGATCGAAGAGATGCACGTCGTCCCCGCCGCGCGGGGCCGTGTGCGCGCCGGCTTCTCCGCCTTCCGCTGGATGGCGTGGCGGCTCCCGCCCACCGTGCTGCTGGCCCCCTTCCTCTATCTCCCCGGCGTCCTCTGGCTCGGCAACCGCGCCTATCGCTGGGTCGCCCGCAACCGCTTCAACTTGGTGCCGTGCCACGACGGCGCCTGCCAGGTCCCCCTCCGCAAGAAATCCTGAACGCCGGGCGCACAGGGTCGGCGTCACGAACGTGGGTGGCAAATTGGTACACCGTTTTGGTTTCGATGCCAACGGCGTCGCTCCAATAGCCCAGGGTTGAGGGCGCTACACCTTGGGAATCGGGGCCAAAAGGGTTTCGACTCCGAAGAAATCGTTCACAGCATCGAGTTCGACGAACGCGACGTCTCGGATTAGGCGCACGGGTCGCCCCTTCGGGGCTACGATGCGCGGTTGGCCCGTTCCAGGGGTTCCGCTTCGCTCCACCCCTGGCTATTGTCGGTGGCCCCGTTGGGGCCAAAACGCGCCGGACGGGCAAGCTCTCCGATCCCAAACGCGCCGGACGGGCAAGCTCTCCGATCCCAAACGCGCCGGACGGGCAAGCTCTCCGATCCCAAACGCGCCGGACGGGCAAGCTCTCCGATCCAAACGCGCCGGACGGGCAAGCTCTCCGATCCCAAACGCGCCGGACGGGCAAGCCTCTCCGATCCCAAACGCGCCGGACGGGCAAGCTCTCCGATCCCAAACGCGCCGGACGGGCAAGCTCTCCGATCCCAAACGCGCCGGACGGGCAAGCTCTCCGATCCCAAACGCGCCGGACGGG
>JALHPZ010000050.1:20547-28058 GCA_022842245.1 Gemmataceae bacterium
CGATCCCAAACGCGCCGGACGGGCAAGCTCTCCGATCCCAAACGCGCCGGACGGGCAAGCTCTCCGATCCCAAACGCGCCGGACGGGCAAGCTCTCCGATCCCAAACGCGCCGGACGGGCAAGCTCTCCGATCCCAAACGCGCCGGACGGGAAAGCCTCGCCGATCCGATGGCTTCGCCCCAACGGGGCGACCGATAATAGCCAGGGGTGACGGAGCGCAGCGACGGAACCCCTGGAAACGCGTCCGCAACCACCCGTAGCCCCGAAGGGGCGACCCCGGAGGCATGTCCATCATGCCGCAATCCCTTGCCGCCGCATACCTGCACATCGTCTTCAGCACGAAGCATCGCGAACCGACGATCGATCCGAAGTGGGCGGATCGCCTTTATTCCTACCTCGGCGGCATCGCCAAGGGGAACAAGCAGAGCCTGTTGATCGCCGGCGGGATGTCGGACCACGTGCATCTGCTCGTATCGATCGGTCGCGAAGACACAATCGCCGACACGGTGAAGGCCTTGAAATCCGGCTCGTCGCGCTGGCTCCACGATTCGGGTACGGCCGGCCGGTCGTTCGCGTGGCAAGCGGGGTACGGGGCGTTCACGGTCAGCCAGTCGCAGATCGAGGTCGTGACGAACTACATCCGCAATCAGGCCGAGCATCATCGAAACCGATCGTTCCAACAGGAGTATCGGTTCCTGCTGCGGAATCACGGCATCGAGTTCGACGAGCGGTATGTCTGGGATTAGGGCACAGGTCGCCCCTTCGGGGCTACATTGCGCGGTTGGCCCGATCCAGGGGTTCCGCTTCGCTCCACCCCTGGCTATTGTCGGTGGCCCCGTTGGGGCCGAAAACCATTCGATCCATCACGAACGCGGTCGCGACGGTGTGGGTAACGACGCCGCGTTGGTGCCCCTCCGCCTCGCTCCGTAGAATGCCGGCACGTTCGCACCCGCGCCGAAAGGAACGCCACCGGTGTCCGCCAATATCAGCGAGTACCTCACGCAGTTCGCCCAGCACCGCACGCAGATGGTCGACCAGCTCAAACGCGTCGTCGTCGGCCAGCACGAAGTGATCGAGCAGATCCTCGCCGCCATCTTCACCCGCGGCCACTGCCTGCTCGTCGGCGTGCCGGGCCTCGCCAAGACGCTCATGGTCAGCAGCATCGCGCAGATCCTCGACGTCCACTTCAAGCGCATCCAGTTCACCCCCGACCTGATGCCCTCGGACATCACCGGCACGACGGTGCTCGACGAAACCCCGGAGGGGAAGCGCCAGTTCCGCTTCGTTCAGGGGCCGATCTTCTCGAACATCGTGCTGGCGGACGAAATCAACCGGACGCCGCCGAAGACGCAGGCGGCGCTGCTGCAGGCGATGCAGGAGCGCGAGGTGAGCATCGGCAACGACACCCACAAGCTGCCCGAGCCGTTCTTCGTCATCGCCACCCAGAACCCGATCGAACAGGAAGGAACGTACCCGCTGCCCGAGGCGCAGCTGGACCGCTTCATGTTCAACGTGAAGGTGGACTACCCGACGGCCGAGGAGGAGCGCCGCATCGTGAGCATGACGGCGAAGGACGAAACGGCCGAACTGACGAAGGTGCTTACGGGCAAGGCGATCCTGAACCTGCAGAAGCTCGTGCGCAGCGTGCCGGTGGGCGACTACGTGACGGAGTACGTGGTGAAGCTGGTGCGGGCGACGCGGCCGAAGGACCCGACGTCGCCGGAGTTCGTGAAGCGGATGGTGGACTTCGGCGCCGGCGTGCGGGCCGGGCAGTACCTCGTGCGCGCCGGGCAGGCGTTCGCGGCGATGGACGGCCGGTTCAGCGTGGCGATCGACGACATCAAGAAGGCGGCGGTGCCGGTGCTGCGACACCGCGTGGCGGCGAACTTCCAGGCGCAGGCGGAGGGGAAGACGAGCGACGACATCGTGGAGGAGTTGCTGAAGGCCGTCGGCGATCCGGAGCCGGCGAAGTACGTGGCCGCGGGGGCGAAGAAGAAGCTTTAACCAACTCGCAGTCGGCGTCGCCACATCCATGCGGCGATGCCAATTCCCGCCAGCACCGCCCCCGCCGGGGCGGGCACGTCCACCGGCGGCGGCGTCAGGTCCGGGTTCTCCGTCACCAGGTACACCGTCGTGCCGTCGAGGCTCGCGCTCTCGGCCAGCACATCGCCGCTATCCGTGATCGACGTCGCGCCCGTCAGCGTGAAGCCGCCGGCGTTCGTCACTAGCAGATTCAAATCCTGCAAGCCGTTGATGGCGTCCCACAGGAAGGCGCGGTCCTCGCCGGCGGCGTCCTGGGCGGTGCCGACGACCTGGCCGAGGTTGTTGATGCCGAAGGCCGTGGCGTTCTCGCCGCCGAAGGTGCCGAGGTCGGTGAAGCCGGTAATGGGGTCCCAGAGGAACGCGCCGAAAGTGCCGTCGCCGCGGTCGCTGCGGCCGACGATCTGGCCGAGGTCGTTGATGCCGAACGCGCGGCCGAGCGAATCCGATCCGCCGAGTCCGCCGAGGTCGACGAGGCCGCCGGCTTCGGTCCAGACGAACGGCCGCGTGCCGCCGCCGATCACGTCGCTGGTGCCGGCGACGACGCCGAGCGCGTTCACGCCGATGGCGGACGAGTTCGTGCCGCCGAGCGTTCCCAATGGAGTCATCGTGTTCGTATCGAGCCGCCAGAGGAACGCCTGCGTGGAGGCGTTGCCGGAGGTTTGGCTGTTGCCGGCGACGAAGCCGGCGGCGTTCACCGCAGAGGCCGAGGAGTTCGTGCCGCCGAGGGTGCCGAGGTCGGTCAGGCCGACGCCGGGCCGCCAGAGATAGGCGTGCGAGGCGGTCGTCGCGGGATCGACACGGCTCGCGCCGGCGACCCAACCGGAACCGTTGATCGCCGCGGCACTGCTGCTCGCGCCGCCGAGCGTACCGACGCTGGTGAAGAGGGTGGCGGCATCCCAGCGATAGCCCCGGAAGCCCTCGCCGGGGAAGTCGCGCGTGCCGGCGAACTGGCGCGCGTCGTTGACGGCGACCGGTTGCAGCCCGAAGGCGTTCAGGTCGACGGCGACGAAGTCGGCGCGAGCCGACCCGCAGAGCAGGGCGCAGGCGAACGCCGGCAGCCAGAGGCGTGGGACCATCGGAGTCACTCGAGGGGGTGGCACCGCTTCATGCGATGCCGTGAGGGCAGAGTAAGGCAAAGGGCTGATCGCGGAAAGCCGAACCGGAGAATCGACACAATCGCTACCGTCGGAAAATTCGACGCCGATCGCGGATCGTCAGCTCACTATGGTTTCCTTCGCGACGGTCATCGCGTCCAGTAGCACGGGGTTGACGGCGACGCCGGTGCCGCTGCCGACGAGCATCGGGGCCTTGCCGCCGCGGCGGAAGGTAATGTCGTCGAGGCTGACGTTCTTCGTGATGAGGTGGCGGTCGTAGCTGCCTTCGAGGTAGCGGATGTCTTTCACGCTGGTGGCGAACATGCGGCCGGCGCCGGAGAGGATGGCGGTCTCGCCGACCTGGCAGCCGAGCTGGTAGCCGAGGCCGCTGCGCCTGGCGTACTGGGCGAGGCGGAGGCTGGGGATGAAGCCGCCGCACTTGCTGATGCGGATGTTGAAGAGGTCGCACAGCCCGTTCGCGACGGCGCGCTCGGCGTCGACCATCGAGCAGAGCGATTCGTCCAGCATGATCGGCGTCGTGACCTGCCTGCGGACTTCGGCGAGGCCGGCGACGTCCTCGTGGCGCACCGGTTGCTCGACGGAGGTGATGGCGAACGGCTCGAGGTCGCGGATGCGCGCGGCCGCCTCGTCGGGGTTCCAGGCTTCGTTGGCATCGACGCGCAGGTCCATGCCGCTGCCGACGCGGCGGCGGATGATGCCCAGGCGAGCGGCATCGTCGTGTCCGGCGATGCCGACCTTCACCTTCACCTGCCGGAAGCCGTAGAGCCGCATGGCCCAGCCCATGATGCGCGCCTTCCAACCCTTCGCGCCCATGATGGCGCCGCTGTAGCGGACTTCCGGCTTCGGTTCGTAGAGGTCCGGCGCGAGCGCCTTCGTCACGTGCGTGAGCGGTTCACCGAACGCACGGCCGAAGGCATCGAGGTACGCCAGCTCCACGGCGCAGCGCGCGGCGTTGCCCTGGCATTTCCGGTCGTCGCCGGGCACGTCGGCAAGTTTCAACTCTTCGGCATGACGGATCGCGTCCGCGAAGTCGGTGCAGGGTTTCAACTGCCGTTCGAGATCGCTGCGCTTCAGCAGCTCGATCGCGGTTTCGACCGTCTCGCCGGTGACGTAGTCGCGCGGCACCCCTTCGCCATAGCCGGTGGAGCCGTCGCCGAGTTTGATGCGCACGACGATGTTGTCCGTCTCGGTGCGGACGTGCGAGGCGTGCTTGATCGGCTTTTTGAGCGGCACGCGGACGTGGCGGACTTCCAGTTCGACAACGCGCATGAGTTACTCGGAAACGGCAGGGACGGGTTTCGCGGGCATGAGCATCTGCACGCCGTCGCGGGCGAGCCAGAGGCCCATCGCCACGAGCAGCGCGGCGCTGACGACGGGGAGCAGTTTGAACCAGCGGCGCTCGCCGTATTTCTTCCCGCCGCGGCGATGCGCGAGGACGACGGCGATGCCGAGGAGGACGAGCACGGCGGCGAGGCCGACGCTGAAGGCGATGAGCAGCGGTACGGCGAAGGCGAGCCGGCCGAAGGAGATGGCGAGGAAGAGCAGCATCACGGCGTCCCAGCACGGCACGAGGCCGCCGCCGATGCCGAGAAGGATCACGCGCGTCCAGCCGGGCTTTTCGGTTGGGTGGTCGTGCGTGTGGTCGCAATCGGGGCCGTGAACATGATCGTGGCCATGTTCATGGGTGTGATCGTGGCTGTGTGCGTGGTCGCCATGATGGTGGTGATGGTGCCCGTCGCCGTGGTGATGGTGGTGTCCGGCACCGAAGTGGACGTGGTCGGCCTTGCCGGCGGCGCGGCGGGTGAGCAGCCAGAGGCCGACGAAGAAGATGAGCATGCCGCCGGCGAACTGGAGCCAGCCTTGCGCCGACTGGGGCACCTGGCTTCCGTAGAAGTACCAGAGCGCGCCGGCGAGGACGATGACGGAACCGGTGTGGGCGATGGTCGTGGTGAGGCCGAGGACGAGTGCGTGCTTGATGGTGCCGCGCTCGCCGACGAGGTAGGCGGCGACGAGGGTCTTGCCGTGGCCGGGGGTGAAGGCGTGCCCGGCACCGAAGACGAGAGCGGCGAAGAGCAAGACGCCGATGCCGGCGTCGGAATCGAACAGCGACGCGAGGCCGTTCTTCCAGAGGCCGGCGACGAGACCGGGCTTCTCCTGCGGTGCGATCGGCGCTTCCGCCTTCTCCGGAACCGTCGGTGCGACCGTGTCGCCGGTGCGCGTGAACTCCGCCGTCGCCGTGCGCAGCTTCGCCTTCTCCTTCGGCGTCAGATCGAGCGGCGGCTTCCCTTGCAGCTTCCGCGGGTCGTCGATGTCGCTCACGTTCAGTCCGGTGCCGTCCTCCGCAAGCGTCAGGATGATCTTCCCGGGGAAGGTGTCGGTGCCGTCGGCGTTGGCGAAGGTGTGGTCGTCGATCGTCAGCTTCGATTTCGTGCCGACCGGCGGGTTCCACGGCGCCTCGAACTCGAAGCGGATGATGAACTGTTGGTCGCTCTCGGCGACGATGTCGAGCCGGTCGTCGCGGTGCTTCCACGCGAGGCGGTCGCCGTTGTCGAGCTTGGCGTCGAGGCCGTCGGCGAGCAGCGCGGCCTTGCGGGCGGCGTAGACCTTCGCGAGGTCGCGCAGGCCCTTGATCTTCGCGATGTCGTCCTTCGCGAGGATCTGATTCCCCTCGGCCGCCATCGTGACGGCATTGATTTCGAGTTTGTATTTGACGCGCACCAATGACGCGGAGAAACGCACGGCGATCTCGCGTTCGGCTCGCATGCCGGGGAAGGTGTGTGCGGAAAGGCCGAGCGCGAGGCACAGGAACGCGGCGGCCGCGAGGAGGGATCGCATCCGGTCATTCTAGCGGAGCGGAGCCGCCGGGGGATTCGCAAATCCGAGTCGTTCGCCGCCGGAGTAGACGTTGAAGCGTCCGTCGCGGACGAAGCCGAGGAGCGTGAGGCCGAAGCGCTGGGCCAGTTGCACGGCCAAGCTCGTCGGTGCGCCGACGGCGGCGAACACCGGCACGCCGGCGACGGCGGCCTTCTGCACCAGCTCGAAGCTCGCGCGCGAGGTCGAGAAGAGCACGCGATCGGAGAGCGGCAGCCGCCCGGCGAGGAACTCCGCGCCGATCACCTTGTCGGCGGCGTTGTGCCGGCCGACATCCTCGCGCAGCACCAGCAGGTCCCCGAACGCGTCGAACAGGCCGACGGCGTGCAGGCCGCCCGTCGCGGCGAACGACGCCTGCGCCGCCCGCAGGCGCTCCGGCAGCCGGTGGATCGCGTCGATCGCCAGCGTCGGACCCGCCGACAACGCGGCCACTCCCTCGGCTTCGATCGCATCCAGCGTCGTCTTCCCGCAGACGCCGCAACTGGAATTCATCGCGCCGCGCCGCTGGAGGCGGTCGAGGTTCCCGGCGACGCCGGGCTTGAGGTCCACGCGGATGGCGTTCGCGTCGGTCGACGCAACGGCGAGGAGGTCGGACGGATCGACGAGCAGCCCTTCGCCTACGAGGTAGCCGACGGCCAGTTCCGCATCGTGGCCCGGCGTGCGCATCGTCACGGCCACGGCGGATCGGCGTCGGTTCGTCGCCGGACCGTGGACGAGGACGATCTCGAGCGGCTCTTCGATCGCCAGCGCGTCGGGCTTCTCGGCGGCGGCCGCGCCGTCAACGGCGGTCACGGTCGTGCCGAAGGTGGGAAGCGTCATCCCGTCAGTCTATCGGCCGAGCTTCGCCTTCGCGTCGACGGCGGCGCGCTGCACCGCCGGTTCCAGGTCGTTCGCCCAGGCGTCCAGCAGCTTGAGATAGGTCGGGTCGGAATAGCCGATCTCGGAGAGCCGGGCGATGCAGTGCCCGCGCACCACGCCGGCCTTGTCGTTCGTGGCGGCGTGCAGCAGCGCCTCGATCGCGGCCGGATGTTTCGCGTACGCCGACTCGGCGAGCGCCGTCGCGTTCTCCATCCGGAACGACGGCCGCTTGTGGGTCTTGATGTCCTCGATCATCAGCTTCACGTCGCGCGGCAATTCCCCCGTGGTGACCATCGGAACGGCCGGGGCCACCGCGACCGAAACCGGTTCGGCGGGCAGCGCCGGCACGGCGACGGTCGGAATCGCGACAACCGGTTCCGTGACCGGCGGGACGACCACGGCAGGCACATCGGGCACCGGAGCCGGGGCCGCGGCGATGGCCGGCACGGGCACAGCGGCCGGGGTGGGTGCCGGGGCCGCGGCGATGGCGGGCACGGGCACCGGGGCCGGAGCCACGGCGGGAGCCGGCGATGCGGCGGGTTCGTCGATC
Source organism: Gemmataceae bacterium (assembly GCA_022842245.1). Lineage (GTDB taxonomy): Bacteria > Planctomycetota > Planctomycetia > Gemmatales > Gemmataceae > Limnoglobus. The sequence continues at coordinate 27,985 of JALHPZ010000050.1, forward strand.
TTGGGCAGCACGACACCCATCGGGGCCGCCTGGCTGTCGAAGAGACCGGTCGCGGCGCTCGGCTTGGCGTTGGC
>JALHPZ010000051.1 GCA_022842245.1 Gemmataceae bacterium
GATGTCGCGAGTCCGGCCTGCGCGTCTTTGAGAACCCGTTCCCGAAGATCCAGCGAGTAGGCTTTCATGGCATCGTCCTGACGGAGGTTGCCACCCTACCCGAACCGACCCCGTCGCGCCACAGCAAACCGAGAACCGCTCTAACGGCGCGGCCGACCGAGACGGGTGAATTGGGTGGGGGTGAGGTAGCCGAGCGACGAGTGTTTGCGGTCGAACCGGTAGAAGCCCACGTACTCCCGGACCGAGCGTCGCGCATGCGCCTCCCCGTCGTATTCGACGATCGCCATCTCCGTCTTGAGCGTTCCCCAACAACTTTCCATGAAGGCGTTGTCGGTACAGTTGTCGGCCCACATACCGTCGGGCAGGAACAGGGCCGGGTTGTCGCGGTGGCGCATGGGTAGGCGACGGAGCCAGCCGGTCTCCGCGGCGCGTTTGAGCCAGTGCGTCGGGGGGCCGGGGTTGCAGTTGGAGGAAGGAGAAGCCAAGTTTGTGCAGCAGGTTGTAGTTGGCCTGGAACCTGCGGACGACGCCGAACTCCTCGCGGAGGATGCGGTGCTCGTCCTCGCCGCGGAGGGTGCAGACGCCGTCGGCGGGGGTGGCCCCGGCGCGGAGGCGGACTTTGAGCTGTTCCTCCCGGGCGTCGGTCAGGGCCTTCTTGCGGCCGCGCCCGGGCTGTTCGTCGAGGCCGGCGCGTCCGGCGCGGTTGGCCGGAGTGAGTCTGGCGGTCGCTGCCGGTTCCACCCCGAAACCGGCAGCGACTCCACCGAACGCGATGTGCGAGTTGCACCGTTCATGTCGTGCGGCTGGGACGCGATTGCAAACGCACCGTCACTCGAAGGCGATCGCCTTGAGCCGCTTCAGCTCCGCGTCGATGTCGGTGCCCTCGTAGAAGGAGAGCCAGCCGCGGACGGACCGCGTCTGGCCCGACGGGCAGTCCTCGACCACCGGGTCGGCGTGCAGGCACGGGCACGGCGGGTTGCCCCACGCCCGCCCGCACCGCTCCCAGCCGGTGACGACCCACCGCTTGCTCGTCGCGTCCTTGCACGCGGCGAACGGGGACGCGAACGCCTTGTTGTCGTTCGTCAGCTTCTCGAACCCGTAAAGCCCGGCCAGCATCACGCACATCTGCACCCGCAGCCGGGTCAACTTCTCGGTCGAACCGTTGGTGACCGTGAACGTCATCCGCACGTCGCCGGGTCATCGACCTCGCTACATCGGGGAAGCCAAGACCCACTTGCAGCACCTGGCATCTGCCGCCGCCATGAATATCGACAGGGTCTGCGATTGGTTGATGGAGAAGGGGCGAGCCGGGACAATGCAGTCCGCCTACGATCGCCTGATGGCACCTCCAGCCCCGAATTGAGCAATTCGTCAGCAGTATCAATTCTGCGGAAGAACCACTTTTGATCCGCCGCCAACAGCACTCCCGTTCACAGCGAGAAGATGGGCGAAATCCACGTCCGCGATAGGGTGCCCGTCAAGACCGGCGATCAGTTCGGACGCGGTCGAAAAACCTGATACCGATCGAATTCCAAGCTCGCTTCGCCCTACTTGCCCACGGAGAGCCGCCGCTCGATGCGGGTCACGTTTCCCTGCCTGTCGGCGACCGACACCGTCAGCGTGCCGGCGGGAAGTGTGTCCAACGGTCGCTCCAGCTTCCATTCCCAGACGCCCTGGGCGGTCGCTTGGAACTTCGCCGCGAGGTTCTCGCCGGCCGCGACGCCGTCGACCGGGAAGTCGGCCGTCACGCGGAAGCTCTCGAGGTTCAGGCCGCTACCGTAGTCGTGCATGCCGATCACGACGCGGTCGAACCGTCGGTTCGCATTCGGCACCGGAGTGGTCAGCGTCAGCGTCGGTCGCTGGTCGTCGAGCATCCAGCCGAAGCCGACCTTGCCGGGATTCTTCGGGTCGTAGTCGAGGTCGATCGGGCAGCCGAGATCGATCCAGCGGACGATGGTGCGGATCTGCTCGTCCGAAAGCGGAATGCCGCCGCCCCAGCCGGGAGGCGGCATCACCTTGCCGAGGTGGTCCACGTCCTGGCGCGACTTGTTCTTCTGCAGATCGACTTCCTGGCCCGCGTGGAAGAGCTTTCCGCTGCCGGGCACCTTCTCCGACGGATGGTCGTCGTTGGAGAAGCCGTCGAGGCGCTCGCCGAACAGCTTCCACACGAGCAGGCTGCGGCGCGACTGGAACTTGCGGATGTAGCGGCTCGCGTTCTGCGAACCCCACGAATCCCAACCCGGCGGCTTGTGGCCGAACTTTCCGCGCTCGTCGAGCGCGAGGCGGTAGTACGTGCCGGGGAACTTCCCGAGGTTCTCGCGATCGACGAGGGTGTCGTCCGCGTCGAGGTCGAGGTTCCCGTCCGGCTTCTTGCCATCCTTCGACGTGTGGCACTCGGCGCAGTGCTTCGCGAGGATCGGCTTCACGTCGCGCCAGTATTCCACGTTCAGCGGCCCGTTTTTGATGTACCGTAAACCGCTCTCGTCTTTGGCATCCCACTTCGCTTTGCTCTCGTCCTTCGCTTTCTCGGCCAGCAGCGGCGTGGTGTTCACCAAGTCCCACAGCTTGTAGTCGTCCTTCGCGGCGACGGTGTTCTTGAACTCGGTCGGCTTCTGGCTGTGGGCGTGGCAACCGCCGCAATCGTTGCGGATCTCGCCGGGCCGGAGCTGGTGCCACGTCTGGGCCGAGTTCAACACCATCCCTTCCTTGTCGAGCGTCTGGAACGTGAACCCGACGTCGGCGGGGATCCTGGCGAGGAAGCTCGTGTCGGGGTTGCCGTCGGGATCCTTGGGCTGCCCGTCCTTCGCGAACTTCCGCAGGGGAATCTCGCCGAGCACGCGGAGCCGCTCGCCGGCGTGGTTGTAATAGCGACGTCCGCCGTTCGCCCCCTTGCGGTCGGTCGTCGGCTCCATCGCGAGGATGCGCACGGCATGGATGTCGTCGTTCGAATACAGCCCCGCGTCGGCTCCTTGATTGTGCCAGTTCAGCGGCGGTCCGTTGCCGTGGCTGGTGAAGGCGTCCAGCCCCTTCCACGGGTCGTTCTTGCCGACGAACGTCCCCGTGATGGAGCCGCCGGGCAAACCACCGTTCGGGTAGGTCTCGCGCTTGTAGAAACTCGACGTACCGACGAGGGCGAAGGGCGTTCCTTCCGGCAGGTGCTTTGATCGTTTCCCGTTGTTGGCGATCCGTGCGAGGGGTTGCGGTTCGGGGATGCCATAGATGCGCCGATACGACACGACGGCCCGCGGCCAGCACTCGTTGTAGTTCGGGTCGTTCTTGATCAGCCGCATCTCGCTCGGCGAGTTGACCGCCTTGCCGTTCTTGATGAGATAAATGCCACCGTCGAGTTCCGGCGGGTGGCGGTACTGGTGGTTGACCGGACCGGGCGAATAGCACGTCAGCAGGTGGTTGCACGGCGCGCCCGAGGGGTGCGTGAACTTGCCCACGGCGGGCGAGGACTTGTCGCCAAGAACCGAACGGCCGGCCGGTCCTTCGAGCCCGTGGGTGAACGGCGTCAACGATTCGCTGTGCGCCGGCATGAACGGCATCCGATAATACTGCGGCTTGCCGTTGTCGTAGCGCCCGTACCTCCAGCCATCCGAAGCGTTCATGTTCGCCTGCTGGAATGCCGGGTACGAACTCCCGCCGCCTGCGTTGCCGAAGAATTCCCGGATATTCACCGGGAATCGGCCGCTCGAGTAATCGAAATGCTTGTACGGATCGGACGCGAGGTACGGGTTGTAGCCGGGCCGCGGTAGCTTGATGTACGCCCCGAACCCGCTGTTGTTCTGGTTGTAGTACTGCTCGACCACGATCTCGCGATTCGAGAGCTGCGTTTGGAAGTGGAAACCGTTCGGCGCGCCGCCGGGGTCGAACGCGCTGACGAGCGGGTTCCAGTTCGTGCCGTCCGGGTGAATCGTCCAGATGCTCCAGAGGATCTCGCTGCGGGCGCCCTGCGATTCGAGCGAGCTGTACATGATCCGGCCGTCGGCGAGCGCCACCGGATGCAGCGCCCCGGCGAGGTTCAGGTGCCCGATCTTCTCCAGATTCGTCGGCGTCTCGTCCGGGCCGATGTCGGTATCGCGGTCGTCCATGACGAACAGTTGCAGGCAGACCGCCGGGTAGCCCTTCGCGGGGCGGAAGCCGTCGCGGTTCGACGTGAACGCGAGCCGACCGCCGGGCAGCGGGCACGGCCCCATGTTGTAGACGCCGTATTCGAAGTGCGACTTGCCCGGCTCTGGTTTGCGGTAATCGCGGCTCCAGTTCGCGGCCCCGGTGTTCGGGCTGAACTTCTGATTCGTTAGCTTGACGATCTTCTTCGTCTTGACGTGAATCTTGTAGATGTCGCCGCCCTGCCTCGGCGGGTTCCATTGGCTCGCGTTCTTCATGTTGTGTAGGAGGACGTAGTAGACCCACTCGCCGTCGAACGACACGACTGGGTCGGTGACGGAGCCGTCGCCGCCCGCGACGAGCAACTCCTCCGTGCCGTCCGGGTGCAGCAGCATAAGGTCGGCGCCGGGATCCAGCGTGACGGGGGACGAAAAGTCGGTGAAGAAGCGCTTATGAACCGTATCGCCGGCTCTACGGGCGCGGACGTAGACTATGTCGTAATCGACCGTCACCGATTTGTCGGAGGCGATGGACGGCACCGCGACGTCGATCGGATCGAGGTACTTCTCGTCCGAAGGCTTCTCCTGCGCGGTAATCGCGAATGCGGTTCCCAGAACGGCGATCGCAAGTAAGAGCGGTTTCGTCCACATGGAGTCGGTTTCCGCGAACGGAGGGAGTCGAGCATTCGGGCTCGCAAACCGGCGACCCAACCGTTCAGTTCGGGTCGCCGATGAGGATGAACGCGGCCCAGTACTTCGGGTGGGCGAACGGCTTCGCGTCCTTCGAGTCCGTCGCGACCACCTTCAGGTCGACATTCTTGCCACGAGTGCCCCGGGCGACGCCGTTCGAAATCTTCGCCGTCAAGGCCGTGGCCTCCTCGCTCGACAAGTTCCGTAGCCAGCGCTTCGCCTCGTCGAGGGCGGCGGCTTTGCCCATCGGCTTCGCCAGGCCCTCGCGTTTGCCGAGCAGGTTCTCGTAGAAGCGGCTCATCAGCAATGCCGTCGCGGTGTCGTCCACCTTCCACAAGCTCAGGCAGACCGATCGCGCACCGGCCGTGAGGAACGCCTGCGCGAAGCCGAGCAAGCCATCCCCGCCGCCGGACTTGCCGATGGCCGTCTCACAGGCGGAGAGCGTGACGAGGTCCGCATTCAGCTTCCAGTAGTCCAGCACCTCCCGGGCCGAGAGCTGGCCGTTGATCCACGGCTCGCCTGCCTTCGGCAGGTTGTCCTTCGATAACTGGTCCTGCGAGAGAATCAGGGTCGACTCGAAGGCCTTCACATTGTTCCCCTCGCCATGCGTGGCGAAGTGGAGGTAGCGATACTTGCTCAGCTCGCCCGACTTGCGGAGCGATTCGAGCGTCTGTTCGCTGGCACCGCTGTCGGTCATCACCTTGGCCGAGTCGCCGAAGAGTTGCTGGAGGCGATTCATTTCGACGCGCGTGCCGGGGAGTTCCTGCCAAGAGCCGCCGCGTACCAACTTGGCAGACATTTCTTCCATACTCCGACGCGCAGCGACGGCAGTCGGTGCCGGATCGGCATCGACTGCAATGCCAAGCTTGCCCGGCGGCACTTCCTGCTGTATAGGCGTGTCGGCCGTTTCCCGCCAGATAGTTAGTGTGTTTGTGGCGTTTTTTTCTTTCGCCGCAATTGCTTTCTGAAGTGCAGAAAGATCGATCGGTTTTGCATCGCCATAAGCGAGCAGTACATCTCCGGGCACAATTTTGGCCTTCGCGGCAATCGAATCCGGCAGCACAGATGTCACAAGTAATCCGCTGGGCGGCAGTTTAGACGACTTGACGGGCTTTTGAAAGATCATCGAGTCCGATCGGAATATCGGATCGCCAAGCGCGAGAATGACTTCTCGATACAGTCTCTTGGAATCTTTGATACTGACCAGGAAGCTACCGGAAGGTATGTATCCGATCGTGAAATCATTCACGATTGCTTCAATCGGCACACCAGCCATCACATGGACCGGTACGACATAGAGAGTCTTGACGCCATCTAGGTGTTTGCGGACCGGGGCGATACGCTGGTCGTGAAGTTGCTTGGCGAGCTTATTGATGTCCGCCAGAGAAGCAGTACCAGCTAATGCCACTCGAAACCGGCCAGGAAGATCGGAATCGAACTTGCTCCACGAACCATCTGGCCCGGAACCCGGAAGGTGTTCCCATTTCGGTTCGCCGATATTGCGGACGACGCATACCGAATGGTGTCCGAAGGGTTCAAATTCAAAGTCAATGTAATACAGAATCGCGGAATCAACCGGCAACGAATTCTGGATTGCTCGTACGCCCATGACCTGTTTGACACTTCGCTTGACCAATTTTTCATAATATTCCTCCTCGAGCGAACGGTGGCGATTCACGAGTTCATTCAGTTTCGTATTTTCCACAACGTTCAATTGCTTGCGCGTGACGAGTTCGGAAATCTCCGATTGAATTTTCGATTGCACGGCTCGTAGCGCCGCGAAGTCTACCGCACCTTGCCGATCGGCCTGATCAGGCAATTGCTTCTGATCTAAAAGCCCGCGCGAGAGTGCGAGCTCAATTTCCTTCCATGCGACAATTGGCTCATTCTTGATTGTCAACATCGCCATTAACTGGTGCGAGTTGAGATTATCTCGCAATGAACGTTCGAGGCCAGTAGCACGTTTCGCGCGCGCCAACTCGTACGTTTCGATGCACTCGCGAGTAATATCCGCCGCCTCCCGTTCCCGACCGAGTTTGTACAAACAAAGAGCAACTTTATGTGAATAATCGAGCACGTCGGGATGGCGGGCTCCTAACTGCGCCTCCAAGCGCTTGCGAGCATCCTGATAAGCATGCAATGCCGCTACATAATTTTGTTTCTTGTATTCAACTGTGGCACTGTTTGCGATAGCGGACGCGATGTCATCGATGCCGACAGTGTCTGCCTGTTCGTAGGTTGCGAGTGCTTTTCGCAAGTATTCCAATGCCTCATCGGGCTTGCCCTCACGATCAAAATTTGCCGCGAGGTTATTCAGGCATGTCGCAAGAAGCGCTCGATAGCCGTTGCCAGCATTTTCGATAATTGCCAGGGCTAGTTCAAATTCTGTCCGTGCTTCCGAATAACGATTCTGCTTCACGTGGTTACTGCCAAGGCGCAATCGCTCGATAGCCGTCCGGGGATGGGATTCACCGAAACGGCGCATGACCCTATTCAGAGCTACCCGCAATAGCAATTCAGCTTCCTCGTAGTGTTTCTGATTTTCAAGATATGCGATCAGTAGCTGTCGAGAGCGCGCCGCCAAATCACTATCAAATCCATATAATTTGATTGCCAACTTGTATGCTTGGCGGAAATGGATTTGCGATTCGTCTGCCCTGCCCTGGACCATTAAAATACTCGCCATAGCATCATGCGCAACGTGCAAGACCGGTCCAGCGCCGTCCGGCATGTTGCTCAAATCTGTCATGGCCTTGGTGAGCACGGAATGCGCATCGGCGTATCGCCGTTGTGAACTCAAGCTACCTGCAAGATTGATCTCGCAATTAGCGATGGCCAGGCTGGATTCCCCCTCTGTATCCTTTAATATTTCGATGGCTGAACGATAGAGAACCTCTGATTCCGTGAACGAACCATTTCCATTGAGCACCAATGCGAGATTCTGCATACCGTTCGCAACCTTCGGATTTCGATCTCCCAATATTTTGCGGTCAATTTCGAGAGCCTTCTGGAATACCGAACGTGATTCCAGCTGGCGTTTGAGTGCGCTGAGATTTACAGCAACCTTCGTGAGGATCCGGGCGATTTCCGGATGAGCATCGCCAATAAGTTTAGTCCTGGCATCGAGAATGGTGCGATACGCGGCCAGAGCCTCCTCGTTTCGATTGCTCTTCATGTGTTCGATTGCGGCAACTTCCAGTTTTAGTGTATCTCGCCAGGCGCGACGCTCGTCCTCGTCGAATTTCCCGAGCTTACTCAACAGAAGGCCATACTGTCGCTCGTCGATCGTCGAATAGTGATCGTCGCCCTGAATGCGACTTCGGAGTGCTATCACTTCCTCCAACAATTGAATTGCGTTGGTATAATCATTTTTCGAGATCGATTCGGCGATCCGCTTCTTCAAAACTACCACACGCTTCTCGTCTTCACCGGTCAGCTTCCGCTGCCACTGCGGCATCTTCTTCAGCTCCGCTTGTTTCGGATCCTCAGCGACGACGAACACCGACGCCAGCAGCAACGCCGCACAGGCAACGACTCGCTTCATGGCTGAACCCTCACGGTTTCGGTCCCACGCCAAACCCTACCACGCCGACAACTGCTTCATCAACCTTTAGCTTCCGCCCCATCGCCACCACGGCTGCGGCGGGACCCGTCAGGCTCTCGCCTTTACCCCGCGTCGTGGTCTTACCCTCGACTCGCATCGAATCCAATGTGCCGTCGTACCACCAGAGCGCCGTGCCCGTCGTCGGCAAGCGGCTCCATTCCGGCTTGTTCTTCGCAATCCATTCCTTGAACGGCGGCAATGGCTGCTCCGAAGCCACCACGGCGAACAGCCACAACCCCGTCCCTTCTTGTAGTCCATAGGCTTTGGCCGCTTCGCCGGATGGATAGCGCGGCGAATCGGTCCGCTGCGGTATCGCCGACTCGTCCTCCGGATCACAGACCTCGATCCCGCCGTCCGGTCGGAAAGCGATCAGATACGCATATGCCGGTTTCGAGAGCGTCGCCACCACCTGCACCTTGTCCCCCAGCCGCGGCGAATCGGACGATTCCCCGAGCACCCCCTTCGCCACATCGCCTGTCGGACCGGGGGCAAAATGCTTCACGACGATCGATTTCACCGCCAGCGGGGGTGCGGACGGAGGCACTTGCGTTTTCGGATACGCCGTCATCGCATCCGGCGGGGTCGGGATGCTGTTGGTTCCGGGGCGGTCCGGTCGGAACAGCTCCGGCATGGCAAGCACGACCACCAGACACAGCGAAAGCGTGACCGTGCAGCCCACCGTCAGCGAGCGCCGTCCCACGCGGCGTTGCGGCTTCCACTCCACGGTCGCGTTCGGATCGCCCGCCTCGATCGCCCGCAATGCCTGCGACACGTCCCCCGCCGTCGCCGGCCGCTCGTCGCGGTTCTTCCGCAACAGACGCTCGATCAGGTCCGAGAGCGCCGGCGGCACGTTCGGGTTCACGCTCCGCGCCGGTGGCGGCGTATGATTCGCCAGAGCGTACAGGATCGCCGTCATCGACGATCCGCCGAACGCCCGCGCGCCCGTCACCATCTCGTAGAGCACGCAGCCGAGGCTGAACAGGTCGGCGCGGCCGTCCACCTTCTCCCCGGCGGCCTGCTCCGGGGCCATGTACGCCGGCGTGCCGAAGATCGCCCCGCTCTGCGTCAGCGGTTCCGCCCCGTCGTCCCGCGCCAGGCCGAAGTCCAGCAGGCGGACGTGCGTCCCCTCCGCCGATTCCTCCAGCCAGATATTGTCGGGCTTGATGTCCCGGTGGATCACTCCCCGGGCATGCGCCGCCGCCAGCCCGTCCGCCGTTTCCCGGGCCAATCGCACCGCCACCGTCACCGGCAGCGGTCCATCGGACCGCAATCGCTTCGCCAGCGATTGCCCCGCCATCAACGGCATCACCAGGTACGGCACGCCGCCCTGCTCGCCCACGTGGTGCACGATCACCACCCGCGGATGCTCCACCGCCGCCATCGCCCGCGCTTCCCGCAGGAATCGCTCCCGCGCCGTCGAACGCTCCGCCACTTCCGGCCGCATCAGCTTGATCGCCACCTTGCGATTCAATGCGGCATCCCGCGCTTCGAGCACCACCCCCATGCCCCCGGCCCCGAGCACGCGCAACACGCGGAACTCGCCGAACCGGCCCAGTTCGCCGCCCGACTCCGATGGCTGGAGGACGCTTTTCAGGAACACCATCGGGTCCGAGGGTGCCGTCGGCAGGGCATCGGTCTTGGTCTCCCCCGATGGCCGGAACGGCGTCGTGCCCATCTGCGGCGTCGTCAGGAGTTGATTCCCAGCCCATTCCGGCAATTGGGCCAGATCCGGATACCGTTCGCGGAAACTCGCCTCCGTCGGGCTTGGATCCCGCGCATGCATCGCCCGCATCTCCGTTTGGATCAGTCGCAGGGCGACCGTCGGATCGGAGCGCAGTTCGGGGAAGCGTGCGAAGTAATCGGCCGCCGAGGCGGACTCGCCCGCTCGCAGGAGATAATCGAGTTTCACCACGGCCAGTTTGGGCAACGCCTCGGCCCGGGCGGCCGGTGCGGCGGGCAACCAATCCTCGATCCGCGGCCGCTCGCCCCGCCGCAGCGCGTCCTCGAAGCGATCGCACAGCGTCGCGATCGACTGCACATCATCGGTGGGTGAGGGAGTTTCCGCCATGGTGGATTCTCAGTTCGGGTCGCCGATGAGGATGAACGCGGCCCAGTACTTCGGGTGGGCGAACGGCTTCGCGTCCTTCGAGTCCGTCGCGACCACCTTCAGGTCAACATTCTTGCCGCGGGTGCCCCGGGCGACGCCGTTCGAAATCTTCGCCGTCAAGGCCGTGGCCTCCTCGCTCGACAGGTTCCGCAGCCAGCGCTTGGCCTCGTCGAGCGCAGCGGCCTTACCCATCGGCTTCGCCAGGCCCTCGCGTTTGCCGAGCAGGTTCTCGTAGAAGCGGCTCATCAGCAATGCCGTCGCGGTGTCGTCCACCTTCCACAGCGAGAGGCAGACCGAACGCGCCCCGGCGGTGAGGAACGCCTGCGCGAAGCCGAGGAGACCATCCCCGCCGCCCAGTTTGCCGATGGCCGTCTCGCAGGCGGAGAGCGTGACCAGTTCCGCGTCGAGCTTCCAATAGTCCAGCACTTCGCGGGCCGAGAGCTGACCATTGAGAAATGGCTCCCCCGCCTTTGGCATCAACTCTTTGGGCAGATTGTCCTGCGAAAATATGAGCGAAGACTCGAACGCCTTCACGTTGTTCCCCTCCCCGTGCGTCGCGAAGTGGAGGTAGCGATACTTCGCCAGTTCGCCCGACTTGCGGAGCGATTCGAGGGACTGCTCGCTGGCGGCGCTGTCGGTGAACACCTTGGCCGATTCGCCGAAGAGTTGCTGGAGGCGGTTCGTCTCCACCCTTGTGCCGGGGAGATCGGTCCACTCGCCGCCACGCAGCGACGCCAGCATCGCCTCCGTCTTCCGCCGAGCCGCGATGGCGACGGGGGCGGGGTCGCGGTCCAGCACCACGCCCATCCGATCCGCGGCGATCTCCTTGCTAATTGGTTTGGCCACGCCTTCCCGCCAAACCGAAAGCGTCGCGGTCTCTGTCTTCGTCCCCGCCGTCGCCGTCTGCAGGTCTTCGAGATTGGCGATGTCCACGTCGCCGTACTTCAGGATCACATCCCCGGCTCGCAGATTCGCCTTCGCGGCGGCGCTTTCGGGAACGACCTGCGTTATGAGCAATCCGCCGGGCGGCAGGACTGTGGCTACGGCCGCATTCTTCTTCTCCGTCTCATAGACCGCATCGCCGAGGGCAAGGAACTGCGTTTTCGTCAGCTTCGGCTGATCCTTGAGCCGCACGAGAAAGGTGCCAGAGGGAACGTAGCTGATGCGATAGTCGGGCGTCAGCAGCGAGACGGGAATGCCGGCCATCGCTTCCACGCCAACGACGTAGAGCGACTTCACGCCACTCAGATGTTTGAGGACAGGGGCAATCCGCTGAACGTGCAGCTTCCTCGCAAGTGCTTCGATCGTGGGTTGAGAAGGGAATCGTTTGGAAAGCTCGGCACGAAGCTGACCGGGAAGGAACGAGTCCTCATTCGACCACTTGCCACCTTCGCCAGTACCGGGGAGCCGTTCCCACTTCGGATCGTTATCACGACGAACTACGCAGGCGAAATGCTCCTGGACATCACCGCTATGGCTCTGGGCATCGATCCAAAGTATCAGGGCGGAGTCTGAAGGGATCGAGGTACGAATCTGCTCTTGGCTCGCGACGGCTCGTTCGCTCTCAGCCACAGCTAGCGACGCCAATTTCTGACCAATCTCCTGCCGTTCGCGGATCAGCTTCTCCAGCCGGGTATTCTCATCATCCATTCGCTTGGCCTTGCTCGCAAGCACCAGAATCTGGGACTGAAGATCGGTCACCTGGTCCCGGAGGCGGGCTTGCTCCGCTCGTTCTGCCGGGGTGAGGGTGGAGGCAGCCTGCTGATCGTGCAGGCCGCGGGCCAGGGTCATTTCGACCTGAATCCATGCCTCGGCCGGTTTCGATCCGCACTCGATCGCGGCCAATAAAACTCGCGGGTTGAATTTCTCTCCGATGGCGCGTTCGATTCCCTTCGACCGAGTCAATCGGCTGGCCTCAGCACTGAAAATCGCGTCCCGCAGGATCGCGGCAGCCTCGACCGCTTTCCCCTGAACCTGCAGGTTAAAGGCTACATTGTTGTAACTGCGAGCGGTGGAGGGGTGGTCCTCCCCCAGCACCTTGCGGCGGATCTCCAGAGATTTCAGTGCCAGCGGCAGGGCCTCGGCCGCTTTCCCTTGAGCTTTCAGGTTGGAGGCGACGTTGTAGTAACTACGGGCGGTGGAAGGGTGGTCCTCCCCCAGCACCTTTCGGCGGACGTCCAGTGCTTTCTGTAAAAGCGGCTGGGCCTCAGCCGCTTTCCCCTGAGCGTTCAGGTTGTAGGCCACGTTGTCGTAACTTTCGGCGGTGGAGGGGTGGTCCTCCCCACGCACCTTGAGGTTGATCTCAAGTGCTTTCCGCGCTAGCGGGTGAGCATCCGCCGCTAGCCCTTGAGCGGTCATGTTGACGGCCATGCTGTAGTAACTTTCGGCGGTGGAGGGGTGGTCCTCCCCCAGCACCTTGCGGTTGATCTCCAAGGCTTTCTGGAACACGGGTGCGGCCTCGGCGGCTTTCCCCTGCGCATTCAGGTTCGCAGCGACATTGTGGTTACTGAGGGCCGTGTCGGGGTGGTCCTCCCCCAGCACCTTGCGGTTGATCTCTAGGGCTTTCTGATACAGGGGTGCGACCTCGGCGGCTTTCCCCAGACCTTTCAGGTTCGAGGCAACGTTATTGTAACTGAGAGCCGTCTGTGGATGATCTTCGCCGAAGATCTCCTGGCAGATGTCAAATTACTTCTTTCTGGCCGGATACGCTTGTGAGTAGCGCCCCTGAGCCTCGAATGACCGAACCTGAATCGTAGCACGATCAGCCGCACGATAGTTTCGACGTTTAGCCGCTGGCTGAGCGGACAACATCTGGATTCGAGCAATGTTCGACTTAGCGGTGATGGACTCATAATGATCGGCACCCTGCACAATGGTCCGTAGGGCCAGTAGTTCCTCTGCTGTCTTGATCGCCTCGGCAAAGTCGTCCGTCGATTCCAACTTCGCGATTCTTTTCACCAACTCCGCCGCTTTCTTCGCGTCCTCGCCCGTCAGCATCCGCTGCCACTGCGGCTTCTTTGCCAACTCAGCTTGTTTTGGGTCGTCCGCTGCCACGACCGCGACCGTGCATCCAGCCAGCCAAGCCGCCACCATCATCCGGACCATCATGACGAACCCCCACTCGCACGGACACAATGGCAATCTTACCGCCGTGCCCGTGACGCACGCCAGCAAAAACACCACCCACGTCGATCCTTCACCGGACCACACACCGCGGAAACCGGACCCATCCACACGGACCGCAGTTCCCACAGGCAGGAAGGCGAGCGCCGCCGCCCGAACCGGACAGGAAAATGCCAAAAATGTGGGGCGGTGGGAAAAGCAATGATCCGATGGCTCCGGCGTGGTACCATCCGGGCCAGTGTTTGGGGGCGCATGAGGAGCGGAGAGATGGAGGAAGCGTCCGGGAACACGACCTTGCTGCAGAACCATCTCCGCCGCCTGCGTGCCGGCGAGACTTCGTCCCGTGACGACATCCTCAAACTAGTCTGGTCGCGTCTAGATGAGTCCGTCGACCGGATGATCCGGAAATTTCCGCGGGTGCGCCGCTGGGCCGATCGGGACGACGTGTTTCAGGGGACCGCCCTACGTCTGCTCCGGGCTCTCGAATTGGTCGATGTGTCAAACACGCGCGAGTTCCTCAATCTTGCCAGTGCCATGATCCGCCGGGAACTGATCGATCTGGCCCGCCAGTTCTCCGGCCCTCGCGGAATGATGGCCCATCACGGTAGCGTCTCGCCCGAGGATAGTGCGGCTCCGGGCACGCCCGAACCGCCGGCCCCCGAACCCGAAACAGTGGAACTCGACCGTTGGGCAAACTTCCACGAGACCATCGAAGCGATGCCGGCTGAGGAGCGGGAGGTCTTCTCGCTGACCTTCTACCACGGTTGGACGCAAGGCGAGATTGCGGACCTCTTCGGGGTGAACGAGCGGACGGTCCGTCGGAAATGGCAGTCCGCTTGCGTGCTGCTCAACGAACGGCTGGGCGGCGAGTCGGTGGTTCCGTGAATGCGAACGACCGGTACCGCCAGTGGCTGCGCATCGCGGAGGCGCGGCGCCAAGTGCTGGGCTGACTTGCCAGCCACCCGCGCCGCCGGTCATCGCACCGTGGGCGTTCGGGTACGGATCTTCATAGAGGTGATTACGGATTCTCAATTGGACAATTCGACAGCATGTTCGACACCCGGATCTGCCCGCAGTGGCATACTCGAAATCGCCCGAGAACACGTACCGGATTGCTGCGATGAGTTCCCCGACGCATAAACTGGCTCCGTTATCATCTTCTCTCGGACTTATTTCATGCCCACCACCCGCCGCGATGCGATTGCCGCGTTCGGAGTCTTCGCCGCCGGTCAGGCAATGCTCAGCGATGCCGTCGCGCAGGAGAACAATCCGGCCGCAAACGTTGCCGATCGATCCTCGACAATCCGCATCAGTCGAATGCAGGCGACCTGGGTCGGCCCGGCGGTATACCTGAAGATCGAGACCAATCACGGTGTGATCGGTTGGGGCGAGGTGAAGGGCGTCGACCCGCGGGTGGCGAAGCCACTAGCGGAATCGCTTTTCGAAATCATCGACGGCGAGAACCCGACTCGCATCGAGCACCTCTGGCAAAAGCTCTACCGCGCTCACCGGGACATCCGTGGTGGCCCGTTTCTGGTCCACACGATGGCCGGCATCGACCTCGCGCTCTGGGACATCGCCGGCAAGCTCTGGAACACGCCGGTCTACCGGTTGCTCGGTGGCCCGACACGGGACAAAATCCGCGTCTACCACACACCGCAGGCGGTGAAAATTCCACCCGGCGGGCCGTACGACCACAGTGGTACCCCGGCGGAGGTCGAGAAGATCGTCGCGAGCATCCGGGCCGCCCGCGAGAAAGTCGGCCCGACCGGCGCCGTGATGTTCGACGCCCACTGCGCCATTCCACCGGCGATGCTGATCCAAGTGGCCGCGCAGTTGAAGCCGTCCGACTTGTTGTTCATCGAAGAACCGGCCGTGCCGGGGAACATCGAAGTGTTCAGGCGGCTCAAGGAGAAGATCGCGATCCCGCTGGCGGCCGGCGAACGCGACCGCACGATCTGGGAATTCCTTCCCTACCTCCAGCACCGCGTCCTGGACGTGCTGCAACCGGATTGCTGCCACGGCGGTGGCATCACGCCGATGCGCAAGGTGGCGATCCTCGGCGAAGCTTACCAAACGCCGCTCGCACCGCACTGCACGGCCGGGTTCCTTGGCATCGCCGGCAGCCTGCACGTCGTCTCGGCGATCCCGCTCTTTCTCATCCACGAGTTCTACCCGGAGAACGCCGGATTCAACAAAGCCGGAATCACCCGGATGGAGTGGAAGCTGGACAAAGACGGCTACATCGGCCTACCGCAAGGACCGGGACTCGGGGTCGTGGTCGACGAGAAGAAACTCGCTGAGGAAGCGAAGAAACCGCAGTCGTACAAGTGGCCGGGCGCGAAGCTCAAGGACGGATCCATTTCGGATTACTGATTGTCTGAAATGTGGCTGGATCACGATTTCGAGAATCTTTTCAATTTCCCCCACCACTTTGTTCTCGGCCGGCGAATGAGATAGGAAGTAGCGCACGCTCGCTTCGCGAGTACACGCGCGTCGTCAGCGTGCTGGCCGGACAGCTGATGCCGAAGACACAGTTCCGCCGTGGTGGCTTCCCCTCGCAACGTAGTGAGAGCAATCTTGGCCTTGAACTCGGGAGAGAACTTGCGTGGTTTGCCATACGGTTGTCTCCTGAGCATCAGCCTATTTCCACTCTCCCTTGTGCACAGTTTTTGGGGCGCAGTACATAGCGTCTGAAGCCGATCGAGGACCTGTTGATGTTCGTGGAGGTGTCGGCGGTCGACCCGACGAACAACCGGGCGGAGCGATCGATCCGTCCGGCGGTGGTGATGCGGAAGGCGAGTTATGGGAGTGCGAGCGAGTCGGGGTGCGTGACGCGGTCGGTGTTGATGAGCGTGTACCGGACGCTGAAGCAGCGGGGCGTGGACCCGCAGGCGGCGACCGCGTCGGCATTGCGAGTCTCCGCCGCGACCGGCGTCCTCTCCCCGCTGCCGCAGGCCGCGGGGAGAGGAGGGTGAGGGGTTACTGACAGACCTGGTGAGCAACCCGCTCGAAGAACTGCTGATGGGGCCAACTGCCGCCCAGCCACACCAAGATGCGTCGGCAACTGACCACCACCACGGCCGCGGCTGCAAGGGCGGGGCCTCAATAATCGGGCTATCGGATTTTTGATTTTTGTTGTATTACCGAGTACTATTCCATGTATAAGTTCTTGCGGCTCTAATGTGGCCGTACGAGGTGAGCCCGATGTATCGGTTTGTGGTCGTTCCCCAACTCGTGCTGGCGTTGCTGGCAGGGCCAATGCTCTGCTGCTGCGCGACCACGCCTCCGGGATCGGCGTCCACTCCGACGGCCCCGATGAAACGTGCTCTCGGTCGGACGTGCTGCGGACACGAAGGGAATCGCAAGAACGACACCACGCCTTCTAAGCCGATCTCTCCCGCGAAATGCCCTTGCAAGGAATCGCCCGCGAAGGCGAGCGTAGCTTCGGAACTTGCCGGGTCCCTCACGGACCCCCTTGCGAAATCCTCTCACTTCTTGGATGCGCTGACTTGGCCGGTCTCCCTTGACTTGTGCCACGTTCACGTTCCGCCAGCAGGTCGTATCACCCACCGATCCACCTGTCTATCCACACACGATCTCCTGTACGCGCACCACAAGCTTCGCTGTTAGTCCCCTTTCCCGCCGACGGTCGATTGCGTCGGTTCGCCTCTAATTTCCCCAACCCGAAATTCCTCGAGCCTCTGTAGCGCTCGACCGGACATTATCCGCATCGCCTCCGCTTCGCTGAGGTGGTTCGCCGTGTCCGGCAATCATCGACCCGCGGTACCGGGCACATCGACCGGCCGCGACGTCAGGAGTACGACCATGTTCCGTCCATTCCGAATCGGCGTATCCCTTGCGGCATTCGCGGTCGTCGGATTTGCGATTGTCGGTTGTGATTCGTCGCCACCAAGCCCACCCACCCCTGCCAGCACGCCGCCAGTCGTCGCGAAGGAGGACGCCCACGGCCACAAGCCCGGAGCGCATGGCGGCATTCTCGTATCGCTCGGCCGGGACAGCTACCACGCGGAGGCCGTATTTGAGAAGAACGGCACCGTGCGACTCTACATGCTCGGCAAGGACGAGGCCCGCGTGCAAGAGGTGGAAGCGCAAGAACTCACTGCGTACCTCACGCCGGAGGGTTCGACCGAATCCGACAAGATGACCCTCCGGCCGGAACCGCAGTCCGGCGACTCCCAAGGTAAAACCTCACTCTTCACGGCCACGTTGCCCAAGGACTTGCTTGGCAAGACGGTGCAGGTCACGATCAACAACATCAACATCCACGGGGAGCGATTCCGGATCGCCTTCACCAACGAAGGGAAGGGTTCCCATGCGACCGCCGAGATGCCGGCGAAGAAAGACGGCGATGAGGAGCAGAAATTGTTCCTGACGCCCGGTGGACTGTACACCGCCGCCGACATCGTGGCGAACGGGAACACCGTGCCGACGGTGAAGTACAAGGGCATCCGCGCCAGCCACGACGACAATCCGAAGAACGGCGACAAGATTTGTCCGATTTCCAAGACCAAGGCGAACCCGAAGTTCACCTGGGTGATCGGCGGCAAGACCTACGAATTCTGCTGCATTCCGTGCATCGAAGAGTTCGTCGTTCTGGCGAAGGAGAAGCCGGGCGAAGTGAAGGATCCGAAGGATTACGTCAAGAACTAACCATTCCCGATCGTGGCACGTCCGCGGTCGTTCGAACCCACACAGGAGATCTCATGAACATTCGCATGCTGATTCCGCTCGGTTTGCTGGTCCTGACCCTGACGGGTTGCTCGTCGAATTCCTCGGCGCCTGCAACGTCGGTTCCGTCACCGGCCTCGCACCAAGACGAGGTGCAAGCCGAGCGAGCGAAGCTCTCGGCCGAGGATCGCGAGCTGGTCAACGCCCAGGAATGGTGCGTCGTATCGACCGACGAACGGCTCGGCTCGATGGGGCCGCCTCTGAAACTGGATATCAAGGGCCAGCCCGTCTTCGTCTGTTGCAAGAGTTGCAAGAGGAAGGCCGAAGCCGACCCGGACAAGACGCTGGCGAAAGTCGAGGAGTTGAAGGCCAAAGCCAAGTCGGAGCGAGACGGCCGGAAGTGATCGTACGGTCGAGGAGTAAAGGAGGAATCACCGTGACCCCGTTAAGAATCAGTAGCCGCCGTCGGTCCACGCTTGCGTTCGCGCTGCTGTTGACCATCGGGGTGACGGTCCTCTTCGCGCACGAAGGTCATGCGCCGCTACCGACGAAAGGCGTTCAGGTCGATCCGGCACGCGGGCACTTGTTGCTCACGCCGGAAGCCCGGAACAGCCTGGCCGTCACGATGGCGGAGGTGGCGGTCCAAGAGGTGGATGGAGCGCTGCTGGCCTATGCGACGGTGGAACTGCCCTGGACGCACCACGGTTTCGCCACCGCCCGCCTGCCGGGACGGATCGTGAAGGTGCTGGTCGCCCCGGGTCAGCAAGTTCGGGCCGGCGACGTGGTGGCCGAAGTCAAAAGCCTGGACCTGGACACCATTCAGCTGGATGCGCTCACGGCCCAAACGGAATGGCAGCTGAGCGATAAGATCGTGACCGAGCTTCGGCAGAGTGTCGATGCCGGGGCGGTCGCCGGTCAGTCGCTACTCGACGCCGAGACGAAACAATCCCAGGCCCAGAATTCATTGGCGGTGGCCCGCGCGAAGTGGCTCGCCGTGGGGCTGGCGGCGGAGGCGTTCGACGAACTGCTGAAGCGCGGCCGGGCCGATCCGGAACGGACCCTGCCCGTGCGCGTCCCGGTTGGCGGTACGGTGATCCATGCCGAACTGACCAATGGCCGGTTGGTCGAACCGACCGAACACCTGGCGGAAGTCGCGGACCTGTCCACCGTCTGGGTCCGATTGGGCGTGTTGGAAAAGGACTTTCCACGAGTCACGGTCGGCAGTCCGGTCAAGGTCCGGCTGTCAGCATACCCGAACGAGGTGTTCCTCACCCGTGTATCGGCGGTGGCCCCGTATCTGGATCCCGTCACGCATCTCGGTTCCGTTTGGGCGGAATTGAAGAACGACTCGGCGGCGGAGCCGCGCCTGGTACCCGGTTTGACGGGACTGGCCGAACTCATCCAGCCCTCGGACAAGCCTCGGCCGACGGTCCCTCTGGCGGCGGTGGTCCGCGAAGGAGTGGATCGCTTTGTATTGGTGGAAGAAGCGAACGCCGCGGGCGCGTCCGAATATCTCAAGAAGCCGGTCGCCCTCGGTCGAAGGAGCGGGGATCGCGTCGAGATCGTGGCCGGAGAACTGTTCCCGGGCGATCGGGTTGTCGTGCGCGGGGGGCACGAACTCGGCGGGTTTTTCGCCCCGGGCGTACTCCGGATCGGTCCGGAGACGGAACGGGCGATCGACCTTCGCATGGAGGATGCCTCGGCCGGTTGGGTCGACGAAATCGTCGCGTTGGACGGGTCGGTGGAATTGCCTCCTTCCGATCGCGGCTCGGCCGCCGCACCGTTGGCGGGAACCCTCGCCGCCATTCACACCGACCGCGGGCGGGCCGTCAAGGCCGGCGATGTCGTCGCCGAGATCATCAGCCGCGAACTGATCGATATGCAACTCGAACTGGTTCGAACCAGTTTGTCGCTGACACTCGAAACCGCCTCACTCAAACGGATTCAGGATCTGCCAGCCATCGCCAAGCAGCGCGTTTGGGAAACGGAAGGACGAGTCGCTTCACTTCGGAGCCAGGTGGACGCGCTGCGGCGCAAGTTGGAGACGATCGGGTTCGCGGCCGTCGATATCGATCGGGTGGTGGAGTCCCGACGCGTCTCATCCCGCATTCCGGTTCGGTCACCGATCAGCGGGGTGATCGTGACATTCGATAAAGTGCCCGGCCAGGCGGTCGCAGCCCAGGAGATCTTGTTTTCCATCCACGACCGGAACCGACCGCTCATCTTGGGTGAGGTCTCGGAACGCGATCTCGCCCGCGTGCGCGTAGGTCAACCGGCCCGAGTCCGGCTGGTGACCGATCCGGAAACGATCATCACGGGGCGTGTGATTCGAAGCGGTCGTACGGTTGGCGTCGGCAATCGGTCGCTGGCAGTCTGGATCGAGCCGGACGGCGGGAAACGGCCTCCGCTGCTCCACGGTCAATTGGCCAGTGTCACTATCGTGACCGGGAAGCGACCGGCGAAAACCTTTGTTCCCCGCGGAGCCGTGGCCGGCGAACCGGGGGCGGAAGTGGTCTTTGTTCGCCGGTCGGATGGCGCGTTCGAACGGCGCGCCGTTGAGACGGGTCGGTCGGACGACCGCGCGATCGAGATCGTCCGCGGGCTCGCCGTCGGAGAGACGGTTGCCGTTCGAGGGGTGTCGGAACTCGTGACCGGGTTTGCCTCGCTGCGGTGAGAAGGGGAGATTGTCGTGCTCGATCGCGTGATCGGCTTTTCGTTGCAGAATCGCGGACTGATTCTGATCGCCGCGCTGGCGGTCATTCTTGGTGGCGCGTATCAACTCGCTCGAACTCCCGTCGACGTTTTCCCGGATTTGAATCGGCCGACCGTGACGGTGCTGACCGAGTCCCCCGGTCTCGCCCCCGAAGAGGTCGAGGTGCTGGTTAGTCGGCCGATCGAGTACCAGCTTAACGGCGCGACCGGCGTGAAGCGGGTGCGCTCGGCGTCCGGCTTCGGCCTGTCGGTGGTGTGGATCGAGTTCGATTGGGGCACCGACATCTACCAGGACCGCCAGGTCGTCGCCGAGAAATTGCAACTGGTCCGTGAGCGGTTGCCCCCGGACGTCAACCCGGTGATGGCTCCGATCTCCAGCATCATGGGCGAGGTGATGCTCGTCGGATTGCGGCCGGCCGAGCCGCCCAAGACCCCGGAAGACGACGTCCGGGTGGGCATGGAGATCCGCACCTTCGGCGAGTTCGCCGTGCGGAACCGCTTGCTCGCCGTGGACGGCGTATCGCAGGTGACCGTCATGGGCGGTCACCTGAAGCAGTATCAAGTGCTGACGTCGCCGACGCGGCTTGCCGGCCAGAACGTCTCCCTGCAGCAACTGACAGACGCCGCCGAGAAGGCCAACGTGCTGGCGGGCGGCGGGGTCATGGAACGGGACGCGAAGGAGTCGCTGATCCGCATCAGCGGGCAGACGCTGGCGCTGCGGGACATCGAGGAGACGCCAGTAGTCTGGCGGGACGGTCGGGCCGTCCGCATCAAAGAGGTGGCCGAAGTGAGGTTCGGCGGACCGATCCGCCGCGGGGACGGCAGCGTGCGGGTACGCGAGGGCGACGGGGTGGTCGGCGGCAGCAGCGTCATCCTGGCGATCCAGAAACAACCGTCCGCGAACACCCTGACCCTGACACCCAAACTCGACGCCGCGCTTGAGGAACTGCAACGCACCGCTCCGGCCGGAGTCGTCGTCGAGCGGCGTGTCTTTCGCCAAGCGGATTTCATCCAGGCCGCCATCGACAATGTCGTCGAAGCCATTCGGGACGGCACCTTCTGGGTCTTCGTGGTGCTGCTCCTGTTCCTCGCCAGCATCCGCACCAGCTTCATCACGCTCACGGCGATCCCGCTCTCGGTTCTGGTCACCGCGCTCGTGTTCAGTTATTTCGGCATCACCATCAACACGATGACGCTCGGCGGCATCGCGGTCGCCGTCGGGGAACTCGTCGACGACGCCATCGTCGATGTCGAGAACATCTACCGCCGGCTCCGGGAGAATCGACTCAAATCGGTCCCGGATCCGGTCCTCAAGATCGTGTTTCAGGCGTCGAGTGAAGTCCGCAACTCGATCGTCTACGCCACGCTCATCGTCTGCCTCGTCGTCACTCCGCTGTTCGCGCTGTCCGGGCTGGAAGGGCGGATGTTCGCTCCGCTGGGTCTGGCGTATCTGGTCTCCCTAGCTGCCTCGCTGGTGGTCTCGCTCACCGTGACGCCGGTCCTCGCGTCGTACCTGCTGCCTGGGAGCGCGGCCCGTGCGCATGGCGGGGATCCGTTTGTACTCCGCGTCTTGAAGACACTCGACCGGCGGCTCCTGCGTTTCGCCTTGCGGCACCCGCGAAAGATCCTCGTCGGGTCGTTCGTGCTCTCCGCCGTCACCGTGTCGGCGGTCTTCGGCATGGGCAGCGAGTTCCTGCCCGCCTTCAACGAAGGAACGGTGACCGTCGGCCTGCAAATGACTCCGGGGACGAGCCTCGCGGAGAGCGGGCGCATTGCGTCCATCGCAGAGCAATCGCTCCTTCAGATTCCGGAAGTGGCGGCTGTCTCCCGGCGGACCGGCCGGGCCGAACAGGACGAACACGCCGAAGGGGTGAACAGTTCGGAGATCGACGTGCGGCTGATTCCGCACGAACGGCCCAGACCGGGCCTCGGCGCCGCGGCGTTGCGTGCGGTGCCGTTCCTGCACGGTCTGGGGGTGGAGAAATCGGGCCGGTCGCCCGAACTTGTACTCGCCGACATCCGCGAGCGGGTCGGCAGCATCCCCGGCGTGACGGCCAACGTCGGCCAGCCGATCAGCCACCGGCTCGATCACATCATGTCCGGCGTCCGCGCGCAAGTGGCGGTGAAGGTGTTCGGCCCGGACCTTCTCGAACTCCGCGCCGCCGCGCAGGACGTTCAGGACGCGATGGCGAAGGTGCCCGGCGTCGTGGACCTGCAAATCGAACCACAGGTGGAGATCTCGCAGGTGCGCCTTCGGGCGAAACGCGACGAGGCGGCCCGCTACGGCCTCGCCCCCGGCGACGTGGCAAGACTTCTGGAAACGGCCTACAAGGGTCGAACCGCGTCCACCGTCATCGACGGCGAGAAGTCGTTCGCCCTCGTCGTCTGGTACGATGCCGAGTCGCGGTCCGATCCCGGCGCCATTGGGCAGACGATTCTCGACACGCCGTCGGGTCGCAAGGTAGCGCTGTCGCAAGTCGCCGACGTCCTCGACACGACGGGGCCGAACACGCTCAACCACGAGAACGTGCAGCGACGCATCGTCGTCGCGTGCAACGTTCAGGGGCGAAGTCTGGGCGATGTCGTGGCCGACATCCATGCCGCCGTTCACCCGTTGGAGGACAAACTGCGAGCAAAGCGCGGCGAGTACCGCATCGAACAGGACGGGCAGTTCCGCGCCCAGCAGGATGCGAACGCCCGGTTGCTGATACTTGGGGCGGCGGCCGTGGTCGGTGTGTTCCTGCTGCTCATCCGCTGCCTCGGCTCGTGGCGGGCAGCGCTCATGGTGCTTGGCGTGAACGTCCCCCTCGCCGGTCTCGGGGCCGTCCTCGCCTTGCTGATTCTCAATCGCCCCGACCCTGCGGCATTGCACGGGTTGCCGTGGTGGAAAGTTCCCGGCGCCTGGTTCCAGGCGACGACCCTCTCGGTCGCCCACTGGGTCGGGTTCATCACGCTCGTCGGCATCGTCAGCCGCAACGGCATCATGATGATCGCTCACTACATCCACCTGATGAAGCAAGAGGGCGAGGTGTTCGGGGAGACGATGATCGTCCGCGGCAGCCTCGAACGGCTGGCCCCGGTGCTGATGACGGCGGCCGTCGCGGTCATCGGTCTCGTACCGCTCGCGCTGGGGAAGGGCCAAACGGGCAAGGAGATCCTCCACCCTCTCGCGGTCGTCGTGATCGGCGGCCTCGTCACCTCGACCCTGCTCGACCAGATCGTGACCCCGGCCGTGTTCCTGCTGTTCGGGCGGAACGTATACCGGCCGCCGACCGCGGAGGCTCGAAGTGCCTCGTGGGACCATGCTTGGTATGCCGCGACCGAGTCGACTTCGACACTCCCGCCACTCACGTCGGCACAATCAGATACGCCGGTCTCAAGTCCATTCCCGATTCTTCCGACAACCGGACCATCGCCAGGATGCCGGCCTTGATCGGCCCGCCGCCGCCGTCGGCTTCTGGGCATCGGCACATTCCGACAACATCCGCTCACGCAGCCGGTTCGTCGCGGCATGGGCGGCGTGCCCCAGCCAACTGTTCACGCTCTGTCCCACGTGCCCGAGGTCCAACCCCCCCCCCCCCCCGCGCCCACGTCGGCCCGCCAGCCGCGGATGCGGCGGCGGAATCGCACCACGCTCTCCCGCGCCAACCGGACGTGCGAGCCGAACACCCGGTAGCCCAGGAAGCGGATGCCCTGCCGCGGCGGGAACACCATCGTCTTGCCAGGGTGGAGTCGCAACCGCAGCGATTCGAGGAACTCCGCCACCCGCCGGCGGGCCGCGTGCAGTTCCTGCTTCGAGTGGCCGAACAGCACGAACCCGGATCTTTCACGTTGGTTGAGCGAGACAGAATAGCGCGACGGCTCAAGTGTTGGTACAAGGGGAGGTTACCACACCAAAACCCATTCCCACGCCGGAGCCGTCGCGATGACAGAGTGTACCACAACTCCACTGCCGTTTTCCAGACTCGGCCGACGCGAAATCCACGCCGACTTCTCCGGCGGTCAGATCACCTCCGACGCCGGCGCCCTCCTGCTCCGCGAGGCTGACAAACAAATCGGACTCGTCGACGCCCTCAACGACGCCATCCCCGATCCGAGGAACCCCGGCCTCATCACCCACCCCCAACGCGGGTTGCTCGCTCAGCGGATCTTCGCCCTCGCCGCCGGCTGCGAAGACCTCAACGACCACCAGCACCTCCGCGACGATCCCCTCTGGCAACTCGCCACCGAACACCCCGAAGTCGATGGCGACACCACCCTCGCCTCGCCCCCGACGCTCTGCCGACTGGAGAATCGCGTCACGAAGGCGTCGCTCGTGCGGATCGCCAACGCGCTCGTCGACATGTTCCTCGCGGCCCACGCCACGCCGCCGGAGGAGGTCGTCCTC
>JALHPZ010000052.1 GCA_022842245.1 Gemmataceae bacterium
CGAGGTTGCCCTTGATTTGGGCGATGGCCTTGGCGAAACTGGTCATGGCGACGTCCTGTCGAATGGAAGGTGTGAGAACCCCCACTCTGGCCGGACGTCGCCACTTTCGCCAGCCCAACACCCTGACAGGTCAACAAGTTAAGGATTCACGCAACGGCATTCAGCTGCGTCCCCTTTTTCGCTCTGAAGATCACGTCGTGGTGAAGGTGAACGGCAGCTACTACGACCCGAGTTATGGACTGAAGTGGGCGAGTGTTCAAGCATGGGAAGATGGTGCCGTTGCCGGATTCATGGTATTCGATGGGACCAAGATATTGTTCCGAAAGAACCCGACCGGGGCCAATGTGCCGGCGGATACAGAAGAAAAGCCGTGGAAGATAAATAAAGTCACAAATGCCGATGGAGAATATGCGGGTGAGCAGCTTCCGTAATAATTCCAGTTTCGCCTTGAACAACGGAGCATTCCTATGGAAATACTGTTATTGGTGACTCACATGCTCTCGCACGTCTTGGGTTGGACCGCTCCCAACGTGCGTAACCCGGTTGTTCGGGCCACGGTCGTCAATGACCGCGTCATGATACCCGTAACCAAACGCGATGAAATGTACTCGCTCGCGGACGTTTGGCCGCTTCGCATTTTGGATCAACCGATCTACCGAGCCGGGCCAGCCACCCAGCTTTATCCCGGAACTCCAAGCGATGACGATTTGCTGCCGGGGGCTTACCGACCTCGCGGTACACCGAAATTGCGGATCGATCGTCACAACTTGCACTGGGCAAGTTACAGTCCCTTTGGAACAAGTGATCACTACGACCAACACACGAACCCAGTACTCCTATGTTATATGCCCCTCGAAATCGTTCGTTACCTCAACACTACGGACCGAGATCAAAGTGATAAAACCCGCGAATCAGTTCGCAGTTTGACTAGCAAGTTCCGGGACCCTCCGCTGTACGCCCACGGAAGATCCGATGGCGTTCGTACGCAATTTGACTATCTTCCGGTCAAGGATGGGAAGTTCGAGTGGTATTACAGCGGGATGACGGCCGAGAAATTCGGCGGCAAAGAACGCCGTTTCAGTGTCCTGCGTTGGATCAAACTCCCGGCTTTGGGCGACCAGAAGTACCGGAGCGAGGAAAGTGATTGGGCAACCCCGTTCGCGAAGGATTGGTCCGAGGGGTTCACGGTGCTCGGAGTCAAGGACGATCGCTTTTTCGTGACCAGCGCCGGGCGGCTGTTCATGGCTCCCCGGGCACAACCCACGGGCGGCACATTGAAACTGCTGCCGACCGAACTCCCGATTCGCGTATTGATCCACGACACCGATACCGACAAGCACTACGCCTTCACGGCCGCAACGTATTTTGAAATAGCCGAGACGATCCAGCCCCGTCCGCACGCGCTCCCGATCTCCCCGCCGTTGTCATCCGGCGGCCAACTCCGGGACGGGCTGAAGGCGATCGAGATCGCGGCCCGCTGCGCCCGACTGATTCGCGGATTGCCCGAACCGGCCGCGAAGTAGAACTGTAACGGGGATTGGGCGACAGAAGATCTGTGGTCGCGGTTCGCCCCGCCCGCCGTCTCGGCCACGCGGCGACCCATCGCATCGTAGACGTACGTCTTCAGCGTCGTGCCGCCCAAGTTCTTCACCACTTTCAGCCGATTCCAGGCGTCGTAGACGTATTGCTTGCCCGTCTCGTCGGTCGTCATGTTCCCGTTCGCGTCGAACGTCGGACTCGTCGCCCCCGAAACGGCCGTGATCTCGTTCTGCTTGTTGTGCGTCCGCGTCTGCGGGCTGCCGCCGTCGATCGTCAGCGAGTCCCAGTTGCCGAGCGCGTCGAAGTCCCACGCCTGCGGCTGCGGGCGGGGTCGGCGGGTGGGGAGGGGGCCGGGGTGGCACATGCCTTGATTCGACCCGCGCGCGGGGGCACGGGTCAATGGAAATCCGGGCGAGCGAGGGGAATTGCGGTCGGGTCGCAACCCGGCCGCTGACGCGGCCCGGCTCGCCGGGGGCGGCGGTTTCTCGTGGGGGTTATCGGGACCGATTCACCCGGCCGCTGACGCGGCCCGGCTCGCCGGGGTTCTTGGTTTTCATTCCGCATTCCGCATTCCGCATTCCGAATTGCGAAACGACACCCGGCCGCTGACGCGGCGACGACGTGATCGATCTCCTGACACTGTGGTTCGGGGAACTCGCGGAGCGAGTTCCCGACTCTTTACCATCACCCCGCCAGCAGGGACATCGGGCCGGAGAGGAGGAGGGTGGCGCCCACGTCGGTCCATTGCTCGACGTGCTCGCTGCCGGCGTCGGCCCATTGATAGTCGCCGGCACGCATCCGCACGCTGCCGACGATCAGTTCGCCATCGATGACGAGGCACTCTTCGAGGCCGTCGTGGTGGTGCGGCGGGATGCGGCTGCCGGGCTGGAGCTTTAC
Organism: Gemmataceae bacterium; assembly: GCA_022842245.1. Classification (GTDB taxonomy): domain Bacteria; phylum Planctomycetota; class Planctomycetia; order Gemmatales; family Gemmataceae; genus Limnoglobus. The sequence goes on from JALHPZ010000052.1 coordinate 2,437, forward strand.
GACGGCGGAGAACCGCTTGGTGAGCGGGTCGAGGTGGAGCATCCGCGCCGTGACGCCGGAGAGGTGCGAGAACTGGAAGACCGCCTCTTCGCGGAAGCTGAACTGGGTTTCGGGCAGCGTGGACGCCGCCTTGCGGTTCTGTTCGAGGGTGGGGTTGCGGCGCGGGGCGGTGGCGAGGCGGCCGAAGAGGCTCTCCTTGACGTAGGCGGGCGGCTCGGCGGATGGAATGTCGGCGGCGAGCGCGAGCAGGCTGGCGTCGAAGGCCACGCGGTCTTCGGGCGAAAAGAGGTCCAGGAATTCGTCGCGGTTCGTCGCGTTCATTCGTCCACTCCCGCCGCCAGCCGTTCGCGCAGGCGGAGGAATCCTAATCGGATCCGGGTCTTAACCGTGCCCAGCGGAATTTTCAAGTGCCGCGCGATCTGCTCGTGCGTCAGGCCCTCGAAGAACGCCAGCCGGATCGGCTCTTGTTGATCGAACGGCAGCACCGCCAGCGCAGCCGTCAGTTGCACCGCATCGTCCTGTCGCGACAGACTGATCTCCGGTTGGCTGTCGGTCGGTACTTCCGGGATCGTGTCGGTCACGGTTTCGCGGCGCCTTCGCAGGCGGTCGACGGCGCGGCTCCGGGCGATCATCAGCACCCAGGCTTCGGCGGAGGCGCGGCCGGCGTCGAACCGGTCGGCCTGGCGCCACACCTGCCAGAACGTCTCTTGGAGTACGTCCTCCGCCTCCGCGCGGTTTCGTAGGAGGTGCAAAAGAAATCCAAATACCCGCGCCGTGTAGCGATCGTAGAAGTCTTCGAAGGCGGATCGGTCCAGTTGCGCCACGCGACCCAGGATTTCGCCGTCGGAAACGAGCATGGGAGTCGGGCCGTGCGGACGGGAAAGCGTGACTGTAGCGATTCTACTTGGAACGGGGGCTGCGCGGCAATTCCCGAATTCGCGGGCGCGGCGCAATCCGCCGGGCGGCGGTCCTCGTATACTCGCCATGACGGTGGCCCGACCGTCGCCACCCATTTCCATCGGGAGAGAAGCACGATGCGCAAGTTGGCTTTCTTGATCGCCGGGTTCACCCTGGCCCTGACCGTTCCGGCGTTCGCGCAGGACAAGCCCGCGGCGTTGAGCCGTGCGGAGCTGGACAAGCGGATCGCGACGCTGATCTACGAGACCGTCAAGGACGGCGTGGAGCTGTACAACGCCGGGAAAGTGGAGGAGTGCCTGGGGCTGTATCGGGGTTCGTTGAAGGTGATCGGCGGGCTGCTGGACCACCGGCCGACGACGGCGAAGGCGATCCAGGACGCGCTGGCGACGGCGAAGGCGCAGCGGGCGGCGGACGGGGCGTTCACGCTGCGAGCGGCGCTGGACGGGGCGCAGAACGACGTGACCGGTCAGAAGCCGGGGAAGAAGGCGCTGTGGGATCGGCTGGGCGGGGAGCCGGCGGTGCGTGCGGTGGTGAAGGACTTCGTGCTGTCGGCCGCGCCGGACCCGAAGGTGAACTTCTTCCGCGACGGGAAGTACAAGCTGGACGCGGCGGGCGTGGAGAAACTCCAGCAACTGCTCGTCGAGATGATCTCGAGCGCGACCGGCGGACCGCTGAAGTACACCGGGCGCAGCATGAAGGAATCGCACAAGGGGATGAAGATCACGGAGGCGGAGTTCGGCGCGCTGGCGGGGCACCTCGTGGCGACGCTGAAGAAGTTCAAGGTTCCGCAGGCGGAGATCGACGAGCTGGTCGGCATCGTGGCGAGCACGAAGGGCGACATCGTCGAGAAGCCGCTGTGGGATCGGCTCGGCGGTCAGAAGGCGGTGGAGGCGGTGATTCACGATTTCGTGGTCGCGGCCGCGGGCGATCCGAAGGTGAACTTCCTGCGCAACGGCAAGTACAAGCTGGACGCGGCGGGCGTGAAGAAGCTCGAAGGGCTGCTGGTGGAGCTGGTGTCGGCGACGACGGGCGGGCCGCTGAAGTACACCGGCAAGAGCATGAAGGACTCGCACAAGGGGATGGAAATCACCGAGGCGGAGTTCGGCGCGCTGGCGGGGCACCTGGTGGATACCCTGAAGAAGTACAAGGTTCCGCAGGCGGAAATCGACGAACTCGTCGGCATCGTGGCGAGCACGAAGACGGACATCGTCGAGAAGAAGTAATCGGATCGAAGATCGGATTCGACCGCCGCGCTTGCGGCGGTCGTTTCGTTTACGGGTCGTCGTCTTCGGCGTTGGGGTTCGCGAGGCGGCGGGCGTTGGCGCGGATCTCGTCGTTCGCCTCGCCGAGCATGACGGTATGGGTGTGTTCGGCGCCGTCGCGGCGGACGACCACCTTGACTTTCGTTCCGGGCCGAAGGCCGAAGATGAACCGCTGCACGTCGGACGTCTGCCGGGCGGTCACCGAACCGACTTTGAGGATCACGTCGCCGACTTTCAATCCGCTCCGGGCGATGGGCAGGGCCGGGTCGATGGAGTTGATGAGGAGTTCGCCGTCGACGCCGAACTGGATGCCCATGCGTCCGATTTCATAGGGGTCGGGCGGGGCGGGTTTCGGCGGCGCGCCCGCCGATGCCACGGAGGCGGCGAGCAGGAGCGGCACGAGGGTACGGGTCACGGCGATTCCTCCGCGGCGGACCCGCTCATTATCGGTTCCCGCGACCGCCGTGGGAAGTCGAAGGCCTACAATTCCCGGACCGATGAAAGCCGCGCTCAAGCTCGCCCTGCACGCCGTCGCGACCGTTCTGGTGTCGCCGTGGCTGCTCGCGTACGGCGTCGGCGCGCTGGTGCTGGGGAAGGATCGCGCGCTCGAGGGCGCCTCGCAGGCACTCGCGCCGCTACCGGGGCTGACGGGGATCTACTTGCGGCGGGCGTTCCTGTGTGTCGTGCTGAAGCATTGCGATCGCTCGGCGGAGGTCGGCTTCGGCACGTTGTTCTCGCAGGCCGGCGCCGTGATCGACGCGAACGTCTACGTGGGCCCGCGCTGCCACCTCGGCCTCGTGCACCTCGAGCGCGACGTGCTGGTCGCCGCCGGCGTGCACATCCCGAGCGGGGCGAATACGCACCACTTCGACGACCCAACAGTGCCGATCAAGGACCAAGGGGGCGCGCGGTCGCGGGTCACGATCGGCGCGGGGGCGTGGATCGGCAGCGCGGCCGTGGTGATGGCGGACGTCGGCGCGGGGAGCATCGTCGCGGCCGGGTCGGTCGTGACGAAGCCGGTGCCGCCCAACATGATCGTCGGCGGCGTGCCGGCGAAGGTGATTCGCGGCCGTTTCGAGAACCCGACATGAAGGTCCCGTCCGCCGCGAAGCGAACGCCGGCGATCCTCGCCGAACTGGCACGGCTGTACCCGGACGCGCAGACCGAGCTGGATTTCCAGACGCCGCTGCAACTGATGGTCGCGGTGATGCTGTCGGCGCAGTGCACCGACAAGCGCGTGAACCTCGTGACGCCGGCGCTGTTCGCGCGCTACCGCGCGGCGAAGGACTACGCCGATGCGGACCGGGCGGAACTCGAAGGGTACATCCAGTCGACGGGCTTCTACCGGAATAAGGCGAAGAACATCCAGGCGGCGTGCCGGGCGCTGGTAGAGCGGCACGGCGGCGAGGTGCCGCGGACGTTGGAGGAGCTGACGGCGCTGCCGGGCCTCGGGCGCAAGAGCGCGAACTGCGTACTGGGCGACGCGTTCGGCGTGCCGGGCATCACGGTGGACACGCACGTCGGCCGGCTGGCGCGGCGGCTGGGGCTGACGACGCGAACCGACCCGGTGAAGGTCGAATTGGACCTGATGGACCTGTGGCCGCAGGAGTCGTGGACCGACGCGAGCCACCGGCTGATCCTGCACGGCCGGCGCGTCTGCGCCGCGCGCAAGCCGAACTGTGAAGCGTGTACGCTGGCGAAGGTCTGCCCGAAGGTCGGCGTGGCGTGAGGGGCGATCGCCGTCGATCGCCCCATCGTCCGGCGTCACTTCACGAGCTTCTCGATCTCCTCGGCCGCGAAGGCGAGCTGGGCGTTTTTGTTCGCGACCTTCCCGTCCTTGCCGACGAGCATCAGGTGCGTGCCGATGATGCCGTACTGGGTGCCGAGGCTGCCATCGGGGCTGAAGAGGTGCGCGCCCGGCAGGCCGGCGTCGCGGGCGGCTTGCGTGGCGGCCTTCGCGTCGGCGTCCAGGCAGACCGTCACGACCTTCAGCTTGCCGGCATATTTCGCCTCGAGCGCCGCCAGTTCCTTGGCGTCCGCCTTGAGGCCGCCGTGGAAGCTGCCCCAGAAGTACACGATCGTCGCCGTGCCGCCGAGCTGCGCGAGGTTCAGCGGCTTGCCGTCGAGCGTCGTGCCCGCGAGCGCCAGCGCCTGGCCTTCGCTGTCCAGCCGGCGGATCGACCCGGCCGCCTGCGCGGCGAGCTGATGGGTCGGGAAGGTCTTCACGATCGCGGCGTAGTTCGCCTTCGCCTCCGTTTCGCCCTTCGCGCCGTTCTGCTCCTCGGCGAGGGCGAGGCGGTAGTGCGCCTCGGCCGTCTCGTCGATGGCCGGGTACGACTTGATGAACGCCGACAGCGATTCGCGCCACCAGGTCTGCACGTCGCCGATCTCCTTCGGCTTGGTGCTGGCGGCGACGAGCTTGGTGGTGTATTCGAGGCCGAGGACGCGGAACGCGGCGAAGCCGGCGAGCGGCGAGCCTTTCGCGACCTTGTCGATCTGCGCCTGCCACGCCACGAGTTGCTTGCCGCTGTCGGCGTCGCCCCCTTCGGCGGCGGCGACGTACGCGTCCAGCAGTTGCTTGATGAACACCGATTGCTGCTCGTGGCCCTGCAGCTTGGTGACGACGGCGGCGAGAACCGCGGCGCGCTCCACCTGGTACTTCGTGTACTCCGGCGTGCCATAGGCCGGTACCGGCACCCCTTGCATCTTCACCAGCGCGTCCTGGACTTCCTTCGGGAACTCGACGGAGCCGCCGACCGGGCCGGCGTCGGCCGCCGGCGCGCCGGGTAGGGGGCCGTCGACGAGTTTCCACGCGCGGCCGACCTGCACGATCTCGCCGAGTTGGAACGTCACGGCGCGATTGTCCGCGCCGGTGTCCACGAGGATGCCCGCGTTGCGGTGCCGGACGAAGTCGGTGCGGCCCTGGAACTCATCCGCCGGCGTCGTCTCCGGCGTCCAGAGTTCGACGTGCACCCACTTCGATTTTTCGGTGAGCTTCAACTCGGCGACGGCGGTCTGGAACCGTTCGACGGCCTTGGCGCTCCGCGCGACGAGCGCCTGCACCTGTGCCGCCGGCAAGCCGATCGCCTGGAGTTCCTTCTGCGTCACGAGGAGCGATTGCAGCTTGGCGCGGTCGTTGCGGACGAGCGCGTCGAAGACTTCCTTGCTGACCTCTTCGGGCGAAATGGCTTCCCAGACATCGATGGAGCCGTTGCCGTCGGTGTCGACGCCGACCTTGCTGCCGTTGGCGCCGAGCCAGCGGTACTGCTTGCCGGTGGGGACGTCGGTCTCGCGGTAGACTTCCTGCCCGTCGCGGTAGAAGGAGAGGATGTTGTAGGTCTTGGCGCCGACGGCGAGGAAGCGGCGGACGGGCTTGTTGTTGGCGTCGGCGAGGATGTAGCCGACGGGGTTGGCGGCGTCCGGGTAGGGGACGACGCGGCAGCGTGCGGCGTCGGCGGGCGCGAGCGGCGTCACGGCGACGCCGGGCTGTTTCGGTTGCACGGCGGCCATTTCGTCCGCGCGGGGCACGGGCGGGGCGGCCAGGGCGCTCCCGAAGCCGGCCAGCAGGGTGAGGGTGGCGAGGACTCGCGTGGTGATGGTCATCCGGGTTTCTCCTTCGCGCAGTGCGGCCTCGATCGCGGACCGAAGCCTCACAATCGTCATCGACCGCGCAATCGGCACAAGTTGAGGGAAAATGGCGGACGCGCGAAGCCGCCGGAGCCGGGTCGAATTCCGCGCGGGGAGCGAGTGGTCGAGTGGTAGAATGCGCAGGACCGACGAGGAGATCGTTATGAGTCAGGAACAAATCCTATTGCAGTTGGCCGAGCTGCAACGAGCGAATGCGGCACTGACGAAAGAAGTGTCCGCGCTCAAGCGGGATCGAGATCGGCTCGTTGTCGAAATGCAACGCAATCTCCCTCCGCTAACCGAAGCGGAGATGGCTGAGGCTCTCGCAAATGGCGAAAGCTTGTCGAGCGTCATTGATCGGATCGCAACCGAGTGCGGGGTCTCCGTCCATGGCCGCTGAGCGTCGGTACAAGGTGGCCCACGTTCGAGTCGTACTCGATCGCGTCGAAAAACTGGGGCGTATGGCGGCGACGTTGGGCCATTGGGTTTGGTTCGTGGACGCGATGAGAGCCATCGAGGATCGGTTGCAATCCGATCCCGAATCCTGGGGCGACCCGCAATTCGATTATCCCTCCGCGAGACTTCGAAATTTTCAGGCTTACCACGAACAGTTTGTGGTGAACTACGCGATCCACTTGGATCAGCCCGTCGTATTCGTGCGTTCCATCGAGTTGATGTCGGGATCGCCGCTGTTCGGACAGGATTGACGAAAAAGCCCCGCGACGGTCGTCGCGGGGCTTGGCGGTTCAAAAAGTCGAAATTACTTGCCTTCGATGTATTCCACCAGTTCGATCGTCGCTTCGTAGTTGTTGATGGTGTAGCTCAGCTTCACCATTCCCTTGCCGGCCGAGTACCACGCCTTCACGCTGGTCTTCGTGCCGGCGACGTCCAGGTCCGGGGCGTCCACCACGACCGTCTCGTATTCCTTGCCGTCCTTCGTCTTGATCTTCTCTTTCAGGTCCTTGATCGTGTACTTGCCCTTGAGCGGCTGCTCCTGGATCTTCGAGTCGATGGTCCAGTTGGCGTCCTTCGCGGGCGGGAGCGCGAGGATCTTCACGGGCGGGGTGATCGGGCTGTCGTTGATCTTGGTGCGGTAGACGCCGTCGGCCTGGACCTTCACGGTTTCCTTGGCGACCGCGCGGGTCTGCACGTACGTGCCGAGAGTCGCTTCGCCGTCCTTCACGCTCTCGACGCGGATTTCCACGTCCTGGGCGTCGCCGAGCTTGTACTTCCACTTGGCGCCGGCCTTGAGCGGGAAGAACTCGCTCGTCGCCGCGGGCGCGGCGGGCTCCGCCTTCTTGGGTTCTTCCTTCTTCGGCTCTTCCTTCTTCGGTTCTTCCTTCTTGGGCTGTTCCGTCTTGGGGGCTTCCTTCTTCGTTTCGGCCGGGTTCTGCGCCAGCGCGAACGTGGCGAAGCCGAAGATGGCGAGACCGCCGAGAATACGTCGCATGGAAACTTTCTCCACGAATGGGGTTCTGGTTGTATAGGGACAATCGTTCGCGCGTGAAGGCTAAGGCAGCTTCGGTTCGGTCAGCTTCTCGCCGGCGAGCGCCTTCGCGACCGCGGCGGCTCCGGCGAACGATTTGCCGTCGATCGGCACCCATCGGGCGCTCAATTCGGCGGAAATCGCATGATACCCTTCGGGGGCCGCCGCGAGCCAGCCCGCTTCGCCGGCCCAGAGCGTCGCGAGCAACCGGCCGGTTTCCACGTCGTAAAGCCGGGTCTGCCCGTCGGCGCTCCCGGCCGCGACCCGCTTCCCGGCCGCGTCGGGGGCCACCGCGTATACGACGGAACCCGGCGCGAGGGTTCGAATTGCGGCGCCGGTTTGCGGATTCCACAACCGCACCGTCTTGTCCGAGCCGGCGCTGATGGCCAGCTTCCCGGCCTTGTCGAACGCGATCTCGTTCACCCCGTCCCCGTGGCCGCCTTGCCGCCGGACGCGCTCGCCCGTCGTCGCGTCCCACCAGAATAGTTGCGGCTCCAGCCCGGATGTGACGACTTGCGCCCCGTCCGGCCGCACCGCCACGGCCAGCACCTCGTTCTCCATCCCGCTGAAGGTCAGCCGGCTTTTGCCGCTCGCCGCGTCCACGACACGCCCGGTACGGTCTTTGCTCGCCGTTGCGTACCAGTCTCCCTTCGGGGCGAACGCCACGGAGTAGACGAAGTCTGAATGCCCGGCGAAGATGTGGACCGGCTTGCCGTCCGCGACGGTCCAGAGCTTTACCGTCTTGTCGAAACTGGCTGACGCGAGCTTGGAGCCATCGGGCGAGAAGGAGACGCACGAGACGACATCCGCATGGCCGCCGAGGGTGTGAAGGAGCTTCCAGTCCTTCGTCGAGAACAGCCGCAGGTCGCCGCGCACCGAGGGCTGCCCGCCGGCGACGGCGAGGAGCGAACCGTCCGGGCTGAACTTCAGATCGTTGACGGCCGCGAGGACGTTCGTCAGCGTCGTTGGCTGCACGGTCTTGAGGTCCCACACGGTCACGCGGCCATAGGTGCCGACGGCGAGCTTCGAACCATCGGGGCTGAACGCGACCGCCGCGACCGGCGGCAGCGGACCGACGGGCAGCGATAACTCCAATGGCTTCCCCTTCGATTTCACCGTGAACGGGAAGGTGACGTCGAGCGTCCGCCGCGGGCGGACGGTCGTCGTGACGGTGTCGTCCTCCTTCGGCTTCACCCCCTCGGCCGCGCCGGTCTCGACCCACTTCCGCAGGATCGCGATATGCTCCGCTTCCAGCGGATCGGCGTCCAGCGGCATCCGGCGCTTCAGGTCCTTCGTCGACAGCAGCGTGATCAGCAGCGACTCGTCCGGCTTGCCGACCTTGAGGACGGGAACCTTGCCGCCCTTCTTGATCAGCTCCGGCGTGTTCAGTGCCAGCCCACCCGAAACGTCCGGCTCGTCCAACTTGCGTTCGTTGTGGCAGACCGTGCAGTGCTTCCGCAGGATCGGCCGCACGTCGGCCCAGTAAGTGGGATCGGCCGCTCCGACGTTCGAGGCTAGGAGGAGGAGGAGGAGGAGGAAAAGCGAATATCGAAACATGAGCGACTCGGCGGCGGGATGATCTTCTCAGAATGGCCCGCAGATGACGCTGACCTTCGGACGCGGATGAAGATGATAAGAATGAATGGTTTTCATTCTCTTGATCAGCGTCCGAAGGTCAGCGTCATCTGCGGGCCATGTTCCACCTTGCTAAACTACCAGAAACGACCGCTCTTGCGGAGGCCTTTCATGTCGCGCGTCCTCTCCGATGACCAAATCCGGCAATATCGCGCCGACGGCTACACCCTCGCGCGCGGACTCTTCGATCGCGACGAGATCGAATTGCTCCACCGCAGCGCCAAGGAGGACAACGAACTCGACAAGCGCTCCTTCGGCCGCGCCGACGGCGAGGGCGGCGTCGTGCGGCTCTCGCTCTGGAACCACCCCGGCGACGGCATCTACGGCCAATTCGCCCGCTGCGAGCGCATGGTCAAAAGCTGCGAACGCCTTCTGGAAGGTGAAGTCTACCATTACCACTCGAAGATGATCCTGAAGGACGCCAAGGTCGGCGGCGCGTGGGCCTGGCACCAGGACTACGGCTACTGGTACCAGAACGGCGTCCTTTTCCCGCTGCTCACGAGCGTCTTCATCGCCGTCGACCCGTGTACGAAGCAGAACGGCTGCCTGCAGGTGTTGAAGGGGTCGCACTTGTGCGGGCGGATCAACCACGTGCTGACCGGCGATCAGGCCGGCGCCGACCGGGAACGCGTGGACGAGCTTATGAAGCGGCTGGAGCTGGTGTACGTGGAGATGGAGCCGGGGGATGCTCTGTTCTTCGATTCGAACCTGCTGCACCGCAGCGACCAGAACAAGTCGGATCAAGCGCGCTGGAGCATGATCTGCTGCTACAACGCGGCCCGGAACGACCCGTACAAGGAGAGCCACCACCCGCGCTACACACCGTTGCATGTCGTGCCTGATTCAGCGATCCGGTCCGTGGGCGTGAAGCGCTTTTCGGACAGCGGCGACGTCGCGTGGCTGGAGGATCGGAAGGATATCAGTGCGAGAAGGCTGGAGGGGTGAGCGTTTTGCATTTATCGTTTTTCGTTTTGCGTTGGTCCGGACAGGGGTGAACCAATGCAAAACGGATTCGCTCACCGTCCATTCCCAAGGCGGTCGCCCGGTTCGAAGCATTCTCCTTCACTGCGAGGCGGATGGAACGGGAGTTTCCGGCGCTTGCCTTGCGCCACTCGGCGCGGGAAGATGTCACTTCCTTAGTTTCTCGGGTTCCCCCCATGCGCGAACCGGTGGACGAACAGGCCGACGTCGACAGGACTCGCGCTCAGACCTTCTCTGAGAAAAGCGATACCTACGAGACCCACGGCGGCCTTGGCGAGATGTTGGCGGCCGTGCCCACGTTCGGTCCGCCGGCCGAGCCGGGCGAGGTCGGCGTGCTCGGCCCGTACCGGATCATCCGGCAACTCGGCAAGGGCGGAATGGGGGCGGTGTATGCCGCGCTCGATACCCGTCTCGATCGCAAGATCGCCCTCAAGGTCATGTTGCCGTCGTATGCCGCGATTCCGTCGGCGAAGGAGCGCTTCCTTCGCGAGGCCCGCGCGGCCGCGAAGGTCTCGCACGACAACGTCGTCACCGTGTACGAAGCCGACGAGCGCGACGGCGTCCCGTACATCGCGATGCAGTACCTCGAAGGGTACCCGCTCGACGAGTACCTGAAGAAGAAGGGCGAGATCGACCTGCCGCAGATCCTGCGGATCGCCCGCGAGACCGCCGCCGGCCTCGAAGCCGCGCACAAGCTCGGCCTCATCCACCGCGACATCAAGCCCGGCAACCTCTGGCTCGAAGCGCCCAACGGCCGCGTCAAACTCCTCGACTTCGGCCTCGCCCGGCCCGTCGACAGCGATGTCGAACTCACCAAGAGCGGCGTGGTCGTCGGCACACCCGCCTACATGAGCCCCGAACAGGCGCAGGGCGAACGCGTCGACGCCCGCTCGGACCTCTTCAGCCTCGGCGTGCTGCTCTACCGATTGAGCACGGGTCAACTGCCCTTCCCGGGCAACACGACCATGGCGGTGCTGATGGCGCTCGGCACGAAGGACCCGGTTCCCGTTCGCAGTCTGAAGCCGGAGCTGCCCGAAGGCTTCGCCCGGCTCGTGCTCGACCTGCTGGCGAAGGACCCGGCTCAGCGGCCGCAATCGGCCACAGAGGTGATTCGTCGGCTGCGCGACCTGAATCGCAACCCGAATTCGCTGCCGGTCGCGTCGATGCCGCAGGTGTCGATGATTGATGCCGGTGCAGCGCCGATCTATGTGCCGATCCCGATCGGCCTGGCGTCGATGGCGAACCCGTTCGAGAACATCGACATCACCGAATCGGTTACGGCGGAGCCGAAACCCAAGCTACAACCGAAGGCGGAAAAGCCGGCGAACCGCAAGGCGATGATAATCGGCGGATTGGTCGCGGGGCTTCTCTTGTTCGTCGTCGGGATCGCAGTCCTCACGCGGAATCAGGACAAACCGGAGTCGAAAGCCGACGTGCCGAATGTCGTCCCGGTGAAGGACAAGGGGGGCAAGACGCTTGCCAAGGCGGGAACAAAGAAAGCACCGCCGGCCACCGCCGACAGCCCGGATCGGAAGGCGGCTCTCGCCGTTCTGGCGTCCGGCGGCTCCACCACCATCCGGACCAGCGGCGACCCTATCTTCGTCGAGGACGCGGCCGCCCTGCCGGGGGAGCCGTTCGTGCTGACCGCGGTGTGGCTGAAATCGCGTCCACCCACGGCTGTGGAACTCGACCTCCTGACCGAATGCAAGGAGATCACGTGGCTCCGCCTCAACGACGAGAGCGTGTCGGACGACGTCCTGAATCGGTTGCAGGGCTGGCCGACGCTTCGGGAACTTCTGTTCCGGGACTCGTCGCTCGACGACGCGGGCCTGCGGTCCGTCGCCCCGTGTCACTGGCTGACGGTCTTCACGTTGAATGCCCGGAAAGTCACCGACGCGGGGCTGTTTCACCTCGGCGGGTGGAAAGATCTGCGCCGCCTCGACTTGACGTACACGGCCGTGACGGGCGCGGGTTTAGCGCACATATCGAGACATGAAGGGCTGGAGGAACTCAATTTGTCGCAAACGAGGGTTACGGACGAGAGCCTGGCCCACGTCGTGGCCTTCAAGACGCTGAAGAAACTCTGGCTCAACGGTACGTCAGTGACAGACCCAGGGGTGGCGAAGCTCAAGGGCCTGACGTCGCTCACGTCTCTGCACCTGGGTAATACGGCTGTCACGGACAGCGGAATGGCACACTTCGCGGGGAACACCGGGCTGACTGAACTCAATGTGGAGTCCACTGCGGTTACGGACGCCGGCTTGAAGCCCTTCAAGGGTTGCAAGTCGTTGTTTTACCTCGGGGTGAAAGGCACGAAGGTGACGGCGAAGGCTCTGCAGGAGTTCCACGCGGCCGTGCCGGGGTGCCGGATCGAGCACGACGGCGGCGTGATCGAAGCCGAGGACGTGGACCGCAAGGCCGCGGAGTGGGTGTTGTCGGTGGGGGGCGTCGTCCATGTCAATGGCGGGCCAGAACTCCGAGCCGCGGCCGAGTTGCCACGCGAGCGCTTCACCCTCACGGTCGTCGGGTTGGAGGGAAAGCCCATCACAGACGACAACCTCGCGGTTTTCCGTGGGTGTCGCGGGCTGCAACATATCAACTTGATCGATACCCCAATTACGGATGCCGGTCTGGCCAACTTCAAGGGTATCACGACGCTGGGAAATCTCGGACTCAACAACACCAAGGTGACCGATGCCGGACTTGCTCATTTCAAGGACTGTATCAACTTGCGTCATGTCTATGTCACTAAGACCGGTATTACGAACGCTTGGCTGTCGGTTGTGGCTTCTAACGAGAATCTCGAAGTCCTTCGTGCCGCTGGTACGGCTGTAACGGACATGGAGCTGGACCAGTTGCAGAAGTGCAAAAGCCTCCAGATCCTCGACTTGCGAATGACGAAGGTCACTGCGAAGGGGCTCGCCGACTTCCACGCGGCCGTGCCCGGGTGCCGGATCGAGCACGACGGCGGGGTGATCGAGGCCGTGGATGTGGACCGCAAGGCCGCGGAGTGGGTGCTGTCGAAGGGCGGATCCGTCAGGATCAACGGCAACAATAATAGCGTGAAGTCCGCGGCCGAATTGCCGAAGGACCGGTTCACTCTGGCTTGGGCGGATCTGACCAAAACAACGGTGACGGACAAAGAACTGGCACAACTCCAAGATCTCAAGGGACTGGTGTGGCTCAGCTTGGGAAACACCTCGGTGACCGACGCGGGACTGGTACAACTCAAAGAACTCAAGGGGCTCCTGCATGTCAGGCTTTACGGCACGTCGGTGTCGGACACGGGAATGGTCCTACTCAAGGAAATCAAGGGTCTGACTTACCTCGACTTGAACTACACAAAGGTGACGGACGCGGGACTCAAGCATATCCAGGAACTCCAGAAACTGACGGAACTTCACCTCAACGGTACACAATTGACAGACGTGGGACTGACACACCTCGCGGAAATCAAGAGACTGACGCGGCTCGATCTGCGGGGGGCGAAAGTCACGATCAAGGGGCTTGAGACGCTCCATGCGGCACTTCCCCAGTGTCGGATCGAGCACGACGGCGGGGTGATCGAAGCGGAAGACGTGGACCGGAAGGCGGCGGAGTGGGTTTATTCAAAAGGCGGCACCGTACGTATCAGAATCGCTGGGTCCGAGATAAGCATCCCCACCTTGGCCGAATTGCCCAAGGAGCGATTTTCAATCGTACAGGTGAATTTCACGAATTGCAAGGAGATCTCGGACGCGGACCTGAAAAGGTTAAAACCGTTATCGGCACTGTCTTATCTCACATTGATTGCCACCAACGTGTCTGATCAGGGACTGTTAGAGCTGAAGGAAATCAAGACGCTGACCTGGCTCCGCCTGGGTCGCACGAAAGTGACGGACACCGGCATGATCCACCTTCGAGAACTACCAAAATTGAAATCGCTCAATTTGAATGAGACATTGGTGACCGATGTCGGGCTGGATCATTTGAAGACCGTGACAACCCTCCACGAACTGGAAGTGGTTCGAACTAAAATGACTAAGTCGGCTCTTGAAAAATTTCAAGCGGCGGTTCCCAGCTGCAAGATTGAATGGAACGGCGGTGTGTTCGAAGCGATCGACGTGGACCGGAAGGCGGCGGAGTGGGTGATCTCGATCGGCGGAAAGGTTCAGGTGAACGGGCAGGACCGCGACCTCGGCCAGACGCAGGACCTGCCGATTGAACGCTTTCAACTCACCGGTTTCAGCCTGGATGCCAATCCGAAAGTGACGGACTCCGGTTTGGCGAACCTCGAGGGTTGCAAGCAGCTTCTCAAGATCGGTCTTTATCAGACACCGGTCAGCGATGCCGGGTTGCAGCACCTCAAGGATTGCAAGCAAGTGAGGGTCCTTTCACTCGGTGGAACCAAGGTGACGAACGCCGGACTGGGCCTGTTCAAGGATTGCAAGGACCTGACGTGGCTGGGCCTGTTCAACACGCCGATCACCGATGACGGGCTGGGGAACTTTGCCGACTGCAAGAACCTGAAGATCCTCGACTTGAACAGCACGAAGATCACGGATGCGGGGATCGCGCGGTTCCGGGAACTCAAGAGCCTGACGGTTCTTTATCTGAATCGAACCAAGGTCACGGATGACGGACTCGCCCGCTTCAAGGATAGCAAGGACCTGGCGGACCTGTTTCTGGACGGGACGCCGATCACCGACGCCGGGTTGCGTCATTTCAAGGACTGCAAGGGATTGGCACGCCTGGGCCTGAGCGAGACGGGAGCGGGCGACGACGGATTGGCGTTGTTCAAGGACTGCAAGGACTTGAAGCACCTCGCCGTTCGGAAGACGAAGATCACCCGAAAGGCGATCGAGGCCTTCCACGCCGCCGTGCCGGGGTGCCGGATCGAGCACGACGACGGGGTGATCGAACCCAAAAAATGACCCACTTTCACCAGTGTACCCATTTATCCGGAACATTCCGGCTTGACCGAACCCGTGAACCGGCGCGACTTTTCATTGACCCGCCTTCCGCGCACTGCTACTCTATTTCTGACGACACCCGCCTACTCTCCGGCGCGGCCGGACGAACGATACCATGACCGGAGCCGGTTTCCGCCGGATTCGGAACTCAAGACACAACACAACCGTCGAACAGGCGCGGCTTAACGGCCGACGACCACGGAAGTTCCTCAGGAGATCGATCGTGACGAACCGACAGAAGTGCCTGGGCTCGCCGCTCGGACGGCGGACGTTCCTCCAGGTCGGGATGGTCGGCGGCATCGGGCTGACGCTCGGCGACTATTTCCGGATGCAGGCGAGCGCCGCGGAACCCGTCGCCGCCAAGAAAGGCCCGAAGGCCGAGGCGTGCATCCACATCTACATGCCCGGCGGCATGGCGCACCAGGAAAGCTGGGACCCGAAGCCGTATGCCCCGATCGAATATCGCGGCGACATGACGCAGATCCAGACGAAGATCGAAGGGGCGGTCTTCAACGAGTGCCTGTCGAAGACGGCGGCGGTGGCCGACAAGCTCACGATCGCCCGCGGCATGACGCACGGCGAGGCGGCCCACGAGCGCGGCACGCACAACATGTTCACGGGCTACCGGCCCAGCCCGGCGATCGTCTTCCCGAGCATGGGCAGCGTCGTCAGCCACGAGCTGGGCGTGAAGAACAACCTGCCGCCCTACGTGGCCGTGCCGAACATCGTCACGAACTTCGCCCAAAGCGGGTATCTGTCGAGCGCGTACGGCCCGTTCGCGCTGGGCAGCGATCCGGCCAACGGCGGCTTCAAGGTGCAGGACCTCGCGCTGCCCGGCGGCGTGACCCCGGAGCGGTTCGATAACCGCCGCACCATGCTGGACGCGGTGAACAACCACTTCGCCAAGAAGGAAAAGTCCGACAACCTCGACGCGATGGACACGTTCTATCAGCGTGCCTACGGCCTGATCAGCAGCGAGAAGGCGCGCACGGCGTTCGACATCAACGCCGAAGACGCGAAGCTCCGGGATGCGTACGGCCGCAACGCCGCGGGCCAGCGGCTGCTCATGGCGCGCCGGCTCGTCGAAGCCGGGGTCCGGTTCGTCACGGTCCACTACGGCGGCTGGGACTTCCACAACCAGATCACGGCGAACACGCGCAGCCAGCTCCCGCCGTTCGACCAGGCGTTCGCCGCGCTCATCACGGACCTCAGCAGCCGGGGCCTGTTGGACAAGACGCTCGTGATGGTGAGCAGCGAGTTCGGCCGGACGCCGAAGATCAACGGCAACGCCGGGCGCGACCACTGGCCGAAGGTGTTCAGCGTCGTGCTCGCCGGCGGCGGCGTCAAGAAAGGCTTCATCTACGGCAAGTCCGACGCGACCGCGACGGAGCCGGAAGAGGACGGCCTCGGCGTCGAGGACCTCGCGCACACGGTGTACCACTGCCTCGGCATCGATGCCGACAAGAAGCTGATGAGCCCCGGCGACCGCCCGATCGACATCGTGCGCGAGGGCAAGACGGTGAAGGAACTGCTGGCGTAAATCCGGGTCATTCCAAGAGGATCACGAAAGCCCAAAAGAACGAAAGCCGGAAAAAGGCCAAAATCGATTTTGGATTTCTTTCGATCTTTCGTTCTTTCGGGTTTTCGTGATCCGTTTTTATTGAGAGCGACACCATGCGTTATCTCGCACTTCTTACGGTCCTCGTGTTCGCTCCCGCGGCGTTCGCCGTCGATCCGCACCTGAACGGCTTCTCGCTGTTCGGCGGGCAGCGCGGCACCGACGCCGTCGTCACCTTCGTCGGCGCGAACCTGAACGATGCGCCGGAAGTGATGGTCTACTACCCCGGCATCACCGTCGCGAAGACGGAAGTGCTGAACAAGGACCAACTGCGCGTCACGCTCAAGATCGCGCCGGACTGCCGGCTCGGCGAGCACGGCTTCCGCGTCCGCACCGCCTCCGGCATCTCCGAGTTCCGCACCTTCTGGGTCGGCGCGTTTCCCGTCGTCGGCGAAGTCGAGCCGAACAGCGAGTTCGACAAACCGCAGGCGATCGTGATCAACAGCACCGTGCAGGCGAGCATCGGTTCCGAGGACGTCGATTACTACGTCGTCGAGTGCAAGAAGGGCCAGCGGCTCTCGGCCGAGATCGTCGGCATGCGGCTCGGGCACGGCTTCTTCGACCCGTACATCGCCATCCTCAACGACAAGCGCTTCGAGCTGGCCATCGGGGACGACTCCGCCATGAACGGCCAGGACGGCGGCTGCTCCATCGTCTGCCCCGCCGACGGCAAGTACATCGTCATGGTCCGCGACAGCGCGTACGTCGGTGCCGGCAACTACCTGCTGCACGTCGGCAACTTCCCGCGCCCGACGGCGATGGTGCCTTCCGGCGGCAAGCCCGGCGAGGAACTCGAAGTCCGCTTCCTCGGCGACCCGGCGGGCGAGATCAAGCAGAAGATCAAGCTCCCCGCCGCGGCCGACGGACTCTTCCGCGTCCACGCGACGACGCCCGACGGCGTGCACGCCAGCGGCTTGAAGTTCCGCGTCGAAAACCTGCCGAACGCCAATGAAGCCGCGAACGCGAACGCGCCGACCACGGCGCTCGTCGGCGGGGCCGCGCCGTGTGCGTTCAACGGCGTCGTCTCGACGGCCGGCGAAACCGACTACCTCAAGTTCTCCGGCAAGAAGGGCCAGGTCTTCGACATCTCCTGCTTCGCCCGCCGGCTCGGCTCGCCGCTCGACCCGGTCATGCACCTGAGCGCCGCCAACGGCACCGCCCTCGCCGCGTACATCACCGGCAACGACGACTCCCAGTTCGGCCCCGACAGCTACTTCCGCGTCACGCTCCCGCAGGACGGCGACTACTTCGTCTGGGTCCACGACCACCTGCGCAAGGGCGGCCTCGATTATTTCTACCGCGTCGAGATCACCGTACCCGAAGCGAAGACGGGCACGACCATCCCCAAGGTCGACGGCAACAACGTCTCGAACCAGGATCGCCAGACGGTGAGCGTGCCGAAGGGGAACCGCTACGCGATGCTCGTCGTGGCCAATCGCGCCGACTGGGGCGGCCCGGCGACGGTGGCGTTCGACAAGCTTCCGCCCGGCCTTGCGATCGTGGCGGACCCGGTGGATGCCGGGCAGGGCGTGACGCCGGTGGTGTTCGAGGCGAAGCCGGATGCGCCCGTCGGCGGGCTGCTGGCGGACATGATCGTCAAGCCGGCCGACCCGAAAGTGATCGCCAAGTCGCAGACGAGTCTGGATGTGAACTACAGCATCGGGCTGAACAACGTGCCGTTCCATCGGCACTACCACGACCGGATCGCCGTGGCGGTGACGGAGACCGCGCCGTTCAGCATCGAAGTCGTGGAGCCGAAGGCGCCGCTCGTGCAGAACGGCAGCATGTACCTGAAGGTGGTGGCGAAGCGGGCGCCGGGGTTCACGGGGCCGATCAACGTCTATCCGCTCTTCACTCCGCCGGGCACGGGGATCGCGGGTCAGACGACGATCCCGGCGAACGCGAACGAGTGCCTGGTGTACTGTAATGCCGCTCCGAACGCGGCACCGCGGAAGTGGAAGACCTGCTTCACGGCCTTCGCGACGACGACGACCACGCCGGCGGGCCACAAGCCGAACGACCCGTTGACGGCACAGAGCAGCGGGAACCTGTGGGTGTCGAGCCAGCTCTTCACGCTGGAGATCGCGCCGCCGTTCGTGGCGTTCGCGCAGGATCGGGCCGCTGTCGAACAGGGTGCGAAGACGCAGCTGCCGTGCAAAATCACGGTCGCCACGCCGTTCGATGGCGAGGCGGTGGCGCGGATCATCGGGCTGCCGGCGAAGGTGACCGCTCCGGAGTTGAAGTTCAAGCCGGACGCGAAGGAACTGGTGTTCGAGGTGACGACGGACAAGACCAGCCCGGCGGGCAAGCATGGTGTGTACATCCAGGTGGAGGTGATGAAGAACGGGGAGAAGGTGTATCATTCGGTGGGCGGGAACGAGCTGCGGATCGACGTGCCGCTGCCGCCGAAGGTGGCCGCCGCCCCGCCGCCGGCCGCGGCGCCGATGCCGGCCGCG
>JALHPZ010000053.1 GCA_022842245.1 Gemmataceae bacterium
GACGCAGCGCGCCGTGCGCCCGGCCGCGTCCGCCGCGCCGATCCGGCCGTCGTGGTCGTTGGTGGCCGCCGCCGCGGCGCTGGCGGCCGGTCTCGCGACCGTACTCGTCGTGGCGTTGACGAAATAGCGCCGCCTCACGCGGCGCGGAGTTGTCCGTAGTCCCACATCTGTTCGGCGGCGCGCGCCGTTACCGCGGCCCAGTTCCGCGGGTCGCCGGGAATGAACCGACCCACCAATCGCCCTCCGCTCGCGCCCGTGAGCAGCGGCAGGTTGACCGCGACCCCGTCGAGGGTCAACCCGGCGAGCATGGCGGCGGCCGCGGCGTTGCGAGCGAGCGCCGGCGTGCCAAGGTCGTCGGTACGCCGGAGGACTTCGCCGGGGAACTGCTGCTGGAGCAGTTGCCAGAGGAATCCGTTGCGGACTCCACCGCCACTGACAAAGAGGGCCCGCGGGCGACCGGTCGGCGGCACGAACTGGCGAACCCCTGCGGCGATCGATCGCGCGACGAAGTGCGTGGCCGTGCAGAGCAGGTCGGCGAGGCAGGCGTTGCGGTGCCGGGCGGCGTCGAGCGCCGCCGTCGCGAACGTCGGACCGAACTCGTTCGCCAGCGGCTTCGGCGGCGGCCGCAGCAGGTGCGGGTGCGTCATCCAGTCGGCCAGCCAGTCGTCGTGACACTTTCCCTGCACGGCGCGTGTGCCGCCGGAATCGAACGATTCCTTCTCGCGCGTGCCGAGCCGGATCAGCGCATCCAGCAGTTGGCCGGCCGGCGCCGCGTCGAAGGCGACAAGGTCGGTGATCTTTCCGCCGGCCGGGATCGCCAGCACGCTCGCGGCGTGGCCGAGGTGGATGAGAATGCGGTCTTCGGAATCGGATTTCGCGAGGAGGTAATCGGCGGCCGGGGTCCAGGGCCGGCCCGCGCCGCCGGCCGCCGCGTCGCGTTCGGCGAAGCGGCACCACACCGACACGCCCGTCTGCTCCGCCACGCGCTCGCCGAGCGAATCGAACGGCACGCCGGGCGCGACGTGCAGACCGGCGAGGAGTACGGACCGCAGTTCTATCATGCCTTTCGCGGAAATCTGCCGGGCAGCGGAGGCGAAGGCGTCCGCGAGGTCGCGTGGTGCCGATTCGCCCCGACGCAGGGCATCCCGCACGAGCGGCGGCAGCGGATGGCGAACGTGGCGCTCCACGGCCGGCACGGCCGCGAGGCCGTTGCCGCCGACGCGGACGACGACCGCGTCGATTCCCTCGCGCCCGGAGCCGAGCGCGAGGCCGAGAAGGAGCCGCTGGGACATAGACCGTCCGATTGTTAACCGCGAGGCGGAGTCCGCGGAGCCGAGGGCGGAACCCTTACGCCGCCATGAGCATCGGCTTCGAGCCGGTCGACGCGGCCCGCACCGACGCCTGCACGAAGCACTCGAAGATCTGCTGGTCGAGCGCCGAGGCGGTGTCGCATTCGGGGTGCCATTGCAAGCCGACGCAGAACCAGCTCGGGTCGGTCGTTTCGATCGCTTCGATGACACCGTCGTGGGCCTTCGCGCAGACGCGGAGCTTGCGGCCGATCTGGTTCACGGCCTGGTGGTGCGTGCTGTTCACGCGCTGCTCGCCGGAGCCGTAGATCTCTTCGAGGAACGTGTCCTCCTCGACGATCACCATGTGCCGATGTGGGTAGCCGGACGGATCCGAATGCGGCATCGCCTTTGGGTTTTCGGTCGGCAGGTGGGCGTACAGCGTGCCGCCGTGGAAGACGTTGATGAGCTGCATCCCCATGCCGATGCCGAGGACGGGCAACTTGCGCTCGGCCACCTTTTGGAAGAGCAGGCGTTCGCAGTCCTCGCGGCGCGGGGCCATCAGTTGCACGGCCGAGGTGAGTTGCTGGCCGTACTTCCGCGGATCGAGGTCGGCCCCGCCGGTGAAGACGATGCCCGAGATCATCTTCAGGTACGTGTCGAGTTCCGGGTAGTTGTCCTTCTTGAGCGGCGGCAGCAGGATCGGCAGCCCGCCGGCGGCGAGGACGGAATCGACGTACCCGGCATTCGCACGGGTGAACGCGGCAGCGCCTTTGGGCGTTTGGAAGTCGGTGGTGATGCCGATGAGCGGTCGTTGCGGCGGCGCGGTCGGGCGCTGGGGATTCTTCGCGGACTTGACGGCCATGGGTCTACCCTCCGTGGTTCGGCACCGGAATCGGACATCCTGCCCGATCGCGAGTTGCAAATCTTACAAAGGGGCGAAGCGCGGATTCAAGCCCAATTTTTCCGAGCGCGGATTGCGGAGTGCGGAATGCGGAATGCGGAGTGAAAGGTCGAAAAGCGCCCAGCGTTTTGTCTTCACTCCGCATTCCGCATTCCGCACTCCGCATTCCGCACTTCTTCGCGTATCATGTCCGCCTCATCCCTCCCGGAGACCTCTCCCATGCCTCCCCGCATTCACCGCCGGCGCGCCCTGCAACTCGGCGGCGCCGCGTCGCTCGGCTACCTGTTCACCGGGCCGGCCTTCTCCGTCACGAAAGCCTACAGCGCCAACGACAAACTCCGCGTCGCCGGCATCGGCGTTGGCGGCAAAGGGTCCAGCGACATCGACCAGGCCGGCGAACTCATGGACGTCGCCGCCATCTGCGACATCGACGAACAACGCCTCGGCGAGAAGGCCAAGAAGTTCCCCCACGCCAAGAAATACACCGACTACCGCAAACTGCTCGACGAGATGGCGAAGGCGATCGACGCCTGCACCGTCAGCACGCCGGACCACCACCACGCGCCGGCGTCCATCCTCGCCATGCGCGCCGGCAAGCACGTCTACACGCAGAAGCCGCTGACGCACACGGTCTTCGAGGCGCGGCTCATGCGCGAGACGGCCGCGAAGATGAAGGTCTGCACGCAGATGGGCAACCAAGGCTCGGCCAACAACGGCCTGCGCCGCGCCGTGGAACTCATCCACGCCGGCACCATCGGCCAAATCGCCGAGGCGCACGTCTGGACCGACCGGCCCCGCGAGTTCTGGCGCCAGGCACCGTCGATCGTCGCCCGGCCGAAACAATCCGCGCCCGTGCCCAAGCATGTCCACTGGGAGGAGTTCATCGGCCCCGCCCCGATGCGCCCCTACGCCGTCGGCGAACTCACCGAGGGCAAGTGGAAGGGCCGACCCTGCTACCACCCCCACGACTGGCGCGGCTGGTGGGACTTTGGCACCGGCGCGATGGGCGACATGGCCTGCCACACCGCCAACATGGTCTTCCGTGCCCTCAAGCTCGGCCCGCCGCAGTTCGTCTCCGCTCTCTCCGGCGAAGTCAATCAGGAGACGTACCCCGCGTGGGCGCACATGACCTTCGACTTCCCCGCCCGCGGGGACATGAGCGCCTGCTCGCTGCACTGGTACGAGGGCGCGAAGGGCGGCAAGAAGATGCTGCCTCCCGAAGAGTTGCTTGCGAAGGTGCTCAAGAAGGACGAGAAGGTGGCGAACAGCGGTTCGATTCTCGTCGGCACCAAGGGCATCCTCTACAGTCCGAACGACTACGCGGCGCAGTTCCGCCTGACGCCCGACAAGGACTTCGCCGGCATCCAGACGACGAAGCCGGAGAAGGAGCCGATGGGCGTGGACCAGAACAACGATGCTCGGATGAAGGCGGAATGGGTGGAGGCGATCCGGGCCGGGAAGCCGTCGCACGCCTACTCGAACTTCGATTTCGCCGGCCGGATCACGGAGACGATGTTGCTGGGGAACATCGCCGTGCGCGTCGGCGGGAACAAGCTGGAGTGGAACGCCGAGAAGCTGGCGTTCTCGAACGCGCCGAAGGCGACGGCGTTCGTAACGAAGGAATACCGCACGGGCTGGGACTGGCTGAAGGGGTAAGGGCAAATAATGGCCCGCTGATGACGCGGACCTTCGGACGCAGATGAAGATGATGAAATCCGAATGGTTTGATGTTCCGATAGATCCTCTTTATCAGCGTCCGAAGGTCCGCGTCATCAGCGGGCCATGAACCACTTTGTTGCGACCGCCGGGCCAAGATGCCCGGCGGTTTCGTTTTGGGATAGAGTCTGGTATGCTGGTCGTCGGAGGTGATGGCGATGGGCAAGCTGCTCGAACGGCGGACGAAGCGCGAACCGATTCCCGAACTGCGCGACGGCGACCGGCTGGACACTGCCGAGTTCCTGCGGCGCTACGAGGCGACCCCGGAGGGCTTCCGGGCCGAGTTGATCAACGGCGTGGTGTACGTGAACCGCTGGATCGAAGTCGGGCCGAACGGGGAGGAGCGCGTCATGCCTGCGATCAGTGGAACCGATCACGGCACACCGCAACTCCGAATCAATTTTTGGGTCGGCTATTACGACGTCCAGACCGAAGGCGTCGAAGCCTCGGCCCCGACAACGATCGTTCTCTCGGCTGCCGATTCCGTACCGGAACCCGATGGTCTTCTGCGCATTCTACCGGAGGCTGGCGGTGCATCGGCATCGGGAAAGCGAGGTTACTATTACGGGCCACCCGAGTTGATTCTCGAGGTTTCCAACACGACCGGAAAAATCGATCTGGGTTCCAAGTTCGACATGTACGAACGCAACGGCGTGCAGGAATACCTCGTCTGGCGCACGCACCACGGGATCATCGACTGGTTCCAGCTCGAGCGCGGCGAGTACGTACCTCTCGCGCCCGACGACGACGGCATCCTGAAGAGCCGCGTCTTCCCCGGCCTTTGGCTCGATCCGAAGGCTTTGGTCGCAGGGGACATGGCGCGCGTGCTGTCCGTCGTGCAACGGGGCATCGCGTCGTCGGAGCACGCGAAATTCGTGGAGAAGCTGCGGAAGAAAGCCGCGAAGAAAAAGCGATAGCCGCCGGGGTGTCGCACCCGGCGGCGGTTCGGCGTCAGTCGGCGTCGGTGGCCTGGACGGTCGGCATAGGGGCGGAGCGCTGCGGGCCGAAGACGTTGCCGGCGATGTTCGCCGTCGCCGTCGTGTTCCGCGATTGCAGTTCGCCGGCGACGTCCAGGAAGATCTTGTCTTCGAGGATTTCCGCGACGACGGTGGCGAGCTTGTCGCCGCCGGGAACATTGACGAGCGGTCGGGCACCGGTGTTCAGCGCGACCATCCGCTTCTGGATCAGCGTGGACAGCTTGAAGCGGCCACCGACCTTGTTGACGATTTCTTCTTCCTTCAATTCGTCGAGCATGGGAACCCCCTGAGTGTGTATTGTTCGCGGATCACGGCGCCGAGCGCCGCGATGGTCTGTTCCAGGTCGTCGTTGACGACGCGCACGTCGAACTCGTTGCGTCGATCCAGTTCGCGTTCGGCGGAGGCCAGTCGGCGGGCGACGGCGGCTGGGTCTTCGGTGCCGCGTCCCGCGAGCCGTTCGCGGAGCGCCGCGGCAGACGGCGGCATCAGGAACACCGAGAGGTGCTCGCCGGGCATCGCGGCCCGCACGCTCGCCGCCCCTTGCACGTCGATCACGAGGACGACGCCGGCGGCGGTTCGGTTCGCGGCCTCGGCCTTCGGCGTGCCGTAGTAGTCCTTGCCGTGGACGATCGCGTGTTCGAGCATCCGCCCGGCGGCGATTTCCTCCCGGAACCGGTCGGCGGTCCAGAAGTGGTAGTCGCGGCCGTCGACTTCGCCGGGTCGCGGCGCGCGGGTCGTGGCGGTGACGGCGCGGCGCAGAGGCAGCCTCGTTTGGGCCAGCAGGGCCTGCACGACGGTCGTCTTGCCGACGCCGCTAGGGCCGGACACCACAATGAGCGGGGCCGCGTTCATTCGACGTTCGCCACCAGTTCCTTCATCTTCTCGAGCGTCGCCTTCATTTCGATCACGTGCCGGGAGATGGCGACGTCGCCGGCCTTCGAGCCGAGCGTGTTCGTCTCGCGGCCCATCTCCTGGATGACGAACTCGAGCCGGCGGCCCGGCGCTTCGGTCGCTTTCGCCACCACGTCGGCGAGCTGCACCAGATGCGCGTCCAGCCGAACGATCTCCTCGGCAACGTCGGTGCGGTCGGCGTAGATCGCCACGTCGCGGATCAACTGCTCCGGTTCGATCGTCGCGCCAGTGCCGGCGAGGGCCTGGCGGATCCGTTCGAGCAGGCGCTGGCGGTAGTCCTCGACCACGCGCGGGGCGTGCGCCTTGACCGCCTCCAGTTCGTCGGCGAATCGCCGGCGCAGGGCGAGCAGTTCATCCGCCATCGCGCGGCCTTCGGCCTGGCGGACGGCGTTCAGCTTGTCGAGCGCCTCGCCGAGCAGGCGCTCCACGAGCGGCCATTCGTCTTCGGGGGCGGCCCCGCGGCCGCCGGATTCCGGTGCCACGCCAGGCAGCGCCAGCAGTCCGGCGAGGAGCGGGCCGAGCGCCGCAGCCTGGCTGGCCTCCGGGCACGCCGCCCGCACCTGATCGAGGTACGCGGCGAGGAGGCCGCCATTGATCTGCGCGTCGCCGGCGCCGCGCGGTCGATCCACCCGGATGTTCACGTGCAGCGTGCCGCGCTTGATCGACCGCCGGACAACCTTCTCGAATTCGGCGTCGAGGATCGGGTAGGGTTCGCTGCCGCGGACCGACACCTTGAGGTGGCGGTTGTTGACGGACCGGATTTCGAGGGAAACGGC
This sequence comes from Gemmataceae bacterium, assembly GCA_022842245.1. GTDB lineage: Bacteria > Planctomycetota > Planctomycetia > Gemmatales > Gemmataceae > Limnoglobus. Next base: position 6,572 of record JALHPZ010000053.1, read on the forward strand.
AGCCGTCGGCGTCTCCCCGCGCGCTTCGCCATAACCGGTCATGCTGAGGAGCACGAGTGTAAGCCTCGAACGCAGGGGAGGCGGATTACTTGCCGTCCTGGAGCGCCGTCGGTGCGGCGGTGCCGCGTGCGTCCGCCTGGGCGAACTTCACATGCGCCATGATGGCGAGGACCCAGGCGGCGGCGAGGTAAAGGGTGATCTTGGTGAAGGCGTCGCCCGCGCGGGAACCGAAGGCGCTCGAGCCGCCGGCACCGCCGAACGCGCCCGCGAGGCCGCCCCCCTTGCCGCGCTGGATCAGCACCACCAGCATCAGCAGCACGCTGATGACCATCACGACGATGTTCAGGACATACGAGGCGCCGGAGGCCCCTTCGGCGAACAGGATCACGCGACAATCTCCCCGAATTCGGCAACGGTCAAACTATGGAATCGTCCGCCGACGCCAAGAGGCTCAAACAGCCGCGCGGACGATGCCCAGGAACGAATCGGCCTTCATACTCGCCCCGCCGACGAGCGCGCCGTCCACATCCGGTTGGTGCAGCAGGTCGGCGGCGTTCTCCGGCTTCACCGAACCGCCGTATAGGATTAGAAGCACCGAGGCCGATTTCTCGCCAAAGAGCGCCGCGAATTTCCGGCGTATGAACGCGTGCGCCGCCTGTGCCTGCTCCGGCGTCGCCACCTTGCCCGTACCGATCGCCCAGACCGGTTCGTATGCGATCACGAGATTCGGCAGGTGCTCGGCCGGAATCCCTGCCAGTCCGTCGGTCAGTTGCTTCTCCAGTACGGCCTCGGTCTGGTTCGCTTCGCGCTCGGCCAGAAGTTCGCCGACACAGAAGATCACGTGCAACCCGGCCGCCAAGGCAGCCTTCGCCTTCTTGTTCAGGAAATCGTGGATCTCACCGAGTCCATGCCGGCGTTCGCTGTGGCCGACGAGCGTGTACCGGCAACCGGCCTCGAGCAGCATCTGGGGCGAGAGTTCGCCGGTGAAGGCCCCTTCCTTCTCGAAGTGGCAATTCTGCGCGCCGAGGCCGACGGCCGAACCGGCGAGCGCGTCCGCGACGGTCGTCAGCCAAACGGATGGCGGGAAGACCGCGACTTGAACACCGGCGGGCGCGCCCTGCGCGACGGCCGCCGCCAACTCCTTCGCCACCCCGCGCGAGGTGTACATCTTCCAGTTGCCGGCGACGAACTTCGGACGCTTCGACATCGGATCAATCCCCATGGATGCAAGAACATTTTGCGTTTTTCATTTCGCATTTTGAATTGGTTGAAGTATTGGACCAATTCAAAATGCGAAATGAAAAACGCAAAAGGGCGATCAGCCTTCGGTCGGCGCCCAGAAGTGCCGGCCGAGGGCGTCCGCCAGCCGCCGCAGATCGCCCATCAACGCGAGGAACTGGTGCGGCAGCAGCGCCTGAGGTCCGTCCGAGAGCGCCTTCTCCGGGCAGTTGTGAACTTCCACGTGCACGCCGTCGGCCCCGGCGGCCACGCTGGCCCGGCACATGGCCGGAATCAGGTCCGGCCGGCCCGTCGCGTGGCTCGGGTCCACGATGATCGGCAGGTGGCTCTGCCCTTTCACGTTCGGCACCGCGCTCATGTCCAGCATGTTCCGCGTGCTGTCCTCGAAGCTCCGCACGCCCCGCTCGCAGAGCACCACGTCCTTGTTTCCTTCAGCCAAAATGTACTCGGCCGACATGAGCAGATCCTTCACCGTCGCGCTCATGCCGCGCTTCAGCAGTACCGGCGTCTTCGTCCGTCCGCATTCCTTGAGCAGGTCGAAGTTCTGCATGTTCCGCGCACCGAGCTGCAGCATGTCGGCGTACTTCACCACCAGCTCCACCTGCCGCGGGTCCATCACTTCCGTGACGACGGGCATGTCGTACTTCTGGCCGACGTCCTTGAGAATCTTGAGACCGTCCTCGCCCATCCCTTGGAAAGCGTAGGGGCTGGTGCGGGGCTTGAAGGCGCCGCCGCGCAGGATGTTCGCCCCGCCGGCCTTCACGTACTTCGCCACCGTGTCCATCACTTCGTAGTTCTCGACCGCGCATGGCCCGGCGATCATCGCCAGGCTACCGCCGCCGATCCGCACCTTGCCGACGTAGACGACGCTGTCGTCCTTGTGAAACTCGCGGCTGGCGAGCTTGAACGGCTTCATGATCGGCAGCACTTGTTCGACGCCGGGAATGGCGGCGAAATTGCCGGCGTCCGGCTTGGTTTCGTCGCCGATCGCGCCGATAATCGTGCGACTCTCGCCACGGCTCACGTGCGGCGTGAACCCCAATTCCTTGACCCGTTCGATAACGTGGTCGATCTGTTCGAGCGACGCGTCGGGTCGCAGCACGAGAATCATATGACCGTCCATTGAAACCTGTTTCGGGGGAGCATTCGCAACGGACAGTCTAGGAACGGACATTCCGCGCGACAGCGCACCCGTGCAGGTGCCCCGAGGATTAATCGACATAATTGCTTTGTAAATCTACGTTTACGTTGATTTCAAACATGTGAATTCGCAGGCGAGCCGGATGTTGCGAGTATCAAAACCGCGCCGGTGACGACGATCCGACGGTTCATCCGGCTCAATGGACAACGATTACTTGGCCACTTCCACCTTCGGCGTCGCCATCAGGGTGCGGAGCACCGGGAGCAGCGGAGCGAGCGTGCGTTCCTCGTGCCAGTGGTGATCGGTGATCTTGATGTGGCCGGGACCCACCGAACCCATGCCGAGTGTTGCATCCAGTGCCACCCAGTCGCCAGCAGCGAAGACCTCGAACCACATGTGATAGGCGAGGAACGGCTTGCCGCCGGGCGAGGGGGCGTAGACGAGGCCGAGCGCCGTGCGGCTCGGGATGCCGTTCGCGCGGCACATGGCGGCCGCGAGCATCGCGTACTCGGTGCAGTCGCCACTGAGCGACTTCGCCACCGAACTGGCCGTGCCCATCGACTGGCTGAACTCCACGGCCCGCATGTTGTCCTTCACCCAGCGCTCGATCGCCTTCGCCTTCCGCCAGTCGTCCGCACCCGCCGGCAGGCCCGCCACGGCGGCGGCGGCGTGCTTCCGTACCGTCGCGTCCTCCCAATCCACGAAGAAGCTCTTCCCCAGGTGCTCCTCGCCCGGCGGCTTCACGCCCTCCGGTTTTTGCCGCGGCTCCCGGATGGCCCGCACCCGCAGGTCGAATGCCTTCGTCTTCTCGTCGAAGTTCGCCAACGACTGCCGGGCGTCCTGCGCGAAGAGTTCTTCCGGGTTCGGGTCGTTCTCGGTCGCGATCCGATAGACCAGCTCGGCCTTCTGGTGGATCCCCGGCACCTCGCGGTCGAGGCGGATCGACTGCACGTCGAAGAGGTCCGGCACGTTCGTCGGCGCCGCGAGCGCGGCCTCCTTTGACGTCCGCGCGATGATAAGCCGGCCGCCGAGGCTCGGCATGTCCTGGTCCGTCCGCACCACCTCGAACGTCTCCGCATCGCACCAGACCGTCGCCGGCGGCACGCGGAAGATCACCTTGCCGTCCTTGTCCTTGAGCGGGTTGAGCGTCGTGACCATCCGGAGCATCGGACGGGCCGCCTGGCCCTGGAATAGCGCGATCGTCTCGAGAGCCTTCACCTCGACCGACACCTTCATGACGCGATTGAGCCGGCCCTCGTAGAGGAAATAATCGAAGGTATCGCCGGGCTTCGGCTTCTTGTCCTTGAAGAGCGTGGCTTCCTTCGAAACGCCGAGCACGCCATCGGGCCAGGCCGTCTCCTCCTCCTTCTGCACGACCCCTTCGGACTTCGTCCGCAGCACACCGTCGACGACCTTGCCCGTGAGGACGATGCGCTGCTGCGGCCCGAGCGCCAGTTCCATGCGTGTCGTGAGCACTTTACCGTCGGGCGTTTCGAGGGTGGCGTCCTCGGTGCTTTGCTCGGTGAGCTGGCCGAAGCGGCGCAGCGCCAGTTTGTGCTCACGCGTGGCATAGAGGTATGTCTTCCCATTCAGTTCCCGCTCGCGCACGACCGTATGGAAGTAGCCGACCTTGGCGCCCTTCAGGAACGCGGCATCCCACGTTTCGAGGACAAGCTTCCCCTTCTGCGGGTCGGGCTTCTCCTCGGGCTTCGGAATGTCCTGCGGCTTGGGGTTGAGGATCGGGATCGGTGCGCCGCCGGCGTTACGCGGAAGGGTCGGCGTCGCCTTCGGCACCGACTTGGAGATGAGTTGCTGTTCAGGCTTCGCGACGGCACCGTTCGGCCGGATGATGATGAAGTTGTCCTTTTCGGACTTCGTGGCCGGCGGGGGAGCAGGCTTCGGCTCGGCGGACCGAGCACCGTTCGGCCGGATGACGATGTTCCCCGGTTCCTCGGCGAGGGTCGCCGACGCGGAAACCAGCAACACGACGGCGAGGAACGATGCACGCACGGCGATCTCCGAACCGAACGGGGTAAGTTTACATCGAACCTAACGGGCGGAGGGCTGAAGGCGTTGACGGCGGTGCGGCGACGATCGGAAGAAGTTCCGAGGAAGCAAACCGATGCCCACGCACAGCTTTCGTACGTGGAAATATCGGCACAATCCATGGTATCGGTTTTTCTGTCGAATTTTCCCGCGCAGCCTGAAAACGCGCCCTAGAATTCGTCGCCTGCGCCCAACCTCCCCCGGCGGCGCGGGTAGGCTACCGCGGGTTCTGAACGCGAACGGCAACCACGGACGATCACCCCTTCAGACCTCCCGCCGGGGCCGCGGCATTCCCGTGAGCGAGGGTCCATCCGTGACGAGCGATTCGCTGGAGGCGCATCTCCAGATCAAACGCTATGGCGACTTCACCCTGACGGACGCCGTGCGGCCCGCGATCGAATTGCCCATCCGCCCGCGCGAGGGCTACCGGCTGGAAGTCTTTCGCGATTCCGCGTCCCGGCTGCGCGTCCCGATGCTCTTCGCCAGCGTTTCGGCCGAAAAGCTCTTCGATACGTTCCTGGCCCTCCTCGAACCGCTCGGCGACACTCTCCATGTCGTCCTCGAGAGCAGCCACGGGCGGAAGGACGGCAGCCACGTCGACTACCGCCGCAACCGGATCGACGCCCCGGTACTCGCCAGCCACCTGTGCGATTTCGAAGACCTGATCCTGAACGATGGTTGCACGGGCCTTGCGGTGCTCAGTGCACGCGGACCGATGGAAGTGCAGTTCGACGAACACAAGCTTTTCGCGATCTATTCGCCGAAAGTGAATCGCTTCCGCCGCGTGTTCCGGGAGATGGGCGTTCGCCGGCGCCGGGTGCTGCCGATGCTCTGCGAAGCGGAGCACCTGCACTATTCGAACGAGGACTATGCGGACCAGTTCGAGCAACTCGCGATGCGGATCGGCGTGGCGGACTTCGAGAGTGTCCCGGCGGACGGGATCGATTGAAAAAGTGGGCCTTCATGCCCCCGCCGGCCGCGCTTCTCGCCGGTCGCCGTCCCACGCCAGCGTCATGCCCAACCGGATCGCGTCCCAGCCCATCGCGAGCAGCGTCACGGCCGCGGCGCCCAGGTCCGGCGGGCAGAGCGTCTCGCGGTTCCGCTTCCGCACGCACTCCAGGAAGTGCGTCCACATCGCCTCCGTCTCGTTGCGAGGCGCGTCCACGGCGATGCGCTCCGTCGGCTCGATCGGCTTGTCGTGACGCTGCGGCATGAGGCCCGCCTTCGACGGGTCGTCGCGGTAGAGGTGGACGCCGCCCTTCACGAACTTCACGTTTGCCAGCCGGCCGCGGATCACCTCCTCGAGCGGGTAGCCGCTGATCGTCGTCGCGGTCAGGAGCATCTGCGCCCCCTCGCCGAAGTCGGCGATCACGGTGGCCACGTCTGGCACGTCGCGGCCGTCGCGCTCGAGGAAGAGTCCGCCCGCGCCGGTCACGCGCTGCGGGAAGCGCAGGCCGCTCGCGGCCAGGAGCTTCGTCGCGGGGTGAATGAGTAAATCGGAGATCGGGCCGCTGGAGAAGGCCGAGCGGCAGCGCCACTGGGCGAAGGTGGCGCGGTCGAACGGCAGCACGCCCGGCGGCGGGGCGAGCTTCACGCCATTGACGTCGAAGCGGTGGCCGAGGAAGAGGTCCCACGCGACCGTCTTCGGGTTCATCTGCTCGACGGTGCGGTAGAAGCGCCACTGGCCGCGGGCGTCGTTGCGGAAGGCACCGGCCTGCAGCTGCGCGACGTGGCCGAGTTCTCCCTTGCGGATCAACTCGTGGGCCGTGCGCCACGACGGGTCGGCGAGGCCCTGCACGCCGACGACGACAACGCGATTGTACTTGGCGGCCGCGTCCGTCACGGCGATCGCCTCGGCCGGCGTACGCGTCATCGGCTTCTCGACGTACACGTCCTTCCCGGCCGCGAGGGCGTCGAGGGTCTGCCGCGCGTGCCAGTGGTCCGGCGTGCCGATGCAGACGATGTCCACGTCGGAACGGTCCAGGAGCCGGCGGTAATCTTTCACGACGCGCGTCGAATCGTTCGCGCTGAAGCCGCACTTCGCAGCCGACGGGTAAAGCCCCTGCGAGTAGCGCCGCGTGGTCGTGCTGCCGGCGAAGGTCTGGGTGTAATCTTCTTCGAGCCCGTCCCAAACATCGCAGACGCCGGCGGGCACGACATTGTGCGAGCCGGCCATTTTCAGGATGAGGTTGATGTGCGCCTGGGCCCGCGCGCCGCAGCCGACGAAGGCGACGCCGAGGCGTTCGTTCGCGCCGGGCACTTTGGCGTAGCTCTCGGCCGACAGCGCGAGGGCGGCACCGGCGGCGGAGGCGCGGATGAATCGACGGCGGTCGGGAGTCGGCGCGGGAGTTGTCATGGTGGTTGGATTGTACACGAAGACGCGAAGTTCCGTATCCGTCACGATTCGAACGGCCACTTCCGCCGCATCCAGGCGTATCCGCGCTTCGCCCCCGCCATCTGCTCCGACTTCAGCCGCCCCTCGCACGCTTCCAGAAACCGCGACACGCCGGGGACCAGCGTCGAAACGTGAAACTCGCCCCCGCCCTGGAATTTGATCGCAAACCACGCATTCACCGCCGAATATTCGAGCGCCGTCACCTGCTCCCACGCATGCGAGAACCGGCCCTTCCACGGCGAGCGACACTCCAATCCCGTCGGTGAGATCGTCAGTTGGAACTTGAACGCTTCCCAGACGAGCAGGAACCCCGCGAGGCCGAGCAGGGCCGCCGTGACGATGGCCGGTGCGAGCGTCGCGTTCGAGCGCGGCGGGAAGAACAGGACCCACAGACCCAAGAGCATTGGCGCGCCAAAGAAGGCAAGCACCGCGAAGGCCCGCAGCAACGCCCCGTGGCGGAACGTGACCATGCCGCCATCGGCCCGGTACGGCGGCGCGGCCCGCGCGACGGCGAAGAGCAGCCACACGAACCCGAGGCCGAGCAGCGCGACGAACGCGAGAACGAGGAGGGGCATAGTTCCGATAGTTTAGCGGCGACGCGGAGCGCGCACCAAGATGCCGTCACTCGTCCCGCGTCTGGCGCGTCTTCAACAATCGTGGCTCCATCCAGACGGCATGTTGTCCGAACGCCACGCCGGGCGCGGTCACGCGCAGTTCGAGAATATCGACTCCTTCAATATCCACGACGCATTCGACCGCAGGCCCGACGCCGACCGGATCGGACCGCCAGAGTCGCTGGCCGTCGCCAATCACTTCGAAATAGCCCGGCTGATGGACGCCGAACGCATGGTCCGTGATGCCGACTTTCGCCTTGAAGGTCGCGGCCTGTTTGCCCAGCCGATACTTGACGGCGACGAAACCGAATTCGGGCGGATGCATGCCGCCGAGTCCTTTGGGAGACGGGACTCCCTGCACGGAGATCTTGTGGTCGGGCCGATCGCCGACCGTGCCATCGCGTTTGAACGGCCACGGACCCGGTTTTTTCGCGAAGGGTTCCAGATCCGCGAGATAAACGAGCGGACCGTTGGCGAAGATCGGCGCGGGTTCCGGTGGCGCGGGATGGTCCCACGGTGGCGGCGGGCGCTGCTCCGGTGGCGCTTCGGGAGGCTTCTCCGGCCCGAAATGCGTCTCGCGATGCTCCTTCAGTTCCTGAAGCAGTCGTTTGTTCTCGATCTTCCAGACGGCGTTGTAGCCGACGATCATCCAGAAGACGCCCAGGCACGCGAAGAGAAAATGCTTGCCGAGCTGCTTCGGATACAGGCAAGTGTAAATGAAGAGAACGACCGGCAAGGCGACGACCAACAAGCCGAGGCTTGCGGTCCGGTCTTCGCCGAGGTCCGAGAGCGCGAGGAAGCCGCGCATCATGCCGTAGACCGCGACGACGACACCGAAGACCAGGAGCGTTTGCGCGAACGTCGTGCCGAATTGAGCGAGCAGGTAGAGCGGAACGCCGGCCGCCGCGGCGCCGTAGAGCCACGCGTTCTTCGGCCCGTAGTCGTCGGGAATGAATTTCCACCACGGGCGCTTCGCAGGGCGTTCGCTCCGCTCGGACTTGGATCGCCGGGGCTTCTTCCGACGTGGCTCCGGTAAATCGTCGTCGGTCTCGTTCACCGCCCGTATAGGAAACCGGCAATCGCAATGGGGACAGACGATCTCGTCCCGCGATTTCCATTTCGCGAGTGGGATCGCCGCCGCGCAATCGGGACACCGGACGTTTGCCATGGCCGCGTCTCGCGCCGGATACGCTTATTCCTTGAAATCCTTCGCGAACGCCTTCGCGCTCAGCGGCTCCCCGGTCGCGAATTTCGTCAGGTCGCGCCACGACAGCGTCCGGCCCGGCTCGAACACCTTCGCCTTCATGAACTCGCCGACCTTCTTCTCACCGATGTACGTCGTCGCCCGCGGCTCCACCTTCAGCGCGTCCCGGCAGAGCGCGTGGTGGACCTGCGAGGCGAAGAGCTGGCCCATCATGTAGTTGTGGTAGTAGACCGGCGCGGAGCAGATGTGGATCTTGCTGCCGTAGTCCGGGGCGTTGCGGCCCTTGGGGCGGACGATCGCCTGGTACTTCTCCACGAGGTCCCACCAGAGCTTGTTCAAATCCTGCGACGGGTTCTCGTACATCGACTTCTCGAACCGCAACATCACCTGACACCAGCGGCTGAAGATCAAGAGTTCGTTGCGGAGCATCTTCGCGGCCGTCTCGTCGAAGGCCTTGCCGTTCTCGACCTTCACGCCCATCCCTTCCAGCCACGCGCGCTGCTTGCTGAACTTCTGGAACTGCATGGCCACGCCCTCGGTCGTGAGGATGTGCGCCGCGTCGCGCAGCACGTACGGCACCGATTGCGGGATGTTCTTGCTGCTGTAGACCGCGTGGCCCAGCTCGTGCAGCATCGTGCTCGCCCAGTATTCCGTGGGAACGATGTTCGCCAGCACGCGCACGTCTCCCTCACGGTCGATGTCCGTGCAGAAGGCGTGCGGCGACTTCCCCTTCTTCTCGTACAGGTCGCTGCGCGCGATCACGTCCTCGATCGGCAGGCCGATCCCCTTGTAGAAGTCCTGGCAGAGCTTCAGGATGTCCGCCGTCTTGTACGGCTCGTCGATGCTGACCGCGAAGACCGCCTGCGACTCCTGGAAGAACGGGTCCTGGTAGTGCCACGGGCGCAGCTCGCTCACCTTGATGCCGCAGTTCTGGGCGAGCTTCTCGTCGATCTCAGCCTTCGCCTTCAGGAACGGCTCGCGCGTCAGCGTGTCGAGTTCGTCGAAGAGCGCGATGAGTTCGGCGCCGTCCTGCTCGTTCAGGAAGAGCATGAGCGTGTGGAAGTTCTTGAAGCCGAGCTTCGTGGCCGCCTCGTTGCGCAGCGCCACGAGTTCCTTCAGGTCCGCTTCCACGGATGCTCCGACGCCCTTGCTGGCCTCCCACACCTTCTTGCGCTCGCCGGGGTTGGTCGACTCCTTCAGCACGCGGCGGACCTGGCTATCGGACATCTCCTTGCCATCGACGACGGGGCGGTAGACGTTGAACCCCTTCTCGACGGCGTTCGCCTTCGCGGTGATCTTCTTCAGCAGTTCCGGGTCGAGTTGCTTCTCGAGGTACATCAAATAGAGCAGGTCGATCTGGCGCTTGAGGAGTTTGTCCGTCACGCCGGCGTCCTTGATCGCCTTCAGTTCCGTGAAGACCTTCGTATCCGCGAGGGCCGCGTCGATGGCGTTCTGCGCGGCCTCCTTCTTGGCGAAGTCCTCGTCCTTGCCGGTGGTGTTGGCGTTCCACCAGGCGTTGTTGGCTGCGATCTCGAGTGGCCGCATCTTCTGGACGTGCTTCTCGACGAAGGTCTTGGCCGCCGTATCGTCGGCGGCTCCTACGCTAGCCATCCCTGCCACGGCAGCCCCTCCGGCCATCAGGAACGAACGACGATCGTGCATTTCTAAGCCCTCTTTTAGCCACAGATAAACACGGATGAACACAGATAAAACCAAGAATGATTTCTTCTCTGATCTGTGTTCATCCGTGTTTATCTGTGGCTAATTCTTTAGGTCGAGTACACCCATTTTCCGAGCCAGCGGGCCGGGAGCAACAACAAAAGAATGAGCAGGCCCCACGCGCCGACGAAGGCGGTCGCGAGGATCGCGTCCAGCGCGACGAGGCCGAGAATGCTGCGTTTCACGGCGGCCTGCACTTCCTTTGGGCCGGGCTGCTGGATCGCGGCGACGAGCTTCGAGCCGACGAGGAAGCCGAACGCGGCCACGAGGTACGGGAAGTAGATTGGCGTCGTGCCGGGCGCGCGGTGCGACGGCACTGTGACGGCGAGGACCAGTGACAGTGCCATGACAGTCGAGGCGAGGATCAGTTGTCGGCGGTTCGAGTGGGCTTCTTCGGTGCGCGCGAACCAGGTGACGCCGACGATGTAGAGGCCGGTCGTGGCCGCGAGGTGGAGGGCCAACTCCGGAGGAAATTGGAACCCGGCGGTCAATCCGAGCCACACGTTGAGAAACCGGCACGCGCCCATCGCAAGAGGTCCGAGCGGCGTTCGCTTCAGGTAGGCGTCGTAGGCCAGGATCGCGAAGGCGAGAATCCACGCGGTGGCGGTAGTGGAGAGCCACGGCGATTTGCCTTTGAGATCGTGGTTGACTATGGCCGCGAAGCAGACGCCCGCGAAAAGCAGCAGCGAACCGAGGGCAAGCGCCCGCTTTGCCGGGATTCGTCCCGACGGGATCGGCCGGAACGGACGAGCCTTTGCGTCCTCGTCGCGGTCGCAATAGTCGTTCAGCACCATGCCGCCGCAGTAGAGGCAGCCCGACGCCAGCAGGAGCGCGACGAACGTGCCCAGCTGATCGAGGAGGTACCCTGCGGCGCAGGCGGCCATCGCGATGTCCGCAAAGGCGGTGAAGACGTTCGGGATTCGCAGCAGTTGCGCGTAGGCGAGGAGTTTCAAGGCGGGCCGGCTCACTTCTTGGCGGGCTTGAGGTGCTTGTCGAGGAACGCCATCATCTTCAGGATGTTCGCGGGCGTGCCGACGCCGGGGCCGTGTCCGGCACCCTTTGCGACGATCAGTTCGCTCTCGACGCCGGCGGCCTTCAATGCCTCATGTAAATCCTGACTCTGTTTCAACGGCACGAGTTTGTCCTGGTCGCCGTGGGCAATCAGGAACGGCGGGTCGTCCTTGGAGATGTAGGTCTGTGGCGTACCGGTTTCGGCGAGCAGTTTCTTCAAGCCGGTATCGCCGCCGAGCAACCGCGTGACGGCGTTCGTCGGCGCGCCGGCCGGGGAGAGCTTGGCCAGATCGGTCGGACCGAACAGGTCGAAGACCGCCTGCACGCGGCTGGCGTCGGGCTTCGCGTTGTCGTCGCCCTCCAGTTCCTTCACACCGCCGGACGTGCCGAGCAGGGCGGACAGGTGCCCGCCTGCGGAGCCGCCGCCGACGCCGAACTTCTCCGGGTCGAAGTTGTATTTCTTGGCGTTCGCGCGCAGGAAGCGGACAGCCGCCTTGGCGTCGTGGATCTGCGCCGGGAAGACGGCGTGCTTGCTGTAGCGGTAGTTGATGCTGGCGACGGCGTAGCCGCGCGCCACCTGTGAGGCGAACGCGCCGAAGCCGGCCTTGTCGCCGGCCTCCCAGCCGCCGCCGTGAATCCAAATCAGCAATGGGAACGGTCCGTCACCCTTCGGCACGGCGATATCGAGCTTGTTCCGCTCGTGCGTGCCGTAGGCGAGGTCCTTTTCGATCGTCGTGCCTTCGGGCAGCTTCGGGGCTTTCGATTGGGCGAAACCCACCGACGCGGTCAAGATCAGAACGGCGAGCGAACGCAGACGCATGACGATCGACTCCGGAAAAGTTCGGTGGGCCTCGAAGGTTCGGCCCACCACTCCAACCATGATAACGTTACTTCTTCGCCGCCAGTTCCTTGACGAAGGCGAGCACTTCCTTCGGGTGCTCCTTCGGCGTCACCTTCTCGTAGATCTTGGCAATTTTGCCATCACGATCGATCACGAAGGTCAGGCGCTGGGCGACCTTCCCTTTCGGCGACTGGATGCCGAGCGACTGGATCAGCTGGAGGTCGGTGTCGCAGAGGAGCGGGTAAGTCAGCGTTTCCTTTTTCGTGAACTCGTCGTTCTTCGCGACCGTGTCGGAGCTGGCGCCGAGGATGACGACGTCCTTGGGGAAATCCTTGGCGATGTCGCGGAAGCCGCACGATTCGACGGTGCAGCCGGGGGTCATGGCGCGGGGGTAGAAGAAGACGACCGCGATCTTCCCTTTCAAATCCTTGATGCTGACGGTCTTGGCGTCCTTTTTGAGTTGCTCGATCTGCGTGGCGGCGAGCGGGACGTCGGGGAAAGCGTCGCCGACCTTGACCTTGAGTTTGGTGTCGTCCGCGGCGAGCGGGGCGACGAGGGCGGCGAGGACGACGAGCGAGAACAGGCGGCGCATGGAGGAAGGCTCCTGGGGTGGGGTGGGCGGGCGCATTCTCGACCGCCCACCCCGCCCCGGCAAGGGCCGCCGGCGATTTTTCATGGCGAACCGTTGACGCGGCTTTCAAACTAGGGTAAGGATGAATAAGTGCGCAGGAACCCGGCCGTGCCGGTCCGGGTATTCGTTTCCCCGATTTCAGGAGTTTCCGTATCCCTCCGTTTGATCGCAATGCCCCGCCCCGCGGTCCGTCCGGCCCGCGGATGAACGAGCAGATCCGCATCAGTCCCGTTCGCCTCATCGGTGCCGACGGCGAGCAGCACGGTATCGTGCCGACCCTGCAGGCCATGGACATGGCGCGCGAACTCGGCCTCGACCTCGTCGAGATCGTGCCGACGGAACGCCCCCCCGTCTGCAAGATCATGGACTACGGCAAGCACAAGTACGACCAGTCCAAGAAGGCACACCAGAAGACGCACCAGCAAAAACTCAAGGAACTGCGCGTGCGCCCCAAGACCGGCACGCACGACATCGATACGCGCCTCAACCAGGCTCGCGACTTCCTCAAGCACGGCGACAAGGTCCAGCTCAAGGTGCAGTTCCGCGGCCGCGAGATGCAACACATCGAAGAAGGCCGGCGGATCATCGACGGCATGCTCGAACAGCTCCAGGACGTCTGCAAGGTGGAGTCGCCGCCGCGCATGGAAGGGAAGCAGATGACGGCGCTGCTGGCACCGAAGGGCACCGCGACGCCGGCGAAGAAGCCGTCGCCGCCGAAGCCCGCCGCGCCGAAGCCCGCCGCCGCGCCGGCTC
>JALHPZ010000054.1 GCA_022842245.1 Gemmataceae bacterium
TTGACGAGATAGTGCTCGGCCCCGAGTTTCATCGCCTCGACGGCCGTCTTGATGTCGCCCTGCCCGGTGATGACGTACACCGACGCGTCCGGCAGCTTCTCGCGCACGAGCTTGACGATGGCCAGCCCGTCGACGTCGGCCATGTTCAGGTCGGTGAGGACGACTTCGTATTCGCCGGTCTCGATCTTCCGGCTGCCGTCCGTGCCGCTGTTGGCGACGGTGACGGCGTGTCCCTTGCGAGCGAGCACTTCGGCCATCGTCTGCCCGAAGGCCTTGTCGTCGTCGATGACCAGCACGCGAACCGGATCGGCCATGATGCACCTAAGGGAAGTCGAAGGGGCATTCTATTTCCAGAATCGTTGGTCGGCCGGTATCGTGGATCGGTCGGCGCGTAAGTCGATAACGTTCTTTCGAGCTTGAATGACGTGCTCAATCAGCCCAACCAGCGCTAATTCGGCAGAAGACTCATGGGATAGCGTTTGAGCTTACCGCACGAGTAACGAGTGTGGCGGACGATGTAGGCAAGGATCGGCAGGTCAAGCATGAGTCATAACATGTCAGTAATGGAATGGAATGAACATAACGGCTTGTTTTCGGCTTCATCAAGTAAAGCCCAAACGCTTCAGTATGCGCTAAACCAGCTATGCAGGTGTATTACGGCGAATGTGCTCCCAAGAAATATCGACGTTCCATGGGATACCATTCGATTCGAGATATGGCCGGATTCGGGTCGAGTAATCGCATTCCCAACGATTGCGAATGCAGGTCGACGAATCGAGAAATCGGCTTGCCAAATCACTTTGCCCGACATGCTTTCCCATTACAACGAATTGGCCGATTCCGATTTATCCGACGACGATTTTGAACGCGAACTGGACTTACTCTACAAATCTGTCGAAATGGAATTATTGGCAGCACTATCAATCTGTCTTCCGAAACCAGTGCGAATCACGATTCATCATTCGGATTCAAGCCAGGCGAGTTTGGACGCCGTCATTCATTGATCACGTGAGCGATGAACGCAATTCTAGGCCAGTAACACGGTTCTTATCCCAATTGCGCCACTCCAACTTTGCCACTATGCCGGCGTCACCGTAACGGAGCGTTCCCTCAGGTATTCGCGAAGAGCCGCGTTCACGGCCGCTTCGTCGGCAAAGGCGCCGGCGACATCGGCGGCGAGTCGGATCGTCCGCAGTCGTTCTCGGTACTTCGCGGCGTATTTTCCACGCACGACGCCTTTCATCGCTCGGAAATCGTAATCCGAGCGCATCTCGTCCGGTTGGGTTGGCTCAGGGGAAGTTGCCATCTTCGTAATCCTTTCGTTCTCGACGATTCGCCTCGCGGGCGCTGATGATCCGAATCTTTTCGCCTCGATCCGTAAGGGACACAATCAACAATCGGCCTTCGGCCGATTGGCCCATCGTGATGAATCGGTCTTCGTCGTCGGAATGATCCGGATCGTAGCCGGTCAAAGCCAGCGGATCCGCGAACACCGTCATCGCTTCGGAGAATTCAACCCCGTGCTTTTGGAGATTCGAGTCGGCCTTGTCGTCATCCCACTCGAAGTCCATGCCGCACCTTCCGAACGCTTCTCGAATGGATTTTCAAGCACAGGCCCCGAGAAGTCAAGTTCGCGCTGCCGCTTCACTTCCTCGCCTTCGCCAATCGTGGGTCGTCCAAATCCAGCCGGTAAAGAATCTGATTGTAATTGTACCTCGCCGTCGGCGGCGGGTCCTTCGCGAACTCGGCGGTGTAGGTGCCCTCGAACAGTAACGTCGGCGAATCCTTCGTCGCCAGCTCGGCGTGGACGCGCGGGTTGTAGAAGGTGTAGTTCGCGTGCGTCAGCACCTTCACGGCCACGCCCCACGGGCCGAACGGCGAGTCGGACTCGGCGTACCACAGCTCGCCGAAGGCGGAGGGCTTGCCGAATTTCTCCATGAAGACCGTCACCCACTTCTTGCGCCAAGGATGCCACGCGATAGAGCCGGAATGCGGGACGACCTTTTTGCCATCGGGATCGAGCAGCTCCGCCTGCGGCTTGAGGACTTTCCATTGCTTCGGGTCTTCCCAGCCGGCGAGCGTGGCCGGGCATTGGAGGTTCGGCAGCGGATTGCCGAAGAGAAGCCATTCCTTGCCGGCCTCGTCCGTCCACGGCGCAGGGTGGCCTGTTGGCAACGGTGGCGGCTTGTCGCCGTCCTTCCCCTTCGTCCAGATCACTCGCTCCTTGTAGAACTCCGCCTTCGGCTCGTTCCAGACGCACTGGCCGTATTCGTAAACTTCGAGGTGGTTCCGCACCTTCATGTAGGTGCCGACGAGCACGGGCACGGCCTTCGGGTCCGGCACGACGGCCATGCCGAAGATCCAGGTCGGGCCGCTGCCGGGCATCTTGGCGACGCCGCGCGGCTTGCCCTTGTCGGTCGTGAAATAGTCGTACTTCGGCTTCAGTGGCGGTTCCAGTTTCGTCCACGGTTGCAGCGGCGTCGTGGCGGCGGAGGCGTCGAAGATGCCGAGCGGGTAGCCGGCGAGCGTCGTGTCGCCCCAGAGCCAGAAGCGTTTGTTGCCGAGGGTGGCCATCTGCACGGAGTCGCAGCCGACGATGGGGCCGTCGATCCAGTCCTTTTCGAGGCCGCACTTCCGGGCTTCCGCGAAGAGTCCGCCGCCGGTCAGCCGGCCGATGCGCTTCGCGATGTTCGTGCGCGTCACTTCGACAGTCAGCGTCTTCCCCGGCACCGGCGTCAGCTTCACGCCGCGGTAGCCGAAGCCGTCGGCCTTCACCTCGTAGCCGTGGCCGACGACGCTGAACCACGATTCGCGGTTCATCAGGTCGGGCGAATCGATCGCGATGACACCGGCGTTGTCCGAGACGAAGCGCTGGCTGCCGGTGGTTTGCAGCTCGACGAGCGGCACCGGCCAGCGGTTGTCCCTGTCGACGACGTTGACGCGACACGGCTCGGCGGCTGCGAGAAGGGAAGTTGCGAGGAGGAATGCGAGGAGAGTGCGCATGATCGGGTTTCCAGCACTGTTTAGCGGCGAGGCGGAGTCTTCGGAGCCGAGCGAGTCAGCTCACCGCGCTCGGCTCCGAAGACTCCGCCTCGCCGCTAAACGGGGTAGGCGGATTTCTTACGCGGCGCGTACCGCCACGCCAGCGCCGCGAGCAGGAGCGCGCCACCGGCGACCGTCCACCAGGTTGGCGTCTCGCCTTGCGGATCAATGAGATACGCCCACAGCGGATTCAGCACCGGCTCGAGCAGGGTGATGATGCTGGCCTCGTTCGGGCTGACGCTGCGCAGACTGCGCGCGAAGATCACGTACGGGGCGGCCAACTGAATGCCGCCGAAGAACGCAAGGAAAAGCAACTGCTTCGCCGTCGGCGCGGTCAGCCAGCTCCACACGCCTTCCGGCCCCAGCTTCACCAGAAAATAGACGGCGAGCATCGCAGCGGTGCCGAGCAGGTTCAGCGTCATCATCCACGCGGCCGATTCGTCCTTCAAGAATCGCAGAAGCAAAACGACGCCGGCGTAGGTGGCGCCGCTGCCGATGCCCATGAGCAGCACGTCGATCTGTTGGGCGCCGCCGGCGTCGCTGCCGTTCGGCCAGTTCCCGGCGACGATGACGACGACGCCGAGGAAGGCGATGAGGATGGCGGAGAGCGAGCGGCGATCGGCCTTTTCGCGCAAGAGCCACCAGCCGAGGAAGAAGACCCAGACGGGCGAGGAGTTCTGCAGGAAGATGGCGTTCGCCGCGGAGCCGAGGCCGAGGGCGGAGACGTAGAGCGCGTTCATGACGGCGAACATGCCGAC
Source organism: Gemmataceae bacterium (assembly GCA_022842245.1). Taxonomy (GTDB): domain Bacteria; phylum Planctomycetota; class Planctomycetia; order Gemmatales; family Gemmataceae; genus Limnoglobus. The sequence continues at coordinate 3,801 of JALHPZ010000054.1, forward strand.
GAGCGCGCCCATCGCGGGTCGGAATCGAATGTCGGCGCGGCGGAGGAGCGGGACGAGGCAGAGGCCGGCAAAGAGGGCGCGGTAGAAGGCGATCTGGATTTCGGAGAGCGGGGGCGCGTCGAGGCCGAGCGCCGTCGGGCGCTGCAGCAGCCGCATGAACAGGGAGCCGGTGCTCCAGAGAATGGCGGCGAGGACGAGCAACCACCGGGCGGAGCGGGCGGTCACGAGCAGCGTCCGCGGTGGGCCTTGAGCGATTCGAGCAGTGGTTTCGACCGGCCATCGGGAGCGATCAGTCCGTGGTCGCCGGCCCAGGCGCCCCAGGTGAAGGAACGGATGTGGGCGTAGCAGAGCGAGAGGGCGGCGACGCCTTCGCCCCAGGCGGCTTGGGCGGCGACATCGTCGCGGGCGCTCCAGCACTTGCTGAGCGAGACCGGGTCGGCGGGCGCGGTGTTGGCCGCGCGGCCGGGGTGGCGGGCGACGACGTCGATCGGGATGCCCAGCAGGCCGAAAAGGTCCAGGAGTCGGACGGTGTCGAGGCCGTCGCGGAGGAGGCTGGCGCGGTCGTCGTCGCCGGCGAAGATTTCCAGTTCGAAGCCGCCGATCGGCAGGCCGCTGCGGAGGAGGGTGTCGGCGAAGACGAGCGGGGAATAGGTGTGGTCGCCGGTGCCGAGGTAGTCGCCCCACGGCTGTGCGAGGCCGATGGTCCACTTGGCGTCGGGGTCGAGGGTGCGGGCGAGTTCGAGGAGCCGGCCGACGAGCCGGAGTCGGTCGTCCTCGGAAACGGAATAGCGCGACGTGTGGTTGAAGCCGGAGCAGAGGATCCAGTTCTTGATCTTCGAGCCGTAGCGATGGACGACGGATTCGACGAAATCGCTGAAGAACGCGGAGAGGCTGGGGAGTTCGCCTTCCCAGCCGTCGAGCCAGCCGGGCAGGGGTTCGCCGAAGTCGATGAGCGGGCCGATGGTGGGCTGGAACCCGTTCGTGTGTGCCCAATCGACGAGGTCGTCGAGTTTGGCCCAGTCGTACTTGGTGGATGCGACTTCGAGCGCGGCCCAGTCGGGCACGAGCACCACATGGGAGAACGCATCAACGAACGTGGCGGTCTGTTCCGGTGTCGGCACGGATGCCACGCGACAGGCCCATCGCATGGGGATGCGTTGGCCGCCTTGCGTGCGCAGCTCGATGGCGGTGGCCGTGAACTGCCGGATGAGTGCCTGCGATCCGGCGTGGCAATGGGCGAGCGCGGCGGTCGCGTCGGCGTCGCCGGCGCCGGGTTCGGTTTGCAAAGCGGCCGCCGCCAGCAACCGCACGGCCGCCCGGGATTCGCGTTGCACGTCCGGGGACGGTTCCAGCCCCTGCATTTGCAGTTCGGCCACGGCGTTGCGCAACTGGTTCAGCTTGCCCCGCGCCAACTCGACCAACAGATGATACGGCTCGGATTTTTCCCGCAAGGTCGCGGTGGTCGACACTGGGAACCCGAGGCCGGCGAGCGGCCAAGGCGCGGACGCACAGCAGCTTTCGTTCTGAGCTTTCGTGAGATTCAAAAAGCCCGGGCGCTGTTCCACGCGCGTGGGAAATGGCGAACGGTCATAGCCGCCGACGAATTGCGCGTGCTCGAGGGCAAACGCGCCGCCGGCGGGCAGGGTTCCCGGGACGTGGAAGTTCATCGAACCCATGGACTACCGTTCTGCGGGGGTTTCCGATCCGGGCATCATACGTCCCCGCGAGCGATTGTGCGAGAATCCGACGCGAAATCGTCGCCATCGGGTCGGACGGCCGCGATCGCGATACCGTAGCGGTCCGCCATCGCCAGCGTCCGCGCTTCGTCCAACAAGATCGTCCGGCCCGCCTCGATCGCCAACACGGTCGCACCCGCGGCATGCATGGTTTCGATCGTCGTCACCCCGACGGTCGGCACGTCGAAGCGCATGTCCTGTTTCGGTTTCGCGACCTTCACGACGGCGAAGCTGGATTTTCCGCAAAGCTCGCCGGCCCGGCGGATCGCCAGGTCGGTCCCTTCGATCGCTTCGACGGCCAACACGGCGCGATCCCGAACCATCACGCTTTGGCCGACGTCCAGGTCGCCCATCCGTTTCGCGAGTTCCCACCCGAAGCGGATGTCTCGCTCTTCGGCGGCGCTCGGCCGACGGCGCGTCAGATGTCCTTCCCGCACGAGCAACTCCGGGCAAAGGTCCAGGGCGGAGACGCAGTCCAAACCGTCCCTGCGCAATTCGGCAATGATCCCGAGCAGCAAGGAGTCGTCCTTGTTGTCCCGGCGCGAGCGCGAATACCAGAAGCGGACCATCCGCCAGTCGGGCAGCATGCGCAGCCAGAGCCAGGGGCGGAACAGGTTGACCTTGTGGAACTTGCCAGCCATGGTCCACCGGCGAACGCCGGCGCGCTGGAAGGTGCGACTGATCCGGCCGAGCGCCATGCGGCGCAAGGGGTGATACTCGGTGCAGAGGGACCGCAACTCCGGGTCGGCCATGCCCTCGACGCCGACGCACACGACCGGCAGGCCGCACTCGCGCGCCTTCTCCGCGATCACGATCGGGAACCGACCGGCGCAGGCGAGCAGCCCCACTGGCTCCGCCGCCGTCATTCCTTCGCCTCCAGCCCGAGCACCTGCTTGATCTTCTTGACTTCCTTCCGCAGTTCCGGGAGCCGCTCCAGGCTCACCAGCATGCGCATCTGTTCCTTGTCGGGAGTGGCGGGAATGCCGAACATCCGGGAATCCGCCGGCACGTCGCGATGGACGCCGGCACGGGCACCAAGCACGGCGCGGTCGCCGACGTGGACGTGGTCCGCGATTCCCACCTGGCCGGCCATCACCACATATTCGCCGGTGGTCGTCGAACCGGCGATCCCCACCTGGGCGACGAGGAGGTTGTGCTTACCGATCTGGCAGTTGTGGGCGATCTGCACGAGGTTGTCGATCTTGGTGCCCGAGCCGACCCGCGTGGGGCCGAAGGTTCCGCGGTCGATCGTCGTGCAGGCGCCGATTTCCACGTCGTCGCCGATTTCCACGTGGCCGAGTTGGGGCACCTTGACGTGCCGACCGTTCTGGAGCCGGTAGCCGAACCCGTCGCCGCCGAGCACGCTGTTGGCATGCACGGTGACGCGGTCGCCGAGGACGGTGTTGTCGTAGAGGACGACGTGCGGGAAGAGCGTGGCGTCGCGGCCGATCCGGCAGTTCCGCCCGATCGAGACGCCGGTGTGGAGCGTGGCTCCTTCGCCGATCGTCGATCCTTCCCCGATCACGACGAAGGCGCCGATCTCGGCGTTCGGCCCCACGATCGCGGCGGGGTGGATCTGGGCGGTGGGATGGATGGTACTGGTGTGCGGGACGGACCCGCCGCGCAGGTGCTGGACGATGGAGACGAAGGCCATGAGCGGATCGTGGACGCGAATGAGCGGGCGGCCGTTCACGGGCACGTGGGGCTGCACGACGGCGGCGCTGGCCGGCGAGTGGTGCCACGCGTCGAGATGCCGGTCGTCGTCCACGAAGGTGATGTGGCCGGGCTGGGCTTCCGTGAGCGGGCGCGCGTCGACGATCTCGGCGTCGCCGTCGCCGACCACTTCGCCCGATACGAGCGCCGCCACTTGACGGACCGTCAGATTCACGGCCGATCCCCCGCAGGGTTGCCCGTCCGAGCATCCCGGACGGGTACGGAAATTACCCATTTCCCCGCATCGTGACAACCCCAACACGGGCGGTCGTTCCGGCGGAGGAAATCGCTGGTACTGGGATCGACCGAATCGGCGGATCGAAACAGCGGAACCGACAGGGCAACTTCCGAAGCCGGGGAGTGCGGACCGGATAGATAGGACTTGCCGGCCGGATTGGCGGAAACGGGGTGGAGTTTGACGGCGGAAGCGACGGCGCGGTCAGGCGGTCGTCAACGCAACGATGGCGTGCACGAGTTGTTCGGTTGAGGCTTGGAGTCGCGGATCGGCCGTGCCCCAGGTGACGCATGAGAAGCCCTCGGGCGTTCGGCGGAGCGTCACCATGCCCCCCGCCATGCCGATGCGAAGTTCCTTCCAATCGTCGGACGGGATTTCATCGGGAAACGCCGGCAGGCCGTCGATCATGCGCAGGACCGGCGACTCGCCGTGCGCGGTCAATCGTTGGACGAGCATCGGCCAGTCCAGCGGCTTCGTCGCGGGGATCGTGCGTTCGAGACCCAAGGTTCTACTCCCGGGCGGGACGGTATCGCGGGTATTCTACCGGGCGTTCAAGTTGTACCCCCGCAGACGAGGGATTAGACTGAAATCGGGAAGCCATGTCCGATGAGGTGCCGATCATGGCGACGATTGTCAACGATATCGGGGCGGCCGAGGCGAACGCCGACTTTTCGCATTTGCTCGATCGGGTCGAAGCGGGCGAGGAATTCACCATCTCCCGTTCCGGCCATCCCGTGGCTCGACTGGTTCCCGCGATGGCGCTGCGCTCGCCGGAGGACCGACGGGAAGCCGTGGAAAAAATGCGGCAACTGGCCGCACGCAACCAGCTCAACGGAACCTCCATCCGCGCACTGATCGAAGAGGGACGGAAGTGAAACCGTCCTTCATCATCGATTGCTCGCTGACCATGGCCTGGTGCTTTGCCGACGAGGCCACACCCGGGACGCGGGAGATTCAAGACCGGATGATCGACGAATCGGCGATCGTTCCTTCCCATTGGTTTCTCGAAGTCTCGAACGTTCTCGCGATGTGCGAGAAACGCAAGCGGATTTCCCCGGCGGATTCGGATCAATTCCTGGATCTGATCCGGACGTTCGCGATTCATCATGAAGACGAATCCGCCCGTCGATCCTTTCGGTATCTCCTGCCGCTGTGCCGGAAACATGGGCTGACGAGTTACGACGCGGCCTATCTCGATCTGGCCATGCGGGCCCGCCTGCCGCTGGCATCTCTGGATGATGACCTTCGCCGGGCCGCGGCGAACGAAGGACTGCCGGTCTTGGGCAAGTGATCGCATTCATTGCCACCGCAGGCCCAGTTTCCCGTCGACTTTCGCCTTCGTCTCCAGCACATTGAGGAACCAGCGCGCCGAGGCGAGAAATAGCACCGCCAGCCCGGCGAGGATCGCCACTTCGTACTCGATCGCCATCAACCGATCGGCCGTTCCGGAGAAGAGCAGTTGCCGCATCGCGTCCATGCCGGCGGTGAGCGGGATGAACAGCGCCGCGCCGAGAATCACGACCGGCAGGCTCAGGAAGATCTTGACCGGGAAGTTCATCCCCGTGAGGAGGAAGACCGGCTCCTGGAGCAGATTGACGATGTGCCACGCTTCGCGTCCCCAGAGGAGGAAGAGGGAGGCGAACATCATGCCGAGGCCGTAGAGGGCGACGAGCGTGAGCGCGAAGACGCCGAGGGCGCTTCCGGCATGCTGGAAGGTAATCGGCGCGTCGAAGAGGAGCACGCCGGTGACGAGGATGGCCGTGGCGCGCACGACGGTGGTCGCCATGCCGCCGAGCGCCATGCCGGCGAGGATCGCCATCATCGGGGCCGGCGCGAGGATGTAGAGTTCGAGGTTGCCGCTGTCGCGCTCCCAGTACAGGTGCGCGCCCATGCTCCAAAGGACGTTGAACCAGAAGGCCGTCATGGCCGCGCCGAGCACGACGTACCCGACGAACCGGTCCGGCGCGTTCATCGCGCGGTAGGCGTAGGCGAATGCCGCCACCGAGAGCATCGGCAGGATCGTCTCCTGCAGAATCCAGGTGCGGTTGCGGAACAGCCAGATGACGCGGGCGTAGCTCCGCGCGAACATGGCCTGGAAGAACAGCGTGACGGGCATGGAATCAGGATAGGAACGCTTTATTACACGCCGAGCAATTCGTGGTGGTGGCGCACGAGCGCGCCCTCGACGAGATAGATCACGTCTTCGGAAATATTCGTCGCGTGGTCCGCGATGCGCTCCAGGTGGCGGATCGCCGAAAAGAGCGACATCAACGTGTCGATCCGGTCCGGCGTCCGTTTCATTTCGGCGATCACGTCCCGCAGGATCGCCTGGTTGTCGGCGTCCACCTCGTCGTCCAACTTGATGACCGAGCGCGCCGCCGCCGCGTCCGAATTGACGAACGCGTCGAGCGATTTGCGCACCATCTGGATCGTCCGGTCCGCCATGGCCCGGGTCCGCTCCGGAATCGTCACGTGCGGCGGTTTGGCCAGAACGCTCAGCCGCTCCGCGATACCCGACGCGAGGTCGCCGATCCGCTCCAAGTCGGTGGAAATCAACAAGACCGAACTGATTCGCCGCAAATCCACCGCGACCGGCTGGTGGAGCGCGAGGATTTTCAAGCACTCTTCCTGGACGTCGTTTTCCAGGTCGTCGATGAGGTTGTCCCCTTCGATCACCTGGTCCGCGAGTTCGACGTCGCGGTCCTGCAAGGCCTTCGCGGCCTGATAGACCGATTCCTCGACGAGGCCGGCCATCTTGAGGACGAGCTTCTGGAGCTTCTCCAGATCGCGTTGCATGTGCTTGGACATGGGCCGCTCCGCGACAGAGACCGACCGATGCCGATCGATCCGAAACTCCGTTCGATGTTCCTGCAACATTCTAGGATGAATGGAGACCGCGTAAACGGGTGAATCGCGAATGGCGTCGCCACCGGACCTCGGAACCAAACTCGGCGAGTTTCTCGACACGCTGCGCCGCAGCGAGTTGCTGCCGACCGACCGGATGGACGCGATCGCCCGGCAGGCGACGCCCGGCGAAGAACCGGTCCAGCTCGCCATGCGCCTCGTGGAGACCGGCGACCTCACCCGCTTTCAGGCCGACAAGTTGCTCTCCGGCCTCAGCGGCCTCGTCATCGGCAACTACCGCATCCTCTCGCCGCTCGGTCGCGGCGGTATGGGCGTCGTCTACCTCGCCCGCGAACGCCAGGACTCCTCGAACGTCGTCCGCCCGCTCATCGCGCTCAAGGTGCTGCCCCCGCGCAAGGCGGAGGTCGACCGCGTCCGCGACCGTTTCCTCCGCGAGATGGCGCTCGGCCGGTTCATCCGGCAGCACCCCAACGTCGCCCGGCCCCTAGACAGCGGCGAGCAGAACGGCCTGCTCTACATCGCGATGGAGTACGCCCCCGGACGCACCGTCCGCGAGATCGTCCTCCAGGACGGCGCCCTCGCCGCCGGCGACGCCGCCCGCATCTTCTCCGAAGTGGCCGACGGACTCGCCAGCCTCCACGGCGTCGGACTGATCCACCGCGACCTCAAGCCCGGCAACATCATCGTCACCCCGGGCGGCACCGCCAAGCTCATCGACTTCGGCTTCGCGCTCCACCTCGGCGACGAACTCCCCCGCGACCCCGCCCTCGTCGGCGGCAAGGGCTACATCCTCGGCAGCATGGACTACATCGCCCCCGAACAGGCCACCGACGCCACGGACGTCTCTCCGCGATCGGACCTCTACGCCCTCGGCGCGTCCATGTACTTTTCGCTCTCCGGTTGCCCTCCCTTCCCCGGCGGCACCGCCATCCAGAAGATCAAGTGGCACCGCAACGACTCCCCGCCGCCGCTACGCTCCATCCGCCCCGACGTGCCCGTCGAACTCGCCGCCGTCGTCTCGAAGCTCATGGCGAAGGACCCGAACGAGCGCTTCGCCTCGGCGGCGCACGTGGCGACCATTTTGAAGCAGTGGGCCACGCCCGCGGCGCCGATCGCCACGGTGAAAACCTCCGACAACCACGAACTCTCGACGGACGACCTGTGGGTGGACGCGGAGGCACCGGACGACGGCAGCACGCTCGAGGAGATGAAGCCGAACCGGCCGGCGGGCGGGAAGCCGACCGTCCGCCTGCCGGTCTGGCTGCCCTACATCCTCGCGGCGGTTGTCGCCCTCATGTTCCTGATGGGGTTTCTGGTAAAGCGGCTGACCGGAACATGACGGCGCCGAAAAATCGCCGCGCGGATTGGACAATGTTCTCACGTTGAATATATTCACACTCTTCCGCCCCAGAAACCGTGTTGGGGGCGTTTCTTCGTTTCCACAGCGACGGCCCATCGCCGTCCGGGAGGATGATTTGTGGCGTTGATCGAAGTCAAGGAACTGCTGGACGCCGGCGTACACTACGGCCACCGCGCCAGCCGCTGGAACCCCAAGATGCGGCCGTACATCTACGGCAAGCGCAACCTCATCCACATCATCGACCTCCGGGAAACGGTTCGCGGCCTGCTCCGCTCCCACCGCTACCTGTCGCAGGTCGTCGCCAAGGGCCAACTCGTCCTGTTCGTCGGCACCAAGCGCCAGGGCAAGGACATCCTCGAACGCGAAGCCGCCCGCTGCGGCATGCCGTACGTCAGCGAACGCTGGCTCGGCGGCGCGCTCACGAACTTCAAGACCATCCGCTCGCGCCTCAACCGCCTCGAAGAACTCGAAGCCATGTGGCTGCCCGAAGGGGACAACCCCAAGCGCCACGACATGACCACCTACATCGCCGGCATGATGAACGACGCCGGCAAGATGGACCTGAACAAGGCCCCCGACACCGCGCCGATCCGCCGCTACAGCAAGAAGATGATCTCCACGCTGAGCCGCGAACTCGTCAAGATCCGCCGGAACCTCCTCGGCGTGCGCGAAATGAAGCGCTTGCCCGAAGTGCTCGTCATCGTCGACCCGAAGAAGGAGCACATCGCCGTCAAGGAAGCCCGCCGCATGGGCATCACGACGCTCGCGCTCATCGACACCGACAGCGACCCGGACCCGGTCGACCTGCCGATTCCGGGCAACGACGACTCGATCCGCTCGATCGAAGTGGTCGTCCAGAAGCTGGCCAACGCCGTGCTCGAAGGCCGCGCGGCCCTCTCGCCCGAACAACAGGCGATGCTGCAGAAGCCCCGGATCATCGCCCCGCCGGCGCCCGCCGTGCCCGCGGCGGCCCCCGCCGAACCCGCCGCCGCGCCGAACCCGCCGGCCGCCTGAAATGTCGTTCCGCCGGGCCTCATTGAATAAATAGGCCCGGCCTTTCTTCCTCACCACTAGCCACCGATACCGACACCGATCATGAGCACGATTTCCGCCGCGGCCGTCAACGAGCTGCGCAAGAAGACCGACCTGCCGATGATGGACTGCAAGAAGGCCCTCACCGAAGCCGCCGGCGACATGGACAAGGCCATCGCGATCCTGCGCAGCCAGTTCGCCAAGGCCACCGTCAAGCGCGAAGGCAACGAGACGGCCGAAGGCCGCATCGGCATCTTCGTCGACAACGCCGCCAAACAGGCCGCCATCCTCGAGTTCCGCTGCGAGTCCGCCCCGACCGCCAAGAACGACCGCGTCATCGAACTCGTCGCCGACCTGGCGAAGACCGTCGCGACGGCGAACCCCGCCGACGTGCCCGCCCTCCTCGCCGCCCCCTTCGGCTCCGCCACCGTCAAGGAACGCATCGACGAAGTCGTCGGCGTCATCCGCGAGAAGATGATCGCCCACAAGTTCGCCCGCGACACCGGGAACGTCTACGGCCAGTACATCCACCACGACGGCTCCGTCGGCGTGCTGCTCGTCTGCAAGGGCGAGAAGGCCGCGGACGAAGTCATGCGGGACGCGTCGGCGCACATCGCCGCCCTCAACCCGCAGTTCGCCCTCGTCAGCGAAGTGCCCGCCGACCTGCTCGCCAAGGAAAAAGAGCTGGCGATGAGCCACATCCTCGCCGAGCCGAAGAACGCGGGCAAGCCGGCGAACATCATCGAGAAGATCGCCGAGGGCAAGATGAAGACCTGGCTCGGCGAGACGGTCCTCACCGAACAGCCGATGGCGAACGCCGCCAAGTACCCGAACACGACCGTCGGCCAAGCGCTGCAAAAGGCCGGCCTGACCGTCGTGAAATTCATCCGCTTCAAGGTCGGCGCGATTTAACTCTTGACACTAACCACCAACACTAACAACTGACACTGAGGATTTCATGCCGCATACCGAATCCGCCTGGAAGCGTCTCCGCCAGGCCGACAAGCGCCGCCGCCGCAACCGGACCGTCGCCAAGTCGATCAAGGAGAAGCGCAAACTCCTGACCGAAGCCCTGAAGGGCGCCGACGACGCGAAGAAGACCGAAGGAGCGAAGGTCGTCCAGCAGGCGCTCGACCGCGCCGCATCGAAGGGCTACATCCACAAGAACAAGGCCGCCCGCCTCAAGTCCCGCGCCGCGAAGAAGCTGAAGGCCCCGGCCGCCGCGAAGTAAACCACGTTCGAACCATCGCAAGCCTTCGGGACGGATTCGAGTCACCTCGAATCCGTCCCGAAGGCTTCGCCGCGAATGGCCTCCTCTCCCGACAGGGCCTCTCCATGTCCGCCCCCTCTCCCGCGCGTGGCTGGCTCGTCGTCGCCGCGGGCATGGCCGTCAACCTCTGCCTCGGCATCCTCTACGCCTGGAGCGTCTGGAAGGCGAGCCTCATCGCCACCCCGGATGCGCCCCCAGGCACCGCCATGACCGGCACGAACGCCGGTTGGAGCCACCTCTCCGACGCCGACGCCACCTGGGCCTACGCCGTCTGCGGGCTGACCTTCGCCCTCTTCATGGTCCCCGGCGGACGCCTGCAAGACCGCTACGGCCCCCGGCTCGGCGTCACCCTCGGCGGACTCTTCCTCGCCGCCGGCTGCATCCTCTCCGGCCTGCTCCAGAGCTACCTCGGCCTCATCCTCGGCTTCGGCGTCCTCGGCGGCATCGGCATGGGCCTCGGCTACGCCGCCGCCACCCCCGCCGCCGTCAAATGGTTCGGCCCGCACCGCCGCGGACTCATCGTCGGCCTCGTCGTCGGCGGCTACGGCGGCGCCGCCATCTACATCGCCCCCCTCGCCAAATACCTCATCACCGAATTCGGCCTCACCGGCAGCTTCGTCGGACTCGGCTGCCTCTTCGCCGTCGTCGTCGTCCTCGCCGGGTTCGTCCTCAAGTCGCCCCCGCCCGGCTACATGCCCCCGGGGCCGAAGATCGCCTCCGCCACCCCCGCCGCCCCCGTCGACAACCGCACCCCCCGCGAAATGCTCGGCACCCGCCAGTACTTCGCCCTCGTCGCCCTCATGTTCGGCGCCGCCCAGTCCGGCCTGCTCCTCATCGCCAACGCCGCCCCGCTCCTCGCCAAGGCCGCCAAAGGGTACCCCTTCCTCGAGCAGAACGGCTGGCTCCTCGCCGCCTTCGGTGGCATCGTCAACGCCCTCGGCCGCGTCGGCACCGGCTTCTACTCCGACCGCGTCGGACGCACCAACGCCTACGCCCTCAACGGCGTCGCCGCCGCCCTCTGCCTCGCCGCCATGCCCGCCATCATCGCCGCCAACAACGTCGTCCTCCTCTTCGTCGTCGTCGGCATCGCCTACTGGCAGTACGGCGGCGGACTCTCCCTCCTCCCCGCCCTCACCGCCGACTTCTACGGCCCCAAGAACATGGGCACCAACTACGGACTCGTCTTCCTCGGCTGGGGCCTCGCCTTCCTCGTCCCGCTCTCCGCCGGCTACATCAAGGACCTCACCGGCCGCGACGACACCGCCCTCTACCTCTCCGCCGCCATCCTCGCCGCCTGCGTCGTGCTGGCGAAACTCGTGAAGAAACCGACCTTCGCGAAGGAAACCCCGTGAACCCCCGCGACTGATGGCCGGTCGCTTGATTAGGGGCGAATCGTCGGACGGCGCCGGCCAGGACGGCCACGTGCCCCGTTAGCCGGGGCACAGCCGGCGCGGCCTGCCTTTGGCATTCGGCGAGCGGGGGGCGTAAGCCCCCTGTTTCTCGCGTGCGTGGAACGAGAAGCAGGGGGCTTACGCCCCCCGCTCGCCAAGAGGCCGAAAGCCGCCGGCGCACTCGGCCTCTTGGCTTGACGCCGGGCCGCCCGGGTCGTATCGTTTCCTATCGAGGGGTCGTAGCTCAGTTGGTAGAGCGCCTGAATGGCATTCAGGAGGTCAGGGGTTCAACTCCCCTCGGCTCCACTCGGCAAGCCCCACGAATGCGTGGAATGTTGTATTTCCTCGCCCTATTTGGCTGCTCGGCATTACCATAATGTATTGCCGGCTCTAATCGGGCACTGCAGTCGTCGTAATGATCGAACTTGGCCGAAAAACGTGGGGTTCGTTGGTCGAAACACATGCAATGCGGTCTAGTCTGCTGGTGTAACCGCTTGAATGGCTCGAATTCGTTCGATTTCCCGGGACCGTTTGGATCTGGGTTAGTGCCTTTCATAACTGCAGTTTACGCAGCCTATTCGCTACGGGAAGACGATGAAGAGTCGGAATTCTCTTGACTTTTACCGTATTGCGCATTCTGCTTTATTTATTCCGTAAGTTCCTATCGTCGCGTTCGTTACGGAAGCCGTTCTCCCGTCGTATGCGAATTGGTGTTGTCCCAAGAAGTCCGTCGCGAGTAAGATGCCCTAGTGGCCCATCCTTCGGCGGCCGATCCCATGCTTACTAAAATTGATATCAATGGTTATCGCGGATTCAAATCCTACAAAATGGATGGATTGACGCGCGTCAATTTGATAGTTGGTAAGAACAACTGCGGCAAAACCGCACTTTTGGAAGGTATCCAGTTTCTCACTTCGCGTGGCGATCCAGCGGTGCTGGCAGAAGTAGCTGATCGTCGTGGTGAAATCATCATCACGGGGCGGCAAGACCTTCCAACACTAGTTGATATCTCGCATTTCTTTTACAATCACACTATCGCCCCGGATAACTCATTCGCTCTACAAGGCGATAATGGATATTTGCCGGCACTCGTAAAGATCATTCAGATTCAAGCGCCGACGGAGGCTGCCCAACGCCCAACGAGATTGCCAGGTCTCCATTTGAAGATTAGCAATCGAAACCCAAGTGTTACTCAGTCAGATAAACACGAGCGTAACGAACCTATCTATTTCATTTCCCGCGAAGGTGGCGTCGATTTTGATATTTCACCAAAGTATCGCAGAGTGGGTGCGCCCAGAAGGACAAGCAGCCCGCAAATGCGGTTCGTTGGTCCGGACTCTTTGAATTCTATCGATATCGCAGTGATGTGGGATGAGGTCACAGTGACAGGACAGGAGGAGGAAGTTGCCAGTGCAATGCGGATCATCGAGCAAGACCTCACATCTGTGCGGATTCTAACCGGCATGTTCGCCCAAGGTTACTTCCCGTCACGGGGTGGAATTGTAGTTGGATTAAAGGGCCTAGAAGGCCGCGTGCCGTTGGGAAGTATGGGAGATGGAATGCGCCGATTGATGGCATTGACAACTTCACTATCGTTTACAAAGAAAGGATGCTTGTTTGTTGATGAAATAGACACTGGTCTTCATTATTCTGTCATGTCTGACATGTGGAAACTAATAGTTTCCAAAGCGGTGGCATCTAATACGCAGGTGTTCGCTACAACGCATAGCTGGGACTGCATCGAAGGGCTCTCTATTCTGTGCAAAAATCATCCAGAGCTAATGTCAGAAGTTTCAATACACAAGATCGACAGGTCTATTGTGCATAGCATTCCATTTCGAGGCGAGTCACTCGTCCAAATGGTCAAATCGGATATCGACCCACGATAATGAAGACGCTGCCCAAGCTATATGTCGAAGGGCCTGATGACATCGGTGTCATCAATGGCCTGCTATTCAGGCACGGCATTGATACAAAAAAAGGCGAAGAATACCTGCATATCAAGTCACAAGGCAGTGACGACAGGCTACTTTCTTGCATCCAAGATGCCACCAGGATTGCAACTGAATACCCGGTGGGATTTGTCATCGATATAGATACTGAGGCGCATCAACGATGGAATGCTGTGCGGGACCAATTGGTCAAAGCCGGAGTTGGCAATGTCCCGGATCAATGCCCGCTGGACGGCTTTATCGGCAAGATTCCTGACTATCCACACCTGTGTGGCGCATGGCTGATGCCAGACTGTAGAACGAGTTATCACAAATTGGAAGACTTTTGCGGAACCCTTATTCCTGAAGGTGATTTGCTCTGGGAATCAACGAGGGCGAGAGTAAGAGAAGTCAAGAAAATCGTGGACGAGTACAACGTAAATCTCGAAGAAGGTAAGAGATATAAGCGAATGCCGTTGCGTGAGTGTCATTTCCCTTGGGTTTTCAGCAGATTCGCCTTCAACTCGCTCCGCGGGCAGGTCAGGCGGTCGAACTCCTTCGGTCGGCGCTTGACGGCCCGCGGCTC
>JALHPZ010000055.1 GCA_022842245.1 Gemmataceae bacterium
GGGAAACCAGCGGAAACAAAAAACCCCGGCGAGACATCGCCGGGGTCGTGATTGTTAATCGAAAGGATCAATACCGGCCGCCGCCACCGCCGCCGTAGCCGCCCCGGCCGCCGCCACCACCGCCACCACCGCCGCCGCCACGCGGGCCGCGATCTTCGCGGGGCTTGGCTTCGTTGACCGTCAGCGGACGGCCGTCGAGTTGCGCGCCGTTGAGCGCCTGGATCGCCGCGTCGGCGCCGTCGCTCATCTCGACGAACGCGAAGCCGCGGGGACGACCGGTTTCCCGGTCCATGATGAGTTGGACTTTGGTCACGGTCCCGTACTGGGCGAAGGCCTCGCGCAGGGTGTCCTCGGTCGTCGAGAACGACATGTTGCCGACATACAGATTCATTGCCATCACGGATCTCTACCAGAACTCACGAAGAAGGCGGGGGCCGCAGCCAACGACTTCAGGAGTCGGCGAAGTGCCGACCAAACCATGACCCGATTGTACGATGGATCGGGTTTGGAAAATACCGCAATCTGGCGGGAATGCAAAAATACTTGTCGTCGGGGGAAACCGCCCGTTCCGGCGTTTTTGGGCGTGCGTTTTCGCCCGCGATCCGGTAAAATTCCAATACCTGCCGACCGGGTTCGACCACAGAACCGTCCCGCGACCGGAAATCATGATCCGTTTTTACACCATCATCGCCATGTTGGGCCTCGGTGCGGCCGCACCGGCCGCCGAACCCACGTTCGAGCGCCACGTCGAGCCGATCCTCACGCGCTTCGGCTGCAACTCCGGCGCGTGCCACGGCAAGGCGCGCGGCCAGAACGGATTCCCCCTCTCGCTGCTCGGCTTCGATCCGGACTTCGACTACAACGCGATCGTGACGGAAGCCCGCGGACGCCGGCTCTTCGCCGCCGATCCCGATTTCAGCTTGTTCCTCCGCAAGGCCGCCGGGGAAGTCCCGCATGGCGGCGGCAAAAAACTGGCGAAGGATTCCCCCGAATACAAATTGCTCCGCGACTGGATCGCCGCCGGTACGCCGCGCACGCCCAAGGACGCGCCAACTCTCGCAAAGATCACCGTGGCGCCAGGCGAAAGACTGCTGAAGTTCAATGAATCGATCCCCCTCGCCGTGACGGCACACTTCAGCGATGGATCGAAAGAGGACGTGACGAAGCTCGCGGCCTATCAGTCGAACGATGCCGGTTACGCGACCGTCGATGCAAACGGCATCGTGAAAGCCGGCCCCATCGCCGGCGAGGCGGCCATCACCGCACGCTTCATGGACAAGTTCGCCGTCAGCAGCATCCTCATCCCGCGCCCCGGCACCATCGACCCGAAGCTCTACGACCAACTGCCGAAATCGAATTTCATCGACGGTTTCGTCTGGGCGAAGCTCAAACAACTCGGGCTGACCCCGTCTTCGCCCGCGAGCGATGCGAGCTTCCACCGCCGCGCGTACCTGGACATCATCGGCCGGTTGCCGACGCCGGACGAAACCCGGACGTTCCTCAAGAACCCGGACCGCGCGAAGCTCGTCGACCACCTGCTCGACCGCCCCGAGTACGCCGACTTCTGGGCGAACAAGTGGGCCGACCTGCTTCGGCCGAACCCCTACCACGTCGGCATCAAGGCGACGTTCAACTTCGACTCCTGGATCCGCGACTCGTTCCGCAGGAACAAGCCGTACGATCAGTTCGTCCGCGAGATCATCACGGCCTCCGGCAGCACGTTCAAGGACGGCAACACCGTCTTCTACCGCAACCGCCGCGAGCCGGAGGAACTCACCACGATGGTGAGCCAGCTCTTCCTCGGCGTGCGGTTGGAATGCGCCAAGTGCCACCAGCACCCCTCCGAAAAGTGGGGCCAATCGGACTTCTACGGCTTCGCCGCGTTCTTCGGCCGCATCGGTCGCAAGGGTACCGGCATCTCCGCCCCCATCTCCGGCAGCGAAGAGATCGTCTACACCAGCGACGGCCCCTCCACCGGCGGACGCCGCCGCGGCGGCGGACCGGTCAAGCACCCGCTCACCGGCGAGGCGATGAGTCCCACGCCGCTCCTGAGCGAACCGCTCGAACTCACCGCCGAGGACGACCCCCGCGTGAAACTCGCCGAGTGGGTGACCTCGAAGGAGAACCCGTTTTTCGCCAAAGTGATCGTCAACCGCGTCTGGGCCGAATTGATGGCGCGCGGCCTCGTCGACCCGGTCGATGACCTGCGCGACACGAATCCGCCGTCGAACCCGGCGCTGTTGGAAGCGCTCGCGAAGGACTTCCGCGACAACGGCCACGACCTGAAGAAGCTGATCCGGCGGATCGCGACGAGCCACGTTTACGGTCTGTCGTCGCTGCCGAACGAGACGAACGTGGGCGACACGAGGAACTACTCGCGGCACTACCGGCAGCGTTTGCGGGCCGAGGTGCTGCTGGATGCCGTGACGGACGTGACCGGCGCGCCGGAGAAGTTCGACGCCATGCCAGCCGGCGCGCGGGCGATGGAAGCGTGGACGGTCCGGGGCGAGTCGAAGTTTCTCGACACCTTCGGCCGACCCGACCCGAACCAGGACCCGCCGTGCGAGCGGACGACCGACACCACAGTGGTGCAGGCCCTGCACCTGATGAACGCGCCGAACTTGAGCAAGAAGATCACATCCGACGACGGTCGCGCCGCGAAGCTCGCGGCGGGGAAGCAGACGCCCGCGGAGATTGTTGAGGAGTTGTACCTGCTGGCGTATTGCCGATTGCCGACGGACGCCGAGAAAGCCGCGTGTGTGGCTCGCTTCGAGAAACAGGGAGTCAAGCGCCGGGACGTGGTGGAAGATCTGCTGTGGGGCCTGCTGAATACGCCGGAGTTCGTGTTTGGGGATTGAAAATGTCTTCGCCCCGGAGGGGCGCAGGGCTGTAGCCACGGGTGGAGCGAAGCGCAACCCGTGGTGGTAGGCAAATAGGGACAAAATGCGACCTGCCCCGGAGGGGCAGAGGAACGTGCGGAAATGTTCCGCTGCCCCTCCGGGGCAGAAGATCTTTGCTTGGCGGCCACGGGTTCCGCTTCGCTCCACCCGTGGCTACACTCAGCGGGCCCCTCCGGGGCCAAGAGTTAGGCTTGATTCATACAATAGTAAGAGTTATCGAAAGGTCTCTTATGCCGCTCCGTACCAACTGCGCCGGCGTCACCCGCCGCGACTGCCTGCAACTTGGCCTGACCACGCTCCTCGGCGGCGGGCTGGCCACCGCGCTGCGGGCCTCGTCAGGCGGCGAACTCAAGCCGGCCGCGAAGTCCGTCATCCTCATCTGGATGGACGGCGGACCGACGCACTTCGAAACCTTCGACCCGAAGCCGGATGCGCCCGCCGAATACCGCGGCGAGTTCAAGGCCATCCCCACGCGCACGACCGGAATGCTCTTCTCGGAGCACATGAAGCAACTCGCAAACCTCTCGAACAAGTTCGCGATGGTGCGTTCCATCCGGCACGATCAGGGGAACCACGGCGCCGGCAACCACTACATGATGACCGGCGCCCCGCCGCGCATCCCCGTCGGCTGCGGGGCGTTCGTCAGCTTCCACCCGAGCCTCGGCTCCGTGGTCGCGCACGAGAAGCCCGCACCCGCTGGTCTGCCCGCCTACTTCAGCATGCCGAGCATGTCCCGCTCCGGCGGGCCGAACTTCCTCGGCGCGAAGTACGCGCCGTTCGTATCGGACGGCGATCCGAACAGCCCCGGTTTCCGCGTCCGCGACGTGGCGCTGCCGTCGGGCCTGACCGAAGGCCGCTTCGCGGACCGCACCGACGTGCGCGCGGAAGTCGACCGCTTCCAGCGCATCCTCGACAAGACCGCCGGCGACCCGGCCCTCGCGATGGACGACCAGTACAAGCAGGCCAATGAACTGATGCGTTCGAAGGAGGCGCAGGCGGCGTTCGAGATCCACCGCGAGCCGGACAAGGTGCGGGACCGCTACGGCCGCAACGGCTTCGGCCAGCGTGCCCTGCTCGCCCGGCGGCTCGTCGAGGCCGGCGTGCCGTTCATCACCATCTACGATGGCGGTTGGGACCACCACTCCGATCTCTTCGACGCCTGCCGCAAGCGGCTCCCGCAATGGGACAACACCGTCGCGGCGCTCATCTCCGACCTCGACCAGCGCGGCCTGCTGGACAGCACGATGGTCATCGCGCTCGGCGAGTTCGGCCGCACGCCGAAGATCAGCACGCTGGCCGGGCAAACGAAGGCCGGGCGCGACCACTGGGCGAACGCGATGAGCGTGCTCTTCGCCGGCGGAAAAACGCCGGGTGGCCAGGTCGTCGGTGCGACGGACCGTAACGGCTTCTCCGCCGTCGAACGGGTCCTGTCGCCCGAAAACTTTGCGAGCACGATCTACCGGAAACTCGGCATCGATCCGGACAAGATGCTGTACACGCCGCAGGGGCGGCCGAGCCACATCGTCAGCGACGGGACGCCGATCCGGGAACTGATGGGGTGATGATTGCCGGCCATGAAACGAAAAGGTCCCCCGAATGGGGGACCTTTTTTGTTGGCCTGTCAATTCGTTCGGCCGGAGCCGGGACGGTCACGCCAGCAGCGCCTTGATGACGTTTGCTTTCTCGACGCCCGTCAGGCGCTGGTCCAGCCCCTGGTAGCGGAAGCTGAACCTCTCGTGGTCCAATCCGAGCAGGTGCAGGACGGTGGCGTGCCAGTCGCGGAGGTGGCAGGGGTCCTTGACGATGTTGTAGCTGAAGTCGTCGGTCTCTCCGTAGACGACGCCGCCCTTGATGCCGCCGCCGGCCATCCAGATCGTGAAGCAGCGAGGGTGGTGGTCCCGGCCATAGTTCGTCTTTGACAGGCCGCCCTGGCTGTAGATCGTGCGGCCGAACTCGCCGCCCCAGATGATGAGCGTGCTGTCGAGCATGCCCCGCGCCTTGAGGTCCGAGATGAGCGCATGGCACGGTTGGTCGACGTCGCGCGCCTGGAACTCCATGCGGCCCGTCAGGTTGCCGTGGTGGTCCCAGTTGTTGTGGTAGACCTGCACGAAGCGCACGCCCTTCTCGACGAGCTTGCGCGCCATGAGGGCCGTGTTCGCGAAGCTGCCCGGCTTCTTCACGTCGGGGCCGTACATCTCGAGCGTCTTGGCGCTCTCCTTCGACAGGTCCGTGAGGTCCGGCACGCTCGTCTGCATGCGGAACGCCATCTCGTACTGGCTGATGCGGGTCTGCGTCTCGGGGTCGAGCGTCTGCTGGTGGTTCAGCTCGTTGAGCTTCTTGAGTCCGTCGAGCGTCTTACGGCGGATGTCGGACGAGACGCCTGGCGGGTTGTTGATGAAGAGGATCGGATCGCCCTTGGCGCGGAACGACACGCCGGCATGCTCACCGGACAGGTAGCCCGACTGCCAGAGGCGCGCGGAGATCGCCTGCACCTGGTCCTGGTTCGTCGGCGTGGCAACCATGACCACGAAGGTGGGCAGGTTCTGGTTCAGGCTACCGAGTCCGTAGCTCATCCACGCGCCGAGGCACGGGCGGCCCGTCACCTGGTTGCCGGTCTGGATGTACGTGATGGCCGGTTCGTGGTTGATCGCTTCGGTGTGCATGCTCTTGATGAAACACATCTCGTGCGCGACCTTCGGCAGGTGCTTCCAGACTTCGCTCATCCACGCGCCGCCGGGGCCGTACTGGGCGAACTTGTACTTCGACGGCGCGATGGGGAAGCGCGCCTGGCCGCTGGTCATGGTCGTGAGCCGCTGGCCGTTGCGGATGCTTTCGGGCAGGTCCTTGTCGTAGAAGTCCTGCATCTTCGGCTTGTAGTCGAAGAGGTCCATCTGGGCGGGTCCGCCAACCATGTGGAGGTAGATGACGTTCTTGCACTTGGCGGGGAAGTGCGTCTCGGCGAGCGCGGCACCGATGCCGGTCTTGGTACCCTTCCCCTGCGGGGCGGGCGCGGCCGCGTCCGCGCCGAGCGTGGCGAGCGCCGCCGTGCCGAGTCCGAACCCGGCCGAGCGGAAGAACTGCCGGCGGGTTTCGTTGCGGACATATTCGTGGAAGAGCGATTCGTTCGCGAGGGCCTGGTCGAGCGGGTGCATGAAATTACCTCGGTGTCGGACTCTCGCGAATCGCGAGAGGATCTTGTATCGGGCCGAAGAGCGGAGTTCCGGGGGCACTCGCGGTGCGAGTGCCCGACACTTACTTGTTCAGCACTTCGTCCAGGTTCAGCACCTGGTTCGCGAGCATCGTCCACGCGGCCAGTTCCGCCGCCTCCAGCTTCGGGTCGGCCTTGCTCTCGCCGAAGGCGATCAGCTTCTTCGCCTCGTCCGGCTTCGCGCCGAAGTCCTTCTTCAACTCGACCAGCGATTCGGTCACGATCGGCAGTTCCTTCTCCGTGAAGGAGCGGGCCAACAGCCGCTTCGCCATGAATTCGATCCGCTCGGCATCCGTCTGGCCGGACTTCATCGCGTTCTCCGCCAGCACGCGGGCGGCTTCCACGAACTGCACGTCGTTGAGCGTCAGCAGCGCCTGCAACGGCGTGTTCGTCCGCTCGCGCTTCACCACGCAGGTTTCGCGGTTCGGCGCGTTCAGCACTTCCATGCTCGCCGGCGGGGCGGCCCGCTTCCAGAAGGTGTACATGCTGCGCCGGTACAGGCTCTCGCCCGTGTCCCGCTTGTAGTCCCGCGTATTGCTGCCGATCATCGCCACGGCTTCCCACACGCCGTCCGGCTGGTACGGCTTCACGCTTTTGCCACCGATCTTCCGCACCAGCAATCCGCTCGCCGCCAGGGCGTAGTCCCGCACCATTTCGGCATCCATCCGAAAGCGCGGCCCGCGGCTCAGCCACGTGTTCGCCGGATCCTTCTCCAGCTTCTCCGGCGTCGCGGCCGCCGATTGCCGGTAGGTCGCACTCATCACGAGCGTTTTGAAAAACTGCTTCACATCCCAGTGTGATTGGAACTCGAGCGCGAGCCAGTCGAGTAGTTCCGGGTGGCTCGGCAGCTCGCCGGTGATGCCGAAGTCCCCGGCCGTGCGCACGAGACCGGTGCCGAACAGCTCCTGCCAGAAGCGGTTGACCGTCACGCGACTGGTCAACGGGTGGTCCGGGAGGAGCAGCCACTTCGCAAAGCCGAGGCGGTTCTTGGGATAATCCGCCGGGAAAGCCGGCAGCACCTTGGGCGTTGCCGGGCCGACCTTTTCCTTGCGACGATCGTACTCGCCGCGGTTGAGGATGTACGCCTCCGGCATGCTCGGCTTCTCGTTCCAGACGTGCGCAATCGTCCCGCGGGACTGGATCGCCACTTCCTCCGCCTTCAGCTTCGCCGCCGCGGCCTCCGCGTCCTGGTAAGGCTTGTCGTTCGTCACCAACCACCAGTCGTAGACGTCGTCCACTTCCTTCGGCGTCCGCTTGTCCGCCGGCTTCGCCAGCAGGTCCGCGAGCACCGTCCCCTTCGCGAGCTGACCAATCTCCGCGTTGGCTAGCGCCCGGCCGTACAACCGCAGGTCGTGAATCGACACGCCGGCGACACGCCCGTCCGTGTTCCGCTGGCCGATCTTGAACGGCACCGAGTTCTTGATCGTGCTCTTGAGCGCGTCCGCTTCGACGTCCACCGGTTGGAGGACGCCGTCGACATAGATCTTCACGCCGCTCGCCTTCGCAGAGCCGTCGTAGGTCACGAACACATGCTGGTCGGCGTTGATCTTCAAGGGCGTCTTCGCTACCACCTTGAGCGCGTCCTCGTTCCACTTGCTCACGATGTGCATGCCGATCCGGTCCGACTGCACCCAGAGGTCCCAGCCGCGGAAGCCATTGGCCGAGTCCATCTTGGAAACGATCGCGCCCATCGTGTTCCGCTTCGAGAGGCGGACCCACGCACCGACGGAAAAGCCCTGCTTTGTGTCGAAGTCGCCGACGTCCGTCAACTCGATCGCCGGGCCGCTCTGCAGGATCGTGAGGCCCTTCTGGCCCTTCTTGCCATTGCCCCAAACGTAACCCGCGGAGTCGAACGCGAGATCGCGGTCCTTGCCGTCCACCTTCGCCTTGGCTTTCTTGTCCTTCCCTTCGTTGAATTTCGCGAAGAACTGAAGCTTGTCTTCGGACACCTTGCCGGCGATCTCCTCCGGCTTGACGGCTGCAAGCCACTTGTCGAACTCGCCCCGCGCCGCCTTCCGCCGCTCGGCCACCCGACCGTTCGCGGCGGCGATCTCCTGGCCGATCGCTTCGAAGCGGGCTCGGTCTTCCGGCAAGGGCACGTTCAGGATCGGAGGGGTGTTCGGGATGTTCCCGTCCATCGCGCCCTGCGTCGTGTTGTTGAAGAACGCCGCCATGCTGTAAAAGTCTTTTTGCGTGATCGGGTCGAACTTATGGTCGTGGCAGACGGCGCAGCCGGCCGTCAGCCCCATGTACACCTGATTCACCGTCTCGGTGCGGTCGCGGTTGTAGAGCACGAGGTACTCCTCCGCGATGGCACCGCCCTCGTTCGTCGTGATGTTGTTCCGGTTGAAGCCGGTCGCCACCTTCTGGTCGATCGTCGCGTTCGGCAGCAGGTCCCCGGCGATCTGATCGATCGTGAACTGGTCGAACTTCTGATTCTTGTTGAAGGCGTTGATGACCCAGTCGCGGTAGCTCCACATTTCGCGGTAGTTGTCAAAGTGGATGCCGTGCGTGTCGGCGAAGCGTGCGGCGTCCAGCCAGTAGCGGCCGCGGTGTTCGCCCCAGTGCGGCGAGGCCAGAAACTTGTCGACGAGCTTTTCGTAGGCGGTGGGAGTCTGATCCTTTACGAACTCCTCGACGTCCGCCGGGTCGGGTGGCAGGCCTGTCAGGTCCAGCGCGAGCCGCCGCGCCAGCGTGCGCTTATCCGCCTCGGGCGCCATCGCCAGCCCGCGTGCCTCCAGCTTCGCCAAGATGAAGTTGTCGATCGGATTGCGCACGCGCGCCGCATCCTTCACCGCCGGGATGTCCGGCTTCTTCGGCGAGATGAACGACCAGTGCGGCTGGTACTCCGCCCCCTGCGCGATCCACGCCTTGATGGTCGCGATCTGCTCCGGCTTCATCACCTTGTGCGAATTCGCCGGCGGCATCTTCGCCTTGTCCGAATCCGGCAGCAGCATGCGCTGCACGAGCTTGCTCTCGTCCGGCTTGCCCGGCTCGAACGCCTCGCGCTCGAGCGCATCCTCCCGCAGGTCCAGCCGCAACCGGCCCTTCCGAGCGGCGCTGTCCGGCCCGTGGCAGGCGAAGCAATTCTCCGCCAGAATCGGCCGGATATCGCGGTTGTATTCGAGCTTCTTTTCCGCGGCGGCGGTGGTCGAAGCGACACCGGCCAGCAGAGAGAGTGCAAGCCAACGCATGGAGAGCATCCCGGTTCGGGTTCGTCGAACGACAACAATTCGCAAAAAGAGCATTCCGGCGGTTATTGGCAGGTTAACCGAGGAATCGCGGCCCGGCAAGTGACGCCGGCTTATACTCACTTCACATCTTATACTGCGGAGCCTCCCCATGCAGCTTCCCAATCGCCGTCAGGCCCTCGCCACGGCCGCCGCCGTCGCGGGAATCGCCAACCCCACCGGTGCCGCCGTGAAGAATGGCCGAATCCAACAATCAGTCTGCTCCTGGTGCTTCACCGCCCGCGGCGAGAAGTGGAGCCTCGACAAGGTCTGCGAAGTGACGAAGTCCCTCGGCGTCTCGTCCGTCGAGTTGCTGGAGGCCAAAAGCTTCCCGACGCTCAAGAAGCACGGCCTCGTCTGCGCCATCACCTCGAACGGCATGGGCTTCCCCCGCGGCTTCAACAACCTCGCCCATCGCGAGGAACTCGTGACCAAGACCAAAGCCGCCATCGACGCCACCACAGAAGCCAAGTTCCCGAACGTCATCGCCTTCGTCGGCATGAAGTGGACCAAGCCGGACGATCCCAAGAGCGGCGAGATTTCGCGAGACGACGCCTTCAAGAACTGCGTCGAAGGCCTGAAACTCGTGGCCGGACACGCCGAAAAGGCCGGCGTCACGCTCTGCCTCGAACACCTCAACAGCCGCGACGGATCCGACCCGATGACCGGCCACCCCGGCTATCAAGGCGACGATCTCGATTGGGTCGTGTCCATCTTGAAGAAAGTCGGCTCCCCGCGAGTGAAGCTGCTCTTCGACATCTATCACGTCCAGATCATGCACGGCGACTTGATCCGCCGGATCGAGGAATGCAAGGAATGGATCGGCCACGTCCACACCGCCGGCAATCCCGGCCGCGGCGAACTGGACGAGAATCAGGAGATCCACTATCCGGCCGTGATGAAGAAGCTGCTCGCCGTGAAGTACGCGGGATATGTCGGTCAGGAGTTCATCCCGACGCGAAACCCTCTCGACGGATTGAAGCAGGCCGTTTCCGTGTGCGACGTGTAATTGGCGAACGGCACGGCGTTAGCGTGCCGGTGATTGGCACTTAACCGGCACGCTTACGCCGTGCCGTTCGCCAAATCGAACTTCGGAGTAAACCCATGCGATCCTCTCTCGTCGCATTGTTCTTCGCCGGCATCGCGTCGGCCGCCGACTGGAAACCGGCCCCGTCGCCACTGATGACCAAGTGGGGCAAGCAGATCACTCCCGACAAGACGCCGTGGGCCGAGTACCCCCGGCCGCAGCTCGTCCGCAAGGACTGGCAGAACCTCAACGGCCTCTGGGACTACGCCATCACCGACAAGGGCGCGAAGAAGCCCGAAGCGTGGGACGGCAAGATCCTCGTCCCGTTCTGCATCGAGAGCGCGCTCTCTGGCGTCGGCAAGCATCCGACCGAGAAGCAGGAACTCTGGTACCACCGTGACATCGACGCCAGCGCGTGGAAGGACAAGCGAGTCCTGCTACACTTCGGCGCCGTCGATTGGGAGACGACGGTCATCGTCAACGGCAAGCAGGTCGGCACCCACAAGGGCGGCTTCGATCCGTTCAGCTTCGACATCACCGACGCGCTGAAGGACGGCAAAGGCGAACTCGTCGTGAAAGTGTGGGACCCCACCGACACTGGCAGCCAGCCGCTCGGCAAGCAGATCCGCAACCCCCACGGCATCTGGTACACGCCGGTGACGGGCATCTGGCAGACAGTTTGGATGGAGCCGGTCGCGATGACGGGGTTCATCGAGAAAGTCACGATCACACCGGATTTCGACAAGCAACAGATCGAAATGGTCGTGACGGTAGGCGGGGAGGGCGAAGCGGTCGTCGTGACCAAGAAGAGTAACAAAAAAATCATCGGGCGCGGAAAACCTGGCAAGGCGTTCCGAGTGAATGTTCCGGACTCGAAGCCGTGGACACCTGACACTCCCAACCTGGATGAACTCGAGGTGATGTTACTCTCTCCCGATCCAATGAACGCGTTTTGCGATCAGGTGACGACCTACTTCGCCATGCGCAAGGTCTCCGCAGGTCCCGATGCCGACGGCCACCTGCGCCTGCTGCTCAACGACAAGCCGCTCTTCCACATCGGGCCGCTCGATCAGGGCTGGTGGCCGGACGGCTTGCTCACGCCGCCGTCGGAGGAGGCGATGCGCTACGACCTCGAAGTGCTCAAGAAGGCCGGCATGAACATGGTCCGCAAGCACATCAAGGTCGAGCCGGCCCGCTACTACTATGACTGCGATCGCATGGGCCTGCTCGTCTGGCAGGACATGCCGAGCGCCATCAACCGGACGAAGAAGCACTTCATCCCGCCCGGCGGCAAGACCGACGCGGACGACCAGTTCACCGACGCCGAGAAGAAGCAGTTCCGCCACGAATTGAAGGCGATGATCGACCACTTGAAGTTCTTCCCGTGCATCTATTGCTGGGTTCCCTTCAACGAGGGCTGGGGCCAGCACGACACGAACGCGATCCTGAAGTGGACGAAGGAATACGACCCGACGAGACTCGTCAACGGCCCGTCCGGCTGGGAGGACCGCGGCTACGGCGACATGAAGGACGCCCACATCTATCCCGGCCCCGGCATGTTCCCCACGATGAAAGACCGCGTCTCCGTCCTCGGCGAGTTCGGCGGCCTCGGCCTGCCGGTGAAGGGCCACCTCTGGAAGGACCAGGGCAACTGGGGCTACCGCACCTACACGACCGAACAGGAACTGCGCACGAACTACCACGCCCTCATGCGCCGGCTACACCCGCTCATCGGCAAGGGACTCGCGGCGGCCGTGTACACGCAGACCACCGACGTCGAGATCGAGGTCAACGGCCTGATGACCTACGACCGCGAGGTGATGAAGTTCGACATCGATGAGATGGCGAAGTGGCACAAGGCCCTCTTCGGCCCCGCACCGGTGGTGACGGAACTGGTGCCGACGAGCGAGGCCGCGGCGCAGACCTGGAAGATGACTCTTTACGCCCCGCCGGCGGAGTGGACGAAGCCGGACTTCGACGATTCGAAATGGGCCGAGAAGAAGGGCGGTTTCGGCAGCAAGGGGACACCCGGTTCGGTCATCGGCACGGAGTGGACCTCCAAGGATATCTGGCTGCGCCGGACGTTCGAGTTGAAGGAACTGCCGAAGGGCGAGGTGCTGCTGCGCTTCCACTGCGACGAGGACGGCGAGGTCTTCATCAACGGAGAGAAGGCCGCGAGCCTGCCCGGCTACACGACGAACTACGTCGAGGTACCGATCCTGCCGGCGGCGCTCAAGGCGCTGAAGGCCGGAAAGAATACGTTTGCCGTGCGGGCGAAGAACGCCGGCGGCGGGCAGTACATCGACGTGGGGCTGTCGGTGGAAACGAAGAAGTAACCGATGATCGCTACTTCTTCGGTGCCAACAGGGTCGGCACTTTGTCGGGATTGTCCTTCAGGTGCGTTGCCACGCCGCTGAAGAAGAACAGCAATTGCTCGGCCCCGTCCTCCGCCATCTTCGGCGCGGCGGGGCCGACCATCCGCAGCACGGCGTTCGCCGCACGGCTCTCGCTCAGCAAATACACCGACGCCTCCGGCGTCAGCTTCACCACGCCCTCCGTCTTCGTCGGCTGGCTCGGGTACTTCACCACGGCCACCGCCTTCACGGGCACCATCGGCAGCAGGGTCGCCGCCTTCACCTTCCCCGTCGCGTACCACACCAGCCCGTCCGTCAGTTTCGCCACCGATTGCCACGTGAGCTGGCTGCCGTTCTCGTCGGTCCACGCGAACTGATCCTTGCCAGCCGTTGCGATCTCGACGCAGGGGACGTTCAGCCGCTTCCATGCCAGCGCGACGCGGTCGGGGTGTTCGAGCAGCCAGGGGTAGACGCGGGCGTGCGCCTCGAACGGCTCTTCGGTGTATTTCGCGGTGAGCGTCGGCTTGGTCATCACCTTGGCGACGGTGTCGCGGTGTACCGAAGGAACGAGGTCGAGGATTTGCGAAACGGCGGTGGCGGCGGACTTGGCGGCGGGCGCGCGGGACTGGGCAGCCGCGGGGCGAGCCGCGAATGTCGTGAACAGCGCAAGGAGGGCGAAGCCGAGCAGGCGGCGGAACATGGGGACTCCTTCCGTCACGGTTCTTATCGTGCGGATTGCCCCGCTTGCGTGAATCTTTCCGTCGAAGTGGGAAGTTGGAGGAACTGACGAGCCGAGACAGAGGCGGTCGGGTGGGAAACGAAAAAAGCCCCCGTCGATCGACGGGGGCTTCGCGGGGGTTCCGCACGGATCAATAGCGGGCTTCGACGCCGAATCGGATGGCGTTGATGGCGGCGCCGGTTTCCCGGGGGGTGAAGACCGGGAAGGCCGGGCCGGTGACGCCGCCGGTCCGCGGCGGGATCTGCGTCGGGTTGACGCGGAGGTCGATCTGGTCGCCGGCACGGACGACATTGCTGAAGTAGAGGAAGTCGTAGCCGACGTAGGTGCGGACGCGCGGCGTGACTTGCAGGCCAAGCTTCAGGCCGATCCAGGGGACGGCGGCAAAGCGGTCGCGTTCGAAGCGTCCGATGTTCGACGGTTGCGTCAGCAGGCCGCCCGGGAAGGTTTGCGGGGTGCCGCCGGGGGTGGTGATCGTCGTGCTGCCGTCGATATCCACTTGCTGGTGGACGTTGCCGAGGGCCACGCCGGCGCGGGCGCCGAAGTACCAGTGGCTGTAGCGGCGTTCGGCGGCGAAGCCGATGTTGAACCCGTGGAAGCTGTTCGAGGTGCGGAAGTTGTCGCGCACGATGAACCGCGTGCCGGCGGGGACGTTCGTCTGTCCGGGAAGCGAGGTCAGGTCTTCGCGGATGTTGATCTCGTCCTCCAGGTTCAGGTAGGTGTACCCGAGGAGAAGATCGAAGCGGCCGCAGGGCCCGCAACAGATGTTCTTGATGAAGTTCGGTCCGCCGCCGATGAAGTTCGACCGCGAATCGACGGTGACGCTGCCGGCGAGGATGCGCGGGAACGAAACGAGTTCCGTGTCCTGCAGGCCGGTCTGCGTGTTGAAGAACGGCCGCGAGATGATGTCGACGCCGGGGGAGCCGGCGACGAAGCGTTCGCGGCTGGTGCCGAGGAAGAAGAAGTTCCCTTCGATGCCGCACTTCTGGCAGTCGTCGAGCCAGATGCCGGCGTTCAGGTAGAAGCCGCTGCGCCAGTTGTCGTTGACGCGGCCGGTCGGGTAGAGGATGGTCGTGCCCGGCTGGCCGAGGTTGCCGGCCTGGGTGCGCGGGTTGCCCGCCGGGGCGGCGGTGACGAGCGGCGGCACGTTCTGGCCGGTGATGGTGCCATACCAGTAGCCGGCGTCGAGCCAGACGCGTCCGGGCGGCCCGCAGGGGTCGCAGCAGATGTTGCAGGCTTCGGGCGGGCAGGCGACGGCGCCGCAGCTGCCGTTGGCGAGCAGGTTCGAGCTGGGCGTGTGCGCGGCCGGCGCGGGCTTGGCGGCCGGTGTCGCCGGTGCAGCGGGTTTGGCTGCCGGCGCTGCCGGTGTCGCC
>JALHPZ010000056.1 GCA_022842245.1 Gemmataceae bacterium
AAGCGCCGACCGAAGGAGTTCGACCGCCTGACCTGCCCGCGGAGCGAGTTGAAGGCGAATCTGCTGAAAACCCAAGGGAAATGACACTCACGCAACGGCATTCGGGACGCAGCTCATTTTTTCTTCGGGCGGCCCACCGAGCGCAGCGTCGAATCCAGCGACAGCCGCTTCGCCGTGAGCCGCTGCCATGAATCGCCACCGTACGGCGTTCCGCGATTCACCGACTTCCGCAAGGCCTCCAACTCCGCCGGGGTTTCCGGGCGATTCACACGCTCGACCCAATCGGCGGGAAGCGGCAATGGCCCCGGGGCCAGGCGCGTCTCCTTCGCGTGGAGCCGTTCGTGTAGGCTCGACCACCGCCACTTCTCCGCCCGCTTCACCAGGTTCGCCCGCAGTGCGTTCCGCTCGACGTAGCGCTGCACCGTGTACAGGTGGTCGTCGTCCTGCACGGGGAAGGCTTTGAAACGGCCCTGGTAGAGGTGCCCGGTTCCGGCGGTGTGGTAGTGGGCGTGCCAGCGCATGGTGTGCGTGTGGGTGAGCCAGCGGAGGAAGGGCGTCAGGGATTCGCCGGCGCGGGGCCAGAGGACGAGGTGCCAGTGGTTGGGCATGAGGCAGTACGACAGGATGCGGAGGGGGTGTTTGGCGCGGGCCTCGTCGAGGACTTGGAGGAAGGCTTCGTAGTCGGCGTCCTTCTGTAGCAGGGGTAGGCGGGCGACGGCGCGGTTGAGGACATGGTAGACGTATCCACCGGGGGCGTTTCGGGCTTGGCGTGGCATGAAGCCATGCTACCCGCCGCAGCGGGCGGGGTCAAGAAATGAGCTGCGTCCCCTTTTTTGAAGGGGCTTTGCCTTCGCCGGCGGGATCGGGTAGAGTAAACAGGCCGCCCTCCCCACCGTTCGAGTTCCGATGCTGCGATTCCTTCTCCTCCTCGCACTGCTCGCGGTCCCGGTGGCCGACCTGGCCGCACAGAACGATTCCGTGCAGGCCGAGCCGCCGCTCGTCTCGTGGCACTTCAACGCCGACGAACCGGGCACCAAGGGCCTGCGCCGCGAACCGGGACCCCGCGCGCCGGCGTACCCCGCCTTCGCGCCCGCCAACACGGCGATCGGCTTCGATGCCGCGCAAACGAATATCACCATCCGCGAAGCCGACCTGCCCGAAACGAACCTGCGCTTCGGCCTGAAGGACTCGATCACCATCGAGGCCTGGGTGAAGGTGGCGGACCTGAAAGACGGCAGCTACTCGTACCTCGTCGGCAAGGGCCGCAACGGGAAGAAGGGCTTCGGCGACAAGAACCAGAACTACGCCCTGCGGCTGTTCGGCGCGAAGGGGGAAGCGCGTGTCAGCTTCCTGTTCGGCAGTGCGGCCACGAAAGACCAATCCGCCGACTGGCACCGCTGGACCACGAACAAGGGGTTCACCTCCAACGGCTGGCACCATGTCGCGGTCGTGTTCACCTTCGGCCAGGCAAAGTCGATCCGCGGGTACATCGATGGCGAAAACGTGCCGGGCACGTGGGACATGGGCGGCGCGACCGACCGTGCCCCGGCCACGGATGCGGACGACCTGACCATCGGCACGGGCAATGGCGGCGGGGCGGGGAATTCCTTCCGCGGGCTGATCGACGACCTGACGATCTGGCGCGTGGCGCTGCCGGACGCGACGCTGATGAATCGGTATCAGTTCGTTCCGCCGCCGCCGGCCTTGAAGCGCGCCGACGTGCCGGCGGGCCAGGTGCTGGTGCAGTTGTGCGAGGAGGGGATGCCGGCGCGGAACGCGTGGCCGGACGTGGAACCGAAGCCGGCGGAGACGTACCGCGAGGAGGCGTTCGGCTTCTTCGAGACGCCGCACAAGTATGTGGACACCGGCGTGCGCGCCGATCGCGGCTTCCCGTACCTCGTGCGCGCCGCGGCGATGGTGAACATCCCGGCCGGGAAGCATCGGCTACTCCTGCGCGGTCGCGGCGCCTCGCGCCTGCTCGTCGACGGCAAGCTCCTGCTCACGACGCCGTTCCCGTCCGGCGACGGCAGCGGCCACGGCACCATTCGACCGGCCGATAGCTACCTGAACCTCGGCCCGGACTTTCGTTTCGCACCGCCGGGCAATCGCGAGGCCTGGACCACCTTTGAAAGTACCGGCGGCGAGCGGTTCGTGATTCTCGAAACGATCGTCGGCAGCTTCGTCGGCAAGGGGAAGCGCCGGCCGGAACTCGGCGAAACGGTCGTCGCGATTTCCCCCGAGGGTTCCGAATCGTGGCAACTACTCGCGCCCGCGCGTGTGGTGCCGTACACGGATGCCGGCTGGGCCGCGTACCGGGCGGAGCGGGAGGGCTACCTCGATACGCTGAACGCGAAGGCGCGCGAGGCGAAGCGGACGGAACAGGCCGCGTACTGGGCGAAGCGTCGGCAGGCGGCACAGGACTGGCTCGCGAAGTCCGACGACGTGCCGGTGCCGAAGCTGCCGGCGGGCTATCCCGCGAACAACGCGATCGACCACTTCCTCGCGGCGAAGATCGCGACGGCGCGGGAGCAGGTGGCCACGGCGAAGAAGGGGACGGTGGATTTCTTCGAGAAGGTACAACCGATCCTGGAGGCGAAGTGCGCGAGTTGCCACACGGGCGAGAAAGCGAAGGGCGGCCTGCGGCTGGACGACCGCGCCGCGGCGCTCGAGGGCGGCGACGCCGACGGGGCGGCGATCACGCCGGGCCAGCCGGCGAAGAGCGCGCTGCTCGCGCGAGTGACCTCGAAGGACGCCGATAGCGTGATGCCGCCGAAAGGCGACCGCCTGACGGCCGAGCAGGTGAAGCTCCTCGAAACCTGGATTCGCGAAGGCGCCACATGGCCGGACCTGAAGGCGGACCACCTGACGATCACGCCGACTGCGAGCGAACTCGTCTTTCTCCGCCGCGCCTTCCTCGACACCGTCGGCGTCGTGCCGAGCCTTGCCGAGATCGAGGCGTTCTCGTCGGACAAATCCCCCGACAAGCGCGCGAAGCTCATCGATCGCCTCCTCGCCGACCCGCGCACGGCCGACCACGGCATGGGCTACTGGCAGGACGTGCTGGCCGAGAACCCGAACATCCTCAACCCGACGCTCAACAACACCGGGCCGTTCCGCTGGTGGATCCACGAGTCGCTCCTCGACAACAAGCCGATGGACCTGTTCGTCACGGAACTACTGCGGATGAAGGGGAGTTCGCGGTTCGGCGGCCCGGCCGGATTCGGCGTCGCGTCGCAGAACGACGTGCCGATGGCGGCGAAGGGGACGATCGTCGGCACGGCGTTCCTCGGCATCGAGATGAAGTGCGCCCGC
Source organism: Gemmataceae bacterium (assembly GCA_022842245.1). Taxonomy (GTDB): domain Bacteria; phylum Planctomycetota; class Planctomycetia; order Gemmatales; family Gemmataceae; genus Limnoglobus. Next base: position 3,313 of record JALHPZ010000056.1, read on the forward strand.
TGCCACGACGCCCCGGCGCATCGCTCCACGCAGGAGGACCTCTTCAACATCGCGGCGATGCTCGACGGGAAGGCGATCACGCTGCCGGCGACGAGCACGGTGCCGCTGGACAAGATCCACGCCGGCAGCCGCAAGCCGCTCATCAGCGTGACGCTGAAGCCGGGCACGGCGGTGGAGCCTTCGTGGCCCTTCAAGGAATTCGTACCCGAAGCCGTCGGCCGCGAGCTGGCGCAGTATCCGGAGGATGCCCGCGATCGGTTGGCGGCGCTCATCACGGCCCCGCAGAACGAACGCTTCGCGCAGGTGATCGTCAACCGCCTGTGGAAGCGGCTGATGGGCCGCGGGATCGTCGAGCCGGTGGACGACTGGGAACGCGCGAAGCCGACGCACCCCGAGTTGTTGAAATGGCTGGCCCGCGAGTTCGTCCGCAGCGGCTACGACGCTCGGCATGTCTCGAAGCTGATTCTGACCTCGCACGCCTACCAGCGCGCCGCCGACGATTCGCTGAAGGAGACACCGGTGCTGTTCACGGCCCCGGCGCGTCGGCGCCTCGCGGCCGAGCAGGTGGTCGATTCGCTCTTCGCCGCGACCGGCCTGCCAATGAAGCTGGAGGAAGTCAGCCTCGACATCGACGGCGCCCGCGACCTCGTGTCGTCGATCTCGCTCGGCCAGCCGCGCCGCTCGTGGATGCTGACATCGACTTCCAACGAGCGCGACCGGCCGAGCCTTGCGCTGCCGCGCATCCAGGCCGTGACGGACGTGCTCGGCGCGTTCGGCTGGCGCGGCAGCCGGCAGGACCCGACGAGCGTTCGGGAAGCCGCGGCGAACGTCCTTCAGCCGGCGATCCTCCAGAACGGCGTTCTCGCGATGTGGCTGACGCGCCTGAGCGACGACCACGGCCTGACGCCGGCGGCGCTCGCGGCCGAGTCGCCGGAGAAGCTGGTGGAATCGTTGTTCCTGCGAATCCTCACGCGGCCGCCGACGGACGCGGAGCGGAAGCAGTATTCGGAGTATCTGGCGACAGGCTTCGCGGACCGCGTGCGAACGGCTCCGCACAAGTCTCAAACGAAGCGCACGCCGGAACCCTACGTTTCGTGGTCGAACCACCTGCACCCCGAAGCGACGGTGATTCGCCAGAAGCAGGAAGCCGCCGCCCGCGCCGGCGATCCACCGACGGAGCGATTGACAGCCGAGTGGCGCTCTCGCTTCGAAGACGTGCTGTGGGCCGTGCTGAACTCGCCGGAGTTCGTGTTTACTCCCTGATAAATAAGAGAAGTATTAACCACGGAGAAAACAGAGGACACCGAGGACATAGAGCAGAAAAAGCGTGGAATGAGGCAAGACGTTGCGATGTATCCTTCAAACGTATACCCGGTAGAAAGCGACGGAACGACTAGGGGGTCACATTCCGAGTCACCGGCTCGAGAGCACCGCCCCGCAAGTGGATTGGCGACTGGTTTGATGTCCTTGGGAATCGGGCTTTTCGGCTGGTTCCTTGCTGCCGAGAATCAATTGCACCGGGAAGTCTACTTAGATTGGAAGATATACCGTCTCTACGAGACAGTTGCATTTGGAATCTTCGCCGCACTCGGCGTGGGATTCGGATTGCGGACAGTAAGGCGAGGACGCCTGAAACGGCTGGGTTTGACGGGGATCATATTTTGCTTTGCTCTCGTGTTCCGGTCCATCGGACTACTGGCTGGATGGTTATAAAGACTGATGAAACGGCCCGCGAGGCATTGCGGTTTTCGTAATGCGGTCGATGGCAAAAGAAATCAATGAACCAGAAGGTGGCATAGAGGAAAGGCTTCGAATTGATCCCATATCTTTTCGTTCTTTCTCTGGGCTCTCCGTGTCCTCTGTGGTGAACAAGGTTTTTTCCATGAATCGCCGCGACTTCCTGACCACATCCGCCACCCTAGCAGCGCTGCCGGCGTTCGCCTCCGCCGAGCCCGCGTCGAAGGGCAAAGCCGAGCATTGCATCTTCCTCTGGCTCGGCGGCGGGATGGGGCAGCTCGATACCTTCGACCCCAAGCAGAAGCAGCCGAACAAGGGGCCGAACAAGAAGGCCGGCTCGCTCTACGGCTCCATCGAGACGAACGCGAAGGGCGTGCGCGTCTGCGAGCACCTGCCGACCGTCGCGACGATGATGGACCGGATGACGGTCGTGCGCACCGTGAACCACAAGGTGGTGGACGAGCACGCCTTCGCCACGAACCTCGTGCACACGGGCCGGATGATCAGCGGGAACGTGACGTACCCGTCGATCGGGTCGATCGTGGCGCACGAGCGCGGCGCGGTTGATCCGAGCGTACCCTCCTACATCCTGATCGGTTATCCGAACGTCAGCCGCGGGCCGGGGTTCCTCGGCTCGAAGGCGGGGTACGTCTACCTGACGGACACGGAGTCCGGGCCGGCGGGGTTCACGCGCCCGGCGGACGTGGACGCGAAGCGGGCCGAGACGCGGCGGAAGCTGCTGGAGGCGAACGGCGCGAAGGCCGAGACCGGCTCCGGCCTCGCCGAGTACGAGGAGGCCCAGGACGCGGCGCTGCGGCTGGCGGGGCCGGGGTTCCTGCGGCACTTCGACCTGAAATCCGAACCGGCGAAGGTGCGCGAGTCGTACGGCGGCGAGTTCGGCCAGCGCTGCCTGCTGGCGCGCAAGCTCGTGCAGGCCGGCGTGCGCTTCATCGAGGTCTCGCACAACCTGAACTTCCTCAACGGCACCGGCTGGGACGTGCACAACGAGGGGATCGACAACCAGCACCTGCTCGTGCGGGAACTCGACAAGGCGCTGTCCGGGCTGATTGCGGATCTTGCAAATCAGAAACTCCTCGACAAGACGCTCGTGGTGGTGGCGACGGAGTTCGGCCGGCCGCCGGAGTTCGACGGCCGCGGCGGCCGCGGGCACCAGGGCACCGCCTTCTCGATGGTCCTCGCCGGCGGCGGGCTGAAGCACCACGGTGCCTTCGGCGTGACGGATGACTTGTCGAAGTCGATCGTCGAGAAGCCGGTATCGATCCCGGACTTCCACGCGACGGTGCACGCGGCGCTCGGCATCGACCCGACGAAGGAACTGATGGACGGCGCCCGCCCCGTGCCGATCACGGACGGCGGTACGCCGGTGAAGGAACTGTTCTGAATCGAAGTGCCAATGAGAACGGGCCGGGCGTTCGAGGAACGCCCGGCCCGTCTTATTTTCCAAGCACGCTTACTTCGCCCGTTCGAGTTCCTTCAGGCCGCCGGTGTCGCGCTTGTAGAGCGGCAGGTGGCGGTAGTAGACCTCGAGCGTGAGGATGGCGAGGCAGGTGGTGCCGAGCCGGCCGCAGTGACTGCCGATCATGGCGCCGTCCGGGTCCCAGCTGCCGCCGAGATCCTTGTTCTTGTCCGGGTCGACCTGCATCTTGACGAGCATGTCGCGCATCCGCGGGTTCCAGTCCTTGTGCCACGCTTCGCCTTCGTGGAAGTGGGTAACCTGCGTGGCGTAGTAGTAGTAGTACATGTCGAAGCGGTTGGGCATCGGCATCCAGGCGGTCATGTACTTCTTGACGCCGTCCTGGAAGCCGGGGTGGTTCGGTCCCCAGCCGGTGTAGTAGCGGCAGAGCAGGCCGACGGCGGAGAGCGTCGGGGTGGTGCTTTCGTTGGAGGTGTAGCCGTATTGGGATTTCAGCGAGCCTTTGGCGACGCGGTCGAGGAACTCGGCGGCCTTCTTGAGGGTGGCTTCGGGAACGGAGATTTCCTTGCACATCTGGGCCGACTTGAGGGCCTGGATCTGCCAGCCGACGATGGAGGTATCGCCGGCGGTGCCGGAGGAGTAGCCCCAGCTGCCGTTGGCGGCCTGCGCCTTGATGATGTACTCGATGGCGCGGCGGGACGGGAGGTGGAGCAGGCTCTTGTCGCCGGTCATGCCGTAGGCCTCGCAGAGGGCGACGGCGGCGATGGCGTGGGAGTACATGCCGCTGGACCCCTTGAAGGTTCCGTTGGGCAGCTGGTTGGCGATGATGAACTTGAGGCCGGCTTCGACGGTCTTCTGGTATTTGTTGGCGTCCTTCCCGCCCTTGCCGTCGCGGGGCTTGACGTGGGTCTGGCCGGCGGCGAGGAACGGGAGGAGTCCCATGCCGGTGGCGGCGATGGTGTCGCCGCGGGAGGTGCCGTCGTAGGTCCAGTTGCCTTGCGCCTTGTTCTGCTTCTTGTCGAGCCAGAGGAGTCCGCGGGCGACGGCGAGTTCGGAATCCTTGTTGCCGCCGCCGGCCATGAGGCTCTTTTCCTTGGTGGCGCCTGAGCGTCCGGAGAAGCCGGAGCTGCCGATGCCGCCGGCGCCCTTGTCGCCGGCCATCACGCTGCCTTCGGTGCCGAGCACGCCGAGGTCGGTGCCCGCGCCCATGCCGAGCAGCGCGGCCGCGTCGGTCGGGTTCGCGTCCGGCACGTCGTTGCCCACCGGCTGGTCTTCCACGACCTTCGCGTCGACCGTCTGGTCTTCAATGCGATCCACCGGCAGGGCGTTGGCGAGTTCGGAATCGAGGCCCTTGTCGGGGTTCGTGAGGTCGAACTTCTTGTCCTCTTCCTCGGGCTTGTCGACGAGCGCCTCGGCGATCGACTCGCTCGCCTGCGTGGCGGTCGGCTGCATCTTCCCGATGAGGATGAGGACGACGAGGATGACGACGTGGAACGCGCCGCTGACCACCCAGGCCGGAATCTGCTTCTTGAGCAGCCGTTCCTGCGCGGTTTCCTCGGCGCCGTGGACGAAGCGGATGACGCTCGCGGCCGGTTTGCCGTCGGCGCCCGCGGCCGTTTCGTTTTCCTGGCTCATGGTCGGACTCCCCATCGTTAGCGCATCACCCGTTCTCGAACGGGTTGGTGGTCAGGTTGCGGTCCAGTTCCTTCTTGATCGCGGCGTCGCCGCGGCGGAAGTACCAGGACAGGCCGATGATCGCGAGCGCCATCGTGGCCGCGCCGCCGATCACCAGCGGCAGGAACGATTGCCGCCAGGCGGTGCCGGCGCTTTCCGGTTCGTCCTGCAGCGTCAGCGAGCGGGCCATCAGTACCGGGGCGCGTCGCGTCAGGTGTTCGCCCTTCACTTCGCGGCTGAGCTGGTTGGACTCGTACCGCATCGTCTTGAAGTAATAGCCGCCGACCGACACCCAGCGGTTCATCGTGTCGGTCGGTCGTTCCTGAGGGGCCAGCCCCGGCGGCAGTTCCGTCACGAAGACGCAAATCGGGTCGATGTTCCCATCGGGGAAGATCCAGGCTTCGTAGACGTCGGCGATGCCGCTCGCCTTGAGGATCTCCGTCGGTTCCGCGCGGCGGAGCCGGCGCAGCCAGCCTTCGAAGTAAATCAGCTCCAGTTTATACGATAGCCGGCCGTTCTGGTACAAATCTTTCGGCGCGACGTCCTTGCGGGCGTTGGCTTCGAGTTCCGCGGCGGTGAACTGGCGCGCATGCCGCAGGACTTCGTCGTAGGCCCGCTCCTCCATCTGGTCGGCGGGGGTATCCGCGAGGTTGCGCGGCCCCGTATCGGCCCAAGGAAAGATGGCGTCGTCGCGAATGCCGGCGAACATCGAGAGGCCCTTCTCGATGCGGTATTTCGCGGCGCCGGTCGGCGCGGCCGGCGCGGGCGCGGCACCCGAGGGCGATTCCTGCGTCAGCGGCGGCAGATCGTCGGTCGACTCCTGCGCCAGCGCGGGACCGGCGAACGCCAGCAGCAACACGGGCAGGAGCTTGCGCGTCAGGCACGGCAAACGACGGGCGGCGAATCGTGACATGATCGACCTCCCGTAAGGTAGGACGGCGGGCGGCGGTCGGAAGTTCCGCCGTCCGGCTACTTCTTGTCGTCTTTGAGCACCGGGGCGACGGACGTGTACCCCGCGCGGTTCGACTCGTCCATGATGGCGATCAGGATTTTATACCGGAGATTATCGGGTAATTCGAGCTTGATCTTGGGCGGGGCGAAGGCCGCCTCGCCCTTTTTCGAGGCTTTCAACGACGCCAGTCGCTTTTTCAGCTCGGCGAAGAGGTTCGCCCGCGCCTGCGTGCCCTTGCCGGGCAGCGCGACCTCGGCGCTGCCCTCGCCCTGCATCAGCGAGATACTGGCGATATCGCCGTTCTCGTCGGAATCGACGCGGACCGTGATGTCCTCGATCAGTTCGGCGTCGGTCGGGTCGGGCAGCTTGGTGGACGGGCCGCCGATGGCTTTCGGCAGGCCGACGTCGATATGGCCTTCGGTCGGGGTCGGGTTGAACGTCGTGATGAAGAACGCCAGCAGCTGGAACGACATGTCCAGCATCGGCGTGATCGGCAGATCCGGTTCGACGAATCCGTTCTTGATGCCGCGATGGCGGTGACGCATGGCGAATCCCGGTCAGTTCGAGGCCTTCACGACCGCGCGGAACTGGATGTTGTAGTACTGGGCTTCCTGACAGCCGAGCAGCACGTTCGAGATCATCTCGTAGGTGCAGTCCTCGTGCGCCCGGAGCACCACGAGGCTCGGGCGGGGTTCCGGCTTGTTCTTGGCGAGCGCCTGTGCCTTGAGCTGGTCGTCGATTTCCTTCATCCGCTTCATGTGCTGCGCCACCATGATCCGGTTCCGCAGCGCCACCGTGTTGCCGCGGCCGGTGGGGAGCACATGCCCGGTCTTGTCGACGTTCAGGAAGATGACGCGTTCTTCCGCCTTGTCCAGCGGCCGCGCCTGGAGCGCCGTCGGCAGCTTGATGGTGGCGTTCACGTCTTCCGCGATGAAGTTGGCGCAGAGCATGAAGAACATGACCAGCTGCAGGACGAGGTCCAGCATCGGGATCATGTTCGGTTCGCACTTCTCGACGCTGCCGTGACTCATGACAATCCGGACCGGAGGCGGAGAAACGGATCAGGACGCGACGTTACTTGGCCGGGGGCGCCGGCGGGGCGGCGACGGAGCCGCCGGGGGTGGACGCGGCGGGCGGCGCGGGCTTCTTCGAGTTGTGGTACATCTGGGTGAGCAGGTCGTCGGAGATGTGGCCGACGTCCATGGTCACCTTGGTGATCCGGTTGCGGAAGAAGGCGTTGAAGGCGATGGCGGGCACGGAGATCGCGATGCCGACGAGCGTCACGGACAAGGCGTGGGCGACGTTCTCGGCGAGCTTGGCGGGGTTCGGCGTGCTGCCGCTGCCGAGTTCCATGAACGCCCCGATCATGCCGAAGACCGTGCCGACGAGGCCGAGCATCGGCCCGAGGCTGGCGATGACGGCGGTGTAGTTGTTCTTGGAATCCTTGTCGCTCTTGATGCTTTCGAGGGTGTTGAGGGAGGCTTCGCGGGCGTCTTCGAGGCCGTATTGCAGGCGCGCCATGCCGGAGGTGAGGACGCGGCCGAGGAAGGACGGGTCGCCCCGGGCCATGTCGTAGGCTTCCTTGAACTTGCGCTTGTTGACGATGTCGGTGAACTCGTCGACGAATCCGGCGGGGATGGCGTTCTGGATGCGGAGGTCGAGGAAGAGCAGGACGCAGATGGCGACGAGCCAGACGGAGCAGCCGAGCAGGATGAGGCCGAAGACCCAGCCGATGGAGGTGATGATGAAGACCATCTTGTTCTGGTCGGCGGGCTTGGAGGCCGCGGCGGGTGCGGTGTCGCCTTCCTGCGCCATGCCGAACTGGGCAAAAACCACGAACAGGACCATCGCGACGAACACGCCGAGGAGGAATCGGCCGTGGGGAACGAAAACGGAGGTCAATCGCTTCATGGGAGGTTTCCCGGTGTCGGTCGCGGTCGGATGGGTTCGCGGCACGTCGGAGGCCGGCCGGATTCGCGAAGGCGAACGGGACGGCAGGCCGTTCCCGTTCGATGTCGCGCGCTCGGAAAGAGTTCCGTGAAATCCGCGCCGGAGGTTCGTGGTTTGTCCAATCGGTGTACGCTGGCGGTCGCGAATTGGTCAGCCCCCGCGCGGAAAAAAGTCCGATTCGCGGCGCTCCTCTTGAGTCCAACGGCGGGGCGAACCGGTTCAACCGTCACGATCCGCCCGTACGATCCCTTCGCTTTCCCCAGTTACCGCACTCTCCGAATCTTGACTTGTATCCGCGCGGGTCGCGCGTAACAATCATTAGCGGTGGATTTTCCGTACTCGCGTCCCGCTTATCCCGTCCGCCGTTGTCCGGTCCCCGGGGCTTTCTCACCATGGCACAGACGTACACCCTCGACGAGGCCGCCCAACGATTGGGAGTTCCCCTCGACGAGTTCAAGCGCCGGATCAAGGACGATTGGAAGTCGCTGCGCTCCTTCCGCGACGGAGCGACGCTCCGGTTCCGCTCGTCGGACATCGACGAGCTGGCTCGCAGCCTCGGCGAGGCGAGCGACCCCGGCCTGCAGCTGGGTTCACCGGGCAAGTCGATGCAGCCGGGGTCGTCCGAGGAGTTCCTGCTCGCGCCCGAGGACATGACGCCGACGGACGATAACGACGATATTTTCTCCGTCGCCGCCGGCGACTCCGGGAAGACCAAGAAGCAGAAGTCGGCGTCGGACAGCGACGTGCGGCTGGAGCCGGACACCGGACCGAAAGGGCCGCGCGTCAAGAAGCCGGGCAAGAGCAGCGACCGGTTGAAGAACCTCGCGAACATGACGGACGAGATCGACCTCGACATGCTGGCGGGGCCGAAGAGCGGCGTGCTGCGCCCCGGTGCGGACAGCTCGGCGAAACTGAAGGCGCCGAAGTCGGGCCCGAATCTCGCCGGTCCGGGTGCCGCGAACAAGATCCCCGGCCCGCCGCCGACCGACGACATCATGGGCGGCGACAGCAGCAGCGAATTCGAGTTGAGCCTCGACACCGACAGCGATTCGTTCGAGCTGCAACTGAACACCGACCAGAGCGAGGAGATCGACCTCGGCGGCGCGCCGAAGGGCCGCGCCGGGCAGAGCGGCATCAACCTCGGCAAGCCGAAGGACAGCGGCGTGTCCCTGGAGAAGAAAGCGAAGAAGCCCGCGCCGCCGGCGACCGACGACTCGGACGACTTCGAGCTGTCGCTCGATTCCGACTCGTCGGAACTCGAGGCGAGCAGCCCGCTGGAAAGCTCGCCGCTGGCGGAGAGCACCGGCCGCGACGACTCCGACAGCGAATTCGAGCTGAGCCTGGATGACAGTTCCGGCGTGACGGACAACATCATCAGCGAGGCGGAAGCGGAAGCCGAGCAGAAGGGCGACATCTTCGAGACCGACTTCTCGATCCCGCCGGTGTCGGAAGCGGATTCGGCGTCGGAAGTGGTCGAGGTGGAATCGTCCGACACGGACCTGGAGAATTCGGACTTCGACCTGGCGCTGGACGAATCGGACATCCAGCAAGGGGACGACGAGAGCGCCAGCCAGGTGGTGCTGCTGGACGACGACAGCGGCCCGCAGGAGCCGGCGGGCAAGGGCGGCGCGCGGGCGCTGGCGGGGGC
>JALHPZ010000057.1 GCA_022842245.1 Gemmataceae bacterium
CTGTCATCGCGACGGCTCCGGCGTGGGAATGGGTTTTGGTGTGGTAACCTCCCCTTGTACCAACACTTGAGCCGTCGCGCTATTCTGTCTCGCTCAACCAACGTGAAAGATCCGGGCTAGCCAACAGCTCCTTCGCCGCGACTTCCGCCAATGGGCCTCTCATCCAGCACGATCACGGGTACGCCGTTCGGCGTGAGGCTCGCTCCGGAATAACCGATCACGCGCGAGCCGACATGGACGACAAGATCGTAGCGACCATCGTTGTCGAGGTTCTTGGCGGCAAGGCGGACGCCGTCGCGGGCGGTCGGGTCGCCGGCGAAGAAGTTGGCGAGGACTGAGTAGGAGTTGCTCAACAAGTCTCGACCAGACAGTGCCAGAACGCGCGGTCCGCCGCCGGGACCGCCGCCCGCGATGAGGTCGGCGAATCCATCGGCGTCGAGATCGGCGACTGCGAGGAAGACGCCGTTGCGGAGGGTCTCCTCGAAGGTGAAAAAGTCGCCGAAGAGCCGTTCGATTCGGCCGGCAGTCAGGGCCGAACCGTCGTAGCCGGCGACGCGGGGGCCGCCGGCGAAACCGGCTGCGACGATCAGATCGCCGACGCCATCGTTGTTCAGATCGCCGATGGCTGCTCGGGCACCGCCGCGGAACGCGGGGTCGTCGATCCCGAAGAAGTCGGCGACGGGGGCGAACGAGGCACCGTCGAATGTGCGGACGCGCGGACCGCCGCCTTCGTCGGGCGTGACGACCAGTTCGGCCCGTCCATCGCCGGTCAGGTCGCCGAGCGCGACGTAAACGCCTCCGAGGAAGGTCGATTCGAACGGCGCGATCTCGAAGAGGATGCCGCGCGTTCGGCCGTCGAAGAGGGCAACGCGGCTGGCGGAGCCGGGTCCGGTGCCGACCAGGATGTCCGCGATGCCGTCGTTGTTGGCATCGGCCTCCGCGACGCGGAGCGGACCGTTGTAGTCCAGGAATGGGTTGAACGAGAAACGTTCCGTGCCGTCGGGGTTGAGCGAGCGGACGGTGCCGGCGGCCGCGGCCGCGGTCGTGCGCGCGGGCGGCGGCGCCAGCGGGCGTAGGCGCAAGGTCGGGGCGATCGGCTGATCGGTCGGCGGAATCAGGAGAATGTTCGGCGAGGTCGGCGCGACGGGCACCGTCGGCGTCGCGGGGCGCGGCGGCGCGACGACGATCGGCGGCGGCACGACGGGCGGCGGGTTCGTGCCCGGTTCGACCGCCTGCGGACCGATCGGGTCGGAGAGCGTCAGGCCTTCGACGACATAGCGGATCGTCGGCATCGGTCCGCCGTCGGTCGCGCCGCCGCCCACGAGGAGCGTGTAGACGCCGGGGTGCAGAAAGACGTTCGCGCTCGCAGTGTCGCCCGCGGCGGCCTGTCGCGTGTCGATCGTTCGATTCTGCCCGTCGAAGATGGAAAACCGTGCGGCGGACGGTGTCGGAGTCGATTCGAGCTTCAGCACGAGGTGCAGGATGCGGCCCGTTTCGACGGTCAGTTCGTTCAGGATCGCGGGCGCCGCCGGCGTCAGTTCGCCGGTCGCATAGGTTTCGAGCGGAACGAGCGACCCGCCAAAGTCGATGCCGAGCGAGTAGTTCCCCGCCGGTCCAGTCGAGTTGCGGCCGTGGCGCACCGCGAGGAAATAATCCCGATTGCCGACGGCGTTCGGGAGTTGCACGGCCGTTTCGCCCCCGTCCCGCGTGACTAGCACGACGGCTTGCTTCGCACCGAATTCGTCGAAGATTTCGACGATCGGATCGATCGCCGCGGTGGTGGCCACGATGCTGACGGAGAGTGCGCCGGCGGCCGCCCCCGAAGGCAGCGTGGACCGGACGCGATAGAAGTCCACGTCCGTCGCCGTGCTGAGGCTGGCGGCCACGAAGAAGTTCTGGCGCGTTCCATCGAGCGACGGCAGCCGTTCGAGGGAATCGGAGGTCTCCGCCGTGTCGTCTTCGCCCACTTCGTCGTCGTCGAGTTCGTCGTCGTCATCGTCGATGATCTCGGGTCGCAATTCCAACGAGTATTGGCCGACCGAGAAGACCGGGTCGGAGGCGACCACGCGGGCGAAGTAGGTTTCGTCCTCTTCGAGGTTGCCGATCACGAGCGCGATGTCGCCACGGCCGGGACCGACACCGGTGCCGGAGGCCAGCACGGTTCCGTTCGCGTCGAGGATTTCGAGCCTCGGCACGACCAGGCTGACGCCGGCGGTGCGGAGCGTGGCGAGGAACGCGCCGCCTACCAGATCGTCGACTTCGAATTCGTAGACGTCGGCATCGCCCGGTGCGCCGAGGTCGGCCGAGATGTCAATGAATTCGGCGCCGTTCTCCGGTCGCAACTGGCTCGCCGTCGCGATCGTCGAGTTGCCGAAGGAGCCTTCGAACGCATCGGGCAAGCGCGGGCCGTAGAGCATTCGCATCGCCGCGATATCGGCGGCGTTCGGGCCGCTCCGCACGCGGTCGGCGATCTGAAACATCGCGGAGGTCGGATCGGCGCTGCCGGCGAGGCCGAAAACGTGACCGGCTTCGTGCAGCGCCACGGAATAGAGGTCGAATCCGCCGACCGGACCGATCGCGAAGGGAAGCGCGGAATTGAACATCACGTCGCCGGAGCGGGTGCCGGCTGCGAAATCGTAGGGGAGGGCGAGCGCGACGTTGTCGGCGGAGAGCGGGACCGCGCCGATGCGGATGTCGCCGAAGCGGGGATCGTTGAAGGCCGTTCCGGCCGCGCCGAACGGCTGGCCGGCATCCGTAACCAGTCCGATGTTCACGTTGGCGACGGCGACCCAGGCTTGGAAGGCTCGCAGGATTTCCTCCGTCCGCATTGCGGCCGGGATGTTCGCGAGCGCCGTATCGAACCGACTGGGCACGCCGTTGATCGAGGTGCCATCGGGCGCGAACGAGAGTGTCAGGTTCGGGTCGGGCCACGGATTGCCGAACACGGCGGGGCAGTCGCGCCGTTCGAGCGATTCCAAGGCCAGTCGACGTCGTTTCCGCATTCGTTTCTCGTTTCAAGCACCATCGTCGGAGTCGAAATCCCAATCGCGAACCGCCACCGAATCCTACGGTTTCTTCGCAAGGAAAGTTTGAGCCGTCTCGAGCAATCGCTGGAATTCGGTCTGTCCGTGCAGTGGTTTCAAGTCCGGATCGATGGAGAGAAGATCCCAGCCGTAGCCATCGCGCAGGGCGCCACGCAATAATTCGTTGGCCTTGGCAGAATCGTTCGGCACCATCTTTGAGGTGAGCGCAAAGACGCCGGCGAGTTGATAGCGCACGTCGCGCGGCGGATTGCGTTGGAGGCAAATCTCCACTTCGGTTAGCGCCCGGTCGCGGTCGCCGGTTCGCGCCAACAGAACGGCCATGCCGGCGCGGGGCGGGAGCGCGTGCGGGTGATACTTGAGCAATGCGTCGAGCGTTCGGATCGCGTCCGCCTCGCGATGGAGCTTTTCGTCTTGGAGATTGGCGAGATTCATGAGCGCCGAGTAGGACGCCGGGTTGAGTTTGCGGGCCTCGTCGTAGTCGGCCATCGCGCCAGTCACGTCGCCGGTTCGAGCGCGATACAGTCCGCGCGTGACCCAACTCGCTTCGTCGGTCGGGGTTCGATGTAGCCCTTCATTGCGATCGCGTGAAACTCCTTCCGAGTTCCCGTTCGCCGCTCGGACATCGGCACGGAGGAAGTACAGCCGCGTTTCCTTTGAACCGCTCTCGATCGCAGCCGTGAAGTCGGCGTCCGCTTTGTTCCAAGTCTGAATGGCGGCATGGGATTGACCGCGCGCGAGCAACGCCTTGGCGGGTTCGGCTCCCCGTTCCAAGGCCGATGTGAAATCGAGTACGGCCTCGTCGAATCGGCCTAGCCGGTGCCGGCACAGGCCGCGATTGTAGTAGGCCATCGCGAGTTCCGGTTTGAGTGCGATGCACGCGTCGAAGCAACCCTCCGCGCGGTCGTCCAGGCCCAGACGCGTCCGTGAATCTCCGAGTAAGAGCCACGACCAGTAGTGACGCGCGTCGGCCGCGACGGCTTGTTCGAAGAGGGCGGCCGCTTCCATCCACTCGCCGGAATCGCGGGCGGCCAACCCCGAGAGATACCAGTCGCGGGCGCGGGGATCGGTCTCCAAGGCGCGATCGTGCGCTTCGCGGGCTTCCCGTTCACGACCGCGGCGCGCTTCGATCGCGTACCGGTCCTGCCACACCGAGCGAGGCACGTCGCCGGACAATCGAAAGGTGCGTTCGGCCCGTTCGTTCCAGTCGTACGCATCGTCGGGTTTCGCCTGTCGGCGGGATTTCAGCAACATCAACTCGCCGAGCGTATCAATCCATTCCGCTCGATCTGCCGCCGCGAGGTGGCGGGAGAGCGCGAGATCGGCGGAACTGTCGAGCAAGGCGTTGATCCGTTCGTCGGCGATCGAGGGCGTTCCGAACGCGGCCGCGTCGTAGGCAGCCGGCAGCGATTGGCGAAACTCGGTCCATTGCTGGTGCGCCGCTCGCTGGTCGCTCAGATCGCGAACGTGGCGATCCCGTTCGACGATCGCGACGACGAGCAGGGCGACGATACCGATCGCCAGCGCGGCAAGGCTGCCGGCGGACGCCAGCACGGGGTGCCGTCGCCGCCACTTGGCGAACCGTTCCGGAACGGACGGCTCGTTGGTGGCCAGCAGCGGGCGGTGCGTCAATTGCCGATGCAGATCATCCGCCAGCGCATGCGCGTCCGGGTATCGGTGAGCCGGATTCGATTCAAGACACTTGCGGACGATCGCCTCGGTGCTGGGGGATACTCCCGGGTTGCGTTTGCGCAGGTCGCATCTGGTGCCGATTTCGTGCAAAGGTGTTCGGCCCGCCAGCAATTCGGCCAGGACCAACCCGAGCGAGTAAAGGTCTGCGCGGGCGTCCACGGTTCCCGAACCGGACTCCATCGCCGCGCGCTGCTCCGGAGCCATGTACCCCGGCGTACCGCCCAGTTCGCGGATCCGTTCGGCCCGGGCATCGCTTGCGAGGTTGAAATCGAGCAGCATCGGTTCGCCGTCGTCCGCGAGCAGCACGTTCGCGGGCTTGATGTCGCGATGGAGGATGCCGCGATCGTGGGCGTGCGCGAGCGCGTCCGCGAGCTTCCAACCGATCCAGAGCACCGCTTCGGGGTGCGAAAACTTGCGAAACTGTTCGAGTGGAAGGTTTGAACGCGGTCGGGGCGTCGGCGCACCGGCGCAGGAAGCACCGTCGACCTTCGTGCGGCTGGCACGGCCGGCGATCGTGTCGGCCAGTACCGTTCCGGTCGCGGGCCAGGTCGCGATCCGGTGCAGTTCTTCGATCACGTCGGCCAGCGTCGTCGAGCCGAGGAACGGCATCACGATCACGCGCGCCGCGCCGATACGCTGCGCCGAGTAGATCGGCACGATATTTGTGTGCTGCAACCGCGCGAGCGTCTCCGGTTCGGCCACGTCGCCGCGGGACGTGACTTTCAAGGCGACGCGCCGGCCGGCCAGGTCGGTCTGTTCGGCGAGGTACACGCGGCCGAACGATCCCCGGCCGAGTTCGTCGAGAATGCGATAGGTTCCGACGATGTCGCCGACCTGCGGGAACGCGAACCCGGAGAGCGAATCCGCGACGGGCCAATCCGACACGTCAATGCCGAACTCGATGGCGTATTCGTCCGGCTTGCGGGTTTCGCCGAGCGCCAGCCGTTGTCGGTACTCCTCGAATGCCAGTTCCGCCAACCACTCGGCATTCCCGAACAGGTCCGGAGCCAGGTGGCGGTGATCGAGCAGACGGGGCGATTCGCCGCGCGAGCCGCGACATTCGAGATCGACACGAATCAGTTCGGCAAGGATTCGCGGAAATTCGGGATGATCGCGTGGGGGAAGGAACCGGGCGAGTTCGGCGCGGCCTGTTTCGCTCCACGCCGCTTCGAAAGCCGCGACGCGGTATTCCAAGTCGTTCTCAAGAAGTTGGATCGTGCCCATCGTCGCCCATGGGTTTCAGTTCGTTGGCCAGTTGGGAGCGGAACTCCTGGAGCACTCGCTCCACCGTCCGTTTCGACCGGCCCGTCCGCTCGGCGATCTCGGCGACTTCGTGGTTTTCGATCCGCAGTCGCACGATGTCGCGGACCGATTCCGGCCGACCTTCGAGGAGTTCGTCGACCACGATTCTCAAAAGGTCGTAGGCGGACTGGTCGTCGGCCGGTACTCGGAATCGCTCGACATCCGCACTGTCGTCGTTTCGGGTCCGACGCACGTCTCGCTTCGCGGCCCGATGGTGCGTGCCTTGGGCGCGAATCTTGTTGAGCGCGATGACGAGGAAGAGACCCCAGAGTTCCTCGCCGTCGGGGGCGGAATACAGGCCGCGCTTCGCCCCGCGGAAGAAGCTGCCGAAGACCGATTGCACGATATCCTCGGCGTCCACCCGCGCCTTCAGATCGGAACCGGCCCGGGCGCGGGCCAGGGCCAGAAGACGATCGGCGTACCGGCGATGCAATTCGCCGGCCGCCCCTTCGCTGCCGGTCCGGACGCGCCGCAGGAGCGAACGATCCGTCGGCGGCGGCGATTCGTCCATCGGGATTACCCGGCGGGTCTGGAAAAGACAGACAATTATTGTACCCGCCGGGTCCGAACTATTACAGTTGCACTGCTTCGATCTTCGTGGCGAATCCGTCCGTGCCCACGTCGGCTTCGCCGAAATCGCCGACCTGGAACGCTGCCAGCGTCGTGTGCGCGTCGTTCCGTTCGATCTTCGTCATCAAATTCGCCGTCACGATCACCTCCGTTCCGCTGCGGGAGCGGATGCTCACCGTCCCGGCGGACGGATCGATGGCTACGATGAACCCTTCCACCTCGACGCCATTGTCGTCGTCGTTCGAGCCGTCATCGTCATTCGAGTCATCGTCGTTTGAGCCGTCATCGTTCGAATCGTCGTCGGAGTCGTCGTCGCGGCCGCTCTGGCCTTCCTGGAACGCCGGGGATTTCGCTTCGATCTCCCACGCGATACCGTTCGGTCCGATCAGGGCTTCCACCTTGTCGCCGACCACGAAGGTGGCCAAACCGACGCGGAGCTTGTCGCGTTTGATCTCGGTCCCCGGGCCGGCTTGCGCCGTGGCGGTCGTGCCGTTCCGAAGCTGGATCGTGGCCGTGCCCGCCGTCGCATCGACGGAGACGAGTGTTCCCTCGATGTAGGTGGCCACGCCGGACACCACGCCGCTTCCGCTGCCGGGGATCAGATCGCTCGGCGAGGGGTTGTCGTCCACGACCCGGCTGATGGAGCGGAGGAACGAACCGGTCGCGCCGTCGAAGAACCGGAGGGCGTCGTCGTTGCCGATGCGGACGCGGGCGATGACGTCGTCGTCGCCGTCGCCGTCCACGTCGCGGGCATCGACGCGCACGCCGCCCCGGAACGAGGAATCGTCCGCGAAGAGCGAGGAGAGTTCCCGGCCGTCGTCGCCGCTGAGCACTCGGACGACCGGCCCGCCACCGGGGCCGGTGCCGCAGATGATGTCGTCGCGGCCATCGTCGTTCGTGTCGCCGGTGGCCACGAGCACGCCGCCGCGGAACGAATCCTCGTAGGCGAACTCGTTGCGGAGCACGCGGTCGTCGACGCCGGAGAAGACCTGGACGCGCGGCCCGCCGCCGATGCCCGTGCCGGTCACGATGTCGTCGCGGCCGTCGCCGTTCGTATCGCCGGACGACACGAGCACGCCGCCGCGGAAGGAATCCTCGTAGGCGAAGAAATCCTTCAGGACGTCCTCGCCAAGCGTGGCACCGTCAAGGACGCGGACCCTCGGCCCGCCGCCCTTGCCGGTGCCGGTGATGATGTCGTCGCGGCCGTCGCCGTCGATGTCGCCGAGAGAGATGGAAATTCCGCCGGTGAAACTCGGCTCGTAGACGAAGAAGTCGTTGAGCGTCTTGCCGGATTGGCCATCCACGATGCGGATCCGCGGCCCACCGCCGGCACCCGGCGCGATCACGACATCGCGGACGCCGTCGCCGGTTACGTCGCCGAGTGCGACACGCACGCCGCCTCGGAAGGCGTCTTCGTAGGCCTGGATTTCGCCGATATCCTCGCCGGTGTTCGAATCGACGATCTTCACTTTCGGGATGCCTCCGTCGTCCGGGCTGATGGCGACCGCGCCGGCCGAAAGCGGGAAGACCGCCGGCACAACGCGGGATTCGAAGGCTTCACAAGTCAAACGGGCTCGATTGCGTTCATTGGTTCGTTTCATGATTCGCTCCTCTGTGGTGGAATTGGCTCACAGAGTGAGGAGTTGAAACGAGAGCGGACATCCGCCACTTTTCGAGATTTTTTTGAGCGTGAAAGACTTCGTGCCGGAGGAGGCGGGCATGGTTCGATTGCCAGGACTTTTTCCCGTAGCAGAAGCCGGCTTGGGTATGTTCACATTCCGAACGTGAATTGTGAGCTGACCATTACAGAAATGAAGTGACGTACAAACCGGAACCGCGAGGGATGCGGTCGCGGCCAATCGGTGTCAGGCCGCGATGCGGTAGTAGCGATTGAGCAGCCCGCCGAGTCGCTTCCGGCGTCGCACGCGACCGGCCGGAAATTTCACCGTGGCCGGTTCCTCGTCGGCCATCAGCGGGACGTTGCCGATCCCCTGATTCGGACGTTTGAAATGGAAACAGCGGACGATGTACTCGTTGAGCAGGTGGCGAAGGTGCTTTTCCCCGAAGATACAGAAATGATCCAAACACTCGATTTTCAGGGAAAGTACAAAGCGTTCGGCCGTGGCATTCAAATTCGGCGATCGGTCCGACTCGCTTGGCCTTTGCATTCTCCGTCTCGAAGATCGCGTCGAACTCTTTCGTGTACTTCCCGTCGTGATCGATGATCCGATGCAACACGGCATGGCCCATCTCTTCCTTCCGTAGCGTCGCGTTGCGAGCTTGCTGCTTCATGCAGGCCGTATCGGGTTTCGCGCTCACGCCGCCGATGAACACCTTTCGCGTGCCGGGATGAATCAAGAACAGCACCGACAAGCCGACGATCCCACGTGTGGTCCAGGTCTTCACCGTGAGGAAGTCGCTGGCCCACAGCGTGGCCGCATGGCGGGCCAGGAAGTCGCTCCACGAGCCGACTCCACGCTTGGGACCCCCGGTCGAGGCCCGCCTCGCGGAGGATGTTGATCACCGTCGAGCGACTGACCATTCTGATCCCGAGTTTCTTCAACTCGCCGAGGATACGCAAGTCTCCCCCAGTCGGACTCACGAGCCCGGCACAGCACGGGCTTGCGAACCGATTCCTCCGTCCTCGGTCGCCCGGCTTGCGGCTGCCCGCTTCCGTCGCTTTTTCTCGCCGGCGCCCCATCGGGCGGAGGTCCGCGGCGAGACGATTGTAACGATGTCTCCGACGTCCGAGCCTAACCCGCATATTTCACGCAGCTATCGACTTTGACTTTTACTACGGCGATTCCGTTTCCGAGCGTGTTTTGCCCGGACGAAGTCGCCCCGCGCGACCCCCCCCCTTTCCCCCATCCGTTGATCGGGTCGCTCCGCACACGATCTCGCGGCCCGCTACGAACTCCCGACGAGCCGAGGACCCGACAGCCGACGGGCCACCGACGCGAACAGGTCGGACC
>JALHPZ010000058.1 GCA_022842245.1 Gemmataceae bacterium
CCTTAGGACCGTCATAGTTACGGCCGCCGTTTACTGGAGCTTCGGTTGCGAGCTTCACCTTACGGCTAACCCTCTTCCTTAACTTACCAGCACCGGGCAGGCGTCAGTCTGTATACTGCCACTTACGTGTTCGCACAGACCTGTGTTTTTAGTAAACAGTCGCTAGAACCTTTTCACTGCGACCCCACCGGAGTGGGGCAATCCTTTTCCCGAAGTTACGGATTTAATTTGCAGAGTTCCTTCACGAGAGTTCTCTCGAGCGCCTTAGAATATTCATCTCACCTACCTGTGTCGGTTTTAGTACGGTTGTCGTGCGGTTTTCTTGGCTGTTCTCTCATCCGTATCGGGATCTTAAACGCCCTGAGGCAATCTACTAAGCCTACCGGACTTGAGACCAGCGTCCCATATTGCACGACGAGCGCAGGAATATTAACCTGCTGTCCATCCGCTACGCCTTTCGGCCTTGCGTTAGGTACCGGCTAACCCTGGGCGGATTTACCTTCCCCAGGAAACCTTAGGTTTGCGGCGAACGGGATTCTCACCCGTTTTATCGTCTACTCATTCCGACATAATCACTTGCAGCCGCTCCAGTGCCCGTTGTCCGTACACCTTCACCGCAACTGCAACGCTCTCCTACCGTACATTGCTGTACCCACTGCTTCGGTGTCATGCTTGAGTCCCGTTCATTATCGGCGCAGAACCCCTCGACCAGTAAGCTATTACGCACTTTTTAAATGGTGGCTGCTTCTAAGCCAACATCCTGGCTGTCTCAGGGATTCAACTTCCTTTCGCACTGAGCATGACTTGGGGACCTTAGCAGGTGATCTGGGTTGTTCCCCTCTCGACTATGAAGCTTATCCCCCACAGTCTAGCTGCCCGACCTTGGTACAACGGTATTCGGAGTTTGGCTTCGATGGGTAGCCGGGTAGGCCCCCATTCGAAATCAGTCGCTCTACCCCCGTTGCCAACTAGTCGAACGTTAACCCTAAAGTTATTTCGGAGAGAACGAGCTATCTCCACGTTTGATGATACTTTCAATCCTCCACACAGCTCATCACCAAGTTTTTCAACACTCGTGTGTTCGGTCTTCCATGAGGTGTTACCCTCACTTCATCCTGGCCATGCGTAGATCACGTGGTTTCGCGTCTACCGCCCCCGACTGGACGCCCGTTAAGACTCGGTTTCCCTTCGGCTACGCGCCAGAGGCGCTTAACCTTGCCGGTGACGATAAGTCGTCGGATCATTATGCAAAAGGCACGCCGTCAGGCTTGGGTTGCCCCGTAGCCCTCCGACCGCTTGTAGGCATGTGGTTTCAGGTTCAGTATCCTCCCCTTATCGGGGTTCTTCCCATCTTTCGCTCGCGCTACTTTTCGCTATCGGTTGCTAGAGAGTATTTAGCCTTGCGGGATGGTCCCCGCCGATTCGGACTCACTTTCACGTGTTGAGTCGTACTCAGGAATCCTGCTAGGCCTCCACCGATGTCACTTACGGGGCTTTCACCCTCTGTGGCCGGCGATTCCACGCCGTTCGGTTATCGATTCGGGTCCGACGCAGTCCTACAACCCCGGAAAGGCAAGCCTCTCCGGTTTGGGCTTCTCCGCGTTCGCTCGCCGCTACTGACGGAATCGAGGTTTCTTTCTTTTCCTCCAGGTAATGAGATGTTTCAGTTCCCTGGGTTTGCTCGGGAATTCCGGAATCAAAGCTCGTTTGACAGCTCCTCCGGACTTTTCGCAGTCTTCCACGCCCTTTCGCCTTCTAGCACCAAGACATCCCCCACACGCCCTTAATAGCTTGGCCACATTGCTCACTCCCTCGCCTAGTGTCGCCACTCAGCGGAGAAGCTTGCCTTTGTCCAGCTATTACTCCCACCCGTCGAAACGACTGGGAGCGACGATTAAAACTCGTTCGCTTTCTAAGGCTCGTGCTCGAATTATCGTTGATCATTACGACAGGCCTGACGGTTACCCGCCAACCCCATCGCGATGCGACTTCGTGCTCACCAAGTTGTCAAAGATCGACGTTTCGGCTTCGGGCTCTTCACCCTCCACCAGGCCGACGACTTACGCCCTCGCCCTTTTCTCTTCGCCCGAATCGGACCCAAGTCTTTAGCAGACTTGGACTTCCGCATTCGAGCGGATTGAATTCTTACTGTCTCATCCGGCTTTCGTCAACCATTCATCGCGATTTTTTTTTTCGCGACAGGGACAATTGCCTTTCCCGTTTGTGGAGAAGAGGGGATTCGAACCCCTGACCCCCTGCTTGCAAAGCAGGTGCTCTACCAGTTGAGCTACTCCCCCGCTTTTCGCCACCGTCCGTTTTGCTCGCACAGAGTGCGGGTACTTGGATTCGAACCAAGGACCTCAGCTTTATCAGAGCTGCGCTCTAGCCAACTGAGCTATACCCGCGTGTTTCGCTCCCGATCCAGCCGTCCGTTAAATGCAAAAGCCAAACCTTTCGGGTTTGGCTCTCTTCCGGCAACGGTATCCGGTGAGAGCTACTCCTGATGGATTGCGTGTTCCGCAATCATGTTCGCGGGAATGTTTGCAGCCATATGCTTTGCGTCCTTCGGTAGCCAAATTCTAAGCGGAGAAGCCCCAGCGTCAAGCCGGGGGCGGAAACTCGCGCAAATCCGATGCCGTCGCCTTGCGAAAAACCCTTGAAATTCAGGCATTTCCGCCGCGCGATCTCTTTTCGTTTTTTTTATTCCGACCGCGCGACAGACTCCATTCCGCGGCAGGCACGGCGTAGGCGGCGGATCCCTTCGGCAATCTGGGCTGGCTCTTCCACCCCGAAACAGAGTCGGATCTGGTTCTTCGGCAGGGTTCCACGAGCGTCCGGCACATGCGCCAACTCGCCCGGGATGAACAGCACGCCTTCCCGCACGGATCGTCGGACCAGTTCGCTTTCCTGTCCGGTTTCGATCCGGTCCGGGAACGTGAGCCAGCTGTAGAACCCGCCATCGGCTCGGGTCCAGGATACCTCTGGCCAGTCGGCGAACTGCTCCGCCAGCGCCCCCACCATGGCATCCCGTTTCCGACGATACACCCCGCGAAGCACCTCGACATGCCGCTGAAACGCGCCCGATTCGAGCAGTCGATCCAGGATGTGCTGGCAGAAGTTCGATGAACCGAAGTCGTGGCTGCCCTTCAAGTTACCAATCGGCCGTATCAGGTCGGTCGGGACGATCGAGTACCCGGTCTTCAGGCCCGGCGCACACGGTTTTGAAAAGGTGCTCGTGTAGATCACAAACTCGTTGGTCGTGTCGAAACGTTTGACGCTGGGCACGTCTTCGCCATCGTAACGCAACTCGCGATAGGCGGCGTCTTCGAGGATCAGAATGCGGTGGTGCTTACTGAACCGCTTCGCCAGTTCGACGAGTTTCGGCCGTCGATCCGCGGCAAGCGTGATGCCGGTGGGGTTCTGAAAATAGTCCACGGTGTAGATCATCTTCAGCCGATCGAGTTCGCCCGTTCGCTCCAGACTTTCCAGCAGATTCTCCAAGGAATCCAGGCACATTCCGCCGGCATCCATCGGCACCGTCAGGACGCGGGCACCGCTCGATTTCAGGCAGTCGTGGAAGACGAAATACGACGGCGCCTCGGCGATGACGATATCGCCGGGATCGAGGAGGAGTTCGCAGAGGATGTAGAGCATCTGTTGCGAACCGGTGGTGAGGACGACGTTCGCGACGGTCGCGGCGTTCTCGCCGGGCCGGATGCCATCGCTGGCGCGGACGAGGTCGAGCACTCGTTGTCGAAGGGGGGCATAGCCGAGCGTGGAGCCATATTGCAGAGCCGCCTTGGCGGACTTCGGATCGGCCATCATGTCGGCGACAACCGAAGCGATTTCCTCGCTGGGAAAGGCGGATTCGTCGACCAGCCCGGCGGCGAGGGAGATCAGCCCCGGCGTTTCGATGGCCTTCTGAACGAAGTAGCTGATGGGCGAATCCGTCGTGCGGCGGGCACGGCTGGACAAAGGCAGTTCCGAGGCCATGGCGGTCCTTTCGAGGAAAACAAAACGGCCCCGGAGATCTCTCCGGGGCCGTTCGTGGTTTGCGAATGCGGTTCCCGGATCAGGGTGTGCGTGCGACGGCGGCGGCGGCAACGGCCAGTTGGGCGGATACGACGACGGCGGCGCAATACGGCACGGACAACTCCGATTCGGTTCGGAAATCTTAGCCGAGGATTCGGGAAAATCCAGCGGTCAATACTTCGCGAGGTCGCCGCCGCCCTTCAATCCGAGTCCGTCGACGACGGCCTTGGCGCCGTCGGTCATGAACTTCAGTTCGCTGCTGACGGCGATGAACTGCCAGCCCTCGGCGATGCGCGACTGGGCGTCCGCGACGCTGAAGGTGTGGATGCCAACGGGCACACCGATGCGCTTGCCGGCGGCGAGAATATCCGCGAGGGCTTGTTTGAAAGCCTCCGGCGAGGGCGGCGTGCCATCGGGGGCGCGCATCGTCGCGGCGAGATCGTTCGGACCAACGAACACCGCGTCCACGCCCTTCACGGAGTAGATCTCGTCGAATTTCCGCACGGCGTCGATGTGCTCGCATTGCAGCACGATTGCGATTTCGTCGTCCGCCTTCGCGTAGTAATCCGTGGGCGTGGCCCCCCAGTTCAAGGCGTGGACGCTGCCGCCGACGCTGCGCGTGCCGCGCGGTGGATACAGGCACGCGGCGACACACTCCTCGGCCTCCTTGCGCGAGCAGACCATCGGCACGATGACGCCGTGGGCACCGTTGTCCAGCACGCGCTTGATGTGGTCGTGCTTGCCGGCCGGAACGCGGGCGAAGGCGACGCCGCCGGCGTCGGCGACGGCGCCGAAGATGTGCGAGGAAGTTTCGATGCCGGCGAGGGAGTGCTCGATGTCGACGCAGAGCCAGTTCAAGCCGCTGCGGGCGAGGAATCGGGCGGCCGTGATGCTGGCGAGGGAGAGCCAGGTGCCGACGGCGGGCTGGCCGGACTTGAGAAGGCGCTTGACCGGGTTGGGTCGCATGAATCGGACTCGCAGGTGGAACGATCGAGGCGGAATTCGGGCCTATCTTACAGGATCGATTTCACTTGGAACGTGCCGCCGGCCGAAGAAAGCCGGAGTGTCCCAGCGAGGCGGACCGATGCAATCGCGAACGATCGGCCCTGATCGCCGCATCCGGCCCGAAGGGGATCATCGGCCGTTGATCGTCGGCACCGGCGAACGGTGGCTCTTCGTCGGTTCGGGGCTGAGCGAACTGGCACGTCGCACGCTCGATTCGAGCGATGCGGAATTGGTCGTCGTCTCGTCGCAAATGACCGACTTCGAACAGCTGATCGACTTCAAGCGTTCACCGGAACGGCACCGGGTCACGTTTCTCCATTCCCGGCAAACCGATCTTTCCACGCAAACCCCGAACTCCTTCGATGGTGTGGCGACGACGGTTTCCACCACGGAATTCCAGCGATTCCTGCGCCCCGGCGGCCGCGTCGTCAGGCTTTCTTCCTGAGGTCCTGCACTTCCTTCCAGACGTCGCCGTAGGCCTCTTTGTCGAACGGCGGGCAACCGGTGGGGTACTGGCCCAGCGGGTGGTTCTTTTCGCGCATGAGGGCCGTGCAGTAGCTGAACGTCCGGCAGACGCGCTTGCGGTCCATCTTGCCGTTGCGCAGCAGTTGCAGCACCCAGTCGGGTTGGGCGAGCGACGCTCGCCCGACACCCACGAACGTGATGCGACCATCGCGGAGATTCGCGGCCCCGGCCTGAGGGAAGAACTCCTGCAGGTAGCTGTAGCCCGTGCCGACTACGGCGAGGCCGGGGTTCGCCCGCTGGATCGCCTCGGCGCAGCGGAAGTGCCGGTCGACGCCGACGAGCGGATGTTCCGGCGATTCGTAGCCGTCGGGCGGCGGGTACTCGAACGGCCGGCCAAAGTGCGGCTGCGCGTACGGGTTGCCCATCGCCACGTTGACCAGTTGCACGCCGAGCGTTCGCATCTCCTGAACCCAGCGGATCGGCTCCGCGAGGTCTGGCGTGAAGGGGTCGGTCTCGCTCATCCCCCAGCCGTTGGTGAGAGGCGCGGACCAGTCCACCGGTTGGCCGTCGCCGTCGGAACCGGGGTTGAATGGGATGCTGTCGAAGGCGTTCATCCGCGTCGCGAGCAGCACGTGTTTGGGAAGGATGGCCGCGATCGCCTGGAAGATTTCACGTGCGAGCCGCGTGCGGTTCTCGAAGGGGCCGCCGTATGGACCGGGACGGTTTCGCGCGCCGAGCAGTTCGTTGAGCAGGTAGCGGTGGCACTGTTTGACGTCGACGAAATCGAAGCCGACCGCCACGGCGAGCTTCGCCGCGGCGACGTAATCGTCCACGAGCCGCTTCAGTTCGTCATCCGTCAGGAGCGGTGTGTCCTTCGTCACCTTGTACCGGCCGACGAGCAGCGGATCGTGCGTGGCGATCAGGGGGTTCGGGTAGCTGTAACGCCCGGAATGCGTGAGTTGCAGGCCGAAGAGCAGGTCCGCGTCGTCGCCGACCGACTCGCGATGCGCCCGGCGCGTCTCGTCGACGAGCTTCGCGAATGAATCCCGCGTGCGGGCATTCAGCGAAATCTGCCGTGGATTGGCTTTACCGCTCTCGCTGACGGCGCACGCCTCACCCCAGATCAGCTTCGCGCCGCCGGCACCGAACCGCCGATAGCGCCGGAAGGTCAGCTCGCCGGGCGTGCCGTCGGGTTCGCCATCGCAGCCTTCCATCGGGTGGATGCACCAGCGGTTGCCGACGGCGCGTTCGCCGACACGGAGGGGTAAGAACAGCGGGGCGAGGTCGTCCGAAAATCGCAGGTCGAGGCCGAGGCGTTCGTTCTCGGCGATGAGGTCCGTCGTCGATTTGTACTTGAAAAACCGGGCCATTTACGGATTCTCCGGGCGCAACTCGGGAGTCGGTTCGCCCATGTCGGGCTGGGGGTGCTTGGGTTCGTGGAACAGCCAGAGGAACAGCGCCATGGCCAGCGAACAGCCGATGAACGGGATGATCCAGACGGCGGTCCAGTCGGTGCGGTCTCCGCCGGTGGTGTACGCGGCGACGACCTGGCCGCTGAGGAAGAAGCCCAGCAGCGTGCCCGGCCCGCCGGACACAAACGTGAGCAGCGCCTGCGCGCCGGCACGCAGGTGGGGCGGGGCCTCGCGATCGATATACAGCGACGCGACGATGGTGAAGAGCGTGTAGCTGACGCCATGCAGCGGCAGGGCGAGGCCGACGACGGTCGGCAGGTGGCCCGTGGCCATCACGGCGTTCCGCAGGACCCACGCCAGCAGGCCGAGGGCCATCGTCGCCTTCAAGCCGAGCCGCGCGACGATGAACGGCATCGCCGCCATGCAGCCCATCTCGATGATCTGCGCGATGCCGAGCAGCGTCCCCGGCCGCGGCATGCCGAGGTCCATCGCAAAGGGATAGGCATAGACGGTGTAGAACTGCTGCATCATCTGCGTGAAGAACGCGACGACGGCGAAGATGATGAACGACGGATCGCGAAACAGCTTCGCCGCCGGCAGGCCCATTACCTCGCGGATCGGCCGGCCGCGCCCTTTCGGCGGCGTATGCGGCAGCCACCGCGCGTAGATGCCGAGCAGGACGTGCCAGCCCGCGGCGAAGTCGAAGAGATCCGATGAGTGCGGACGGAACAGAAATTCGAGAAGGACGCAGGCGACGATCCAGCCGAGCGTACCCACGAGCCGCACCAGTCCGAATTGCCGGTGCGGGTGCGCGAGGGTGCGCATCGCCATCGCGTTCCCGACGGTGATGGCGATGATGCACGCGATCGAATACGCCAGCAGCACCCCAAACAGCCGCGGGCACGCCTCGTCCGGATTCGCCCCCGGCCCCGCGTATTTCGCCACCAGCCGGCCGCACACCACCATCAGCCCCGTCATGAGTATGTGCAGGACGGAGATCAACTTTTCCGACGAGAAGTAGCGGTCGGCGAGCAGGCCGGTCAGGAACGGCGCGATCAGCCCGCCCAGTGCGATCGTCACATAGATGAGTGTGAGCTGCATCGGCGCGAAGCCGAGGCCCCCGTCCTCCGCCGGCGTACGCAGCCAGCCCGACAACGGCACCACCCACGCCGCCAGCCCCGCGTACTGCAGGAACATCATCGCGGCGAGCCGGGCCGGTACGTAGCGCGGGCGTCCTTGCATCTCCACGGACGGAATTCTCCACGGGGCGTCAACGTGCGAAGAGCCGAAACACTCGAAAGTTCACTCTACGAAATCTCCCGACCCCGGCGGATTGTCCCCCGGCGTTTCCCGGCTAGATTGCGATTACACCACTCTTGAGAAAAGCGAGCCTACGAATGCTGGTTGACCTGTTCGGGCTGACGATGGAAACGCCCGGCGTGACATTCTACCTCTGGTCGCCCTGGCGCTGCTCGGCGATCGAGCACAAGCTCTTCGAATCCGTGGTGGGCCTGCCCAACGGGAAACTCGAACGCGAGCCGGACGAGGTGCGCCTGCACATCTCCGAGGCGAAGGCGTGGAAGCAGGCGACACAGAACATGTCCCGCGTCCTGAAGGGCTGGCAGGAAGAGGGCGTCGACGCCAACAACGAGAAGCGTGCCTGGCGCTGGCTCATCGAGGCCGACGTCGACGCCAACGGCTACGACCACAAGGGCGAGAAGGCCGCCTTCTGGCTCTTCCTCCGACTCTCCATGGACCGTGGCGGACCCGCCGAGGACGAGGAGAAGGCCGAGGACCTCGACCTCAACGGCTTCGGCGTCTGCGTCTGGGGCAAGGACGAGAAGTAAGGGCGCGGACCGCCTCGCCGCCGTCCGCAAAGTGGGTCCGCCGCTCCCGCGCCACCCCCCGGCGGACCCACTCCCGTTTTCCGGACCCACTCCGGCCCCGCTACGATTTCCGTCGATTTCCCCAC
>JALHPZ010000059.1 GCA_022842245.1 Gemmataceae bacterium
GTGGGGAAATCGACGGAAATCGTAGCGGGGCCGGAGTGGGTCCGGAAAACGGGAGTGGGTCCGCCGGGGGGTGGCGCGGGAGCGGCGGACCCACTTTGCGGACGGCGGCGAGGCGGTCCTCGAACGCCGGCAACGGGTCGCCGCGGAACGCGACGGCGGACGCCGGGCGGGTTTACCTTCCGGATGGTAACGGACCGGGTGAGGCGGTGCCTTGGCCTTGACCCCGGCGCGGCGCGCGCCTTAGCATCGCCGGTTGCCCGAACCGCAGGACGCACTCCGATGCCGACGATCCACAGGCGTTTTCTCTTCCGGCTTTTGCTCGTGCTGGCCTTGGTGGCCGGCGCGATCGCGGGCCTGCACACGATTCAGGCCGGTCGCATCCCGGACGCGCTGCGCGGCCAGGCCGACCGCGCGGAGGCGGCCGAGAAGCCCGACGCCGCCATTCGCTTCCTGCGCCAGTACCTCGAGTTCCGCCCGCGCGACGCCGATGTCCAGGAACGGCTCGCGGGACTGTTGAAGGCGCGCGCCGGCGACGCCCCCCGCGCGGAACTCGTGTTCCTGTACGACAAAATCCTTCTCAACGACCCGGCCCGGCAATCCGTTCGGCGCGAGGCCGTCATCGTTTGCCTGCAACTGCGGCGGTACAGTGCCGCCGCCGCCCACGCCGAAGCGTTTCTGAAGGATACGCCGGACGACGCGGACATGTGGCGCTACCTGGCCCGGGCGCAGGTCGGGCAGCGGCTGTTCGACGCGGCCCGGAAGAGCTTCGAGACCGCGATCGAACGCGACCCGCGCTCGCCGATCGGCTACCGGCAGCTCGCGGAATTCCTCTGGCTCGACCGCGATCAACCCGCCGAGGCCCGCGCGGTGTTCGACCGCATGGTGACCGCTCTGCCCGCATCCAGCGAAGCCTTCCACGCACGGGCAAAGTTTCTGGCGCAATCCGGTCCGCCGGGCGCGGCGCCGCCGCCGGCCAGCGACGACCCCGCTCTTGCCGACTGGCGCAAGGCGCTCGAACTGGATCCGGCCAACGCCGAAGCGGCCGTGCTGCTCGGCGAACGGTTGCAGCGGCACCGGGATCTCCTGGCCGCCCGTTCCGTCTTCCTGGAGGGGTTGAAACACAATCCGGACGATGAACGGCTGGTGCGCAGCCTCGCGTGGCTGGAAACGAACCGCGGCAATACTCCGGGCGCGATCCGCGTGCTCGAGGAGGCGGTCGCGCGGTCCAAGGATGGTTTTGAACTTCTCGTACCGCTCGCCGATCTCCTGATTCAATCGGGCGACCTCGAGCGCACGCGTGCGACCGTGGATGCGATCGAACGTCGGCGCGGACCGAATGCGAAGCTGCGGGTGGGCTACCTGCGCGGTCGACTGGCCATGCACGCCGCGAAGTGGGACGACGCCATTGCGGAACTGACGGCGGTGCGCGGCGCGGCCGTCGAACTGCCCGCCTTGGAAACGCAGGCGAATCTGATGCTCGCGACCTGCCACGCCCGGCGGGGCGAGACGGCGCGGGCGATCGAATGCCTGCAACTGGTGACGCTCAAGGAGCCGGCGAACCTCGCAGCGCGCGTGGCGCTGGCGACGGCGTATCTGGATGCGGGACAAGCCGCCGAAGCGGCTCGCGAATCCGATACCGCCGCCAACCATGTGGCCGCGACGCCCGCGATCGCCGGGATGGCCGTGCAACTCCGGGCGCTGCGGCTCGTCGCGCAGGGCGCCGGCGACGACGCCTGGAAGGACCTTGAACGCCACGCCGTCGCGCTGGCGAATCGGTTCGGGACCCGAAGCGCGGACGGCGGACTGATGCTCGCCGACTTCGCCGCCGTGGCCGGTCAGCCGCCCCGCGGCCTCGACGTGCTCCAGAAAGCGCTCGCCCGCCATTCCGACGATGTCCGGGTCTGGACGAAACTCGCGGAACTCGCGGCCGACGTGCAGGGCGTGGCCGCCGCGCTGCGCATCCTCGACGAAGCGCAGGGTGCCGTCGGCGACGGCGCCGCCCTCCGGCTCGCGCGTGCCGACCTCTACGCCCGCGATCCGGCGCGGCTTCGCCCGCTGGCGAATCTGGAAAGTCAGATCGATAGTTGGTCGGAGGACGATCAAGTCCGGCTGTTGCATGGCCTGGTGGATGCTCACGACCGACTCGGCGATTCCGCGAATGTCTTGCGTCTGTATCGCAAGATCGCGGCGCGGCGCCCGCGCGACGCTGCGGCGTGGCTGGCGATCTGCGAGCGGGCCTGGGCCGCCGGCGATGCGACGATCGCGAACGAGGCGGCCGCGATCATTCAGGGGCTGGACGCGAAGCCGGCCGGTGCGGACGCGCTGTGCGTGGCCTGGCGCGAACTGGCGACGGGCGGCGACGTGACCGTGCGTTCGGTCTTCGGCGAAGCGCCGAACCGCGCCGATGCGTGCCGCGTTCTCGCCCGGATTCTGGAACGCGATGGTCGCCCCGACCGCGCACGCGAACTGCGTGCCCGCGCGATCCGGCTGGAACCGTTGAACTTCGATGCGGCGGTGGCGCTCCTAGCCGACCTTTCCCGGCCCGGGAGTGAAACGGAACTGAATCGAACGCTCCGCACGTTCGCGACCGACCCGCGTTGGGCCGGCGAACCGTTCCGCCGTGCCGTCCGCCTCGCCGCCACGGCGTCCCGCACGCCGCAACCGCTCCTGAAAGCGGTCTGGCCGATGGTCGAGCGTCAACCGGAGGGCCTCGGCTGGCTGGCGGATCTCCAAGCCGCGCTCGGTCTGACAAAAGAAGCCCTTGCCACCTGCCAGCGAGCCGCGAACCGCCCGAACGCGACGGCGGACGATTGGCTTCGATTCGCCCTTCGAACGGCGGAATCGTCCGGTCGCGACGCCGGTACCGCCATCGTCCAGTCCGCGAAGTCCAAGCTCCCGCCGTCCGCCTATGCCGACCTCGCCGCCGCGTTCACGGCGTCGCGCGTCGGCGCCGGTGCGATCATCGCGGCCGGCGCGCCGCGCGAGATTCGCGCCTTCGCCGAAGCGCGACTGGCGATCCAACTCGCGCGGCTCGATCGCGCCGCCGCCATTCGCGAATGCGAAGCCGTGCTCGCCGACGATCGCACGCCCGGCGAGGATGCCGCCTGGGCACGGCGCAAGCTCGCGATGGTGCTCACCGTCCGCGGCGAGCCGTCCGACCGGAAGCGCGGTCTGGAACTGCTCGTGGGTGATCGCGGCGGATCGCCGGGGGAACGCCGGGCCACGGCCTCGGTACTGGCGGCGCTCGCCCGGCATCTGGACGGCGCCGACCGCGCCGCCGCCCACGCCGCCGCGCTCGCGATTCTCGAAGGCCTCGCCGCCGAACCGTCCCGCGAGCAGCGGCAGGACGCCTTCGCCCATGCGAAGTTGCTCCAGACCGCCGGCCACACCGACCGGTCCGCACGCGCAATTCAGGCGTTGCTGAACACCGATCCCGACAACGTGGAGTATCTCCTCGCCGCGCTGGGCATCCTGAGTGTCGCCGATCGCCTCGATTCGGCCGAGCCGTTCGCCACGCGACTGCTCGCCGCTGCGCCGAACGATCCGCGTGCCGTCGCGGCGGTGGCCCGCCTGGCGTGCCGCCGTGGCGATGCCGCCCGCGCCCTGGCCCTGGCGGAGGCCTACGAACGCACGGCCGACCTCGCCGCCGGCGAATCCGAGATCAAGACCGCCCGCGCCGCCGAAATGCTCGACCGCCTCGCACGCGAGCCGGGTGTCGCCGGCACCCCCGCGGCCCGACGGCTCGTCGATGCCGCCGTCTCCAAGTACGAAGCCATCCTGTATGCCCGCCCCCAACTCCTCGCGGACATCGCGGCGGCCCTGGCCGCCGACGGACGCGCCCCGCAGGCCATCGAAGCGATCGAACGAAACGCGAAGGTCGTATCGGATCGCGATCGCGCTTTGGCGGGGCTGGCAGCCTTGCGCGCGGGCCGTCTCGAAGCCAGCCGCGTGCGACCGGTCCGCGACTGGCTCGTCGCCGCGATCGCCCGCGAACCGGCGTCGATTTCCCTTCGACTGGCCGACGCCGAGTTCCACCTGCTGACCGACGATCTCGGGACGGCCGAGCGCGGCTACGAGGCCGTCCTTGCCGCCGACGACCGCAACGCCACCGCGCTCAACAACCTCGCGTGGATCCTCGCTCCGCGGGCCGACGCCGCTGCACGGGCGATCGAACTGGTCGACCGTGCCGCTCGGGAAACCGGGCTGACCGGTGAATTGCTCGACACGCGGGCGCGTATTCGCATCGCCGCCCGCCAGCCCGAACTGGCCGAGCGCGACGCCGCGGAGGCCTTGCGGCAGGAACGGACCCCGTTGCGGTATTTCCATTTGGCGCTGGCCCAGCGTGAGCGCTCGCCGGACGCCGGCCGCGCGACGCTTCGGGAAGCCCGACGCCGCGGACTCGACGCGAAGACGGTGCACCCGCTCGATCGCGACTTGCTCGCCCGGTTTGAATAGGTAGGTTGACGGCACCGCCCCCACGGATGCGCGATGACGCCGGACGATGCCATCGACCGCTATCACGAACTCCTCGCGCGGGACGGGGTCGCCGAGGAGACCGCGCGCCGGCTTTCGGAAGCCATCGACGCCCGCCGGCTCGCGTTCGGCACCCGCAGCCTTTGCGATGTTCTCCGGCCTCGATTCCTGACCCCCGAACGCGAACGACTCCTGTGCGACCGCGCCGGAATCATCGCTGCCGCCCTCCGCCGCGTGCAGGACGCCGCCGCCCAGAATCCTGAACTGCTCCGGCAGTTCCGCCTCCTCCCGTGGGAAGACGCGCTGTTTCCCATCCCCTCGCGGATCGCGCATCCCTGCCCCGTGAGCCGGCTCGACGGATTCTTCGCCGCCGATGGACGCCTACGCTTCACCGAAATGAACGCGCAGTCCCCCGCCGGGGCCGGTTTCACCGATGCGCTCTCGGAAGTGTTCGCCGATCTGCCGGCCATGCAGGCCATGCACGACGAGCACGCGATCCGGTCCTACCGCGCACGCGATGGCACCCTCGCCGCCCTTCGTGCCGCCTGGCACGATTGGTCCGGCGGTACGGCCGATCCACCCGGTATCGCGATCGTCGACTGGCCGGACGTGCCGACCCATCTCGATTTCCAACTGCTCCGCGAACGCTTCGAAGCCGAAGGCATCCCGACTCGCGTCCTGTCCCCGGATGACCTGGAATTCGATGGCCACGTCCTTGCCGCCGACGGCGAACCGATCCCGCTCGTCTATCGACGCGTGCTCATGGTGGAATTGATCGGCCGATGTGGACTGGAACACCCTCTGATCCACGCGGCCCGTGCCGGCGCGGCGTGCATCGTCAATCCCATCTCTTGCCGCCTGCCCGGCAAGAAAGCCAGCTTCGCCGTCCTCTCCGACGAATCCAACGCCGAACTCTTCACCCCCGTTCAGCGCGCCGCCATTCGCGACAACATCCCCTGGACCCGGCTGCTCGAAGAGCGTCGCACGGTCATCGCAGGACAGTCCATCGACCTCGTGCCGTTCGTGGCGCGGAACAAGGATCGGCTCGTCTTGAAGCCGAACGACGCTTACGGCGGTCGTTCGGTGACACTGGGCTGGACGGTGGACGACGCAACCTGGGAATCGGCCGTGCACGCCGGGTTGGGCATCCCCACGATCGTGCAGGAGCGGATCGACCTGGCGTGCGAACGCTATCCGGTTTTCGCCAACGATCGGCTCGCCTTCGAACCGCGCTGGGAGGACACCTGCCCGTTCGTCGGCCCGGACGACGGGGTCTTCGGTTGTCTCTCGCGGCTTTCGTCCGTTCCGCTCGTCAATGTCACGGCCGGCGGCGGTGCCATGGTGCCCACGTTCGTACTCGATCGCTGACTACCGCGGCAGAGTCACACCCGTCGCTTCAATCGTTGTTCGCTTTTTTACGCCCGGCGTCTCCGTGATCGACTTCACCAGTCCGCCCGGCATCGCGTCCGAGGTCCAGGTCTTCACGAGCACTTCACCGCCCTCGTTGCGGTCGCGGGATTCCACGAGACGAACGCGGTAGGGTTTCCCGGCGACGATGAACGGTGTGTCGATTTCCTTGGCAGTCGCGGGATCGGCGGACTTCCGGCCCGGAGGGAGATGAAAATAACGGTCGGTCGAGAAGCGGTCCGGAGGGTTGTCCATCACGAAACCGTCGTAGCGAGTGGTCCGCGTCTTCAGTTCGAGCGTGATGCTCGTATCGGTCTTGGCGACGAGCGTGAACGTGCTCGTCGTCGTGGTCTTTTCCGGCCGGCCGATCTCCTCCGTCACCGACACGCGTTCCACCACCGCACCGACCGGGAACGCGGCCCAGCTCGCATAAGAGGGATTCTCGACGCGCTCGCCTGTGGGAGCATCGACCGCGATCGGTGCCGGCGGGGCGTCGTTCGGCGCGTCGCCGCAGCCGACGAGACCGACGAGCAGCAGGAATGGAAGTCGGCGGAGCACGGTACACCTTGGAAAAGCGGTGAAGGGCGGAACTGGTGTTCCGCCCCGTACGGAGGATCACTTCTTGCGCTTCGGCTTGGCGACGGCCGTGCCGGAACCGGAGCGCTCTTCGTCTTCGATCCGCTTGTCGTCTTCCTTCATCTGGCGGATCTCTTCGTCGGACATCGCCCGGGTGTTCATCGCGGGCGAACCTCCGCCGCAGCCGGCGAAGGCGAGCGGCGCGAGGAGAGGGATCAGTCGTTTCATCGGTTGCACCTCGATGGGGTCACAGGCCGCTGGAATCAAAGGCCATGCCATCGTCGGAGACGACGGCATACATGTAGGTGAGCGGGTCGACGTTGAAGCGGATGAAGCGGACGGAGCCATCGGCGAATACGGCGTTCATGCCGCCGACGTGCGCGGAGCCGAAGTAGCGACGCCACACGTTGCCGGTGACGGGGGTGCCGTCGATCGGGTTGGGGCGACCGGTGACGATTTGAGTCGGGTCGTTGTCGTGCTTGGGCGGGAAATGGTAGCGGATGTTGTCTTCGTCCCATCCGGAATTGTTCCATCGCTCGTTGTCGCCGCCGTCGGTGCCGTGGCGGGTCGAGGGCAGGGCCTTCTCGGCAGCCGCGATGGTGTTCGACGTTCCGTCGGTGATGGACGCGATGGTGCGCTTGGCGCCGCGGCCGGGCCACACGATGAAGCCGGAATGGCGGGGAAAGTTGCCGAAGTTCTCCGTGGTGCGTTCGTTGCGGCGCGGGGATTTGCCCAGTGGCGGGGCCGGGATGTCACCGAAGCCTTCGTGGACTTCGCCCTGATAGAAACCCGCGCTGCCGGCGTAGTCGGAGCGGGCGAATTGAGAGCCGTACACCGTCGGGGCGCGGCGGCTGGGGCAGTAGTAGATCTTCACCATCTGCCGGGCAACGTCGTCCTCTCCGCCGTTGTTCGTGACGTTTGGCCAGAGCGGCGGGGCGTTCTCGTTGCCAAGACGGTGGACGTTGTCCTGTTCGATGTACGGCAGGATCTTGTACCAGTGGTTCCAGCCGCGCGCCGTCGCGGCGCGGCAGCAGGTCGAACCTTCGTACTGGGTCGGCGCCTCGTCGTAGTCGTAGCCACCGGGGGCCGGGTTCCCGCTAGTATCCACGGCACGCGGGTCGCCGTCCAGGCCGCCCTGCGGGAAGTACTGGTACGCGCTCTCGTAGGCGTGAAAGGCGATGCCGATCTGCTTCAGGTTGTTCTGACACTGCGTCCGGGCGGCGGCTTCGCGGACCTTCTGGACCGCCGGCAGCAGCAGGCCGATGAGGATGGCGATGATGGCGATGACGACCAGCAACTCGATCAGCGTAAACCCGCGTCGCGCGGAACGGAGCATGATGAAACCCTCGAAGTGGAACGATGCGGGCCGACCACTGCCGGCCCGCGGGAGAAGATTAATGACTGCGCGACGGGAAACGGAATGGGGGCGACCGGCTATTCGCGCGACCTTCGCGCGGCGTTCACGAACGACGGATTCTTCACACGACGGAAGTGAGATGTACCGGAAATGTTCAACGAAACTTCAAACCGCGACGGTTCCGGGAACGCCAACCCCACGACTCCTGGACTCGCGACTCGGCACTCGATTTTGAAACGGAAAGGGGTCGGGGAATGGAAAAGGGGTCTTAAGGGAAAAGGGGTTGGGGAATGGAAAAGGGGTCTGAAGGGAAACGGGTCGGGAGTCGTTTGCGCCCCCGAAACCACGACCCACCCCCGTTT
>JALHPZ010000060.1 GCA_022842245.1 Gemmataceae bacterium
CCCGGTTGCCTACCCCGCCGAAGCCTTGGCCGATCTCTACCGTTCGCGTTGGCGCGTCGAGACGAATCTGGCGCACTTGAAAACGACCCTGGGAATGGACGCGTTGCACTGCCAGACCGAGGCCGGCGTCCGACGCGAGATGGTGATGTTCGCGGTCGTGTACAACCTGGTGCGAATCGTGATGGCGGAGGCGGGCCAACGGCAGGGAACTGCTCGACATCGAAGCGGCCTCGTACACCTGCATCGACGGCATCTGACCGGGCTACGGCTCTTTCACCGTCGCGGTCGAGCCAAACAACATCCCGCGCGTGGGGCCGGCCGTCTTCACGGACCGCCATCGCACCTACACGGTGCCAAACTACTACCGATTCGACCGCGACACTCATCGCTGGGCAACCTCACCCCCACCCAATACGCCCGCATCGACCGTCCGCGCAGCTAGTCGGACTGTCCGTCAAACCGTCAGCACCTCAGACCGAGGCACGGACGGTGACACCATGGTCACGCTTTTTTGTCACCTCCCGACCCGTTCCGGTGATGATCCCGTTATCCGGTCCAACGTGCGTTCTTCCACTCTTCGAGGGTCTGCCGATGTCAAACCTCGCTTGCCGGTTGCTCGCGGTCGTTGTGGGTTCGGTTGTCTCGATAAGCACAACGGCCGCTGCAGATCCCTCGCCCGTTGCTCCGCGGATCGAAGCCCAGATCACTCACCCGAAGGCCGACAACTTGCGGGATGGTCCGCCGGTGTTCAGTCCAGACGGAACGGTCTTCGCCACGTACAGCGAGAAAGTGGTGTTTCTGTGGAACACTCGCACCGGCAAACTCCGTTCCACGCTCAACGCATCCGCCCAAGGTGTGATCGTCGATGCGGTCGCCTTCACCCCGGACAGCAAGTCGGTCTGCCTAGCGTACTGGGGCATCAAATCAAAAGAAAAGGGAGAGGCTTGGGGAGCGCTAATCGAGTGCTATGACCTCGTAACACTGAAGCTGCAAAAGCGGGTTGTACCTCCGGACGCGACCGGGGCTATTCGCCGCGTGGCGATGAGTTCCGATGGCCAATACCTCGCCTATCAAACCAAGCGACGGGTATCGGTTTACGACCTGACCGCCGACAAAGTTGCCGCAAGTCTGGACTGCGAATACGAAGCAGAAGCAATCAGGTTCGACAACACCTCGAAGCGTCTAGTCGTCGCCGGCGTCGCGAGGCACCTCGAAAGTCAATTGGTGCTTCTCGACATCAAGGAGGCCGAGTCTCGCAAGGTCGACGTCTTGCGAGCGGAGATCCGAACGATCGCGGTGCACCCGAAATCGAACGCGGTACTGACCGCCGGCGGGCACATTACCGACGGCAAACTGGGCATCTGGGATCCGGCCACGGGGAAGCGAACCGGGACGCTGGACACGAAAGTGTTCAACGGCACTCAGCGAGACTTGGCAATCAGCTTCGATGGCCGGTTTCTGGCCGCCGCCGGCAGACGCGACGAACTGGTCGTTCACCGCCTCGACGGCCAGCAGGAGCGAGTCGCCGCGATCCCGACGAAGGTCTTCCACAACACCCCCCGGTTCGTGATTTCACCCTCGGAAGACCGGCTGCTCCTGTTCGGATACGACGCCACGAACCAAGAACATGTCATTCAGTACTGGTCGCTGACCTCCCGGCGAGCGGCCGACGGGCGCACCGCGTCCGAGTTGGATCAGCTCGATATGGAACGGGAAATTGTCCTGAACGAACCGGTCGACGAGGAGTACTTCCGGGTGTTCGGCCGGGCGCGGTACGAGAGCTGGAAGACTGACGCCGCCGCCGGCTGCAAGTGCGGCCAGTTCCTGCTGGGTTGCGCGCTGCTCCGCGGCACGGGCGGGGTCAAGAGCGAGGCCAAGGGCTTGGAACTACTTGAGAAGGCCGCAGCCCAGTCGAACCCCATGGCTCTCATCTACCTGGCCTCGCTCGAGCGGAATGAGCCAAAAAAGGCATTTCAGCGATACTCCGGTGCTGCCGAAACCAAGCACCCGCTCGCGCTGGAGTATCTGGCCGGGTGCTATCGGGACGGCGTCGGGGTCAAGCGGGATGCGGCCAAGGCGTTCGAGCTGTCGCTTGCCGCTGCCGAGGGGGAGCGCGGGTGCTCGTCGGCGATGATCAGTGTCGGCGTGGGCTACCAGACCGGTGCCGGCGGCAAGCCCGCACCCGAGCAGGCAGCGCGGTACTTCCAGCGTGCGGCGGAGCGCGGGCACCCGGACGGCCACTACCACCTCGGCATGTGCTACCTGAACGGCGCGGGCGTGCCCCAGAACGCAAAGCGGGCGGTCGAGCTGCTGGCGACCGGCGCGCGTCTGGGCAGCCTGCAGGCCCAGCTCAACTACGCCTTCTGCCTCGAACGCGGCGAGGGGTGCACCAAGGACCTGGAGGCCGCACTCGGGTTGTACCGAACGCTCGCCCGCCAGGAGCACCCGGTGGCGGTCAAGAAGGTGAAAGAGATCGAGGCGATCCAAGCGGCCAAGCGGAGCGAGGAACTGGACCGGTTATTGCTCAGGTACCAGCCGCTGCCGAGCTACTCGGCCGCCTCGGCCGGGGACGCCGGTCGGCTCCGCGAGCATGCCATCTACGAGGCTCAGCGGAGCGCGTGGGAGGCCCAAAGGAACTACCGGAACGACGTCGGCGGGCGACTGGGGGCTACGGCCTTCAACCACCGCCGCTCCTGCCCCCACCGGTCCCACCGCCGGGCTACCGTTGACCAAGAGCCGGCGGATCCGGAACGTTCGCCCGCAGGTCAAGGGCGCGATGTGCACTCGGCCGATCCAACCCGATACGGCCCGCCGACTAACCGGCGGGCCATTGCTCACTTCACCCCGCAGGTGTGGGGTGATGCTGCTTTACGAGCGAGTGTGGGCGGGTAAATTGTCCCCAACACGCACTCCGCCCGTGGTGACTCATGCCTGGCGACACGACCGTCCACCGCTCCCGTTCCGGCGACCCGACCGCAAACACCCTCATCGAACGGCTCATCGCCGTCTGGGAGGCCGGCTCGCCGGTGCCCCTGGGTGAACTCCTGCCGCCCGACCCCACCCCCTCGATGGTTGCGGATGTGGCCTGCCAGGAAATCGAACTGAAACTGCGGGCCAGGCAACCGGTGCGAGTTGCGGACTACCTCGCCGCGTTTCCGCAGGTGGCCGCATTGAACGACCTGGTGGTGTACCTCCTCGAAGCCGAGGTGCTGGGCCGCAAGAAGCACGGCCCGCCGCCGGCTCTCGACGAATACATTCGGGAGTTCCCGCATCTGCGAGCGGAACTCGAACGCCTGTTCGGGGTCTCGCGTTCAGCGCTACCGTCATCACCCGAAGGGTACGACCTGCTGGAAGAGATCGGCCGTGGTGGCATGGGCGTGATCTATCGGGCGCGCGACAAGGCCCTCAAGCGCGAAGTCGCCATCAAGGTGCTGCAGGATCGGTTCGCCCCGGATTCGAGCGTCGGCAAGCGATTCCTGGAGGAAGCCCAGATCACCGGCCAGCTGCAGCATCCCGGCATCCCGGCGATTCACCAGGTGGGCACACTCGCTGACGGGCGCCCGTTCCTGGCCATGAAGCTGATCAAGGGGCAGACACTCGCCACGCTCATCAAGGACAAGAGCGAGATCAACACGCTGGGGGTGTTCGAGTCGATCTGTCAAGCTGTCGGGTATGCGCACGAGCGGGGCGTGATCCACCGCGACCTGAAGCCCGAGAACGTGATGGTCGGGGCGTTCGGCGAGGTGCAGGTGATGGACTGGGGGTTGGCCAAGTTCATCGGCGCGAAGCCGACGAACCCGACGGCCGAGACACAAGCGGAGGTCCCGAGTACTGCCATCGAGGATCCGCGGACTCCAGAGCGTTACGAGCAGACCGGAGTGGCCGGCACGCCGTGGTACATGGCCCCGGAGCAGGCGGCCGGCGAGCAGGACAAGATCGATGCGCGGACGGACGTGTTCGCGTTGGGCGGCATCTTGTGCGCGATGCTGACCGGCAAGCCGCCCATCGAGGGGGCGGACCAGAAGGCAGCCCAGGTGAACGCCGTCCGGGGCGAGACGACCGCGGCATTCACCCGCTTGGACGCGATCGGGTTTGAGCAGGAACTTATCGGGCTGTGCAAAAAGTGTTTGGGATTCGCACCGGACGTGCGGTACACCACTGCCGGCGAGCTCGCGAAGGTGATCGCGAAACTCCGGGCCGAAGCGGACGATCGTGCCAAACAGGCTGAGTTGGACAAGGCACGTGCGGACGAG
The DNA here is from genome assembly GCA_022842245.1 of Gemmataceae bacterium. Lineage (GTDB taxonomy): Bacteria > Planctomycetota > Planctomycetia > Gemmatales > Gemmataceae > Limnoglobus. The sequence continues at coordinate 4,254 of JALHPZ010000060.1, forward strand.
CGAGCGCTCGCGGAACGGAAGCGGCGGCGGGTGCTTTTCGTAGCGGGGCTGTCGATCATCTTCACGCTGCTGCTCGGCAGCGGCTTGGCCATCTGGCAAGCGGCGATAGCGACAAAGGCTGCTAAAGCGGAAGAGGTGGCGAAACGTGCGGCCGAAGCATCGAACGATGAACTGTGGGCGGGACTGGACATCATGACGGCGGATATCGTGGGGAACTCTCTTGGCACCCAAAAAACGGTGAGCGACGAGCAGAAGAAGTTTCTCACCACCGTCCTGCCTCTGTACCAGAAACTCGCCCGCGAGGGCGATAACGACGAAAAGACAAGAGCGCGGGTAGCGAAGGCGGCGTTGCGGGTGGGATTGATCGAAAACCGACTCGGGCGGACTGAAGAAGGGTTAGCTGCCTTCAAGATAGCCAATGCTGTATACGCTAGGCTGGCGGCCGAATTCTCAGCCGTGCCCGAGTACTGTAACGATCTGTCTACCAGCCACAACAACCTAGGGAATCTACTCGATAACCTCGGTAGGAAGGCTGAAGCAGAGGAGCAGTATAGAAAGGGATTGGCGATCCAGGAGAAACTGGTCGCCGATATCCCCGCCATTCTCGTATACCGCAGCGATCTGGCTATGAGCCACAACAACCTGGGGATTCTGCTGGTTAGCCTTGGCAAGCTTGCGGAAGCGGAAGAGCAATACAAGAAGGCAATAGCCATCCAAGAGAAACTGGTGGCCGACTCGCCTGCCATTCCCGACTATCGAACCGAACTTGCCAGGAGCAGCAGCAACCTGGGTGCTCTGCTTGCCAACCTGGGCAAGGGAGTCGAGGCAGAAGAGCAGTTCCGCAGGGGGGTTGCCCTTCGGGAAAAGTTGGCAGACGATTTCGCCAGTGTTCCCGATTGTCGAGCCGAGTTAGCTACGAGCCACCTAAACCTTGGCATTCTGCTGGTCAATCTGGGGAAGGGTGTGGAGGCGGAGGAGCAGTATAAGAAGGCCCTGGCCATCCAGGAGAAACTAGCGGCCGATTTCCCCAGTGTTCCCGACTTCCACCGCCACCTTTCCGGGAGCCTTAACAGCCTGGCGAATTTGCTGGCCGATTTAGGGAAGGGTGTTGAGGCGGAGGAGCAGTACAAGAAGGCCCTGGCCATCAAAGAGAAGTTGGTCGAAGACTTCCCCGCCGTTCCCGACTACCGAATTGAACTGGCCCGGAGCCGGAACAACCTTGGTATTCTGTTGGTTGGCCAAGGTAATCTGGCGGAGGCAGAGGGGCAGTATAAAAAAGGGCTGGCAATCCTAGAGAAACTAGTTGCCGACTTCCCAAACGTCTTCACGTACGGGGTAGATCTCGGTGGTCATTACCGCAACTACGGGGTACTGGTCAACAAGACCGGCATGCAGGCCGAAAGCATAAAATGGTTTGATAAGGCAATTAATATACTAAGTAAAATACACGAACTGAATCCACACGCCGTTAAGGCTAGACAATTCCTGTGGAACAGCCATGTAAGCCGGGCGAGAGCGTATACTTCGCTGGGCAAAAATATCGAAGCGGTGAAAGACTGGGATCGGGTGGTCGAACTCGGCTCGAAGGACGAGCAACCACAATTGCGTGCGGCACGTGCGTCCGCGAAACTGAAAGCTGGGCAGGTGCATGAGGCGGTGGCGGAGGTGGCGGAGTTGCGGAAACTGTCGAACTGGGACGCCGATCAACTGTACGACTTCGCCTGCATATATTCTCTGGCGTTGGGCAAACTGGCGGACAAGCAGGCCGAGTACGCCAACGCTGCTGTGGCGCTGCTTACGCAAGCGGTGAAGGCAGGGTACAAGGACGCCGTGCACATGAAGCAAGACACTGACCTCGCCCCGCTTCGCGAGCGGGACGACTTCAAGAAATTGCTCGCTGATCTGGAGAAAGTCGCTCCACTACAGCCCAAGGAACCGGCTCCCGCCCCCAAAGAGAAGAAGTAAATCCCACGAACCCTTGTCACCTCAAACTCCAGTTCCGCCATCTCCTTGTGTGGAATCAATGCGGCCTATCGCCGCTCGTTCCCACTCAGGGAGGTCGTGCCATGTTTCGTGTGAAGTGTCTGACGGTGTTGCTTCTCGCTCTCGCAACCGTGTCGGCGCGGGCCGATGAGAAGTTGGAGACCGCAGCGAAGAAAGTGCAATCGCTGGTGAAAGACGAGAAGTGGGCGGACGCGCTGAAGGAGATCGATCGCTCGCTCGAAGAGTTGGCGAAGGAGAAGAAGATCCGCTTCGACGACGAACTGGCTCCGTTCCACAGCGTCCGCGGGGAGTGCCACGAGAAGCTCAAGAAGTTCAAGGAGGCCGCCGCCGACTATGCCAAAGCCGCCGAGATGGATGCGAAGAACCCGTGGTACCCACTGTTCGCCGCCCGCATCCTGGCAACCTGCCCCGACGAGAAGGCCCGCGACGGGAAGGCCGCCATCAAGCTGGCGATGCAGGGCCAGAAGCGGATGGAGACCTACGAACCGGACCCGCGTGAACTTCTCGGAACCACGCTGTTGCTCGAGACGATCTTCGTCCCGCCGATCACACTCGCGGCGGCCTACGCGGAAGCCGGGCAGTTCAAGGACGCGGCTAAGACGCTGAAGGAATTTCAAGATGAGCTGAACCAGCAAAACCCTTTCGCGCTCCAAGGGATCGCAACGCTGGGGGGTGGAGAAGAGGAATTCAAGAAGCGGATCAAAATCATGAAGGAAATGCTCGAGCAGTACCGCGAATCGAAGCCGTGGCGGATCGGCAAATAACGTCCGACGTTGTGACCAACCCGCCGACTCACTCGTCGGCGGACATCATCTTCTCCATCTTCCGCTGCAACTCCTTGCGAACCCGGATGACCGTCCGCTCGCTCACGCCGATTTCTGCGGCCACCTCGCGGACCAAGTAGCCCTGCAGCGACAAGTCGAGGACCATGCGCTCCTCGGGGCCGGTGCCCTCGACCAGGCGCGAATACAGATCGGACGCGATCACCTCCAACTCGGGACTGCCGGCGAAATCCGCGCCCTCCTGCCCGTTGTAACTTACGTCGGCCTCGCCGCCCTCCGCCGACCGCTTCTTCTGGCGGTGCTTGCGGATGCGGTTGCTCAGCTTGTGGAACGCGATTTTGGCGATCAGGTTCCAGAGATCCTGCCAGTCCGACACAGCCAGCCGATCACCCGTGTATTCCCGAAAGAACGACTTCATGGCCGAGTTGGCGATCGATTCGGCGTCGACTTTGGCCTGGTACTTCGGGCTAATGCGGCCCCGCACCACGGCAATCAGTCGCGTGTAGTTCCGTCGCACGACGGCCTCCGCCGCCGTCTGACTATTCGCGGCAAGGCCGTCGAGTAGCCGCTCGAACGAAGACATCTCAATCATCACCCCACCTCACGCGGGAATTACCACCCGTGAGCTTCATCACCCTCGGGCGACGGCGGGTGACAGCCAACGCCGTGGCAAAAACGAAAAGAGCGAAATCCGTGTCAGGCACCGTGCGTGTCCGGTGATGGATATTGTGGCCGACGAGTGAGTCGACCACAACCGGAGGTTCACGATGTTTGCACTCGTGTTGTCGATTGCGACCGGCGCGCCGATCGGCGCGTCCGATCCCGCCCCCAAACCCGATCCACTCCGCAAACCCCCGCCGGCCGCAGCCATTGCGGATGCCGTAGGCCTCGGCGCGGCTCCGCCCCACGCCCTCGCAGCCGTAGCGGGGGCCTGGGCGCTGTTGCCGTCCGTATTTCCGCAACCGGCTCC
>JALHPZ010000061.1 GCA_022842245.1 Gemmataceae bacterium
TCAAAAACACGATGACGGTGCCCGTGACGCCGCTCGGCTTGCCGGCTCAGCCGAACGCCTTGCGATAGCCTTCCAGATACTCCTTCGCGAACTTCGCGAACGCCGGCGTGCGCAGCGGCTGCGGCGAGACGATGTCCATCCGCACCACCTGAGTCGTGTCGCTGCGGTCGCTGGTGAACTCGGCGTGGCGGCAGAAACCGTCGAGCCGGGCGAGGTTGAACAAGCCGGCGCTCATCACCAGATTGCACACGAGCGCGTCGGCTTCCTTCGTGCGAAACCACGCGAACGATTTCGAGACGCCAGGCAACTTCAGTAGGATGTGGTCCCGGCTGTCCCACTTCACTTCGATGTCCGGCTCAATCTCGCGGAGAACCTTCAGCATCGCCGGCAGGGCGGCGCGGTCCCACTTCAGCTTCTTGCCGGGCGGGAAGCCCTTTTCGCCGAGGTGCCACTTTTCGCCGTCCTTTTTCCACGGCATGAACTCCTCGACCGACGAACCCGTCTTCTCCATGAGGCCGAGGAACGACGCGACGGCGATCTTCAGGAACGCTTGAAACGCCTTCGTTTCCACGTCGGCCATCTTGTGGACGATGACGACGACGGTCTGCATGCCGGGCGAAGTGGCGACCTCGACGCGGTTGCCATCGCGCGAATAGCCCTCCAAGCCCGGGGTGTCCGAGAGCGGTGAGAGGCCGAGCGATGCGATCAGGTCCGTCTCCTTGAAGGTGCCGCGGGCGACGCGGAAGACGAGTTTCAGGTAGGCTTCGTGGCCGGTCATCGCATGGAGGAACCAGCCGTGCGATTTGGTCTTCGCGGCGATTTCGACGACGCTGCGGTGCTTCCAGTTCGTCTCGGAGAATTCGCCGAGTTCGTGGATGCGCTCCTCGACGAAGTTGAGCACACCGCCGTCCCACTTCGCCGGCTTGCCGGTGGTGGTGACGCGGTCCTTGGTGTGCCAGCGCCGGCCGTCGGCCTCCCACGGCAGTTGCTGGTCGTCGCCGACTTCGGAGATGTCGAGGTCGCCGACCTTCGCCGCGAGCGCCGCCTTCGGATCATAGCGCTTGCGCTCGACCCTCGGCCCGGCCGCGAGGACTTCCTCCAGCACCTTCGCCGTGTGGGACACCACGCCGGGCCGCTTCGTCTGTTCGACGATCTGCTCCGGCGTCCCCTGTGCGACGATACGGCCGCCCTCGCGACCGGCCTCCGGGCCGACATCGATCACCCAGTCGACCGACTTGATGACGTCGAGGTTGTGCTCGACGACGACGACCGTGTTGCCGAGGTCGGCGAGGCGGTGCAGCACATCCAACAGCTTTCGCACATCATCGAAGTGCAGCCCGGTCGTCGGTTCGTCAAGGATGTAAAGCGTGCGCCCCGTGCTGGGCCGGGCGAGTTCGGCGGCGAGCTTGACGCGCTGGGCCTCGCCGCCGCTCATCGTCGGCGCCGGCTGCCCGAGCGCCATGTACCCGAGGCCGACATCCGCGAGTGTCTGAAGGACGACGCGGATCTTCGGGATGTTGCCAAACAACTCGAGCGCCTCGGAGATCCGCATGTTCAGCACGTCGGAGATCGAACGGCCCTGATACTTCACCGCCAGCGTCTCGGGGTTGTACCGGCTGCCGCGGCAGGTGTCGCACTCGACCCAGACGTCGGGTAGGAAGTGCATCTCGATCCTCTTTTGGCCCATCCCCTCGCAGGCCTCGCAGCGGCCGCCCTTCTGGTTGAAGCTGAACCGGCGCGGGTGGTAGCCGCGCACTTTCGATTCGGGGAGGCGCGAGAAGAGTTCGCGAATGAGGTCGAAGACGCCGGTGAAAGTGGCGGGGTTCGAGGAGGGGGAGTTGCCGAGCGGGTCCTGGTCGACATTGATGATCTTGTCGAGGCGCTCGAGGCCGAGGATGTCGTCGACGGCGGCGCCGGAGGTTCGCGCCCGGTTCAACTTGCGGGCGAGCGTGTTGTGGAGGACCTCGTTGACGAGCGACGACTTGCCGGAACCGCTGACGCCGGTGACGGCGACGAACGCGCCGAGTGGAATCGAGACGTCCACGTTTTTGAGGTTGTGTTGCCGGGCGCCGACGATATCGATGGACGCGCCGGCCGGGGCGCGGGCGGCGACTTCCTCGCGCGTCGGTTCGCTCGCGGCGAACGGCTCCGCGACGGCGCGGCGATTGGTTGGGATCGGGATCGCCAACGCCCCGGAGAGGTACTTTCCCGTCAGCGAGTCCTTGGATTTCAGGACTTGCTTGACCGGACCGCTGGCTGTGATCTCGCCGCCGCCGTCGCCGGCACCCGGGCCGAAGTCCAGCAGGCAATCGGCGGAGGCGATGACCTCGCGGTCGTGCTCGACGACGACGAGCGTGTTGCCGAGGTCGCGAAGGCGGTGCAGGGCCTTGAGCAGTCGGGTGTTGTCACGCGGGTGCAGGCCGATGGTCGGCTCGTCGAGAACGTAGAGCACGCCGGTGAGGCCGCTGCCAATCTGCGAGGCAAGACGGATGCGCTGGGCCTCGCCGCCGGAGAGCGTCGGCCCCGAACGCCCGAGCGCGAGGTAGTCGAGGCCGACGTCAACGAGGAACTTCAGGCGGTTCGTCACTTCGCGCAGGACTTCGCCCGCCACCTGCCGGTCGGCCTTCGAGAGCTTGAGATTCTCGAAAAGTTCCAGTGATCGGCTCAACGGATCGTTGCACAGGTCGCCGAGCGTACGCTCGGCGAAGCGCGTGGCGGCCGAGTCGGGCCGCAATCGCGAGCCGCGGCAGGCGGAGCAGGGGACTTCGTCCACGAGGTGTTCGAGCCGGTGCCGGTAGACGAAACTCACGCGCGAGGCTTCGTCGACGGCGGGGAAGAGGCCCTTGTATTGAAACTTGGGTAATGCGGAATTCGGAATGCGGAATTCGGAATTCAAAGACGAAGATCGTGTCGCTCTCTTGGTTTTCAATTCCGCATTCCGAATTCCGAATTCCGCAATCGGCGTCAGCCATGTCTCGCCCGTGCCGTGCAGGACGGCCCGCTGATGTTCCGGGGCAAGCTCCTCGAACGGCGTATCAAGCGAGAAGCCCGCGTGCTTGGCGATCGCCTCCGCGAACGGGAACCACGGGCTGCCCTTCGCCAGTTCCGGCCACGCGGTGATGGCACCATTGCGGATCGAGAGTGACGGATCGCCGACGAGCAGGTTCGAGTTCGCACCGCGCTGGACGCCGAGGCCCTCGCAGGTCGGGCACCAGCCGAGCGGGCCGTTGAAGGAGTAGTTGTGCGGGTTTAGCAGTTCGTAGCTCGTGCCGCACGAATCGCAGGCGAGGTGTTGGGAGAAGCGCTCGACCTTCCAGCGTGTCTCGTCCTGCTCGGCGTCGACGTAGGCGAGGTGGACGACGCCGCGGCCGAGGGACAGCGCCTGCTCGACGGCTTCCGAGATTCGCGTGCGAGTGCCGGGCTTCACGACATTCCGGTCGACGACCACTTCGACGGCGTGCTTCCGCTTGTGGTCGATCACCGGCGGCTCGTCGAGGTTGTACGATTTCTTGTCGATCCGCATTCGCACATACCCGGCGCGGCGAATTTCGTCGAAGATCGTCTCGTACTTCTCCTGCCCCTTCCGCTCTATCGGGGCCATGATGTAGAGTTTCGTTCCCTCGGGCAGGCCGAGGATCTTGGCGACGATCTCGTCGGTCGATTGCGTGCCGATCGGCACGTCGCACTTCGGACAGTAGCGCTGACCGAGTCGGGCGTAAAGGATGCGCAGGTAGTCGTAGATTTCGGTGATGGTGCCGACGGTCGATCGCGGGCTTTTGCTCGTCGTCTTCTGCTCGATGCTGACGGCCGGCGAAAGGCCCGTGATCTGCTCGACCTTCGGCTTCTGCACCTGGCCGAGGAACTGCCGGGCATAGCTGGACAGCGATTCGACGTACCGCCGTTGCCCCTCGGCATAGATCGTATCGAGCGCGAGCGACGACTTCCCCGACCCCGACGGTCCGCAGAACACGCTCATCTTCTCTCGCGGAATCCGGGCCGAGACGTTCTTCAGGTTGTGTTGCTGCGCCCCGGTTACCTCCAGATGCGTGATCGTCTCGTGCCTTTGCTTCCTGACCTCTGATTTCTGACTTCTGACTTCTGATTTCTTCCTCGGGAAGAGCAGGGGGGCCAGCGCCTTCCCGGTGTGCGAGTCTTTCGCCTTGGCCACCTTCTCCGGCGGGCCGACGGCGACGACGCGCCCGCCGCCGCTGCCGCCTTCGGGCCCCATGTCGATCAGCCAGTCGGCCGTCTTGATGACGTCCAGATTGTGCTCGATCACGAGCACCGTATTCCCCGCCTGCACGAAGCCGTGCAGTACGTCCAACAATCGCCGGATGTCCTCGAAGTGCAGGCCGGTCGTCGGTTCGTCGAGGATGTAGAGTGTCTTGCCCGTGCCCGGCCGGCAGAGTTCCTTCGCCAGTTTGATCCGCTGCGCCTCGCCGCCGGAGAGCGTCGGCGACGGCTGGCCGAGTTTGATGTAATCGAGGCCGACGTCGTGCAGCGTCTGCAGCATCGGCCGGATCTTCGGCGCGTGCTCGAAATGCTCGAGCGCCTGCGCCACCTCCATTTCCAGCACGTCGTGAATCGTCTTGCCGCGATACTTCACCTGCAGGGTCTCGCGGTTGAACCGCCGGCCCTCGCAGACGGGGCACGTCACCCAGACGTCGGCGAGGAAGTCCATCTCCAGCCGGTTCGAGCCGTTCCCCTGGCACGCCTCGCAGCGGCCGCCCGGCACGTTGAAACTGAACCGCCCCGGCTGATAGCCGCGGACCTTCGCGTCCTCCATCTTCGCGAAGTGGGAGCGGATCTCGTCGAACAGCTTGATGTACGTCGCCGGGTTCGACCGCGGCGTCCGGCCGATCGGCGTCTGGTCGATGTCGATGACCTTGTCGATCAGTTCGCTGCCCTTGATCTCATCATGTTCGCCGATGGTGTGCGGCGATTCGTCCTCTTCCTCATCCTCGACTTCGCGGGATTTCTTCCGCGCCGTCAGCGCCTCCATGAGGATATCGTTGACGAGCGACGACTTGCCGGAGCCGCTGACGCCGGTCACGACGGTGAACAGGCCGAGTGGAATGTCGACTGAGACGTTCTTGAGGTTGTTGTGCCGGGCGCCGACGATCTGGATCGCCTTCCCATTCGGCTTGCGGCGTTCCTTCGGGATGGCGATCTCCTTCGCGCCCGTCAGGTATTGCCCCGTCGGGCTGTTCGGGTTCGCGAACACCTCCGCCGGGGTGCCGGCCGCGACGATCTCGCCGCCGCGCACGCCGGGGCCGGGGCCGAAGTCCACGAGGTAATCCGCGGCGCGCATCGTCTCCTCGTCGTGCTCGACGACGAGGACGGTGTTCCCCATGTCGCGCAGGCGTTCGAGGCTGGCGAGCAGGCGCTCGTTATCGCGCGGGTGTAGGCCGATGCTCGGCTCATCGAGGATGTACAGCACGCCGACGAGTCCGCTGCCGATCTGCCCGGCGAGACGGATGCGCTGCGCCTCGCCACCGGAAAGCGACGGGGCCGGGCGGTCGAGCGAAAGGTAGTGCAGGCCGACATTCAACAGGAACCCGAGCCGGGCGCGGATCTCCTTCAGCAGTTCCGAGCAGATGTGCTTCTCGACCGGCGATAGCTTTGCCTCCATGCCGTCGAACCACGGCACCAGTTCGCCGATCGGCATCCGGCCGACCTCGATCAGTGTCTTACCACCGACGCGCACCGCCCGTGCCTGCGGATTCAGTCGCTGGCTCTGGCAGCCCGGGCACTTCACCACGCTCATGTACTTCTCGAGCTGCATCCGCCGCGGCCCGGCCGTCGCCTTCTTGAACTGCGTTAGCAGCTGCGGCACGATTCCTTCCCATTTGCCGCCGTGCTTCCAGACGCCGTGGCGCTGCTTCCATTCCCAGACGATGTGCCGGTCGCCGCTGCCCTCCAGCAGCAGCTTGCGATGCTCGGCCGGGAGCTTGTTCCACGGCGTCTTCAGGTCGATGCCGAGCGACTTGCCGACGCCTTCATAGATGTGCCTGCGCCACCGACCCATCCCCTTGAGCGGCCCAACGAGCGGGATCGCCCCCTCGTACAGGCTCTTCGCCGGATCGGGAATCAGCAGCGCCGGGTCGAAGGTGTACTTCGTGCCCAGCCCGTCGCACTCCAGGCACATTCCCATCGGGCTGTTGAAGCTGAACAGCTGCGGGGAAGGGGGCTCGTAGCTGACGCCGCAGTGCGAACAGGCGTAGTTGGCGGACAACAAGAGATCCTGTCCACGCTCCCCGTCTTGTTCCCTCCCCCCTAGAGGGGGAGGGTTAGGGTGGGGGTGGGGGGTGGATCGCACAGGGACTTTCGAGGAGGTTGCACCCGCCGCCCCCCCACCCCGGCCCTCCCCCTCAAGGGGGGAGGGGGATGAAGGCTCCTCCACGCTCACGATCACCGCGCCGTCCGCGAGCGCCAGCGCCTGCTCCACCGCCTCGGCCAGCCGCGTGCGGATCTTCGGATCGACTTTTAATCGGTCGATCACGATCTCGATCGAGTGCTTGATCCGCTTGTCGAGCTTTAGGTCGTCCGACAGCTTCACCACCTGGCCGTCGACGCGGGCGCGGACGTAGCCGCGCTTCAGCATGTCGGCGAAGAAGTCCTTGAACTCCCCCTTCTGTCCGCGCACGACGGGCGCCATCAGCAGGAATCGCGTCCCCTCCGGCAGTGCGAGGATGCGGCCGATGATCTGCTCGCGCGACTGGGCCGCGATCGGCCGCTCGCACTTCGGGCAGTGCCCCTGGCCGACGCGCGCGAACAGCACGCGCAGGTAGTCCGACACTTCCGTGACGGTGCCGACGGTCGAGCGCGGGTTCCGGCTCGCCGACTTCTGCTGGATGCTGATCGCCGGCGCGAGACCGCCGATGAAGTCGACGTCCGGCTTCGGGAGTTGCCCGAGGAACTGCCGGGCATAGCTGGAGAGCGATTCGACGTACCGCCGCTGCCCCTCGGCGTAGAGCGTGTCGAAGGCGAGCGAGCTTTTGCCCGACCCGCTGACGCCGGTGAAGACGATGAGTGAATTACGTGGTAGTTCGAGGTTCACATTCCGGAGGTTGTGCTCGCGCGCCCCGCGCACGACGATCGACTGGCTCTCCATTCCGCCTCCGGCATGAACGAACGGTACACCTGCTCAGTATAGGCCAGAGCGAAGCGGAGGCGACGGGAGGAGCGCTATATGAGCGTCGCGGCGTCAGCCCGACGTGGTTCGACTCAACCAACCACATCTACCCGGTCGAAGATGTAATGTGAGCGTCGCGGCGTCAGCCCGACGTGGTTCGACTCAACCAACCACATCTTCCCGGTCGAAGATGTCATGTGAGCGTCGCGGCGTCAGCCCGACGTGGTTTGGCTCATCCAGCCACGTCGGGCTGACG
>JALHPZ010000062.1 GCA_022842245.1 Gemmataceae bacterium
AATGGCATCGGTTCAGCACCGGGGTCACCTGGTTCGCCGCCAAACTTGCCATCATCCGCGAAGCGGTGCGCAACTTCCTCACGCACCCGACCTACCAACTGCCAACTGCGTAACTCCTAACTCCATTGTCTTCGGGTCGGTCGGATCAAGTCCTGGGTTCCAACCGAGGAAAAGCGCATCGAAGTGCATCTTTGGCTTGATTCCACTACTCGGGAGGGGTACTCTACTAGAAAAGCGTACTTCACTGCGCTTTATGGCTACATCTTGGGTTCGCAGCCGGTATCGGGCGTGAAAAACGCATTATGATGCGCTTTTCTGGAGAGTCGCGCGTGACCAAGCAAGAGATCGGCGAGAAGCTACGCCAGCGCCGCAAGCTGCTCCGACTCCGTCAGCGGGACCTAGCCGAACTGGCGGGGGTGACCCTCCGCGGCCTGACCGACCTGGAACGCGGCGAGGCCAACCCGACGGTGAACCAGCTCGCCAAGATCCTGGACGTGTTGGGGCTGGAGTTCCGCGTCGTTGAGAGGTCGGCCCATGCCCCGAGCTAACGTGTTCTGCCGGGGCGTGTTCGCCGGCACGCTGACCAAGGAGCCGACGGGCGGTTATCGCTTCGAGTACGCCCCCGAATACCTCGCTGACCCGACCAGTCCGGCGATCAGCCTGACCCTCCCCAGGCGGGCCGCCCCGTTCGAGTCGCCCGTCCTCTTCCCTTTCTTCTTCGGGCTGCTGGCCGAGGGGGACGACAAGGCCCTCCAGTGCCGCGTGCTGAGGATCGACGAGGGGGACCACTTCACCCGGCTGGTACGGACGTGTGCGGTCGAGACCATCGGCGGCGTGACCGTGCGGGAGGACGAAGGTTCATGACCCGCTGCCCCGGCTGCCTCAAACCCGACCACGACACGTTCTGCCCGAAGTGCCACAAGGCGCTGTTCGGGCCGGCGCGGCCGCGCGTCCCGGCGGTGCTGCCGTTCACCCGGCCGGCGTACGACAAGGAGAAACTCGCCGTCACCGCCGACCGCCTGTCCATCTCCGGCATCCAGACCAAGATCTCGCTCGCGCTGGTGGACGGCCAACTCCAGATGGTCAACTCGGGCGGGCGGTACATCCTCAAGCCGCGGCCGCACGGCACGTTCCTGCGGCTGGAGGCCGCCCCGGTCAACGAGCACCTGACCATGCAGATCGCCCGGCAGGTGTTCGGCATCTCTGTGGCCGACAACGCCCTCGTCACCTTCCAGGACGGCGAGCCCGCGTACCTCGTCCGGCGGTTCGACGTGCAGGCCGACGGGACGAAGTCGCTCCAGGAGGACTTCGCGCAGATCGCCGGGCGGTCCCCCGAGTCGCACGGGGCGAACTTCAAGTACGACTTCTCGTACGAGGCGATCGGCGACCTGATCCGCCAACACGTGGCCACGTACCGCGTGGACCTGGAACGGTTCTTCACCTTGGTGGTGTTCAACTACCTGGTGAACAACGGCGACGCCCACGCCAAGAACTTCTCGCTCATCCGGGACGACGCGACCGGGCAGTACCACCTGACCCCCGCCTACGACCTGCTGAACACGCGGCTGCACCTGCCCGACGAGACGAGAACGGCCCTGGAACTGTTCCAGGACGAGTTCGAGACGGAGAGCTTCCGGGCGAACGCCTTCTACGCCTACGACGACTTCGCCGAACTGGCCAAACGGCTGGGCCTGGTCGAGAGCCGGTACAAGCGCATCCTGGAGACGTTCATCGGCAATGGGGACGAAGTCGAGGCGATGATCGACGCCTCCGCGCTCAGCGACGAGTGCAAGGGCCTGTACAAGGCACACGTCCGGGACCGCATCCGGGCGTTGTCGCACTCCCTGACCAAGATCCGGTAGCGAGTCCAACCAGGTCGGTGCCAGTCAGACTGGCGATGGCCTTTGGCTATGCTCGCTGGTCCAGCCGGCAGACCATTCTCATGGCCCGGCCCCTACGGCTCGACGCATCGGAGCGACTGACGGCTCGTGCTGGATTGGTGTGCACCGCAAGTTCGCAGTGATAAGGCTGCTCACGTCACCCCGCGTCGGCGGGGGTAATTCTGCTTTCCGGACGAATGTGAGTGGGTAAACTGTCACCACACCATCCCCCGCCCGTGGTGACTCATGCCTGGCGACACGACCGTCCACCGCTCCCGTTCCGGCGACCTGACCGCAAACACCCTCATCGAACGGCTCATCGCCGCCTGGGAGGCCGGTTCGCCCGTTCCACTCGGCGAACTCCTGCCGCCCGAACCAGCCGCTTCGATGATTGCAGATGTGGCCTGCCAGGAAATCGAACTGAAACTGCGGGCCGGGCAACCGGTGCGAGTTGCGGACTACCTCGCCGCGTTTCCGCAGGTGGCCGCATTGAACGACCTGGTGGTGTACCTCCTCGAAGCCGAGGTGCTGGGCCGCAAGAAGCACGGCCCGCCGCCGGCTCTCGACGAATACATTCGGGAGTTCCCGCATCTGCGAGCGGAACTCGAACGCCTGTTCGGGGTCTCGCGTTCAGCGCTACCGTCATCACCCGAAGGGTACGACCTGCTGGAAGAGATCGGCCGTGGTGGCATGGGCGTGATCTATCGGGCGCGCGACAAGGCCCTCAAGCGCGAAGTCGCCATCAAGGTGCTGCAGGATCGGTTCGCCCCGGATTCGAGCGTCGGCAAGCGATTCCTGGAGGAAGCCCAGATCACCGGCCAGCTGCAGCATCCCGGCATCCCGGCCATCCACCAGGTGGGCACACTCGCCGACGGCCGGCCGTTCTTGGCCATGAAGCTGATCAAGGGGCAGACGCTCGCCACGCTCATCAAGGACAAGAGCGAAATCAACACGTTGGGCGTGTTCGAGTCGATCTGTCAAGCTGTCGGGTATGCGCACGAGCGAGGCGTGATCCACCGCGACCTGAAGCCCGAGAACGTGATGGTCGGGGCTTTCGGCGAAGTGCAGGTGATGGACTGGGGGCTGGCCAAATTCATCGGCGCGAAGCCGACGAACCCGACGGCCGAGACGCAAGCGGAAGCTCCAAGTACCGCGATCGAAGACCCGCGGACGCCAGAGCGGTTCGAGCAGACCGGAGTGGCCGGTACGCCGTGGTACATGGCCCCGGAGCAGGCGGCGGGCGAGCAAGACAAGATCGACACGCGGACCGACGTATTCGCGCTGGGCGGCATCCTGTGCGCGATACTGACCGGCAAGCCACCGATCGAGGGGGCGGATGCGAAGGCGGCATTTAGGAACGCGGTTCATGGAGATACAGCGGCGGCTATCAAGCAGTTGGACGCGAGCGGGGTGGAATTTGGTGCGATCGAACTGTGCAAGAGTTGCCTGGCGTTTGCCGCTTCTGAGCGTCCCGCAAATGCTGCCACTCTGGCAAATGCAATCGCGGTACTGCGTGCAGAAGCTTTTGAACGCACTAAGCGGGCGGAACTAGAGTCGGCACGTTTCGAAGAGCGGACAGCGGCCGAACGTCGGAGACGAAAGCTGCAGTCGGTCGCAGGGTTGATAGTCATCACTGCATTAGCAATCGGGGGTGGTCTGGCAGTCTCACAAGCCATTAGGGCAACACGTGCAGAAGCGGAGACCTCGGGCCAACTCGACAAGACGAAAGCGGCGGAAGCCGCGACTTCAAAACAACTGCAATTAACTGAATCAGCCCGAAAAGATGCGGACCAGCAGGCGGCCCGAGCCATACGAGAACTCGAGCGTTCGGAGCGACAACTGTACGCTTCTCGAGTGAACTATGCCCATGTCATGATCGAAGACGGCAACTACTCTGCCGCATACGACGCACTCGCCGAATGCCCTCAATACCTCCGTGGTTGGGAGTACGATCTTGCGTGGACCCGGCTCCACGGGAACCAAGAATTAAGAGCACCGTTGGAGCCCTTTGGTTCCATTGAATGGTCCCCCGACGGCAAGCGAATTGCGACCACAAGCGGTGACGGAACTATTCGACTTTGGGATAGCGAGAGTGGTGTTACAGTTCTGGAAATGAGAGGTCACGATCGAGGCATGACAGGAGTATCGTGGAGTCCAAATGGGAGTTGGATTGTGTCGGTCGGAATGGACGGAAAGGCCCGCGTGTGGGATGTCGCGAGTGGTACTCTGCACGCCGAATGGAAGACACGGGCAAAGGGGGTGGCGTGGAGTCCAGACGGGGTGCATCTGCTCACGTGGGGTGGAGATCAATTTGTGCGGGTGTGGGACGCCGAGACCGCAATCTCGAAGAAGATTGGCCGTGAGGTGCGGGCGTTTTCCTCTGGCCAACTGTTTGCCCAAAATGCGGTGTTTGCCCCGGACGGCAAGAGCGTATTTGTGAACGTACATTGGCGGACGGTTGCTTGGGAAGTTCCCACGGGCAAACTACTCGGGGAGATCAATCACGGTTACCAGCCCCAAGGGTTGGCCGTCACACCGGATGGTAAACGGGTACTCGTCGGTGTTGGGCCGACGAAAGTGTTCGATTGGGCGGAGAAGACCGCTAGAGTCACGTTAATGTCTCGCTCACCCGTGACACACATTGTCGTGTCTCCGGATGGGGATACGGTTGCCACCGGCGACGCAATGTGTGTAAGCCTTTGGAGCCTGATGACTGGGGCAAAACTTCGTTGTCTACCCAAAGGTTCTGGATACCTTGCGTTCAGTCGAGACGGGCGACGTTTGGCCGCACTCGACGGAATATATGTGAGAGTGTGGGATGTGGACCGAGGGACTGGCCCGGAAACCCTATCCCGCAGTCTGGGGCCGATGGCCGGGGTGTTCCACACTTGTTTCGGACCTAATGAAGCCGTTTGGTTCGTCACCCACAGTCCGGACCGTACGGCCGCCATTCTCGACGCTCGGACCCGTCAGCATATCGCCACTCTGCCGGCGTTCGACTCGCCAGTGAACGAAGCAGCAGTCTCCCGGACTTCCGGATTAGTCGTCTGCGCTTCAATTCGCGGACAAATGCGGATTGTAAACCCGGCGACCGGCCAGGTAGTCGGTCCTGTCGGAGGGCATCGAGGTGCTACAACGGCTGTCGAATGGAACCCGGCTGGTAATCGATTCGCCGTCTCCGCCAGCGATGGCACAACCACCATTTGGGATGCTCTAGGAAAAAAAATCTTCGAACTCCCGGTCGAGGCTGGAAAAGTTCAGTCGCTCGCGTGGAGTCCCGACGGCACCAAGCTGTTAACCGGGCGACAGGTCGGCGGTGCGCAATTGTGGGACGCCACCACAGGCCGACTGCTGCGAAGTTGGGACGGGGACGGTGGGCCCGCAAAGTTCGTTGCATACTCCCCTGACGCTAGACGAATCATCATCGGCGGCACGACCACACGCATCTTTGACCCGAATTCAGAATCTCCACTGCATGCTTTCGTTGACACTCGGACCCAGCAAGTCTCCGGAACGTTCTCTTCGAATAGTTCACGAGTGGTCACGGGCGGCATTGACGGCCTCATCGGAGTTTACGATGTGGAGTCAGGAATCCGACTCACCAGTCTCAAGGCGAATGAACCGTTCCCAGTCCGACGAGTTGAATTCGACGGGCCTGTGCTTCTCGCTCACGGGGACTTTCTTGGCGGAACGAAATTGTGGTCCGGCAAGCGCAGACAGGACCGCTTCCAGTGCAATCTCCCCTCCGATTCATTCGCCACTCAGGTGGCGTTTAACCTGACGGGGACGAGGGTCTTTGCTATGAACGAAGCCAAAAAGCAACTGGTGAGGGGCCCGGTATCGCCAAAACTTGAGGAAGTTCTCATTCCAAGGCGGGTCCACGTATGGGATACTTCGTCGGGGCATCCAGTTCCCCCAGTAGACTCCCCCGCTATGATTGCGCCTTATTCCACGATTTCGCCCAATGGCCGCTACCGGGTATTTAATCAAGGATGGCGGGTACTCTTGATCGACACAATTGCTGAGGCGGCGAATTCCATGCACTGGCCGCGTCCGGGCCGGGAGGAACGGATTGCCTATCACTCAATGAAAGCGCTATTCACAGAAGCGGAATTGAACTGGTGCAGCGCAAAGTTTCATGCCGAAACGGTTCTGCTGGAAGACTCGAACAATCAAGAGATGCAACGGTGCCGCGACGCCGCAATCCGGCAACTTAATTCAATTAAGCTCCCCGACAAGTAATTCACTCATCCTTTGCGATCATTCTCTCCATCTTCCGCTGCAGTTCCTTGCGAACCCGGATGACCGTCCGCTCGCTCACGCCGATTTCTGCGGCCACCTCGCGGACCAGATAGCCCTGCAACGACAAGTCGAGGACCATGCGCTCCTCGGGGCTGGTGCCATCGACCAGGCGGGTGTACAGGTCGGAAGCGATCACCTCCAGCTCGGGACTGTCGGCGAAGTCCGTGCCTTCCTGCCCGTCGTAGCTCACGTCGGCCTCGCCGTTCTCGGCCGAGCGCTTCTTCTGGCGAAACTTGCGAATGCGGTTGCTCAGCTTGTGGAACGCGATCTTGGCGATCAGGTTCCAGAGATCCTGCCAGTCCGACACAGCCAGCCGATCACCCGTGTATTCCCGAAAGAACGACTTCATGGCCGAGTTGGCAATCGATTCGGCATCGACTTTGGCCTGGTACTTTGGGCTGATGCGGCCCCGCACCACGGCAATCAGTCGCGTGTAGTTCCGTCGCACGACGGCCTCCGCCGCCGTTTGACTGTTCGCGGCCAGGCCGTCGAGTAGCCGCTCGAACGAAGACATCTCAATCATCTCACCACCTCACGCGGGAAGTTAGCACCCGCGAGTTTCATCACCCTCGGGCGACGGCGGGTGACAGCCATCGCCGTGGCAAAAGCGAAAAGAGGGAAATCCGTGTCAGGCACCGTGCGCGTCCGGTGATGGATATTGTGGCCGACGAGCGAGTCGACCACAACCGGAGGTTCACGATGTTTGCACTCGTGTTGTCGATCGCGACCGGCGCGCCGGTCGGCGCGTCCGATCCCGCCCCCAAACCCGATCCACTCCGCAACCCCCCGCCGGCCGCAGCCATTGCGGATGCCGTAGGCCTCGGCGCGGCTCCGCCCCACGCCCTCGCAGCCGTAGCGGGGGCCTGGGCGCTGTTGCCGTCCGTATTTCCGCAACCGGCTCC
>JALHPZ010000063.1 GCA_022842245.1 Gemmataceae bacterium
GTCGTCGCCGTCGCGTGCCTCGCACTTCGCCCCGCCGCACTACCGCCCGCGCCCGATCCAGTCATCGGCGGCATGGGCTGGGTCGATGACGCGGAGATCCGGCAACCCGTCGCGGCGACCATGCCCGCGTTCGCGGAGACAGACGCCTTCAAGGCCGTGCAGGGTGAAGAACCGCAGCACGTTTACCTGTGGGACGCCTACCGTCGGCTGTACGGCGGCAATCCACCGGAACGCGATCAAGGGTCGGTCGGCTCGTGCGTCTCGTTCGGCACGGCGCACGCCATCGAAATGACGCTTGCGAATCAGGTGTTGCTCGGCTTTGCGGGCGAATACCGCGACGTGGCGCAGGAAGTCATCTACGGCGGGTCGCGGGTGGAGGTCGGCGGCGGTCGCATCCGGGGCGATGGCTCCGTCGGCGCGTGGGCCGCGAAGTTCGTGAAGCAATGGGGCATCGTCCCCCGTGGCCAGGTGGGCCGCTACGACCTGTCGAATTACGACGTGGCTCGCTGCCGCGCATGGGGCCGGACCGGCGTTCCCGACGACCTTGAACCCGAAGCGAAGAAGTACCCCGTCGGCGACGCGGCGCAGGTGCGAACGTGGGCCGAGGCGAAGAAGGCTTTGGCCAACGGCTACGGCATCGCGGTCTGTAGCAATCAGGGGTTCACGATGCGCCGCGACGAGCGGGGCGTCTGCCGGCCGTCGGGGACGTGGTTCCACTGCATGGCCCTCGACGGCTACCACGTCGAAGGCGGCACGGAGTACGGCCACATCACGAACTCGTGGGGCGACAACGCCCACACGGGGCCGACTGGCTGGGGCAGCCCGAACAAGGCCGGATTCTGGACCGACAGCCGCACGATCGAACGGATGCTCCGCCAGGACGACTCGTGGGCGTTCTCCGGCGTGACGGGGTTCCCGGCCCGCAAGATCGACTGGGATGTTTTTGCTCCCGTGCCGCAACGGAAGGAGCGTTTGTTCGCCCTCGAACCGAAGGTGCTCGCATGGTGACTCTGATCCGACTCGTTCCGATTCTCGCCGTCCTCGCGGTGCCCGCTCTCGTGATCGCCGCCGACGACGCCGACGCTCGCGCCCGCGCTGCTCTCGCGCTCGCCGTCGCGAAGCAATCGCCGCCGACTGTCGCCGCTGAACGCCCGGCCCGCACGCCCGAACAGGCCGCGAAGGCCGCGCTCGCCGAGGCAATGGGCAAAGCGTGCGATTGCGGACTGTGCGACAAGGCCAAGCCGATGCCGCCGGCGTCCCCTCCCCCTCAAGGGGGGAAGGAAGCCGCCAAACGGACCGTCGAGAAGCTGACCTACGCCGAACTCGAAAAGGCCGTCGCGAAGCTCGCCGCCGGTGAATCGCTCAAGGTCTACGTCGGGCAGAAGCCCGTGGCGTCGGCAACCGGTCGACTCGTGGAACTCACGGACACGATCCCCCGCGAAGAGCAGCGGGTCGGCGTGTTCCGCTTCTGGATCGAGAATGGCGTCGGGCAGTACCAAGCCCACCACGGCGACGACAAGCCGGCGCGCGTGGCGATCGCGGGCTACTGGTACGACCAGTACGCCGATGGTTCGCTGTTCTGGTGTGTCGAGTGCAACCGGGGGCGGTGATGATAACGATCTACCGTTGAGGTGCCCGCAGAATTAGCCAACTGCGGTAAGGACGGCTCAAAAGTGGCCAGATCAACGGTAGCGGTGAACTGTCAAGGAATCCTTGACAGTTGAATGGTGGAGAACATGAACCCGATCCTGCGAAAACTGACCGCCACCGAGGGGTACGCCTATTGGTGCCCCGGTTGCAAGTCGTCCCATTGGGTTCCTGTTCCGCGTTGGACCTTCAACGGGAGCATGGAACGGCCGACGTTCTCGCCGAGTGTTCGCCACTACATCCCGGCTGGCCAGCATGGGCCGGAGCGGACCTTTTGCCACTACTTCATCCGCGACGGCAAAATCGAGTACTGCGGCGACTGTGAACACGAACTTGCCGGGAAGACGGTGGACATGGTTCCCGGCCCGTCGAACGAAGAGTACGGCTGGCCGGAGTGACACCATGCGTCGGATCGTGCTCGCGATCTTTTGGCTGTTCGGCACCATCGAAGAGGCCGTGATGCGTCTCCGCCGGAGGGGCTGACCGTGGCGAGCGAACGCGAAGGCGTGACCCCCGGCATGATGCTCGCGCTCGCGGCCGCCGCGTTCCTGTTCTGGATCGCGCTGGCGATGGGACTGAGGAGCACGCCGTGATCCGATTCCTGCACCTGTGCCATGCGTTCCTCGTCGGTGTCTTCGCCGTTCAGACGGCCGACCTCGACGCGCCGCAACATGCCCGCCGCGTGGCCGCCACGAAGGAGCTGCACCGTGCGTACCCGTGGTCTGTGCCGGCGTGCGCGGCCGTGGTTCGCTGCTCCGAATCGCCCGAAGCCGTCCAGCGTGCGGAGTCGGTTCTCGCACGGGCCGACAAGGTTCGCGATCAACTGGCGTGGGACGCGGTGGTCTGGTCGCTGATCGCGGCCCCGGACGAACACGACGGGCTTCCGTGGATCTCGTGGGAGCGGTACTCGCACCTGTACGACTCGCAACCGGCCCGCGAAGCGATGACCCGCCGCGTGGCGTTGATGCGCAAGTCGGGCCGGCTGCCCGACGGCGTGTTCTGGTGCGAGACGGACGAGTTCCGGCCGTGGAACTTCGAGGGGGCAATGAGCGGGATTCAGGTGCTCCGCTTTGCCGCTCGCGGTCTGCCGTGGCCCTACGATCCGAAGCCGATGGCCCCGCTGTGGGCCGTGAAACGCGGCTGGGCGATGCTCAAGGCCAACGGACGGGGAAAACTGTGATCCTTCGCATCATCCGCCGAATCCTACTCGCGATCATGTTCGTGGCCGCGTGGTGCGAGGATCGGCTCGCGAAACTGAATCGACCAACCTCAGAGGGTAGCAACGTGGACAAGGTGAAAGCGTTCCTGCGGGACAACTGGAAGCATGTCGTGACGCTGCTCGTCATGCTCGGCGGCTTCTCGTTCGTGAAGTTCCAGAAGGGGGAGAAGTTCGAGGTCTACATCGTGCTCCCCGACGAGTTCCCCGACGTGTTCGGCCAGCCGACCGCGAAGGCCGCCGGCGACACGTTCAGCCCGCGAGGGTTCACCGCGCTCCGCATGGCTGGCGTCCGGCTTCGCAACGACGACTCCGACGGCGGGCGGAAGTTGTTCGCGGTCCTGCAACGGCTGCACAACGACCCGTACAGCCTCGACGACGTGGAGGCCGCGACGAAGGCCACGGCCATCGACCCGTTGACGCTGTCGATCATCGCGAAGATCGCGTTGAAGATCGCCGTCGCGTACCTCGAAGTGCGTGCCCCGCGAACGGAAAGCGAATGGGATGATCGGCTGCTCGCGTTGCTGAAACTGTTCGCGGACCGGCCGGAGACGATCAACGCGGCGCACGCGGCGATCGTGAAGCGCGGGCCGTGACGAGCCGGCCGTCGCGGTGTCCGGGTCGGGCGAGGGAGAGGCGTCAGGCCCGGCCCGCGGCGGCTGTTGGCGGATCGTGGCAGATGATTGCGGGCGATCGACGAGCGTAGAATCCACATCCCGACACGCCGGAGGGGGATTGGTCCTCCCCCTCCGGCCTCACGTCGTACCGACGGCATCGGCACACTCTCACTATACCGCGTCCATGCGGAGGAGTCGCGTGCCGATTGTGACCGCCCTCGCCGTCGTCCCGCAACTGTCGCTCCGCTGGCGGCACGCCAGGCCCCGCACCCCCGCCACGAAGAGCAAGGTCCGACTCCCCCGCCGCGTGCTCGACATGCTGCTCGATCGCGTCGAGATCGCCGTCGAGACCGGCCGGCTCGAACTCGTCGAGCAACCCGCCGACGTTCCGCTCGCCGCCGGCCCGGCCCTCGACACGATCACGTACGGCGAGCTGCTCGCGGTGTTGTTCGCGGAGGAGTACGAGCCGGCGCCGCCTGGTCCGCCCACCGACACGGCCCCAAAGTCCGATGAGCGGATCGCGGCCTACCAGCGTCGTGCCCGGCTCGGGCAGCCGGTGAAGCACGCGGGGGACGCGACTCCGGGACTGCGGAACGACCGGCTCGCGATCACCGGTTCCCGGAGCGCGAACGGGGCCGGGTGGGACGTGCACGGCTGGCACGTCGAGGAGGAGGAGGAAGAGCTGCCGGCGGAGCTGCTATCCGACCGCGACCTCGCAGCCCTGCGCCGGCGACGACGATAGAGGCTGTGCCCGTGCCCACGCGATGAGGGCGCGGGAGAGGGCGGCGAGGGCGGCGTGTTCGGTGGGATACCACTCGTCGGCATTGAGGTATTCAAAAAGCATCGGCGGAAGATAGTGCGGAGCAAAGTCCGCAGAGCCGCCCGGCGGCGGCCAATCCCACCAAAATTGGTTTTCGGCCACGATGACCTGATGCTGCGGTCGTTTCCCCACCGCCTCCGCCCATTCCAGCGGGTGCGACTTCGCGATGGCGGGCAGGACGGCGGGAAGTATACGCCAACTTGCTTCCCCGTCAGGCGTCTCGTACTCTTCACCGCGATCCCCCACCAGCGTCGCCAGCGGGGCGCGCACCTCGGCGATGAAGCCGCGCCGGACGATGGCAAGCGGGGCAGTCGTTGTCGCTTGTCCTCGCGCGAACGCCGACTCGCAGACGACCGGACCCCAGCCTTTATCCAAGAACCGATCTCGCACGATCGGCCAGAGTTCACGTTCGCGGCGGACGCACTCGCGCCCCTGACAAGAGCAATTACCTACCTCCCAACGTTGCGGACCTTGACCGACAAAAGGACACGCGCGTTCATAGTTGCCAAGTCGCGCGTATTTGCACTGTACCCGCACGAACGCCGCTAGCTCCGCGTCCCCCGGCCTGTCGCGTTCCTCCACCGCGTCCGCGTAGAGCAGGCGCGGCAGATCCTCGGCGGGCCGGGCGATGGCCTCCCGGTGCAGGCGTTCGAGGTCAGTCACGTCGCGTCTCCCGTCGGTGGCACGGTGCCCCACCACTCTACGCACACTCGCTGCAATTCTTTACGGACAACTTGTCCGCAACCCCTCCAAATCGCCGCATTTCGCGACGGGACCGACTTGGGCTTGCGATGCGAATCGACTTGAATTATAGGCCAAAACACGCGGCCGGTCGGGTTGACATTGTAGGGGTCACTGGTTCAAGTCCAGTAGCGCCCACTCCG
>JALHPZ010000064.1 GCA_022842245.1 Gemmataceae bacterium
AGCGAACTGCTCCTGGATGTCGCCGCCGGCATCACGCCGCTGCTTTCCGAGTTCGGTGCGCTGCTGTTCGGCGAGCGCATGGGCTGGTCGCTCAAGGAGATGTGGGTGAACGTCATGGAGCAGGGCGGACGGCAGGCGATGCACAACCACGCCAACAGCTTCATCTCCGGCGTCGTCTATCTGACGGCGGTGCACCCGGAGGCGAGGACCGTCTTCATGAAGTCGCCGGGCGGTGTGGAGTTCTCCTTCAAGAACGACCACGACGGTGTGGTGACGGGCCCCTACAACGCGGAGAAGTGGGTGAGTCCCGAGCCGGAGCCCGGTGACGTCGTGTTCTTTCCGAGCTACCTCATGCATGCCGTGCCCGGGAACCCCGGCGACCGGCGCATCACGCTCGCCTTCAACGCGATTCCGCGGTCCCTCGATTCCTGGGGATATCGCATCGGCTTCACCGGTTGACGTGACGACGGCTTCCTCTTCGGTCGTCGCGGGCTTCGATGCCGTGGAGACACTGGCCGGTCCGAGATGGCGTGCCGCGGTCCTCATGGTGGCGTCCGGTTTTGCCGCGCTCGGCTACCAGATCGTCTGGACGCAGCAGGCGTCGCTGTGGCTTGGTCACGACTCGGCGGGGGTGTTCGCGGTCGTCGGCGCGTTCTTCGGCGGTATCGCGATCGGGGCGCTGGCGCTCGGATCGCGCATCGAGCGCAGCGCGTCGCCGTGGCGCTGGTACGCCGCGTGTGAAGCACTGATCGCACTCTGGAGCGTCGCGCTCGTCGGGCTGCTGGATCCGGTCACCCGGACCATGCTCCAGTGGATCGGTCCCGCTCCTGCGCCCGCTTGGCACTGGAGCGTTGCGTTCCTCGGCACCCTCGTGCTTCTTCTGCCTGCGACGGCGGCGATGGGGGCGACGCTGCCAGCGATGGAGAGTGTGCTCGGACGGCGGCACGATGGAGGACGGTCGATCGCGCTGCTCTACGCGGCCAATACGCTGGGTGCCGTGTTGGGCGTACTGGCAGCCGCCTTCGTACTCGTTCCGCAGACCGGGCTCCTGCGCACGGCCATGCTCTGCGCCGGACTCAACCTCCTCTGCGCCGGTCTCGCCGCCACACTGGCGACACCGCTGCCCGGTGGGGGCGCGGTTGCAACGCCGGCTGCGCGCGGTGTCCTGCCGACCTTATTCGTCACGGGACTCCTCGGCATCGGCTACGAGGTGTTGGTGGTCCGGGTCCTGACGCAGGTCACGGAGAACACGGTCTACACGTTCGCGATCCTGCTGGCGCTGTATCTCATCGGAACGGCCGCGGGTGCGGCGGCATTCGGCCGATGGTTTGCGAAGCCGGGCGAGGCCGGTGCGCAGCGGGACCGGCTGCTGCTGGCGCTCGCGTGCGCTTGTGCACTGGGGACGGTCGTGCTCGCCGAGGCTCCGACGATCCATGCAGCAGTCTTGCGCTTCTTCGGGACCGGCCTGGTCGCTGCCCTCGCGGCCGAGGCGACCCTGGCGGCGTCGGCTTTCCTGATCCCCTGTCTTCTCATGGGCGCCCTGTTCAGTGTGCTGGCGGGGATGGCACGCCAGACCGGGGCAGGTGTGGGCCGCGCGCTGGGGGTCAACACGCTCGGCGCCGCGCTGGCTCCTGCGGTGTTCGGGGTGCTGCTCGCCCCGGCTGTCGCTGCGAAAGTCGCTCTGCTCCTGGTGGCGGCCGGCTATCTCGCGCTCCGCAGCCGCCGTGCGTGGTCGCGACCTGCGCACTGGGGCGCTGTCGCGATCGTCGCGATCCTCGCGCTGTGGGGGCCGTCGCTCGTCATAGTGGACGTGCCGCCGGGCGGCCGGCTCGTGAGTCATGTGCAGGGAGTGTTGTCCGCCGTGAGCATCGTCGAGGATGCCGACGGCGTGGCGACGCTCCACATCGACAATCGCCAGCAGGAGGGCAGCAGTGCCACGTTCGTCGCCGATGCGCGGCAGGCGGTCCTGCCGCTGCTGCTGCATCCCGCGCCCGGGCGGGCGCTGTTCCTCGGGCTCGGCACCGGCGTGACGGCGTCGGTTGCCGCCGCGGAACCGGGACTCGAAGTCGAAGCCGTCGAACTGCTCCCGGAGGTCATTGCGGCATCCGCGTATTTCCGCGACGCACAGGGTGAGCGCATGTCCGGTCCTCCACCGCGCATGCGGCTCGCGGACGCCCGACGTTTCGTGCGGTCGTCGAACGATTCCTTCGATGTCATCGTCTCGGACAACTTTCACCCGGCGCGGAGCGGATCGGCGGCGCTGTACACCGTCGAGCACTTTGCGGCCGTTCGCGAACGGCTCGCGCCGGGCGGTGTGTTCTGCCAGTGGCTGCCGCTGCATCAGATGGACCTCGACAGCCTGCGCAGCATCGTCGCGTCGTTTCTCGCGGTGCATCCCCGTGCCTGGGCGATGCTTTCCACCAATAGCCTTGAGACGCCGGTCGTCGGGCTCGTGGCGTTTCGCGACGGCACCGGTCTTGATGCCGAGCGCGTGCGCACGCGGGTCGATCGTGCAAATCTGCCCGGTGGAACGACCGCGCTCGGCGTGCCCGATGAACTCGCCCTGCTGGGGTCCTTCTTCGCCGGTCCCGAAGCGCTGGCGCGCTTCGCGGCGGATGCACCGAGAAACACGGATGATCATCCGGTGGTGGCCTACCGGGCACCGCGAATCACTTACGTGCCCGATTCGTCGCCCGCGGACCGACTCCTCGTCCTGGTGCGGGAACTGCGCATCGAAGGTCCGGAACTGCTATCCGTCGGCCGGGATGCCGCTGCCACTCGCGCGCTATCCGAGCGACTCGGAAGGTACTGGCAGGCGCGTAACCGCTTCCTCGAAGTGGGTCGGGGCGTGCGCCCGACCGCCGACGCGCGCCGGATGCTCGAACAGGTGGGCGGGCCTTTGCTGGACGTGGTGCGCCTGTCTCCCGACTTCCGCCCGGCCTACGATCCGCTGCTGCGCATGGCGAAAGCTCTGTCCGTGAACGATCCGGGTTCGTCGCGTGCTTTGCTGCAGGCGTTGCGCGAAGCCGCTCCGCACCGTCCCGAAGCGGCGGTCGAACTGCGGGAGTTCCGAAATGACGATGCACGCTGAGTCGTTCCGTTCGCGCAGCCCGTTGGTGCTGCGAGGAGCCGTGCGCCTGGTTGCCCTCCTGTCCGGCTTCGGCGCGCCAGCCGCGCTTTCCGCGGCGGAATGCGAAGTGCGAAACCTTTCGTTCCAGACGGCGCAAGTCGTCTGCGCGATCGGGGACCTGGCGGAATCCGGGTTCGTCCGCCTGGAGACGAACTTCCGCGGGTTCCACGACGACAGCGAGATCGCCATGGAGGTGCGAGTCGACGGCGCGCCGGTCGTCTGTGATCCGGGTGGGCGCGTCGAGTTGTCAGGCGAGAGCGGCGAAGAAGGGGACGTTGCGCTCTCGTGCCGGTTCCCGGTGAAGCCGACAGGCGTCGCAGGGCGCAGTGTCGACGCGCAGTTGCGATTTCGTCACGCGGACTTCGCGAGCGTGCGACTCCTGCCCGGGGCAGTGACAAAACCGTAGCCCGGACGAGCGCCGGAAGGCGCGACTCCGGGGAACGATGCCGATGCGTGCACGACCGCCCCCGGATTTCGCTGCGCTGCATCCGGGCTACGAACATCGCGCCGCCACCGCGTAGCCCGGACGAGTGCCCGAAGGGCCGACTCCGGGGGCGATGTCGATATACGCCCCACCGCCCCCGGATTGCGCTGCGCTCCAACCGGGCTACGAAGGCCGCGCTCCTCCACCGCGTAGCCCGGACGAGTGCCCGAAGGGCCGACTCCGGGGGCGATGTCGATATACGCCCCACCGCCCCCCGGATTGCGCTGCGCTGCATCCGGGCTACGAAGACCGCGCGCCGTTACCGCGTAGCCCGGACGAGAGCCCGAAGGCGCGACTCCGGGAACGATGCCGATGTACGCCCCACCGCTCCCCGGATTGCGCGTCGCTCCATCCGGGCTACGAACCCCGTCGCTCCTGCGCGAGCAACGCCAACGTGCGTTCATCCGCGCGCCCGTCGAAGTAGCGGTCGATGAGCCGATGGAACACCGAACCTTCGTCGGAGACCTGTGCGAAGAGCGTAGCCGACGAGCAAAGTTTTCTGTCATCCGGACTGTCGAAGATGTCGTGAGCGGACTTGCCGGTGACTTGGAGAACGGCCTCCGCACATTCGATCAATCGCGCTCCGAGAACCGCGTGCCCCAGGTATGCCCGCGCCTCGTCGAGAGAACGAATGCCATAGCGTTTCGCGGTTTCGCTCATGCCCAGACCTTCCAATTGCGGAAACACGAACCACATCCAGTGCGACTGCTTGTGTCCCGAACGCAACTCGGCGAGCGCCTGCGAGAAGACGGTTGCCTGTGCGTCGACGAAGCGGTCAAGCCGATGGGGATCTTCCATGTCGTACTCCCGATTGAAAGGCGGTGGTGACATTCGTAGCCCGGACGAGCGCCCGAAGGGCCGACTCCGGGGAACGATGCCGATGCGCGCATCACCGCCCCCGGATTTCGCTGCGCTGCATCCGGGCTACCAAGATCGCGCCGCCACCGCGTAGCCCGGACGAGCACCCGAAGGGCCGACTCCGGGGAACGATGCCGACGTGCACACCACCGCCCCCCGGTTTGCGCTGCGCTCCATCCGGGCTACCAAGACCGCGCCGCCACCGCGTAGCCCGGACGAGTGCCCGAAGGGCCGACTCCGGGGAACGATGCCGATGTGCGCACCACCGCCCCCGGATTTCGCTGCGCTGCATCCGGGCTACCAAGACCGCGCCGCCACCGCGTAGCCCGGACGAGTACCCGAAGGGCCGACTCCGGGGAACGATACCGATGTGCGCACGACCACCGCCCCCGGATTTCGCGGCGCTGCATCCGGGCGACGAAGATCGCGCCGCCACCGCGTAGCCCGGACGAGTGCCCGAAGGGCCGACTCCGGGGAACGATGCCGATGCGTGCACGACCGCCCCCGTAGTGCGCTGCGCTCCATCCGGGCTACGA
>JALHPZ010000065.1 GCA_022842245.1 Gemmataceae bacterium
AATGTCCTGTCACTCCGGAAGCGTTCGAACCCGCACTGTAGGTGCGCTGACCAGAGCATTCCGTACTTGCACGAGTTGACGACGTTGGTATCGAAGAACCAGACATTGAAGACGCCGACATTGTTGATCGCGTGGCGGTCTAGTTCGGCGGCTGGAAAGCTGCCATCAAAGTTGTAGTTCCACGTTCCGCCGAAGACTCTAACGTTTTGCGTTGCGATGACAGCGGAGACCGATCCAGTGGGCCCGGCGGTCGGAATGCGCTTGGCGCGGACTACGAAGGTATTGGCATCAGTGATCGACTCGACGAGGAACACCCCTTTGAATTGCGGTTCAAGGGAGGCGCCGTCAAGGAAGACAGCCTTACCGATGGCGATCCCGGCCGCAGCATGGTTCGTCCAGGTTACGGAGAACGTCATGCCCGAGGACCACGCGAGCGAGACGGACACGGGCGCGGTTTGCATTCGTTGCCAGGCGCGCGAGATAAGTAACGGTTTGTCGTTGCCGTCGATTGCCTTGATTTCGACGCCTTCGCCACACCAGAGAATGAGTCCGGAGTCGTAATACAGCCGCGAGCTGATGAGGTACGTTCCAGGACGGCGCAGGTACACGAATCCGCTGCGGTCGATGGCGCGTTGTATTGCGCCTTCGTTGACGAGCGCGGATTGCGACGGATCTGCGCCTTCGACTTCGACAAGAGTCCCGAGCGGCGAAGCGCCGTCCGGGATCATTGTCGGCGGGAATAGTTGCGTGATGCTGCGAGACACGGCGTGCCCCCGTTACTTGCGCTTGGACTTGGACTTGCGAAAGCGGCCTTTCGAGTCACGGGGAGGGGTGCGGGATTTCTTACGCTTTGCCATGGTTCGTTTCCCTTTCGAGGTTGAGGAGTACGGCGCGGATCGTGGCTAGTTCGCGTTCAACACGGATGACCCAGCCGAACAGCGGAACTATCAGCAGGACGTCGATTGCGGAGAGCCACGAGAGCGCATCCGTTACGGTCACGACGGGGAGCCGGGGTCTTTCTTCGCGATGGCCACCCCGCCGGCCGCCATCGTCACCCCGTCTAGCACCTGATGCCACTGAGGAGGCATCACCAGTTTGAGCCCTTGCATTACCGCCGCCAGGCCCGCCCAGGTCGAAGGTTCGTTGAGTCGCTTGGCATTCCACATGGTTAGAAACTCCACGGAGAGGACATATCCTCGAAACTGCGGCCGGTGCCGCCCTGGCCAGGGTTCAGCACGGACGGCGCCCGGTCATCGGCGGTGGTCGGCGCGGTGACGGACCACGAACCGCCCTGCGTGGGCCCCTGGCGCGGCGCGGCTTTCTTGGGAGCAACGGCCGGCTTTTTCTTCGAGCCGTAGGCGTACTGCGGCCCACTGCCGGCCTTGGCACTGGCGGCCGCTTTCGGGTTCGTCAGTTCCCACGCGAAGACACCAAGCGACCATCCTGGATTGCTGGATACGGCTTGCCCGACCTTGTCGACAGCTGACGCGGCGATGTTGTCGGAACTGGTGATGTCGATGCCTTGGGCGATGGCGCCGGCGGTCTTCCTGCTGACGAGATAGAGCGCCAGAAGCACAGCGGCGCCGATGCCGGCGCCGATCAGCCATGACTTCGGGATGTCGTTCATGCCATCGCCCACTCTTCGGCCTGCGCGTTTCGCAGGAACGCGAGGAAGGGGTTATCCGACACGGGCGCCCCCTGCCCCGCGAACGGCGGCACGTTCTCTTGCGAGAAGCCGCGACCGCCGCCGCTTGCGGGTGCCTGGATGGTTTCGGCGGCGGCCGGCGCCGGCTCGAGTTTTCGGAGGATCAGCACGCCAGCGACAACGACGAGCAAACCAATGAACAGCGGTTCGAGCTTCATGCCAGGCCCCCACGGAATTGCATCGCCTCATCCGCGCGGCGGGTCACGAGGCCTGCGAGCTTGCGACCGTTGGCGAATACCCAGCGGCCGAACTGTTCCACTGCGCCGGCGCGGTCGCCCGCGTTGAGCCGGCGCAGCAGCGTTGAGCGACGGAACGCGCCGGCGCCGATGTTGAAGACGAGCGAAACGAGCGCATCGAACTCCGATTGATCGATCGGCACCGTAACGAGTCGGGACACCGCGGTTTCCGCGGCGGCCAGGTCGGCACGCAGCAGCGCGGCGGCCTGCGCGAAAGAAACCTGCGTGAGCTTGCCTAGCTCGTCGGCGGTGAGCTTGTGCCCATATCCGATGGTTGGATATCCGGCGCCATCGTCGTACACATCAGCGCGGAATCCTTCCCTGCGCTTGATGGCGTCGACTCCCTCCGGCGAGGTCTTGCGGGTATTGGTCGGTGACAGCACGGACAAGGACTCCACGGTTTCGCGGACTTGGTTTGCGATGTCGTACTCAACAGGCGCGGCCGGCGGCGCGGCGGTCGCACCGGCGCGGCGGAATACCGCCAGGCCGGCGAGGACGGTAGCCATAGCGATGGGCAGCGCGGCGTTCACAGGATTTGAATGGCGAAGTTGGCCCGGTAGGAGCCGTTCTGGTCACCGATGAACCAGGCGCCGACTCCGGGGGGCAACAGAACCGGCCGCAGCAGCTGGACATGGGCGCGCGGCGTGCTCACGGCCTGATGAACGAACAGCGGACAAGTTCCGTTCGTGATGGCGGTTGGGGCGGTTGTCCGGGCCACGATTGCAAGGGTTCCATCCGCAGCGGGGGAGTATTGAATCTCCGCATGCCGGAGGATGACCCCGTTTACGTTCGTTCCAGGCAGAACGAGCGGATCCGCGGCGCCGGCGGTGTAGGCCGTGGAAAACAGGTTCGAGAACTGCGCCGAGGTTGCGTCATCCTCCAGCAGCACTGGCACCGGGTTGGCGGTGGTGTTGGTCACTTCCACCGAGCCGAAGGCCTTATCAAGTCCGGCTTCATACGACGAGACACCGATTCGAACGGTCTGCACGGTGGCGGACGTGATCTTGAAGGCCTCGAAACCGCCGCGCGGCTTTGCCCAGAATCCGACGTCGACACCGGTGGACCGTTCGTCGATTTCGACACCGTCGCGGATCATGGCGACGTCGACCGCGTTGGGGCACTGGATTAAGCGCAGTTCGTTTCCCGGAATGTTCCAGGTGACAGTTTCACCGGCCGCGAAGGTGCGGGTTAGGGTTTTCATTTGGCGACCTTCCACACGTAGAACGCGGCAACGGCGATGACCCCGAGGATTAGGACCGCATTCGGAGACTTGCCCGAAGCGATGCCGAACGATTCCGCGAGGGACTTTGCTTGAGAGGCGGCGGACGATGCACCGGCCGCGGAGATATCGCCGGCGAGCGTGGCGAACTTGTTCAGCGATGACGTTTGCTGGGCGTCGATTCGCGCGAAGGCCTTGTCAGCGGTGTTGAGCAGCAGCCCGAAGCCCTGGCGCTGTTCGGACGCGACGTCGCGAGATAGTCCGATCAGGTCGGCGAGGGATTTGGACGCGAGCGAGGCATTGTCCCGAGCCGCATCGAGCGCGCGGGAGACGGCGCCCTCGTCCGTGAACGAGATGGCACCGCCGCCAGAATTTAGAACCGTTGAGTTGGCATCAGCGACAACACGTTGATCCGTGTTTTCGGTCTGCGTCAGGTTCGTCGTGGAACTGCTGGAGTTTCCACCGCCGAAGAGTCCCATGGATCACTTCCTTTTCCAGATCAGCACGGCCAGCACGGCGGCGGCGGCCAGGATCATGAGCGAATCGGACTCAAGGCCGGTCTGCCCTGCTTTGGCTTTGCCGGTGGCCACGGACCAGTTTGCACCGAAGGTGCCGTTAAGGTCTGAGGAGCCGGTCGCCCTGGCACTGCTGGCGGTTTCGTTCCGGAACGAGTTACCGCCGCCACCGGCGAGAGCTTGCAGCGGCCCTGCGGCTGGAGCGGCAGCCATCAGCGACGCAGCAGCAGGACGAGCGCAACAGCTGCGACACCGATGAGCAGCATGTTCCGGTCGATTCCGGTCTTGCCGATCACGGTCACAGTGGGCGCCGTGACGGTCGGCACTCCGGCGCGCGCCACGGTGCCGTCCTCGCCTTGGTAGTACTGCTCGCGGACGTTTGCGCCGAACCGTTTTTCGAGTTCGGCATCGGCGGCGCGGGTGATCCCTCGCTTGAGGACGTCACCCACGAGCCCGCCGATTTCGTCCCGGTTCTCGTCGTAGAAGCTGGAGGCCTTCGAGCCGACAGACGAGAAGAAACCGCCGAGCTTGTCGGTCCACGACGATTCGGAGACCGGGTCCGGCGCGGCAAAGCCTTGTACGTAAGCCATGCGGCCCCCGTCAGTTGTTTTCGAGCGGGTCCAGCAGTTCGGCAACCGTGGTCACGGTGGCGGCGCCCGACAGCGTTACGTAGTACTCCATGGGCAGATCAGGCGACACCGGCAGAACGTCGCTGATGTTGCCGGCCGGCATGAAGTCCACCGTATAGCAGTTGGTCTGCGCGGTGCGTTGATACTCGCCCTGGAGAAAATCGTTCAGCGCGTCGGGGAGGTCTTCGAAGATGCTGATGCCGTTCTTCTTGACATCCACGTTCGTTATGTTCGAGCCGAAGAAGTGCAGCCGCTTGAAGAGCGACGGAGTCCGGCGGCCCCAGCCGATATCGACGGGGAACTTGCCGGCCGCGGAGAACGACTGCGAGAAGTTCAGGACTTTCGCGATGAGCCCTTGGTAGTTCGAGCCGACTTGAGGCTCAGACACATCAGCGAAGCCGACGAGCGTGGGCGAGGTTGCGCCACCAATGTCGACTTCCATGGTCAGTTGTCGGACACCCGCGGTCGTATCGAGTGAACCGGCTTTCTGGCCGATGATGGTCTTCGCGCGGATTTCGGAGAAGTCCACCGTCAGGAACGTGGCGGCGGCGGCGATACCCCGATACGCCATGCGAGCATCGATCCGGCTTCCGGAATCGTCGAAGATGGTCTTGGCGTTCGCCTTGAACCGCAAACC
>JALHPZ010000066.1 GCA_022842245.1 Gemmataceae bacterium
CACAGGTTGTTAAGCGGGGTGTCGGCCTTGTAGCGGATGTGGCGCCCCGTCTTGACCGTCCCGCCCGCGTTGCCCGCCAGCAGGACCGGCAGGTTGCGCTTCGAATGTCCGTTGCCGTCGCTGAGGGCCGAGCCGTAACACACCAGGCAGTGGTCGAGCAACGTGCCGGAACCCTCCTTCACGGACTTCAGCTTCCCCAGCAGGTATGCCAGCTGTCGCATGTGCAACCGGTTGACCAGCGTCAGCCCAGGATACCCTGGCACGCCTTGGTGAGTGTACGCGTGGTGCCCCTCTCGGATGCCGTGTTCAGGGAACGATCGGTCGCTCAGTTCATTCGTTACCACGAAAGTGCCGATGCGCGTGATGTCCGAGCGAAAGGCGAGGACGATCAGGTCGCACAGGAGCCGGCAGTGTTCCTGAAAGTCCTTGGGAATGCCGGGGGCGAATGAAAGCTTCGGCTTTTCCAGCGGCGGGGACTTCGCGGCCCGCTCGATCCGCTGCTCGACGTCGCGGACGGCTGTCAGGTAGTCGTCCATGCGGCGGCGGTCGTCGGCGCCGAGGCGACCGGCCAGCGCCGCAGAGTCTTCGCGCACGTAGTCGAGGACGCTCCGGCGCAAGGCGTCGCGCTCGGCGCGATTGGCGTCGTTGCCCCCGAACAGCCGCTCGAACACCAGCTTCGGCCGGACTTCCTTGATCAGCGGCTGGGTCGGCGTGCGCCACGACAGCGTGCCCTTGTAGATGACGTGGACCTCGTCGCCATAGCCGGTGTTCTCTTCGGTGCCGACCTCCAGCGAGGCCAAACGGGTTTGATCCCCGATCCGCGATGCCGCCGCCTGGTCAGCGCTGACCCCAACTCGGTAGTTCGGACCCTGGGTCTCCAGAAGAGTTGCCCCGGTCAAGTACGCCGATATAGAGCAAGCATGCCCTCCGCTCCTCACCTTTTCCGCTGCCGAAGCCGCCAGTCCCGAGAGGATGTTGATGTCACCCGCGAAGTCTTTCACTTCCTGGAGAATCGGCGGCAACTCCCGGAGCGGCCCTTCCTCCTTCGGCGTCCAGTTGGGCATCGCCATGCCGTTGGGCACATAAAGCCACAGCAGCCGGTTGGGCGCGGCCGGCGCCTTGTCGTTGGCATGAACCCACGACTCCAGAGGCCCCATCGCTTCCAGCCAGGGAAGAGCGAGCCCAGCACCGAGGCCACGCAACACCGTGCGACGCGATAACCGCTCGCTCATGGTCCTTGGTCCTTTCCACGACGGAGACGGAACGGATCGCTTTGTACGGTCGCGATCACCATCCGGGCGAATTTGAAGTCATCTTTCGCCACCTCGGAAACGATCCTATCGATGGCACGCTTGTCGTAGTACTCGACCCCTCGGCCCAGTGCGTAGGTCAGCATCTTTTCTGTCACATGCCGGGCGAACTTTTCCTTGTCCGCGAGCAGCGCCTTCTTGAGGTCGCCCATGCCGTTGATTTTTCGGCCATCCGGCAACGTGCCGCTCGCGTCGATGTTTTTGTTCGCTTCTTTCGTGCGAAACACCCCGACGGCGTCGTAGTTCTCGAAGGCGAACCCTAATGGATCGATCTTGGCGTGACAGCCGGCACAGACCGCGTTGGCACGATGCTTCTCCAGCCGCTCACGAAGGGTCGTGACCTTCGTTTCCTTTTGGTCCAACTCGGGGATGTCGGGTGGCGGTGGCGGTGGCGGCGTACCCAGGATGTTCTCCAACACCCACGCGCCGCGCTTCACCGGCGAGGTTCGCGTCGGGGGCGAGGTCGTCGTGAGGACGCTCGCCTGGGTCAGGATGCCGCCCCGTTCGTTGCCCTGCAGTTGCACGCGCACGAAGCGGTCCGGCGGGATCGGGGCACCTTTCTTGTCCGCCTTCGCCCCGTGGGGGTTGCCGAGCGTGTCGGCGATGCGGTAGTGGCCGGCCAGCCGGGCGTTCAGGAACGTGTAATCGGCGTCAATCAGCTCGAGGAGGCTGCGGTCCTCGCGGAGCATGTTGTGCACGAACGACCGGGTCTCCTGCTGCATCGCCTCGCGCAGGTCCTTGTCGACGTTCGGGAACAGCTTCGGGTCGGCTTGGTGCGTCCTCAGTGAATCCAGACGCAGCCACCTCAATGCGAAGTTATCGACCAGCGCCGTCGACCGGGGGTCCTTCAGCATCCGCCGGACCTGCGCCTCCAGGTTCGCCGACAGCTTCTTCTCGCCGGCCAACTTGAACAGCTCGTCGTCGGGCAGGCTGCTCCACAGGAAATAGCTGAGGCGTGAGGCCAGCTCGAACTCGCCGATCGGGTGTGGCTCGGCGACATCGGGCCGGTCGTCGAGTTGGGCCCGGAAGAGGAACTTCGGCGAGCAGAGCATCGCCGTCAGGGCGTGCTGCATCCCCACCTCCCACTTCTTTCCGTTCGCCACGGCCCGGTCCGCGAACTTTGCGACCGCCTCGACCTCGTCCTTCGTGACGGGCCGACGGAACGCCCGCGGGAGAAGCCGGGCGACGATCTCGCGCGTTTGCTCTGCCTGCGTTTTGTCGGGGGAACAGGCGAGAATATGCTGGTGCGAGATGGGCGACAGCGGCCCCTCGTTCTCGAATTTGAAGTGCAGCCGGACCGGCGGGGCGTCGTTCTTGGACTTGATCAGCCCGATGCCGATGATGCCGATTGGTCCGCTCCGGCCGCGGCGGCTGACGAGCACCTCGACCTGCTGCGGGGTCTCGATCGACCGCGCCGTCACCTCCGCGACTTTCAGGATCTTGATCGATTGAAAGACGGGGTGTCGAATCTCTCCCAGGATTTGAGCGCGTTCCTCGGCCGTGGAGTACTCCGGCAGGCCGGGCCCGCCCACGAACAGCGCCACCCGCACCGGTTCCGAACCCTGTTCCACGAACAGCGTCACGCGGAACAGGAATTCGTCGGTGCTGCCGTACCTGAGGAAATTATCGAGATTGCCGGCCCCGCCGCTGCTCGCGAAGAACGGCCCCGTGAACCCTGGTTGGTCCGAGTCGGTGTCCAGCAGGCGATAATGCCTCCAGGGACTGCTTTCCATGGGTTTCTTGAGTCGCTCCGCTCGCTCGTTCAGAGTCTTGATCTCCAGGGCGTCCGTTTGCTTATCGAGCAACGCCGTCAGGTAAGGGGCCCCGTCCCGCACGATCGAATTCGCCTTCCAGTCGATCGGTCGGAATTCCTTTTCCTTGACCCACGCCGCGTCGAGCGCCCCGCGAAACTCGGCGATCGCTTTTGTTCTGTCGCCCGCTTGCAGCAGGCACCACGCCAGGCCCAAGCGTGCCGATTGATTTTCCGGATCGAGTCGAATCGCTTCCCGATACCGTGCGGTCGCACGTTCGAGGTGCTCGCCTGCCGCCTTCAATTTCGCCGGGTCATCGACTTTGGCAACCTCGAACGGCAAGTGCCCAGGGTTGATACCGAACCAAACTCCCTCAGATTCCTTGCCGGGCAGGACCGGGACCGAGACGGATTTGCGTCCGTACGCCAAGGCATGCGCGCGGGCCAAGCGATAACGCACCAGGGCGTCCTTAGGACTTGCCTCGGCCAGCGCCGTCAGCGTCTCCACCACCTTGGCGACGGGGACCTCTTTGAGGGCACCCCGGTAATCCGGACCAAGAGAGCCGCCCGGAAGAATTTCTCGTTTGGGAAGCTCCGCGCGAATCGCGCGCTCCGCGACCATCTCCGCGGCCGCCAAGTACCGGTCCAGCAGCACGGGCGAGATGGTGAGGGCCTCGGCGTTGTTGTCGAAGCCGTGCGTGAGGGCGTCCGTCGGCAGTTCGAGTTCGGGATTGAAGTCCGGGTCGAGCTGCAGCAGGTCGCGGACGGTGTTGCCGTATTCGGTTCGCGTGAGCCGCCGGATCGGGACGCGCCCCGGGTCGGGCTTGCCGGCGTCGGCCTTCGCAAAGACGGCGCGGACGCTTTTGACCAGCGCCGCCTTCTCGTCCGCGGTCGGCCGCGGCTGCTTCGCGGGCGGCATCTCGCCCGACTCAACCAGGCGGAGCGCCGCGTCCCAGAGTTTGCGCTCCTTGAGGATCGCCTTCTCGTCCTTGAAGGTGTGCAGCGACAGCCCCGCCTTCGGCTTCTCGGCGCCGTGGCATTTCACGCAGTGCTTCTCGACGAACGGCGCGATCACCTTCGCCACGTCGGACGTATCCTGGGCGCGACAAGGCTGACCGACGATCGCAACAAGCAGCGTCAGTGCAATGCAGCCAGAGAGGACACAACGTGTGCGAAACATGGTTATCCTTCTTCTGGCGATGTCGTTGCGTTCGCGATCAACTCGCCAAACATCTTCCTCAGTATTCGTTCTGGAGATCGAAAGCGGGTAGGGATGGGAGGCGGGTTCGGACTGGAATCGCAAGCGGGGTAAGAGGTTGCGGCAGATCGGATCGGCGTCTCTGCCATCCCCCCCATTTCTTTAGCCGGTGGAGACGAAATCCCGCTCGTGAAAAATCGCGTTCCGCCGCGATGGCCCGGTTCCGGCCATCTCCAGAACCTCCCTGGACCGCCCAACCGGTCCAAGGGAACCGATCCGGTTGGGAGCGGTCGGCATCGGGCAAGAGTTCGCCCTTGGCCCGGCGCCACGGCGATCGACCTACCCGTCCAGCCCTCGTAGGGCCCCAGAGCTGTCGCCGAGGAACGGGACGCGGACGTCGACCCGCTCGAGCATCGACAGCCACAGGTTGTTAAGCGGGGTGT
>JALHPZ010000067.1 GCA_022842245.1 Gemmataceae bacterium
GCGCTGCCTTGTCGGTGGCCGAACCTGCGCCGCCTCGACACTTTCCCGTTCGGGTTGGATAGTGCCGTCTCGGACAGCAATGGGGAGATTCGGATGCGGCACGGCTACATGCGTCATGTGCGGATCGCCGGCGCCCTTGCCGCCATTTTCATCGCCGGGGCCGGGGCGGCGATGGCGGCCGGACCCGGCTACGGCCCGCGCGCCTTTCTGCTCGTTCCCGATGATTCCCATATCCTCACGCTCTACGGGCTGCACCTCAACGGCAACCAGACCTTCGATCCCGGCGCGGTCCTCCAGGGCAGCGAGATCGACGTCAGCGTCGCCGTGGTGCAGTACACGCAGCCGTTCGAGCTCTTCGGCAGCCAGGGGGCGATCGTGGCGGCGCTTCCCTACGGCACCATATCGGGCTCTGTCGAGACGCCGTGGTCCCGGTTCCCGACGTTCGAGGCCTCGGAATCCGGCGTGTTCGACGCGCAGATCCTGGCGGTCATGGGCCTCATCGGGTCGCCATCCATGTCGCCGCAGGAATACGCCGCCTACGATCCCGGCTTCCAGCTCGGCGTGCTCGCCAACGTCTACACGCCGGTCGGCGAATACGACGCGGACCGCATCCTCAATCCCGGCTCGAACCGTTGGGCGGCGCAGTTCGGCGCGCCGATGTCGCTCAACCTCGGCAAGTCGCTGCTGGCGCCCGACCTGACCACGCTCGAACTGATGCCGGCGGTCACCGTGTTCGGCGACAACAACGACCCCTTCGGTCCGGCCGAAGTGACCGGCCAGAGGCCGCTTTTCACGGTCGAGGGCCACGTCACGCAGACGCTCAACCGGATGATCTGGGTCTCGCTCGACGGCTTCTACAGCTACGGCGGGGAGACGACCACCGACGGCGTGCTCAACGACGACGTTCAGGATGCGCTCGGCGTCGGCGGCACGATCAACCTCACCTTCGGGCCCGCCTTCTCGATGAAGGCGAGCTACGGCGAGGTCGTCTATCGCAACGACGACGGCCCCGACGGCCGCATGTTCCGGATCATGGCGACGGGCGCGTTCTGATCGGCTGTCGCCGGCGTCGGGGCGCTACGGCGTCGGCGCGTCCGCGCGAATCAGGCCCTCGTGCTTCAACTCGCGCCAGAGGTCGACCGGGATCTCGTGGCGGAACAGAGCAATATTCGTGGTGACATGCTCCGGCTTGATGGCGCCGGGGATGACCGACGCGGCGAGCGGATGGTGGAGCGGGAACTGCAGCGCGGCGGCGGCGAGCGGCACGCCGTGGCGGTCGCAAACCGCCTTGATCTTGCCGGCGCGGTCGAGCTCCGCCGGGGTGGCGTCGGCGTAGTTGTACTTGGCGCCGGGCACCGGGCCGGTGGCGTAGAGGCCCGAGGAGAACACGCCGGCGACGATGAAGCCGACGCCGCGCTCGGCGCAGGCCGGCAGTTCGCGGTCGAGCGTGTCCTGTTCGCCGAGCGTGTAGCGGAGCGCGAGCATGAAGAAGTCGAGATCGACCACGTCGAGGAAGCGGGGGATGGTGGTGAGCTCGTTGACGCCGGCGCCGATGGCTCCGATCAGTCCCGCCGCCTTCAGCTCCTCTAGCGCACGGAAGCCGCTCGCGGCAAGCTGGTAGAGATAGGCGTTCACCTTGGCGTCGGTCTTGTGGTGCCAGTGGTCGAGATCGTGGATGATGAGGATGTCGATCCGGTTCATGCCGAGGCGCTGGAGGCTGTCCTCGTAGGTCCGCATGATGCCGTCGTAGGTGTAGTCCCACTTCACGTCGAAGGAGAGCCCGCCCGCCCACATGCCGCGGTCGAAAGTCTCGGGCTTCGCCGGGGCCCGGAGCACGCGCCCGACCTTGGTGGAGAGGATCGCCTCGTTGCGCGGCCGGTCATAGAGGTGGCGGCCGATCCGATGCTCGCTCTGGCCGCGGCCGTACCAGGGCGCCGTGTCGTAGTAGCGGACACCCGCGTCCCATGCCGTCGAGAGGGTGGCCATCGCCTCGGCCTCCGGAATCTTGACGAACAGGTCGCCAAGCGGCGCGCCGCCGAAACCGAATTGCGGCAGCATGACATTCGACCGCCCGAGCTTGCGGCGCTGAAAAGGGTCCACGTTCTTCCTCCCGTACGAATGTGTGCGTGAGTCCAATAGCGCGAATTTGGTCCTGAATCATCGGCGCGGCGCGAACTTCGCCGCGCTTTGATCGTGCCGCACCGCGCGGTCGCTGCGGTTCTTGTCTCCGGGGTGCGAGGGGGTGCGCTCCCGTGCCGCAGACAGCGCCGACGGTTGCGCGACGGGCGCAGGGTCGCGCCCGCCGGAGCCGCGGCCGGCCGGGCTTACGGAACCCAGCCGGGGAGGGCGGCCGCCTGCTTCACCCACGCGGCCATCCGGTCTTCGTCGAGCCCGTCATCCTCGTAGATGTCGATCCAGCGCGATTGCCCGCTCTTCTCCGTGCCGCCGGGCGGGATCGGCCGGAGCGACAGGCCGTCGAAGAACGTCACCTTCACGTATTTCGTCAGCACATGGAACGAGAGGAACCAGCCGTGGCCCTCCACGCCGTAGAACGGCGAGTTCCAGCGCACCGCTTTCCGGACATCCGGAACGGTCCGCACGATCACGGCGTCGAGACGACGGCCGAGGTCGCTTTTCCAGCCCGGCATCGCGGCGATATAGGCCTGCACCGGCGCGTCGCCGTCCGCCTTGGCGATCTGCGGGTTGCCGCCCGAGAGGAGGACCACGCCGCTCCTTGCCGCGGCCTCCGAACCTGCCTTTGGGGTTTTCGCTTTCCTGGCCGTCATCTCTCCTCTCCATCTCCTGTCGCCGGGGCGACGCTCTAGGCGGAACGCCGGCCACGTCACTTGCCCGCGTTGAATGCCACCGCCGTACGGATGAGCGCCTTGAACGCCTTCTCGTCGATCCCGTCGACCTCATGGAAATCGATCGCGCGCCGGGTGTTGCCCTCGAGGCTCGCATTGAACAGGCCTGAAGAGTCGGCCAATGAAGCGCCGTGTGCGAAGGTCAGCTTCACGGCGGCCTTGTAGGTCTCGCCGGTGCAGATGATGCCGGCATGCGACCACACCGGCACGCCAAGCATCCCGTTCGACGGCTTCCGCCACTTCACCCCCTCGACGATGTCCGGATCGGCTTCCTTGATCAAGTTCCTCAGGCGCAAGAGCATGGCGCCGCGCCAGTCTCCGAGCGCCGCGATTCTCGCATCTATCGACAGGGAAGCGGACTGCGCTTCGTTCGTCTCGCTCTTCTTCATGCCCGGTCTCCGTCTTCGTCTTCAGTCCGGTCGCGCCAGCACCTCGGCCAGCTTGTCCAGGAACTGGTGCCAGCCCGCCTTCGCCCCGCCAAAGGCCTGCTTCTGCTCCGGCCGGAAGCCCGTCTGCTCCATCCGGAGGCGGGTTCCGCTACCCGTCGGGGTGAGCGTGAAGGTCACCACGCTCCTGAGATTGTACGCCGGGTCTTCATGCGCGAAGTCCCAGGTATAGGACAGCGTCCGGTGCGGCTCGATGGCGAGCACCTCGCAGTCGAACACGCCACCCCAGTCGCCGCGCAGGTTGAAGCGGTGTCCAACGACCGGAGTGAAGTCGTTCTTCATCAGCCAGGCCTCGATCAGGTGCGGCTGCGTCAGCGCGCGCCACAGCTTTTCCGGCGGGAAGGGGAACTCCCGCTCGACGACGACGGAGCGCGTTTCGGTCGCGGCTTCGCTCATTGGTCCATCCTCTTCAGAAGGTCTTCGAGATCGTCGAACCGGTTCTGCCAGAACCCGGCCATCTCCCGCGTCCAGTCGATCAGCGGGGCCAGCGCGCCAAGCTGCGCGCTGTAGTGGGTCTGGCGTCCCGCGTGGCGGTCGCGTACCAGCCCGGCCTGCTTCAGGATGCCGAGATGCTTCGACACGACGGGCTGCGAAACGCCAGCCCCGGCCGTCAACGCTCCCACCGTCGTCTCGCCCTCACGGCACAGCCGCTCGAAGAGAGCCCGCCGGGTGGGATCGGCGAGTGTTCTGAAGATCACGTCGTGCGCATCCGGCATCCGGAATTCATACTCCGTTGACTATGGATTTATCCATAGTCGCGGAGGTATGGATGAGTCAAGGCGCGTCCCGAAGACTGGGCGCGACCTCATGAAGGAATCGGCATGAAGGCTTGCCTTGATGCTCAGGACTCGAACGTACCAACCTCCGCTCATGCCCGCGCACGCGGGCATTCAGTTCTCACTCCACCGGCATTAACATATTGAAATAACTGAAGTCCCTCTTG
>JALHPZ010000068.1 GCA_022842245.1 Gemmataceae bacterium
AGGCCGATGGCGTTGCGGGGCTTCGGAAACTTCTCCTGTTTGTAGGCCTTGCGGAGGAGGCCCTCGACTTCGTCCGGCGTGTAGACCGTCGCCTCGACGGAGGCCGGCGCCTGGCCCTCGCGGCTCAGTGCGGCGAACTTCTGGGCCCTCAGCTTGTTCTCGAAGGCAATCTGGCGCAGGGCCTCCCGATCGGTCTCCGGATCGACACGCCCCGTGACTTCGAGGCCGAGGGCCGGTCGGTCCGTCAGGGCCTTGGCGAGCTGGGCGAGCTTGGCGTTGCCGGCGTCGTCCGGCGTGCTCGAGCCCTGGGCGAACTCCAGGTACGACAGCTCCTCGCCGCTGCCGCCCATGAGGGACCCCAGCAGGGCAAAGGGCGCTGTCACGGCCTTGGTGAACAAGTTCACGATGATCTGCCAGATCACCCGCCCCAGCTTGAATTTGGGGTCGTCCAGCGAGCCCGATACGGGCACGTCGAGATTGATGCGTCCGTCGCGGTCCTTGAGG
This sequence comes from Gemmataceae bacterium, assembly GCA_022842245.1. GTDB lineage: Bacteria > Planctomycetota > Planctomycetia > Gemmatales > Gemmataceae > Limnoglobus. The sequence continues at coordinate 505 of JALHPZ010000068.1, forward strand.
AGCGACACGGCCAGCTGCACCGGCAGGTTCACGGCGTCGGCGCTCTCCACCTTCTCCCCGAAGGTGAACTGGTCGATGAACACCTTGTTCTCGGCGGTGATCTTCCGTTTCTCGATGAGGTAGCGCAGATCGAGCGTGAGCTTGCCCTTCTCGATGGTGTAGCCGGCATACTTGCCGGAGTAGGGCGTGAACGGCGGTAGTTCGATATCCCGGAAGCTCACCTTCAGATCGGCGTACAAGTCGCCGGAGAGCGGGTTCACCTTGCCGGTGATTTCCAGCGGGGCCTGGTTGGAGAGCCGCCCGCGCAGGTCCACGTCGGCCTTCGTCGACGGATCGGCCAGCAGGCCCGTGACCCGTCCGCCGATCTCGGTGAGCGTCGCGCTCACGTTGGGCTTCACGAGCTTGTCGCTGAAGAGCACGGTGCCGCCCTGGAGCGTGACCTGGTCGATGGTGATGGACCGCGGCACGGGGCTCGCGTCTGCCGCCTTGGTCTCCGACGGGTTGCCGGGCTTCGCAGGCGCGTCCGGCGATTCCGCCGGCGCGGCGTTCGGGTCCTGCGCGACCAGACCCTGTACGTTGAGCGTGCCGTCGGCATTGACCTGCAGTCGGGACCGGAAGTCCGTGAGCGAGACCTCCCGGATGGCGAGTGCGAAGGGCTCGCTCTTCGCGCGCACGCCCTTGAAGTAGAGCGACTCCCACTGCAGCAGGTCTTCGCCGGTGCGATTGTCGGTGGACGCGAACTTCGAGATGCCGGCGTCGCCCTCGTAGGAGATCAGCGCGGGCTTGCCCGCAGGCAGGCGCACGCCGAGTCGCCCGTCGGCGCCGACGCGTGCACCGGCCAGGGTGACATTGAGACGATCCGCGAAGTAGGGCTGGAAGGTGGGGATGTCGAGGTTCGCGATGCGGGTCTTCAGGTCCAGCGCCACCGGGTCGATCGCGAAGGTCCCGGAGGCGTCGAAGCTGCCCTTGCCGTTCAGCAGTGTCTTGAGCGCGAGCCTGGCGGTACCCGGCGCGCCTAGAACGAGATCGGACACTTCCACCCGCGTGGGGCTCAGCGAGAGCGTGACCGGCGTCGCGGGCACGGCGTCCTGGAACTCGATCAGGCTCCGGTCGACAAGCACATGCGCGAGCGTTATCACCCACGGTTTGGCCGGCGCGGCGTCCGGGGCGGGTGCCGGCTTGGCCTCGGCGGGCTTCGAAGGCGTGAGCGTGGCCAGGTTCACCACGCCGTTCTTCGCACGACGCGCGCGCACGTCGAGCTTGTCCGCGAGGATGTCGCCCACGGTGACGCGCTGCTGCGCCAGGTCGAGGGAGGTGTCCTTCACCGAGAATTGCGCGAGCGAAAGGAAGTCAGCGGGCTCGCCCGCCTTGCGCAGCCGAAGGGCAGCGAGATCGAGCGTGCCCTTCGACAGCAGCAGCGAGAGACCTTCCGGCGGCGCAGCCACGTCCGCATGCGCAGATAGCGACAGCGTGCCCGAGCCGATGTCGAAAGCGATGGCGTTCCGGTAGTACGCCGCGTAGCGGGGAATCGGCACCTGCGAGAGCGAAGCGTCGATTGACGCACTCTTGCCCGCGACGCTCGCCGTGCCCTCGATGCGAAGCGATTCCTGCGCGTCGGTGGTGGCCGTGAGGAGCAAGTGCGCGGGTTGCGCCCCGGCGGCGGTGGAGATGCCTTCGACAACGACGTCGAGCGGTGCGATGACAGTCTGGAACGCCGGCTGCACCATGTCGTCCTGGAAGCGGATGCGTGCGGCACTCAGCTCGATCTTGTCCACCGTGATCGTCTTGGGCTTTGCGTCGCCGGCCGGCTTCGGCTCCGGTGGTTGCTCCTCCTGGGAAGTCGAGGCGCCGGTCGCCCCGAGGATGGCGAGGTTCAGGACGCCGTCCGCCTGCCGTATCGCGTTCACGTCGGCGCCGGCGAGCTTGACCGACGCGACGGCGATGACGTCGCCGAATACGTCGATGGGCTTGGTCCGGACGTCCAGGCGTTCAAACGAGACCAGGGGCGCGTCGGTGGACGCGATGACCCGCACGGCGCGTAGCGCAGTCGATGCCGTGACCGTGAGCCGCGACGGTTTGCCTGCTGGCTGCGCGAAGCCGATGGTGGCATCCAGATCGAGCCGCGCGGAGGCGATGCGGTACGGCAGCGTCATAGGCAGGTAGCGCAGGTAGTAGGGCAGGTCGAGGTCCTTCAGCGAGAGTTCCAGGTCGGTCTCGCGTGCCTCACTGAACGGCTTCGACTTGCCTTTCACGTCGAAGCGGGTGCCGTTCACGCTCGCGCCGAACGCCGGCTGCACGAAGATGTTGCCGTGGTAGGGCAGGTTCGAGACGAACGGCACGGCGAGCGCCAGCTCGCGCACCTGATGCTTCGTCTTGCGCGGCCGGTCGTCCACGTCGACCTCGCCCCCAAGGATCCGGATGTTGTTCACCGAGAAGCGCGCCGGTTGCTCGTCGGGCTTCTTGTCCTTGCTGAATTTCTCGATGAGGTCGGTGAAGTTGAGCCGGTTTCGCGCGAGGAGCACCACGTTGACGTACGGCTTCTCGAGCGTCACCTCGGACAGAACTGGCGCACGGCGGTAGATCGATTCGGCGTCGACGTCCACCTTCAGGCGCTGGAACGCAACGAACCGTTGCGTCGATCCGGGTTCGTGGATGACGAAATCGTGTATCTCGAGCGTCAGCGCGAACGGGTTGATGCGGATGTCGCCGACGGTGACCTTGCGGCCGAGTTCCTCGGACAGCCGGGATGTCAGCAGCGAGTGAAGTATCGGCGGTGCGGCAAAGAATCCGAACGCGATGAGCGCGACGAACGCCACCGCGACCCCGATGAGGATTTTGCGGAGACGGCGTCGAGGTGGTCGCGGCGAGGCGTCCGGCGCGGCAGCCTTCTGCGCGCGCAGCTTCAGAACCCGGTCGAGCAGAGGCACGGGATAGGACGCTCCGGTAAGGAAGTCTGGGGAAGGTCTGACTGGATGAATGATGCGACCGTGCATCCAGTCCCGCTTTTCCCCTGCGGCATGCAGCCGGCATGGCTGTGCCGGCCCCGAGGTTACCGAAGCAGCGCCGAAAAACAAAACGCCCCGCCCAGATTGGGGCGGGGCGTCGAGGTGAAGAGTGCCTGCGAGGCTACTTCGCGAGCATGCCCTGCAACTTGCCCATCACTTGCGGAGAGTCGGGCTCCACTTGGGTCTGGAAGCTGTAGACCGTGCGACCGTCCGGTGCGATGAGGTACTTGTGGAAGTTCCAGCGCGGCGCTTCCTGCGTGGCGGCCGCGAGCTGCTTGTAGAAGGCGCT
>JALHPZ010000069.1 GCA_022842245.1 Gemmataceae bacterium
CGGCCGCGATGATCGCGGCCCGCCGCGCGAACGCCGCGATCGGGGTGATCGTGGCGGCGACCGCGGCGGCGACCGCGGCGGCTTCCGCGACCGCGATTGAACCCGATTCCGGCCTCGCCCAACCGTTCGCGGTTGGGCTTTTTTTTGGTACCCGCCATGTCCTTTACCATTCGGCTCCAGAGTGCGAACTTCAAAAAGCTCCGCAAGCTCGAAACCGAACCGGTCACGGGTTGGAGTCTGCCCAGCTTTCGGGATCTCGGCCTGTCCGAAGACGAACGCCGCGCCGCGATGGCGCTCTTTTCCCGCAAGGGGGCCTGGCGGCCCGGAGTCGACGACCGGGTTCACCTGGTCGCGCCCGACGGTACTCGGCTGGAAGCCTGCTTTCCCGGACTCTACACCGGTGGCGAGTGCCGGGACGGGTATGTCTCGGCCCCGGCGATCGTGCGGCCGCTCCTGCAACTCGCCGTCGAACTCGCGACGGAAATCCGTCTCATCCTGTGGCCCGAGGGCTTTCCGAGGCCGCTCGTGATCTCGGAGGAACTGCGCCGGGAACTCATCGTGCCACTTCCCATGGTCCAATCGGTGTTCTCCGCCCCCATGCTCTGGAACCTGTTGGTGCCGCGATCGAGCGAGCCGCCGGCCGAGGTCCCCGCACCCGCGCCGCCCACGGAATAGAATGCCGGTCATGTCCGACCACGACGCGCTCCTGCTCGCCATCCTTGAAAATCCCGACGACGACGCGCCACGGCTGGTTTTCGCCGACTACGTTCAGGAATCGGGGGACGACGATCGCGCGGCGTTCATCCGCGATCAGATCGAACTCGCGAAGACGCCGGACTGGGAGCCGTTCGCCGCTCGCTGGCGTCGTCGCGCCATCGAGGAGCAAGCCGGGGACCGCTGGCGGTCGACGCTCCCGTGGCACGACAGTTGGAGCCCCCGGCATCCGTTCCGCCGCGGCCTCGGCTACGCCATCAAGACCGACGCCGTGCGGCACCTCCTCGAACACGGCGACGCATTGTTCGCGTCCGCTCCGATCGGTGAACTCCACCTGCCCGGCGGATCCATGCAGGAGTACGAGGAGTTCGCCCGCCGGCCGTGGCTGTCGCGCGTCCGGTCGGTGCGGTTCTGGAGCCTCGCGTCGCCGAACTTTCCCGTGCTCGCCCTGAGCGCGTCGCCACTCGCGACGGGGCTGCGGTCGATGGTCTTCGAGAAGGCCAGCGGACCCGGCATGTCGTTCCTCATCGAGAGCCTGTTCCAGTCGCCGATCGGCCGGAAATTGAAGGAACTTTCGTTCCGCGTCGGCGACGGCTCGCAACTCGACCTCGTCGAGGCGCTCGAAGCCGGCGGCGAAACGAATCTCGAACGCTTGACATTCGACAACATGGGCTTCGACGCGCCCGCCGCCGACCGTCTTGGCACATCGCCGGTTCTGGCGACGCTAAGCTCGCTCGAGTTCGCGAACATGTATTTCGCCGACGCGCAACTCCTTTCCATCCTGAACGGCCGATTGCGGAGAATCGAACGGCTCGTCCTCCGGGATGTGGGCTTTCGATCGAACGACCCCGACGCGCTTGTGCCGCTCGCGAACCGAGTCCGGTTCCCCAGGATCCGACAACTCGACTTCACGAAGAGCTACGGCTTCCGCGAGCAAATCCCGTCGCTTGTCCGCAAGCTGAAAGTGGGCCTTCGCTCGCTGAGGCTCGCCGGCATCCGGCTGGGCGAAGGGACGGTCGGCGCCATCGTCGACTCGACATTCTGGCCTTTTCTCGTCGAACTGGACCTGAGCCACAATGACCTCGACGACGGAGCCGCCCGCGCGCTCCTGGCCGCGATCCCCCCCAAGGAACTCGTCACGCTCGACCTTAGAGGGAACGACGCGATCTCGTCCGGCCGGAAGACGGAACTGCGACGGCAATATGGCGAAGCCATACTGATTTGATCTACTTCACCAGTTCCGGCAGGTACTTCACCGGCAGCGTGCCGTGGCTCAGCGTCTCCTCGTGGAATTTCCCCAGGTCGAACGCATCGCCGCGGTCGCGCTGCACTTTCTGCCGCAGCCGATAGAACGCCGTGCGGCCGACGAAGTACGTGCTGAGCTGGCAGGAGCTTTGTTTCGCCCGCTGGATCTTGCCGACGGCCTCCGCCTCCGTCTGGAAGCCTCGATCGATGAGCAATCGCAGGCCCTCTTCGTCGGTCATGTTCGAGCAGTGCATCCGGTGGTCGAGGATCGCGTTCAGCACGGCGCGGATGTAGAACTTGAGCTGGTGGAGGCGCAGGGCAAGGTCGCCGTCGCCATAACCCTGGTCGAGCATCATCTGCTCGGTGTACACGGCCCAGCCCTCCGCGAAGACGCCGGAGTAGAAGACCTTGCGAATCAAGGACGGATGGCGGTTGCCGTATTCGAGTTGAACGTAGTGACCGGGATACGCCTCGTGGATCGTGAGGATCTGGAGCATGTGCCGATTGTATTCGCGGAAGAACGTCTCCTGCCGCGCGGCGCTCCAGTCCTTCGGCGGCGGGGCGACGGCGTAGAGGCTGTCCGCCTTCGGGTCGAAGGTCGGGGCGGGGTTCAGGTACGCGGCTGAGAAGCCGCGCTGGAACTCGGGCATCTCAATGATCTTGCAGCGGTCCGGGTCGGGCAGTGTGAGGATCCGCTTCTCGCGGATGAATTTCTTGATCGCATCCACGCTCTTGCGCGCGTCGTCGACGAAGCCGTCGGGTGTGCCGTGGTCCTTGCCGAGTTCGTCGAGCACGGCCTTCACGGTCGAACGCCGTCCGGGCGCGTCGTCGGGCGGCAGGGCCTTGCCGGGGAACGTCTTCTGCCAGAGCTGCTTCGCGACGTAATACATCTCGCGCTCGACGCGGTCGGCCTCGCTCTCCGCCTCGCGGATGACGTCCTCGGCCGAGAGGCCCGAATCGAGTTCCATCGCCAGCTTCGCCGCGAACTTCTCCTTGCCCAACCGCCAGTCGCCATTCGAGCGCGGCAACAGGTCCGTCTCCAGGAACTTCTGGTATTGCTTGAGCGCCGCGACGGCGGCCTTGCTCGGCCCGGCCAGTTCGGCCCCACCGCCGTAGCCGAAGATGTCCTTCTCGTAGAACGCGATCGCGCCGAGGTTCCGCTTGATGGCGATCTCGGTCAGGATCTTCGGCGGATTCTGGAGGCTCTTCTTCGCGTCCTCGGTCACCTTCGGTATGTAGGTGATGCGCTGGGCGGCATTGGCGGCATTGCGTTCCTTGGGCAGCGTCGACTGCGTGAAGAGCGTGAAGACGGAATCCGAGATGTACTCGCCGAAGACGCGTGGGTCGTTGGCGAATCGTGAGTCGTGCTCGGCCTGCCAGAGGCCGAACTTCAGGGCATGCTGCCAGATTTCGAAGTCGATCTGCGCGGAACGCGAGAGCTTCTTCGCGTCGATCTTCGTGGGCAGTTCGGCGAGGAGCTTCTTTGCTCGTTCGCGGTCCTCGGCCCGCGCGGCCGGCGAGAGGTCGTCGAGCCGGTCGTCGTGATCATGGTTCCCCTGCGCCGTGGCGAACGCGGGATGCCGGCGGAATTCGTCTTCGAGGTAGGTCTTGAAGAGGGCCGCGAGCTTGGCGTCTTCGGGGTTCGGATCGGCCATCGGAGCGAGCGGCATGGCAAGGAATAATAATGGGATCATGAGATTTCTCGTTGATGTTTAGCGGCGACGCGGAGTCTTCGGAGC
>JALHPZ010000070.1 GCA_022842245.1 Gemmataceae bacterium
GCGTTCGGCCATTTCCCGGGAGGACCGGCGCGCGGGCGCGGGACGGTCCGGACAGCTGCGGAGCAACTCGATCGGGGCATTTCAACGGTAATCCCGGGAGCCGTCAAGAAAACTGCCAACTCTCGCTTGACGACGTCACAGCCGGCTTCGGAGAATCCGGCCATGTCCGCCACCCCGATCGTCACCTCCCGCAAGAACCTCCCCCTGCTGCTGCTTCAGACGCGTGAAGCCATGATGCGGCGGTTCCGGAAGGTCCTCAAAACCCACGGTCTCACCGACCAGCAGTGGCGGGTGCTGCGCGCCATCGCGGACGCCGGCGCCATGACCTCCGGTCAGATCGCCGAGGAGTGCTGCATGCTCGGGCCTAGTCTCACCGGGGTGCTCAGTCGCATGGAGTCCGCCGGCTGGCTCGAGCGCGCCCGCTCGACCACCGACCATCGGCGGGTGGCGGTGATGCTTTCCCAGACGGGCCGGGAACTCGTGGATGCCGTGATGCCCGATGTCGAGGAGGTGTACCAGGACATCGAGATCCGGCTCGGGAAGGATTGCGTTGGGCGGCTTTCCACGGAACTCGTCGCGATGGTGGTCGCGCTGGAGGACGGGGCGGATTGAGCGTCGGCCCCGGAGTCGGCGCGTTCGCGCCTCGTCCGGGCTACGCGTGACGATTGCCCGACCCGTAGCCCGGACGGAGCGAAGCGAACTCCGGGGGCGGTGGTGGTGAGCGCGACGATGTTCCCGGAGTCGGCGCATTCGCGCCTCGTCCGGGCTCCGCGTGACGAGTGCCCGGGACCGTAGCCCGGACGGAGCGAAGCGAACTCCGGGGGCGGTGTGGGTGACGCGACGATGTTCCCGGAGTCGGCGCGTTCGCGCCTCGTCCGGGCTACGTGTGACGAGTGCCCGGGGCCGTAGCCCGGACGGAGCGAAGCGAACTCCGGGGGCGGTGTGCGGGGACGCGACGATGTCCCCGGAGTCGGCGCATTCGCGCCTCGTCCGGGCTACGTGTGTGAGTGCCCGGGACCCGTAGCCCGGACGGAGCGAAGCGAACTCCGGGGGGCGGTGCGCGGGGACGCGACGATGTTCCCGGAGTCGGCGCGTTCGCGCCTCGTCCGGGCTACGTGTGACGAGTGCCCGGGATCGTAGCCCGGACGGAGCGAAGCGAACTCCGGGGGCGGTGTACGGGGACGCGACGATGTCCCCGGAGTCGGCGCATGGGCGCCTCGTCCGGGCTACGTGTGACGAGTGCCAGGGACCGTAGCCCGGACGGAGCGAAGCGAACTCCGGGGGCGGTATGCGGGAACGTGATGGTGTTCCCGGATTCGGCGCCTCCGCGCCTGGTCCGGGCTACGGCGCCGGATTCGGATACCGGCCGCGCAACGCCTCGATCTCCGCGAGGGTCTCTTCGTCCAACTGGAACTGCGCGCCGGCGATGTCCTCCCGCAACTGTTCGAGGGTGGTCGCGCCGATGATCGACGAGCCCAGGTACCACCGGCTGTCCACGTACCCGAGCGCGAGTTGCACGAGCGAGATGCCGCGCTTCTTCGCGAGCGCGGCGTAGGCGTCGATAGCTTCCGGAACGATAGGTTTACGGAATCTTGCCCCGAGCGAATCGAACAGCGTGAACCGCGCGCCCGCGGGCTGGGCGCCGCCGAGATACTTGCCCGACAGCAATCCGGCGGCGAGAGGGCTGTAGGCGAGCAACGACATGCCCTGGCGATGGAGTGCCTCGGCGAGATCGTTGTCCACATTGCGTGATAGCAGGCTGTAGCTGTTCTGCAGCGTGACGGGGCCCGGCACGCCGAGTTCCTTCGCGATGCGGTGAAACTCGAACAAACCCCAGGTCGTCTCGTTCGACAGCCCGTAGTGCCGGATCTTGCCCGCGCGGATCATCGCGGCCATCCCCTCGACCTGCTCACGGATGGGCGGGCCATCCTTCTCCTTGGTCGGGTCGAACAGCACGCCGCCGAAGTTGGGCACGTTCCGCTGGGGCCAATGGATCTGGTAGAGATCGATGTAGTCCGTCTGCAGCCGCTGCAGGCTGGTCTCCACGGCCTCGGCGATCACGCCGGCGGTGAGGTCCGTCCGGCCGCCTCGAATCCAGTCGCGTCGTCCCGGACCGGCCACCTTCGTGGCGAGGATCACGTCATCGCGGCGCCCGCGCTTCGCAATCCAGCTCCCGATGTACTGCTCGGTCCGGCCCTGCGTTTCTCCGTTGGGCGGGACCGGGTACATCTCCGCCGTATCGATGAAGTTGATGCCTTCGGCCAGCGCGAGATCGAGCTGGGCATGGGCCTCGGCCTCGGAGTTCTGCTGGCCCCAGGTCATGGTGCCGAGGCAGACGCGCGATACGCGCAGATCCGTGGAAGGAAGAGTGTGGAATTGCATGGCGGGCCTCCCTGGCTCGAGTTGTCAGGCAGTCGCGCCCGGCCGCTCAAGGCGGCTTGGCGAAGACTACCCCACTCCTGACCGTCGCTAGACGAACCGGAACGAAATCGACCCCAGCGGCCCGTAGTCCGCGTGGAAGGTGTCGCCCGCCACGGCGTTGACGGGTCGCGTGAAAGAGCCCCCGAGGATGACCTCGCCCGCCTCCAGGAACTCGTCGTGCGCGGCTAGCTTGTTGGCGAGCCACGCCACGCCGTTGCCCGGGTGGTTCAGCACGCCGGCCGCGAGCCCGGTCTCTTCGATCACGGCGTTCTTGTGGAGCAGTGCCCCGGCCCAGCGAAGATCAAGGGTATCGGGGCGCACCGGTCGGCCGCCGAGGACGATGCCGGCGTTGGCCGCGTTGTCCGAAATCGTGTCGAACACTTTGCGCGGCGCCTTGGTCTCGCGGTCGAACTGCTCGATCCGTGCGTCGATGATCTCGATGGCGGGCGTCACGTACTCGGTGGCGCGCAGCACGTCGAACAGCGTGATGCCGGGCCCTTGCAGTCTTGCGCGGAGCACAAAGGCGAGTTCCACCTCCACGCGCGGCAGGATGAAGCGCGACACCGGAATGTCGCCCCCGGACTCGAAGAACATGTCATCGAGGAGCGCGCCGTAGTCCGGCTCGTCGATCTGCGAGGACATCTGCATCGCCCGCGAGGTGAGGCCGATCTTGTGCCCCCGCAGCACGCGGCCTTCTGCAAGCTTCATCGCGACCCACTCGCGCTGGATGGCGTAGCCGTCCTCGATGGTCATGCCGGGATGGCCCAGGGAAAAGTGCCGAAGCTGGGTTCGCGTGCGCTCTGCCTTGTGCAGTTCGGCGGCGAGCCGCTGGATGGTTCGGGGGTCGAGCATCGGGGCCTCAGGGACGCTTGAAACGCGCGTGCACGTTGTTGTGCTTCCAGGTGCCCGCTTCGCTGAACTCGTTGATCTCCATCGAGAGCGCGAGATAGCGGCTCGCGTAGATCCCGGCGAAGTGCGACTTGATGGTGTCGAACAGGGCATCGCCGGTTGCCTGCTTCACGGTGTCCGCCCGGCCGCTGCCGATCTTGAGATTGGCGTGGACGAAGGCGTAGTCGGCCTGCCCGTCCGCCATGCACCAGGTGTCGATCCGGTGCGCCCGTACGCGCACGCCGCCGATGGGATACACCGGCTTGCCATCCGACTGCTGCGACACGAGCACGGCGGCGGCCTTGTTGCACAGGCCCTGCAGATCACCGTCGGCTTCGAGGTTG
>JALHPZ010000071.1 GCA_022842245.1 Gemmataceae bacterium
CAGGACTTCCAGGCGGTGGAGAATGGCTTCGAATGCTTCGGCTTCGCCTTCCATCAGGGCTCCGTGGAAACGGGCGTTCTGCCCAGCACGATATCGAACAGGCCGGCGAGCGTGCTGCCCGGGTTCGGAGACGGCGCAAGCGCCACCACCAGGGATTCCCGCGCGCGGCGGTCGCGGACCGCGCGCAGCAGGAAGTCTTTGTCGTTCTCCGGGGCGCCGGCCAGATACATCTGCGTATAGAACCGGTTTCGCCCTGGGACCTGCACCGAGAAATGGATGTGGGGCGCCCGTCCGGGATACGCCACGGGTTTCACCGTGCGGAAGCGGTAGGCGCCCTGGGCGTCGGTCACCGTCTGACCGAACCCCTGGAAATTCGGGTCGACGGGCGCGTCGGAGTCGTCGTGCGGATGGTGGTAACGCCCATGCCCGTTGACCTGCCAGATCTCCAGCACCGCGCCGGGCACCGGGCGGCCTTCCGTGTCCACCACCCGACCCGCGACGTCCGTGATGATCCCGGCGGCCGTGCCCGCGCGCCCGCTCACCGTCACGAGGTCATTGTCCCGGTCGAGCGGGAGCGTCAGCGGGTAGAAGGGCCCCTGCATCTGCGCCGGCGTCGCCACCAGTTCGGCCAGCGCGAAGCGGGAGCCCGTCGCGGCGGCGACTGCCGTGGCTGCACCGCCCAGAAGGACAGCGCGGCGGACAGGGGAGCGGGGCGAGACCGGGGAAGCCAAGGGAAGCGGCGCTCTCAGTAGCGGTTGTAGATCTCGATCGCCTTCAGGATCGACTTCTGTTCCTTGATGATCGGAACCATCCTGGACTCCTTGTCGGCGTACTGCTTGAGCAGCTCCACGACCTGCTCCGCGGCGGCCTGAGGCACGACCACGGCGCCGTCGGCGTCGGCCACGATGTAGTCGCCGGGGTGCACCATCACGCCCCCGCACATGACCGGGATCTGCTTGTTCACGCTGATCATCCGTCCGACGGATGTCGCCGGCCCCACGCGCCGCGCCCAGACCGGGAAGCCGATCTCGCGGATCTCGGTGATGTCGCGTACGCCGCCGTCGATGACCGCACCGGCCAGCCCGCGCACCTTGGCCGTGGTGGCCATCAGGTTGCCCATCGCGGCGATGTCGATGCCGTCCTGCATCACGTAGACGAGGATGCTGCCCGGCTCGGCTTCGTCCAGGATCTGGAGGAAATGATTGGGGTACTTGCGGCTGTCGTTGCGAAGCCCCGGGCGCATCAGGGCCGTGGCGGCACGCCCGACGATCTTCCCTTCCTGGATGGGCTTCATGTCCGTGGACATCCATCCCCGCGCGCCCGTGGCTTCATCGACGGCATCGGCGACGTTGCCGGTGCTGTTGATGGGGTCGGCGAGGGCCGCGATGATCTCGGCGGGCGTCAGTGCGTGGGCCGACAGCGGCAGGACGAGACTCAGGATGACCGCGGACAACCAACGGGGCATGGGGCGACTCCTTCGGGGGATCCCCGAATGATACGCGAGGCTCCGGGCCGGGTTACTTCACCGAGAGGAGATAGGTGAGCAGGTCGCCCTTTTCCTGGGCGGTGCAGGGCCTGCCCAGCACGAAGAAGCAGTTCACGTCGAACCAGAGTTCGACCTTGTCGGCATCGGTAAAGCGGTCCGGGTTGGCGGAGGGCGCCAGCGGCCGGATGTGGCGACGCATCTTCGACCGCTCGCCCGGGCCCGGCGCGTCCGTCAGATGACAGGCCCGGCATTCCGCCCGGATGGCGCCGCCGTGGCCATCGATGGTGCTGCGCGGGTCGGGTCCGTGGCATCCGGCGCACGAGTGTTCGCCATTTGGCCCGGTGATCTTCGCCTCGTAGAAGGTGCGCCCGCGCTCGGCCGAGAAGCCCTTGAAGTGCGAGGCCGTCGCCGCGGCTGCGCGGTAGACTTCCAGCAGTTGTTCCGGCGTCATCGCGGCCGCAGCCAGCGAGGCGAAGAAGAGACACAGGGCTATGAGCAGGCGCATGGTCGAACCCTTCCGGATCGGTGAGGAACGAGCTTAACGCCGTTCCGCCGGCTACGGGTTCACGGGTGATCAAGGGGGCGGGCAGCAGATGGTTTCGAACTACCGGTTTCACGGCATCTATCCGATGCAATACGCGTTCTTTGGCGCGGACGGCCGGCTCGATCGCGAAGCGATGCGCAGGCAGGCGGAAGTGGCCGTCGCCGGCGGCGCGCACGGCGTCGCGGTAATGGGCCTCGCCACGGAAGTGGGGAAGCTCTCGCCGGAAGAGCGGCGGTCGGTGGTGGAGTGGCTGACGCAGGACCTCGACGGACGGTTGCCGTTGGCGGTGACCGTGGCGCCCGGGATCGTGGCGGAGCAGATCGCTTTTGCGCAGTTCGCCCGCGATCGCGGCGCGGCGTGGGTGATCCTGCAGCCGCCGCCGGAACGCGGCCTCCCGGAGTCCCACTACGCCGAGCACTTCTCGCGCGTCATGGCCGCCGTCGACGTGCCGATGGCGATCCAGAACGCGCCCGAGTACATCGGCGTCGGCCTTTCCGCGGAGTCCATCGCGGAGCTCGCGCGGTCGCGGCCGAATTTCACGGTGCTGAAGGGCGAGGGGCCGGTCATCGGCATCGAAACCGTGGTTCGTGCAACCGGCGGCGCGCTGGCCGTGTTCAACGGGCGCAATGGTCAGGAGCTGCCGGACAACCTCCGCGCCGGTTGCGCCGGGATGATTCCCGCCACCGATACCTTCGACTGGCAGGTGAAGATCTACGAGGCGTTCCGTCGGGGCGACGAGGCAGCGGCCGAGGCGATCTATCGCGACGTGTTGCCGGCAATCATCTTCGGCATGCAGTCGCTGGATGCGCTGATCTGTTATGGCAAGCGCATGGCAGCGCTGCGAATGGGGCTCGGGGAGGTATACGACCGTGCGCCGGCGATGGTGCCGACGGCATTCGGATTGGAGTGTGCGGCGCGGTTCGCGACAGCGTTGGGGCGGTTGTAATGAGGGCTCCCGGAGTCGTCGCTTCGCGACTCGTCCGGGCTACGACTCCGCGCAAGTTCCGCGATCCGTGAGGTTGGCAATTCGCGTAGCCCGGACGAGTCGCGAGAGCGACGACTCTGGGGACTTTCCGCGATCCGTAGGGTTGGCAATTCGCCGTAGCCCGGACGAGTCGCGAAAGTGACGACTCCGGGGAATTTCCGCGATCCGTGGAGTTGGCAATCCGCCTGTAGCCCGGACGAGTCGCGAAAGTGACGACTCCGGGGAAGATCAGCGATCCGTGGGGTTGGCAATTCGCCGTAGCCCGGACGAGTCGCGAAAGCGACGACTCCGGGGAAACGTCACCCCGGCGTCGCAACGTTCCTGACTCGCGAGTCCGTCGCGTGCGCCGAATCCCGATACCGCCGGTAGTAGGCAAGAACCTTCGGTACGTAACTCTGCGTTTCCGCGTAGGGCGGAATCTTCCCGTACTTGAGCACCGCGCCTTCCCCCGCGTTGTAGGCCGCGAGCGCGAGGCGCAGGTCATTGCCGAACAGGGTGATGAGTTCCTTGAGGTAC
>JALHPZ010000072.1 GCA_022842245.1 Gemmataceae bacterium
CCCCCGCCGGCCGCAGCCATTGCGGATGCCGTAGGCCTCGGCGCGGCTCCGCCCCACGCCCTCGCAGCCGTAGCGGGGGCCTGGGCGCTGTTGCCGTCCGTATTTCCGCAACCGGCTCCGGCCCCCATCGCCCCTCGCCCCAACCCCCACCGCTGATCTGGAGGTTCTGTGATGCGTTGCGCACTCTTTGGTCTGATCGCCTTCATGGTGACTACCCTCCCTGGCCGCACCGAGGACCTGAAACTCAAAGGTGTCGTCGCCGGCCACGGAAACCCGATCGTGGACGTCTGCGTTTCCCCGGACGGTCGCTGGATCGCGGCGGTAGCCTATCAGGACGTGCCCCTTGTTTACGAGGCGAAATCCGGGTTCGTCGCGTCCGTCCTCATGGCCCACAAGTGGGGTCAAGGCTTCGAGGGCACCTGCGTGGCGTTCAGCCCCGATGGCAAACGCCTGCTCACGGGCGGGGCGGACAAGAAGATCGTGGTCTGGGCCACCGGCACCTGGAAACAAGAGGAGACGTGGGAGCGACACGACGGCGCGATCACGTGCCTCGGCTTCAGCGAGGACGGCAAGTTCGTCGCCTCCGGCTCGGACGACAAGACGGTGCGGGTGTACGCGGCCGGCAACGGTAAGCCGCTGGCCAAGTTCGAAGGACTGGCGAAGCCGGCGCGAGCGGTCGCCTTCTCGAAGGACGGGACGCGGGTCATTGTGTCCACGGACGAAGGCAACCACGCTTGGGATGTGGTCAAGAAGGAGTCGGTCACGGTGTCCGATGCGGACCGGGACCAACTCCTCACCTCCGCCACCGGGCGACGCTTGTGCCGCTCATCCCTTCGTGGGAACACCGCCAAGCTGAACTTGGGAGTCGAGTCCCGAAGGATGCTCGGCGCGAGCCCAGACAACGTGTCCACGGTTGATGTCGCGGAGAACGGCTCGACGGTAGCGGCAGGGACCAAGAACGGAGAAGTGCTGGTCTGGACAACGGCCGAATCGTACCGCGGCTATCTCACCCACAACCGGCGATCGAACGGCGTGAGCTACACGCCGGACGGCAAGTCCCAACTCGCCCACGGCGACAACCGGCTCATCCGCAGGCACCCGGGCACGGGGTACATCGAGTCCGAAGCGAAGATCGGCGGCTTCCACCCGCCGGCCTGGTCGAAGGACGGGAAGGTGTCGGCGTTCGCGTGTGAGAAAGGGATTCAACTGTTCGAGGACGGTAAACCGGGGGAAGTGCTACGGGTTTCCGAATGGACGGCGCGGAATGGCTTTACTCTCTCCGACGACGGCAAGTGGCTGGCCACGATGAATAATAGCAACGGCGGCGAGTCGGTGGCGACCTTGTGGGATGTCGAGTTGGCGAAAGCCAAGCATACCTTTCCCGTCGGCGGGTATGCGAAGGGTGTTGCCATTTCTCCCGACGGAAAGACGGCCGTGGCATGGTCGGCGGACAGCGGTGGAGTCGATCTGGTGGACGCACCGAAGGCAAAAGGCATTTGGCGGCGGAACACGACCGAAGGCCAGAACAAGCAGGCGGGGGCGGAACGAGTCGTGTTCACCTCCGATGGTCAACAGCTCGTGCTTCAGAATTCCAAAGCCGTCATGGTGTGGAGTGCCAGGAGCGGTGAAGAAATCGCGCGGCACGAATTCAAAGATGCGGTCTTCGCCATCGCGGTCTCACCCGACAAGAAGTGGATCGCGGCGAGCACGCGCGAAACGGTCGACCGGCAGGACAAGTATCGGATCCACCTTTGGCAGTTCGATCCGAAAGCCCAGCGTCCGCTGCGTCACCTCGCTTTCGCCGATGGGCACCCCGCGGCGGTGATCTCGCTCGCGTTCTCACCGGACGGCAAGGAACTCGCGGCGTCCGATGGGTTCGGTTCCCTGCGCCTGTGGGAAGTCTCGGCCAACTGATCGGGTTGTTCTCGCCATTTCCCGGAGGAATTCCCGTGTACCGATCGTTCGTCGTCTTTGCTTTGGCACCGATCTTCATGGACTCGACCTCGGCCGCAGAACCCGAGATGCGGTTGCGAATGACCTATCGCTTCTTGCCAGGCGAAAACACCGAGCCGTGCGTACACCCCCGGATCCACTTCACCGCGGATTCGACCCTGGCATGCCTCAACGGAAACCTCATCCACCTGCCGAGTTGCGAATCGCTCGGCCCGGTGTTCATCGACCACAACGAGGCCGGTCCGGTGGTCGCCCTGTCCCCGGACGGCAAGTGGATCGCTGTGTATGCGTCGTACATGGGCGGTCTGCGCCTGTGGGAGATGCCGACGGACCGACTCCCCGGCCAGAAACGGTTCACGCCGGGCAAGTTCCTGCTGGACTCGAACGACCGTTTGCAGCACCCTGCCGGGTTCGGGCAACTCGACGGCGTCGCCGCCGTCGCGTTCGCACCCGACTCCCTGAGCGTTGCGGCCGTCACCTACTCCGGCAAGGTGCGCCGCTGGGACGTGGCGACGGGCAAACTCCTCGGCGCGTGTGAAACCGGCAACACAGCCATCGACATGGCTTTCATCAATAAAGGCAAGGAACTCTTGTTCTGGGGTACTTCGGCCGTCAGCCCGTTATCCGTGTGGGATCTCAAAGCAAAAGTTGCCGAGAACCTGCCACTGCCCCGCGGTATCGAATACCGCGGATCGCGCAACTGCGTGGGCGTATCGCCGGACGGCCTGCACGGCGTGGAGTGCGACCAGAACACACTCATCGTGTGGGACTTCTCCCGGCGGACCTCGACCGTTCACAAGTACGAACACGGTGAAGTCGCCGACGTGGGAAAGGGCGAATTCGTGGTCGCCACGCGCAAGGGGGCCGTCGTTCGGTACCCGAACGGGCTCGCGCAGGCCGGCCAGACCTTGCAAGCCGGGCGAACCGGGCAATTCGAATGGGACAACGTTCAGGCGGTTCGCATCAGCCCCGACGGGCGTTCCGCGATCGCCCTCCACGGCGACCGACGCGTCCGATTGTTCGGCACGGCTGAGGTGAAGCCTCTGCCGGCGAGCGACTTCTTGCCCACGAAGTCCGGTACGCGCTGGGTGTACGACGAGCGCGTCGGCCAGACGAGCCAGCGGGTGGCCTGGACCTTGGCAGGCGAGGAAGTGATGCAGAACCGTCGGTGCGTGCGGATCGCCGTCGAGACGGTCGGCCGACGCGGCGGCGAGATCCGTCTGCCCAGCGAGTTCCTCACCCGCACGGAAAGTGGCTGGGCGTGGATCGCGAGCACCAACACCGAGTCGCCGATTGCCCGTTCGCTCCCCTGGCGACCTGGAAACGAGCCGCTGCTGGTCCTTCCCGACGACAAGGCCACGTGGGACGTCCGCATCTCGACCGACGCCAATACGCCACCTGTGAAAGCGACGGCAACGAATGCCGACATCGACACCCCGCTGGGCAAGAAGCCCGGACTGCGAGTGGAGATGCAGACGCCCGATGAGACCGTGTACGAGTGGCGGTTCGCCAAAGGCGTGGGG
>JALHPZ010000073.1 GCA_022842245.1 Gemmataceae bacterium
CAACCTGCCCTCGTCGCGCGGCTTCGAATCCATGACGCGCAACGGCGACGGCAGCAAGCTGTATCTCACGACCGAAGCGTCGATCAACTCGCAGACGGACAAGCGGATGCTCGAGATCTACGAATTCGACACCGCCTCGGAGCAGTACACGGGCGTGAACTTCAAGTACGCCAAGGACAGCTCCGATTTCATCACGGGCGCACAGAACAATGCGACGAACATCTTCGTCACCGGCGACATGGCGCACGTCGCCGACGATCGCTTCCTGATCATCGAGCGTGACGATTTCCAGGGCCCCCCCGGAAGCGCCAGCCCGCCCTTCCAGAAGAAGATCTACCTCATCGACCTGAGCGAGACGGATGAGAACGGCGTGCTTTCCAAGCGGCTTCTGGTCGACCTTCTCGACATCAACGACCCTGCAGACATCGGCGGACCGCTGGTCGGCATCCCCGGTGACAAGTTCAACTTCCCCCTGCAGTCGGTGGAGTCGGTCACGCTTGTGGACGAGCACACGATCCTCGTCGGACTGGACAACAACTACCCCGGCGGTAACGGCCGCGTGCCCGGCACGCCGGACGGCACCGAAATGATCACGCTGCGGTTCGATCAGAGCCTGCACACGATGCCCGTTCCGGAGCCTGGCACCTATGCGCTGATGGCGGCCGGTCTCGGCTTGCTCGCCGGAGCCGCACGGCGTCGCGCTAAGCGCAGCTAGTAGTGCGCCCCGCACGGGGGACGGCATCGAGCCGCCTCCGTGCGGGGCTCCCGATCCTTCGCTTGTACTGCAGCGAATGGAATCTCTCGCCTGTCAGCTACCCCGCGAGTCTCGACCCGAGAGGGTGACCGTTCAAGGTAAGCTCGACCGGCGTCTCAGGACTCGACCGAGCGCCGTGAGCGGACGACGATGACGCCCAGTCCGGCCACAATCAACATCCAGGTGCCGGGCTCGGGGACCGGCACGGCAAAGATCGCCACGCCGAACGGCAGTCCGGGGTCCGTGCTCGTCGAATAGATCGAATACTCTTCGGTGCTATAGCGCGGGTCGATCGTCACCGATCGGGCGGCGGTATCGAATGTGTTGGGTATGCCGTTGGCGGCGAGATCCGCGCTCAGCAGACTCAGTATGCTCAAGTCGGACATGCCCGCGTCCGGCGTGATACTGGCCACGTAGAACCCGTCCACCCCGAACTCCACGAGCGACGGCTCGCCATCCGGGCCGAAACCGGTCGCGGCGTAGTCGACCTGATCCTCGTTGCGGATGGTGCCTCCCAGGGAGAACTGACCACCACTGCCCACTTCGATTCGGCCACCGTTGCCCGCCTGACGAGTCCCGTCCTTCGGCACGCCTGCAGACTCGATCGGCCTGCCCCTGGCGTCCGTACCGACCGCCAGTCCCTTGATCACGACCCAAGGCCTTCCCTTGACTACCCGACCCTTGTAGTTCTTGGGGACGGCCTGCTCTTCGGGGACAACTACCGCCTTGTCCTTCCCGAGTACTTCGTTGATGGCGGCGACGATCGTGTTGGCCTTTCGTTCCATCGCTTGCGCGTCGGTCTCCCCTTTCTGTTTTTTGGGAAGATCGGTGATGGTGACGGTCTTCTTCACTGCGTTGCCGTTCGAAAACACGTTATAGGTGAGCACGAGCGGGTTGTCTTTCGTCGCCGAATCCCGGGGTACGGGAATCGGTGTAGGCACGAAGCCCTCTCGGATCTGCCCGTGGGCGACCGTGGCAAGCAACAAGACCGGTACCGCGAGAAGCGAGCGGAGCGGGAAGCGAACTCGGGATGGGAACATGACTTGAGTCTCCTGATTTTCTGCCGTCGGAAAGGGACTCCGTGACGAAAAACCCGCAGCATTTTCGAGAGACGGTAGTGAAGCGGATTGACCGAGGCGTGAAGCGCTCTGCGTCTGGCTGTAGCCCGATCGGCCGTCACGCAGGTGCCTGTGCCGAGCTCGTGCAGCACGATGCGGGCAGCGACATGGGCGGCGCAAGAGCCGGCCGAAGGTTTGACTTTCTGTGGCGGGGCGCCCCCGAGGCGGGCACGCCTCGAGGACGCGAAGACTGATCAGCGGCGACGCGTTGCCCGCATCGCGAGAGCAAAGCCGAGTGCAGCAAGACCCAGAGCCGCCGGCTCCGGCACCGTCCCGACCGCATTGGCAACGAAGTACAGGTTGCCTTCCCCCGCCGCGGCAACAGCGTCGACCAGACCGCTCCCGGCGTTCACGAGGAACCGGTCATCACTACTGGTCCCGACGCTCGGCGGCTGAAAGACGTTGAGCCCGAGATCCAGACCGCTTGCGACGTTCGCCACTTCGACGGCAAAGGCGATCTGATCCGGAACCGCCAGATTCAACCCGCCGAACGTGGCGGTCAGGATGTCGAAGCCGCCGATCGACAGGCCCGAGAGCTGATAGGTGCCGAGCAGCGCGCCCACCGTCGGACTGGCCTCGTACAGACGAAGCACCGCATCGAACGTGCCGGCAGAACCGTTGTTGAAGAACTGCACGGACGCATCGGTGAGCGTTCGCCCCGTGCCGCCCAGCTCGACGACATCGCCGATCTGCGTGTAGGCCCCCGCGCTGTAGATGTAGGTCTGTAGCGTGTCCGTCGTCGAATTGTCATAGACCAGCCCACTCAGGGCGGGCGTCGGCGCAGCAAGAGCCGCGAGCAGGAAAGCAATGCATGTCAGGGATTTCATGGCCTCTCCAGGGATCGGGCTGTCGCATCGGCGCAGACAAACGTGCCAGGCGCGAGTCGCAGCTCACGAAAGCCAGGATGCCACGGATGCCCGAATCGCGCCTGCACGTCGCTATGTCACTGCCGTCGACATCACGCGACCGGGGTGCGTAGTCGCCCCTGCGTTCCACGGCTTCATGGTTGCCGGATCTTGAACGGCGTTTTCCAGTGGGACCTCGTGTCGGGTGCGAGCCACGCCAGCCCTGTGATCTCCGCGCCTGCACGGCTTCCCCTGGCACTGGTGTCCAGAAGATCGTCGCGGAACGCCTGCTCGGTCGGCCACGCATCCACGAATCGCGCGAGGCGTCCGCCAAGCGCTGTGGCAGGTTCGAGTGAGGGCGCGACCTCGGCGAGCTGGTTTCGCCGATCCGCAAGATCTGTTGCCGCGGACGCCGCGATCCTCCGCTTCTCGGCGTCACTGCCCCGACTCGTCAGGAGCGCATCCCTGGCGGCGGTGTGGATCTCGGTCATTTCCCAAAGCAGAGCGCCGACCCTGTCCACAGGGGATTGCATCACCTGACGGCACGCGATCAGACCGCCGGCCAGCAGGCCGGCGAAGAGCATTCCGAGGACCATGCGTTTCATTTCCGGGTCTCCTGTTTCCGGTCGCGCTCGAGTTCCTTGTTTCGTTCCCGGGCCTCGCGCTGCATGGCGGCCTCCACCTCTGCTACGGGGAGCCACTTGCCCTTCCAGCGTCGTTCCCAGTT
>JALHPZ010000074.1 GCA_022842245.1 Gemmataceae bacterium
CCGGCTTCGGACGGCCCGACGAACGCCACCCGGCAAGCCGGCAGAAGCGCGGCGAGCGCCTCCACAGTGAACATCCGGATCTCGTCGAAACTGCGCCCCGCCACGGCCGCGGCGGAAACCCGCTGCATCGCCTCGAGGCGGTCCCTCGTCGCCCGCAACTCCAGTTCGGCAAGCTTCCGGTCGTGAATGTCGATGGACACCCCGATGACGTAGTCTTCCCCGTCCGGCATGCGGATGAGGGACTTCGACTTCTGAAACCAGCGACTCTCGCCGCTGGCCCCGACGGAAACCACTTCGCCGCGAATCGGCTGGCCGGTCTCGAAGACATGAAGGTCTTCCCGCAACAAGCGCTCGACGGAGACGGCCGGGAAGCAGTCCACGTCGCGCGTGCCTCTTGCCCTGGCCGGATCCACGCCGGCCCAGCGGGCGATGGCCGTGTTCGCATGGACCCAGCGCAGTGCGCGATCCTTCACGACGATGGGATTCGGGATGGCGTTGATGACCGCCTCCAGGAAGGCGCGATCACGCTGTGCTGCGAGTTCCGCCGTCTTGCGCTCCTCGATGTCGAGAAGCGATACGGCCACGAACCGCGACCCGTCGGACAGCTCGAACCCCCGCTTCTTCTTGAACACCCACCGGATGCGTCCGTCGGCCAGTTCGTAGGGCTCCTCGTAGGTCTCCTCACCGAGAGAGGCGAGCACGGCGTCGTCCTGCGCGCGGTTGCGCCCGGCGGACTCGGCGCCGAACACATGCGCGTCCGTCCTGCCGATGAGGGCGTCCCGGTCGAGCCCGTGGAACCGGAGCATCTCCTCGCTCGCGAGAACGAACCGGTTGTCCGAATCCTTGACGCACACGGCTACCGGGATCGACTGGAGCACGGCATCGAGGAAGTCCCGCGCACGCTGCGCCGTCTGAAAAGCATCCCGGCGGTCGGTGATGTCCACCAGCGCCGTGACGACGATCGGGGCCTGCCCGGGCATCGAGAGGGCGACCTTGGTCTTGCTGAACCAGCGGGTCGTCCCGTCGGCCAGGACAAAGGGCTCGTCGACCTGGATCACGCCGCCGTTCTGCATCGCACGGGCGTCCTCGGCGCGATGAACCTCCACCTGCGCGGGCGAGAAGAAATCGCCGTCGCCCCGTCCCAGGATCCCTTCTCGCGGTTGCCCCAGCGCCCGGCAGGCCGGGTCGTTCGCCGCCACGTAACGGCCGGCGGCATCCTTGGCCAGCACGGGGTAGGGGAGCGCGTTCAGCACGGCATCGAGCAGTCGGCGGCCACTTTCCACCGCCTGTTGCAGCGCGTGCGTCTCGGTGATGTCCATCAGCGTGCCGAAACACTTCGCCGGCTGGCCGTCTTCTCCGAAGAGGGAGTTTCCGTAGGCGCGGATATGCCGGTAGAGGCCGTCCCGGCCACGGATCCGGTATGTGAGTTCCAGAGGCCGCTGTTCCCGAAGCAGGCTGCGGATGGCTTCCGCGCGAGCGGCGCAGTCCTCCGGGTGGACGCGCCCGTTGACGTCCTCCACCGCATCCGCCCCGACGAAGCCGCCTTCGTCGAGCCCGTCCGGCGTGATGTCGAACCGGGAGGGGTCGATCTCCAGAATCCGCAGGCAGGTCGCGCTCAGATAGAGGCGCTGGGTCGTCGGATCCCACTCCCAGAGCCCCATGCCGCTGCTCGCGAACGCGATACGGTAGCGACGCTGGCTCTCTGCGAGCCGCTCCTGATGGCGAGACTCGCGATCCTGCAGCGCGGCGACGTATTGCGCCTGGGTCTCGACGCGGCGGTCGTCCAGGCGCCGCAGCAGGACGAAGAGCGCCACCGCGACGATGAGTCCGATGAACAGGACCGACCGGGCATCCGTTCGGCCGGACCCCATCCAGAAGGCGGCCGTCGGTTCCACGCGCAACTGCCAGGTGGTGTCGGCACGCCGCAGCGACTCCAGATGGACGAAGCGGGCACCGTCGGGAGCGCCGAACAGTCGGGCCGGAGGTCCCTCCGCGTGGCCGGTGCGTATCGGCTCGTCGAGCGACTCGGGAATGGTGAGCGTGATCGCAACGAGGCCATCACGCCCGACGATCTCCGAGAGCAACCGACCGACGCGCAGTCCCGCTGCGGCAAAGCCGAGGATCGAAGACTGGTCGAGCCGCGCGCCCCCGACTGCAGCACCCCGAGCGAAGATCGGGGCGAACAGAATCACCGCCGGTCCAGCGTCGTGTTCTGGCGATTCGCCGCCGGCAAAGGAGTCCGCCAGCCGGACGACGCCCGTATAGCTCGCGTCACCCTGGGCGGCTGCCCTCGCCATCGCGGCGCGGCGCACGGGATCCGAACCGGCATCGAAACCGGCGACCGAAGCGGCGGATTCGAGATTGCTGCCGAAGTACTCCATCGGATAGCACACAGGGTGATCTCCGCGAGGCCACACCCTGTAGCCGGGATAGACCGCCTGCATCCTCCGCCCATAGCCTGCGATCGCATCGCAGGGGACGCGACGGAAAAACGCGCTTCCGTGGTTGGGACGGGTGCCGAGAGCCTGCTGCCTGCGGAGAAACGCGCGCCATTCCTCGCGGGAAAGATTCGGGTTCATGGCGATCACGCCGGCCAGGGAGCGCACTTCCGCTTCGGTCTCCCGAAAGACGGTGTCAATCCGATGGACCGCTTCGCCCGCAGCACGATCGAAGCGCGCGGCGTCCTCCACGCGCTGACCGGAGTCGAGCCAGAACCACACTGCCACCGACACTGCGACGACGACAAGCATGACCCACCAGGGGAGTGCGGACCGGCCCGGCGCGACCGCGCGCGAACGCGCGTCCCCGGACAGGGTGGCGTCCGTGTTCACGGAAGTGCCGTCGTCAGGCGACGCGCGGTTCGTTGGCATCGACGGATGTCCCTGCCTCGTTGACCGCTGGCGCGGTGCGGCGAAGCTCCACCAGGATGGCGGTGCCTCCGCCCGGATTGGGTTCCGCCCAGATCCGGCCGCCGTGCTGGCTGACGATCTCGCGGCAGATCGCTAGCCCGAGTCCCGTACCGCCCGCACCGCTCTTCGTTGCCGTGCTCTGCACGAACTTGTCGAACACCGATTCCAATTCGGCCTCCGGAATACCGACTCCCTGATCGCGCACGATGAGTCGGACGATCTCGTCCGCTTCCCCATTCGCCCCGACGACGTGATCCCGCTCGATGGCGAGCACGATGCTGCGGCCCGGCGGGGTGAACTTTATCGCGTTACCGACGAGGTTACGCACAACCTGTCCGACCCGCACGGTATCGCACCAGATCGGCTCGGGAAGATAGCCGCCCGCGAGTTCAAGCGCGACGTCCTTGTCGCGGGCGAGCGCGGACAGTTCGATCACTGCCGC
>JALHPZ010000075.1 GCA_022842245.1 Gemmataceae bacterium
CCACCGGGTCGGGTTCGGCTTCGAGTCCCTCGCGGAGCGACAGCCGGAACCACTTGCCGGTGAGGTAGAGGCCGAAGGTCGCGGGCCGGTCGGGCTCCACGGGGCTTTCCGACGACTCGACCTCGAAGTTCGCCGACACTGCCTCGAGAAACGCGGCCGCGCTGCGGCCGTTCAGGTCCTTGACCAGCCGGTTGTACGGAAGGATCACGAGACTGTGGTGGGGGAAAGCGACCACCAGGAAACGTTGCGAAGGATCGTCGGCCGTGCAGCCTGCATCGCGGCGCGCGGCGGCGACACGCGATGCGGCGGCCGAGCGATGGTGGCCATCGGCGATGTACAGCGACGGCATGACATCGAATGCCTCGCACAGCGCGCGTTGCGTTTCCGTCGAGGCGATGCGCCACAGCGTATGCCGCACGCCGTCATCCGCCATGGCGTCGGCATCCGGCTCGCCTGCCGCTACGGCGGCCAGCATGGCGTCGACCGCGGGTGCCGTCGGGTAGGCGAGCAGGACCGGCCCGGTCTGCGCCGCGACGGCTTCGATCTGCTTCACGCGGTCGTCTTCCTTGTCGGGGCGTGTCAGCTCGTGCCGGAGGATGCGGTTGCCGTCGTATGCCGCCACCGACGCGCCGGCCACGAGGCCGGTCTGCACGTGAGGGCCCGTGGTGATCCGGTACACATAAAGCGCGGGTGTCGCGTCGCGCACGAGCACGCCCTCGCGGAGCATGCGATCGAGATTCTCACGCGCCTTCGCGTATACCGCCGGGGCATGCACGTCGGTCTCGGGCGGCAGATCGATCTCCGGTTTCGAGACGTGCAGGAAGCTCCAGGGACGGCCGGCCGCGCGGACGCGTGCTTCGTCGCTGGAGAGCACGTCGTAGGGCGGCGCGATGACATCGGGTGCACGGCCTGGCGCGGGGCGCAGGGCGGGAAACGGGGCGATGAGGGACACGGGTCGGATTCGCAGCGGGGATCGAGCGGGCATTGTACTGATCGCGGTGACCTCTCTGGTACGCTCCGCGGACGTCGCCGCGCACGCGTCCGACGTCATTCCAAAAATTCCCGGAGGATCCATGAGTCGACTCTTCAGCGCCAACCACCGCACCTATCAGGACCGTTTCGACACCCGCCGCATCGCGGACAAGGTGGAGGAACTCGCCGTCCACACCGAAGTCTCCGATATGGACAAGGCTTTCATCGAAAGCCGTGACATGTTCTTCCTGGCGAGCGTCGACCCCGACGGCCGCCCCACTGTGTCGTACAAGGGCGGTGACCCCGGCTTCGTCCGCGTGGTCGATGCGACCACGCTGGCGTTCCCGCTGTTCGACGGCAACGGCATGTTCTATTCGGCGGGCAACGTGGTCGGCAACGGCAAGGTGGGTCTGCTGTTCATCGACTTCGTCACGCCGAACCGCATGCGCGTGCAGGGCGAGGCCAGCATCGACGAGAACGATCCGCTGCTGATGGAATTCACGGAAGCGCAACTGGTGGTGCGCGTGAAGGTCACGGAAGTCTGGCCCAATTGCCCGCGCTACGTGCACCGGCATGCGAAGGTCTCGCCGTCGCGCTACGTGCCGCGCGCCGAGTGCGAAACGCCGCTCGCCGGCTGGAAGCGCATCGACATGATCCAGGACGACCTCCCCGGGAAGGACAAGGGCAAGGCCGCGAAGGCCGGCGGTCTGATCTCCATCGAGGAGTGGTTCGGCAAGGTCGCCACGGGCGCCGAAGACGCCTGAGCCTCGCCCGATACCGCAGGTTGCAGGGCGCCGGCCGGCGCCCTGCCGACGCCGGCCCATGACAAATACTTGTCCGGGCCGGCGTCTTGCCGTGGTAGAGTCACGACCGCGGCACGTTTGCCAGTCCCCTCGCCGCGCCAGTTTTTCCCACCCCGCTTCGTCTTCCTCGACTGGTAACGCTCCGCCACGGAGCGCAGGTCGACGCGGTTCACTCCCTGCGAGTCATCCATGTCTTTTGCTTCTCTCGGCCTTGCCGAGCCTATCGTCCGTGCGGTCGCGGAATGCGGCTACACCACGCCCACCCCTATTCAATCCCAGGCGATCCCGGTCGTCCTGTCCGGCCGCGATCTTCTCGCCGGCGCCCAGACGGGCACCGGCAAGACCGCCGGCTTCACGCTGCCGATCCTGCATCGTCTGATGGAGTCCCAGCCCCAGGGCGGGCGGGCGCCCATCCGTGCCCTGATCCTCACCCCGACGCGCGAACTCGCCGCCCAGGTGGAGGAGAGCGTCCGTGACTACGGCCGCAACCTGCCCCTGCGCTCCATGGTGATGTTCGGGGGCGTCGGCTTCCAGCCCCAGGCCACCCGGCTCCGCGAGCGCGTGGACATTCTCGTCGCCACGCCCGGCCGGCTGCTCGATCATGCCCAGCAGAAGACGGTTGATCTCTCGAAGGTCGAGATCCTCGTCCTCGACGAGGCCGACCGCATGCTCGACATGGGCTTCATCAAGGACATCCGGCGCGTGCTCGCGCTGCTCCCGAAAAAGCGCCAGAACCTGCTCTTCTCCGCCACGTTCCCGAACGAGATCCGCGAACTCGCCGACAGCCTGCTCGACCGGCCGGCGAGCGTCGAGGTCGCCCGCCGCAATGCGCCGACCGAACTCGTCACGCAGAGCGCCATCTTCCTCGACAAGGGGGTGAAGCGCGCGATGCTTGCGCACCTCATCCGCACGCGCAAATGGTTCCAGGTGCTGGTCTTCACGCGGACCAAGCACGGCGCCAACCGCCTGGCCGAACAACTCACGCGGGACGGCATTCCGTCCCTCGCCATCCACGGCAACAAGAGCCAGGGTGCCCGTACCCGCGCGCTGTCCGAGTTCAAGGAAGGCAAGCTCCAGGTGCTGGTGGCGACCGAGATCGCCGCGCGCGGTCTCGACATCGTCGAACTGCCTTATGTGGTGAATTTCGAACTGCCCAACGTGCCGGAGGACTACGTCCACCGTATCGGCCGCACCGGCCGTGCCGGCGCCGAAGGCGTGGCCGTGGCCCTGGTGTCCTCGGAGGAGAAGTCCCTGCTGACCGACATCGAACGGCTGCTCGGCAAGAGCATCCCGCGCGAAACGGTCGAAGGCTTCGACATGAACGCCGCGATCGCCGAGGCCCATGCCCGTCGCCCGGCCGAACTGGCGCAGGAGCGTCCGTCGTCCGGTCGTCGTGACGGCCAGCGAGGCCGTACCGACCGACCGCGCGGCGAAGGCCGTGCACCGGCCCGTGCCGCGCAGCCTCAGGGCGCCGCCCGCAGCGGTGCCGGCACGCCGAAACCCGCACAGGCGGCAACCCGCGGCACGCCGGGAACG
>JALHPZ010000076.1 GCA_022842245.1 Gemmataceae bacterium
TGAGGCGCGGGAAGACGCACGTCGAGCGCCACGCGACCCGAAGCATCCGGTGTGAAGGGGCCCGCTACCCGGCGCACGACGAAATCGTGCGTGAGTCGCTTGCCACCGTTCTCTCCCGCCGCGACCTGGGTGCTCAATCCGTTCTGGTAGAGCACCACGTAGATCCGGGCGCGACTGCGCAATTCGTCGCGGTCGATCCGAACCTCGCCCGAGACGCGCGTCTCGCGGCGCTCTCCAGGTATCGCGCGGACCGTGATGTGCGCCCGGGGTTTGTCGGCAGCCGCTCCTCGCGCGCGCGCCGCGATCTCGTCCGCGAACTCGTGCGGGCGGACATCGCGTCCGTCAAACACGAATTGGGGGGTGTAGATCGTGTTCGAGCGATTTCGGACCGCCACGCGCTGCTGTCGGGCCGAGTAGTCGGGGCTCGAGAACCGGTCCGGCCACCCGAGCTTGTTCCAGTAGTCGACGTGATAGGCGAGAGGAATCGCGGAAGGCGTGGCGCCGGACCGGCCGAACTCACGGGACAGCCAGCGATCGGCGGGAGGGCAACTGTTGCAGCCCTCGGAGGTGTAGAGCTCGAGCACCGGCAGACGCGTGGCGCCGCTTTCGACGTCGCACGTACCGGCGTGCGCGAGAGACTCCCCGAATGCACCCAGTGCCACGAGCACGGGGCCTGCCAATCTTCGAATGCCGTTCATGAGTCGTCCTCCCGTGCGAAGCACACGGAGACTGGTACGAGCGGCGTGGGCGATTGGATTCGCGTCGCGGACGGCGTTGGGGCGCGTGGCATCAGACGTCGTCGCGATCTCTTCGGCGTTTGCCCCGGAGTCGGGGCAGGTGCCCCTCGTCCGGGCTACGGAACTCGGACGATTTCACGTCGCCCGGACGACGCCCGACGGGCGGACTCCGGGGACATCGTCGCGACTTCCTCGACGTCACCCCGGAGTCGGGGCGTGTGCCCCTCGTCCGGGCTACGGAGCTCGGACGATTTCGCGTAGCCCGGACGACGCCCGAAGGGCGGACTCCGGGGACATCGTCGCGACCTCCTCGACGTCATCTCGGAGTCGAGGCGATCTCCCTCGTCCGAGTTACGTCGCAGCCAGCGCCGTCAGAACATCGTGCCCCGTCAGCAGGTAGGTCTCGTCCGCCGGAAAATCCTTCACGAGTACCGCCGGGTGCTCGGGCGTGATCATCGGCGCGAGCAACTCGACGGGCGTCTCGATATCCACGAACCGGAACGCCTTCTGCATCACGGTCTTCACCGGTTCGTGCCGCACCTTCGGGTCGGCCACCATCGCCGCGTAGACGTGACGCTCGCTCACGGACCCGACGATGCGCCCGCCCTGGGTGATGGGGATCTGCGAGAAGTCGTGCTCGCTCATCACGCGGATGGCCTGCGAAACGGGCACATCGACCTCGAGCGAGACGAGCGCCGCGACCTTCTTGTTGCGCACGAGATCGCGGGCGGTCCTGCCGGGCAGCGGCTCGTACCCCATCGAGCGCATCCAGTCGGGGTTGAACATCTTGCCCACGTACCGCGTGCCGTGGTCGTGGAAGATCACCACGACCGTCTCGCCCTTGCGGAAGTTGTCCTTCAACTGCAGCAGCCCGGCGATCGCGGAGCCGGCGGAGTTGCCCGCCCAGATGCCTTCCTGCCGGACGATCTCACGCGTGTAGATCGCGGCGTCGCGGTCGGTGACCTTCTCGAAATGGTCGATCACGGAGAAATCGACGTTTTCGGGAAGGAAGTCCTCGCCGATGCCTTCGGTCACGTAGGGATAGATCTCGTTCTTATCGAAGATGCCGGTTTCCTTGTACTTCTTGAACACCGACCCGTAGGTATCGATGCCCCAGACCTTCACGCCCGGCTTCTTCTCCTTGAGGTAGCGACCGGTACCGCACAGCGTGCCGCCGGTGCCCACGCCCACGAGCAGGTGATCCACGCGACCTTCGGTCTGCTCCCAGATTTCAGGCCCAGTGGACTCGTAGTGCGCCTGCGCGTTGCTGGGGTTGTCGTACTGGTTGGCCTTCCACGCGTTGGGCGTTTCCTTCACGAGTCGCGACGACACGCTGTAGTACGAACGCGGGTCCTCGGGATCCACATCGGTCGGGCAGACGATCACCTCGGCACCGAAGGCGCGCAGAGCGTAGACCTTCTCCATCGACTGCTTGTCGGTGGTGGTGAAGATGCACTTGTAGCCCTTCACGATCGCCGCGATGGCGAGCCCCATGCCCGTGTTGCCGCTGGTGCCTTCGATGATGGTGCCGCCGGGCTTGAGCAGACCCTGGCGCTCGGCATCCTCGACCATGCGAAGCGCCATGCGGTCCTTGATGCTGTGGCCGGGGTTGAAGGTCTCGACCTTGGCGTAGACGGTGGCCGGCACGTCCCGCGTGATGCGGTTCAGGCGGACCAACGGCGTGTTGCCGATGGTGCCGAGGATGTCGTCGAATACGTTGCTGGGCATGGGCTTGTTCCGGAATGGCTGATAGCCGACAGTGTGATCACGCGATCTTGCCACGCCGGCCCGGCCGGAAATAGTCGGTGTTGTCGTAGAACGCAGCCGACGCGCTCTGCGGACACCAGCCCGGCAGTCCCAGCACCGGCAACGGCGCGAGATCCGCCGGGGTTCGAAGGCCGCCAATGATCCGCGAGAGAGCCCCGTCGACGCAAGCGAGCCGGTTCGCCCACGCGTCGTCCGGGAAGGCCCCCGGCACGTGTACGAACAGCACCTTCGCCGTCAGACCGACGAACGGCGTCCGCAGCTTCTCCATGAGCGCGTGGCCAAACGGGATGCACACCGCGCCCGCGATCAGTCCGGCGCGCTTTTCCCAAAACACTTCCCGCCATCGGAAGGCACGAATGGCTGCTTCGATGGCCGGGTCCGTCACCGCCACGACGATGCCGTCCTCGTCGAAGAGCGTGAGCGCATCGCGCAACCGCGACCGGCCCGCATGCGCCGGCGCGGCGTCGAGGTCAGCCACGTGCGCCGCATTCAGCGCAGCCTTGCTCCGGGGGAACAGGCGCCAGGCCGCGACATTGAAGCGGTCGTGCCAGGTGTCCGCCCGCACGGCCAGCCCGCCGCGGGTATAGATGTCGCGCTCGTAGCCCTGGGCCCCTTCGCTCATGGCGGCGCACACTCGCAGCAGTTCGCCGTTCGCGTTGGTGACGGACGCCCCGTCGAGCACTGCCTGCAGGCCGGCGAGGTCGGCATGCGCCAGACGATCGGAATCGATGACGCTCCGTAGCGCCTCGTAGGC
>JALHPZ010000077.1:0-606 GCA_022842245.1 Gemmataceae bacterium
CTCGCCGCCGCGCCGGCATTGGCCGCGGTGGATTGCGGACGCCCGAAGACGACGACCGAGAGACTGCTGTGCTCCAACGATCGGGTGAGCGAAGCCAACGAGCAGATGGCGTTCGCTTTTCTCAACGCGTACCGCCGCGCGAACACGGATGAACTCCGCGCGACCATGCGCGCCGACCAGCGGACCTGGGAGATCCAGGTGCGGGATGCGTGTTCGGATGTGCCGTGTCTTCTGCGGGTGTATTACGACCGGACGCTGGAGCTGGATCAGTATTGAGCGGGCCGGTCCCCGGAGTCGGGGCAGTCGCGCCTCGTCCGAGCGACGCAGCGCCGTCGTAGCCCGGAAGGAGCGAAGCGGAGTCCGGGGTCGGCGGTTCCCGGAGTCGGGGCGGTTGCCCCTCGTCCGGGCTACGTGGTGTCGTTTTCGCGCCTCGCCCAGGCGACGCGGCGTCGTTTTAGCCCGGAAGGAGCGAAGCTGAGTCCGGGGTCGGCGGTTCCCGGAGTCGGGGCATGCGCCCCTAGTCCGGGCTACGCGGTGTCGTTTTCGCGCCTCGCCCAGGCGACGCGGCGTCGTTGTAGCCCGGAAGAAGCGCAGCGGAGTCCGGGG
>JALHPZ010000077.1:616-3244 GCA_022842245.1 Gemmataceae bacterium
CGGCGGTTCCCGGAGTCGGGGCATGCGCCCCTAGTCCGGGCTACGCGGTGTCGTTTTCGCGCCTCGCCCAGGCGACGCGGCGTCGTTGTAGCCCGGAAGAAGCGCAGCGGAGTCCGGGGTCGGCGGTTCCCGGAGTCGGGGCATGCGCCCCTAGTCCGGGCTACGCGGTGTCGTTTTCGCGCCTCGCCCAGGCGACGCGGCGTCGTTGTAGCCCGGAAGAAGCGCAGCGGAGTCCGGGGGCGGTGCGCGCTCCCGCGACGCTGCCGTCCCGCAATGCCCTCGTCAGAGCCCCGCCAGCGGCACCCGCAGATCCACGCCCGGCAGGATGCTCTCGATGAGCGTCGTGAGCTGTTCCGCATAACCCGCCGGCAGGCCGGCTCCCGGATGACGGACCGTGGCGTCCGACAGCAAACCGCGCCGGCGCAGGATCTCCTTCCGCACGGCCACGCCGGGCTGCTGCTCGAACACGATGAGCGGCAGAAACCGTGTGTACAGCGCACGGGCCCGCGCCCAGTCGCCATCGCGTGCCGCGGCAACCATCGCCTGCAGGACCTCCGGAAACGCGAACCCGGTGTTGAATCCGTCGCTGCCCGCCTCGAGGTCGAACAGTCCGTACAACGCGCCCAGCCCCGTGGTGATCCGCAGCGGCCGATCTCCCATCGCGGTGCGAACGGCACGCAGCTTCGGCGGTGTCGGCACGGCCTCCAGCTTGATGCCCATCACCGACGGAATTTCCCTGGCGATGCGCGCAAGCAGCGGAACCCCCATGTGGACGGCGGTCGACGCCGGGTGGTCCTGCGCCACGATCGGCACCGGAGAGCCGGCGCCCACACGCCGGAAGTACTCGAACACGCGTTCATCGTTCGGCACGCCTTCCGCGCTCGGCGCCACCATCACGGCAGAGGCGCCCAGGCTCCCCGCCATCTTTGCGAGGTCGATCGTGGCCTGAGTGCCCGGATGGCTGACGCCCACGATCACGGGCGTCTTGCCGGCGGCGGCCACCGCGGCGCGGATGGCGGCCTCGCGGTTCGCGTCCGATAAGCGATTGGATTCGCCAAGCACACCCAGCACGGTGACGCCATCGACGCCGAGGCCGGCCACGAATCGCACGAGGCGTCCGAGCGATTCGGTGTCGAGGGATTCGTCGGCATGGAACGGCGTCGCGAGGATCGGCACGACACCGGCGAAGGCGAAAGAAGGGGTGGTCACGATGGCAGCCCGTCGGATGCGAGGAGACCGGAGTTTACGCGCCTCGGTGACCGGGGCGCCGGGGCCGACCTTCCTTGAGGGAACACGCCCGCGCAAATTGTGCAGACCTTCCCTAGAATCGCGGGAGAGCGAAGGCGCTCGACAACCAGAGGGGGAGTGTCATGGAGATGCCGGTCAACCGGTTCAAGAGAGGGCTTGCCAGCGGGAAGGCGCAGGCCGGGTGCTGGCTCAGTCTCGGCAGTCCGGCGGCGGCGGAGATCTGCGCGTCGGCCGGTTTCGACTGGATGATGATCGACATGGAGCACGCGCCCAACGACGCCCCCCAGGTCCACCAGCAGTTGCAGGCGGTCGCCCCCTACGAGACGTCCGCGATCGTGCGGCCACCATGGAACGACACGGTCGTGATCAAGCGCCTGCTCGATCTCGGTGTGCAGACGCTCCTCATCCCCTACGTCGAGACCGCCGAGGAAGCCCGGCGTGCCGTTGCGGCCACGCGCTACCCGCCCAAGGGCGTGCGGGGGGTGTCGACGAACACCCGCGCGAATCGCTTTGCGCGCGTGACGGACTACTTCGCCAAGGTGGAGCAGGAACTCTGCGTGATCGTGCAGATCGAGTCGCGCGCGGGTGTGGACAATCTGGAAGCCATCGCTGCGGTGGAAGGGGTCGACGCGCTGTTCATCGGACCGCAGGATCTCGCCGCCGGCTTCGGGCATCTGGGCAACCCCGGTCACCCCGAGATGGTGGAGATCATCGGCAACTCGATCACGCGCATTCGCAAGACCGGCAAGGCGGCGGGCATCCTCGCCTACGCCGAAGCCGATGCCAAGAAGTGGATGGCCCATGGTGCGGCGTTCGTTGCCGTGACCTCGGACCAGTCCATCCTCGCGAAGGAAACCTCCGCGACAGTCGCGCGATATCGCTGACTTTCGCGGATAGATCCCGGCGGGCGCCCGTGGCACCCGCCGGGATACGCCGTCAGCGGGCCGCTTTCCGGCGCAGCGTCGACGCACCCACGATGCCCAGGCCGGCGAACATCAGCGCCCAGGTCTCGGGTTCCGGCACCGGCTGGCTCAGCGAGATCAGGATGAACTCGTTGTTGTCCGACACGCCGAAGGCGCGTCCGGCACTGCCGGGATAGTTGTTGTCGTTCATCACGAGCAGAGTGTTCGCGTCCACGATCAGCACATCCTCGATCGTCACGAACGGGAAGTTGAAGGTCGTCTTGCCATCGCCGTTCAGGTCCAGCGGATCGGCGATGTTCATCAGGTCCACCACCTCCGTCTTCTTCGCGAAGCCCTCGGCGTCCAGCACGCTCATGTCGACCATGAAGATCTTCTTGAACTGCGCCGGATTGGTGAACGCGGGAATCGTCGGGTCGCCCTGACGGCCATCGCGCTCGATCACGAGGAAGCGCGAATC
>JALHPZ010000078.1 GCA_022842245.1 Gemmataceae bacterium
CTCACGTTGCCGAGCGCGTCCGCCCCGAAGAACACCTCGTCCCGGACCCGCATGAGAAACAGCGCCGCGGACCACTCCAGCGAGTCGCTCACCGAATGACGCATCCCGGTCTCGAAGGTGAGGCCCCGTTGCGGCCGCAGGTCCGTGGTGGCGAGCAGAAGCTCGTCGACGTTCGGATTGCGGAAATGCCTCGTGACGCTGGCGAAGGTCGTGAGCGTCTCGCGGGCCTGCCACGTCAGGCCGAGTTCGAGCGCGTGATTGCGCCAGGTGCCGCCCTGCGAGGCCTGCCGCCGATAGGCATTCACGCAGTCCACCTGCCGCACGATCGGTACGGGCACGAGCACGACACCCGGTCCGGGATCCACATCGACGAGGGTCGTGTCGTTCACGGTCCGGCAGTCGCCGCTGGTGAAGCGGGTGTCGTCGGCCCGGGTGTCGAACCGGTCCACGCGCAGCCCGCCCATGAGCGAGAGGGTGTCGGTTGCGCGCACTGTCGTTGCGGCGAACATCGCCCCGGAAGCCACCGTACCGGCACGTCGCGTGGACACGTCCAGGATCGACTGACCGTTCTCCGTGCGTGCGTAGTCGGCCGAGAACATCTCGAGCCCGGCGCTGAAGTCGTGGGTCCGGCCAAAGGCCGCGTAAGCGCGGTTGTAGCGAAGCTGCACTTCCTGGCGCCGGGAGTCGATGGCCGAGCGCTGGTTCGCCAGCGGGATCGACGGATTGAAGCCGAGCAAGAAAGGGTTCTCCCGATCGCGGTAGTGCCACCGCAGTTCCAGGAGGCCGGCAGCCCCGAGGTCGGCCTGACCGCCCAGTGTGAATCGCCGGTCGTCCGTCCGGCTTTCGTCATGAGGATTGGAGGTCGCCCGCCGGCCCGCCGTGCCCGACGCGAAAGCGGCGGCGCTCACCGGTCCGGGCAGACCCGACGTGTCCTGGTGGATCGCGACGCGGCCATACAAGTCGAGGAACGAGAACCGCCCCGTTGGCGAGACGCGCACGGATGCCGCGGCGTCGCGCGCGGACACGTCGCCGTTTGCCCGGAAACCATCGGTGTCGAATCGCTGCCCGTCCAGGCGCAGTTCGACCGCGCCGATCCGCGTGGCGCCGGATACGCGCAGGGCATTGGTATTGTAGGACTCCCGCCGGGCGGACGCCTCGAATTGCGGACCCTTGCCGACGCCCCGCTTCGTGCGGATGTCGATCACCCCGCCTACCGCGCCATTGCCGTACCGGACGGCACCACCGCCGCGGAGGATCTCGATGCGTTCGATCTGCGAGAGCGGAATCGACGAGAGATCCGCCCCGGAGAGGTCCGACTCGTTCTGGCGAACGCCGTCGACCATCACGAGCACGTTGCTGCCGGCGGCGGCGCCCATGCCGCGGATGTCGATGGTGGCGCGCTTGTCGCCGCCGAAGTAGCTCTGCAGATTGAGGTTGGGTTCGCGGGCGAGCAGCTCGCCGAGGGTGATCGCCGTGGAGCGCTCGATGTCGTCCGCAGTGATGATCGAGACGCTGTGGGGCGTGGTGCGGAGCGTGCCGTCGGGGGCGGCAGCCGATACGACAACCTCACGCATCTCCAGAACGCGTTCCGGGCCGGCCGCGATGGCCGCAATCGGAAGCGCGCTCAGGAGAAGCGCGAAAGCTACCGGCCGCCGATGAGAGCGCCGGCGACCCGATGCGCCCGATGGGGGCGCGGGGTCAGCGACGGCGCAGGGCCGCAGGCGCCAGCAGGGCAAGGCCGATGGCGAGCATGGCGTACGTGCCCGGCTCGGGTACGGCCGCGACCGTGAGGTTGTCCATCGCGAAGTACGCGGGCGTGTTGATGCCGAACGAGCCGGCGTCGGACGAAGCGAGCTCGAAGTGGAGAGAGCTCACCGCGCCGAGGCTGGCGAGATCGGTCTTGAGCCAGCTCGAGATGATGAAGTCGCCGACGCTCGCCGGCGAACGGTAGTCGGCGAGCGAAACCGTGACGCTGCCCGTCATGGCATTGGCTGCGTTGCGGCCGATGATGGTCAGGGTGAAGAAATCCGGATCATTGCCGGTCACCCCGCCGAACATCTTCGCGAAGCCGTCGCCGTTCAGCATCGAGAGCGCGGCGTAGGTCGTGTTGGCGAAGTAGGCGGACTCGACGATCACGGGCGTGGCGAAGGTGATGACCGGCGCCGTCCCGCCGAGGTACGCGATGCCGTACTGGGACGAGCCGTCGTGGCCGCTGCCCGGAAAGGCGCTGTACTGGTTGTTGAAGGTGCCGTCGGTGGTGTCCGTCTTGCTGGAGTAGGCCCAGCCCGACCAGCAGCAGCCCCCGCCAAAGTCGGTGAACTCGTAGTTGAAGGTCGCCGCGCCGCTCGTGAACGTGCCGGTCGCGCCGGGAGCGTAGTAGCCGTTCGGGCCCGGCGTCAGGTCTTCGAACGTCGTGACGGCGGCCAGGGCGGGCAGGCTCGTCGCGAACACCGCCGAGGCGGCGATCCAGCGCTTGATGGAAGTCATGGTCTCGTCCTTTTCTTGTGGGGGAGTGCGTCAGGCGGCAGTGCCGTTGCCGCGACGGGCGCGGTTCCGCGCATGGCGCGCACCGAGCGGCAGCAGGGCCGCGCCGGCCGCCAGCATCCAGAGCGTGGAAGGTTCGGGCACGGGCGCGGCCGTGAGGTACATCGCGCCGACGGCGTCGAGATCGAAGCCTCCGCTCATCTGTGTGGGCGTCGGGTCGTAGATCGGGCGCCCCAGGCTGTCCTTGACGGAACCGTCGCCCAGAACATCGACGATGCGGATGTGCGAGATGCGGTTGACGTTGAGTGTCGGCACGGCGCTCAGCGCCTCGAGATCGAATGGTGTGCCGAAGCCGCCCCGGTACTTGCCGGCGAGTCCGTCGA
This sequence comes from Gemmataceae bacterium, assembly GCA_022842245.1. Taxonomy (GTDB): domain Bacteria; phylum Planctomycetota; class Planctomycetia; order Gemmatales; family Gemmataceae; genus Limnoglobus. Next base: position 2,868 of record JALHPZ010000078.1, read on the forward strand.
GATTGGTCGGGTCGATCGTGCCGAACGCCGGGACGGGATTGGCCGTGAGGGAGAAGTTCGGGAAGCGGTAGAAGTTGGTGCCGTCCGACGAGACGTCGACGAAGGCGACCTCCAGGAAGGTGTCGCCGAAGCTGTTCTCGAACACTGCGAAGTCGGCGCCGGGCCCGTTGCTGATCGGGGTGGCGAACGTGAGGATGATGCTGCCGCCGTCTCCGAGCGATACGACTTCCGTGGGGACGCCGGTGGCGGGGCCGAGCGCCTCGTTAGGGTCGATGAACGGCGCCGAGGCGTTGGTTCCAGGCGTGTAGGCGCTGA
>JALHPZ010000079.1 GCA_022842245.1 Gemmataceae bacterium
CGCCGGAAATGACGGTTCTCGTCGCCGGGTTGCGGGTGCTGAATGCCAACGTCGGTCAGTCGCCACACGGCGTCTTCACGAAGCGTCCCGAGATCCTCACCAACGACTTCTTCGTCAATTTGCTCGACATGGGCACGGTGTGGACGGCGGCCTCGGAAGCCCAGGACGTGTTCGAAGGACGCGACCGCACGACGGGCGAACCGAAGTGGACCGGCACGCGTGTCGATCTCGTCTTTGGCTCGAACTCGCAGCTGCGGGCTCTTGCAGAAGCCTATGCCAGCGACGACGCGCAGAAGAAGTTCGTGACCGACTTCGTGGCGGCCTGGAGCAAGGTGATGAACTTGGATCGCTTCGATCTCGCCTGATCGCCGACAGTAACGTGACGAACGGCCGGGCAACCAGTGCCCGGCCGTTCCGTTATGGGTCATGCCGCGCTTCCTGCCTGTTCTCCTGTTGCTTCTCGTGGCGCCGCTCGCGGCACGCGCCGAAGGCCCGCCCCCGCAGCCGCCCTGTGGTGGTCCTTCCCAACCCGTCGCCACAGCGAGTGGCCAGTCACCGACCACCGTCGTGTGGAACGAGCAGGCGCTGCGCAAGGCAGGCTGGAAGCCGCCCACTTGCCTGAACTGGACCTCGGACAACACCCGACTTGCCGTCGCTCTGACCGGGGATTTCCGTTTCGACGGGACCGTCGACGATCTTCTGGCCCGGTTCAGCGCCTTCTCGGCCTACAAATCGATCCGCTACTGGTCGACGAGCAAGCAAGGCTGGCGGGATCTCGTGTCGGACGCCGGCCCTGATCTGAAGGCCTCGGCTCTCGTGCCTGGAAGCTCGTTCGATTATTTCGAGAATGGCCGCGCCGGGCGCACCGTCTATCGCCTCAGGATCCTGGAGCGCACGCCGGCGCGAGCGGTGATGGCATCGGAGAATGTGACGCCGATACGCGCCGCACTGGTGACGGCATTCGATCCCGGCGCGCTACAGTCGGTGAAGTTCCTCGACAGGCGAGATTCCGGCATGTGGAGCTACTACCAGATTGTCCGCGCTGGCCAGGGCGCGAGCCCGCTGGTGCTGGGCAGCGAGGCGTCCTACGTCAATCGGGCGGCTGCGCTCTATCGCTATATGGCCGGCATCCCGACCGATCGGGAGCCGCCGATCGCACGCTGATCCGGAAAGTGGTGATCAGCTCTTGTTGGGCACCAGTATGATGGCCCGGCCGCCGCTGTTCATGCGGCCGGCCCAGTCGGCGGCCTGCGGTCCGCTGCCGAAGAACACGTCGCCGCGGGCCGGCCCCTTGATGGCGGCGCCGGCGTCCTGGGCGATCATCAGGCGGCGATAGGGTTCGGTGGCGCCCGGCTTGCGCGCCACGGGCCGCACGGTGTCGATCCAGACCGGCGTGCCGAAGGGCGTGAGGGTGGTATCGACCGCGAGGCTGCGCTGCGCGGTGAGGGGCACGCCCTCGGCGCCGGCGGCCGTCTGGCTCTTGGTATCCCTGAAGAAGATGTAGCGTTCGTTCTTGCGCATTACATCGCGCGCCTGCTGCGGGTTGCGCTTCAGCCAGTCGCGGATCGCCGGCCAGGTGACGTCGTCCTTCTTCATCACGCCCATCTCGACCAGCACGTTGCCGATGGCCGTGTAGGGACGGTTATTGGAGCCGTCGAAGCCGAGGGTCATCGTACCGCCTTCGGCCAGCTGGATCTTGCCGCTGCCCTGGACCTGGACCTCGAACAGGCCGACGGGGTCCTGGACGTAGGCGATCTCAAGGCCTTTGCCCTTCAGCACGCCCTGCTCGATTTCGGCGCGTGTGTAATAGGGCTTGTCGGTGAGATCGGGCGGGCGGCGGTAGACGGGCACGGTGAACAGCCGAGACGGCGCCTTGCTGCCGCGCATGTCGGGCTCGAAGTATCCGGTGAACTTACCCGCCGTCTGGACCACCAGCGGCCTGAAATTTCCTTCGAAGAAGGCGCGGGCCGCCCGGTTGTCGCCGGGCTTGATCGCGGCCCCGGCGTCGCAGATGCGCTTCCATTCGGCCGGCGTGATCGTTCTCTCGCCGCCATCGGTGGCGATCCTGGTTTCCGGTCCGGTCGTCAGCTTGGGGCAGGAACGGCGGAAGGTGGCGAGCGCTTCACTGTGCTTGTCGTCGGCCCAGCCGGCCACTTCGTTGAACGAGATCGGCGCCAGGGCCACCCGCTTCTCGGGCGTGGCCGTCCCGTCACCGGCGCATGCAGAGAGGAGACCGGCGACGGCGAGCCAGACCGCGCCACCGGACAGGACGGTCCAGCGCATTCGGAAAGCCTCCCTCAGCCTTCGCTTTCAGTCTTGGTCAGCAGCCAGTTGGGATCGCTGGATTTGGTATCGCGGCGGAATGTCCAGAGATCGACGACCTTCTGCACTTCATTCGGGTTACCGTCGGCGATCTGGCCATCGGCGTTGCGCACCACGTTGATCTGCTCGCTGACGAAACGCACGGTCACCGACGCCTGGGTGCCCTGCAGTTCTGCAGCGGCGATGTCGGAGGCCTCGAAACCGATCAGCGTGGTCTCGGCTTTCTCGCGGCGCTCGCCGCGGGCGCGGATCGCCGCTTCGAAGCTGGCGAAGGTAGGGCCGTCGAGAAGCGGACGGAGCGTCGCGGTATCGTCCTTGGCGAAGGACTCGACGATGACGGTGAAAGCGGCACGGGCACCGGCGCAGAATCCCATGGGGTCGAAGCTGGGATCGGCGGCACGGATCGCGTTGACCGCGGCGGCGGCCGTCGGCATCACCGTGGCGCGAATTCCGCCGGGGCCGGTCGTCGCCAACGACGGGCGCGGCGGCGTACCGGCGGTCGGCAGCGGAACGACATTGTCCGGGCGTCCCGAGGCACCGGCCGGAGCATCTCCGGCGCGCGGCGGGGTCGGCGGCGGCGACAGCGGGTCGCGCGCCGGCGGACGCTCGTTGCCCGTGCGTTTGCCGAGGACGGATCGCAGCCGCAGGATCAGGAAGACCGCGACCAGTCCGATGAGAATGATGTCGTAGTTATTGCCCACGATGGCGCTCCGCCAACTCGTCTCTAGTTCGCTTCAAATTACATAGGCCCCGAATGCGGAAAGGGCAAGGCAACCGG
>JALHPZ010000080.1 GCA_022842245.1 Gemmataceae bacterium
TCGTGAGCACCGAGGGACTTCCCGGCCCGGTGATCGTGAACAGGTTCGGAAACCCGGCGCAGGACAACCCCAGAAAGGCCCGCGGGCCGTCCCGCCATTTGTCCTTCAGGCGCCGCCCGCTGCGGCCGCGGATGTCGATGCGATTCAGTGCGCCGGTCATCGCGTCGAAGCCGGTCGCCAGCACGAGCGTGTCTACGGCGTGCTCGCTGCCTTTGGCGACCACGCCGTCCGGCGTGATCCGCTCGATGGCGGTGCCGCGGATGTCCACCAGCGTGACGTTCGAGCGATTGAACGTGGCGTAGTAGTCCGTGTCGACGCACAGGCGCTTGCAGCCGATGATGTCGGTGGGCGAAAGCGCTTCGGCGACGACGGGATCATGGACGATTTCGCTGATCTTGCTCCGCACGAAGGCGGCGGCGGTTTCGTTGGCGCGGCGGTCGAACAGCAGGTCTGCGAACGCGCCCATGAACGACACCCCGCCATGCGCCCAGCGACGCTCGTATTCCTGCCGCCGGTCGTCGTCGGAGACGGTCAGCGCGCTGTCCGGGTTATAGCGGAACACGATGCCCGAGAACATGCGGGCCGCGGTCTCCCGTAGGACCGGGTAGCTGGCCTTGATGTCCGCCCGTTCGACGACATCGAGCGGCGCGTTGCGTGCGGGCACGGAGTAGTTCGGGGTGCGCTGGAACACGTACAGGTGATCGGCCTCCTCGGCGATCACGGGGATCGACTGGATGGCGGACGATCCCGTGCCGATGATGCCGACGCGGCTGCCCCGGAAGCTCACGGGTTCGTGTGGCCAGGTGCCGGTGTGGAGCACCCGTCCGCGAAAGTCGTCGAACCCGGCGAACCGCGGATGGTTGGTCGTGGAAAGGCAGCCTGTGGCCATCACGCAGAAGGGCGCCGAGGCCCGCCGGCCGTCTTCAGTTTCGATCCGCCACACGCGGGCGGTCTCATCGAACGAGGCGGCACTCACCCGCGTATGGAAGCGGATGTCGCGCCGCAGGTCGAATCGGTCGGCAACGTGTTCGGCGTAGCGGAGGATCTCGGCCTGGGTCGCGTACTTCTCGGACCAGTCCCATTCCTGCTGGAGTTCTGCGGAGAACTGGTAGGAGTACTGCACGCTCTCCACATCGCAGCGGGCACCCGGGTAGCGATTCCAGTACCAGGTGCCGCCCACGCCGCCGCCGGCTTCGAATACGACTACGCGCATGCCCAGTCCGCGCAGCCGGTGCAGCATGAACAGGCCGGCGAACCCGGCGCCCACGACGATCGCGTCCCAGGACGAATCCGATTCCGATTGGTGCTCCTGCGGTGCTGCCATGGTCACCCTCGACGCGCGACCGGCTGATCCGGTCTCCGGCAGATTCTACCCGGGCTTACAATCGCGCCCTCATTGCGTCGAATGGCCGACGCGTTTCCTGCGACCAGACAAGGGGGTGGACTGTGGACATGCATGGCAGAGTGGCGATCGTGACGGGAGCCGGTACCGGTATCGGCAAGGCGGCGGCGGTGACGCTCGTGAAGAACGGGTACCGCGTGGCGTTCGCCGGACGCCGCCGGGAGCCCCTCGAAGCAGCCATCGCCGAATCGGGTGCCCTGGCGGACCGCGCGATCGCCGTTCCCGCCGACGTGGCCGACCCGGCCTCGGTGAAGGCGCTCTTCGCGACCGTGAAGAACACGTGGGGACGTCTCGACGTGGTGTTCAACAACGCGGGCGTCAGCGCGCCGGCGATCCCGATGGAAGATCTCACGTTCGAGCAGTGGAAGACGGTGGTCGACATCAACCTGACCGGTATCTTCCTGTGCACGCAGGAGGCGATCCGCATCATGAAGGACCAGACGCCCCAGGGTGGCCGCATCATCAACAACGGCTCCATTTCCGCCCATGCGCCGCGGCCGAATTCCGCGCCCTACACCGCCACCAAGCATGCGGTCACCGGGCTCACCAAGTCGACGTCGCTCGACGGCCGCAAGTACAACATCGCCTGCAGCCAGATAGACATCGGCAATGCCGCGACCGAGATGGCCGCGCGCATGGCGAAGGGCGTGCCGCAGGCAAACGGGGAGATCGCCGTGGAACCGCTGATGGACGTGCAGCACGTGGGCGATGCGATCCTGCACATTGCCAATCTGCCGCTCGCCACGAACGTGCAGTTCATGACGATCATGGCGACCAAGATGCCGTTCGTCGGACGCGGCTGAGCGCCGGGCGGGGTGGCGGACATCGCGATTCTCAAGGGAGCGGCGCGGGGTGTGCACTTCGAGTCGCTCCCGCCCCTGTCGCTGTACGTTCACATCCCCTGGTGCATCCGCAAGTGCCCCTACTGCGACTTCAACTCGCACGAAGCGAAGGGTGAGGTTCCCGAGGCTCGCTATGTCGACGCCCTGATCGCCGACATCGAGTCGGCAGTGCCCCTCGTCTACGGGCGCAAGGTCCAGACGGTTTTCTTCGGCGGCGGCACGCCCAGCCTGTTCTCCCCGGAGTCCCTCGATCGGTTCCTCTCGGCCGCGAGAGCGATCCTGCCGATGGAGGCCGACGCCGAGATCACGCTCGAAGCGAATCCGGGGACGTTCGAGCAGGCGAAGTTCGCCGCCTTCCGCGCGATCGGGATCGACCGCCTGTCGATCGGCATCCAGAGTTTCGACGGGCGCTTCCTCGAGGCGCTCGGACGCGTGCACGACGGCGCCGAGGCGCAGCGCGCGACCGAGATCGCGCGTGCCAATTTCGAGAACTTCAATCTCGATCTGATGTACGGCCTGCCGGGGCAGTCGGTGGACGAGGCGCTGCGTGATGTGTCGCTGGCCGTGGCCAGCGGTGCGACGCACGTGTCCGCCTACCACCTGACCATCGAGCCGAACACCTACTTCCATCGGTTTCCGCCGGCGCTTCCGGACGACGATGAGACTGCCGCGATGCAGGAAGGCATCGAGGCGGC
>JALHPZ010000081.1 GCA_022842245.1 Gemmataceae bacterium
GCTGTTCAGGTGATAGATCGAGCGCAGCGGCTTCGTGCTCTCGGCGGCCAGCCTCACGGCAAGGGCCACGTCCCGGACATGCACGAGATCGAAGATGTCTCCCGGGACTTCGCACTCGGTCGTCACGCCGGGCTTCGCCTGTTCCAGCAGCCGGTTGAGGGTCGCGACGACGCCACCGTACCAGCGGCCCGGTCCGAACACGACCGCCAGCCGGAAGGTCGTGACGTCCATGCCGAAGCGATCGCGGAAGTAGCGTGCCACCTGCTCGCCCATGGCCTTCGACAGCCCGTACCCGGTGGTCGGTCGCGTGGGGGCGGATTCGTCCACGTAGGGCTCGGGATAGAACGCCGTGGGACCGAACGACACGAGCGAGCCGGTGATGATGGCGCGCTTCACGCCGTGGCGGCGGGCGGCGTCGAGGACGTTGAACAGGCCGACGGCGTTGATGGTGAGCGCCCGCGCGGCCTCGGCTTCGCCGGTGGCCATGAGGCCTGCGGCATTGGCGTTGTGCCCGGCGGCCCAGACCACGACATCCGGCTTTGCGGCGGCGAAAGCGGCTTCGATCTCCGCAGGGTTCTCGGCCGAACCGTGCCCCGCCTTCAGGCGGCCGGCGAGATCGCCGACCAGGTCGACGTTCATGGGCGGGCCGAAACCGGTGACGGCACATCCGGCGCCGATCAGTTCCCGGGCGATGTGCGAACCGACGAAACCACTGGCACCGACGATCAGGGCGCTCGTTGGGGGCATGACCTTGCTCCTCGGACAGGAATGAGGGTCAATCATGCAGCAACGGAGCAGGCTCGCGCTACGGTGCGCGCGCCCGCTTCGCCGTCTGGCGCCGCGCAGAGTAGACTCCGGCTCGTGTGCAACGTCGGAATTGCGATCATGAGACTTCTCACGTTTCTCTCGCTGCTGCTTCTTTCGTGGAGCGCCCATGCTCTGGAGCCCGGCAGTCGCGTCGACAACTTCCGCTTGCTGGACCACCGTGGCATCTCCCACGAGTTGCACTACCTTTCGGACCAGAAGGCGATCGTACTGATGGTGCACGGCAACGGTTGCCCGGTCGGGCGACAGGCATTGCCTGCCCTGAAGACCGTTCGCGACCGGTTCGAGTCACGGGACGTCACCTTTTTGCTCATCGACAGCCACCTGCACGACGATCGTGCATCGGTCGCCGCCGAAGCGAAGGAATTCGGCATCGACCTTCCGGTCCTTCTCGACGAGACCCAGCTGATTGCCGAATCCCTTGGCGTCACCCGCACGGCGGAAGTCTTCGTCATCGATCCGCGAACCTGGAAACTGCTGTACCGTGGGCCCGTGGACGACCGACTGGCCTACGGCGCGCAGAAGCCAGCGTCTTCCAGTCGGTACCTGGAAGACGCGCTCGAGGCGACGCTCGCCGGTAAGCCCGTGCCGGTGTCCCGGGTGGAGCCCGTGGGCTGTCTTGTGGACTTCCCGAGACGGGACACGACCGCAGACTCCTCGCGCCTCACGTATTCGGAACAGGTCGCCCCGCTGCTGCGCGATCGCTGCAGCAGTTGCCACCGTCCCGGTGGCGTGGCGCCCTGGGCGATGACGGGCTACAAGGCAGTACGCGGCTTTGCGCCAATGATCCGGGAGGTGCTGCGTACCGGCCGCATGCCGCCTTGGTATGCGGACCGCCACCATGGGCAGTTCGTCGGCGACCTCTCCTTGCCGCCGGAGGACGTGCGTACGATCGTTCACTGGATCGAAGCCGGCGCGCCGCGCGGCGACGGGCCGGATCCCCTGGAAGCGGTGGCGGCAGCCGATTCCGAATGGCCGATGGGTCCGCCGGATCTGGTAGTGGAGATCCCGGCTTTCGACGTGCCCGCCACCGGCGTGGTGGACTACACCTATCCGACGGTGCCCAACCCGGTCGGCCGCGATCAGTGGGTTCGCGCGATCCACATCCTGCCGGGCAACCGGGGCGTGGTGCATCACGTGCTGGCGGGTATCGACGATCCCGCGATGCGCGGACAGCGCCCCTTCATCGAGCAGCTCGCCGCGTTCGGCGGGTATTCGCCGGGCCGAAACTTCATGCCGTTTCCGGACGGCTCGGGCGTCCGACTGCAGGCCGGCGCGAACCTCATGTTCCAGATGCATTACACGCCCAACGGCAAGGCCGTCCGGGACGTCACGCGGGTGGGCTACTACTTCCACAAGGAACCGCCCGCACACGAAATGCGCCTGCAGTTCATGATGACCCGCGGGCTGCGGATTCCGCCGAACACCAAGGCACACACGGAGTCTGTCGCGCATGTGTTCGAGCGTGATGTGATCCTCTACAGCCTGATGCCGCATGCGCATCTGCGCGGCCGTGCCGCGAAGTTCATCGCGCGGTTCCCGGACGGCCGAGAGGAAACGCTGCTGTCGGTCCCGAAGTACGACTTCAACTGGCAGACGGTCTATGTGCTGGAAGAACCGAGGCGGCTGCCGGCGGGGACGACGGTCACGTTCGACATGACCTGGGACAACTCGGCACAGAACCCCGCCAACCCCGACCCGTCGCGTACGGTGCCGTGGGGCGACCAGACGTGGGATGAAATGAATGCCGGGTGGTTGCGCTACCGGGAGATCGCGGAGGCGAAGTGATGGGGTGAGGAGGACGGTTCGAGGTTGTCCCCGGAGTCGCGCCTTCGGCGCTCGTCCGGGCTACGCACCACCCTTCACGCCTCCAGGACCTTCCCCGGATTCATCCGGTTCTCCGGATCGATCGCGCGCTTCACGGCACGCATCAGATCCATTTCGACGTTGCTCTTGAAGCGCGCGGACTCGTCCCGTTTCACCTGCCCCAGACCGTGTTCCGCGCTGATGCTGCCGTTGAACGCATGGACCAGCTCATGCACCCGGCTCTGGATCTCGCCAGCGCGCGCCGCGAACGCGTCGTCGGTCATGTCGAT
>JALHPZ010000082.1 GCA_022842245.1 Gemmataceae bacterium
ACCGAAGTTCGTGAAGGCCATGCCGTGGATGTCGTTGCCGGTGGCGCGAAGGTCCAGGCCCACGCCGGTCCCGCCGAGCAGAGTGCCGTCGAGCGCAACCACCGGCGTGGCAGTGAAGTCCGGCTCCGTCGTCCCGTTGAGGACGATCGCCTCGGTGATGGCCGGAAGCGCGCTTGTCAGTTGGATCGTGTGCCGGCCGCCGACCAGAGGGGTGGCGATGTCGAAGGAAATGTTCTGGATGCCGGCCGTGTTGTTCGCGGCGATGATCGCTTCGCGCAGGGAGACCGACGGGCCGCGATTGGCATTCAGCCACGCCACCGTGTGGGTCGGGTTGCCCGCGGCGATGCCGCTGGCGTTGCCGTCCGCGGTCGTCGTGACGACGAGACCGGCCGCCACGTCGGCGAAGCTCGTGCCGATCCGGAGTTCGTCGAACCCGGCATCGTTGGCGGACAGACCCCGTCCCGTGGCGATGCTGATGCGGGTAAACGTGCCGAGGTCCAGGTTGCTCTTGGTCGTCGTGAAGGCGGAGTCGGGGCTGGCGAGCCCTGGCGTCGGATTCACGTACGTCGTGATCGTGTCGTTGCCCGCGGCGAAGTCGATTCGCACGACGATGAACGCCGTCTGGCCGGATACCGGGGCGATGCCCGAAACGGCTTGCCGGCCGATGCCCCCGGCTTGCTCCAGCACGAAGTCCCCGCCGACATAGCCGGTAAAAGCGATGTCGTCGGTCGTGCTGCCGAATAACAGTCCCATGTAGCTGAGCAGCGAGGTGACTTCATTGGGTTGGATCAGGAATCCGATCCAGGCGGTCGTGCCATCGGCGCCGAGGGGTGACGAGAGGTTCCGGGTCGCCGTGACGGATTCCAGGATCGAGTTCAGATCTCCCCTCACCGAAGCGCCGGTGACGGGCAGGAGGCCGGTGGGGTCGGTCAGTCCCGGACCGTTTGCCTTGATCCGACTGTTGTCGGTGTTCCAGGCGTCCGCCCAGCCGGTGCCGCCGGTGCTGCCGTCGAGATTACCGCTAGCCGCGAAAGCGTCGACGGCGTCCAGGTGCAGGGTGCCGGTGTATGCACCGACTTGCGAGGCGGGAAAGAGCGACGCGGCTTGCAGGGACCCGATCGCCCGTTCCAGTTCCCAGTCGCCGCCGGAGGCAACGCCTCCGGTCAGGTCATCGCTCGCGGCGATGTCCGCGCCGGTGAGGCTTGCCAGCCGCTCGAGAAAGCTCGTACCCCCCGGTCCGGACGCCACGTCACATCCGTAGAACAGCAAGTCGGCGTCGTCGCGCAGTGCCCCCGCCCAGGACGAGAGCTGGTCGGCATAGCGATCCAGCGCGGCCGCGTCCAGGGTTGCGGTGCCGAGCTGCACGGCACCGCTGCGCCCGTGCGAGATCACGTGGACGGCGTCGAGGTCGTTTCGCCGGGCCAGGAGCTCGGTCACCTGACGGATGCCATCGCTGCCGGCATCCAGGACGACCACTTCGACGGTAGTGCCACGATCGCCGTTGCCGCCGGGCAGGAGGGGCGCGATATCCGCCACCGAAGCATCGACGACGATCAGTTCGCGCCGGGGCGTGACGACCGAGACGGGAGCGGCGGGAATCTCAGGGGCGAGGGGTGGGTCAGCGGGGAAGAGATCGGCCGAGAAGAGCCAACGGGCTTCGAGCGGCTCCATGACGGGACGCTGGCGCGTGCGCGTAAACGCGCGCGACTGCGCCTTCCGCCCTGTCCTGGGAGACCACATGCAACGATGCCCTTGAAGCCGATACGATGAAACGTTTACGGCCAGAAGGGGCGCGGGGTTGAGCGCCCGCGGGATACGGGGTCAGGAAGTGGCGGCGCTGGTGGTGAGCCAGAAGGTGACGGGGCCGTCGTTCACCAGGGCGACCTTCATGTCGGCGCCGAACACCCCGGTGTCCACAGGGTCGTGGACCGACCGGGCGTAGGCGACGGCGTGATCGAACAGCGTGCGGCCCAGCTCGGGCGGGGCCGCACCGCTGAAGCTGGGCCGGGTTCCCTTGCGCGTGTCGGCGGCGAGCGTGAACTGCGGCACCAGCAGCAGCCCGCCCCGGATGTCGCGGACGCTGCGATTCATCTTGCCCGCGTCGTCGCCGAAGATGCGGTAGTTGAGCATCTTCTCGATCAGGCGCTCGGCGGCGGCGGGGGTGTCCGTCGGTTCGGCACAAAGCAGCACGAGCAGGCCGGCGCCGATCTCGCCGGTGATCGCGCCGTCCACGCGTACCCGGGCTTCGCTCACCCGCTGCAGCAGGGCGATCATGGCGGGGCGCACCGCCCGGGCTCGTCCCCGGCGGGCAGGGTCCAAAGGCGGGCGATCTCCAGCTGGAACGGACCCGCCTGACGATCGGCGATCACGAAGCCGAAGCTCGCAACGCGTGACGGATCCAGCGGCGGCGCGTCGGGGACCAGGCGACCGCGAAAGCGCGGCTCGAAGGCGGAGAAGGGGATCGCGACGTCCTGCCACTGCGCGGCAGCGGTCTCGAACGGGGCCTGATAGCGCAGCCCGTCGAAGCCGCCGTACGTCGCGAGATTGAGCTTGTAGCGTTTGCCGTCGCCCCGGACACGCAGGCAAAGACCGGCGCCGGGACCGAGATCGAAGCGGCCTTCGGCCGACTTGATGGACGCGAAGCCGCCGTTGTTCTCCAGCGACACCTTGCCGGTGAACAACACCGTCTGCTCTGCGGTCACACGGGCGGTGCTCGCGGAGCGCCCCCCCATCACCACGTCGTCCACGGGGTCCCACGGTATGCTCGCGGCGAGCAGTTCGAGGCCCAGCGCCATGGCTACCATGGCAACGACGGCCGGACGAGGTCCGGAACGATGGGGTGCGGA
>JALHPZ010000083.1 GCA_022842245.1 Gemmataceae bacterium
GGCGCCGGTCTAAGCCTGCTCCTTCGACAGACGTCGCGCCTTCCGCCGCGTGCGTCGCTCCGCCTGCCGCTCCGCCCGCTCTTCACGGGATTGCTTCGAGTTCCGCCACGGAAAGGGAGCCTCGGGGACGGCATGCCCGAGAAACGGGCAGAGCCGGGACCATCCGTCGTCGGTCGCCAGGTCGAGGACCATCAGGTCTTCGGGCCGCTGCGCGAAATACGCGAGCACCTCGCGATTGTGCCGCTCATAGCGCTCTACGTAGATCGTCTCGTTGCCGATCGGATCGCCGTGGCCGGCGCCGTAGATCCACTCGCGCATCTTGGTCGTCTTCCGGCCGAAGTGGTCGACGATGCTCGCGATCCACTTCTCGGCCGGCCGGACGGTGAGGATGAACTTCGATCCCGGATATTCGCGATCGAGGAACTGGTAGATGATCGGCCACGGGTTGTCCTGGAAGGCGTCGTATCGCGGCACCAGACGGCGCGCGATGGATTCGACGTTGGCGGCGATATCGGGATTGCCATGCCCGTTGGGGCCCGTGATGCGGTAGTCGAGCACCTTCAGCGCCGCCTTCAGCGACGTCGTTCCCGTTTTGTGGAAGCCGATGCAGAAGACTTTCGGCCTGCCGGGTCGCCCGGCCGGTGCGTTCCGGTCGCGTTTTCGCTTCGGGCCCTGCGGGGCGGAGGTTCGGATGTTCGACTTCAAGGTTTGTCTGCCTTGGACTTTGTTCTCTGGCGGCGTTTCGGGAATGCCGAAGGGACAGCATGGAGGGTGTTGTGGCCGGAGCCTGCAAGTGGCGATTCGCCAACACTTGATGCTTACACCGGTTTGGCCCCCCCGAGCACGAGATCGACCATCGACGCGACCTTGGAGGTGGCGACGCGCCAGGGCCAGTCGTCGTCGCCGAGCGCAAACAGGGCCTCCGTGCGCTCGGTGAAGTCGGGACCGAGGATCCTCGACAGTTCGGGCATCTCGTCCCGGATTCGCTCCACGCCCGCCATGGTGACGGAGCGCGCATAAGGCTTGAACCGCTTCGCCGGGTAGGCGTCTTCCTCGTTCTTCCGAAGCGCCGCAGTCGACTCCTTCAGGGCAGCCTGCGCCGCATGCCATGGCTGCACGTCGACGTGTTTGTCCGGCGCGCCGTCGATGCCGTGGAACCGGCCATAGTGCTGGCTCTTCCGCATCATCTCCTCCGTCCATCGCGGCCGGTCGAACCCGAAGAAGTTCAGCTCGGGCGCCATCCGGTCGATCACGTCGAAGGTCGCCTTCCCCTTCGCCTTCTCCGCCTCCGGCAACAGATGGGCGGCATGGAGGAGCGATGGCGACACCAGGGCCGGCCAGCGGAAGAACTGATTGTACGAGTGATACGACCGCATGCCGAAGTGGAGCCGGTTGCGGAAGAAGAGGTAGTGGTTGTCGAGCTTGTGGCGCACCGACTCGCCGGGAAGCTCGTGGATGATTTCCCCGAAGGCCGCGACCGCGTCGCGCTTGTACGCCGCCGGAAAGTCCCGGGCGATCTTGTCGAAGATCAGGTCCATTCCGCCCGGCCGGTCGAGATCGACGCGCTCCGAGAACCAGTTCGACCAGAACCCGCGGTAGATCTCCCCGCAATAGCCGGTGAGCCGCAGCGAACGGAGATTGGTGCCGGCGGCCGTCCACGGCGCGACCGAAAGGCGGTGGTACATCCCGGCGTAGTGGGAACGCCAGAGGCCGAGGGCGGACTGCGCCGACTGGCCGAACTCGGTGTGCCCGTCGCCGGTGAAGAGCGTGCCCTTGAAATAGTCGACCAGCCGCATGGCGCATTCGAGGTCCGTCGTCCCGGCCTCGTTGCGGATGGTGATCGGCGTCTCGCCGACGATGCCGAGCCGGAGGGCGGCTCCGAAGGTCAGCCGCGAGTCGCGGCCGCCCGAGACGTCCATCGTGATCGAATCGAAGAGACCCGATTCCCGCACCGCGCGGACATTCTGGACGATCTCCTCCACGGCCTGGTCGATCAGCGCGGAATAGTCGCCGCCCGACCTGCCGAAGATCGTCTCGAATACCGGCTTCCGGCGGAGCGTGATCTTTCCGTTCGAGAGGATCGCGTAGTGGTCGAAGGGGATCAACCTGACCCCCTCGACCTGGAGATGGTGGCCATGGGCCTGCCGCAAGAGCGGATGATGGCTGAGCAGCATCGTCGCCGCGTAGATCGGGTTGGCCCTGAGCGGGACGCCCTCTTCCCGAAGGCGCTCGGTCAGGAGATGCAGCCGGTTGCTGATCACCTGGCCGCCGTCGCCCGTGTAGAGATAGAGGTGCTCGAGCCCGAGGAAGTCGGTGGTGAAGAGCACCTCGTCCCTGTCGCGGAGGACGGCCGTGAAGAAGCCCGTCGCCGTCATGACGTCCGATATCGCGGTCCGGCCGGCCGCGATGTCCTTCGACAGATCGCCGGCATCGGTGACGATCTTGCCGTTGATCTGGGCGAAGCCGGAGAAATGCAGGCACGCGCCCCCGCCGCTCTCGGGAAGCGGCTTCCCCGGGGCGGCGACGAAGTCGGCGAAGGGCCAGATCCGTTCGATGAAGCCGGTCGGCGAGACCGCAAGCGGCGTCTTGTCGTTGCTCATGCACGCTATCCCGGACCGCGCGACCCGCTTGCCGAGGTTGCCCTCTTGATTGACTTCGGAGCGGCGGTTCTACAACGCGGGCCGGTCACTTGTCTCCCGGATTCGGGGGGGGTTCATTCGAATCGGGGACGTGACGCGCTGCCGCCCGATCCGGGGCGGAAGAGCGAGACGGGGGCCCCCGCCTCGCCCTGAATTCCGCATCCCGCCCCTTATGCCGGCGAAA
>JALHPZ010000084.1 GCA_022842245.1 Gemmataceae bacterium
GGAAGCGGCCACCGCGCGAGTGGATCGAGGCCAAGACACAGTTCGCCGTCGTCTTCGGCGAGCGCTTCGTCGGCCAATGACCAACCCGGCCTCGCGCACAGAATTCCTGACAGTCCCCCCGAGTGCCGTCATTGAAGGTGAGGGTTGCCTGTCGAGGCAAACCGTTCAGCCGGCGGAAGACAACCACGCGAACGGGGCGGACGTCTTCGCCAATGCTGCATGTCCCAACACCTTTGGCGGCTGACTGTCCCAAAAGGCTGATTTTTCCGCCCGAGAACGACGCCGAGCACTCCGAGCCATCGGGAAGCGTGGCCGTGAACCCGCCGGTGCCCTTTTTTGTAGCGTGGCCCTCGCCCTCAACCGTCATGGCAGGACTTTCGGCCAACGCGGACGCCAGCGGCGAGAGGGAGGCAAACCCGAGTACCGCAGAACTCAACAACTTGAACCCAGACATGGTCTAGGGACTGACCAACACATATGGCCAAAAAAGGGCCACCAGTCGGGGCGTCCCACAAGGATCGTCGGTTCACCCGAAGACGACAATCACCATTCGTCGGCAGACTTGGTCCGGACGCGGCATCCGCCAGCTTCGAGGGAAACCTAGACAAGCCTCATTGCGCTACCGGCTTGCAGGCGGGCGGATCCGTAGCGTGCACTGGCCCAGGCGACGAGGTCGCTGGCCGGCATCGGTCTTCCGTAAAGATACCCTTGCGCGTTTCGGCAGCCGAGCTTTGCCAGGAGTGCTGCCTGTTCGGCGGTTTCGACGCCTTCGGCGACGACCTCAAGTCCGAGACTCTCGCCCAGACCTAGGATGGCCCGCACGATCGACTGCGAGCCCTCGTCATGCAGGGCGCTGGCGATGAAGGACTGATCGATCTTCAACCGGTCGAGCGGGAACGTTCGCAGGTAGGCGAGGTTCGAGTAGCCGGTTCCGAAGTCGTCGATCGAAAGCCGGACGCCGAGCTGCTTGAGGTTGTCGATCCGCGCGAGCAGGGGCTCGGTCACCTCCATCATCGTGCCTTCGGTGATCTCCAGCTCGAGGGTCTTCGGGTCGATCCCGGTCTCCGCGATGATTTCCCGGACCATCGTAAGGAAGTCCGCGTGGCGGAGCTGGGCGGCGGAGATGTTCACCGCGACGGGGACGATGGGCATGCCCTGGTCCCGCCAGGCGCGGTTCTGCAAGCACGCCTCGCGAAGGACGAAGCGGCCGAGCGGGCCAATCATCCCGGTTTCCTCGGCGATCGGGATGAAGCGCGCGGGCTGCAGCCATCCGAGTTCGGGATGCTGCCACCGCACCAGGGCCTCGACACCGACCAGGTCGCCGGTCGCGATCGCAATCTGCGGCTGGAAGTGAAGCTCGAACTGCTCCCGCAGGAGGGCCCGGTGGAGTTCACCTTCGAAGATGACCCGCTCATTGGCTCGGGCGCTCATCTCGGGGGAATAGAACTGGTACCCGCCGCGTCCGAACGCCTTGGCCCGGTACATGGCCGCCTCGGCGTTCCTGAGAAGCGCGTCGAAGGTGGTTCCGTCGCTCGGGTAGAGGCTGATTCCGATGCTGGCAAGAAGCGTGAATTCATGGTCATCGAGCACGGCCATCGGCGCGTTGACTGCCTCATGAATGGCGCGCGCCATCCGGGCCGCAACGGTCGCTGCATCCGCCGCATCGCCCACGACGACGACGAATTCGTCGCTGCCGAGGCGCGCTACCGTATCGCTCCACCCTTCGGCCGCGTCAGCAATTCGCTGCGCGCAGGCGGCGATCGTCGCGTCGCCGACCGAGTGACCGTAGGCGTCGTTGAGTTGCTTGAAGTTGTCCAGGTCGACGGTGAGGAAAGCAAGCCCCTGGCTCGACCTTCGCGAGCGCTCGATGGACTGCCGCGTTCGGTCCTCAAGCAGGTTGGTGTTTGGAAGTCCTGTGAGCGCGTCATGGGTCGCGAGGTACTCAATCCGCGACTCGTTGACCTTGCGTTCCGTCACGTCTTCGCGGGCGATGAGCACCCGCACCGGTCCGTCGCCGACAAAGCGGTTGACCCTGAGCGAGAACCAGCGGCGCCCGGCGGGGCTTTCGCCCTCGTATTCCCACTGCCCATGCCCGGCGTCCCCGGAAATGGCACGGCGGATGAGTTCGGCCACCTTCGCTGCGTCGCGGTCACCCCTGGCGGCAGCCTCGTCGCAGGCGGCCAGGAAGTTCGAACCTTCGCTGGCTTCCGGCAAAGGAACGCCATGCGCAGCGCCGAACTCGCGCCATGCCTTGTTCACGGTCACGATCTTTCCATCGGCCTCGACGACCGCGACGTGTACCGTGAGCGCGTCCAGCGTCGATCGGGAGAGTCTCTCGGCTTCGCGCAGGCGCTCACCGGCGCGCACGGCGTCCGTGCCGCCAGGTCCCTGCGGTGCGACGACGTCCGGCGTGTGCGCATGCGAGGTCGCCGCCGATCCCGCCAGAATCGAAGGCATCACACCATCCACGTCGCCGGCGATGGCTGCGCCGGAATGTCGAGACGCGCCCAGTGAATAGCTGCTCGCGACCATGCCGGTGAAGTAACCAACCTGCAGGCCGAGCAGGCCGACGAACGAATCGAAGGCTGCGCCGGGCACGCCGGCTCCCGAAAGCACGGAGAACACGAAAATCGCGATCAGCGTCACCGTCGACGCAAGAATGAGAACCGAGACTCGAAAGCCCAAGCCAAGAGCCACCCCCAACGCCGCAATTAAAAGAAAAACCGTCATCAATGAAAAGCTCCGAGCTGACTGCCGCGCGTGACAGTCAAGAGTCCGATCGGCCGTCGCGAAGAGTTGAGATCAACA
>JALHPZ010000085.1 GCA_022842245.1 Gemmataceae bacterium
AGCGCCTTCTACAAGCAGCTCGCGGCCGCCACGCAGGAAGCGCCGCGCTGGAACTTCCACAAGTACCTCATCGCACCGGACGGTCGCACGGTCTACAGCTTCCAGACCCAAGTGGAGCCGGACTCTCCGCAAGTGATGGGCAAGTTGCAGGGCATGCTCGCGAAGTAGACCTTCGCAAGCGCTCGGCCGCAACGCCCCGCCCCGACCACGGCGGGGCGTTTTGTTTTTCGGCGAGGCTTCGGTAACCTCCGGGACGGCGCAGCCATGCCGGCTGCATGCCGCAGGAGCAGGTCTGACCCGATGGTGCGGCTACACCATCCGGTCAGTCTCTGGACTTCCTCACCGGAGCATCCTATTTCGTGCCTCTGCTCGACCGGGTTCTGAAGTTGCGCGCGCAGCAGTCTGTCGCGCCCGACGGCTCGCCGCCCCCCACTCGCCGTCGGCTCCGAAAGATCCTGATCGGAATCGGGGTGATGTTCGTCGCGCTCATCGCGTTCGGATTCTTTGCCGCACCGCCGATACTTCACTCGCTGCTGACATCCCGGCTCTCCGAGGAACTCGGCCGCAAAGTCACCGTCGGCGACATCCGCATCAACCCGTTCGCGCTGACGCTCGAGATCCACGATTTCGTCATCCACGAACCCGGCTCGCCGCAACGGTTCGTTGCATTTCAGCGCCTGAAGGTGGACGTCGACGCCGAATCGATCTACCGCCGTGCGCCAGTTCTATCCGAGGTGACGCTCGAGAAGCCGTACGTCAACGTGGTGCTCCTCGCGCGAAACCGGCTCAACTTCACCGACCTCATCGAGAAATTCAGCAAGGACAAGAAGCCCGACGAGAAACCGGCGCGCTTCTCGGTGAACAACATCCGCATCCTCGGGGGCGAGGTCGACGTGGACGACCGGCCGCGCAAGACGAACCATAAGGTACGCGAGCTGGCGCTCGCCGTGCCGTTCGTCTCGAACCTCCCCTACCACGGCAACATCTTCGTGCAGCCGGCGTTCGGCGCGAGCGTGAACGGCACCCGCTTCGACGTGAAGGGCAAGTCGAAGCCGTTCAGCGAGGCACGCGAGACCGACCTGGAACTCTCGCTGAAGGACCTCGACCTGCCCTACTACCTGCGCTACCTGCCGATGACGCTACCGTACCGCATCGCCTCCGCGCGGCTCGATCTGGATGCCACCATCGGCTTCGCGCAGCCAGCAGGCAAACCGTCGCGGCTCATGGTCACGGCATCGACTGCGCTGCGCGCGGTGCGGGTCACCGCGTCCGCCGACGCGCCCCTGGCCTCGTTCGAACGCCTGGACGTCCGGACCAAGCCCATCGACGTATTCGGCGACGTCATCGCCGTCGCGTCGGTCAAGCTCGCCGGCGCCGATGTGAACGCGATCCGACAGGCGGACGGCGTCCTGAACCTCGCCATCCTCGGGGCGACCGGCGCCTCGACTTCCGAAGAGGAGAAACCACCGGAGCCGAAGCCCGCCGGCAACGCAAAACCCAAGACGGTCACGGTGGACAGGATCGAACTGAGCGCCGCGCGGGTGCGCTTTCAGGACGACATGGTGCAGCCGGCGTTCCAGACGGTCGTCGCGCCGCTCGACATCGTTCTCGAAGGCATTTCGACGGCGGCCGGTGCGCCGCCTGCTCGCTTGCTCCTCACGGCCACCACCGACGCGCAGGAATCGCTTCGCATCGAGGGCACCGCGAGCGTCGCGGGCAAGAGTGCGTCAATCGACGCTTCGCTCTCGCAGGTTCCGATTCCCCGCTACGCGGCGTACTACCGGAACGCCATCGCGTTCGACATCGGCTCGGGCACGCTGTCGCTGTCCGCGCATGCAGACGTGGCTGCACCCCCGGAAGGTCTCTCGCTGCTGCTGTCGAAAGGCACGCTCGATCTCACCGCCCTTCGGCTGCGCAAGGCGGGCGAGACCGCGGACTTCCTCTCGCTCGCCCAACTCTCGGTGAAGGACACCTCTTTCGATCTGGCGCAGCAGCGTGTCACTGTGGGCGACATCCTCGCGGACAAGCTCGACGTGCGCGCGCGCCGCGCGAAGAACGGCGTGGTGAACCTGGCCACGCTCACGCCTTCGAAGCCCGCTGAGGCCAAGCCGGCACCCTCCCCGGACGCCGCGCCGGCCAAGCCGTGGGTGGTAACGCTCGGGCATGTGCTCGTCGACCGGAGCCTGGTCGAGTTCCAGGACGCCGTGCCCGCGACACCGGTCACGCTCTCGCTGAGCCCCACGCGGGTGGAAGTGTCCGATCTCGTTCTAGGCGCGCCGGGTACCGCCAGGCTCGCCCTCAAGACACTGCTGAACGGCAAGGGCAGCTTCGACGCCTCCGGGACCTTCGCAATCGACCCGGTGGCGCTGGACCTGAAGACCCGCATCGCGAACCTCGACATCCCCACCTTCCAGCCCTACTTCGCGGATCGTCTCAATGTCACCCTGGCCGGTGCACGCGCCGGCGCCGACGGGCGACTCGGCGTGCGCCTGCCTGCGGGCAAGCCCGCGCTGATCTCCTACGAGGGCGACGCCGGCATCTCGAAGTTCGCGTCTACCGACAATCGCACCGGCGAAGACCTGCTGCAGTGGGAGTCGCTCTACTTCAAGGGCGTGCGCGCGAAGAGCGAGCCCTTCGCACTCGCCATCCGGGAGGTCTCGCTCACGGACTTCCG
>JALHPZ010000086.1 GCA_022842245.1 Gemmataceae bacterium
TGCACGCTGGTCCTCGCCGACGACCAGCGCCACGTCTCCCGCGTGCATGCGCTGGTCGAGTTCCGCTCCGACTATTTCTGCATTGTCGACAAGGGTTCGTACCTGCCCGTGCTGGTAAATGGCATGCGTGTCGGCCGCGGGCAGGAGACCCCCATTTTCGAGGGGGACGAACTCCACATCGGCCCGTACGCCATGCGCGTCACCCACGTCGCGGCGGCGTGGGACATGGACGCCACCATGGCCGTTTCGGAGCTGCTTTCGCGACCGGCAGCCGAGCCTGCGCCGGTCCCCGAACAGCCCGCAGCCGCTGCCGCGGTCTCGCCGGAATCCAAAGTGACGGTAGAGCCGGCCGTAAGGACATCCGACGCGTCTCCGGACGGCAACACTCCGCAGAAGCGCGCGTCCCGGTCCCGCAAGCGCACGCGCCGCAAGGACGCGCCGCTCGAATCGATCAGCGACAACCCGACGCAGACGCACGAACCGCGGCAGGCTATGCCTCTGGAGGAAAGCGTTGCGCGGCTGCTCGCCGCCGACGTGGAGGAATCCTCTCCCGGACACCAGCGGGGACCGGCCGCGGTTCCGGCGCCCGGCGTCGAGATTGCAGCGGCCGATATCGGGTCCGGCGACCGGCCTGGGTTCTCTACCTTCGATCTGCTGGCTGACCGGCTTCAGGTCAAGGGTGATCTCGCCTACGACCCTTTCCTGCCGACGGTCTGGGACGAGATCGCGAAGGGACCCGGCCCGCATTCGCCCGTCGCCCCCGTCCGGGAAGCGCCAGAGCACGTCACCTCGGTCGTGGCGGAGGTTGCGGCTCCCGACGAGGCCAAGGCTGAGATCGAGGTCCCGGCGCCGGCCGAAGCGAGCCCTGCGGAAGTCGCGGAAGCCACCGCGGCTGCCAGCGACATCGCCCAGGACCTCCACCGCGAAACACTCGAAGCGTCGACGCCGGACAGCGAAGCCGCCCCCACGGTGACCGAAGACATCGCGGAAACCATGGAGCCGGCTCATGAAGCGGCCGTGGTCGAACGGGTCGTCCGCCGCCGGCGCCAGCGCGGCAAGCGCGAGGAGTCCTCCGTGGTCGTCACTGCCGGCCATGCCGAATCGCCGATGACCGAAGTGCCGGAGATCGTGCTGGTCCTCCAGCCGGTCGCCGCCGCCGAGACCGATGCCACCGGCCGGACGGATGACTACGTGATTCCTGTCCGCCGCCGCAACCGCCGCACCCAGTCGGCAGCGCGCTGAGCGGACCTTCCCTAGTACCCGCGGGCCCGATCCACGACGCCGCGAAGCGGCTCACCGTCGCGCAGCCGCCGCAGATTCTCGATTACCTGGGCTGCGGCATCCTCGGCCTGCGTTACCGCAGCCACGTGAGGCGTAACAACCACACGCGGATGACGCCAGAACGGGTGGTCGGCCGACAGCGGCTCCTTCGCGAACACGTCCAGCATCGCCCCCGCAAGCGCGCCGTCCTCCAGAGCGGAGAGCACGTCGTCCTCCACCACGTGGCCTCCGCGCGCGAGATTCACGAGGTACGCCCCGCGAGGCAGGCGCGCCAGCAACGCGCCGTCGATGAAGCCCCGCGTCTCCGGTGTGAGCGGCAGGAAGTTCACGAGCGCGCGGGTACCGGCGAGGAAGCGATCCAGTTCCTGCATCCCGCAGAAGCTCTCCACCCCCGCCAGCGATTTGCGTGACCGCGTCCAGCCGCGCACCGGGTAGCCCATCGCGACCAGCAGGGCGGCTGCCTGCGCCCCGAGCACGCCGAGTCCGAGAATGCCCACCGGAAAATCGCGAACGGAAACCGGTTCGAGCGGTGCCCAGCGTCCTTCGCGCTGCGCCCGCGCGTAGTCGTCCATGCGCCGGTGGAAATGCATGACGCCGTAGGCCGCGTACTCCGCCATCTGCCTGCCCATGCCGGCGTCGACCATCCGCGTGATCGGGATGCCCTCGGGCAATTCCGTGTCCTCCAGCAGGGCGTCGACTC
The DNA here is from genome assembly GCA_022842245.1 of Gemmataceae bacterium. GTDB lineage: Bacteria > Planctomycetota > Planctomycetia > Gemmatales > Gemmataceae > Limnoglobus. The sequence continues at coordinate 1,982 of JALHPZ010000086.1, forward strand.
CTGCGCCGAGCGACAGGATCGCGCGCAGGTTGGGGAACTGCCGGTGCCATCCGCGAGGCGGCTTCCAGACCAGTGTGACGTCGATGTCCGAGGGATTGCCGAGGTCGGGCGCGATCCGGAAGTCGAGATCCGAGAGCGCGGTACGGATCGCCTCGCGCCAGGGGCGCGGATCGTCCGTTTCACTGTAGAACGCGAGAGCCATGATGAGAGGGTCCTGATGCCGGGACGCCGATGATAGCGGCCCGCCGCCCGCGCCTCAGGGTCTGCCCAGCGACGTCCGGTATTCGATGCCGATGAACGTGACACCGTTGTTGGGCGTGGCGGTCGATCCGTTGGAGACATGCTCCAGCCGGAACAGCACATCGCCGCGCAACGACTCGTTCGCGAATCCGGCTTCGAGGAACTCGCCGAACTGCAGATGCGTGCCGAAGCGCCGGACGCCGCCGAGGCTGTCCCGGGATAGATAGTGGAGGCCGAAGCCGAGCGCGAGGAACAGCCGTCCGCCGGAAGCGGAAGGCGCGGCGATCCGAAGCACGGGCGACACCGCGGTGTCCCACAGTGCGTTGCCCGGGATGTCCTCGTATGGCATCCACCAGCGTGCGACCCGAACGTTCGCTTCGAGGGAGGCCGTGCACGGCTGCGGACACGGCAAGCCGTCCAGCACCGTGACCGATGCGCCCAG
>JALHPZ010000087.1 GCA_022842245.1 Gemmataceae bacterium
GGCCCGCGGCTCCTTTCCGTCATACTGGCGCACGCTCTGCCAAACGCAGGGATTCGCCCGTCATCGGAGGGGATGCCATGAAGATCCAGGTTGCCAACGCGCAGGACTGGTCGGTGAAGTCGTCGAAACCCGTCGCCGGTCGACGCCGCTCTCTCGCGGCCGATCCGCAGGATTTCCCGGCGGAGTTTCTCGCTCCCGGCAAGGCGTCCGTGGCCGAGATCCTGGAGGTGAAGCCGCGGGTCGCGCGGGGGCGCCGTGCCGTTGCACCGCAGACGCTCGAACTGTCGGTGCAGGCGTCGCCCGGCGAGGCCTACGTGATCGCCACGCGTCATCCTTCCGGCGCGCTGACTTTCCATCGCGCGGTGAGCGAAGTGCAGGCCGCCCGCCGCGGCCGTGCCGCCGCCGCGCCGACCTTCCGCTTCGTGTTGCCGATCCGCGCGCAGGCGCCGGTTGTCGCGGGGCCGCAGCGGCGCGGAATCATCAGCTCGATCTTCAAGGTCGTCGTCCTCAAGATCGTCGACAAGGTCGCGTCGGTCGCCTTTCCCGTGCTGGTGCGGATGCTCGAATCGCGGCTCTGGAAATCTGCAGGGCGCAGTGAAGGCTGGGTCCACGCGTCGAAAGCCGCCTTCGAAGCGAAGAAGCTGCCGCCGGTCGACTGGAAGAAGGTGCCCAGGGGCGATCAGCGATGCCTGCTGCTGCTCCATGGCACGTTCTCCAACGCGGCGAGTGCCTATGGCGACCTCGCTGCCAGCGATTTCTTCGAGCGGATCGCGCCGCTCTACGGCGATCGGGTGTTTGCCTTCGAGCACTTTTCGCTGTCGAAGACGCCGGAAGAGAACGCCCGTGAGTTGCTCGCGGGTCTTCCCGACGGTGTCGGAACCTTCGACGTCATCACGCATTCGCGCGGCGGTCTGGTGCTTCGGCAACTGGTGGAGCGGCGCGCCCAGCTCGGAGCGGCGTCCGCACGATTCCGTCTGGGGCACGCGGTGCTGGTGGCCTGCCCGAATGCCGGCACACCCATCGCCACCCCTGCCCGCTGGGAAGACACGGTGGGATGGTTCGCCAACCTGCTGGAGATCTTTCCGGAGAACCCCTTCACCACCGCGGCCGGCTTCGTGTCCGAGGCGATCGTCTGGCTGGCGCGACACCTCTCCGCGGACATTCCCGGACTGCACGCGATGGACATGCGCGGACGACCCATCCTCGATCTCCAGTCGCCGCCCGGTCCTGCACGCGACGCCTACTCGGCGCTCGTGACCAACTTCGAGCCGGATACGGGCGTAGCGCTGAGGCTGGCCGATCTCGGACTGGATCCGTTCTTCGCTTCCGCCAACGATCTCGTCGTGCCGACGGAAGGCGGGTGGCGCGTCGACTCCGAACGGGCGCCCGCGATCGAGGCGAAGCGCATCGCCTGCTTCGGGCCCGGAGGCAACCTGCCGTCGGCGTCGCGCACGCCGGTGCATCACGTCAACTTCTTCTCGCAACCCGAGACAGTGGAGTTCCTGGTGCGCGCGCTCGAGCGACGCGACCAGGGGTTGCCGCTCCTTTCGCCTGACCAGCCGCTGTCTGTTCGCGGGGCCAGTCGGGCAGCGTCGGTGGTGGACGGCGGTGCGGACGAAGGCGCGACTCGCAAGCGTCTGGCATTGCCGATGCCGGGTGCCAGCGCAGTGGTTGCCCTCGCGGACACCGACATGTCGGAGCGGGACGATGTCTTCGAGGTGATCGTTCTGCCGGACAGCAGTGACGAGCGCCGGCCGGGCTACGTTCTCGCAAGCTATCGCGGCGCGAGGGTGCTGGACCGATTCGAGACGCGCGGAGAGCGCAACGACGCCGGCAAACGCTGGCAGAACATCATCCGCACGCACGAAGGCATCAAGAACTTCGTCGACGGCGAACCCGGCACGGAAATGCCCAGCGAACGCGCGCTGATGGAGTTCGGTGCGCGGCTGTTCGATGCGCTCTTCACCCCCGACGTGCGACGCCTGTATGACGCCGCGCGCACAGCGCGGGGAAACGGACGCCTTGATGTCATCTTTACCTCGACGATTCCGTGGGTCGCCGAGAAACCGTGGGAGTTCGCGTTCGATCCGGGGCGCCGCACCTTTCTCGCCACCGAGGACGTCCACTTCATCCGCAACGTGATCACGGCGGTGCCGGCCGATGCCATCGAGCCGCACGCCGGCCCGCTGCGAATGCTCGTCGTGGTGGCGCAGCCCGTCGGACTCGCCAAGCTCTCGGCAGACGAGGAAAGCATTCTCATCCGGCGAGGCTTCGACGCGCTGATCGAGGCGGGACTGGTGACGGTGGACGTGCTGCCTTCGGCAACACCGGCGACCTTGCATGCGCGGATCGCCGTCGACCGCTACGACGTCGTCCACTTCATCGGGCACGGCGAGTTCGATGCCGCCACCGGCCAGGGCTATCTGCTGTTCGAGACCGACAACGGGGAGCCGTTGCGCGCCGACGCGCGAAGCATGCGGGAGATCCTGTGCAGGCGTGGCATCAAGCTCGTCTTCCTCAACGCGTGCGAGAGCGGCACCGGGGGCAAGTCGGAGTTCAATCAGGGCGTCGCGCCAGC
>JALHPZ010000088.1 GCA_022842245.1 Gemmataceae bacterium
GGCCCGCGGCTCCTTTCCGTCATACTGGCGCACGCTCTGCCAAACGCAGGGATTCGCCCGTCATCGGAGGGGATGCCATGAAGATCCAGGTTGCCAACGCGCAGGACTGGTCGGTGAAGACGTCGAAACCCGTCACCGGTCGACGCCGTTCTCTCGCGGCCGGTCCGCAGGATTTTCCGGCGGAGTTTCTCGCTCCCGGCAAGTCGTCCGTCGCCGAGATCCTGGAGGTGAAGCCGCGGGTCGCGCGGGCGCGCCGTGCCGTTGCGCCGCAGACGCTCGAACTGTCGGTGCAGGCGTCACCCGGCGAGGCTTACGTGATCGCCACGCGCCATCCTTCCGGAGCGCTCACTTTCCATCGCGCGGTGAGCGAAGTGCAGGCCGCCCGGCGCGGCCGTGCCGCTGCGGTGCCGACATTCCGCTTCGTGGTGCCGGTCCGCGCGCAGGCGCCGGTTGCCGCGGGACCGCAGCGGCGCGGGATCCTCAGCTCGGTCTTCAAGATCGTCGTCCTCAAGATCGTCGACAAGGTGGCATCGGTCGCCTTTCCCGTGCTGGTGCGGATGCTCGAATCGCGGCTCTGGAAATCGGCAGGACGCAGCGAAGGCTGGGTCCATGTGTCAAAGGCCGCCCTCGCAGCGAAGAAGCTGCCGCCGGTCGACTGGAAGAAGGTGCCACGGGGCGATCAGCGATGCCTGCTGCTGCTCCACGGCACGTTCTCCAACGCAGCGAGCGCGTATGGCGATCTGGCAGCGAGCAATTTCTTCGAGCGGATCGCGCCGCTGTACGGCGACCGGGTCTTCGCCTTCGAGCACTTCTCGCTGTCGAAGACGCCGGAAGAGAACGCGCGTGAGCTGCTCGCCGGACTTCCCGAGGGCGTCGGGACATTCGACGTAGTCACGCACTCACGCGGCGGTCTGGTGCTTCGGCAACTGGCCGAGCGGCGCTCGCAGCTCGGGGCGGCGTCGGGCCGGTTCCGTCTCGGGCACGCTGTGCTGGTGGCCTGCCCGAATGCAGGCACGCCGCTCGCCACCCCTGCCCGCTGGGAAGACACGGTGGGATGGTTCGCCAACCTGCTGGAGATTTTTCCGGAGAACCCCTTCACCACCGCGGCCGGCTTCGTGTCCGAGGCGATCGTCTGGCTGGCGCGACACCTCTCCGCGGACATTCCCGGACTGCACGCGATGGACATGCGCGGACGACCCATCCTCGATCTCCAGTCGCCCCCCGGTCCGGCACGCGACGCCTACTCGGCGCTCGTGACCAACTTCGAGCCGGATACGGGCGTAGCGCTGAGGCTGGCCGATCTCGGCCTCGATCCGTTCTTCGCTTCCGCCAACGATCTCGTCGTGCCGACGGAAGGCGGGTGGCGGGTCGACTCCGAACGGTCGCCCGCGATCGAGGCGAAGCGCATCGCGTGCTTCGGGCCCGGAGGCAACCTTCCGTCGGCGTCGCGCACGCCGGTGCATCACGTCAACTTCTTCTCGCAACCCGAGACGGTGGAGTTTCTGGTGAGAGCGCTCGAGCGGCGCGATCAGGGGCTGCCGCTGCTGTCGCCCGATCAGCCGCTTTCCGTTCGGGGGGCCAGTCGCGCAGCGTCGGCGGTGGATGGCGGTGCGGACGAAGGCGCGACCCGCAAGCGTCTGGCATTGCCGGCGCCGGGTGCCGGCGCAGTGGTCGCCCTCGCGGACACCGACATGTCCAAACGGGACGATGTGTTCGAGGTGATCGTACTGCCGGACAGCAGTGACGAGCGTCGGCCGGGCTACGTTCTTGCGAGCTATCGCGGTGCCAGGGTGCTGGACCGCTTCGAGACGCGCGGTGAGCGCAACGACGCCGGCAAACGCTGGCAGAGCATCATCCGCACGCACGAGGGCATCAAGAACTTCGTCGACGGCGAACCCGGCACGGAGATGCCCAGTGAACGCGCGCTGATGGAGTTCGGCGCCCGGCTGTTCGACGCACTCTTCACACCGGATGTGCGACGTCTTTACGACGCGGCACGTACTGCGCGGGGCAGCGAGCGCCTCGATGTCATCTTCACTTCCACCATTCCGTGGGTTGCCGAGAAGCCGTGGGAGTTCGCGTTCGATCCCGGGCGCCGCACCTTTCTCGCCACCGAAGACGTCCACTTCATCCGCAACGTGATCACGGCGGTGCCGGCCGATGCCATCGAACCGCACGCCGGCCCGCTGCGAATGCTCGTCGTGGTGGCGCAGCCCGTCGGACTCGCCAAGCTCTCGGCAGACGAGGAAAGCATCCTCATCCGGCGCGGCTTCGACGCGCTGATCGAGGCGGGGCTGGCGACGGTGGACGTGCTGCCTTCGGCGACGCCGGCGACCTTGCATGCGCGGATCGCCGTAGACCGCTACGACGTCGTCCACTTCATCGGGCACGGCGAGTTCGATGCCGCCACCGGTCAGGGCTATCTGCTCTTCGAGACCGACAACGGGGAACCGTTGCGTGCCGACGCGCGAAGCATGCGGGAGATCCTGTGCAGGCGTGGCATCAAGCTCGTCTTCCTCAACGCGTGCGAGAGCGGCACCGGGGGCAAGTCGGAGTTCAATCAGGGCGTCGCGCCAGC
>JALHPZ010000089.1 GCA_022842245.1 Gemmataceae bacterium
TACACGTGCAGCAACCCCTTGTTGCGGAGCATGACCCGCGAGCGGCCCTGGTCCTCGAAGGAGACCTCGCCGGTCACGAAGGTGTCCGGCCGGAGCGTGTCGAATCGGGCGCCCACGGTCGCGAGTTGCGGATCCGAGAAGACGATGCCGATGGGAGCGCGTCGCAGGCCGGGGGTTACCGCGGGAAGGCTGGCCGCGTTCTCACCGGCGATCCGCCCTTCGTCCGCGGCCTCGTGCAGCAGCGGCACGTCGTTGTTCGCGTCGCCCGCGATGAACACGTGACTCGTGCCGCAGCGAAGCGTGTGCCGATCGAACAGCGGGACGCCACGAGCATCCAGACGCAAAGATGTCAGTTCGAGACTCAGGCTCGAGACGTTCGGGGTGCGCCCGGTGGCGGCGACCACATAGTCGACGTCGAGGGCCGCGAGATCACCCGAAGGCGCAAGGTATTCGACGCGAACGCCGTCTTCCGTGCGGCGAATGCTGCGCACATCGGCATCCGGGTCGAGCGGGAACTCGGCGTTGAAGGTGTCGAGTGCATATCGACGGATGGCGGGGTCGGCGAAGGGGCCGACCAGCCCGCCCTTGCCGAACATGTGGACGCGGACGCCCAGGCGGTGGAGCGCCTGGCCCAGTTCCAGGCCGATCACGCCCGGCCCGAACACGGCGACCGACCGGGGGAGGTCGTGCCAGTCGAAGATGTCATCGTTCACGACGAGGCGATCTTCCGCGGCCCGCAGGAATGCGGGGATGGCGGCCGAGGAGCCGGTCGCGATGACAGCAGAACGGAACCCGATGCGCACCGACTCGCCGACCTGGAGGGTGTGATCGTCGACGAACCGCGCGAAGCCACGGATCCGGTCCGATTCCGGGATGCGATCCACGCCTTCGACGACGAAGCCGACGAAGCGGTCGCGTTCGCGACGCACTCTCGCCATCACGGCTTCGCCGTCCACGCGGACGCTTCCTGCGAGCCGGAGTCCGAACTCGTTCCAGCGGGCAGGCGCATGCGCGGCCTCCGCGGCTGCGATCAGCAGCTTGCTCGGCATGCAGCCGACGCGGGCGCAGGTGGTGCCATAGGGCCCCGACTCGATGAGCAGGGCGCGCTTGCCCGCAGCGATGGCTGCGCGGTAGGCCGCGAGTCCGGCAGTGCCGGCGCCGATCACGGCCACATCGGTGTGGAGGTGGTTCATTGCAGCGGGTTCCTTGGGGGGGATGACCGCCGGGGAGACTTTCTCCCCGGCGTTGTTGCGACGGGAGCGGGGACTCAGGCCGCCTGGCGCGACCAGGCCTCGAGTTCCTCATGACCGCCGATGTGCTGGCCGTTGATGAAAATCTGCGGCACGGTGCGGGCGTCAGCGACGGCGCCGACGACGCGGCTGCGAATCGTGTGCGGCAGCGGCACTTCCACGTAGTCGTAGCCGAGTTCGGTCAGGCGGGCCTTGGCCTTCGCGCAGAACTGGCAGCCCTCACGCGTGAAGATCGCGACCTGGTCGGGCTTGCGCGCGGTGGGGTTGATGTACGCGAGCATCGTGTCGGCGTCGGAGACCTCGAAGGGGTCGCCGGGCTTGTTCGGCTCGATGAACATCTTCTCGACCACGCCATCCTTCACGAGCATCGAGTAGCGCCACGACCGCTTGCCGAAACCGAGGTCATGCTTGTCGACGAGCTGGCCCATGCCTTCGGTGAACTCGCCGTTGCCGTCCGGCACCAGCGTCACGTTGTCGGATTCCTGGTCCTTGGCCCACTCGTTCATCACGAACGTGTCGTTGACCGACACGCACAGGATCGAGTCGACGCCGTTGGCGCGGAACGCCGGGGCGAGTTCGTTGTAGCGGGGCAGGTGGGTCGACGAGCAGGTCGGCGTGAACGCGCCGGGCAGGGAGAAGACGACGACGGTCTTGCCGGCGAACAGGTCGCGGGAGGTGACGGTCTTCCACTCGTTGTTCTCGCGAACGCGGAAGCTCACCTCGGGGACGCGCTGACCTTCACGGCTGGGGGTTTGGGTGGACATGATGGAATCGCTCCTTGCGTTGGGTTTCAGGTGGCGCACGTCTTGTGCACGGACCGAACTGTAGAGACGCAAGGCGATCGAGGCCAACGAGTAAAAGGACTCGGGTCGATCGATTAAATCGATATAGCGAGATTCAGGACTGTGGAGGCGGTGCGCCGGCACCCCGAGCCAGGCGGATCGCCATGGAGACGAGCATGGCGGTGCCCAGGCCGAGCAGGCCCCAGAGCGCCCAGCGCCCGAAGGGCAGGGGTGTCTTGAGAGCGGCCACGCCGGCGTGCTCCCGGATCTGCCCGATGACGGCGGGGGTGGGCTCCAGGGCGGCCGGCGTGCCGAACCCCGGAATGAGGGAGGCGACGGGCATCGCGCCGTCCCGGGCGTCGCCTTTGCCGAAGGTGAGGGTGAACGGAGGCTCGCCCCGGGCGGCGAAGACGAGGTCGTCCGACCGCCAGCGGATCGCGAGCTTCGGGGCTCCCGGGGGCATGGTGTCCTTGCCGGAGATCAGGCGGACTCGGAAGAACCGGGCCGGGGTGCCTGCCACGGGGATGGGCGCGCTGTC
>JALHPZ010000090.1 GCA_022842245.1 Gemmataceae bacterium
GGCGCCATCGGCGGGGCGGTCGAGATCAGCGACGGCCGCATCCAGACCCGCCGCCTGAAGAAGCCGGTGGAAGCCCAGGTGCAGACCCGTTATGGCACCAACGGCCACGAACGGGCCTCGGCCGCGAAGATCCGCGGCGGCGCCGGCCCCCTGATCCTCCATGTGGATGCCTTCCATCGGGAGCGCGGCAACCTCGGCATTCCCGGCCTTGCCATCGACGAAGCCGCCGTCCTGAAGCAGTTCGGGACCGCGACGCGCCGCAATACCAGCGAGTTCGTGGCAAACACCGACATGCGGACGCACGGCGCCGGCGTCGGTCTCAGCTACGTCGGGGACCGGCTGAACCTCGGCGTCTCCCTCGGCAGCATGGAGAACAACTACGGCGTGCCGCCGGGCGCCCACTCCAACGACACCGTAGTGCTACTGGACCCGACCCTCATCGAAGGGCAGAACGTCCGCATCGACATGCAGCAGACCCGCGCCGACCTGAAAGGCGAACTGAAGGTCGGCCTTCCCCTGCTGAAGTCCCTTCGCGTGCGGGCGGGCGACGTCAACTACCGCCACGACGAGGTCGACAACAGCCGGCCGGTCACCGTGTTCCGGACCCAGGCCCGCGAGTACCGTCTGGAAGGCGACCACAGCTTCAGGGCCGAGCACCAGGGGACACTAGGCCTGCACTACATCAATCGGGACATCTCGGCGCTCGGGCAGGAGGCCTTCCTGCCGAGAGCCGTGGCAACGACCCAGGCGGCGTTCCTCAGCGAGAAGTTCGAAGCCAGGCACTGGGCGCTGGAAGGCGCCGTGCGCGCCGAGAACCAGGAGATCCTGCCCGACCCCATCGTTCGCGGCCTCAACACCTTCGTCTTTCCGCGCACCCAGTACCGGCCCACGACCTGGTCCATTGCGGCTTCCGCGAAGTTCGGCCCGAGAAGCCGCCTCACGGCCACGCTGTCGCAGCCGGAAAGGGCACCGGACGTGCAGGAGCTCTATTCCCTGGGACCGCACCTCGCCACCCGCACCTACAACATCGGCAACCGCAACCTGGGCGTCGAGTCCATGCAGCGCATGGACCTGGGCTTCACCCACGAGTGGCAGGGGGGCGTTCTTCGGCTCAACGCCTTCCGCTACGAAGCCGACGATTTCATCTATCTTCGCAACCGCGGTACCTTCTACGACCTCGACCGGCGCCGCATCATTGCCGCCTGCGTGCGCCCGGAGCGATGCCTGCCCGTGCTCCAGTACGCCCAGCAGGACGCCGTGTTCAACGGCTACGAGGCCGAATGGCTCATGCGCTTCGGCGACTCCCCGCTCGGCGCGATGGAGGTCACCCTCTTCACCGATGCCGTGCGGGGACGATTCAAGGACGTCGGCGCGGGCGATGTTCCGCGCCTGCCGCCGCGCCGAACCGGTTTCGAGCTGGCGCACTTTGCCGAGGCCGGGTGGATCACCCGACTGCGCTGGACGTACGCCTCGGCCCAGAAGAATCCCGGCGTGAACGAGACGGGCACGGCGGGCTACCACCTCGTCAACCTTTCCATCGACCGCACCCTGGAGCCGGTGGGCGGCGTCGAGTGGACCGTGTTCCTGAACGCGCGCAATCTGCTGAACGAGGAGATCCGCAATTCCGTCTCGTTCCTCCGCAACTTCGCACCGGAAGCGGGACGGCGGATCGAGGTGGGGTTGAAGGCGACGTTCTGAACTCAGCGCGGAACGAGCATATGGTTATGCGGAATCGTTCGTTCCGTGGCGGGCGATGAACCGCTAACCTTCGCCGCTTGTCGCAACCCGCGTTGTCCGACTCACTCTCCCGCGAGACCTCTTCAATGGAAGGATTCACTCCCGCCTCCGCTCTGGCCGGTGGCCTGCTGATCGGCAGCGCCGCCGTCCTGCTGCTCTGGCTGACCGGCCGGATCGCCGGCATCAGTTCGATCGTCGGAGGGCTCGTGGGCCCGTCCCGCCGAGACGCCCCGTGGCGACTTGCCTTCCTGGTCGGCCTGGTCGCTGGCGTGGCTGCCTGGCAGCTATGGACCCACCAGATGCCTTCGGCCCGGCCGGCCTTCCCCGCCTGGCTGCTGATCGTTGCGGGCCTGCTGGTCGGCTTCGGCACGTCTCTCGGCAGCGGCTGCACCAGCGGCCACGGCGTCTGCGGCCTCGGGCGATTCTCCGTCCGATCGCTCGCGGCAACCGGCACCTTCCTGGTCGTCGGCATCGCAGCGACGTTCGTCGTGCGTCACGTCTTCGGAGTGTTCTGATGAAGCGCCTCCTTCTAGCCAGCGGCGTTGCCGGCGTCCTCTTCGGTCTCGGCCTTGCGGTGTCCGGCATGACGAACGCGTCGAAAGTCCTGGCCTTTCTCGACATCTCCGGCCGCTGGGACCCGAGCCTGCTGTTCGTCCTCGGCGGCGCAGTTGCCGTCACTGCCGGCGCCACGCGTCTAGTTTTGCGACGCCCCACGCCGCTCCTCGACGAGGCTTTCCACATTTCGTCCCTACGCACCATCGACCCGCCGCTAATCTTCGGCGCTGCGATCTTCGGCATCGGCTGGGGCATCAGCGGCTATTGCCCGGGGCCG
>JALHPZ010000091.1 GCA_022842245.1 Gemmataceae bacterium
GGACCGCCGTCGATGACAACGAACCGCGCGTCGCCTGACGACGGCACTGCCGTGAACACGGACGCCACCCTGTCCGGGGACGCGCGTTCGCGCGCGGTCGCGCCGGGCCGGTCCGCACTGCCCTGGTGGGTCATGCTTGTCGTCGCCGCAGTGTCGGTGGCAGTGTGGTTCTGGCTCGACTCCGGTCAGCGCGTGGAGGACGCCGCGCGCTTCGATCGTGCTGCGGGCGAAGCGGTCCATCGGATCGACACCGTCTTTCGAGGGACCGAAGCGGAAGTGCGCTCCCTGGCCGGTGTGATCGCCATGAACCCGGACCTGTCACTCGACGAATGGCGCGCTTTTCTCCGCAGGCAGCAGGCTCCCGGCACCCGCCCCAACCACGGAAGCGCGTTTTTCCGTCGCGTCCCCTGCGATGCGATCGCAGGCTATGGGCGGAGGATGCAGGCGGTCTATCCCGGCTACAGGGTGTGGCCTCGCGGAGATCACCCTGTGTGCTATCCGATGGAGTACTTCGGCAGCAATCTCGAATCCGCCGCTTCGGTCGCCGGTTTCGATGCCGGTTCGGATCCCGTGCGCCGCGCCGCGATGGCGAGGGCAGCCGCCCAGGGTGACGCGAGCTATACGGGCGTCGTCCGGCTGGCGGACTCCTTTGCCGGCGGCGAATCGCCAGAACACGACGCTGGACCGGCGGTGATTCTGTTCGCCCCGATCTTCGCTCGGGGTGCTGCAGTCGGGGGCGCGCGGCTCGACCAGTCTTCGATCCTCGGCTTTGCCGCAGCGGGACTGCGCGTCGGTCGGTTGCTCTCGGAGATCGTCGGGCGTGATGGCCTCGTTGCGATCACGCTCACCATTCCCGAGTCGCTCGACGAGCCGATACGCACCGGCCACGCGGAGGGACCTCCGGCCCGACTGTTCGGCGCTCCCGACGGTGCCCGCTTCGTCCATCTGGAGTCGCTGCGGCGTGCCGACACCACCTGGCAGTTGCGCGTGGAACCGACGGCCGCCTTCTGGATGGGGTCCGGCCGAACGGATGCCCGGTCGGTCCTGTTCATCGGACTCATCGTCGCGGTGGCGCTCTTCGTCCTGCTGCGGCGCCTGGACGACCGCCGCGTCGAGACCCAGGCGCAATACGTCGCCGCGCTGCAGGATCGCGAGTCTCGCCATCAGGAGCGGCTCGCAGAGAGCCAGCGTCGCTACCGTATCGCGTTCGCGAGCAGCGGCATGGGGCTCTGGGAGTGGGATCCGACGACCCAGCGCCTCTATCTGAGCGCGACCTGCCTGCGGATTCTGGAGATCGACCCCTCCCGGTTCGACATCACGCCGGACGGGCTCGACGAAGGCGGCTTCGTCGGGGCGGATGCGGTGGAGGACGTCAACGGGCGCGTCCACCCGGAGGACTGCGCCGCTCGCGCGGAAGCCATCCGCAGCCTGCTTCGGGAACAGCGGCCTCTGGAACTCACATACCGGATCCGTGGCCGGGACGGCCTCTACCGGCATATCCGCGCCTACGGAAACTCCCTCTTCGGAGAAGACGGCCAGCCGGCGAAGTGTTTCGGCACGCTGATGGACATCACCGAGACGCACGCGCTGCAACAGGCGGTGGAAAGTGGCCGCCGACTGCTCGATGCCGTGCTGAACGCGCTCCCCTACCCCGTGCTGGCCAAGGATGCCGCCGGCCGTTACGTGGCGGCGAACGACCCGGCCTGCCGGGCGCTGGGGCAACCGCGAGAAGGGATCCTGGGACGGGGCGACGGCGATTTCTTCTCGCCCGCGCAGGTGGAGGTTCATCGCGCCGAGGACGCCCGTGCGATGCAGAACGGCGGCGTGATCCAGGTCGACGAGCCCTTTGTCCTGGCCGACGGGACGACCCGCTGGTTCAGCAAGACCAAGGTCGCCCTCTCGATGCCCGGGCAGGCCCCGATCGTCGTCACGGCGCTGGTGGACATCACCGACCGCCGGGATGCTTTTCAGACGGCGCAGCGTGCGCGGGACTTCCTCGATGCCGTGCTCCAGTCGATCCCGGTAGCCGTGTGCGTCAAGGATTCGGACAACCGGTTCGTTCTCGCGAGCGAGGAGATGCTCCGGTTCCACGGGCTCGACCGGGACGCCCTCATCGGCAGGACGGACGCGCATGTGTTCGGCGCCGAGTCCGCCGGGCGCAACCGCGCGCAGGACGACGCCGTGCTCGCCTCCCTCGGTGAGGAGACCTACGAGGAGCCCTACGAACTGGCCGACGGACGCATCCGGTGGGTGTTCAAGAAGAAGCGGGGGTTCGAGCTGTCCGACGGGTCCCGGTTCGTCGCCGTGACGCTGCTCGATATCGAGGAGCGCAAGACGGCGGAAATCGCGGCACAGCGTGATCGCGCCTTCCTGGAAGCGGTCATCAACGCCATCCCGAATCCGGTCGTGGTGAAGGATCGCGCACTGCGCTGGGTCCATGCGAACACGGCCATCGCCCGCTGGGCCGGCGTGGATCCGGCCAGGGCAAGAGGCACGCGCGACGTGGACTGCTTCCCGGCCGTCT